>NZ_JASCIR010000012.1 GCF_029968095.1 Streptomyces solicavernae | reverse complement strand
CCCGAACTCTCAAGCGATAGCAGCCAATTAGTCACCCCGTGACAGCCACCATCCAGCATCCATCGCCCAGCGAAGACACTGGTCAATCCCCCCTATCGCATCAGAATCTACTCCCAACCAACCCACTGCCACAACACCACACAGTCACACACACCACCCACAACCACAACCACAACCACACTCAGGTCGCACACCTGGTCCTGCTGGCGCACTTCCCGAATCACCGCCAAGCCGTCGCCTCGGTTGCATTGATGCAGTAGCGCTCGTAGGTGCTCTCGCCACCGGACTTGGGTAGCGCACAGGCGGTGACCTGGAACTCGCCGTCACCCACGCTCACCATGCTGGTGAACTTGTCGTCTCCGTACTCGATCTGGGCAGTGCGCTTGGCTCCCCCTGTGGCCTCTGCCGTGACCAGATCCCCTGGGCTCCCGCGTTCGACGCGCGCCCATACCGCCTGACAGTCCTCGCTGTAGCGGAGCTGGAGAAGGGCGGGGTTGGCGACGGCGGGCTTGTAGGTACGCGCGTCTTCGCCGCATCCCTGGTTCTGAGGGTTCTTCCCCTCACAGGCCTCACCCGGACAGCTCGGCTCGTCGAGGAAGCTCTTCATCAGGTGATCCCCGAGAGGGGTCACAACAGCAGCCGCCACGGCGCCGACGATCGCCACGGCGTAGGCCAGTTTTGTCGCGCTGTTGCGCCTGTTCCGCCCGCCGCGTGTGGGTGGTCGTGACTCGGGCTCGGGGGGCGTTGCGGAGTTGTCGCTGGTACTGCCTGTCGTCACGGGAACCACCTTGGCGCGCTGATTGGGAGAGACAGAATCCACCCCTGTTCCCGCAGAGGAAAGGCTCACGTCCGAGGCACAGGAGGCGTTGCAGGCGCGCAGGCCGCCTCCTTATGCGCCCCTCGCTCACCCAATGACAACACCGCGGACCGAGCAGGACGCGCTCAGCCGGTGGCCGGCCACCTGACCCCGCAATGGAGTGTCCGCACTCGGCGCTGGCGCCGATCGCGTCCACGGCCCGATCGTCCTGGCCGTCGTGGAGATCAGGTTCATGGCCGCTCCCTTCACGCTGAGCGCGGCACAGTGACAGCGGACAGCGGACAGCAGACAGCAGACGGGGGCGCAGGAAGGATCTGCGGGTCGCGCAGTGCTCCGTGCCGAGTTGGGCGAGTGCGACGTCGATCGCGCTCAACGTGACAGGTCGGTAGTACGGGCGCGGGCGGCGCGGATCGGCCCGTCGGCTCGGCCCTGAGCCTGGCGAGGGCGCTGGCGAAGCATCCGGAGGTCCGGGGCCGAGGCGGACCAAGGCGCACCGCAACAAGGTGCTCGCGGTGCCGGACATGGCTGGCACGGCTCGGGGGCAAGGTGTGTGCCGCCGCTGCCGCCGAGCGCCGGCACTGAAATGGCGCTGGAACTGGCGCTGGAACTGGCATATCCAGGTGCGCGTGGTGGTTGTATGAAACCTGCGTCGTCTGTCCGCTGCTGGTGTCGGGGCTCTGCTGCCGTCAGCACACCGCATGCGTACGCACGTACAACCCGTCCGATCCATTGGAGGCTCTGCACATGCCGGCCGACAGCACTGCCCTGGTTCCGTCCGATGTGACGTTGGAATGGATCACTCGTCTCATCGGCATCGACACGACGAGCCGTGACAGCAACCTGCCACTCATAGAGCTGATCGCGAAGGAGATACGCGCCCACGGCATCGAGCCGGTGATTGTTCCCAACTCCGAGGGTACGAAGGCGAATCTGCTCGCCACGATTCCCGCCGCCGACGGGTCGGCCACCGGCGGTGTTGTCCTGTCGGGACATACCGATGTCGTTCCCGTCGACGGACAGCCGTGGAGCAGTGATCCGTTCCGGGCCGAGGTGCGTGACGGCCGGCTGTACGGGCGAGGTGCGTGTGACATGAAGTCGTTCGTGGGCGCGGTCGTGGCGAAGGTGCCGGAGTTCACCGGTACGCGGCTGAGTGAGCCGGTGCATCTGGCGTTCTCGTACGACGAGGAGATCGGCTGCGCCGGTGCACGGTCACTCGTCGAGGAGTTGGGGCGGCGGGCGCTGCGGCCGCGGGCGTGTGTGGTCGGGGAGCCGACGAGTATGCGGGTCATTCGCGGGCACAAGTCGATCACGGTGGTGCGGGTCGTTTTTCATGGTGTGGCGGCGCATTCGTCGTTGACGCCGCAGGGGGTCAACGCGATTGAGTATGCGGCCCAGTTGGTGCGGTTCGTGCGTGCCTTTGCTGAACGGCAGCGCGTGGAGGGGCCGTTCGACGAGTTTTACGAGGTGCCGTTCACGACGGCGACGGTCAATGAGATTGCCGGTGGTATCGCGGTCAACACCGTGCCGGCGGAGTGCTCGTTGAGTTTTGAGTTCCGTGCGGTCGCGGGCATGGATGTGGACGAGACGATCGAGTTGTTCCGGGCCGAGGTGCGGCGGATCGAGGCGTTGATGCGTCAGGAGAACCCGGACGCGCGGGTGGAGGTGTCCATCGGCGCGAAGGTTCCGGGGCTCGACACTGCGCTGGACGCCGAGGTCATGGACCTGGCGTCGCGGTGGGGTGGTGAGGTGAGTTCGGGGAAGGTCACCTACGGCACCGAGGCGGGGCTGTTTCATCGGGCCGGGATTGCGACCGTGGTGTGCGGTCCGGGAGACATCGCGCAGGCGCATGCGCCGGACGAGTTCGTCGAGCTTGAGCAGATCGCGCGCTGTGAGGCCTTTCTGGACAACCTCATCGGTCATCTGCGGTGCTGAGCAGGCTGGTTCAGCCGCTCAGCGCTCAGCCGGTCAGCCGGTGCCGTCCGTCCCCGGCGTCGCTCGGCGTCCTCTGCGCCGCTCGGCGTCCTCTGCGCGTCCTGTGAGCCGTCTCCACCGCACCGAAGAGAAGAGGCCCCCCTGTCATGACCGCCACACCCGCCGGGTCCGGCGCCGGCGCACCCTCCGTCCCTTCGGCGGTGAACGTCACGCCGGAACGTATCGCGGCCGCCCGCAAGGCGGTGATCAGCAGCTCGATCGGCGCGGCCCTTGAGTGGTTCGACATCATCGTCTACGCGTCGTTCGCGGTCGTCATCGCGAAGAACTTCTTCCCCGGAGGTGACGCGGGCCTCGGCCTCATCCTCACCTTCGCGACGTTCACGATCTCCTATCTCGTACGGCCTGTGGGCGGTCTGCTCATCGGCGGGTACGGCGACCGGCACGGCCGCAAGAAGGCACTCACCCTGACGCTCCTGCTGATGATGGCCGGGACCGTGCTGATGGCCGCCGCTCCGACGCATGAGGCGGTCGGAGCCTGGGCGGGCCTGATCATCCTGGTGTCGCGGCTCGTCCAGGGCCTTTCGGCCGGTGCGGAGTTCGGGACCGCCACGACGTTCCTCATCGAGACGGCGCCGCACCGCAAGGCGTACTACTCGTCCTGGCAGGTGGCCAGCCAGGGGGCGTCGATGTTCCTCGCCTCTGCCTTCGGTTACGTCCTGTTCACATATCTGTCCGAGGAGGACCTGTACGCCTGGGGCTGGCGGATTCCGTTCATCGTGGGCGTTCTCGTCGGGCCCGTCGGCCTGTACATCCGGGCGCGACTGTCCGAGACCGAGGAGTTCCGTCAGGGGGTGCGGGAGCGTACACCGGTCCGGTCCACGTTGACGCGTCACCTCGGGAGGGTGCTCGCCGGTGCCGCGTGCGTCGGGGTCGCGACGATCTCCGTCTACCTCATCCTCTACATGCCGACCTTCGCGGTGAAGAGCCTCGGGGTGCCCGCCGACGCGGCCTACCTCGGTGGGGTCGTCGCCGGTCTTGTCACGCTCGTCGGGGTGCCGTTCGTCGGCAGGCTCGCGGACCGGGTCGGGCCGGCGCGGGTGATGACATGGGCGGCCGTCGCCGCGCTGGCGCTCGCGTGGCCGCTGTTCAAGACGCTGACCAGCTCACCGACCGTAGCCACCCTGGTCGGGGTCATCGCGGTCCTCGGCGTGATCATGGCGTTCTACTTCGCCCCGCTTCCCGCCCTCCTCACGGCCCTGTATCCGGGCGAGGTGCGCACCACCGCTGTTTCCCTGGCCTACAACCTCGGTGTGACCCTCCTCGGCGGCATCGCACCCCTCGCCCTCACCTGGCTCATCAGCCGCACCGGCTCCCTCAACTCACCCAGCCTGTACTACATGGGCGTCGCCGCCGTCTCCCTGACCGGCCTCTGGTACGTGCGGCGCCAGGACGGCGTGCACTGACCCGTCCCGGCGGCCGGTGGTGGTCGGGAGTCGGGGAGTACGTCGCAGCAAGTCGGGCCCTGGAGGCGGCTGTCCCACCGCACCTCATGCGCCCGGTGGCGTGTGAGCCTGGTACTGGGGGTCATCCGCGACGTGCCGTTCCATCACTGCGACGAGGCGGGTCAGCGCGTCCACGATTGCGCCGCGGTCCTGCCCCAGGCCCGCGAACATCTCTGCCTCGATGCCGAGCTGCCGCGGGAACAGGTGGTCGACGGCCTGCTGTCCTGCCGACGTGACGGTCACCAACGCCGCTCGCCGGTCGGCGGGATTGGGGTTCCGCTCGATGTAGCCCCGCCGCTCCAGCTTGCTCAGCGCCTTGCTGACCCCGGCCTGCGAGAGGTTCATGTGGTCGGCGATGCTGCGGGCGATGACCGGCCCATGTGCGTACCGGAGGGGGATGAGCAGGTCCAGCTCGGGTGCGGTGAGCGATGCCCCGTCATAGAGCGGTTCGAGGGCCCGGTCGAGCAGGGCGGAGGCTCGTTTGACAAGGACAACAACCTCCATGGGGGAGGTGTCCAGGCCGGGATTGTGCAGGGCCCACTGCTCGCGGACCTTCGAGGGCTGGAGGGACACCGCTACTCCTCAATTGCATAACCGGTGAAGTATTAGTTATGTTTTTGCCATGCTACCCCAGACACACCTGCGCGAGGGCACTGCCCACCCCGCCACACCCAGCTCACCGAAGAGCAGCTTCGCGCTGATCATTGTGCTGGCGGCGCTCACCGCTGTCGCTCCACTCGCCATCGACATGTACGTGCCCGGCTTCCCCGCAATGGGCACCTCGCTCCATGCGAGCAGTTCGGCAGTCCAGCTCACGATGACCGCCTTCCTCGTCGGGATGGTGGTCGGCCAGCTCTTGATCGGCCCGATCAGTGACGGCGTCGGACGGCGCACGCCGCTGATAGCCGGTGCCGCCGGCTTCGCTCTGCTGTCGCTGGTGTGCGTCTTCGCGCCGAACGTCCAGACACTCATCGCCGTCCGCTTCCTCCAGGGCTTCGCCGGCGCCGCAGGCATGGTGCTGGCCCGCGCAGTCATCACCGACCGCTTCCAGGGCGCCGACATCCCCCGCTACTTCGCACTGCTCTCGCAGATCCTCGGCGTCGCCCCGGTGGCCGCTCCCGTCCTGGGCGGCGCCATCCTCTCCCTCTCCACCTGGCGCGCCGTATTCGGCTTCCTTGCCATCATCGGCGCCGCGCTGCTGGTCGCCGTCCTGTCCGGTGTGCCGGAGTCGCTGCCGCCGGAGCGCCGCCACAGCGGGGGCATCACGAGCAGTTTCCGCGCCATGGGCACACTTCTCGGCGACCGCGCCTTCATGGGCTACGTACTCACGCTCGGTTTCGTCTCCGCGGCCCTCTTCGTCTACATCAGCGGTTCCAGCTTCGTCTTCGAGAACCTGCACTCCGTGTCGTCCGGAATGTATTCACTGATCTTCGCCGTCAACGCCCTCGGCATCCTTCTCGCCGGCGCCGTCTTCGCGAGGCTGGCACGCCGCGTCCGGCTCAACACCCTGCTGGTCTCCGGTGTGTCCATCGCGGCGCTGGGTGCCGTCGCTCAGCTGGTCCTCCTCGGCGTCGCGGGTGAGACCTTCACCGGCACATGGGTCTGCCTGTTTGTCACCATGGTGGGCGTCGGCCTGACCTTTCCGGCCACTATGAGTATCGGCCAGACACTCGGACGCCAGGCCCCTGGCGCCGCCTCCGCCCTGCTCGGCGGACTCCAGTTCCTGTTCGGCGCGATCGCCGCCCCTGTGGTCGGCCTGTTCGGCGAATCCAGCTCCGCCCCGATGGCCACAATCATGCTGGTCGCCGTTGTCATCGCAGGGCTCGCCCTGCTCCTCCTGGCCCGCCCGTGGCTCGGGCACGGCGAGGTCGAGCCGGAGACGGCCCGCCCCTGACGGCATCAACATGCCGACGGCACAAGGGATGTGCAGCCGACGCCGTCTCTGTTGAACAGGCCACTGCCCGACCCGGCATCCCCTGGACCGGGGCCCCGCGCCGGGTCGGGCATACGCAGCGGCCTCAGTAGCGCAGCCGGGCGGCGACACCGTCCTGGCATCGCATGGGCGGCAGGAGCTCGGAGAAGGAGGCGTTACCGAGGACTGCGGCACGGAAGAGGAGCAGATGCGCCGGTGCGCTGAACACGGTGGGATCTTCGCCAAAGGCTGCCGGGTCCGTGCCCAGGAGCAGCGGATCCTTCCGAGAGGCGAAGAGCGTGGCGTTCGCCGCGTCACTGTCGGGCGCGAGGAACAGCGTCTCCACCCTTCCTGCCGCCAGGGCCTCCTTCACGGCCGGGATGCCCTCCAGAGCCTGCCCTCGGCCGAGCGCCTCCTTCAGCTCCTCCAGCGCAGTGCGGTGGGCCGTGGCCGAAACTTCCGCCAGTGCCGCATCAGCCCCCTGCCGCAATGCAGCCCGAGCCTCGTCGTCGGCGCGGCCGCCGCCGACTTGCACGAGGGGGACGGGCAGCGTCTCCAGGTGCTCCCGCAGGATTCCATAGGCCTTCGGGTCTCCGGCGACCAGCACTACTTGGGCTTCCACCGCGTCCACGGCTTCGCGTACGTCCTGAGCGGCCTGGGCGGTGTTCTCGTTCCACACGTTGACGGTGCGGCGGTGGAACGACGCCTGCGCTTCGGCTCCCGCCCGTACTCGGGTGATGTGCAGCGTGCTGCCGTTGAAGGTGCGCTGGAAGGCGGGCTCGTGGGCAGCGGCCGGGAAAGCCTCCACGTCGGCGCCTTCGCGGTCCACTGCGACGACGACGTGGGCCACTTGATGGTCACGGTCGAAGGCCAACAGGAGGGGGTCCGGCGCAGGGAGCGACCTCGCCGAGTCGACCGTTGGCGCAGCAGCAAGGGTGTAGGCGCCGAGCACCTTTCCCTCCGTGGCGAACAGGGCCTCCCCCTGGGGTCCGGGAAGATCGGGAACGCCGCCGACGACGTCGTCCAGCGCTTCGAGCGTCGGGAGGTCGGCGCCCTGCTCTGCCAGGTCTCGGCGCACCGCTCGCCATCGCACGTCGATGCGCCGGTCCGCGTCGGGTACCGAGCGGGTGGTGTCGAGGTACACCGAGACCACGGGCCGGTCGGAGTCGACGTAGAGCGGACGGAGGTAGGAAATGTCCATGGTGAGGATCCAGCCAATCCAGGAATCTAGGGGCGGCCCAGGCGGGGTGCCCAGGTTCAGTGGTCAGTCCGTCCGGATTTCATCCGGAACATCCAGTGGTGCTTCTCCAGCTCCCCCACCAGGCCGATGAAGAGGTCCTCGGTCACCGGGTCCACCTCTGCGACAGCCGCGATGCGCTCTCGGCCCTTGGCGATGGCCGTGTCGAGAGCAGCCACTACCGCGTCGACCGCAGCCGAGTCCTCCTGCCAGCCTTCCGCGACCGTCGCGATGGAGGACTCGAAAGCAATCGTGGAGGCGCGCCCGTCCGGGGGCACTCCGAGCGTTGCGGCGCGTTCGGCTACCTCGTCGGCGCGGCTCCGTACGGTGCCTTCGAGCTCGTCGAGCTGAAGATGCACACTCCGGAAGTGCGGACCGACCACGTTCCAGTGCAGTTGCTTGGAGACCAGAACGAGATCGAGCAGGTCGACCAGCTGAGCCTGAAGCGCCTCCGCTGCCGTCTTGCGTGCGCCTTCTGAAAGTTCAGCGTGCTTTACGTCTGCCATGTGCCCTCCTGGGTGATGTTTGCCGCATGAAGCTGCTTTTTTTTCTACATATAGCGTTAATTCGGTCATTTAGCGCCTCGTGAGGTTCCGCTGTCCGGAGTGAGCCGCTGGAAGCGTCACCTCCCCTTCTGCACCGGGCCGCGGAGTGTCCCGGTAGTCACCGAAGCGCCCCGGACGTCAGGCCGCCCTCTGCCGGGACGGCCCCCGTGACCTCGGCAGCGGCGGTCAGCGTGCGGGATTCCGCGCCGCTCTCTGTGGCGCCCGGCGCCGAGTGCTCCTGCCGCACGGCCAGAACAGTGGTGTCGTCCGTCAGGCCGGCCACGGAATGGCGAGCGGCGGCGGCACGAACGTGACGTACGAGCCGGCGGGGCTCTGCCAGGTCGGGGTCGACTCGGAGCGCGGTGTTCAGGTCGTCGCGCAGAGGATAGAAGTCGCCGTTGCCGTCGCGTGCCTCCGTCACACCGTCGGACACCAGCAGGAGGGTCTCCCCCGCGGCGAGGGGAACGGTGGCGACGTCCGGTACGTCCCCCGTCAGTCCGAACAATCCGAGGGGCAGCGTGGTCACGCCCGGCAGGGTCCGGACACCGTGCTGTCCGACGGCCAGTGGGGTGAGGTGACCGCAGTTGACGATCTCGACGTGGGTATCGCGGGGGCCCGTCGGGTCGCCCTCGGGGAAGTTGACGAGCACCGCCGTGGCGAAGCGTTCGGGCTCCTCACTGCCCAAGGCCTGCATGTGCCCCTGGTGACGCTGCAGCCGCTGGTCCATGCGCACGGCCACATCGACGAGGTCGACCTCGTGGGCTGCGGCCTCGCGGAAACTGCCGATCAGCGCGGAGGCGCATGCCACAGCGTTGAGTCCCTTGCCCTGGACATCGCCAAGGACGAGGCGCGTCCCATGGGCGGAGGGCTGGATGTCGTAGAAGTCGCCACCGACCCTGGCGGCGACATCCGCGGTCGTATACGCGGCAGCCTGCTCCAGGCCTGCCCAGCGGGACGGCAGCGGACGCAGCACGGTGCGGCGTGTCGTCTCGGCGACCTCACGGATGTGGCGGACCCGGCGTTGAGCGCGCAGCCGGCCCGCACAGGCCACGAGCGCGCACAGACCGCCGACAGCTACCAGGATCAGCCCGGACAGCCCTTCCATATGGGGGTCCGGGTGAGAAGCGTCGACGCCGGAGTAGACGAGCACAGTGAGAACGCCGTAGGCAGCGGTGGCGCGCATCCCGCACAGGACTGCGGCCAGGCCGGGGACGAGAACGACCCAGACGATGCTGTGGAAACCGCGGCTGGTGACTGCGTCGACGGCCAGGATGCCGACCAGCAGGGCGGCGGGCGACAGGAGGGCCAGCCCCCGCTGGTACAGCTGCCGGAGCCTGGTCTCGTCAACCTGGTCGGCCAGGGCGCCGAACGCCGCCACCGAGCCGTAGCCCGATGCGAGCGATGCGGTGCGCAGGTCTTGCGTGACGTACTTGCCCATGCATCCAGGACAGCACGATCGGTCACGCCCCCGGGGCGGCCGAAGGTCCCGACTGCGTAGTCTCAACGTCCTGAACTTGAACTCGGTTCTCCGTGGCTCCGAGCTGGCATGGACGGCGTTCGTCGTGCTGTGGTTCGTGTGGGTGCGGGGCGAGTCCGAGTCTCCACCGTCGCGGGGCCATGCCGCCAAGGAGGCGGGCATCCCGCAGGGAACGCTGACCGGTGTCTCCCGCACGCGCGCTCCCGCTGCGCCGACCGGGCCGTCGAACAGGCGCTGTTGGGCGGGATCTGTGTGCGCGGTGTCCTCGGGGTGCCGCCGCACTGCGGCGAACCAGCCCTGCCCGGCGGCCCGTTCGAGAGCCTCCACGGTTCCGTCCGTGGCACGCGCCGTGACAGCGGGCCCGCGGCCCGGTCGGTCGACAGGGAGCTCGCGTGTGCACCCCGCCCCTTCGCGCGTCAGCCCCGGTCCAGGTCCCGGCCCTCGCTCCGGTCCCGGCGGAAGAACGTCTTGCCGGCGATCTTCCACACTCCGTCCGCACGGACCAGGGAGAAATGGTTGGTGAAGTCATGGCCCTGGTAGCCGGACTCTTCGAGCACGGCCACGGCCACTTCGCCGCTCACTTCGACGGAGTGGATCGTGTACGTGTAGGCCCGGGCCCATTCATCCACGCCGGGATCGTCCGCCACGACCTCGCAGAACGTCTCGATGGGCGCGGCAACCAGCTGTCGGCCGAGGTAGCCCCACATGTACGCGTCGGGTCGGAAAGCCTCCCGTACCGCCTGAGGATCTCCGGCGCTCACGGCTGCCGCATAGGCTTCCACAGCCTTCCGGACGCCGTCCTGCGCTTGTGCGCGGTCACTCATCTCGTTCCCCTCTCAGGTTGTGGGGTGACACCACCGTGAACGCTCCGACGCACACCGGGATCGGCCGCGTCGAGACGACCGCCGTGGTTCGGCGGACGTTCGCCGGTAGGCAAGGAACAGGCCTCCGCCTCGACTTCACACCGCCAGTGCCTCGATCACGTCCGATGCCTGGCCCTTGCGAAGTCCTTGTCGGGGCCCGCACCCAGCATATAGTTTGATCTCAAACAAGTAACCGCTGTACGCCGTACCAATCCGCTGTGTGCCCGTACCAATCCGGTCCGACGCGAGGCATCGCATCCCATCCACGCACTGCGGCAGCGGAGCCTTCCTGCCGCACCCGTGAGCGCTGCGCGCGGTGATCACGGAGCACTGCCCGACGCGTCCGCAGGAACCACCCAACCGCCGCCCCGGCGCACGTGTCCAGGGCCGGCCCTTCCTCACCGTTCATCTGCCAGAAAGGTCCCTCATGCCAAAGACAGCAGATCTCATCCTGACCGGTGGCGACGTGTTGTCCATGGACGCCGCGTTCTCCGTCGCCCAGGCGGTCGCCGTAAGAGACGGCCGAATCCTCGCCGTGGGGAGCGACGCGGCGATCGCGGCTCACACCGGACCGGACACACACGTGATCGAACTGTCCGGCCGGACCGTCCTGCCCGGGATCAACGATTCCCATCTGCACGCCGCCGCATGGGCGCTGACCGGACCACCGTTCGCGTTGAACACCGGTCACCCGGCCGTACGGTCGATCGCCGACATCGTTGCAGCCGTGCGAACAGCCGCAGCCGGAACGCCCCTTGGAGAGTGGATCACCGGCCTGGGATGGGATGTCGGCTACCTGGAGGAGTGCCTGGCCGACCCGGCGCGCCGCCCGCACCGCAGCGACCTGGACGCCGCCGCGCCCGATCACCCGGTCTGCCTGACCGACTTCTCCGGCCATATGGTGTGGGCGAACTCCAAGGCGCTTGCTCTCGCCGGGATCTCGCACGGCACCCGGTCGCCGACGGGCGGAGTGATCGAGACCGACGCCGCCGGCGAGCCCACGGGCATCCTGAAGGAGACAGCGCAGGCGCTCGTACAGGGACTGATCCCGCCCGCGACCGTGAGCCGGCGCAAGGACGCGATCCGGGAAGCCGTGGCGGCGCTGCACGCGGAAGGCATCACCAGCTACACGGAGCCCGGGCTCGGCCCGGGTGGTGCCGAGATACTCGGCGGCGGCCTGGACACGACCACACTCGATGCCTACATCGAGCTGGCCCGCGCGGGCCAACTGGCCGCACGGGTCCGGGTGTTGCTGCTGCCCGCTCCCATGGGCGGCTCGGCGGTCGATGTGGCGGCAGGCCTCAAGGGACTGGCAGTGCCGGACGACGTGGACGCCAGGCGGCTCGCGGTCATCGGTGTCAAGGTGTTCGCCGACGGAGTGCCCCCGAACGAGACGGCCTGGATGCAGGATCCCTACCCGGGGGGCGGTCACGGGTCTCTCTGTGTCCACGGTGCCAGCGCCGGCCTGAAGCAGGCCGAACTCGCCGAGATGATACGAGTCGCGCACACGGACGGATACCAGGTCGGGGTGCACGTCACCGGTGACCGGGCGATCGACGCCGTGGTCGACGCCTTCGTCGACGCCCAGCGGGACCATCCGCGTCCGGATGCCCGGCACTACGTCATCCACGGCGACTTCGCCTCCGCGCAGAGCCTGGCGAAGCTCGCCGCGCACGGGTACGGCATCAACATGAACCCGGCCATCAAGTGGACGATCGCGGATCTGATGGACGGCATCGTCGGCAACGACCGGTCGGAGTACCAGTGGCCCGTGCGCTCCGCGGCAGAGGCGGGCATCGCCGTCTGCGTCGGCTCCGACGCACCGATCACCGCACCCAACTGGCGCCAGGGCGTCGCGTCCATGCTGCTGCGCGAGTCCAAGGCCACCGGCCGGGTCAGCGGCCCCGGCCAGCGTGTGTCCCTGGAGACGGCGCTGCGCGCCTACACGGTCAATCCCGCGAGGCAGGACTTCGCCGAGTCCTGGAAGGGCACCATCGAACCGGGCAAGGTCGCCGACCTGTGCGTTCTCGGCGGAGATCTGCGCGCCACCGACCCGCACGACATCCCCGCTCTCCCCATCGACCTCACGGTGCTCGACGGGCACATCGTGTTCGAGCGCGCCCGCGTCGGGGACGACGAGGGACGCTGACGGTCGCACCAGGGCAGGTCGTGGGATCTGCCCGGCGGCAACCACGGCTTGCTGGAGGCCCGTTGAGCTTGCAGCAAGCCCGTCGAGCGCTCGCAGCAAGACTGGTTGTGCTCGCAGCAAGCCGGTTGTGCTTGCTGCGAGCCCGTTGACTGCGGGCACCGGCCCGGAGCGGCTTCTCGCACGCGGCTTCGCCCGCCAGAGCAGTCGGCCGCCCTCACCGGATTCAGTACCCGTAATGCATCCACACCGACTTGAGTTCGGTGTAGGCGTCCAGCGCCCACGGCCCCATCTCACGACCCCAGCCGGAGGCCTTGGCGCCGCCCCACGGGGCTGCCATGTCCGGGATCGGCGGCATGTTGACGAAGACCGAGCCCGCTCTGATCCCCTCGCAGAAGCGGTGCGCGGTCTTGATGTCGCGCGTCCAGACCGTCGCCGCGAGACCGTATTCGGTGTCGTTCGCGCGGTCCAGTACGGCATCGAGCTCATCGGTGTCCTCGTAGCTGGTCGTGGCCAGCACCGGACCGAAGATCTCCTCACGCATGACGGTCATCTCGTCGGTGACTCCGGCGAACAGCGTGGGCTGGTAGAAGTAGCCCACGCCGTCGCCGGGTGCGCCGCCGGTGACGAGTTCCGCGCCCTGTTCGCGTCCCGTGTCGACCAGGCGCTGCACATGGCCGCGGTGCCGTTCCGACACCAGGGGGCCGAGCTGGCTGCGCTCGTCGATGCCCGGGCCGAGCCGGAGTTCCCGCAGCCCGGCGGCGAGCTTCTCCACGAACTCCTGCTCGCGCTTGCGGTCCACGTAGAACCGGGTGTAGGCGGCGCAGACCTGACCGCTGTTCAGCGTCGAGCCGGCCAGGTTGCCCCGTACGGCGGCGTCGATGTCGGCGTCGGCCGCGATCACGCTCGGCGCCTTGCCGCCCAGTTCCAGGGTCAGGCGTTTGAGGTTGGACTCCGCGCTTGCCCTGGTGATCAGCTTTCCGACCGCGGTCGAGCCCGTGTACGAGAGGTGATCGACGCCGTTGTGCTCACTGAGCATGGCCCCGACCGTGCCGTCGCCGTTCACCAGGTTGACCACGCCCGGCGGGAAGCCCGCCTCCTCGGTCAGCTCCACCAGCCTGAGGGCCGTCAGCGGAGTCACCTCACTCGGCTTGATCACCACTGTGTTGCCGGTGGCCAGGGCCGGAGCCAGCTTCCACGCCAGGATCATCAGCGGGAAGTTCCACGGCGTGACCAGTGCGTTGACACCGATCGGCTCGCGCCGCGTGTAGTGCAGAGTGTCGGGATACGAGACCGGGTTGGTTGCGCCCTGCATCTTGGTGACCCACCCGGCGAAGTACCGGAAGTGCTCGGCGGCACCGGTGACGCTGACGTTGCGGGAGATCTGGATCGGCTGGCCCTGGTCCCGGGTTTCCAGTGCGGCCAGCTCCTCGTGGTGCTGTTCGATCAGCTCGGCCAGCCGGAAGAGCAGCGCGGCCCGCTGGACCGGGAGCAGCGCCGCCCACTCCCGGCCGCTCAGGGCCCGGCGCGCCGCCGCGACCGCATCGTCCACGTCCGGTGCCGAGGCCGCGCCTACGTCACGGATGACCTGACCGGTCGCAGGGTCACGGGTCTCGAAGCCTTCACCGCGGGCTTCGAGCCACTCGCCACCGATGTACAGACCTGTGGGCACGTGCTGCTCCTTCATGGGAAATCGGTGTACGGCGGTGACTTTCGCGGTCGGCAGTGGCCGCGACCGTTATGGCTGCGGGCAGTGGCCGTGACCGATATGGCTGCTGGTAGCGGCCGCGACCGTTATGACTATTGGTAGTGGCCGTTCCCGCTGAGCGCGACCGCGAAGAAGCGGAAAGGCCGGCGTACGTGGTGGAATCCCAGCGGGCAGTGCTTCGTCCCGGCCGGTATGAATACCGAGCTCGTCGTGGTGAGCACCCGCTTCTCACCTTCGATGGTCATGTAGATCTCGGCGCCGAGGTCGTCCGCGTTCTCCGGGTCGTTTCCGACGAACATCAGAATCTCGTCGTAGTCGTGTTCGTGCTCGCGTACCCACTCGACCTCGGTGTCCACCTCGCCGACCCAGCTGGTGGTGATGTAGGCGCTCGCAGTCGGTACGTCCGCTGCGCGCATCGCGGCCCAGGGCTCACTCAGATTCGCGGGAAGTTCAAAACCTGCGGCGTCGCCCTCGTTGACCATGTCGTCGCCGCATTCCGGGAATTGCGTGACGAAGAGATGACCGAACTTGTCTGCCATCGGGATGCCTCTTCTCCGTTGAGGTGCACATCGGAATACCAACTCGCTTGGCACTCAACAGAGTAGGGAGGGTCTGGCCTGTCTCCTTGTCTTTCACGGCATGGAGGTTGTCTCCGGGCGAACGCTCAGTGGCTGCGACAGTCGCTCGGGCTCGCGCCGTATGCGCTCTTGAACACCCGGCTGAAGTGCGCCGCATCAGGAAATCCCCATCGGGCGGCGATCGAGGAGACGGGGATCTGCGCGTTGATCGGATCGCAGAGCTCGCGCCGGCAGCGTTCCAGCCGACGTTCCCTGATCCATGCGGTCACCGTAGTGCCCTCTTCCCGGAACACGTTCTGCAGATGCCGGGTGGAGACGAAGTGCGCGCCCGCGATCTCGTCGGGTGACAGCGAGCTGTGGCCCAGGTTGGCCTCGATGAAGGCGCGGGCGCGGACGGCCAGGGCACGGTGTGCGCCGGCGGTGTCCTGCCGGCGCAGCTCCAGCCGTTCGGCGAGCGCGGTGCTCACCAGGCCGAGCAGGCTGTGCACCAGCCGCGTGCCACCGGTGCCGCTCAGTGCGTCGAGGTCGCCTGCCATGTTCTGCAGGAATCGGCTGACCAGGCGTCCCAGTCCGTCGTGTCCGGAGATCCTCGTACCGGTGATCGTCGCGACCTGGTGTACCGGCAGGTCGAACATGCTGCGTGGAAACATCATGACCAGTGCGCGGTAGGCCTCGTCGGAGGCAATGGTGTAGGGCCGCGAACTGTCGTAGAGGGTGAAGTCCCCGGTGGTCAGGAGTGCCTCCCGGCCGTCCTGGACGAGGAGTGCGGAACCGGAGAGCTGCATGCTGAGTTTGTAGTAGGCCCGGTCGGCCTGAGCCGCCAGCTTGGGCGTACGCAGCACTCGGCCCGCGCTGGTGTGCAGCCCGCTGATGAGCACGCCGTCCAGATGGAGGCTGCGGATCGAGCCGACGAACGGGCCTGGGCCCTCTTCGACCTGCAACGGCACATACGACTCCGACACCATGCGCCGCCATTCGGCGAAGTCACGGGCGGCCACGGCCTCGACGGCTGTGCTTCCGTCAGAGGCCTGCACCGCGGTGCACGGGTTCATCGCTGCGTCCTCCCTTGCCGGAGACCGATTCCGGCATTCACTCACAGTCGGACGGGTGCGTCCAGGGGAGATCGAAGGCTCGCACGAGCGCGGGCCGCACCGCGCACGTTTTCGCGCCGGCGCAACCGGCGTGCTCGCCCAGTCAAGGCGCACGGTGCAGATGGCGTGAACACTTCCCCGACAACAAGGTGTGCCGGATGCGCCGACACCTGGTCCCCTCGCGACCGGAGTTGAAGATGACACAGTCGATCCCGCGGCGCGGAGTGCTCCGCGCCGGCGGCGCGGCCCTCCTGGCCGGCGGTCTCGCGCCTGCCGTGGCTGCCTGCGGTACCGGAATCCGGAAAGGTCAGGTCGGCGGGCAGCTCGACTTCATGGGCAGCAGCGTCGTGAACATCATCCAGGACGTGCCGGAGTTCCGTACCTGGCTGGACCGCAACGACGTGTACCTGCGCGGCAATTTCCCGCCGGACGACGGGGCGAAGATCGCCAAGCTGGCGGCGGGAGGGGCACACGGCACCAGTCTGGTCATGTGGATCGACCAATTCCGCAGTGGCTGGCTCGGCGCCGACGTCCTTGAGCCGCTGGACCTCGGCCAGATCCCCAACCTGCGCAATCTCATCCCCGGGTTCGGCGGTCCCGACGCGATGCGGGCGCGGAAGGACTCCGACGGCAACACCGTCGGTATCCCCTTCGCCTGGAACGTGCTCGGTATCGCCTACGACGCGGACTCGGTCCCGGAACCCGCTTCCTACTACGACTTCCTCAACCCCGAATGGAAGGGGAAGTTCACGATGCTCGACGCGGCCGGTGCGGTGATGTCGATCGGCTGCCAGATGCTGCGGTACGACCCGGCGACGCTGTCCCCACGCCAGTTGGACGAGGTGAGCGATCTGCTCGCACGACTGGTGCGGCAGGCACGCAGCCTCGCCAAGACGGACGGCGACTCCTTCACTCTGCTCGCCTCGGGCGAGGTCCTGGCGTCGCTCCCGGGCACACCGGAGAGCGTCGTGAACACCGCCGCGCGGGGCAAGGGGTCCATCCGCTGCAACACCAACCCTAAGGAGGGCGGCATCAGTTGGTCCTCGATGTACGGCATCCCCAAAGGCGCCGGCAACCCGACGACCTCCCATGCGTTCATCAACCAGGCCTTGACCGTGCCGGTGGGACGCGCCATCGCCAGGCGGTACGGCGCCATGCCCTCGGTCGAGGGCGCGCTGTCGGCGCTGCCGCAGTGGTACACGGACTCGGTGCCGATCGATCCGCTGGAGCGGACCTTCGCCACGGCGCCGACCACGTACTTCCCGGCCATCGAAGCCCGGACACCTGCGGGCGTCACGTATCGGACGTTCATGGCGGCCTGGCAGCGGGCCAAGCAGAAGGCGGGCCGCGCGTAGCGGCAGGGACCAGTGAGAAAGGCGGACCGGGTGTCTGCTCCTTCGTCCACACTCCCGAACCACACCGGCATCGAGGCGGAAGCGCGCGCCCGCCCCCGGTCGGAGCACCGGCCCTTGTGGTGGACCGCCCCGGCCACCCTCGTGGCGCTCGTCGCGTTCGTGGCGCCGCTGGTGCTGGTGGCGACCACGAGTTTCCTGACGGACCAGGGCTTCACCAAGGTGGTGCGGCCGTGGACCGCGGAGAACTACACCGCGCTGTTCACCTCCCCTGCGCTGCGCACCATGGCCGCCAACTCGGTGCTGGTCGGTATCGAAACGGCCGTGGTCATCACGCTCGCGGGCCTCGCGCTCACGTACTGGATCCGGTACCGGGCGGGCCGGCTCGGCCCCCTGGTGCTTGCCCTGGTGATCGCCACGATGTTCGCCAGCTATCTCGTGCGGATCTATGCGTGGCGAACCATGCTCGGCACGCACGGCATCGTCAACAGCGCGCTCGAAGCCGTGGGAATCATCAGTGGGCCGCTGGAGTTCCTGCTCTTCAACCGCGTCGCCGTAGTGATCGCCGAGGCTCAGCTGTACCTGCCGATGATGGTGCTCATCCTGTACGGCGGTTTCCGCCCGATCCGTCCCGACTACCTGGAAGTGGCGCGCGACCTCGGGGTGAGCGGGCCGCGACTGTGGGGGCGGGTGGTGCTGCCCCTGATGGCCCGGCCCCTGGCCTCGGTGTTCGCCCTGTCGTTCCTCTTCTCCTCCACCGACTGGGTCGCTCCGCAGTTCCTCGGCGGCTCGGCCCAGATCATGCTGGGCCTGCAGGTACAGCACGACTTCAGTGAGACGGCTCAGTGGGCGGCCGGCGCGGCACTGTGCCTGACCATGGCGTGCGCGTACGCCGTGCTGTACGGCCTCGCGATGCTCGTGCTGCGGTGGTGCGGCGCGAAGGAGATCGAGTGGGGTGCTTCATGAGGCGTCGCCTGCTGTCCAAGCTGTCGTTCGGCGGCTCCTTCGCCGTGCTCATGCTGGCCTATCTGTATGCGCCTCTGGTGCTGGTGGTGCTGTACTCCTTCCACCGGACCGGGTCGCTGTCCATCCCCTTCACCGGCTTCTCGTTGCGGTGGTATGCCGAGGTGTTCTCCACCCCGCTGTTCCTGAACTCCATCCTGTACGGGGTCCAGGTGTCCGTCACCGTCACTGTGCTGGCGGTCGCGATCGGTGTGGCGGCGGCCTTCGGCCTGTCGCGTGCATGCTCGCGGGCGAGCGGGGCGGTCACGGGGCTGCTGCTGGCGCCGATGACCATGCCCGCGGTCTTCCTCGGCACGGGTGTCCTGATGTTCGTCCACCGTGTGGGCATCCCGAACTCGTTCTGGACCATCGTCCTCGGTCAACTGCTCGTGGTGCTGCCGCTGGTCGTGGTCATCATGCGCACCACGTTCGACCGGCTCGATCCGGCGGTCGAAGAGGCCGCCCGGGATCTGGGAGCGAGCGGTCTGCAGGTCTTCCTCCGGGTCACGCTTCCCGCCGTGCGGCTGGTGATCGCGGGCGCCGCGTCTCTGGCGTTCGTCCTGTCCTTCGACGAGTTCCCGGTCACGTTCTTCACCAGCGGCACCAACTCCACCGTTCCGCTGTACATCTACGCGTTGCTCTCGCGCACCGTCGACCCTTCGATCAACGCGGTCTCGTCCCTGCTGATGTTGTTCACTTTCGCCGTACTGGGTGTCTCTGCCCTGGTAGTACTGCGCAACGCACGGCGCGGTGGCGGTGCGCTGCGCGGCGGCCAGGTCCGGTCCGGTGACGACCGAAGAGAGGTGTCGTGATGTCCTGGGATCTCGAAATCCGTGACGTGTCCCATGAGTACCGAGGCAACGTCGCATTGAACGATGTGTCGTTGTCGTTCGGGGAAGGCGAGTTCGTCACCCTGCTCGGCCCGTCGGGGTGCGGGAAGACGACGCTCTTGCGCGCCATTGCCGGATTCCTGACACCTCGAAGGGGCCGCATCCTGCTCGGCGGTGAGGAGATCACCGGCAGGTCACCTGACCGGCGACCGGTGAACATGGTCTTCCAACGCCCCACCCTTTTCCCGCACTTGAACGTGGCCGACAACATCGCGTTCGGCCTGCGCGTCGAGCGCCGCGGCAAGCAGGAGATCGCCCGCCGGGTCGAGGACATGCTTGGGCTCGTCGACCTCGCGGACTTCGGCGGGCGCCGCGCCCACGAACTGTCCGGCGGTCAGATGCAGCGGGTGGCGATGGCGCGGGCGCTGATCAAGCGCCCCCGGGTGCTGCTGCTCGACGAACCGCTGTCCGCTCTCGACCTCAAGGTCCGGCTCCAGATGGAGGTCGAACTGCGCCGCATGCACCGGGAAACCGGGGCGACCTTTGTGCATGTGACGCATGACCAGCGCGAGGCGCTGGCGCTGTCGGACCGGATAGCTCTCTTCGACCGGGGCCGGTTGGTGGAGTTCGCCGCACCCGAGGAGATCTACCGACGTCCGAATTCTGCGTTCGCGGCGCAGTTCGTCGGCGACGCCAACGTACTGCCGGTCGATCTCGTCCCCGCGGCCTTCGGCATGGCAGTACAGCTCGGCGAGGTGCGGATGCCGACGCCGCCCGACCCTGCCGGCGGAACCCGCACGGACGCCGGGCCGGCCTGGCTCATGGTGCGCCCCGAATCGATCCGGGTCAGCCCGGTGGGGGCAGGCGGGACCTCCGGGCGGCTCCGGGGGTCGGTACTGGACACCGCATACCGCGGGGACGTGTTCAGCTGCCGTCTTTCGGTGCCGGGGGTTCCGGTGCCGCTGAAGGCGGAGGTGCCGGTCGAGGAGGGCGTCCTTCTGGACGTCGGGGCGGACGTCGACCTTGCCTGGCCCCCTGAGGCCGGGCGAGTACTGCCCCTCGATCGCCCCCCGGCCGTGCCACCCGTGCCTGCGCCGACGGACAACCGTCGTGCGGGGCGGAACAAGGGCAGCGCGGATGCCCTCGCCTAGGTTCGGACTGCCGGCGTTCCGTGGCGGCCGAACCCCCGGAAACGGCGTCAGCAACACACCTTCATGCCCCTTCAGAGGAGATGAAATGGCGAGCAAGTACGAGCACCTCTTCGTCCGGACCATGGGGAGCTGCGTGGACGACCTGGTCAACGAGGGCGCCGTCGCAGGCCTGCCGACGCCGGAGAACGTGGGCGAGGCCTTCGCGCTCATGCGCTCGGCAGACGTACCGCAGAGCCGGATCCACATGACCTACTGCTGGATCAACGAGTGCTCGTCGTCCGTGCAGTGGGTCAGCGAGCACGAGCACGACTACGACGAGGTGCTGATCTGGACCGGGAGCGACCCGGACAACCCCCAGGATCTCGGCGCGGAGATCTACTTCGACATCGAAGGGGAACGCCACACCGTCACAACCAGTGGGTCCGTGTACATCCCTGCCGGGACGCGGCACTGTCCCCTGGGCTTCCACCGCGTCGACCGCCCCTTCCGCTTCAGCGCGCTCTCGCTCAGCCCCGAGTACGCCTCGGACGAGAACGTCCCGCGCGAGGGGCGCTGACGGCAGAGAACGGGAACCCAACTGCGCAGCTGGGCCACGCCGGTGGGGTGTGGCCCAGCTTCTCGTCCGGTTGAGCCGTAGTCGGTCCTGATGATCACGGCTCCTGGGGGCCGGATCAGCCGACGATGTTCGTCATCAGCCGGTCGACATACGCACGGTGTTCCGGAATCAGCGCGCCGTCGGGAAACATCACGCAGGTGACGTTGGCCCCGATGGACATGCCGATGACCTCACCCGCGAGCGTGGTGACGGCAGATGCGTCGGCGGGCTCGCCCTTGCCTCGGGCTTCGGCGATCCGCTCGGCGAGGCGCCTGCGCCACTCGCGCAGATGGTCGCGGTACAGCGAGGCGAGGTCCTCGTTGGCCACCGAGTGCTCCCACAGCGCGAGTAGCACGCGGGCGGAATCTATGCGGTACGTGTCCAGTGGCAGCGTCGCCTCGATGTCATGGCGCAGGGCCTCTTTCGGGTCGAGCGACGGATCGTGTTCTCCGGTCCGCTCGTTCATCTCCGCGAGCACGCTCTGGAAGGTGGCGGCCACGATGCTGTCTTTGCTGGGGAAGTACCGCTTCAGGGCGCCATTGGCGAAGCCCGCCTCAGTGACAATGCTCCTCATGGTCGCGGCTTCGAAACCGCCCTGAATGATGAGCTTCTTCGCGACGGCGACAATCTCCCGCCGCCGCTGATCGTGGTCGATAATCTTCGGCATAGTTGTTCCTACGGTACCGGCGACCCCGTCGGCGACTGCAGTCCGAGCCAGCTCCGCCTGCGTTCGGCCTGCCGGGCCGGGTCGGCGACCGGAGACGCCAGGAGCAGCCGGCGCGTGTAGGGGTGCTCGGGGTTGCGCGTGATCGTCTGGTTCGGTCCGCTCTCGACGCACTCTCCCCGGTACATCACCGAGACACGGTGGCAGATGCGCCGTACCACCCCGAGGTCGTGAGACACGAAGAGGTAGGAGACTCCGGTCTCGCGCTGGATGTCGATGAACAGGTCGATCACGGCAGCCTGCGTGGTCAGGTCGAGCGCGCTGACCGGTTCGTCACAGACGATGAGGCGCGGGCGGCGCACGAGCGCTCGGGCGATGGCGATGCGCTGGCGCTGGCCGCCGGAGAATTCGCTGGGGTAGCGCGTCACGGTGTCCGCGGGGAGGCGTACGTGGTCGAGCATCTCGGCCACCGCTCGATGCGCGTCGGCCCGGCTGGTGCCGGCGGCGGTGAGGGGCTCGGCGAGGATCTGTCCGACCGTGAGTGTCGGGTCCAGCGAACCGTACGGGTCCTGGAAGACCACTTGGAGGTCGGCGGCCAGGCGGCGCCGGGCGGCTCCCTTGAGGTGGGTGATGGGGCTGCCGTCGAAGGTGATGCTGCCGGAGGTGACGTCGGTCAGCCCGAGGATGGCCTTGCCGAGCGTCGACTTTCCCGATCCGCTCTCGCCGACGAGGCCCACGCATTCCCCCGTCCCGATGGTCATCGAGACACCCTTCAGTGCGCGGAAGGTGGTGCGGCCGCGGCGGTAGTCGACCACGAGGTTGTCCACGGCGAGCAGGGGCGTTTCGTTCGTCTCGGTCTTCATGTGCGCACCGTCCGTCCGGCCTTGTTCCAGGCCGCGTCCAGTTCGGCGCGGCTTTCGGTGTCGTCCTGCGAGGCGTGGATGAGTTCTGCCGTGTAGGGGTCGCCGGGTTGCGTGAAGATCTGGTCGACCGGACCGGTCTCGATGATCTTTCCGTCCTTCATCACGGCGACGCGATCGCAGATGTCGGCGACCACACCGAAGTTGTGCGTGACGATGACGAGTGCCATCCCGTACTCCTGCTGCAGTTCGCGCAGCAGCTCAAGGACTTCGGCCTGCACGGTGACGTCCAGCGCCGTGGTCGGCTCATCCGCAACCAGCAGGCTGGGGTTCCCCGCGACCGCGCCTGCGATCAGTACGCGCTGCGCCATCCCGCCGGAGATCTGGTGCGGGTAGGAGGCCAGCACGCGCTCGGGATCCGTGATGCCTACCCGCACCAGGATGGCCCGTGCCCGCTCCTTCGCTTCGTCCTTCGACAGCTCATGCACTGCTCGCAGGGGTTCGACGAGCTGGTTTCCGATGGTGTAGCAGGGGTCGAGGTTGCTCATCGGCTCCTGGGGCACGTAGCCGATCCGGGTGCCCAGCAGCGCATGGCGCTTGGCCCGTGGCAGGTCGCCGACCGGCCGGCCTGCGATCCAGACGCCGTCCGCGGTGCTGTGGCCTTCGGCCGGCAGGAGGTCCAGCGTGGAGAACACGGTCTGCGACTTCCCCGACCCGGACTCGCCGACGATACCGAGCACTTCACCGGGGGCGACGTCCAGACAGACCCCCCGTACGACTTGCTTGTCACCGTCCGGAGTGCGGTAGGTGACGCGGAGGTTCTCGACTCTCAGCGCGCTGTCCTCGACGGCGTGGACCAGATCGCCGCTGCGGGCTCCCTCGTCGCGCGGCGGTGCGGCGGGTCGGGCGCGCCGGGACACCGGTTCGGTGCGCACGCTCACCAGGTCGCCGAGGGTGGAACCCATGAAGGCCAGTGCGGCGATGGTGACTCCCAGTGCGGCTGACGGCCACAGGAGTATCAGCGGGTGGGTCAGCATGGTGCGGAACCCGTCGTTCATCATCTGTCCCCAGTTGGGGTTCGACGCGGTTCCGATGCCGAGGAACTGCAGACCGGCCTGCATCCCCATCGCCACACCCGCGGTGAGGGCGGACTGGATGATCACCGGGGCGTGGACGGCGCGCAGCACATGGGCGTAAAGGATCTTGGTGTGGGTGAGCCCCGCGACGCGGGCGGCGTCGATGTAGGGCTCGTTGCGCACGGCGAGCGTCTTCGAACGGGACATGCGGTAGTAGCCGGGGGCCATGAAGGCGCCCACCGTCACCATCAGAACGGTGAAGTCGCCGCCCGTGCCGGCCGCGACGATGAGGAGGACGATCATGCCGGGTACCGACTGGGCGGCGTCGCTGATCCAGGAGCAGATGCGGTCGGCCGGGCCGCCGAAGTAGCCGGCGGCCACCCCGGCGGGCACTCCGAGCGCAACGCCTGCCAGGCACGCGACGGCTGCTCCGTACAACGTGGTGCGCGCCCCGAAGAGGAGTCGGCTGAAGATGTCCCGGCCTGCTGAGTCGCCGCCCATCAGATGACCGGGTGCTGGCGGCGTCTGGGTGAGGGCGAAGTCGACGAAGTTCGGGTCGTGCGGCGCGATCAGCGGGGCGAACAGTCCCACGAGTACGACCAGCAGGAACACCGCGAGGGCGGCGACGCCGGCTGGGCGGCGCAGGTACCGGGCCCAGAGTCCTTGCTTGCCTGGGGATGGCGTGATGTCGGCGGGGAACGCGGCGTCGGTCATTGCTCTCGCACCTTCGGGTTGACCCACCCGAGCACGAGGTCGAGCAGGAAGTTGATGACGACGACGAAGACGACCGTGACGACGGTCAGGCCGAGCAGGACCGGGATGTCTCCGATCTGGGAGGCCGACTGGGTGAGGCTGCCGATGCCGGGGAGGTTGAAGACGATCTCGACGACGATCGCTCCGCCCAGGAGCCCGACGAACATCACCGCGAGGACGGTGAGCGCGGCAGGCGAGGCATTGCGCAGTACGTGGAGCGTCACGCGCCGGGAGGACAGCCCGCGAGCGCGCAGGGTGCGGACGAAGTCCTGGTTGTTCACCTGAAGGAAGCCGTTGCGCAGCTGTTCGGCGATCATCACGATCGCGCCGAGAGCCAGCGCGATGGACGGCAGGGTGATGGAGCGGAGCCAGCCGGTGCCCGAGTGCACGAGGGGGACGTAGCCGACGGCGGGAAACCACTGGAGCTTGATCGCGAAGACCATGACGAGCACCAGGCTCACCCAGAACCCGGGCAGTGCGAACAGGACCACTGAGGCCAGCTTGAGGCCGCGGGCGAGGATGCCGCTCGGCCGCAGGCCCGTGGCGACCCCGACGGCGAGTCCGACGACGGCCGCGAGGAGTGTGGCCGCCACGACCACCGACAAGGTGACGGGGACACGCAGGGCTATCTGGTCGGAGATGGGCTGGAAGTTGCGCCACGACGTACCGAAGTCGCCTTGTACGGCGTGGGAGAACCAGTCCCAGAACTGTGTGAGGAGCGCGCGGTCCAGACCGAGTTGTTCGCGCAGTGCCGCACGCTGGGCCGGGGTGGCGCTGTCGCCGAGCAGGCCGGCCGTGGGGTCGCCGATGGCCAGATGCGCCAGGAAGAAGGAGGCTGAGGTGACGACCAGAAGCAGGACGGCTCCTGACAGCAGTCGCCGGAGCGTGAATTTGATCATGTAGGGACCCCTCTGGGGGCGTCGGGCATGCGCCTACCGGGCGGCCGACGCCGAACGGGAATTAGCCGCGCTGGATAAACCGCAGGGTCGGGAACATCATCCCGGTGATGGGGGTCACCGTGATGCCCTTGATGCTGAAGTAGGTGTTGTTGGCCTGGTACCAGACGTTCTGCCAGGCCTGGTCGGTGACTTCCGCGTTGAGCCGGCGGATCAGCGCGAGCTGTTCCTTGCCGGTTGTCGCGCCTATCTTGCGGAGCAGTTCGCTCAGTTCGGGGAAGGCCTCGGTCGAGGGGTTCGGGTTGAACCACTGACGGGAGGTGATCCGGCCGTCCACCGACGCCGCCGGGTTGGAGTCCAGGGCCAGGACCGCGATGAACATGGGGAAGGTCGCGGCGTTCTTCTGGTAGTCGGCCGGCGACATGTTCTTCCAGGTGACCTCGATGCCGAGCTGGCCGAGAATCTGCTGGACGGCGGGCTGCCAGCCCTGGAAGATCGAGGACATCGGCATGCTCACCCGGAACCCGTCCGGATAACCCGCTTCGGCCATGAGCCGCTTGGCCTTGTCCATGTCGAATGCGTACCGGTCGTTGAGCGAGGCGTCATATGCGGCGTCTCCCGCAGGGAACACCTGGTTGGTCGCCACCCCGGCGCCCTGGCCCACCGACTTGAGGATCGCGGCACCGTCGAAGGCGTGGTTGATGGCTCGACGCACCCTCACGTCACCGAGTGGCTTCAGCCGCTTCCCCGTACGGTCTGTGAACTGCAGGCCCACCCAGGTGGCTACCTTGGACTGGATGTTCCAGCCGTTCCGCTTCGCGTGTGGAATGTCGGCTTCGTTGGCGTAACTGACGTTCAGCTGGCCGGAGAGCATGGCGTTGAAGCTCGCGGTCGGGTCGGGTATCGGGAAGATGCTCACCGTGCCGAAGGGGTAGGTCCCGCTGTCCCAGTGCCGCGCCTTCTTGGTGAACACGTACTGCGAACCCGGTGTCGAACGGCCTGTGTTGAAGGTGTACGGGCCTGAGCCGACCGGCCGCGCGGTGAGCTGCTCGGCCTTGATCGCCGCGGGGGAGGCCATCCAACTGCGCCCCAGTCCCATGTAGTAGAGCAGGGCGTCGTCCTTCTTCTTCAGATGGATGGCGATGGTGTCCGGGTCCACCTCCCTGACGTCGTCGACGTTGGCGTAGGTCTGCCCCGACCGGACGCCTGCCTTCAGATGCTTGAGGTTCTGCACGGCGGCCGCGGCGTCGAAGGACTGCCCGTCGGTGAACTTGACCCCGGTACGCAGATGCATCGTGAGCGTTCGGCGATCAGAGGAGTACTTCCACGAAGTGGCAAGGGCGGGAATGGGGTTCGAGTCCTTGTCGAGGGCGACCAGCGGGTCGTAGACCGCGGACAGGTAGGGGCCGTCGAAGCCGATATCGGCTTTCGCGGGGTCCCAGGAAGTGACATCGAGAAGGGTCCCGATCCTGATGCCGTCGTCGGGTCGACTACCGGTCGTGGCACCGGCGTTCGTACAGGCGGCCAGCGCGAGCGCGAGAATCGCGACAAGCATGGCTCTGCAGGTCCTCTTCATGGAGTCTTCTCTCGGGTAAGAGGGGCACTGATGCCAGATCGAGCCGGAGAGGAAATCGCAGGTCCTCGTCGCCGCCGCAGCGCTCGGCCCCAAGGACGGATGTGGGTGCACAGAGTTCCCCTGCACGCCATCTCAGCGTCGTGGCCGTTAGTCTACGGTCGTCGGCTAAAAAGGCAATGGCCCTGCCACAGCCGATCGGCACGTGGCAGGGCCAGGGTTCAGCTCGGCTCCGGGACCAGGCTTCAGACCGCCTCAGCGACGATGACGCGGGGGCATCCGGGAAGCGCCAGCACCTCACGCCGGCGCCAGCCGGCCGCATCGAGCCACTCCCCCACTTCGGACTCCGGATAGACGACCGTGCCGTCGATCACGAGGTACTCGCCCGCATGCAACGCGTCGATGGGGCGCTGGCGTTCGTCGTCATCCAGCAGGAAGTCGAGCAGCAGCAGCGTCGCTCCGGTCCGTGCGGCGGCGCGGGCGCGGGCGAGGATGGTGCGGTTCTGCTCGGCGGTAAAGCGGTGGATGACGTGATTGACCATCACCAGATCGTGGTCTCCGCCCGGTTGGGCCGTGTCCGTCGCAGCGGGATCGATCCGTGCGCGGTCCGCGACGCCGGCCGCGTCGAGGGCCTGGGCGATGGCCTCCGAGGAGCCCGGGTCGAAGACGAAACGGGCCTCAAGGTCGGGGTTGGCCTGCAGGGCTCCGATGGCGAAGGCCGGCGAGAGCCCGCCGAGGTCCAGCAGCTCGCGATAGGGCCCGAAGTCGAACGTGCGGGTGAGCATGGCGGCGTGCAGCGCGTTGTAGCGCATGACCCCTCCCATGAACGTCTCCCACCGGGCCGCGTCCATGTCCAGCTGACCTGGCTTGCTCGTGTCGACGGTGTCGTCGAACTGGAGCCAGTGGCCGTAGCTGATGTCGTTCAGAAAGGCGAGGAAGGGATTCAGGTCGAGGTCGCCTTCGCCCGTCAGGTACGCGGCCGAGTCCGGCGCGAGCCGGTAGCGGCCGTCGCTGCGTTCGAGCAGCCCAAGACCGTTCATGGCGTCGCCGAGGATCCTCGCCATCCGCTCGCTGACTCCGGTCGCCGCGGCCAGGCCCTCGGCGTCGCGCTCACCCTCGGCGAGCGCCTGGAACAGGCCGGTGCGAGCGGCGGCGAAGAGCTGCTTCGCAGCCATGTAACCGATGGCTATGTCGACGATGCGGCTGGGCGTGGCGGACGTACTGGATGTGGTCATGGTGTCCTCCTGAAATGTTGGCAGGGGTGTTGAGCAGGTTCGTGAACGGCCTTCGGTGCCGCGGTGCGTCACCCGGTGCCGTCCGCGGCGACATGCCGGTCGAGCCACAGGTCCGCCGCCGCCCTCCGCAGTTCCGGGGCCCCCACGCGGTCCAGCAGCGCGAACGCCTTGAGGTTGTCCTGGAGTTGGGCGTACCGGGAGACGCCGACCAGCACGTTCGCGGTGGCGGGGTTGGCCAGGCAGAAGGCGATTCCCAGCTGGGCGGGTGTGGCGCCGAACTGATCGGCGAGCCGGCGCACTTCGCCGTATGAGGCGGTGATGCGCTTGCGGATGCCGCCGATGTCGGCACCGATCTTGCGGTCCGGTGCGAGATTGCCCACGAGCATGCCGCCCTCGAAGACGTCGGACGCCTGAAGGGCCAGCTCCCCGGAGTCGAACAGCGGGGCGTAGTAGGGGCCTTCGGCCATCGAGCGGCGGACCAGGCCGTACTTCAGCTGGGCGAACACCGGGGGTATCAGATCCCGCTCGCGAGCGATGTCGATCGCCGCGCGCAGGTCACGGTACCGCCAATTGTTGACACCCCATACGGCGAAGCGGCCGGCGTGGATCTGTTCGGCGACGTCGGTCACCACTCGCTCCACGTCGAGTTCGCCGAGGTAGTCGCCGACCACGACCATGTCGGCGCTCTCCACGCCGACGCGCTCCAGCGACGTTTCCATCTGCTGTGTGAAGGGGGTCGTGGGGTAGTCCCAGAGCCAGAGTTTGCCGCAGAACTGCCAGTCGGCGCGGGCGAGTCCGGCCTCGCGCACGGCGCGACCGAAGATCAGATCGGTGCGGGCGTTCTCCGCGTGCGGGCCCATGTTGTAGTGCGCGACGTCGAAGAACGCGCAGCCGAGCTCCGCTGCTTGCGCGACCAGGGAGACGGCGTCATCGAATGCCATGCGGTCCCAGGTGTTCCAGGACCCCAGTGCCAGCGCCGGCACATCTGGGCCACCTGGGCCCAACATGCGGCGGGGTACGGACTGTGCAGCGCTCAAAGCTCCTCCGAAAGCCTCGGCAGCTTTTTCGTCTACACCTGTATACTATAAAGCCGTTGCCGTGACACGGGTCGCGGCGTGAGGGGGAGTCACGATGAAGCGACCACGCACTGTGCTCGTCACCGGTGGCGCGGGCGGAATCGGCCGAGGGGTCGCTGCGGCCTTTGCGGCAGCGGGCGACACCGTGGTGATCGCCGACCTGGACGCTCAGCGCACCAAGGAGACGGCGCGGTCCCTCGGCATTCACCACCGCACCCTCGACATCACCGATGCCGACGCGGTCTCCCGTGAACTCGACGTAGTCCACGCGGAGTTCGGGCCGGTCGAGGTGCTGGTGAACAATGCGGGACTGCTCACCGTCCATGGCACACTGCTCGAACTTCCGGGAACCGACCTGGACGCCATCCTGCGTACCAATGTGGTGGGCACGTTCCTGATGACCCAGCAGGTCGCCCGCCGTATGGTCGACGCAGGGCTCTACGGGTCCGTCGTCAACATCTCCTCGATCGGCGGCAGGCAGCCCACGCCCGGCATGGGCGGCTACGAGAGCAGCAAGGCAGCGGTGGACGCGCTCACCCGCTGGGCGGCGATCGAGCTGGCCGAGCACCGCATCCGCGTCAACGCCGTCGCGCCGGGTCCTGTCCTCACCGAGATGATGGCCGTCGGCCTGCCGGAGGGTTCACCGCAGCGCCAGGCCTGGGAAGACCGCATCCCCCTGCGCAAGTTCGCGACGGTGCATGACGTCGCGGCGGCCGCCGTGTTCCTCGCCGGCGACACCGCCGCCCACATCACCGGCACGAGCCTGGCGGTGGACGGCGGCCAACTGCTCAGCTAGGCAGTGTCCGTAAAGTCCCGCCGTCCGCCCGGAAGGCGGGCCCTTCGTATCAGCTGGTGAGCGGCATCAAAGCTGAACGGCCCTACTGCCTCTGCCTCGTGAAGAAGTCGGTGAGCGCGCGGCCGATCCGGTCGGGTGCGTTCTCCGTGGGGATGTGATCCGCATTCGGGATACGGAGGAGCGTGGTGTGAGGCATCTCGGCGGCGAACCGCTCGGCGTACGCCACCTTCTCGTGGAGATCGTCCTCGCCCCAGATCAGCAGCTTGGGCACGGTAGACCGCCGGAGCGCGGGAACGAGGTCGAGGGTGTAGCGGTTGTCGGCCGCTCCAGCCAGGGCCAACCAGGAGCGGCGCACCTGCTGATCGGTCCACGGGTCCGCGTATTCCGCAATCAACGATTCTGTGGCAACACCGGACAGCACCCTCGCAATCGCCTGCCGTCGGGCGACGAGCACACCCTCGCCCGCGTCCGAGTCCGCGTCCGAGTCCGTGTCCCGGAATTGGGCCACATGGGGCGCGGGCCAGGAATCGTAGAGTACCGAGTTGACCAAGGCGAACCGAGACACGTCGAGCCGGTCATGGGCAAGGAGGTGCTGGGCGATGGCGCCGCCGATGTCGTGGCCGGCCAGGGCGATGGGTCCGGAGAGGTCCAACGTGGAGACGAATCGAGTCACCCAGTCGGCGAGGGCTGGAACCGTGGCCGTTTCTGGCGTGAGTTGGCCTCCTGAGCGGCCAAGGCCGGGGAGGTCGACCGCGAGGGGCCGGAGTCCCGCGTCGGCGAAGTGGTCGAGTACTGGAAGCCAGACCCGGCTCCAGTACGTTCCGTGCAGCATCAGCACGGGCGGGGCGTCCTGCCGCCCTGCGGTCAAGTAGCTGGTCGGCTCGCCGTCGACTTGGACCGCGGTCCTCAGCACTGTCGTTTCGGTGGGTTCGCTCATGGGCCCACTGTGTCCTGTGCGGGCCGTCCGACCGAGAGTCCAGAAAGACATCTGAGGGTACAATCTTGCCATGCGTCCTCATCGGGTGGTGGCTCTGGTCAATCCGCCTCAGTCGCCCTTCGAACTCTCCTGCGCCACCGAGGTCTTCGGCAACGCCCTGCAGGACGAGCCGCCCCGCTACAGCTTCGGGATCTGCGCCGAGCAGCCTGGCCCACTGCTGACCACCGCCGGCTATGCGATGGTCGTCGACGCCGGGCTGGAGGCTCTGGAGCAAGCAGACACCGTGATCGTCCCCGGCTGGCAGCCGCCCGGTGCCCCCGCACCACCGGCCGTCACCACGGCGCTGCGGACCGCCCACCGGCGCGGGGCGAGGATCACCGCCATCTGCACGGGGGCCTTCGTTCTCGCCCAGGCCGGACTGCTGGACGGCCGGCGCGCCACCACCCACTGGCGCGACACCGCCCGACTCGCCGCCGCCTTCCCGCAGGTGCACATCGACCAGGACGTGCTCTTCGTGGACCACGGCGACGTGGCCACCAGCGCCGGAACCGGCGCGGGCATCGACCTGTGCCTGCACCTGGTCCGTTCCGACCACGGCGCGGCATATGCCGCGCAGATCGCCAGAAACATGGTCCTGCCGCCGCACCGGGAGGGCAGCCAACTCCAGTACGCCACACAGCCCAGACCGACCAAGACGGACGAGTCATTGGCACCCCTGCTGGAGTGGGCCACATCCCGGCTCGACACCCGACTGACCCTCGACCGGCTCGCCGAACGCGCCGGGCTTTCCAGCCGGACCCTCGCCCGGCGCTTCACCGAACAACTCGGCACCAGCCCAGGCCAGTGGCTGCTCGACCAACGCATCGACGCGGCACGTGTCTTGCTGGAACAGACCGACCTGCCGGTCGAAGCCATCGCCACCCGCGTCGGACTCACCTCGGCAGTCAACCTGCGCCGCCGCTTCCGGGCACATCTCGGCACTACACCCGGCGCCTACCGACGCACCTTCAGTCAAACCTGATGGGCGGGGCCCGATGTGAGATCTCCACGGGCTACCCCCCGGCCATTGGTCCCGCTTGGCGGGCAGGGCGCCGGTAGGGAGTGGCGCTGGTGTCCGCGTAATCAGGCGCTCTCCGGCACCGTCACACGCACGCCGCGCTCGTAGACGACCTTCCCGTCCAGGATGGTGAGTTCCACATCGACATCGGGCAGTTCGGCGGGTGTCAGGGAGAACGGGTCCGCGGCGAGTACGCAGAGGTCTGCGACCATTCCCGGCGCCAGTGTGCCCTTCCAGGACGCGGCGTGATCCTGGCGGGCAGGCTCCACCGTGTAGCAGTGCAGCAGCCGGGCCATGCGTCGCCCCGGGTCGGCCGCCGGGCCCATCCACTCATCGGCAGCGGCGATCTGGCGGCGCCAGTCCGGTGACAGCACCGGCGCGTCGGATGTCAGGCACAGCGGAACCTCCGCATCGAGTGCCGCCCGCAGCGGCCACGCGGCCGAGGCAGATCCGGCACCGAGCGCGTCGTCCACCAGGGAGCGGGTGCGCACCGCGATCTCCGGCTGCATGTCGAGCCCCACCCCGAGCGCGGACATCCGGCGCAGCTGCGGCCCGGTCACGAGGTCGCCGTGGATGATGTAGTGCCTCAGGTCAGCGGACTTCTCGGCCTGGGCCCGTTCGATCGCGTCGAGCGTGACGTCGATGGACCGGTCCCCGGTGGCGTGCACACCGACCTGCTGACCCGCATGGTGCGCGGCGGTGATCATCCGTGTCAGGTTCGCCTCCCGGTCGGCGTCGTCGACCCCGGCCACGAGGAGCGTGGCACTGACTCCATCGGCATAACAGCGGTGCGTATAGGCCGACTTCATCGGCGGAATGCCATCGGCGAATATCTTGACCCCGGCGAACCGGAGCCACCGCGGGTCGCTCGCCCCGCCGTGCGTCGCCCCGCTGTCCGTCGCCCCGCCGTGCGTCGCCCCGCTGTCCGTCGCCCCGCCGTGCGTCGCCCCGCTGTCCGTCGCCCCGCTGTCCGTCGCCCCGCTGTGCCTCGCCCCGCTGTCCGTCGCGGCGATACCGGAGAGGAAGTGCTCCAGGTCACTGGGTCCGTCGAGCTCTCCGTACAGCCTAAGGACCGTGACCCTTGCACGCAGTCGCCCTTCTGCGGCGAGCGCGCGGTACTGCTGTGCGACAGAGGTGCCGAAGGCGCCGGTGGCGCCGCCGTCCTCGCCGGGACCGAGCCCGGGTTCGGTATAGCTGGTGATGCCGAGCGAGGATGCGAGTTGCCCTGCTCGCAGGATCGCGCGGCGGCGCTGTCCCGCATCGAGCAGCGGACGCTCCGGTGCCGGTCCCGGGGCAGTGTGCTCACCGAAGAGGGTGTCGGGCCACATCGCGCCGAGCCAAGTCGCGTGCAGATGCGCGTCGTTGATGCCCGGCAGTACGGCTCGCCCTGCGAGGTCGACGATCTCGGTCGCCGTACCCGCGAGCTGCATCACCTCCGCGTCGCTCCCGATGCGCGCGACGAGTCCGCTCCTGAGGGCGATGGCAGTCGCTCCTCCGCAGCCAGAGGCCATGGAACGGACCACGCCGCCTCGCAGGATGAGATCGGCCGGTGCGGTGCGGGCATCTCGGTCGGCTGTGTGCACGGCGCTCCTCGTTGTCTCCGGGGTCTCGACATTTAAGTCGACGACCGTAGACTAACCCATCGTCGAGCACCGGACACACGCTCAACTGAAGGAGCATCAATGGACTTTCCCTCCTCGACACGTGCCGCCGTGCTCACCGAGCACGGCGCCGCACTGGACCTCACGGACCTCCCGCTGCCGGAGAAGCCGGAGCCGGGCGCCGCCCTCGTGCGCATCGCCTGTACGACGCTCTGCGGCACCGATATCGAGATCTGGTCGGGGAAGATGAGCTTCCCCGGCATGCTCCCGATGGTCCTCGGCCACGAGATGGCCGGCGAGATCGTCGCCGTGGGCGAGGACACCCGGGACGCGCTGGGTCGCGAACTCTCCGTCGGCGACCGCATCGGCTGGTCGGAGTCGACGTGCGGCGCATGCCACGGCTGTACGGTGCTGCGCCGGCCGGTCGCGTGTTCCGACCGCGGCTACGGGTTCCGGCAGCGCGCCGACGTACCGCCCTATGCCACAGCGGGTCTCTCCGAGTACGCCTATGTGGTCCCCCGAGCGGCCAAACTCCTGCTGCCCGACGACGTACCCGACACGTGGGCGGCGATGGCCGGCTGCGCTGCCAAGACCGTGCTCCGCGCATACTCCCGGGCCGGCGGCGTACGTCCCGGCTCACGTGTCGTCATCCAGGGTTCGGGCGCGCTCGGGCTCTTCGCGACCGCGGTGGCGTCCATCGGTGGAGCCGGCACCGTCATCACGGTCGGTGCTCCCGCGGCGCGCCTTGCGCTGGCCCACGAGTTCGGCGCGGACCATTCCGTCGACATCGCCGAGGGCTCCGACGGAGTCGTCGACCAGGTGCAGGAACTCACGGACGGTCACGGCGCCGACCTGGTGCTCGACTTCGCCGGTGCTCCCTCCGTCGGCCGGGAAGCCGTGGCGATGGCCGCGCAGGGCGCGCGCCTGGTCGTCGTGGGCAGTACCGGTCCGGTCGCGGAGCCGCTGCCTCTGGGCACGGTGATGGGCAAGGAACTCAGCATCGTCGGTTCCCTCAACGGCGACATCGCCGACTATCACGAAGCGATCGGCTTCTTCCGTTCGTTCCGTGACCGCATGCCGTGGGACCGGCTGTTCAGTGCGCCCGTCGGCCTGTCACAGGCCTCTGCGCTCATCACCGCGATGAGCGAGCACAAGGAGATCAAGGCCGTCATCGACCCCCGTCTCGCCTGAACGCCCCCGGAAAGGAAGCCAACCCACCTACAACGTAAGGAAGCACACGTGACCACCGCAGTACTCCCCCAACGCCGCATCGGCACCAGCGACATCGAGGCATCCGCCCTGTCGCTCGGCTCCTGGCACACCTTCGACCGGATGGACTTCTCCGACGCCGTCACCATGGTCCGCTACGCCGTTGACCGCGGCGTCAACCTGTTCGACGTCGGCGTGTACGGCATGCCGGGCACTCCCCCTGTCTTCACCGACGTGCTGTGGAGTGCCGTCATGCGGGCGACCGGGATCGCCCGGGACGACTACCTCGCGTCGGTGAAGCTGTGGATCGAGGGCTTCGGCGAGGAAGGCTTCGGGCCGCAGCTGAAGAACGCGTTCCTGCGGACCGGACTCCAGCACGCGGACCTGGTGATCCTCGGCGACCTGCGACGCGACGACGTGCGCCTTGAAGACCTGGTCGGCGACCTCGCCGCCCTCCAGAGCGCCGGGCTGATCCGGGCCTGGGGCGTGAACAACTGGTCCGCGGCGAACATCCGCTCCCTGCGCCGCATCGCTGCCGAACAAGGCGTGCCCGGACCGCAGATCGCCCAGCTGAAGTACAGCCTGGCGCGCCGCGCCATTCCCGACGGGGCACCGTTCGCCGAACTCTTCGCATCGGGATTCAGCATGCAGGCGTCCGACGTCCTGGAGGGCGGCATCCTCGCCGGCCGGACCTCGCCCTCCCGTGAGATCGGCCGCGACCCCGGAGGGATCCGGGAGGCGATCGTGGCGAGCGTCCCGGGGATCACCGAGCTCGCCGGGAAGCTGTCCACCACCCCGGCCCAGCTCGCGATCGCGTTCACGCTCACTCACCCCGCCAACGTCTCCACGCTCGTCGGCGCGACGCAGCTGGAACAGGTCCGTCAGAACGTCGGCGCCCTGGACCTCTTGGAGCGGCTCGGGGCCGACGAACTGCGCTCTCTCGTCGAGCCGTTCTGGGTAGACCGCGGCATCGTCGACCCGGAAGGCCCCTGACCGTGACCGTGCGCCGACCCCACCAGCAGCTGCGTCCCGTCCCCTATGACCCGCAGCTCGAACCCGGCCTCGCGGCCTGTCGTGACCTCATCGAACGCATACCCCTGCGCGCCGACACGATTCTCGCCAACCGCGCGCACTTCGCCACGATCGTGCCGCCCGTCGAGGAGGCCATCGGCGACAACCCTGTGGAATTTGAACACGTCACGGTGGCCGGACCCCCGGGAGCACCGGACGTCGACCTGACCGTGCTGCGGCCGCGCGGCGTCACCCGCGACGCGCCGGGGATCTACGGGATCCACGGCGGCGGCATGGTGCTCGGCAACCGCTTCTTCGGCGTGGCCCAACTCGTCGAGGAAGTAGTGAAGTTCGGCGCCGTAGCAGCCACGGTCGACTACCGCCTGGCCCCCGAGCACCCGGCGCCCGCTGCCGCCGAGGACTGCTACGCGGGGCTGGCCTGGTTCGCCGGGAACGCCGTCGGCCTCGGCATCGACCCGGCTCGCATCCTCGTCAGCGGCGCGAGTGCCGGCGGCGGCCTGAGCGCGGCGGTCGCACTCATGGCCCGCGACCGGGGCGGTCCCCCGCTCGCGGGACAGATACTGGACTGCCCGATGCTCGACGACCGCAACGAAACGGTGTCCAGCCTGCAGTACGACGGCATCGGCATCTGGGACCGCACCACCAACGCAACCGGCTGGAACGCCCTGCTCGGCGCGGACCGGGGCACCGACGCCGTCTCGCCCTACGCGGCGCCCTCGCGGGCCGGTGACCTCTCCGGGCTGCCGCCCGCGTACGTCTCGGTCGGCGCGGCCGAGGTCTTCCGCGACGAGGCGGTCGACTACGCCACCCGGATCTGGGCGACGGGCGGCCAGGCGGAGCTGCACGTGTGGTCCGGCGGATACCACGGCTTCGCGGGCTTCTCCGCCGACGCCGACGTGTCCCGGGCGGCGGTGGCCACCCGCGAGTCATGGATGCGGCGCGTCCTCGGTACCGCCGGCCGACCCCTGTGACGACGGACGGTGCGCGTGGCACGCGCGTAATGAGCGCGCGCCGCGCCGCGTTCGTACTGGGGTCGCTTGAGGTCTTCGGGCCGCTCTCGATGGATCTGCCCATGCCGCTCCTGCCCCGGCTGGCCAAGGACCTGCACACCTCTGACAGCCTGGCTCAGGCATCGATGTCGGTGTGCATGCTCGGGCTCGCTCTCGGCCAGTTGGTGGCAGGTCCGCTCAGTGACCGGCTGGGGAGACGGAAGCCGCTGCTGTGGGGGGTCGGGCTCTTCGCGGTGTTCTCGCTGCTGTGCGCGTTCGCCCCGACGATCGAGCTTCTGCTCATGACCCGGTTCCTGCAGGGCATCACCGGTGCGGCGGGGGTCGTTGTCGCGCTCGCGGCCGCACGCGACATCGCGTCGGGCATCGAGCTCGCGCGGCTGCTCAGCCTGCTCGGACTGGTCGGAGCTCTGGCGCCGATCCTGGCTCCGGTCGCGGGCAGCCAGCTCGCCGCCGTCATGGACTGGCGGGGGCTCTTCGTCGTGCTTGCCGGTATCGGCGCCACCCTGCTGGTCGTCTCGGGCACTCTGCTGCCCGAGACACTGCCGCCCCACCAGCGGCACCGCGGAGGGGTCACCGAGACCGGCCGACGGTTCGTCGCAGTTCTGCGCGACCGCCTCTTCGTCTGCTTCCTGCTGGTCGGAGCGTGCAGCGGCACGGCCTTCTTCACCTACCTGGCGTCCATCAGCTTCGTGCTGCAGGACGGCTTCCACCTGACCCCCCAGGTGTTCGGGATCGTCTTCGCGATGAACGCGATCGTCGCGGTGCTCGGTTCGCTGTTCAACCGGGCGGTTGTGCGTCGAGCGGGTCCCGCGCGCATGTACGTCGCGGGCACGACCGCGATCGCCGTCGCCTCGCTGGGGCTGCTCGGCACCGCCGTCGCGGGGCTCGGTCTGACCGCCCTGCTCGTCATGCTCGCGGCGGTGCTGTTCTGCTACGGCGTCGCCGGTCCCAACAGCTCGGCCCTCGCCCTCGCCGGCCACGGTGATCGTGCCGGTACGGCAGCGGCGATGCTCGGCATGTCGGGGTTCGCCGTCGGCCCCGTAGTGGCCCCCATCGCCTCGCTCGGCGGCAGCGCCGTGACGACCATGGTCGTCACCATGGCCGCCGCCACCGCCGTGGCATGTGTGCTCGTCTGGACCACGGTGCTGCCCAGGCTCGGCCTCCGCGGGAAGCCGCCGTGCGCGAACGTGTCCGGCGACGGGGACACGGCGGGACGCCACTGCTCCCCACGGTGACGGCCGACAGGCTGCCGGCGCGGCAACACAGGCCGCGCAGACCGCAACGGGCAGCTACTGACCGTTGCATCATATCTAAAAAAATATATGATCTGGCATGCGACGGCCATGCCTATCGCAGGGCGCTCCTGTCTCGTCGCATCCGATCTCCGCGGTCCCGGTGATGGGTCGATCAACGGCAAGGGAGAAATGCCTCGTGTCGAAATCCGTACTGCCTGAGCCGTCCTCGAGCCCGCCCCCGGCGACCACTTCAGATCGCAGACGGGTCGCGTTCGCGACCGTCGTCGGCACCACGGTGGAGTGGTACGACTTCTTCATCTACGCGTCCGCCGCCGCATTGGTGTTCGACCAGCTCTTCTTTGCAGGCCTGGGGGCGAACAGCACCCTCGTCGCCTTCGTCACCGTCGGGGTCAGCTTTCTGTTCCGGCCCCTGGGCGCCTTCCTGGCCGGGCACTTCGGCGACAGGTACGGACGTCGAAGGGTCCTGGTGCTGACTCTGATCCTCATGGGTGCCGCGACCACGTTGGTCGGTGTTCTGCCGACGTTCGACCAGATCGGCATCGCCGCGCCACTGCTTCTGATCCTGCTCCGTATCGTGCAGGGCGTCTCGGCGGGCGGCGAGTGGGGCGGTGCCGTGCTGATGGCCGTCGAACACGCTCCGCCGAAGCGGCGCGGCCTGTACGGGGCTTCGCCGCAGATCGGTGTGCCGCTGGGGCTGCTGCTTGCTTCCGGGGTGCTCGCTCTGATCACGCTCGTGCTGCCTGACGACGCGTTCCTCTCCTGGGGCTGGAGAATCCCGTTCCTGCTCAGCGTCGCCCTCATCGGCGTCGGACACTACGTGCGGCGTCGGGTCGAAGAGAGTCCCGTGTTCAAGGAGTTGGCGATACGCCGCGAGCGGACCAGGACGCCCCTCGTCCAGCTATTCCGCCGACATTCGGGGCTCGTCCTGGTCGCGGCGCTGATGTTCGCCGGGAACAACGCCGTCGGATACATGACAACGGGTGGCTACATCCAGAACTACGCGACCGACCCGCAGGGCCCACTCGGGCTGGACCGCGGTCCGGTGCTCTGGGCGGTGACGGCGTCCGCAGCGACCTGGCTGCTGTCGACATGGATAGCCGGGGCCGTCTCGGACAGGATCGGTCGCCGCAGGACGTACATGATCGGCTGGCTCGCCCAACTGGCCGGTGTGCTGGCCCTGTTCCCACTGGTCAATACGGGCGACATCGGACTGCTCACCCTGGGGCTCATGATCCTCACGATCGGTCTCGGGCTGACCTATGGTCCGCAAGCATCCTTCTACGCGGAGCTTTTCCCTGCTTCGATCCGGTTCTCGGGCGTATCCATCTCGTACGCGATCGGGGCGATCATCGGTGGCGCCTTCGCCCCCACCATTGCCACCGCACTCGTGAGCGCGACCGGCACGACCACCTCGGTCATGGTGTACCTCGCGGGCATGACCGTCATCGGCCTCATCGCCACCCTCCTCCTGCGTGACCGGACCGGCATTCCGCTCGGCCCCGACCACGAGTCCGAGCAAGCGGTCAGCCCGCTCCGGTTCAGGAAGCCCTGACGGCCGGCAACTCGCTGGTCACGGAGGAAAAACACGTGTGCCGGGTGGCGGTTCTCACCGCCGCCCGGCACACGTGGTGTGTCAGCCGTCCTGCCCGGCCGGATCGACGATGCCGAGGCCGTCGGCACCGACCTGTACTGCGGACTCGTCCAGCAGGGACTCGGCGACCGGTTGGAGGCGGCCGTCGAGGTCGAGGACCGGGGAGGCTTCCTTGTACCACGACTCGATCACCGCGTTGCCCCAGAAGTCGCGGCGGCGGTCGTCGCGTACGTTCCAGCGGTAGGTCTCGTGGTCGGGGTCACCGGTGTAGTAGTCGGAGGTGTAGATCTCCACGCGGTGGCCGTCCGGGTCGCGCAGGTAGACGTAGAAGGCGTTGGAGACGCCGTGCCGCCCCGGGCCGCGTTCGATGTGGTGCTCCTTGCGCAGGGAGCCGAAGATGTCGGCGGTACGCAGAACGTGGTGCGACTCGTGGGTGGCCACGCCCACATGGTGCAGGCGGGGACCGGCGCCGCCGGTAAAGGCGACGTCGTGGACGGTCTGTTTGCGGTACATCCAGGCCGCGTACAACTCGTGTTCGTCGCCCTCGATGGTCTCCGAGCAGCCGAACCCCAGTGCCTCGTAGTGGGCGTAGGCGGCGGGTATGTCGGGAGTGCATATGTTGAAGTGGTCCAGGCGCGCGATCTCGGCGCCACGGCGCAGGTCGTAGCGCTGGATGAGGCGCTCGGCGCGTTCGATGTCGTGGAAGAACTCCACGGGGAAGCCGAGCGGGTCGATGACGCGGACGGCGTCGCCGACTCCCGGCGTGCCCGCGCCCTTGGGCACACGCCGGACGGGCCTGCCGAGGTCGGTGAAGTACTGTGCGGCGCGATCCACGTCCTCGCGGGAGCGGACCCGGTAGGCGATGTGATCCAGGGCCGCGGTCTCGCCTCTGCGCAACACGAGGGAGTGGTGGGTGAGTTCGTCGGTACCGCGGAGGCAGAGCAGGGACGCGTCCTCGTACTGGACGTGGAAGCCGAGCATGTCGACCCAGAACCAGCGGGACTTGGGCAGGTCGGTGACGACGAGTTGAGCGTAGGCGGAGCGGACGACATCGGGAGGGGTACTCATGAAGTGCGGCTCCTTGACGGTCAGGACGCGCCGAAGCGGGGTGTGTGGGCCTCACCGAGCATGACGTGGACGATCTTCGACTCGGTGTAGAAGTCGATGCTATGTGCGCCGCCCTCCCGGCCCAGGCCGGATGACTTGACCCCTCCGAACGGGGTGCGCAGGTCGCGTACGTTGTGGGAGTTGATCCAGACCATGCCGGACTCCACGGCGTGGGCGACGCGGTGTCCGCGCTTGAGGTCGGATGTCCATACGTAGGCCGCGAGACCGTACTCGGTGGCGTTGGCCAGTTCGACGGCCTCGGCCTCGTCGTCGAAGGGGGCCACGGCGACGACCGGTCCGAAGATCTCCTCCTGGAAGATACGGGCGTCGCGGGGCACGTCGGCGAAGACGGTGGGCTGGAGGTAGTTGCCCTCCGGAAGGTGCGCGGGACGGGATCCCCCGGCCAGCAGCTTCGCCTCGCGCTGTCCGGTCTCGACGTAGTCGAGCACGCGTGTGTAGTGCTCGGGGTGCACCAGCGCACCGACCTGGGTGGTGGGATCGGCGGGCGGTCCCACCCGCACACGTTCGGCGCGTTCGGCCAGGCGGCGGGTGAACTCCTCGTACACCGGCCGCTCCACGAGGACGCGCGAACCGGCGGTGCAGCGCTCGCCGTTGAGTGAGAACACGCCGAACACGACCGAGTCCAGCGCTGCGTCGAGGTCGGCATCGGCGAAGAGGACGACCGGGGACTTGCCCCCCAGTTCCATCGATGTGGTCTTCAGGTGTGCCGCCGAGCTGCGGACGATGTGCTTGCCGGTGTCCGTGGAACCCGTGAAGGAGATCAGCGGCACCTGCGGGTGGTCGACCAGTGCCTGGCCTGCCTCCTCGCCGATGCCGTGCACGATGTTGACCACTCCGGCCGGCAGACCGGCGCCCTCCAGGATCTCCGGCCACAGGCCGGCGGAGAGCGGAGTCCACTCGGCGGGCTTGAGGACCAGGGTGCAGCCGGAGGCCAGCGCCGGAGCGAGCTTCCAGCTCTCCAGCATGAACGGCGTGTTCCAGGGCGTGATGAGGCCCGCCACTCCGATCGGGGTGCGCACGACGTAGTTGATCTGCTCGTCGCCGACCCGGAACGCCTCTTCTCCGAGTCCGACGATGACGTCGGCGAAGTAGCGGAAGTTCTCGGCCGCCCGGCGGGCCTGTCCCCTGGCCTGGGTGATGGGCAGGCCCGAGTCGAAGGTCTCCAGAGCGGCCAGGCGCTCTTCGCGCGCCTCGACTCCGTCGGCGATCCGGTACAGGATCCGGGCCCGTTCGCGGGTCCCCAGCTTCGACCACGCGGGGAAGGCCGCCCGGCCCGCGGCAACGGCGCGGTCCACGTCCTCGGGGCCGCCTGCTGCGGCGGTTGCGTAGGGGGAGTTGGAGACGGGGTCGCAGACGGCGAAGGTGCGTCCGTCGGCGCTGTCGAGGAGTTCGCCGCCGATCCAGTGCCGGATCTCGCCGGGCAGGTCGTCGGGGCGGCCCGTGGGCAGGTCTGTGGGCATGGCGTCCCTTTCCGTTGGGGTGTCAGAGCTGCTGGGTGAGGTCGCCGCCCTCGGCGAGCAGGGTGCGGATACGGGCCAGTCCGTCCTCGGTGGGCGACGTGAGCGGCGGACGCACCCAGCCCGAGGCGATCCGGCCCTGCTGCTCCAGGACCCACTTGGCCGGCGCGGGGTTGGTCTCGACGAACAGCAGGTCGACCAGCGGATGCAGCCGGTAGTGCAGGTCCCGGGCGGCGTCGGACTCACCCGCCTCCCACAGTTCGTACATGCGGGCCACCGCCGTCGGCGCGAGATTGGCCACCGCGGAGACGAAGCCGGCCCCGCCCAGGGCGAGCAGCGGCAGGCAGAGCAGTTCGATCCCGGACCACACCAGCAGGTCGCGGCCGCAGGCGTGCAGTACGCGGGAGAAGTGCTCGAAGTCCTTGGTGGTCTCCTTGACACCGACGAAATTGTCGAAGTCGGTGTACAGCCGCCGCACCGTCTCCGGTGCGATGTCGACGGCGGTACGGGACGGCACGTTGTAGGCGACGAGGGGCAGGCCGGGGAACTCGCGGGCCACCGTGGCGTACCACTGGTACAGCGCTTCCTGGGTGGGCCGGGCGTAGTACGGGGTGATGACCAGGGCGGCGTCCGCGCCCAACTCCTGGGCGGCAGCGGTGATCTCCAGGGTCTCGTCCAGCTTGTGCGACCCGGTGCCGGGGAGGAACGGCACCCGGTCGCCGATCTCGTCCACGGCGGTCCGCAGGGCGGCGATGCGTTCGGCTGTGGTCTGGGCGGACGGCTCTCCTGTCGAGCCCCCCAGCGAGATGCCGTGCGAGCCGGATTCCAGCTGCCAGCGGATCAGGCCCCGCAGGCTGTCGTGGTCGACCGCTCCTTCGTCGGTGAACGGTGTGACGACGGGGGCGATGGAACCTCGGATGGTGGCGGGGTCGGTGCGGAACTTCATGGGCTGCTCCGTTGCTGGGTGGGAGTGCGTGTGCTCATGGCTGGGTGCTGCGCCACTGCTGGTAGGCGGCCTGCCAGGCCGGGCCGAGCGGGTACAGGCCCTGGACCGGTTCGCCTGCGGCCACCTGCTCGGCGATGAAGCGCTCCTGGCGTTCCTGTTCGACGCTGTCGGCTACAAGCTGCCCGGCCAGGTCCGGCGGGACGACGACGACGCCGTCGGCATCACCGACGAGGATGTCGCCGGGTTGGACGAGCGCGCCGCCGCATGCGAGGGGGACACCGGTGTCCCAGGGGATGTGGCGGCGTCCGAGAACTGCGGGGTGCTCTGCGGCGTAGTAGGTGGGCAGACCCAGGTTGGCCACGGCGGTGCTGTCCCGCAGCGCGCCGTCGGTGACGATGCCCGCCGCTCCGCGCATCTGCGCCCGCAGCGCGAGGATGTCGCCGATGGTGCCCGCGGTGGGATCGCGCCGCGCGTCCATCACGAGCACCTGTCCGGGGCGCAGTTCCTCGACCGCGCGCTTCTGTGCGTTCATGCCGTTGCCGAACTGCTGGAAGAGGTCTTCCCGCAACGGCAGGTAGCGCAGAGTGTGTGCCGTTCCGACCAGTTTGTCGCCCGGGTCCGCGGGGCGGACGCCGTCGATGGTCATGTGCTGCAGGCCGCGCTTGCGGAGTTGGGAGCTGAGGGTGGCGGTCGCGAGGCCGCGCAGCGCTTCGGCGATGTCCTCGTCCAGGGCCGGTGCGCTCGCGTGGGCCGCCCCCCAGGCATCGGCGCGCAGAGCATCGTCGACGCGAGGCATGGCGCCCCAGGCCGCCAGGTCGTGGTCGGCGTCGGTCACCGTGTTGCGCAGTCGGCCGCTGGAGATCCCCCCGCCGCCGCTCACTTCCACCTCGACGACATCGCCGGGCGACACCACGGATGCCCCGGCCGGCGTGCCGGTCAGGATGACGTCGCCGGGCTCCAGCGTGACCAGGCGCGTGAGGTCGGCTATCAGGTCTCCGAACGGGAAGAGCAGCGTCGAGGTGTCGGCGTCCTGCACCAGTTCGCCGTTGACCCAGGTACGCAACCGCAGTTGGGCCGGGTCGAGTCCGGCGGCGTCAAGGAGCCGGGGGCCGACAGGTGTGAAGCCGTCGGCCCCCTTCGAGCGCAGGTTGGAACCGCGGTCGGCATGGCGTAGGTCGTAGGCGCCGGCGTCGTTCGCCGCGGTCACCCAGGCGACGTGCTGCCAGCCCTGACCGGGTTCGACCCGGTGCGCCCGACGGCCGATGACCAGGGCGATCTCGCCCTCGAAGGCCATGAGTTCGCAGCCTTGTGGGCGGGCCAGTACGTCGCCGCTGCCGGACAGCGAGGAGGGAGGTTTGAGGAAGTAGGACGGCTGTTCGGGGATGCGGCCGCGTTCCCTGGCCCGGCACGGGTAGTTGAGGTGGACGGCGATGATCTTCGACGGCTGGGTTCCCAGCGGATGCGGCATGGGACTTCTCCTGAGCGTGAGCGACATCAGGCGTTGGTCGAGAAGGGGCGGCGCCAGTCCGCAGGGGCGGTGGCGGGGCTCCCGGGCAGGGACGGCAATGGGCTTCCTGGTCCCGACCGGAGCAATAATCGTATACGTTATCATGCATGATCTAGTCATGAAGATGCACCGTTCCACTCACAGGAAACGGCACTCTCCAGCTCGACTTGGCATCTAAAATCGCATATGAACGCCGACCAGAGGAGCACTCTTCCGATGCGCAGCCGAACCGGCCTGACCGTCCGTAGCTTCACGCCCGCCCGCGCAGGCGAACTGCCACCCGTCCTGCTGGTGCACGGCTTCGCGTCCGACGGCGTCCAGGACTGGGTGGAGACCGGGATCGCCCGGGCCCTGACCGAGGCCGGCCGATCGGTCATCGTGCCCGACCTCCGGGGCCACGGGAGCAGTCCGGCCCCCTCGGCCGCCCGCGAGGTCGACGCCCCCGGCCTCGTCACGGACCTGGTGACCGTGCTGGACGAGGCAGGCGCCGACACCTTCGACGTGGTGGGGTACTCACTGGGCGCCAGGCTCGCCTGGGAGTTGCCCGAGGCGGCGCCCGGCCGGTTGCGTCGGGCGGTCCTCGGCGGCCTCAGCCCCGCCGAACCGTTCGAGGCGGTGAACGTGCAGGAACTCCACCAGGCCGTGGCGGACGGAACCGAACCCACCGACCCGCTCACCTCGGCGATCACTAACCTTGTACTCACCCATGAGGCTCGGGCGGCCGGGCTGGCTCTGTGCGTCGAGGGACTGCGCAGCACCCCCTTCACACCGCGGTCCTGGAGCGGGCGGACTCCCCCCGTCATCATCGTCGGGAAGGACGACGCCATGGCACGGGGCATCGAGCGGGTCCTCGACCTCCTGGGCGCGGGTGAGCTGATCACCGTGGCCGGTGATCACCATGAGATCCTCGGCGGTGCCGCATTCCGCCCTACGGTCCTGGAAGTCCTTGCGCGCTGACCGTACGAGTACACCGCCGCCGCTCCGCGCGGCCGGTCCAGTGAGGGGACACCGATGAGTGCCACCGACAAGCAGACCCGAGCCAAGGGATCGAAGGCCGAGGTCAGTTACGAGCTGCTGCGCTCCCGCATCCTCGACGGAACCTACGGCCCCGGCTACCGGCTGGTCCTCAGCCAGCTCGCGCGGGAGACCGGGGTCAGCACGATCCCTCTGCGCGAAGCCCTGCGCAGGCTGCAGTCCGACGGCCTTGTCGAGGTCGTCCGCAACATCGGCGCGCGAGTGGCCGTGTTCGACGCCGCTCAGGTGGAGCACTCGCTGCAGGTCCTGGCACGCCTGGAGGGTTACGCGACCGCGATCTCCGTGGCGCACATGACAGCGAAGCACATCGGCCGGTCGCGCAAGATCAACGCGCGCCTGACGAAGGCCCTGGAGGACTTCGACCCGGCATCGTTCACCGCCCTCAACCGGGAGTTCCACTTCTCCGTCTACGAGTGCTGCCCGGACGCGCACCTCGTCTCGCTCCTGGAGGCGGAGTGGGCACGGCTGGACCACATGCGCCGCTCCACCTTCAGCTTCGTCCCCGGCAGGGCTCGCCGTTCGGTGACGGAGCACGAGCGGATGCTTGAGCTGATCGAGAAGCGAGCGCCGGCACAGGAGATCGAGCGCCTCGCCTGTGCTCACAAGATCGCGACCGCTGACGCGCTGCACCAGGCCCACACCGGGTCGTAAAGCTGTCTGGGTGATTCCTCCGCGACATGCGCGTGAAATTATCGTATACGATAAGGCATCTCATCTGTTAGCTTGCCGTGCATGCCCACCACCGATTCGACTGCCGGTAAGGCGACCGCGCCCAGCCCCGGCGGCACCGTCGTCACCGTCACCGGCGAAGTCTCAGCGGACGCGCTCGGTGCCGTACTGCCCCACGAGCACCTCCTGAGCAGCTTCGCCACGCCGGGCGATACGGCCGAGTCCTGGGCGGCTGTAGGACGCACACGTCCCACAGCCGCCAGTCGGCTCAAGTTCTACCGCGCTCCCCTGACGATGGAACTCCTCGGCGAGGTCATCATGGGGGCGCCCAACCGGGACAACTGGCTGCTCGATGATGAGGAGCTCGCCGCAGCAGAGGTCACGGCCTTCCAGCACGCGGGTGGCACCACCCTCGTGGATGTCACCACCGTCGGTCTGGGCCGCCGACCGGACGGACTGCGCCGGATCTCCGCAGCAACCGGCCTCAACATCGTCATGGGGGCAGGCCGCTACCACCCGGCGTGGACCGCCGGTCCCGACCGCCCCGGCCCCGGCCCCGGCCCCGGCCCCGGCCCCGAGAACCTGACCGACGAGATCGTCCGTGACCTCACCGTAGGCGTGGACGGAGTGCGGGCGGGCATCATCGGCGAGCTGGCGGCGCTCGATCCGCGAGAGCCGGCCGAGCGCACCATCCTCATCGCGGCGGCACGGGCGTCGGCGGCCACTGGTGCCGCGATCTCTCTCAGCCGATCCGAGGACGCCGACACCCAGCAGCGTGTACTCGACCTGCTCGCCGAAGAAGGAGCGGACCTCGCCCGCGTTGCCGTCGGGCACTGCGACGCACTCTCCCCTCGCCTCGATGAGCTCGAACCCCTCCTCGAACGCGGGGTGTTCGTACAGTTCGACCAGCTAGGACGACTGCCCACGGTGTTCAGCACCTTCGACGACCAGGACGTCATCACCGCCGTGCTGGAGCTGGTCCGCCGAGGCCGCACCGCGCAGATCCTCCTGTCCCACGACGTCAACTCCAAGGCCCAGCTGCTCGCGTACGGCGGAGGCGGCTACGGCTTCCTCCTGCAGCAGCTGCTCCCCCACCTGAAGATGCGCGGGGCCGCCGATGCCCTTCTCGATTCCCTCACCGTGCACAACCCCGCGCGCCTGCTCGCCATCGCGGACCGGAAGGCCGACTCGTGAGCCGATACCCGTTCAAGATCCCGAACCTCGCCGGCCAGGTTCTCACCGTCACCGGTCCCGTGGAGCCGTCGACGCTGGGCGCCACGCTCATGCACGAGCACATCTTCGTCGACCTGCGGCGACCACCGCACTCCCGACGGCCGGGCGAGGACTCCCCGCAAGCCGCCGAGCCGCTCACCCTCGCCGGGCTCGCCCGCACCCGCCACGGACACCCGAATGCGGACAACGACATGACCGGCGACTTCGACGAAATGCTGTCGGAGGTCCTCGCCTTCGCCCACACCGGGGGCCGAACGATGGTGGAGGTCTCTCCCCTCGGCCTCGGCAGAGACCCCGAATCCCTCCTGCGCCTCTCCCGTGCGAGCGGGCTCAACATCGTGATGGGCAGCGGCTGGTACACCCCGGCCTTTCACCCGTCGGACATGGACCGGCGCGACGTCGACGAGCTCGCCGACATCATCGTGCACGATGTCGTGACCGGCGCGGACGGCACCGGCATCCGCTCGGGCATCATCGGCGAGGTCGGCGCGGAGACGTCGCCCCTGACCGGCAACGAGCTGAAGAGCGTACGGGCGAGCGGACGGGCGAGCCGCATGACGGGCGCCCCGGTCACCTTCCACATCGGCGGCGTCGGCGAGGACAAGTTCCGCGTACTTGACATCCTCACGGAAGAGGGCGTGCCCGCGTCGAACATTGTCCTGGGCCACGGCGGGGAGATTCTGGCTGACCCTTCGCTGGGCCGGCGCGTCCTCGCGCGCGGTGTCTTCGTGGAGTTCGACTTCCTCGCCTCACCGGGCAGCCCGTGGGGGCATCTCGTCCTCACCAGCGATCACAAGGTCGCCCGCGGCATCGCGGAACTGATCGAGCACGGTCACGCACACCAGATCCTCCTCGGCCACGACGTGTGCCAGAAGGTCCAGCTCAAGAGGTACGGCGGCCAGGGGTACGACTACATCCCCCGGTACTTCCTTCCTGCCCTGAGCCGTCTCGGGGTCAGTGAGGAGGCCCTTCGCATGATCATGATCGAGAATCCCGCGCGAGCGCTCGCCTTCGCCGAACCACAGTGATCCTGACCGCCCTTCACGTCGTCATCCGCTCACCCGAGAAGGAGTCCCCATGGGCATCTCGCCCGTCCCGTTCGACCCTGCCCTCGGCGCGGTGCTGGCGGCCATGCCTCGTGGCGACGGCCCCAGCCCCTCCGTCGACGCCATCCCGGAGATGCGCGACACCGCCTCGGCCCTCCCCCTGCCGTCAGTAGCCGAAGTCATCGGCGACCGGGAGATCGACGTCGAGGAACGCACGATTCCCGGCCCCGCCGGCGCCCCGGACCTCGACATCACCGTATTGCGCCCCCGGCACCTCGATGCACCCGCACCGGGCCTCTACAACATCCATGGCGGCGGCATGATCAGCGGCCACCGCGATCAGGACACTCCTCGCCTCGCCGACCTGGTCGAGGAACTCGGGGTGATCGCGGTCAATGCCGAGTACCGCCTCGCCCCGGAGAATCCCGACCCGGCCCCGGTGGAGGACTGCTACGCCGGTGTGAAGTGGCTGTCGCAGAACGCCGCCGAACTCGGTGTCGACCCCAGACGCATCGTCGTCATGGGAGGCAGCGCAGGCGGTGGTCTCTCCGCCGGAGTCGCGCTGCTGGCACGTGACCGGGGCGGACCGTTCCTGGCCGGGCAACTGCTGCTGTGTCCCATGCTCGACGACACCAACACCACCCCCTCCAGTCATCAGTACGACGGCATCGGGACCTGGCAACGGGCAATCAACATCGTTGGGTGGCAGGCGTTGCTGGGCGACCGGGCGGGCGACCCGGCCGCCAACGTCTCGGTGTATGCGGCCCCCTCACGGGCCACTGATCTGTCGGGCCTTCCGCCGGCGTTCGTCGAGGCCGGCAGTGCCGAACTGTTCCGCGACGAAGACGTGGAATACGCCTCCCGCATCTGGCAGGCGGGCGGGCAGGCCGAACTCCACATCTGGCAAGGGGCCTTCCACGGCTTCGACATCTTCGCTCCGGACCACGAGGTGACACGAGCGGCCAAGGCTGCCCGGCTCTCCTGGCTCCGTCGCGTCCTCGGCCTCGGACATCCCACGGCGCCCCGGCCCAGTTGACGTACGGTCAGAAGCCGACCGGTTCACGGACGATGGGGCATGTCATGCAATGGCCGCCGCCGCGCCCGCGCCCCAGTTCCGCGCCGACGATGGTGATGACCTCGACTCCGGCTTTGCGCAGCAGTGTGTTGGTCTGGGTGTTGCGGTCGTAGGTGAAGACGACGCCCGGTTCGAGCGCCACAGCGTTGTTGCCGCTGTCCCACTGCTGCCGCTCGGACGCGTAGACGTCGCCGCCGGTCTCGATGACCCGCAGCTTTGGCAGGCCCAGGCCCTTGGCAACCACATCGACGAAGGGCGTGGTCCCCTCATCGGTGATGTGGATGCCGGGCGCGGTGTCGCTGGGGCGCAGCGAGAAGGTGTGCACCGAGTCCATGATCCGGGGATAGAGGGTGACGATGTCCCGGTCGGCGAAGGTGAAGACGGTGTCGAGGTGCATCGCGGCCCGGAGTTTGGGCATGCCGGCGACGATGACGTGTTCGGCGGCTCCGTGCTTGAACAGTGCCGCGGCAACCTGTGTGATGGCCTGCCGTGAAGTGCGCTCGCTCATGCCCATGAGGACGACGCCGTTTCCGACCGGCATGATGTCGCCGCCCTCGAACGTGGCCTGGCCCCAGTCGAGTTCGGGATCGCCCCACCACACGGTGGAGCCTGCGAAGTCGGGGTGGAACTGGTAGACGGCCTTCATCAGGAGTGTCTCGTCGTGCCGCGCGGGCCAGTACAGCGGGTTGAGGGTGAGCCCGCCGTACAGCCAGCACGTGGTGTCGCGGGTGTAGAGGGTATTGGGCAGCGGCGGCATCAAGTACTCGCGTACGCCTGTGGATTCGCGTGCCAGGTCTACGTAGCCGGAGCGGAAGCCGTCGGGCAGGTCGGACGTCGCAAGGCCGCCGATGAGGAGTTCGGCGAGCTGGGGTGGTTCCAGCGTTTCCAGGAAGGCGCGGGTGTCGTCGATGAGTCCGACGCCGACTTGGTTGGGGACGATCTTCCGGTCGAGGAGCCACGCCCTGGCCTCGGGGATGGCCATGGTCTGTGCCAGCAGCTCGTGCAGTTCGACGACGTCGACGCCGCGCCGGCGCAGCTTGTTGACGAAGTCTGCGTGGTCCCGCTGCGCGTTCTCCACCCACATCACGTCGTCGAAGAGCAGGTCGTCCGAGTTGGTCGGTGTCAGCCGCTGATGGGCGAGCCCCGGCGCGCAGACGAGGACCTTGCGCAGCCGGCCCACCTCGGAATGAACGCCGTACGCGGGCTGGGACGGAGTGCTCGTACTGGTCATGGTGACCTCCTTGGGTAGGTGCCGGGGCGGGCAAGGGCGGGCGCTAGAGGCTGATCCAGCCGGTGGCCAGGGCGATGATCCCCATCACGGCGCCGATGACGGAGACGGCGAGGATGACGAGCTCACGGGGTGAGAAGAGGCGGCGGCCTTGTTCGCGTCGGGCCATCACGAAGAGGATCGTGGCCGGCGCGTAGAGGATGAAGGACACCAGAAGGAACCGGAGGCCGGCGGCGTACAGCAGGAATGCCGTGTAGACGGTGGCGATGGTCGCCATGGTGAGTTCGCGGCGCGATGTTCTGCCCCCGGCGGTGAGGGGGTCGGCGCGGGCCCCGATTTTGACCGCGAAGCCCGCGGCCAGCAGATACGGGATCAGGGACAGGGCGCTGGTCAGGTCGAGCGCGAAGTTGAACGCGTCGTCGGAGAACGCGGTGACGACCAGCACGATCTGGGTGAGCACGGTGGTCATGACCAGTGCGGGCACCGGCACGTCGGCCTGGCTTGCGCGGCTCAGAAAGCGCGGCATGTCGTCGTCCTTGGCGGCGACGAACAGCACTTCCGCGGCCATCAGCGTCCAGGCCAGGTAGGCGCCGAGGACAGAGACGATCAGGCCCACGCTGATGAATACCTTGCCCCAGGTGCCGACCGCTTCTTCCAGCGCGCCCGCCATGGACGGCTGGCGCAGCTCGGCGATCCGCTCCATCGGCAGGATGCCGTACGACACGATGACGACGGACGCGAAGATGGCGAAGACGCTGAGGAAACCGAGGATCGTCGCCCGCCCCACATCCTCACGGCGCTTGGCGTGCCGCGAGTACACGCTGGCCCCCTCGACGCCGAGGAACACGAAGACGGTCGCGAGCATCGTGCCGCGGACCTGGCTGAACAAGGACCCGGAGGAGTCGGTGCCGCCCCAGTTGCCGGCGAAGACGTCGGCGTCGAAGTAGAACAGCGCCAGGGCGATGAAGACCAGGATGGGCACGAGCTTCGCGACGGTGACGATCTTGTTGATCGCCGCGGCCTCTTTCACTCCGCGCCGGATCATGAAGAAGAACGCCCACAGGCCGAGGGAGGAGAGGACCACCGCCGTCGCCGTGTCGCCGTCGCCCAGGACCGGCCAGATCGCGCCGACCGTGGACATGATCAGCACCCAGTACGTCACATTGCCCACGCAGGTACTCGCCCAGTAGCCGAACGCGGAGAAGAAGCCCAGGTACTCGCCGAACCCGGCCTTGGCGTACGCGTAGACGCCCGCGTCCAGGTCGGGGCGCCGTACGGCCAGGGACTGGAACACGAAGGCGAGCATCAGCATGCCGGTGCCGGCGATCCCCCAGGCGATCAGCGCGCCCGCCACCCCGGTCTCCTCGGCGAAGCGCCGCGGCAGGGAGAACACGCCTGCGCCGACCATGGAGCCGACGACCAGCGTCGTCAGTGTGAACAGCGGCAACTTGGCCGGCGGAGGCGACTCCGGCTCGGCGCCGGTGGTGGCGGCTTGCGTCATGAGGCCCTCTCGCTCCGGCTACGCGCTGAACCGTCCGGGCTCCCTGCGCAGCGACAGCGTGAAGCTGCGTGCGTCGCACCTGAGCGCCAGACGAACAGTCAAACTTTCCACCAATCCGACCTCAGGGTGCACCTTTTATACGGCTATTGGCGGATAAATAGTGATGCTATCGGCGTGCTCCGCGCGGGCCGGGGCCGGACCTTGCCCGGAGCGTGGACCAGCGGGGTCAACCGGCCGTGGACGGTGGCAGTTGGGCGGCGCTCACCAGCGTGCCGAGGACCTCTGCCATGAACTGGACCAGCCACCGCTGGGAAGGGCTGCGCGACGACTCGTGGCGGGCGTAGAGAGCCACTTCCGTCGGTTCCGCCTCGAAGGGGAGCCTCACCAGCCGCACTTGGTGGGAGGCGGCGAAGACCTCCCCCACGTACTCGGGGACGATCGCGACCAGGTCGGTCTGCTCCAGCAGGTACGGCAGCATCGAGAAGCGGGTGGCGTCGACGGCCACCCGGTCCAGGAGCCCGTGTGCGGCGAGCACGGCCCGCGGGACGGAGTGGCCGCTGGGGCCCTCAACGGATGCATGGTGTTCGGCGGCCAGTTCCGGGAGAGTGACCGCGTCGCCCCGGATCCGCGGATGGCCGGTCGCGAGCATGCCCACGTAGCGCTCCCGGAACAGGGGGATGCGCACCATCCGGTGGGAGGTGAGGACCGGTGTCGCGACGAAGGCGTCGAGTTCGCCGCGGCGCAGCCGGCTCTCGGCGTCTTCCACGTCGAGCGGCCGGACGGAGAAGGAGGCGCCGGGCGCCCGCTCCCGCGCCGCCGCAAGGAGCCGGGGAAGCAGGCTCGTCTCGCCCAGGTCGGACAGCGCGATGGTGAATCTGCCCGGCATGGTCTCCGGGTCGAAGGAGTCGGCCTGGCGGGCGGTCCGGTCGATCTGCGCCAGGGCCGCCTGCAGCGGCTCGTACAGGCGGCGCGCCCCGGCCGTCGGTGTCAGCCCGCGTCCGGTGCGCCGGAACAGGTCGTCGCCGAAGTGCCGCCGCAGTTTCCCGAGGTTGTAGCTGACGGTGGGCTGGGTGACGTGCAGGGCGTCGGCGGTGGCGGTCACGCTGCTGGTCTCGTAGAGCAGCACGAACACGCGAACGAGGTTGAGATCCAGCGACATATAGATGGACTCTATATTGTGCGTCCTCAACATCTATTGGCGTGCATGTCACGAGGGTGCCTAGCGTGTCCGGCATCACTTCGAAAGGACCGCCCGTGCCCTCCGTGCGCCGTGTCTCCCATGAGTTCCTGGAGCGTCAGGGACTTACCACCGTCTTCGGCAACCCCGGCTCCAATGAGCTGCCGTTCCTGGCCGAACTGCCGGACTCCTTCCGCTATGTGCTCGGTCTTCATGAAGGCGCCGTGGTCGGTATGGCGGACGGGTACGCCCAGGCGACCGGCCGTCCCGTCCTCGTCAACCTGCATGCCGCGTCCGGTTCGGGCAACGCCATGGGTGCTCTGACCAACGCCGTGGCGTCCCGTACGCCGTTGGTGGTCCTCGCGGGCCAGCAGGTGCGGCCCGCGATCGGCCCGGAAGCGAACCTGGCCAGCGTCGATGCATCCGCGCTGATGAAGCCTCTCGTCGGCTGGGCCGCTGAGCCCGCGTGCGCGCAGGACGTGCCCCGCGCGCTCGCCCAGGCGCTGTTCGAGGCGGAGCTGCAGCGGCGCCCGACCTATCTGTCCGTCCCCTACGACGACTGGGCCGCCGAAGCCGGCGAGAACTGCCTGCCCGTCCTGGACCGGCGCGTCCGGCGCGCCGAGTCGCCCGCAGCGCAGCAGGCCGACTGGCTTGTCGGCCAGGTGCGAGCCGCGCGACGGCCGCTGCTCGTGCTCGGCGGGGACATCGACACGGCGGGACTCTTCGACGACGCGGTCGCGTTGGCCGAACGTCTCAACTCCCCCGTGTGGGCGGCTCCTTCACAGTTCCGGCTGCCGTTCCCCAACCGCCACCCGCTGTTCCGGGGCGTGCTCCCGGCCGGGATCGCGCCCGTGGCCCGTGCCTTCGAGGGGCACGACCTCGTCCTCGTCCTCGGTGCCCCGGTGTTCCGGTACCACGAGTACCTTCCCGGCCGCTATCTGCCGGAGGGAACGCGGCTGCTCCAGGTGACCGACGACGCCTCCGCCGCGGCCAGGGCGCCGATGGGCGAGGCCCTGGTCGCCTCCCCGGGCGCCGTCATCGACCTCCTGATGAAGGCCCTCCCCGCGCAGGCGACGCCGACCGGCCCGTATCGCAGCGATCCCGAGCCGGTCACGGCGAAGAGCCCGCACCTCCACCCGGAAGAGGTGTTCGCCGCGCTGCGTGACGAGATGCCTCGTGACACGGCCTACGTGGTGGAGTCGACGTCCACCAACGCGTCGTGGTGGAAGCAGATGGACCTGCGCCACAGCGGCTCGTACTACTTCCCGGCCGCCGGCGGCCTCGGCTTCGGTCTGCCGGGCGCGGTCGGGGTCGCCATGGGTCAGCAGGACCGGCCGGTCGTCGGCGTGATCGGCGACGGCTCCGCCAACTACGGCATCACCGCGCTGTGGACGGCCGCGCAGCATCAACTTCCGGTGACCGTCGTGCTGTTGCGCAACGGCTCGTACGGCGCCCTGCGCTGGTTCAGCGGGCTGCTGGGGGTACCCGACGCACCTGGCCTGGACATCCCGGGCCTCGACTTCACGCGTATCGCCGAGGGCTACGGCGTCCCCGCACAGCACGTCACGGGGGCGGAGGAACTGCGGGCCGCGCTCGCTGAGCGGCCCGGCCACCCGCGTCTCCTCCAGGTCGACACCGCGCTCACCAGCCCGTCCTGACGTCCGGGCCGTCCCAGCCGTGCGCTCCCGGACCCTCCCCTCGTAGTCCCACGGCGGACCGTCGCCCGTATCCGAAACACCTGCAGGAAGGCAACACGATGACACTCCTGGACAGCGCCGTCTGGGGCGGCAGCCACTACAGCGACACCTGGCGGCAGTCCCCCTCCACCCACACCGTCCGCGAACCCGCCACCGGCGCCGAGCTCGGCACCCTGGGCCTGGCCGACCCTGACGAAGCCCGCCGCGCGGCCGCCCGCGCCGCGGAGGCGCAGCGCGCATGGGCCGCGACCTCTCCTCAGCAGCGCGCGGCGGTACTGCGGCGCGCCGGTGAACTGTTCACCCAGTACGCGACGGAGATCGAGGACTGGCTGATACGCGAGGCCGGGTCGGTGCGCTCCAAGGCCGCTTTCGAAGTCCGGCTCGCCATGGGCGAATGCTTCGAATGCGCCGCCCTGCCCACCCACCCGCAGGGCGAGGTGCTCACCACTGAGGACGCGCGCTGGTCCCTGGCGCGGCGGCGTCCCGCAGGTGTCGTCAGCGTCATCGCCCCGTTCAACTTTCCGCTCATCCTCGGCCTGCGGTCGGTCGCCCCCGCACTCGCCCTCGGCAACGCGGTCCTGCTCAAACCGGACCCTCGTACGGCCGTCAGCGGCGGTGTCGTGATCGCGAGGATCTTCGAGGAGGCAGGACTGCCGGCCGGTGTGCTGCACCTGCTGCCGGGCGACGGAGCGGTCGGCCAGGCACTGGTGGAAGCTCCCGAAGTGCGGGTCATCTCCTTCACCGGCTCCACCCCTGTCGGACGTGCCATCGGTGAGCAGGCGGGGCGGCTGCTCAAGCGAGCCCATCTTGAGCTGGGCGGCAACAACGCACTGGTCGTCCTGCCCGGTGCCGACGTCCAGAAGGCCGCCTCCGCCGGTGCGTTCGGCTCCTATCTGCACCAGGGGCAGATCTGCATGACCACGGGCCGCCACCTCGTCCACGAGTCGCTGGTCGAGGAGTACAGCTCCGCGTTGGCGGCCAAGGCCAAGGCGCTGCCCGTCGGCGATCCGGCCCGCGACGACGTGGCCCTCGGGCCGATCATCGACCGCCGGCAGCTGGAGCGGGTCCACGGCATCGTCACCGACAGCGTTACCGCGGGGGCCACGCTCGCTGCGGGCGGTGAGATCGACGGGGCCTGCTACCCGGCGACCGTCCTGACGGATGTGACCGTGGACATGCCGGCCTGGCGTGAGGAGATCTTCGGACCGGTGGCGCCCGTGATCGGCTTCTCCACGCTGGAGGAGGCCGCACGCATCGTCGACGACTGCGAGTACGGCCTGTCCGTCGGCATCCTCGGGGACGTGGGCACGGCCATGAAACTCGCCGACCGCATCGAGTCGGGGAAGATCCACATCAACGAGCAGACAGTGGGCGACGAACCCAACGCTCCCTTCGGCGGCGTCAAGGCTTCCGGCACCGGCTCCCGCTTCGGTGGCGCAACGGCCAACATCGAGGCGTTCTCCGAAACGCAGTGGGTCACCGTCCGCCCCGACATCGCCGACTACCCGTTCTGATCCGCCCTTCCTCGCCCTCGTCCCTGTAGCCGCCCTGGGGGGTCACGCACCGTGATACGCAGTGTCTCGACACAGTCGCCGGGCAGGTCCGGCACCGACGCACGCACCGCCTGGACGGTGGCCCTGTGCTGGATCACCGTCCTGCTGGAGGGCTACGACCTCGTCGTCCTCGGCGCCATCATCCCGACCCTCCTCAAGACGCATCATCTCGGCATGACCGTCGGGGACGCGACGACCGTCGCGACACTGTCGCTGGTCGGGGTGGCCATCGGTGCGGTCTGTGTCGGCCCGCTGGCCGACCGGCTGGGGCGACGGCGCCTGCTCATCGGTTCGGTGGTGGTGTTCTCCGTCTTCACCCTGATCGTTCCCCTGGCGGGATCGGTCGCCGTGTTCGCCGCCCTGCGGCTCCTGGCCGGCCTCGGCCTGGGTGCGTGCATGCCGGTGTCCCTGACGATGATGGCCGAGAGCATGCCCGCCCACCGGCGCGCACGCGCCTCGACCCTGACGATGACCGGCTATCACACCGGCGCCGTGCTCACCTCACTGCTCGCCCTGCAGGTCACCGACAACTGGCAGATCCTCTTCTACGGTTTGGGTGTCGCCGGACTCGGCGTCGCCGTGCTCCAGTGGTTCCGCCTCCCCGAGTCGGCCGCCTTCGAGCAGGCGAGAGGCGCGGCCGCCGAGCGGGTTGCGTTCACCGAACTGCTCAAGCCCGCCCATCTCCGTGCCTGCCTCGGCATCTGGGTCGCGTCGTTCATGGGCCTGCTCCTGGTGTACGGGCTCAACACGTGGCTTCCGAAGCTGATGAACGAAGCGGGCTACCCGGTGCCCACCGCCGTCACCCAACTCCTCGTTCTCAACGCAGGAGGCGTCGTAGGACTGGTCGTCGGCGGTCTCCTTGCCGACCGCCGCGGTATCAAGCGCACGGCGCTCGGCTGGTTCGCGGTGTCCGTGGTCATGCTCGCGTTGCTCAGCGTGAAGATGGGCAGCGATCTCCTGCTGAACACGGTCGTGTTCCTGACCGGCGTGTTCGTCTTCTCCGCCCAGGTCCTCGTCTATGCCTATGTCACCGACTACTTCCCGGCGTCCGTCCGAGGCACCGCTCTGGGATCCGCCTCGGGCATCGGCCGCATCGGCTCCATCGTCGGACCGTCCATCACGGGTGCCCTCCTCGCCTCCGGCATCGGCCACCCGTGGGGCTTCTACTTCTTCGCCGCCGTCGCGCTTCTCGGCTTTACGGCCGTACTGACTCTGCCGAACCGGAGCCCCGCCGCATCGGGGTGAGAGGCGCCCCAGCGCGGGGGCACCGGGTTCCGCATGGATGAACCATGCGGAACCCGGCTCAGTGCGGGTCACTTGCAGTGCTTGCCGCCCCCCTTGCAGGGCCCGCCGCGCTTGTTGCCGAGGCTGGTGCTGAGGGTGGGCTGTTCCTTGGTCAGTTCGTAGGGGCCGGTGATCCGGTTCCCGGGCAGCACATAGCCCTCGGGCACATCGGTCTCCTGCAGGTAGTAGGTCCCCAGTTCGAGGTCGCGGAAGGTGCAGATGCCGTTGGCGTCCGTGGCGCAGCCTCTGCCGATGCGGGTGTCAGGGTTGTTCCCGCTGGTCTGGAGGCCGGGCACTTTGTTGGTCTCCTTCCACAGCTGGAAGACTGCTCCGCCCAGGGGCTTGCCGTTGTGCGCATCGGTCTTGTGCAGGGTGATCTTGCACGGACTGTCCTGGCATGGCTTCGGCTTCTTGCGGATCGTGATGGTGGCGCGGTCCGGTGCGGAGCGCACGCCGTTGTCACCCGTGGCGACAGCGGTGTTGGTGAGCTTCTTGCCCGCGTGGGCCTGGGGAACGGTGTAGGTGCCCGTGCAGGTAGTGCTCGCGCCGGGGGCGAGGGTGGTCGCGTTGCAGCTGATGCCGGAGACCCGGTCGTCCTCGACGGCAACTCCGGTCACCTCTGTGCCGCCGGTGTTGGTGACCGCGTAGGTGTAGACGACCTCGTCCCCGACCTCGTACGGGGTGGTGGCGTCGACGGCCTTCTCGATGCGCAGAGCGGCCTGCTGGGGCGGTTCGACGTCGACCCTCTCGTCGTCGGGTGGCGATTGCACGTCTGCCCCGTCGGTCCGTCCGTTGGCTACCGCGACATTGACGATCTCGCCCCGCTCGGCGTCGGCCTGGGTGACGGTGTAGGTACCCGTGCAGGTGGTGCTCGCGCCGGGGGCGAGGGTGGTCGACTCACAGCTGACGCCAAAGATCAGGCTGTCGTCCACCGAAATGCCGGTGACCTCCTCGCCTCCGCGGTTGGTGACCGTATAGGTGTACTGCACCTCGTCGCCGACGGTGTACGTGCGCGAGGTGTCCGCGGACTTACGCAAGTCCAGGGACGCCGGGAGCACGGTCGCGATGGTGGCGTCGTCCGGCTCGGACCTGACCGAGGTGCCATCCGCGGCGGCTTGGGCGGTAGCGGTGTTGGTGACGAAACCTGCTTCGGCGTCGGCCTGTGTGACGGTGTAGATGCCCGTGCAGGTCGTGCTGTCACCCTCCTCCCCCGCCGGAGCGAGGGTCTCCGCCTCGCACGTCACGTCGGTCAGGCGATCGTCATCGACGGTGACGCCCGTCAGCTCCAGGGGCCCGGTGTTGGTGACCGTGTAGGTGTAGGGCACCTCCTCGCCCACGCGATAGGCACGCGACTCGTCGGTCGTCTTCTCCAGCCGCAGTCCCGGCCCCCGCTGCACCGGCAGAGTGACCTCGTCGGGTGGGGAGTTCACATCCGTTCCGTTCGAGCGTCCGTGTGCGGTGGCGGTGTTGGTCACGGAGCCGGTCTCGGCGTCCGCCTCCGTCACCGTGTACGTGCCCGTACACGTCATGGTCTGGCCGACGGCCAGGGTGGTTCTGGGGCAGCTGATGTCATCGACGCGGTTGTCCCTGACGGAAGCGTCGGTCAGCTCGGTGTTTCCGCTGTTGGTGACCACGTACTCGAAGGGCACCCGGTCGCCAGGGGTCAGCGGCAACGGCAGTTCGGGGTCTCGCGACACCTGCTTGACCAAGTTGAGCTGCGGGAGCTCGGCAGCCGGATGCACTGCCACGTTCCGCAGCATGTGTACGTCGGTGAAAGACCCGGTCGACCCGGCGAAGCCGAACTTGTACGTGCTGGGGACCGGCTGTGGAGCCGGCTTGGAGAGCACCTGTTGGGTGCCGTTGCCGTCGTGGAAATTGATCCACACCGTTACCACGGGGTCCGGTGCCGGGGAGATTTCGACGGTGACCGTTCGCCGGGAGGGTTCCAGCAACTGTTCGGCCTGCTCGGGAGTGGCATCCTCCGGGATCGAAGTCGTCGGCCCGTGCAGTCGCCCCGGCAACGTGGAGGGCCAGGGCCCCGTTGTGGAGAAGTTGCTGGTGGTCGCGTCCAGGAAGCAGTAGCCCTCAGTCCCGTCGCCCGGACCGCGAAGCGTGACCATGTTGGGGCCAGGGGGCGGGACATGGTACGAGGTGCCGGCGGGCGAGCGTGTGCTGCACCCGTTGCCCCGCTTCTCCCAGTCACCGAAGAAGTTGCCCCACACGTCCAGCCCGACGCCTACGTAGCCGCTGTTGAGGCCCGGCAGGAACTCCTCGTCAGGGTCGCTCTCGGGCAGACTCTGCGCGTAGCCGAGGCTGCCGCCGAAAGCCCCCGGCCGCGTCAATGTGTCGGCGCCGTCGATCAGGAAGAACGACAGACCGTCGGCAGTGGGGTTGGTGGTGCCTCCGTACTGCCACTGATCGAACGATACGACCACACCCTGGTTCGCAGGCAGTGCATGGTTGTAGAGCACCGCGGCCGACTGGTCGTGGGACGCATCGGTCAGTCGCAGATATCCGTTGGGGGCCGCGTTGTTGGGCGGTACCGGCCCGGCGCCGCCCTGGGGACAGCCGGTGAGCGGGTGTGCGCCCCCACCGGGAGTTTCCTCCTCGGGTGCCCCGGTGAGGCAGGCGGGCCCGAACGCCTCGAAATCCGGGTCCGCACTCGCACCGGTGAAGGTCTCGTCCACCAGCGACGGTCCCACTGGTTGAGCGGCTCGCGCGCGGCCAGGGTTCTTCAGTTGGCCCTTCCCCTTGACCCGGGGCTCGGCCTCGTCGACTCGGGGCTTGGCCTGGGCCTGGCTGGAGTCGGCGGCGTAGCCGGGCGGCTGGGACGTGGCCGGCGGGCTGAGCGCGACGAGCAGCCCTGCGACGCCGAGACCGACGGTCGCACATCGACGTGCCCAGCCAACGGTCCCGGAATGCCGTCGATGCTGTTCTGTTGGCGTGTTCTGTTGGTGTGTATTTTTACGCTGACTCGGCGTCATGCGGCGTACGGTAGGGAGATTCCAGGAAGCCGGATCGGCAACACGCGCCCTGTCAGGACCGAACCACACCCCTGGTTGCGCTCCATACGGTTGTTCAAACGCCCGCTAGCCCGTCTCGTCGCTACCCCGTCTCGTCCCGGAGGCGTGCCGGGTCGAGGATGGTGATGCGGCCGCGGGCGAGGCGGAGGATGCCGTGTCCGGCGAAATCGTGCAGCGTTTTGGTGCAGGTCTCGCGGGAGGTTCCGGCCAGGGCGGCGAGCTGCTCGTGAGTGAGGGCGATCTGGGGGTGCCTGGCGGTCGGACGCAGGGGACCCGCTGCGGGTTGGGCCGTGGCGAGGGTGTCCAGGGTGGTGGCGATGCGTTGGGCGACGGTCTTGAACACCGTGTCGGACAGGCGCTGTTCGAGGTCGGCGAGGCGGCGGCCGAGGATCGCGGTGATACGGGCCGAGATGCGCGGGTCGGAGAGGAGGAACCGGTGCACGTCGGCTCGGCTCATCACGCAGACCGTGAGGTCGTCCAGGGCCTCGGCGTAGTTGTCGTACATCCGCTGACCGAGCAGGACCATCTCGCCGAAGATCGTGCCGGGGGTGACGATGGCTGTGGTGAGGGCCCGGCCGTCGGCGGAGACGCGGAAGATGCGGACGCGGCCGCGTTTGAGGATGAAGAGGACCTCACTGGGCTGGGTCGGGGAGAACACCAGCTCCCCGGCGGTGTACGTCTTCATCGGTGCGGCGTCGGCGATTCGGGCCATCTCCTGCTCGTTCAGATCGCAGAAGATGTCGACCTCGGCCAGGCACCAGTTCCGGTCGGCCCCCAGGCCGCCGGAAACTGCAGCGGCGTCGGGGTCGGCGTCGGCGTCGGCGTCGGTCATACGGGAAAGCTCCTCGCGTCGTCCGGGGGCCCAGGGCGGGGGCGCCGCGCCCCACGCCGGCCTGCCCAGCGCGTCTGCGCCGTCAGCCAGACAGTAAGGGGCGCCGCGGCCGGCAGGGGTGCCGCCATGCGGGGCGGTCCCTCGTAGAGACCGCCCGGCAAAGGGAGTTGACGTGGGGCGATCCCGTTCAGCCATGAGACCGGCTCAGCTGCTTCCGGCCGCGTGCCGTACCGGCGATGCACGCGAATGCGAGCCCGGTGAGCGCGCCGAAGACGAGGTGGGCGCCCAGGCTGGATCGGCTGACCGCGTTCCATTCGAAGACCGGCATGCCCATGTTCGCGGGCATGATCCACAGGGCGCCGACGGCCCACCAGACGGCGCCATAGGCGAGGCCGAGCACGACTGCGGGCATCATCGTCCGGGCGGCTCGGCCGAGGAGCGTGCCGAAGCCGATGCCTGCGAAGGCCGCGATGGCCAGGTGGATCAGCCAACCGACGAACGCGTTGGTGGAGCCGAGGAGCCCGGCCACCATCGTGATCATCGCGGTGTCCATCATCGGCCTGGACACCGACATCCAGATCCCCATCCCGACACCGCCGACCAGGCCGGCCCCCGCGCCCCATGCCTCGTACAGCGGGAGGGCGGCCGTTCTCTGCGGGAGCTGCACAGTCGTAGCCATGGTGATCGTCCTCCTTGGGACGGACGGCTTGCGCTCTGTGCTGCCGACGCTAGGACGGGCGGTCCGTGCTCGTATGTGAGCGCGCTTACGTACGCGGCGGTAGGCGGACGGTCGGGGAGACTTCGGGTTCAGCCCGGCCTGGATCTGGGTCGATCGTGCGGAGTCCGGCCTGGTACTGACAGGGCTGGTTCTGTGCCACCGGCCCGGCGCTCCGGTGTGGAGGCGGGAGGGGCTGAAGCCGGAGCTCCAGCTCCCTCCCCCGGCCGGACCGGCGGGCCGTATCAGGCTCTGCCGATGCGCGGCCGGTGCGCTGACGGTGCGTTGACGACGGTGTCAGCCCTGGTTGCGGGTCGCCGGTTCCAGGCCGGCCTCCTCCGGCGGCGCGGAGGTGAGGGCGGAGTCCGGCCGGTCGGCGGCCGTGCGCGCGAGGGCTGAATTGCGGCGGCCGAAGGCGAGGTAGAGGGCAGCGGCGAGCAGGAGCCAGCAGGCGAAGAGGATCCAGGTGATGCCGGGCAGGAGGTAGGCGAGGTAGAGGCAGGAGGCGGCCGACAGGATCGGGACCAGGGGGTAGAAGGGGACCTTGAACGGGCGGGGCGCGTCCGGGGCGATGCGGCGCAGCACGACCACGGCGGCCGCGACCGCGACGAACGCGACGAGGGTGCCCATGCTGGTCAGGTCCGCGAGGTACTGCAGCGGGACGAGCGCGGCGAGCGTGCCGACGCAGGCGCCGACGATCCACGTGTTGTGCGCCGGGGTGTGGCGGCGGCGGTCCACGCGCCGGAACACCTGCGGGACCAGACCGTCACGGGCCATGGAGAACAGGACCCGGGTCTGGCCGAAGAGGGTGACGAGGACCACGCTGAAGATCGAGACCACCGCACCCGCCGCCAGCAGCGTCGCCGGCCAGCCCGCTCCGGTCACGTCCCGCAGGATCTGCGCGAGAACGGCCTCACCGGCATCGGCCTGCTGGCCGAACTTCGCTGTCGGCTGCGCACCGACCGCGGCGACGGCCACCAGGATGTAGAGGACGGTGACGGTGACGAGCGTCAGCAGCAGAGCCAGGGGGATCGTGCGGCGGGGGTTCTTCACTTCCTCGCTGGCCGTGGCGACGGTGTCGAAGCCCACGTAGGAGAAGAACACTCCGGAGGCGGCGACGCCGATGCCGCCGAGGCCGTGGGGCGCGAAGTCGCTGAAGTGGTCGGAGCGGAAAGCGGTGAAGGCGACCAGGACGAAGACGAGAAGAACGCCGATCTTCACACACACGATGACCGCGTTCACGGTGGCGGACTCGCGGGTGCCCCGGGCCAGCAGCAGCGAGCACAGCAACACCACGACGAGGGCGGGGATGTTGACGTAACCGCCGGCTCCTGGGGGTTGGCTGATCGCGTCGGGAAGTGTGAACCCGAAGAGGGAATCGGCCAGTTCATTGACGTACTGCCCCCAGCTCACCGCAACCGTGGACACCGCGACCCCGTACTCCAGGATCAGACACCACGCGACGAGGTAGGCGGCTCCCTCGCCGAGGGAGGCGTACGTGTAGGAGTACGTGCTGCCCGCTACGGGGACGGTTGCGGCGAGTTCGACGTAGCACAGGGCCGCCAGGCCGGCGACGACTGCGGCGAGGGCGAACGACAGGATGACGCTGGGGCCGGCGTCGGGAACGGTGGTGCCCAGCACGAAGAAGATGCCGGTTCCGACGACGGAACTGATGCCCATGAGCGTCAACTGCCCCAGCCCCATGGAGCGTTGGAGAACCCGCGGCCCGCCGGCGGCTTCGCCGGTCGCGTCGGTGGCTTTGCCGGTAGCGTCGGCGGCTTTGCTGGTCGCAGGAGGGTCGGGTTGGTCGCTCTCGGCGATCATCACGCCCAGCGGTTTACGGCGGCACAGCTCGCCCAAGATGCGGCCCATGGCACTCCTCCTGATGGTCCTCTGCGGGACGGCGTAAAGGTTCCCGGGATCGTGCGGGACGAGAACGCGGCCGACAACATCAGCGAAGTACAAGTAGGCCCAGGTCAGTTGGCCAGAACGACAGGTTGACCCCACCCCTCGTCAATAAGTTGTGCCTGCACCGTGAGAGCCCTCAGAAGATCGTGCACAGCCGGTGCCGACGTGGTACGGAGCACCGCCGCACTGATCTCCCGCGCCAGCGCATCCCCTTCCAGAGGCCGCACGACGATGTCGGCCCGCGGAGCACCCAGCGCCAGGCGGGGCACGACCGCGACTCCCGCACCGGCGGCGACGAAGCCCTGCACCATCGCGTAGTCGTCCGTACGCAGGGTGTGCACCGGCTCGAAGCCGCGGCGCGCGCACGCCCGGGCGAGGAGCCGGTCGCACGGGTCGGCCGGATCGGCCGCGCCGATCCACTCCTCTTCCCGCAGCGCCTCCAGGGGGACACGGTCCTGGGCGGCGCAGGGGTGGCCCGGGGGGAGGGCGAGCAGCAGCGGATCGTGCAGGAGTGGGTGGAGGTCGAACTCGCCGTCGAGGTCGAGGCGTTCTCCCGGCTGCGAGAACACGAGGGCGGCGTGCAGTTGCCGGGCCCTCAGCCCTTCAAGGAGTACGGGCAGCTCGCCCTCGGTCAGCGACACGTTCACTCCGCCGGCGCGCAGGGACTTCACCGCGGGTGGGAGGAGGAGTGCGCCGGCGGTGGGGAATGTGCCGATGTGCAGGGCGCGGGTGCCCCGCTCGGCCAGGTCCCGCACTTCCCGCTCCGCCAGGCGCAGGCGTTCGATGACGGCTTCGGCGTGGGGCAGCAGCGTGCTGCCGGTCTCTGTCAGCTGTGCACCTCGCGGTCCGCGGCGTACGAGTTCGGTTCCGAAATGCCTTTCGAGCGTGGCGAGGTGGTGGGTGATCGTGGGCTGACTGTGGTGCAGTGCCCGAGCCGCGGCCGCCAGCGAACCCTCTTGGGCTATCGCCTTCAACACGTACAGATGGCGCAGTTCGAGCATCGCGGTTCGGGGTTCCTTATGAGTGCCGGTTATAGATCGTTTATGGAGTGGTGCAGGGAAGTACCGTATTCCTCTATGGGCCGCACCCTGACACGCTCACCGGCGTGAACACCAGATCCACCGCGCTTCCCCGCCCCGCACAGCGGCCGACCGGCCATGCCTCCGCTGCCGCACCCGCGCCCGCGCCCGTATCCGTACCCGAACCTGCGTCTTCGACGGCCGCGCCCCCGCCCACCGGACCCCAACCGCACGCCCCCTACGCCGAGGCCCTGCTCGCGCACGCGGGGCGGGACTGGCTGCGGCTCAACGTCCCCGGGCACGCCGCCGACGCATCCCGGTTCGCGTCCCTCGCCCAGCTCTTCGGTCCAGGTGCCCTTGCCCTCGACTTTCCGCCCCTCCTCGACGGCCTCGACCTCGGCGCCGCCTCGCCCCTCGCGCGGGCGCAGGAACTCGCCGCCGAGGCCTGGGGGGCGCGGCGTACCTGGTTCCTGACGAACGGCGCTTCCCAGGCCAACCAGATCGCCTCCCTGGTCACCCCGGCGCTGGGCGACACCCTCGTCGTGCAGCGCAGCGTCCACTCCAGCGTCATCGACGGGCTGGTCCTGTCCGGCCTGGACGCCGTGTTCGTCCAGCCCTCCATCGACGCCGAGCAGGGCATCGCCCACGGAATCGGCCCGGAGGCCCTGGCGGAGGCTCTCGCGCAGGCCCTCGCCGCAGCCTCGCGTCCGGCGGCCGCCTACGTGGTCTCCCCCAGCTATTTCGGCGCCGTCGCCGACATCCGCGCCCTCGCCGACGTGGCCCACGGCGCCGGCGTACCCCTGATCGTCGACGAGGCCTGGGGAGCGCACTTCGGTTTCCATCCCGACCTGCCCGGCAACGCCCTTTCCCAGGGCGCCGATCTGGTCACCTCCAGCACCCACAAGCTCGGCGGCAGCCTGACGCAGTCCGCCATGCTCCACCTCGCCGACGGCCCGTACGCCGACCGGCTCGAACCCCTCATCGACCGCGCCCACCGCATGGTGCAGTCCACCAGCGCCAGCGCCCTGCTGCTTGCCTCGCTCGACCTCGCCCGCGCCCAACTCGCCTGCGGTACCGCCGAGTTGGAGGCTTCCATCGAGGCAGCCGACCGCATCCGTCGTACCATTCGGCGCCTGGGCCGCTTCCGTCTCGTCAGCGACACCTTCGACCGCTACGACGACATCACCGGCGCCGACCCCCTGCGCATCGCGATCGACACCCGCCATGGCCACATCTCCGGCCACGAGGCGCGCAGGCTCCTCTACCGCGACCACCAGATCATGGTGGAGGTCGCCACCGACGCGGCCGTCGTCGCCGTCATCGGCGCGGGTTCCCAGCCTGATACGGAACGGTTCGTCGAAGCCCTCCACTGCCTCCCCAGCCCTCTCAGCGACGCCGGGCACCAGCCCCTGCAACGGCTACCCGCCCCGGGCCCCGCCCGCCTCACCACGCGCGAAGCCTTCCACCATCCGGCCCGGCTGCTCCCCGCGGCCGAAGCGATCGGCCACATCTCCGCCGACACCCTCGCCGCCTACCCGCCCGGCATCCCCAACCTCCTCCCCGGCGAAGTGATCACCCCCGAGGTGGTCGACTTCCTCCGGTACACGGCCAACACCCCCCACGGCCACATCCGCGGCGCCCACGACCCGCTGGTCACGCACCTGCGCGTCATCGACTCCGGCACACACTGAAGTTGGGCGACGCCACCGGGTTCGGGTGGGGCGACGTACACGCCGCGACCCGTCCAGGAGACGGTGCCGTCGTGCCGATCGTGGAGCGCGGCCCGCAGGGCGTACAGGTGATGATCAGCAACTCGTCAAGTGCCCGAACGCATTCGGCCTCACGCACCTGGTGCTCGTCGGCGTCGTTCTCCGTGGCGAGGTCCGCGGTCAGGGCGGCGACCGGCACGCTCCGCTCGCGCGCGAGCAGCGGTTCACGCTCAAGGAGCGCGGTCTTCCCGCTTCCGGGGCTGGAGAGGCCCGGAGGCAGGGCGGATTCGCTCGTATGGTTGCCGCTGACCGCCTTCGGTGCTGTGCTCGTAGCAGAGGTCTTCGTCGCCCGTCTCGTGGGCCGGGGCCGGGGCGCAGCCGAAGGCCTGGTGGGGGTCGGGCAGCAGCGGACGGCCTGGTGGGAGTGGCGATGTCAGGGGTGAGGCCGGTGTGCGTGCTCACCACACTCAGAGCGCGTGCGGGCGGCGCGCTGTTCGCTCGCGTGGCGGGGCCGGAGGGGCCTCGGAACCGGGAGTTGATCCACTGCGCCCCGGGGCCGCGCTGGTTCGCGGCGGAGCGGCCCATCCGGCGTGTGCACGGCGACGGTGCGATGTTCGTCGGCGGGCTCGCGGCCCTGCTGCTGCAGTCGCTGCATCCGCTGGCGATGGCCGCCGTCGACGCGCACTCGGGCTACCGCGGGGATCCGTGGGGGCGGCTGCAACGCACCAGCACCTTTCTGGCGACGACGACTTACGGTCCCGCGGACAGCGCCCAGGCGGCGTGTGAACGGGTCAGGAGTGTCCACGCCGGCGTGCACGGCCACACTCCTGACGGGGTCCCCTACCGGGCGTCCGACCCCCACCTGCTCCTATGGGTGCACACCGCCGAGGTCGCCTGTTTCCTCCTCGCCCATCAGACCTTCGGCGCGCGCCCTCTGAACGCTGCGGGGTGCGACGGGTACGTGGCCGACGCCGCCCGGGTCGCCCGTGCGCTGGGCGTCCCCGACCCGCCCATGTCGTACCGCGAGGTGCGTGCGCTGCTCGGGCGGTTCCGGCCGGAGCTGCGCGGCACGCCCGCGGCCCGGGACACGGCGCGGTTCCTGCTGCTCAGGCCTCCGTTGCCGGTGGCCGCGCTGCCCTTCTACGGGGCGCTCGCCGTCAACGCCGTTGCCCTGCTGCCTCGTTGGGCCACGGCGGAGCTGCGCATCCCGCGGCTCGGGCGGTCCGCCGAGCGGCTGCTCGTACGGCCCGTGGGCGGCGGTTGTACGCGCGTCATCCGGTGGGCGATGGCAGGAGCACCGCCGCCCGCTGCTGCCGCTGCCGCTGCCGCTGCCGCTACTGCTACTGCTACTGCTACTGCTACGACGTGACCGTGCGGAAGAGGGATTCCAGGAGCGCCAGGGCGGAGGCCAGGCCCGTGAGGCGGCCTGCTCCCGGCTCGGGGGGTGTGCTGGTCCAGCCCGGTCCCGCGAGCAGGGCCAGGGGGTGGCTTCGGGCGCCGCGCACACCCCAGCCGAGGGTGAGGAGTGTGCGTACCGCCGTCAGATCGGCGGTGTCGCGGGACTGCGACCAGAGGACGACCGCGCACGGGCCGATGCGTCGCGCCGCGGACTCCAGGGCTTCGACCGGGACGGCTGCGCCGAACATCCGGGTGGGCAGGCCCCGTTCGGCTAGGGCCGCCCACAGGGCCTCGATCGGGAGGCTGTGCTGCTCCCCCGGCATGCAGGCAAGGAGGACCGGCGGGCGTTGGTCGGTGGGCGGGGTGGCCGTGGTGCGGAGGGTGGTGGAGACGTGCCAGGAGAGCAGGTGCTCCACCTCGACGTACGACTCGTCGGCGGACGCCCACTTGCGGCCGACGGCGTGCAGGGTCGGGGCGATGATCTGTTCCCAGGCCACGACGACCCCGTACGTGTCGACCGCGGAGTGGAGTTGGGCCTGTACCGCCGAGGCGTCGAGGCGTACGGCCGAGCGTGCCAGGCCCCGGCTCTCCGGCCAGACCTGGCCCAGGGGCAGGTCGCGGAAACCTCCAGGGCTGCGGAGCTGCGGCGCAGGCGCGGCCTCCTTCTCAGCCTCGGCGGTCTCCTTCGCGGCGGTCTCCTTCTCAGCCGTCTCCTTCTCGGCGGTCTCCTTCTCGGCGGTCTCCTTCTCGGCGGTCTCCTTCTCGGCGGTCTCCTCCGCCATCGCCAGGCGGGCCGCTTCGGCGGGTGTGACGCCCTGCGCCGTCAGCCGGCACATGCGCTCCATCCTGGCCACGTCCTCGGCGGACCAGCGGCGGTGGCGGCCCTGGACGCGGCGGCTCGGGCCGATGCCGTAGCGGCGCTCCCACGTGCGCAGCGTCGTCGGCGCGACGCCCAGCCTGCGGGCGAGCGCGCCGGTGGCCAGGGCGGCCTCGGCGGGACGGTCCTGGCTCGATTTCCCCTGCGGGCTCTCTCTCCAGCGCTGTGTCACAGTCGGCACCCGGCCTCGACCTTGCCGGGACGGGGCAGCGGCCGTGTGCGGCCGCGGGGCGCGTAGCCGAGGGCCACCCGGCTCGGCACGCAGGTGTTGTCGTGGTGCCCTTGCTCGGCCTTGGTGCTGGTCATTCGCCTCTCCTCCTCTCTCCCTCACCGCTGTGCCGCGTCACCGCGCGCCACCGTCTCGTACGTGTCCCGTGGTGCGTGTCGCTTCGGCTATTCCCGGTCGGGGCGGGCTCCGGACGCGTCGTCGCGCCGGACGGCCTCCTCGACGGCCTGCCACAGTCGCCCGGGCGGGGGCTGCGGGATGTCGGCCGGTGAGCTCGATCCGGCGGCCTCGACTACGCGCACGAGTGCGGCCAGGTGGTCCGCGCACACGACGCACCCGGCCAGGTGGTGACGCTGGGGCGCATCGGTCGGCTCGCCCAGCGCGAGGGCGACCAGCGCGTCCGTGTCGATGTGTGTCACGCCCGCCTCCCGTGTCCGCCGACCGCCTCTGCCTCTGCCTCTGCGCCACCTCTGCCTCTGCGCCACTCTTCGGCCGGAGAGCACGGCTTGGTTGCAGCGGGGGGCGCGCAAAACGACGCACAAACGATGCATCTTGTGTCCCGTTCTACCCCGCTTTCACCCTGGCGGCAGACGCGACGACCGACCCCGCGTCGCCCGGCACATGGGCCGGGCACGGTCCAGCTGTCCGAGGAGTGTCCACGATGACCACGTCAGAGGCGGTGCGCCAGGGGCCGGGGGACGACCAGCTGATCGCCGAGGCGTTCCTGCGGGGGGACGAGGACGGCTTCCGGCTGCTGTACGAGCGGTGGGCCGCGCTCGTCCACACCGTCGCGCGGCGGGCGCTGGGTGACTCCGGCGAGGCCGAGGACGTCACGCAGCAGGTCTTCATCGCCGCCTGGCGCAACCGCCGCGGGTTCTGTCCGGAGCGGGGTACGGCCGCGTCCTGGCTGGTCGGCATCGCCCGGCACAAGATCGCGGACGCGCTCGCGGCGCGTGCCCGGCGGGCCCGGCTGGCCGCCGCGTTGCGGTCGGCTCCGGACGCGGAACCCGGACCGTCGGAGGGGCGGCAGGCTCAGCAGGCCGTGGACCGCGTCGTAGTCCAGTACGAGCTGAGCCGGCTTCCGCGCGCGCAGCAGCAGGTGTTGCGGCTGGCGTTCTACGCGGATCTCCCGCAGTCGCAGATCGCCGCGTACACGGGTCTTCCGCTCGGCACGGTGAAGAGTCACGCACGGCGGGGGCTGCACGCGCTGCGGCGGCGGTTGGAGCAGGGTTCGCGCTGAGCTGGTGCCGGGGCCGGTGCTGGTGCCGAAGCTGGTGCCGGTGCCGAGCCCGTGCCGGGTGCTGGTGCCGGTCACCGGTTTCTCCCGATGCGCATCCGAACCGACCGTCCCGGTGGAATCAGGGGTGTTGCACATGGGCGACGGGCCTCTTCCGGATCCCGGCCCCCTCCCCTCCCCTCCCCCTCCCCTCCCCCTCCCCCTTCCGCGGCCTACGTCGGCCGCCGCCGGGATCCGGCCCCTTCAGGCCGCGCGCCCTCGATCCAGGAGGAACGAGCCATGAAAACCTCACTTCTCCGCCGCTGCGCTGTCTCCGCGAGCGCCCTGGCTCTGCCCGTGACCCTCGGTCTCACCGCACCGGCGGCCCTCGCCGCGCAGCCCGCGGAACCGTTCGGCCCGGCCTGCTCCTCGCTCCCCACCTCGGGTGAGGGCAGCGCGGAAGGCATGGCCGACGATCCGGTCGCGACGGCAGCGTCCAACAACCCCGAGCTGTCGACCCTCGTCAGCGCAGTGCAGAAGGCCGGGCTCGTCGACACGCTGAACAAGGCCGAGAACATCACGGTGTTCGCACCGACCAACGACGCCTTCGCCAAGGTGCCCAAGGCCGACCTCGACAAACTGCTCGCCGACAAGGAGCAGTTGACCAAGGTGCTGACGTACCACGTGGTGGGCGAGAAGGTCGGCAAGGACAAGCTCGCCGACGGCACGTACAAGACCCTGGAGGGCGGCGAGCTGACCACGGCGGGTTCCGGGGACTCGTACAAGGTGAACGACAGCGCGGCCGTGGTCTGCGGGGACGTGGCCACGCAGAACGCGACCGTCCATCTCATCGACACGGTTCTGATGCCCAAGATGTGAAGGGGTGTTGGCGCAGGCGCAGGCGCAGGGAGGACAGGCCGGGCGACAGGCCCGGCCGTCCCCTCACGGCCGTCCCCTCACGGCCGTCCGAGCATCACCGAGCCGGTGGCGACGGCGCGGCGGGCGGCGGTGACGAGGAAGCGGGACCCCGCCGCCTCGGACTCCACCTCGATCACGGCCCCGTACGACGGCACCGGCGCCCGCAGGTCGACGGAGAGCCCGACCACCGCGTCCGCCGTCCGTCCCGACCGCAGCAGTGTGGCCTGCCGGGCGGCCTCCAGGACGGCGGGCGCGGGCAGCCGGTCGGGGCGGCCCGGCAGCAGCACCGGGTGTGCGGGGTCGCGCGGCAGCAGCACCATACGGCCCTGGGGCGCCCGCGCCACCAGCACGTCCCCGTCGGCGGCGGCGCCGACGGCCGCGGCCGGGGGATGCAGGAGCCCGGCCGGGCCCGGCCCGTCCGCGCGGGACGCCGCCCGGGGGCGGGCCGGGGCGGCCAGACGCATGGTGCACGACGCGAAGGGTGCGCCCCGGTGCCGGAACTCGGCGGTGATCCGGTAGGCGGTGAGCCGGTCCCGGACGGCGGCGAGGTCGCTGAGGACGAGCAACGCTTCGACGTCGGTGGCGGCGTCCCGTTCCTGTGGCTGTACGCCGGGGCGCAGCCCGAGACCGACCGAGGCTGGCACGAACGCCGGGGCGTCCTCGCCGAGCAGGTGGCGACGTTCCACGGCCAGGGCGAGCTGCCGAGCGGACTCGACCATGATCAGGGGGTGGTGCCGCACCTCGGCGGAGCGTTCGTTGAGGGGATGGAGGCGGGGCCACTGGCACCGTGCGGTGAAGCTGCGGCTGCCGGTGCGGCCGAGGGAGACGACCAGCATCGACGCCATGGTGGGCAGGCCGATCGCGGTCCAGGGCACCGGGGTCTGCGGCTGCCCGGGGGCAGGGCCGATCCGGGCGGGCGCGGGACCGGCCGAGGGTCCGCCGGAGGTTCCCGGGCTTCCGGGCGCATCGCGGCGTACCCGCTGTCCCTCGACGCTCACACCGTCCATGCGCTCCTCCCGCCGGGAGACGGCGACGTGTCCGTGCCGATCGCCTGGCATGTCTAACTGACGACTCATGCCGAACCGACGACTCATGTCTAACCGACGACTCATGCCGAACCGACGACTCATGCCTAACCGACGACTCATGCCGAACCGACGACTCATGTCTAACCGACGACTCATGCCGAACCGACGACTCATGTCTGCCTGTCATGTCTACCTGACCGCTTCGGAGCGATCGACGCACCCGGATGCACCGGGCCCGGCCCGGCCCTCCCCCGTACGTACGCGCCCGTCGAGCACGAGGGGTTCACCGGCCCCCGGCCGCCGTCCCGTGGTGGACCTGGGTGCAACCGATGAGCGCCCCCGCGGCATCCGGGAGATCCTGTCTGCGGCTCTGGTGGCCAGCTGTACCCCCCACAGCGAAGGGCACGACCATGAACGACGGCACGCCGAAACCGACCACCACCGACTCCGGGGCCCCCGTGGAGAGCGACGAGCATTCGCTCACCCTCGGGCCCGGCGGACCGGTCCTGCTGCAGGACGCGTACCTGATCGAGCAGATGGCGCAGTTCAACCGGGAGCGCATCCCCGAGCGCCAGCCGCACGCGAAGGGCAGCGGCGCCTTCGGCCGCTTCGAAGTCACCCATGACGTCAGCCGGTTCACCAAGGCGGCCCTCTTCCAGCCGGGCGCGAGCACCGATCTGGTGGTGCGGTTCTCGACGGTCGCCGGGGAGCGCGGCAGCCCGGACACCTGGCGGGACCCGCGCGGTTTCGCGGTGAAGTTCTACACCGGCGAGGGCAACTACGACATGGTCGGCAACAACACGCCGGTCTTCTTCGTCAGGGACCCGATGAAGTTCCAGCACTTCATCCGGTCGCAGAAGCGCCGCGCCGACAGCAATCTGCGCGACCACGACATGCAGTGGGACTTCTGGACCCTGTCCCCCGAGACCGCCCACCAGGTCACGTGGCTGATGGGCGACCGCGGGGTCCCCCGCACCTGGCGCCACATGAACGGCTACACCTCCCACACCTACATGTGGATCAACGCCTCCGGCGAGCGGTTCTGGGTGAAGTACCACTTCAAGACGGACCAGGGCATCGAGTTCTTCACCCAGCACGAGGCCGACCGGATGGCGGCGACCGACACGGACTTCCACACCCGTGACCTCTTCGAGCACATCCGCGACGGGGACTTCCCGTCCTGGACGCTGCATGTGCAGGTCATGCGGTACGAGGAGGCGGCGGGCTACCGGTTCAACCCGTTCGACCTCACCAAGGTGTGGCCGCACGCCGACTACCCGCTCATCCCGGTGGGCCGTATGACGTTGGACCGCAACCCCACCGACAACCACGCCGAGATCGAGCAGGCGGCGTTCCAGCCCAACAACCTGGTCCCGGGGATCGGCCCGAGCCCGGACCGGATGCTGCTCGCCCGCCTCTTCTCGTACGCGGACGCGCACCGGCACCGCATCGGCGCCAACTACCAGCAGCTGCCCGTGAACGCGCCCGTCGTGCCGGTCCGCACGTACTCGAAGGACGGGGCGATGGCGTACCGGAACACGACCGACCCGGTGTACGCGCCGAACTCCAAGGGCGGCCCCGCGGCCGACACCGAGCGCTACGGGGACCCGCCGAGCTGGCACGCCGACGGGGACATCGTGCGGGCCGCCTACGTCGCCCACGCGGAGGACGACGACTGGGGCCAGCCCGGCACACTGGTGCGTGAGGTCCTGGACGACGCGGCGCGCACCCGCCTGGTGGACAACGTGGTCGGCCATCTGCTCGACGGGGTCACGGAGCCGGTTCTCGTACGGGCCTTCGCGTACTGGACCCGCATCGACGCGTCCCTCGGCAAGCGCATCGAGGAGGGTGTGCGGGCCGGGGGCGACGGGTCGTAGGAGACGGCCCGGACGTCGGCAGCGAACGGGCGGACTTCGAGGCGTCGGTGCGTCGATGCGTCGATGCGTCGATGCGCCGATGCGCCGATGCGCCGATGCGTCGGTGCCGGGAGATTGAGGCGCGGCGGGAGACGCGGCGGGAGACGCGGCCGCTGGCGTTCCTGCGGGACCGCGGGGCGGGTGGAGGTGGTGGAACCGGGCCGCTACCGCGCGGCGTGACCACCCGGGCGGGCCGACGGGTGGCCGTCGGTCCGCTGCTCACCCGACCGCTGCTCGTCCACATGCGGCTCGTCCATATGCGGCTCGTCCACATGCGGCTCGTCCATATGCGGCTCGTCCATATGCGGCTCGTCCCCATGCGGCTCCCCCGTCCGCTGCTCCCCCGTGCCCTGGTTCCGGGCCCGGCGGCCCCATCCGTGTCCGAGCGCGGCGGCGAGGAGCAGGGCCGCGAGGGCCGTGAGGGTGGCGCCGTGCCAGCCGGACAGGGTGAGCAGGGGTGCGGCGAGGGCGGTGCCGAGGGAACCGATGGCGAAGTACAGGATCAGGTAGACGCTGCTGAGGCTGCCGGCGCGCTGCGGTGCGAGGGCCATGATGCGGCTCTGGTTGGCGGCCTGGGCGGCGAAGCAGCCCGCGTCGAACAGGGCGAGCCCCAGTGCGGTGGCCGGCGGGCTGTCGAGTCCGGTGGCGAGGAGGGCGGTTCCGGCGGCAGCCGTCAGCAGGGCGGCGGTGATCACGGCGTGCGGCGTGTACCGGTCGATGAGGCGTCCGGTGAACGGGAGCGCGGCGAAGCCGAGGAGTCCGGTCAGGCTGTAGAGGCCGATGACGGTGGGTTCCAGGGAGTGGGGCGGTGCGGCCAGGGCGAGGACCAGCGCGACCCAGATGAGGTTGAAGGCGAAGTACCAGAGCCCGCCGACGGCCACGGCACGGCGCAGCTCCCTGAACTGGCGCAGCAGTGGCGGCAGTTGGGCGAGCGCGGCGCGGTAGCCGTGCTCGCGGTACGGCCGCTCCTTCGGCAGGAGTGCGGCCGCGGCGACCGCACCGAGCAGGGCCGACGCGGCGAAGACGAGGAGCATCGGCCGCCAGCCGAGCAGGTTGGTGAGCGCCCCGCCCGCCAGCCGGCTGAGCAGGATCCCGGCCGACATGCCGGCGGCGACACAGGCGACGCCGGATCCGCGGCGCCCCGGCGGGGCGTGCCGGCCGGCGATGGCACCGGCCTGGGCGGCGACGCCGGCGGCCGCGCCGATGCCCAGGTAGGCGACGAGGAGCACGGCGGCGCCCGGTGCGGCGGCGGCGACGCAGAGCGCGGCGGCGAGCGCGGTGAGCTGCGCGGCAACCAGGCGGTGGGGCGCGATGCGGTCGGTGAGCGGCAGCAGCAGCGCGAAGCCGGCCATGCAGCCCGCGAGCGCGGCCGTCGGCACCAGGCCGATGGCGGCGGGCGGGACGCCCAGGTCGGCGGCGACGGAGGTGAGGGCGGGCTGGACGGCGTAGTTGTTCGCGATGGCCGTCCCGGCGATGGCGGACAGCAGCAGCACCCCGCCCCGGGGGAACGGGCGGGTCACGGCGTCACGCTGCGGGCGAGGACGACGGCGTACCGGCACTCGCTGTCCGTGGTGTTGGCGAAGACGCGGTCGGCGGGCCGGGCCAGTTCGATGGTGTCGCCCGCGTCGAGTTCGTGGACCGTGTCGCCGTCGTGGAAGGTCAGGCGGCCGTCGAGGACCCAGACGACCTGTCGGACAAAGGCGAAGGCGGCGGCCGGGTACGGCACTCGGGCGCCGGCGGGCAGGCGGACCTCGGCGACCTCGGCGGGGAAGCGCGCGCCGGTGATCTGGCGGCGCCGGTAGCCGGTCGCGGGGTCGCGCCACTCCGCCGCGTCCGCCCCGCGCCGCACGTCCGTCGCGTCGTCGCTCGCGGGCTGCCCTTCCTCGGCCAGGGCGAGCAGGGAGGCGACGCTGAGCCGGAACGCGGCGGAGAGCTTGCCGAGGACGACGGCGGTGGGGCTGCTCTCGCCGCGCTCGATCCTGCTGATCATGGCCTGCGACACCCCGGAGGCCTCCGCGAGCTGGGCGAGGGTCCAGCGGCGTCGGTCCCGCTCGGCCCGGACGCGTGCGGCGATCCGCCCCACCAGAGGATCTACTATGTTGGACATGGCACCAATATACGAGAGCCACCGCACGGCCGTGACCGTGCGCCCCGCCCGGCCCGAGGACGTGGAGGCCGTCCGCGCGATCCGCAATCACGCGATCGAGCACTCCACGGCCCTGTGGACGCAGACCCCGCAGTCCTCCGCCGAGGCGACTGCCTGGCTGGCCGCGCACCGGGAACGCGGCTCGGCCTTCGTGGCGGAGGCGGACGGCGAGATCGCGGGGTTCGCGGCCTACGGGCCGTGGCGCGCCCTGGACGGGTACCGGCACACGGTGGACGACTCGGTGTACGTGCGCGACGGGCGGCACGGCCTCGGGATCGGCTCCGCGCTCCTGACGGCCCTGGTCGGGGCCGCGCGCGAGGCCGGCCACCACGTCATGATCGCCGACATCGAGGCAGGGAACACGGCCTCGATCCGGCTGCACGAACGCCACGGGTTCCAGGTCGTCGGCACCGTGCCGGAGGTCGGCACCAAGTTCGGGCGCTGGCTCGACCTGACGATCATGCGGCTGACGCTCGCCTGATCCGGCGGCCGGTCGGTCCACGCGCCGCCCACGCGGAGCGCGTACGAGCCCTCGGTCCGGAGCCCGTACGAGCCCTCGGCCCGGAGCCCGTACGAGCCCTCGGTGCGGAGGCCGTAAGTCCAAGGGCCCGCAGCCGTGCCCTCAGTCCCGGGCCGTCGGGCCACGACCCGAGGTGGCACGGGCGGGCGCCGCAACGCCCCCGTCGGCGGGCGTCCCGTCCGCAAGCGCGTCCCCGCAGTCCACCATACGGCCGCTCCCGGAGCCGGCGCCCAGGCGGCGGGAGCCCAACAGGCCGGAGCTCAGGAGGAGTTGGGCCACCACGGTCACCACGATGTTGGGGACGAGGGACAGCAGGCCCGCGTCCACCGTCCCGATGTCCACCCCGCCGAACGTCAGCCAGGCCAGCGTCAGGACGCCCGTGACGATGCCGAGCAGCGCGGGCACCGCCCCGAGCCGGTTGTGCCGGGCGAGCCCCGCCACCGTGGCCGGGGCCATCTGGGCCAGCCCGCCGAAGGTGAGCAGCAGCAGGTCGGCGAGCAGCCCGGGGCGGGCGATGCCCAGGACCAGGGCGAGCGCGGAGGCGAGCACCACGCACACATGGTTGACGCGCAGCGTGGCGCGCTCGCTGCGAGCGGGCAGCAGGTTGCGCGAGACCAGGGTGGAGATGCCGAGCAGGATCGCCGCGGACGGCACCATCGCGGTGGCGGCCGCGGCCACCGCGACCACTCCCACCAGCCAGCCCGGCAGGGCGTGCCCGGTCATGGTCAGCAGGGCCGCCCGGCTGTCGGCGTCGGGGGCCAGCGCCATCGCCCCGGCGAATCCGACGATGACGGGGACGGCGATCGCGACCTGGTAGAGCGGGAGCCAGATGTAGTTGCGGCGCAGCGACCGCGCGCTGCCCGCCGACAGGATCGCGGACCACAGGTGCGGCATCGTGTTCAGGCCCGCCCCGATCGCGCTGATCAGCATGGCCGTGGTGAACCAGGTGGCGTCCGTGGCGGCACCGTCGAGGGTGAGCAGCGCCGGCCGGGACTCCCGTACCGTCTCGAAGAGCCCGCCGAGGCCCCCGCTGATCGTCAGCGGTACGGCGACCACGAGGACGATCAGCGCGACGACCATCAGCACGTCCTTGAAGTACGCGGCCCGGGCGATGCCGCGGATGCCGGACCACAGGACGAAGCCGACGGTGAGCACGGTGGCCAGCACCATGCTGCCGGTCGCCCCGGTCTCGCTGCCGGTGGCCAGTTGCACGATGAGCCCGAGGCCGGTGATCTGCAGTTGCAGGTACGGCAGCAGGAACACGGCGCCGACCACCGCCACGACCTTCCCGAGCAGCGGGCTGTCGAAGCGGTCGGCGAAGAAGTCGGCCTGCGTGATGTACCCGTTGGCCTTGCCGAGCCGCCACAGCCGCGGGCCGGTCAGGTACTGCCCGAGCAGGCACAGGGACAGGTACCCCAGCGCGTAGGTGGCCGCGACCCCGTCGCTGAACGCGAGTCCGGCGAGCCCGAGGAAGCTGAACGTCGTGAACGACTCGCCGGCCTGCAGGAACCACATGGTCACGGTCCCGAACCGGCGTCCGCCGACGGCCCATTCGCCCAGGTCCTGGCCGTGGCCGGCGGTGCGGCGGCCGCTGACGCCGATCGCGGCGATGGCGATGATTCCGGCCAGGGTGACGGCCATGGTCGTGTTCACTTGGCGGCCTCCTCGTCGGTGTCCTCGGGGTGCGGGGCGTGCGCCTCGTACAGCGCGAGCGCGGCGGTGGTCCCCACCGTCCACAGCACGCACCACACGAGAACCGAGGGCAGGCCGAACCACAGGTGGGTGGAGTTGACGAACGGCAGATAGGGAGTGGCGAGGAACCCGGCCGCGGGCACGGCTAGGTACGCCAGATGACGCTGGCTCATGCGAAATCCCGTCAGGAGACGTTCAGTTGGCGATCGGAGGGCGATGGTCAGCCGACGGAGGTCATTCGGCGGGTACGAGAGCCGGGCGGCGCAGGCCGTGCCGGGTGGCGGCCTCGTAGCGGGCGGCGATCTGCAGGAGGGTCAGGTCGGCGCGCGGCGCGGCGACCAGCTGCAGCCCGACGGGCAGTCCGCCCGGCGTGAACCCGGCGGGCACGGAGACGGCCGGTGCACCGAGGACGGTGACGTAGTACGCGGACCGCATCCAGTCGAGGTAGGTGTGCTGCTCCTGCCCGCCGACCAGGGCGGGGTACTCCGACTCCACGTCGAACGGCACGACTTGGCTGACCGGCGCGAGCAGCACGTCGTAGCGGGCGAAGAACTCCACCGCGGCCTGCTGGATCCGGGCGTGTGCGGTGGTGGCCCGCCGGAGGTCCGCGCCGGTCAGCTGCAGGCCCTGCTCGATGTTCCGGGCGAGGCTCGGCTTGAGGGAGCCCGGGTCGGCCTCCAGGGTCGCGCCGAGGCCCAGGGCGAACTGCTGCGCGCGCAGCGTGCGGAAGACGTCATCGGCGCCGTCGAGGTCCGGGCAGTCCTCGGTCACCGTACAGCCCAGCTCCTCGAACACCCGTAGCTGCGAGGCCAGTTGGGCGCTGACCTCCGGGTCGACGGGGACGCGCCCGCCCAGGTCCGGCGCCCAGGCGACCCGCAGTCCGCGCAGCTCGCGCTCCAGCGGCGTGCGGAACACGGACCCGGGCTCGTCCAGGGAGATCGGGCAGCGCGGGTCGGGACCGGCCATGACGGAGAGGAGCAGTGCGGCGTCGGCGACGCTGCGGGCCATCGGTCCGGCGACGGCCATCGTGTCCCACGGGTCGGCGACGGGGAGGCTCGGCACCCGCCCCGGCGTGGGGCGCAGGCCGACGACGTTGCAGAACGAGGCCGGGTTGCGCAGGGACCCGCCCATGTCGCTGCCGTCCGCGATCGGCTGCAGCCCGGAGGCGAGCGCGGCCGCCGCCCCGCCGCTGCTGCCGCCGGCCGACTTCGTGAGGTCGTACGGGTTGCGGGTCGCGCCGAAGACCCGGTTGAAGGTGTGCGAACCGGCCGCGAACTCGGGCACGTTGGTCTTGCCGATGCGGATGGCGCCGGCGGATTCGATGCGCTGGACGAGCAGTTCGTCCACGTCGGGCACGTGGTCGGCGAAGAGCGGCGAGCCGTGCGTGGTGCGCATCCCGCGGGTCAGGTGGGTGTCCTTGAACGCGATCGGCAGTCCGTGCAGCGGTCCGACCTCCTCGCCCCTCGCGAGCCGGTCGTCGGCCTCCTTCGCGGCGGCCGTCGCGCCCTCCGCGTCGAGGGTCACGATCGCGTTGACGTGCGCGTTCACCTCTTCGATCCGCTCCAGGTGGGCCCGCACGACCTCCCGCGCGGACACCTCCCCCTTGCGCAGGCGCGCAACGAGCTCGGTGGCGTCGGCGTACGTGATGTCCTCGGTCATGACCGTCCTAGGGCAGGGGCGTGATGGTGGCTCATCCTGAGCCCGCCTGCCGAAAGTGGTCAAGAGATCTGCGTGTATGAATTTTTTGGTCACTGGAATTGATTGCGTGACGCTTAAGGTCACACCAGGCCGGTCACCCCGCCACCCCAACACCTGACACCCGTCACCCGTCACCCCGCCGTGAGCAACCCCCGCATCAACGGCGTGGGCGTCGCGCTCCGCTTCAGCGCCTCGATCACCAGGTGCGAGCTGACCGCCTCGACCTCGCTCAGCCACGCGCCCTCCGTGAGGAACGTGTGCAGCGCGGCCATGGACGGCTGGGTGACGTCCACCAGCAGCTGGTACTCGCCCATCACCACCGCCGCGTACCGCACGAGCGGCGATTCGACGAGCAGTTGGCCGACCGCCTCCACCGCGTCGGGGCGGGTCCTGATCCACAGCAGGGCCTCCACCGGCAGCCCCAGCAGCGCCGGTTCCACCGCCGCCCGGATCGACACCACGCCCGCCCCGGTCAGCGCCTCCACCCGCCGCCGCGCCGTCGCCTCCGACACCCCCGCGATCGCCGCCAGCTCCTCGTGCGTACGCCGCCCGTCCTCGGCCAGCGCCGTCACGATCCGCCGCTCCTCCGGGCCCAGTTCCACGGCCGGCGCGTTCGCCCCCTCCCGGCGGACCGGGTGCTGCGAGAGCGCCGCCTCCTCGTCCGCGCCCAGGATCCCCGGCCGCCAGTCGTGCACCGTACGGAAGTACCGCAGCACGGGGGCGACCTCCTGCGCCCGCAACTCGGGGCGGGCCGGCACCTCGTCCACCATCAGCCGGGCCAACTCCCCCGGCGGGCACTGCACTTCGGCCACACAGTCCGGAGCGCCCGACAGGACGTAGCTGAAGATCGTGTCCGTACGCGCCGCGGCCGCCAGCGCGGCCTCCCGTGCCGCGCCCGGGCGGCAGGTCAGCCGTACGATAGCGGTCTCGCCGCGCGCGACCAGACCGGTGACCGTCACCTGCCCGCTCTCCAGGAGGTGCAGGCCGCGGCGGGCCACCGTGCGCTGCGGCTCGCCGAGCGCGGCGGCGATCCGGCGCCAGGAGGCGCGTCCGTCGATCTGCAGGGCCGCGATGATGCGGCGGTCCAGCGCGTCCAGGGGCGTGTCAGCTGCGGTCGTCACCGCCCCACAGTACGGAAGCCGCGATCGCCGCCGCGCCCCACAGTACGGATCGCTCGACTGCGCCCTCGCCCTGCGCGGCGCCGTCCCGCGGCGTCCTGCCCGCCAAGGTGCCCGGGCGGTTGGTAGTTGGCGGGTGGTAGTTTCCCCACGCACAAGCCTGTCATGAACATTCGAACGAGGAGCGTGCGGTGCAGCGGCGAGCGGTGGGGATCCGGATGGCGGCCGGGACGGCGACGGGGGTGCTGGCGGTGCTGCTCACGGCGGGCTGCAGCGTCGGCGGTCCGGCGGCGGTGAGCAAGGACGAGGTCGCCGAGAAGGCGTCGCAGGCGCTGGGCAAGCAGGTCGGCCGGGAGCCCGACAGCGTCACCTGCGACGAGGACCTGAAGGCCGAGGTGGATGCGACGGTGCGCTGCGAACTGACGGCGGACGGCCAGACGTACGGCCTCACGGTCACCGCGAAGTCGGTCGACGGCACGCAGGTCGACATGGGCTTCAAGGTGGACGACACACCTTCGGGGTGAGCCCGGGGCACGGGGCGGCCCCCTGCGGGGCGGCCCCCACCTGCGGGGCGGCCCCCTTCGGCACGAGCGGCCTCCTCATGCGCCGGACGGGTGAAGACCGTACGACCCCGGCAACCGGCGCCGGACGCGGCGGCGTCTTCCCCAGCGGCCGCCTCCGACCAGGGCGGTTCGACAACGACGTTCGTCGCCCCGACCCGGGGCACAGCATGGGGAGTTGTATGCGCAGCAAGCTCGCTTCGGCCCTGGGCGCCGTCGCCCTCACCGCCGGTGCCGTCCTGACCCTCGCACCCACGGCCTCGGCCGCGGACACCTGCTGGGCGGACGGCAACCGCTACTGGTGCCACAACGTGCCCGGCGCCCCGGTCTACGGCACCGTCGGCAACAACCACGTCTACCCGGACCCCGACACCGTGGTCGGCCACATGTACTCCAACCCCAGCTGGTTCTACTGCAAGATGGACGGCCAGGACTGGGTCGGCGGCCCGCATCCCACCCGCTGGCTGATGACGGTCGCGGACAACGGCCGGCTCGGGTTCATGAAGGACACCGACATCTACAGCGAGACCGACCCGGTCCGCGACTGCTGACGCCGGTTCCGCGTCCACGGCCGAACTCCCGAACTCCCCTTCCGCTCAGGGGAGAAGCTCGACGTAGCCGTCCGTTCCGTGGACGCGGATGCGCCGGCCGTCGCGGATGAGGCGGGTGGCCTGTGCCACGCCCACGACGGCCGGCAGGCCGTACTCCCGGGCGATGACCGCGCCATGGGTCATCAGGCCGCCCACCTCCGTCACCAGGCCGGCGATGCCCACGAACAGCGGGGACCAGCTGGGGTCGGTGAACGGCGTGACCAGGATGTCGCCCGCCGCCAGGTCGGCGTCGGCCATGTCGAGGACGACCCGGGCCCGCCCCTCGACGGTTCCGGCGGAGACCGGCAGTCCGGCCAGGGCGCCGTCCGGTACGTCGTCCCGCCGGTACGCGCCGGACAGGGCCTCGCCGTCCGAGGTGAGGACGCGGGGCGGGGTGAGCGCGTGGTGCGCACGGAACGCCTCCCTGCGGTCCCGGAGCAGCCGGGCGTCCACCCGGTGGGCGCGGGCGGCGGCGTGGAGTTCCTGGAACGTGAGGTAGAAGGCGTCCTCCCGCTCGGCGAGCACTCCTTCCCGCACGAGGCGTCCGGCCTCCGCCAGCAGGGCCTGCTTGTAGACGAAGTAGCGGCTCACGATGGCGTACTTGGGGTACTCGCGGTAGCCGATGAAGGTCCGGACCCGGTCGATCATCCCCTGGGTCTCGTCGGCCTTCCGCTCACCGTCCGGCAGGGTCCGCAGCCGGGCCAGCACCTCCTGTTCCTTCTGCCGCGCCCGCTGCCGGCCCTGCTCGAAGCGCCGTTCGGCGGCGCCCGGCGGGAAGTTCCTGACGTTGTCGAGGATCACCGGTACGAGGGTGGTGGGGCGTTCGCGCCAGCGGGGCCGCGTGATGTCGATCTCGCCGACGCAGCGCATGCCGTACCGGTCGAGGTAGGCCTCGACGGCATCGCGCGCCTCGGCTCCGTACGGGAGCCGGGCCAGCTCGTCCAGGAAGGTGCCGTCGTCGCCGTGCTGCTCCACGGTCTGCAGGAACGCCACGAGTTCCGGGTGCGGGCGGAACACGTCGGCGACGTCGAGGAGCGCCAGGCCCATCTCCGAGGTGATGTTGTCGGGGGCGGACAGCGTCAGGGTGTCGGCGGCGTTCTTCTCGCCGAGCCATTCCTCCAGGTGGTCGTTGAGCCACCAGGTGGCCTCCATACCGGCCATGATCGCCTGCATGCTGAGCGGGTCGCGGAGCATCCGCTTGTGCTCCTCGAAGGCCTGGAGGAGGAAGTCGAAGAGGTCGGGACCGGTCCTCGTACGGATGTCGCGTTCCAGGGCGGCGAGGGACTTGCGGCTGCGTTCGATCAGTTCGGTGACGACGGCCGGGTCGGTCTCGACCGTCGCGGGCGGACCGCCGACCGGCGGCTCGGCGGAGGGCGGTCCGGTGGGGGCCTGGTCGCCTGGGGTCTGGTCGCCTGGGGTCTGGTCGCCTGGGGCCGGTCCGGCGGGGGCCTGGTCGGGGTGTGCGGTGGGCGTGGGAGGCGCGGGGAGTTCGGGGGTGAAGTCGTGCCGTTCGAGGATGGTCTCCAGTGCGTCCCGGGTCAGCGGGTCGCCCCGGCCCACCAGGTCAAGGAAGGCGGCGCGGCTCGCGGGCCGGGCCAGATGACGGGTGGAGTCGACGAACAGCCGCCCGCCGGCCGTCAGCATCGGGACCATGGCGGTCAGCTGCCACAGGGAGAGCCCCAGGGGCTTCATGGGGTCGGTCATCATCTGCTGGTGGCCGACAGAGAGGTAGACGCGCAGGCCCAGGCCGTCGTCCGCCGGTTCCGGGCCGCGGTCCGGGATGGGGAACAGCGTCGTGATCGGGCGGCTCTGCACGATCCGGAACTCGCCGTCGGCCAGGCACCATTCGATGTCCTGCGGACGGCCGAAGTACGCCTCGATCCGCCGCCCGAGCCGGACGAGCCGTAGGGCCTGCGCGTCCGTCAGGGCGGGCTGCCGCTGCCGTTGCGCGTCGATGGCGACCTCCTGCGTGCCGCCGGCCGGCAGCGCGTCGATCGCCCGTTGCTTGGCGGCGACCGTCCGGGTCAGGACCTCACCGTCGCGCACCGTGAACACATCCGGGTCGACCAGGCCGGAGACCAGGGCCTCGCCCAGGCCGAAGCCCGCGTCGACGGTGGCGACCTTGCGGTTGCCGGTGACCGGGTCGGCCGTGAAGAGGATGCCGGACGCCTGCGGGAGGACCATCCGCTGCACGACGACGGCCATGTGGACCGTGCGGTGGTCGATGCCGCCCCGCCCGCGGTAGATCACGGCGCGCTCGGTGAACAGCGAGGCCCAGCAGCGGCTGATGTGCCTCAGGACCGCCGCCGGGCCCACCACGTTGAGGTAGGTGTCCTGCTGCCCGGCGAAGGAGGCGGCCGGCAGGTCCTCGGCCGTCGCGCTGGACCGTACGGCGTAGGCGGCCTCTTCACCGTGCCGGGCGAGGGCGCGGGTGACGGCCTCCGTGAGGTCGTCCGGGACACCGGTGTCCTCGATGGTGCGGCGGAGCTGCGCGCTGAGCGTGCGGATGGCGTCCTGGTCGTCGGGGTTCAGGCGGTCCAGCTCGTCGAGCAGACCGTCGACGGCCGGCGCCTCCGCGAGGACCCGCCGGTAGGCGTCCGTCGTCACGCAGAAGCCGTCCGGTACGCGGATGCCGTCCATCCGTGCGAGGGCACCCAGGTGTGCGCCCTTGCCGCCGACGAGGGGAACCTGCTGCTCGTCGACCTCGTGGAGATCCCGTACGTACTGCTCGCTCATCGCGGTCCCCGCCTCCCACTCTCTCGGATCTCTGGTCGGCCACGTCCCAGCCGGACGTGTGCGTACGGCACCACACTCGCGCGGCGGCCGCGTTTCCGCAGGCCGTGGCCTCGGCGGATGATTCTGCGCTCTGGCGGGGGCCTTGCCGCAAGCCCCCCGCCGCGCTATAAGTTGAACGTGGCAAGGAGAGTGCGCTCCTTGCCTTTCTGTTTGCCTCCTGCCGTTCTGTCCGCTCGCCTGTCTGCTCGGCTTGCGCTGTCTGCTCGGCTCTCGCCGCCGTCCTCAGGCCGGTTGCCCCGCGCGCTGCCGCAGCAGCTTCTTGTCCGGCTTGCCCGCGTCCGTCAGCGGCAGGGCGTCCAGGAACGTGAGGCGGGCCGGTTCGTACATCGCGCCGCGCCGCTCGCGTACCGCCGCCCGGAGTTCCTCGGCCTCCACCCCTGCGCCCGGCACGGGTACGACGGCGGCGTGCACCCGTTCCGTACGGTCTGCGTCGTGCACGCCGAAGACGGCGCTCTGCCGCACCTTCGGGTGGGAGTTGAGCAGATCCTCCAGCTCGGTGGTGTACACGTGGCCGCCGACGACCACGATCATGTCCTTCAGGCGGTCGACGACGGTGACGTAACCCTCGTCGTCGAGGAAGCCGATGTCGCCGGTGTGCAGCCAGCCGTCGCGCAGCACTTCCGCGGTGAGGTCCGGCTGCTTCCAGTAGCCCGTCATGGCGCCGTCGGAGCGGACGCATATCTCGCCGTGCTCCCCGGCCGCCAGGTCGTTGCCGTCGGCGTCGCGTACGGCGACCTCCACGCCCGGCAGCACCCTGCCCGCGGAACGCAACCGCCCGGGCCGGTCCGGGTCGTGGTCCTCGGCGGTGAGGACGCTGATGCCGCCGGCTTCGTTCTGGCCGTAGAACTGGACGAGGACGGGGCCGAGTCGGCGTACGGCGTCGGCGATCCGGGTGGGCGAGGCCTGGCAGCCGCCGTACGTGAGGCCGCGCAGGCTGCTCAGGTCGCGGCGCCCGGCGTCCGGGTGGTCGAGGAGCTGGTAGAGCAGCGGCGGGAGCAGGAAGAGGCGGGTGATGCGTTCGCGCTCGATGGCGGCGAGGACCTCGCCGGGGTCGAAGTCGTCGTGGAGTACGACGGCGCCGCCGGCGCGGATCACGACGTCGGCGAGCAGTCCCGCGGCGTGGGCGAGGGTGGTGCAGGCGAGTTGCCTCGGCGCCTCCTCGCCCGCGGGGCGGACCGCGTCGGCCGTCCGGTGCATGCGGGCCGCCTGCGCGAAGGTGGTGACGATGCCCTTGGGGTGGCCGGTCGTGCCGCCGGTGTGGCGGATGGTGCAGATGTCGTCGGGGCGGGCTCGGGCGGCGAACGGGTCGGCGGGCTGTTGGGCCGCGAGCGCGAGGAGGTCCGGGCCGATGTCGCGCTTGCCGTCGCCCAGTAGGAGGACATGCGGTACGGGCGTGGTCCGGGTGATCTCCGCGGCGCGGTCGGCGTAGTGCGGGTCGACGATCAGGGCCTGCGTCTCGACGTCGTCGACGATCGCGGCCTGCACGTCGGCCGACAGCTTGTTGTAGAGGTGGTTGACGCGGCAGCCCACGAGGTTGGCGGCGTAGCGGGCGGCGATGGTCTCGGGCAGGTTGCCGCTGAGGAGGGTGACGGTGGTGGCGCGCGAGACGCCTCGGGCGGTGAGCGCGTGGGCCATGCGGTGGACCAGCGACCGGAATTGACCGGCCGTCAGGCGTCGGTCGCCGTGCACCAGGAGCTCGCGGCCGGGGTCGGCCGCCAGCGCGTCGAGGGTCTCCTCCACGTGGCTGCGGAAGGGCTCTTGTTCGGGCATGAGGTGTCCTTCTGACGTCACCGGCGCCCGCTCGTCCCTGCGCGTGCCGGTGGGTGGTGCTCTGGTGGTCAGCGGTGGTCAGCGGTGGTCCGGGGCGGCGTGTGCGTGCGGCGTGCGCGCAGCGCGCAGCGCCCGGGGTGAGTGGGCCCACCCAGGTGTTTTGATTGCCCCAGACAACCAACTGCCAGGCTAGCGCGCCCCTTCCGTCACGCGCGCCTCAGATCCGGCCACACCCGCACACTTGACTCCCTCTTTTCCTTGGCCGTTCCTGCGTTTGACCTGGGTTCTCCGGATGCGGCTGCCCGGCCGTGGCGGGCAGGCCGACGCCCGCAGGAACGCGGCGCCTTCGGGCCGCGCGGGCGTACGGCTCAGTGGAGCGTGGGCCGGTAGATCAGCTCCTGGATGTGGCCGTCGAGGGTGCGCTGCTCGACCAGCTCCAGGTCGAAGTCGGCCGCGCCGCGGAAGACCGGGTCGAGGCCGGACGCGCCGGTGATCACGGGGAAGAGCGTCACCTGCAGGCGGTCGACCAGGCCCGCGGCGAGGAGTGCGCGGTTCATCGACAGGCTGCCGTGGGAGCGCAGCGGGACGTCGGACTCCTTCTTGAGCCGGGCGACGACATCCACGGCGTCCCCGTGCGCGACGGTCGCGTCCGGCCAGTCGAGCGGGCCCGCCAGCGTCGTCGACACCACCGTGAGGGGCAGGTTACGCATCCGTGTGACCCAGGGGTCGCGTACGTCGGAGTCCTCGGTGCTGTCGGCGAGCATCTGCACGAACAGGCGGTACGTGTGGGCGCCGAGGATCATGCGCTGCTCCTCCTCGTACTGGGAGAGGCGGTGGTCGAGCAGTTCGGGGCCCTGTCGGCCCCAGTAGCCGGTCCAGTCGCCGCCGGCGCCCCCGTAGCCGTCGAGGCTGCTGAAGACGTCGAAGGTGTAGGTGGCGGTCATGGCTTTCTCCTCACGTCCGCTGCGGCGGCCCCCGTACGGGTAGACCCGGCCCGTCGCCCAAACTCATCGCCGCGCGGCAGCGGAGCGTCCCGCCGGAGCGCCCGCCGCAGGGCGCGGAGGGACGAACGTAAGGGCTGCCACTGACAACGCCCCGCGGCGGCGGGCGTGTTCAGGATTCGGCCAAGGCCTCGCTGCGGGTGGCGCCGGCCTGCAGGGAGCGCAGCACGGCGTCCGGGTCGCCGCCGGGGCGGACCGCGCCGCCGATCTCCGTGCGGATCTCCTTGCGGACGGCGGGCCAGGAGCGCATGCCGGTCGGCTGGAAGCGTGCGCGCGGCAGCTGGTCGATGAACTTGCCGAGGCGGTCGTTGCCGGCGACGGCTTCGGCGCCGGACTCGGTGACGGGCAGGGCGGCGGCCTGTCCGCCGCCGTAACTCGCCGCGGACTCCTTGCCGTAGACGAATTCGAGGAACGCGGAGCAGGCGGCGCGGCGGCCGTTGGCGCGGAAGGCGAGGAGCCAGTCGTTGATGCCGACGGGCGGGGCCGCGCCGCCGTCCCGGGAGGGGAACGCGGCGTGCGCGTAAGGGAGTTCGACGTGGTCGGCGGCGTCCATCAGGACGGGGTGGGCGAGCATCATGCCGATGCGTCCGCCGAGGAACTGCTCGTAGGCGGCGGTGCGGCTCAGCTTCGCCGGGTCCCGGCCTGCGAGGCCCGGGGCGGCCAGGTTGTCGCGGAGCCAGGTGAGCGTGTCGACGTTCACCTCGGAGTCGAAGTCGTAGCCGCTGGACGTGGTGTAGTCGCCCTCGCCGGCGAGCAGCCAGGCGTACAGCTCGTCCTCGGCGGCCTCGGGGCCGAACTGGAGGCCGTACGGGGTGGGGACGCCGCCGGCCTTCAACGCCTGTGCCGTGGCGCGCAGTTCGGTCCAGGTGCGCGGCGGGCCGGCGACGCCCGCCTCGGCGAAGAGGGCCTTGTTGTAGAAGAGGCGCGAGGTGCTGGCCATCAGCGGGATGCCGTACTGGACGCGCTGGAACCGGCCGGCGCGGGCGAGGGACAGCGTGAAGTCGGACTCGGTGGCGATGTCGAAGAGGTCCGATGCGGCGTACAGGAGCTGGTCCTCTGCGTAGCTCGCGAAGAGGTTGGACTGGGCGATGTCGGGGGCCCGGCCCTGCTCCACGCGGCGGGCGAGCGTGGCGTCCAGCTTCGCGAACGGCACGCGTTCGACGGTGACCTCGATGGTCGGGTGCTTCTTCTCGAAGGCCTTGGCGACGTCGCCCCACTGGTCGCCGATGGCGGCGCCGACGCTGTCGTCGTAACTGGCCACCAGCACCCGCAGCGGGGTCCTGGCCTCGTCGGCGCCGCAGCCTGCCAGGCCGAGTGCCGCTCCCGAGGCGAGGGAGGCCGTCTGCTGGAGGAAACGCCGTCGCCGCACTTGGTCCTGCCGTCCCATCATTCGTGTCGTTCGCTGTCATTCGTTGTCGATCGCTGTCGATCGCTGTCATTCGTTGTCGATCGCTGTCGATCGCCGTCGTTCGTTGTCGATCGCTGTCGATCGCCGTCGTTCGCTGTCGATCGCCGTCGATCGCCGTCGTTCGCTGCCGTCCGTTGCGCCTGAGCCTTCGCCCGGCTGGTCACCCGGCACATTGGTGGCAGATTCTGCCACACAGGCATAGCATGCAGTCATGCCCGGTAGCTCACTGAACGAGCGGCGCAAGGCCGCCACGCGCAGGGACATCGCCCACACCGCTGCCGCACTCTTCGTGGAGCACGGACTGCGTGCCACGCGCGCCGAGGACATCGCCCGCGCCGCGGGGGTCTCACCGCGTACGTTCTTCCGCTACTTCGCGACCAAGGAGGAGTCCGTCGCTCCGCTCTTCACCGAGGGCACGCAGCGGTGGGTCGAGTGTGTACGTGCCGCGCCGGAGGGCCTGTCCGTGGCGGACGCGCTGATCAAGGCGGCCGACGACGCGCTCGACCCGGCCGCCGCGGGGGACGCCGGCACGGTGGCGAACGCGGAGTCCCTGGAGTGGGTCCGTTCTCTGCTGCGGATGGCCGAGGACGCTCCGGCGCTCCGCTCCGTGTGGAACGACGCGTGCTTCGCCGCCGAGACGGCACTCCTCGATGTGCTCGCCGAACGCCACGGGCTCGGCGCCTTGGACGATGCGCGGGCCTCCAGGGGCCTGCGTCTCGCGGCGGGCGTCGCCAGTGCGGCGATCCGGGTCTCCGTCGAGTGCTGGGCCGACACCGACGCACCGGCCGACGGCGGCGAGGGCCCCGGCGCCCTCGCGGCCCGCAGTTTCGAATCCCTCCGTGATTTCCCTTGGAGCTCCTCATGACCGATCTCAGCAACAAGACGGTGATCATCACCGGCGGCGCCCGCGGCATCGGCGCCGATGCGGCCCGCAAGGCCGTGGCGGCCGGCGCGAACGTGGTCGTCGCCGACCTGCTGGAGGCCGAAGGCCAGGACCTGGCGAAGGGGCTCGGCGAGCGGGCGCGTTTCGTGCGGCTCGACGTGACGTCGGAGGACGACTGGCGGCGGGCCGCCGAGTTCGCCGTGGCGGAGTTCGGGCGGGTCGACGGCCTGGTGAACAACGCGGGCATCTCGACGGGTCAGCCGCTGGAGACCGAGACGGTGGAGCACTTCCGTCAGGTTCTCGACATCAACCTGACCGGTGTCTTCATCGGCATGAAGACCGTGATCCCCGGCATGAAGGAGAACGGCGGCGGCTCGATCGTCAACATCTCCTCCGCCGCCGGTCTGATGGGGCTCGCCCTGACCTCCTCGTACGGCGCGTCCAAGTGGGGTGTGCGCGGGCTCAGCAAGATCGGCGCGGTGGAGCTCGGCACGTCCCGGATCCGGGTCAACTCCGTGCACCCGGGCATGACGTACACGCCGATGACCGCACAGGTCGGCATCCAGCAGGGCGAGGGCAACTACCCGAACACCCCGATGGGCCGGGTCGGCGAGTCCTCGGAGATCGCGGACGCGGTGGTGTACCTGCTGTCGGACGCGTCGTCGTACGTGACGGGCGCGGAGCTGGCGGTCGACGGCGGCTGGACCACCGGGCCGACGGTGAAGTACGTGATGGGGCAGTAATGGGGCAGCAGGGGTGAGGCATGAGGGGTGAGGCACCCCGCCATCGCCGAGGGCGGCCCCACCGCACCGGTGGCGCCGCCCTCCGCTCCCCCGCCGTCGACGTTCGCGCCGTCAACGGCCCATGCCGCTCAGGTCAGTTCGACGTCCTTCGTCTCCGGCATGCGCCAGATCACGACCACCGCGAGCAGCAGCAGCGCCATGGTGTACAGCAGGAACACGTGCCCGAGCCCCTGCGAGCCGAGCCAGGTCTGCAGGTAGGCGGCGCTGCCCCCGCACGCCGCGACGGCGAAGGCGTACGGCACCGCGACCCCGGCCGTGCGCATGCCCGTCGGGAACATCTCCGCGTACACCGTCGGCAGGATCGCCGAGCTCGCGGCGATGAACAGCATCGCGATGGTCATGGCCACCCCGAGCTGCCACACCTGGTCGCGGATCAGCAGGTCGAGCGGGAACGTCAGGACCAGGATGCCGACGTACGACAGGAGCATCACCGGCTTGCGGCCGACGCGGTCGGAGAGGATGCCGAACAGCGGCAGTACGGCGATGAAGACGAGGTTGGCGAGGACGCCCGCCCACAGCGCCGCCTCCGGGTCGAAGTCCTTGACGGCGATGGCCTGCGCGGGCGCCGAGACGACCCAGGTGTAGTAGGTGACCGTGCCGCCCAGGGTGATGCCGACGACGCGCAGGCAGGCGCGGCGGTTGGCGCGGAAGTCGCGCCACAGGGAGGCACGCGGCGCGGCGGTCGCGGCGCCCTGCTTGCGCTGGTTCTCGAACGCCTCCGTCTCGGCCAGACGCATCCGCGTCACCAGCGCGTACGCGCCGATCAGGCCGCCGACGAGGAACGGCACCCGCCAGCCCCAGGAGTGCAGCTGCCCCTCGCTGAGGGTGCCGGCGAGGATCGCGGCGAGGACCTCGCCCACGACGATGCCGCAGGTCCCGGAGACGTAGATCAGGCTGGACCAGCGGCCGCGGCGGCCGTGCGGGGCCATCTCGGACACGTACGTCTGGGCGGCGGGCAGCTCGCCGCCGTGGGCCAGGCCCTGGACGAGCCGGGTGACCAGGAGCAGGACCGAGGCGCCGACCCCGATCGTCGCGTGCGTCGGGGCGAGACCGATGACCAGGCTGCCCGCCGACGCCAGGCCCACCGAGACGATCATGGCGATGCGGCGGCCCTTGCGGTCGCTGAGCCGGCCGAAGACCAGGCCGCCGAGCGGACGCATCAGGAACCCCACCGCGAAGATCGCCAGCGTGGCCATCAGGGCGGACGCCGGGTCGGAGCCGGGGAAGAACTGCGGGGCGAAGAACGGGGTGAACACCGCGTAGATGTTCCAGTCGTACCACTCCAGCGCGTTGCCGATGCCGGTGCCGAAGACGGTGCGGCGGCGGGACGCGCGGGCCCCTGCGGGGGCGGGAGCGGGCGCGGGCGCGGGGGAAGGAGCGGGGGCGGGGGCATCGGTGGCCGTGGTGGCGGCGACGGCTTCCGTGGGGTGCGGTTCGCGGGGCATCGGCGACTCCGGAGTACGGGGAGGAGGGGGGCGTGCGGTGCGGCGTGGGGGGCGGCGTGGGGGCGGCTCGGCGTGATGGTGCCCTAGTCGGCGCGGGCCAGGCGGCGCAGGGCGAGTTCCGCGTAGAGGGCGGCGCCGTCGCCCAGGACCGCGTCGTCGAACTCGGCCAGCGGGGAGTGGTTGTACGGCGCCCGCGCGGGGTCGCGGTCGGGTGGGCAGGCGCCGAGCATGACCATCGCGCCGGGGACTTCGCCGAGTATGCGGGAGAAGTCCTCGGATGCGGTCAGCGGCTGCTCGGCCCACGCGTACCGTTCCTCGCCGTGCACCTCGGCCACGGTGTCGGCGACGAACTCGGCCTCCTCGTGGTCGTTGACGGTGACCGGGTACTGCTCGGCGTAGTCGACGTCGACGTCCAGGCCGTGGGCGGCGGCGATGCCCCGGCAGACGCGGACCGCGCCGTCCTTCACGCGGGCGTGGGCGGCGGGCGAGAAGGAGCGGACGGTCGCCTCGAAGCGGGCCCGGTCCGGGATGACGTTGCTCTTCGTGCCGGCGTGGAAGGAGCCCACGGTCAGCACGACCGGGTCGAACGGGTCGAAGGTGCGGGTGGCGAAGGTCTGGAGCGCGGTGACCATCTCGCAGGCGGCCGGCACGGGGTCCTGCGCGCGGTGCGGGGCGGAGCCGTGGCCGCCCGAGCCCCGGACGGTCACGCTCAGCTGGTCCGAGGCGGCGAGCACCGGTCCGCGGCGGGTCTGGAACGTACCCCGGGGCAACCCGGCCGAGTTGACGTGCAGCGCGTACGCGGCGACCGGTCCGGCGTCCGGGCCCGCCGCGTCCAGGACGCCCTCGTCGAGCATCCGCCCGGCCCCGTCGAAGCCCTCCTCGCCGGGCTGGAACATGAACACGACCTGCCCGGCGAGCGTGTCCCGCCGGGCGGCGAGAAGCCGGGCGGCGCCGACGAGCATGGCGGTGTGCAGGTCGTGCCCGCAGGCGTGCATGCGCCCGTCGATCCGGGAGCGGTGGCCGAGGTCGACGGCCTCGGTGAGCGGCAGGGCGTCCATGTCGCCGCGCAGCAGGACCGTCGGGCCCGGCCGCGCCCCGTGCAGGACTCCGGTGACCGAGCTGAGGCCGGCGCCCGTCGTGGTGTGCAGCGGGAGTCCGTCGAGTGCGGTGAGGACCTTCTCCTGCGTACGGGGCAGGTCGAGGCCGGTCTCGGGCTCGGCGTGCAGGGCGCGGCGCAGGCGGACGAGGTCGTCGTGCACCGCGGCCGCGTCGTCACGGACCGACATGGGGTGCTCCTTTCGTCGGGGGCGGGGGTGAGGTGGTGGAAAGCGTGCCGCCCGAGCGACCGTGGCCAGGATTTTGCAGCTATTTTTCTTGCATGACAGATGACGTGCAGGATTCGTTCGCAGATGCGTCGGCCATCGACGAGACCGATCTGAGCCTCGTCCATGCCCTGCAGCTCGATCCGCGCGCCCCGTGGACGCGGGTGGGCGCGGCCCTCGATCTGGATCCGGTGACGGTGGCCCGGCGCTGGTCGCGGATGGCGGACGCCGGGCTCGCCTGGGTGACGCCGCAACTGGGGCGGGAGACGGGGCGGGTGTTCACCGCGGTGGTCGAGGTGCGCTGCGAGGCGGGGCGGTCCCTGGAGGTCGCCGGGACGCTCGCGCAGCGGCCGCACGCGTTCACCGTGGAGCACACCACGGGCAGCCGGGACCTGCTCGTGACGGTGGCCGTGCCGAGTCTCGCGGCGCTGTCGCGGTATCTGGTCGAGTCCCTGGGCGCGCTGCCGGGCGTACGGGATACGCGCAGCCACCTCATCACCAGCGTGCACGCACAGGGCGGCGACTGGCGGCCGCGCGCCCTCGACCCGCGCCAGCGGGCCCGGCTCGCGGCGGACGGGCCCGAGCGTGCGGCGACGGCCGGGGCGCGCCGGCTCACCGCGCAGGACCGGCAGTTGCTGCTGCGGCTGTGCACCGACGGGCGGGCCCCGCTCACCGAGCTGGCCGACGGGCTCGGGGTGAGCGTCAGCACCGTACGGCGGCGGTTGCACACCCTGGTCGCGGGCGGGGACCTGGAGTTGCGGTGCGAGGTCGCGCAGCCCTTGTCCGGGTGGCCGATCGCGACGTGGCTGCTCGCGGACGTGCCGGGTGCGGAGCGCGAGGAGATCGCCCGGCAGCTCGCCGAACTGCCCGAGACGCGGGTGTGCCTCGGCCTCACGGGCAGCCGCGGCAACCTCTCGTACAGCGCGTGGCTGCGGTCCCTGGACGACGCGGAGCGGCTGGAGCAGGTGCTCGCGCAGCGGTTTCCCCAACTGGTCGTCCTCGACCGGGCGGTGGTGCTGCGGTTCGTGAAGCGGATGGGGCGGCTGCTCGATCCGGTGGGGCGCAGTGTGGGGGTGGTGCCGATGGATGTGTGGTCGGATCCGTTCGACGGGTCGTGAGGGGGCCGGGGCGGGCGGCGGGTGTGCTGCTCTCCGGGGAGCCGCGCGGGTCCCGCCCGTACACTTCGGTGTCGAACGACCCGGCCGCGCGGTGCGTCCGGTTCCGTCGCCCAGACGACCGAGGAGCAAGCTTGCCGGGCCACCGATCGATCACGGAAGCGGAGAAGCTCGCGCAGGCCAAGCTCGGCGGTATCGCGATCCGCCGCGAGCAGATGGCGGCCGTGGCGAACATCTACCGGGCCGCCGCCACGGTACGGCACCACCTGGAGAACTCCGTGCTGCGCGGCTCCGATCTGACGTGGACGGCGTTCGTCGTCCTGTGGGTGGTGTGGGTCTGGGGCGAGTCCGAGACCCGGCACATCGCCGAGGAGGCGGGAATCTCCAAGGGCACCCTGACGGGGGTCGCGCGCACCCTTGAGTCGCGCGGGCTGCTGCGGCGGGCCGGCCACCCGAGCGACGGGCGGCTGGTGCTGCTGCGTCTCACCGACGAGGGCGAGGCGTTCATGCGCGAGGTGTTCCCCGCGTTCAACGAGGAAGAGGCGTTCGTCACCTCGCAGTTGAGCGACGAGGAGTGCCGGGGGCTCGCGGACGGGTTGCGGCGGGTGGTGCTGCAGGTGGAGGAGCGCGGGGAGGAGCGGCGCCGGGAGCTGTTGGGCGGGGCGGAGCCGGCGCCCCGGCGGAGCGGGCGGCGGGCGAAAGGGTAATTTTGATCCCCTCCCCGCTCCTCAAACGCCGGAGGGGCTGATGGGGCCCGCCGCCCTGACGAGCGCGTCGAAGAACCCCTGCTGAGCCGGGTCCGAGGAGGCGGTGTCCTCCGGGTGCCACTGGACGGCCACGAACCAGCCCGCCGGGGCGGCCGATTCGACGGCCTCGATCGTGCCGTCCACCGCGCGGGCGGTGACCGTGAGGCCGTCCGCGAGGCGGTCGACGTGCTGGTGGTGGTAGCAGGACGCCTCCGCCTTGTCGCCGCCCACGATGCCCGCGACCGCGGAGCCCGGCGCGAGGGACACCGGGTGGGTGACGTGGCGGTGTTCGCGGCCCGGGCCGCCCATGTCCTGGTGGAGCGTGCCGCCCAGGGCCGTGTTGACGACCTGGAGTCCCCGGCAGACGGCGAGCAGCGGCAGCCGCAGCGCGAGCGCCTGGCGGGCGGTCTCCAGGTCGAAGGCGTCCTGTTCTTCGTCCACGTCGTAGACCGCCTCGTGCGCCGCGCCCGCCCCGTAGCGCCGCGGGGCGAGGTCGCCGCCGCCGGGCAGGAGTACGCCGTCGAAGCGGGCGAGCCGGGCGGCGACCTCGGCCGGGTCGCAGCTGCCGTCGGGGGCGTACGGGTGGACGGTGGCGGGTTCGCCGCCCGCCCGCCAGACGGCCTCGATCAGGGCGCGGGCGTTGACCTCGGCCGCGTACCGCAGCGCGGAGGTCGTGGCGGAGAACCGGGCGGGGATCGCGATGAGCGGGCGGCGTGCGGTGGTGGTGGTGGCCGTCGCCTCCGCCGTGTTCGCTGTGTTCGCTGCCTTTGCCGTGTTCGCTGTGTTCGCTTTGTTCGCTGGGTTGGTCGTCCTCGTCACAACTGGATCCAGGTGGTCTTCAGTTCGGTGTACTTCTCCAGGGCGTGTACGGACTTGTCGCGGCCGTTGCCGGACTGCTTCACGCCGCCGAAGGGCACGGTCAGGTCGCCCTCCTCGTAGCAGTTGACCCAGACCGTGCCGGCCTTGAGGGCGCGCGAGACCCGGTGCGCGGTGGTCAGGTCGGAGGTCCACAGGCCCGCGGCGAGGCCGTACTCGGTGGCGTTGGCGAGCCGGACCGCCTCGTCGAGGTCGTCGAAGGTGAGGACGGACAGGACGGGCCCGAAGATCTCCTCGCGGGCGAGGCGGCTGTCGGGCGTCACGCGGTCGAGGACGGTGGGTTCGAGGTACGTGCCGCCGGTCCCGGTGAGGGTGCACTCGCCGCCGGTACGGAGCCGGGCCCCGGCCTCGACGCCCGCCCGGACGTGGCCGAGGACCCGGTCGAGGTGGACGCGGCCGACCAGGGCGCCCATCTCGGTGTCCGGGTCGAGGGGGTCGCCGACGCGCAGGGCGCGGGCCCGGTCGACGACCGCCTCGGTGACGCGTTCGGCGACGGAGGAGTGCACGAGCAGCCGGGAGGGGGCGGTGCACATCTCGCCCTGGTTGAAGAAGATGCCCCAGGCCGCGGTGGCGGCGGCCCGGTCCAGGTCGGGGGCGTCGGGCAGGACGATGTTCGGTGACTTGCCGCCGAGTTCGAGCCAGACGCGCTTGAGGTTGGAGTCGGCCGCGTACCGCAGGTAGTGGCGGCCGACGGCGGTGGAGCCGGTGAACGCGAGCACGTCGACGTCCGGGTGCAGGCCGAGCGCCCGCCCGGCCGTCGGACCGTCACCGGCCACGACGTTGAGGACGCCGGGCGGCAGTCCGGCCTCGGCGGCGATCCGGGCGAGGCGCAGGGCGGACAGCGGCGAGCTCTCGGACGGTTTGAGGACGACCGTGCAGCCGGCCGCGAGGGCGGGGGCGACCTTCCAGCCGGCGAGCGTGAGCGGGAAGTTCCACGGGACGACGGCGCCGACGACGCCGGCGGGTTCGCGGGTGACGAGGGCGAGGGCGTCGGGCGCGGTGTGCGGGGACGCGTCGGTGAGTTTGTCGGCCAACTGCCCGTACCAGCGGAAGGTGTTGACGAGGGCGCGCAGTTCGATGTCGTGGGCGTCGGTGATGGGTTTGCCCATCTCCAGGCTGACGGTGAGGGCGAGTTCGGCGCGGTGGGCGTCGAGCAGGCCGGCGAGGCGGGTGAGGGCACGGCCGCGTTCGGCGGGCGCGAGGCGGGGCCAGGGTCCGTGGTCGAAGGCGCGGCGGGCGGCGGCGACGGCGAGGCCGACCTCGGCGGTCCCGGCGTCGGCCACCTCGGCCAGGGCCTGGCCGTCGCGCGGGGAGACGACGGTGAAGGCGCCGCCGCCGTCGTGTGCGGCGCCGTCGATGAAGTGCGTGGCGGGGAGCGGGAGCGTCTTGGCGCGGCGGAGCCAGTCGTCGCGGGTGATGTCGTCGCGGGTGATGTCGTCGCGCGCGGTGTCGTCGCGCGCGGTGTCGCGGGCGGTGTCGTCGCGGGTGGTGGTCACCGTGCGTCCTCGTTTCGTGCAGTGGGAGATGTCGCGGGGTGCGGGAGTCCGTGGAGCGGCAGGGACAGCAGGTCCTCCCCCACCACCACCCGTCCGCCGAACCCCTGGCCGGCCCTGCGCGCCCAGGAGCCGCGGCCGACCAGGGCCGGGTCGGCCGGGACGATGTGGCTGAGCACGAGCGTGCCGACGCCCGCGCGTTCGGCCAGCGGGCCGACCTCGGTGACGTCGGTGTGCGAGACGCGGAGGTGGTCGAGCAGGGCGTCGTCCAGGCCCTGGCCGTCGTAGAAGTCGAGGTCGATGACCTCGTGCACCAGGATGTCGGCGCCCCGGGCCAGGCGGACCAGGTTGTCGGACGCGGCCGTGTCGCCGGAGAAGACGACGGAGCCGTACGGGGTGTCGAAGCGGTAGGCGTACGACGGGAAGACCGGGCCGTGCGGGACGAGGACGGCGGTGACCTTGACCGAGCCGTCGTCGGTGACGGTGAAGGGTTCCATGTCGGGTGCGGTCGGCCCGAGCGGGTCGGCGCCCACGTCCGGCACGGCGGTCTCGTGGACGCGGATCAGCTCGCGCACGTCGCGGATGCCGGAGTCGCGGAGGAAGACGTTGGTGCTGTACGCGAAGGCCTCGATCTGCCGGTCCAGGAGGTCGGCGAGGCCGGGGGTGGGGCGGTCGGGGGCGACGGTCGGGGCCGTGCCGCCGCCGTACACGGGTGGCAGCGCCCCGGCCGGTCCCGGGCCGTGGACGTCGACGGGGTGCGTGATGCCGTCCCCGCTGTCGTTGGCGCCGAAGCCGGGCAGCAGGAAGAAGTTGTGCAGGTCGGCGACGTGGTCGGCGTGGAGGTGGGTGACGTGGACCGCGGCGAGGTCGCGGTAGCGCAGGCCGGCGGCGAGGTACTGCGTGACGGCGCCCCGGCCGGCGTCGACGAGGTGCACCCGCCCGTCCACGACCAGCGCGGACGCTATGCCCGCCCGGCCGGGCTCGGGCGGCGGACCGCCCGCCGTGCCGAGCAGCACCAGACGGTTCTCCGGGTCGGGGCCGGGGCGGCGGGAGGCGGCGGCCGGGGTGGCGGTGAGCGTCGGCAGCAGTGCGGCGGAGGTCGCGGCGGCGGTGCCGCCGAGGACGGTCCTGCGGTTCAGGCGGTGGCGGAGGTCGAGGGTCAATGTGCCGGTCCTTTCGGGGTCGGGGAGGCCGTGCCGTACGGGAGAACGGGGCGGGCTCGGCCGGGCGTACGGCATCGGCGTCGTACGGGTCGGGGCACTCAGCGCACCGTCGTCCTCCGGCGCCGCACCCGGTCCGCCGCCACCCCGGCCCCCAGCACCACCGGGACCGACCCCACCAGCCACATCGCGGTGCCCGTGTCGCCGCCGATGAGGGTCGTGAAGTTGGCGAGGATCAGCCAGACGGCGCCCGCGAGGCCGACTGCGCCCAGGGCGGGGGCGACCAGGGTGTTCCAGCGGCGGGCGTCGGCGCGCTCGCGGCGGAAGAAGACGATGACGGAGAGAGACGTCAGCAGGTAGAGCAGCATCATCGCGAGGACGGCGAGTCCGCTGAACCAGGAGAACAGGCTGACCACCGGATCCTTGCCGAGCAGCGCGAACGGCAGGACGAGCGCGAGGGCGATCGCCGTCTGCACGCAGCCCGCGAGCCAGGGCGCGTGCCGGGCGTTGAGCCGGCAGAGCCGCCGCGGGAGGAGCCGGTCGCGGCCGAGCGAGAAGAGGTAGCGGTTGGCGGAGTTGTGGAAGGTGAGGATGCCCGCGAAGAGCGAGGTGGCGAGCAGCACCGGAAGCACCTCGTTCACCCAGCCGCCGAACTGCGCGGCGATCGGGGCGAACACGAACCCCGAGGAGTCGCCGCCCGCCAGCGCCTCGCCCGCCGCGCCCGGAGCCTTCGAGGCGCCCCAGGCGGAGATCAGCATCCACGAGGTGAGCGCGAAGAAGCCGGTGACGACGATCACGGAGAGGTACGTGGCCCTGGGCACGGTCTTCTTGGCGTCCCGGGCCTCCTCGCCGTAGATGGCGGTCGCCTCGAAGCCGAACATCGACGCCACCGCGAACATCACGGCGACGCCCGGGGCACCCGCGAGCACCGCCGACGGCGCGAAGCTCTCCGCCACGCCGAGCCCCTCGGGGCCCCCGCCCTTCAGGAGGGTGACGAGGCCGAAGACGAGCAGGATGCTGAACTCGGCGAGCACGAGCACCGCGAGGACCTTCGCGCCGACCTCGATGCCGGTCGCGGCGAGCGCCTGCACCACGGCCATGGTGAGCAGCGCCCAGACCCACCAGGGCAGTTCGAGCCCGGTGTGGTGGGCGACGAGCGGGCTCATGGTCGCGCCGTAGAGGCCGTACATGGCGCCCTGGATGATGCAGTACGAGAACAGCGCGACGGCCGCACTGCCCGCGCCCGCGGTCCGGCCCAGGCCGGTGCCGATGTAGGTGTAGAACGCGCCGGCGTCCACGACGTGCCGCCCCATGGCGACGAAGCCGACGGAGAACAGCAGGATGACCGCTCCCGCCAGGACGTACGCGGCGGGCGTGCCGGCCCCGTTGCCGATCGCGACCGAGATCGGGGCGGCGCCGGCGATGCCGGTCAGCGGGGCCTGGCCGGAGAGGACGAAGAAGAGGATGCCCAGGACGCCGAGGGCGTTGGGCTTCAGGGCGGTCGCCGTGGGAGTGCCGTCCGTCGCGGTCCGCTGGGCGGAGAGCGTCTGACTGTCCACTCGGATCACCTGCCAGAGGGAGAGGGGAGGGCCACATCGGGCCAAGGATCGTTTCAGGCCAAACGAGTGGCCTCATCGTGGGCCGGAACTATCCGTTTGGCAAGGGGTGTGGAGTGGACAGCTACGCGTCCGGGCGTGACCGGCGAGGGTCAGGTGTGGACGGTTACCCGTCCGGGCGTGACCGGCGAGGGTCAGGCGTCGCCGTCCGCCGCGCCCGGCGAGCGCTCGCCCTGCTCCCGGTCGGCCAACTCCCCCAGCAGCCCACGCAGTTCGGTCAGCGCGTCCTCGGTCACGTCCCGCTCGCCGAAGACCAGCTGGTGCAGGACGAGTCCTTCCAGGGCGGCGAAGACCAGGCGGGACAGCCCCTGGCGCGGCTCACCGGGAAGCAGGCGGGCCAGTTCGCTGCGGGTGGCCTCGAAGTACTCCTCGTACAAGTGCCGCAGCTGCGGGAGGAGTTCGGGGCGGCGGCGGGCCTCAAGGAGCAGCTCGTACTGGAAGGCCTGCACGTCGGGCCCGGACTCGACCATGTCGACGAGTCCGGTGGCGAAGTCGGCGGCCTTGCCGGTGCCGAGGCCGAGGGTGCTCACGCTGAGCGAGGAGCGGATGGCGTGGCCGACGGTCTCCTCGATGAGGGCGTCGCGGGTGCCGAAGTGGTGGACGACGAGTCCGTGCGTGACGCCGGCCTCCTCGGCGACGGCCCGGTAGGTCAGCTTGCGCAGACCGCCGGCGGCCACCACGCGCACGGCGGCCTCCAGGAGGGCGACGCGGCCCGTGCCGTAGTTCCGCACCCGCTTGCGCGGACGGTTCCCAGCCGCGGAAGCCGCAGAAGCCGCAGAAGCTGCAGAACCTGCGGAAGCTGCGGAACCTGCGGATTCGACGGGCTCGCTCATGCCGAGGAGCCTACCGACTCCGCTCCGCTCAGCGCCTCGGCGGGCGGATGCCACGGAACTCCCAGTCGCCGCCGAGTGCCGTGGACAGCACCTCCTCGGACTCGGTGGGCTGCGCGCCCACGTCGGCGCGGATCGCGGTGGGCCCGGTGACGACGTGGTTGCTGAGCCGGCCCAGGCCCTCGACCTCCACCTCGACGATGTCCCCGGGCCGCACGGGCCGGGAGTTGGCCGGGGTGCCGGAGAGCAGGACGTCGCCGGGGTACAGGGTGATGGTGCGGGCGATGTCGGCGACGAGGTAGTGCATGTCCCAGGTCATCTCGTCCGTGGAACCGTCCTGGACGACCTCGCCGTTGACGTACGTCCGCAGCCGCTTGCCGTGGAAGTCCCAGTCGGTGACCAGGCCGGGGCCGAGCGGGCAGAGGGTGTCGGAGCCCTTCACGCGCAGCATGGACCCGGCGTCGGTGTCGCGGAAGTCGTGCAGGCCGTAGTCGTTGGCGACGGTGTACCCGGCGATGTACTCGCCCGCCTCCTGAGGCGCGATGTTGCGGGCGGTGCGGCCGATGACGATGGCGACCTCGCCCTCGTAGTTGAGCCAGGTGCAGCCCTCGGGGCGGACGATCGCACCCTGGTGGGAGTTGAGGGCGGAGGTGGGCTTGTGGAAGTAGGTGGGGGTGTCGGGCAGCCCGATGCCGAATTCGTCGACGCGGCTGCGGTGGTTGAGGTGGACGGCGATGACCTTGGAGGGGACGACCGGCGGCAGGTGGCGCGCGTCCTCGGTCTTGACGCGGCGGCCGTCGCCGGCGACGAGTTCGTCCCCGTCGACGGTGACCTGGACGGCGGCGCCGTCGAGGAGGATGCGGCGGTACTCGGGCATGAGGGCTCCTGGGTTCAAGGGTTGACGGTTACCGGGTCACCCCGGATCACTGGGTCACTGGGTCACTGGGTCACTGGGTCCAGCCGGAGGCCGGGCGGTCGAACCAGAGGTGGACCTGGCCGGTGCCGATGGAGTTCTCGTACTCCCCGTACTGGCGGGCCGGGGCGGTGCAGGCCTGTTCGCCGAGGGCGCCGGCCATCATCAGGTAGTGGAAGAACTTCGCCTCCGGCTTGTACTTCCAGAACTCGTCCATGGTGTCGAGGACCTTGTCGTGTCGGCCCTCCTTGAACCAGGCGATGCGTTCGAGGTCGGCGGCGCGGGCCTCGGGGGTGAAGATGTGCGCCGGGTCGCTCGACTCGTGGTCGCGCAGTTCGCGCAGCGGCCAGAAGGTGTGCGAGAGGGCGCCGGAGGCGATGAGCAGGACGCGGCGGCCGGGGGTGGCGGCGATGCCGTCGGCCAGGGCGCGGCCGAGGCGCAGGTGGTCCTCCATGTCGCCGGTCTGGCAGACGCCGACGGTCACCCACTTCTTGTCGGGCAGGCCCTCGCCGAGGTATTTCCAGAGGTTGATGGTGGCGTAGTAGACGGGCAGGTAGGCATCGTCGATCGGGGTGATCCAGGTGCCGTGCCGGTCCGCGAACGAGGCGATGTTGCGGGCGAGTTCGGGGTCGCCGGGGTAGTCGTACGGCATTCGGCACATGCCGCGCGGCAGTTCCTCGGAGGTGAACAGCCCTGCCCTGCGGTCCTGGGCGGTGACCACGAACTCGACGGTGGTGGCCCAGTGCGAGTCGAGGACGACGACGGTGTCGTAGGCGTCGCTGTCGAAGACGTCCGCGCGGAGCTCCTTGAGGCCGGTGACGAGGGTGATCTCCTTGCCCTCGTTCAGCTCCCACCGGACGGCCTCGGGGAGGACGATCGTGGGGACGTGCGCGAGGAGGCCCGCGCCGACGATCTCACCCATGGTCCTGCCATCCCTTCGGTGCGGTGACGGTGTTCTTCAGGTCGCAGTAGAAGTCGAAGCTCCAGGTGCCGCCCTCGCGTCCGACGCCGGACTGGCGGGAGCCGCCGAAGGGCGCCTGGAGGTCGCGTACGAAGAAGCAGTTGACCCAGACCGTGCCCGCGACGAGCCGTGCGGTGACGCGTTCGGCGCGCTCACGGCTGCCGGTGGCGAGGGTGGCGGCCAGGCCGAAGCGGGTGTCGTCGGCGAGGCGGACGGCCTCGTCCTCGGTGCGGAAGGTCTGCAGGGTCAGTACGGGGCCGAAGACCTCCTCCTGCACGATCTCCGAGTCCTGGGCGACGTCGGTGAGGAGCGTGGGCTCGTAGTACTGGCCCTCGCCGCGGTGGCCGCCGACGACCGCGCGGGCGCCGGCCGCGAGGGCGCGCTGCACGAAGCCGTCGATCTTGTCGAGCTGGCGGGGGTGGATGTTCGGGCCGATGTCGGTGGCCTCGTCACGCGGGTCGCCCTGCCTGAGCCGGGCCGCCCTCGCGGTGAAGCGGCGGGTGAACTCCTCGGCCACGCTCTCCTCGACGAGGATGCGGGTCGCCGCGAGGCACACCTGCCCGGCGTTGTCGTACTGCTCGACGGCGAGGTCGGCGGCCAGGTCCAGGTCGGCGTCGGCGAACACCAGCAGCGGTGACTTGCCGCCGAGTTCGAGGCTGAGCGGGGTGAGCTGCGGGGCGGCCTGGGCGGCGATGTGCCGTGCGGTGGGCACCGAGCCGGTGAAGCTGATGCGGGCCACGTCCGGGTGGGAGGTGAGCGCGTCGCCGACTTCGGAGCCGTACCCCTGGACGATGTTGAGGACACCGGCGGGCAGACCGGCCTCGGCGGCGATGTCCGCGAGCAGCGAGGCGGTGAGCGGGGTCCACTCGGCGGGCTTCAGGACGACGGTGTTTCCCGCCGCGAGGGCCGGGGCGATCTTCCAGGAGGCCATCATCAGCGGCGCGTTCCACGGGGTGATCAGCACGCAGGGCCCGGCCGGGTCCCAGCTGACGTGGTTGGTGTGGCCGCGGGTCTCGAAGTCCTCGTGGCCGAGGGTGAGCAGCCAGTCGGCGAAGAAGCGGAAGTTGTGCGCGACGCGGGGCATGACGCCGCGCCGGTGGGAGCGGAGCAGCGCGCCGTTGTCGGTGGTCTCGACGATCGCGAGCTCTTCGAGGCGCTTCTCGACGCCGTCGGCGACGGCGTGCAGCAGGCGTGCGCGTTCGGCGCGCGGGGTGGCGGCCCAGCCGGGGAAGGCGGCCTTGGCCGCGGCGACGGCGGCCTCGGCCTCCTGCGGCGTGCCGCGGGAGATCTCGCCGATCACGGCGCCGTCGACGGGCGAGACATCGGTGAACGTGGCGGCGGAGGCGAGGCGTTCGCCGCCGATCCAGTGCCGGGTGTCGACGGTGACACCGGCCACGGTGAGGGTGTGCTCGGTCATGGGTCAGGCTCCTCGTGTGGGTGGGCGGGGGTCACTCGGCGCCGGAGGTGTGCGACTCCAGGAGCCGGCCGCCGTCCCAGACGACGCCGACCTGCCGGTAGTACGCGGCGATCGGCTCGCGCACCTCCAGGCGGGCCAGCTCCTCGGTGGGCGCCTCGAACAGCTCCAACTCGGCGTCGCCGACCCAGGCTTGGCCGGCCTCGAAGGAGGCGGCGCCGGTCTCGATCAGCTCGTCGAGGGCGAGCCCCTTGCCCTTCTCGACGGACGGCAGCCAGCGGTGGTGGGCCATGGGGTGCCCGTTGACGAAACCGTTGCTCTCGGACGGCTCGCGCAGGGTGACGACGGCCTGGGCGAGGCGCCGGTCGGCGGCGGCGAGGGTCGCGCCGAAGCGGGCGCCGGCCTCGATGCGCGGGGCGGGTCCGTACGGGTGCGGGCGGGTCTGGTGGATGGAGCCCAGCTTCTTCGGGTAGCCCTGGTGCAGACCGCGCGCGATGGCGAAGTCCTTGTCGACCCAGATGTGCACACAGCGGCTGTAGGTCCGCCCCCGGTAGGTGCAGCGGACGACCGCGAAGGCCTCCTTGTACTGGGCGAGCACCGGGTCGAGGAGTTCGTGGCCGTCGGCCGAGCAGGACTGCCAGTCGGCCCAGATCAGCGCCACCGCGCCGGGGTCGTCCTCGGCCGGCTCCAGGGGCTGCGGGAGGAGTTCGCGTACGCGGGCGGGGTCGGTGCGGTACTCGACGGTGAGCAGGTCGCCGGAGTAGCGCCAGGGCGGGGCGGGGATGAGCGAGGCGTCGCCGGTCGCGGTCTTGGGGTGGAAGTATCCACGGACTGGGGGCACTTGGGGTTCCTTACGCGGTGCGGGCGGGCTGCTTGAGGAGTGCGGTGCGGTGCCGGGCGGCGGCCGCCGCCGCGGTCGGGCCACCGAGGGCGACGACGCCCACGAGGCGGCCGCCTCGGTGGTATCCGGCGAGGACGTCGCCGTCGGGGTCGCCGTCCAGGACGCGTACGTCGGCCTTGCCGAGGGCTGGGGCGCCGAAGGACTGCAGGCGGAAGTCGTGCTGGTCGCTCCAGAAGGTGGGCAGCGGCGCGAACGGGTCCGGGTCGTGCTGTTCACCGGTGAGCCGGGCGGTGAGGACGCGGGCCGCGTGCCTGGCGGTGTCGGTGGGGATCGACCAGTGCTCGACGCGGCGCGGGACACCGTCGTAGCGGGCGTTGGGGAAGCGCGCCACGTCGCCCACGGCGACCACCTCGGGCCGTCCGCCCGCGCGCAGGTGGGCGTCGGTGCGGACGCCGTCGGCGAGGTCGAGCCCGTTGCCGTCCAGCCACTCGGTGTTGGCGACGGAGCCGACCGACTCCACGACCACGTCGGCGGGCAGGACGGCGCCGTCGCCGAGGACGACCCCGGTGACGTGGTCCTCGCCCTCGAAGGCGGTCACTCCGGTGCCGAGCGCGAAGCGGACCCCGCGGTTCTCGTGGCGTTTCCGGAGGGCGGCGGCGAGGAGTTCGCCGAGCGGGCCGACCATCGGCAGCGGCAGCGGGTCGACGACGGTGACCTCGGCGGCACCGAGCGCGACGGCGGTGGCGGCGACCTCGCAGCCGATGAACCCGGCCCCCACCACGACCACCCGCGCCCCGGGCCGGGTCAGCGCGGCGCGCAGCCCCCGGGCGTCGTCGAGGGTGCGGACGGCGTGCCGGCCGGCGAGCGGTCCGGGGCAGGTCAGGCGGCGCGGGCGCATACCGGTGGCGATCACGAGTCCGGCGTACGGGAGGGTGTCGCCGTCGTCGAGCCGGACGGTGCGCCGGTCCAGGTCGGCCGCGGTGACGCGGGTGCCGAGGCGCCAGGTCACGTCGGCGACGCTCGCCCGGGGCCGGAAGGCGAGGGACTCGAAGGACGCCTTCCCGGCCAGCACCTCCTTGGACAGCGGGGGCCGGTTGTACGGCATGTGGGGCTCGGCGCCGACGAGCGTGACCGGGCCGTCCCAGCCGGCGGCGCGCAGCTGTTCGGCGGCGCGCAGTCCGGCCATGGACGCGCCGGCCACCACGACGGGTGCGCGCACGGCCCGCACGGTGGGCGTGCTCATCGCTCAGCCCTCGATCCGGATGGCCTGCAGGGGGCAGACGTCCGCGGCTTCCTCGACCTCGTCGCGCAGCGCGTCGTCGGGGTCGCCGACGTAGGCGAGACGACCGGCGTCGTCGAAGCTGAAGACATCGGGGGCGGCGAAGACGCACTGGCCGTGGTCCTGGCACTTGTTCATGTCGACGACGACCTTCATGGCCGTACCTCCGGGTACTGGGGCGTCGGGCAGGGAGAGGAAGAGCCGGGGCGGGCCGGGGCGTGCGGGGACGGGTCCGGCCGGCGTGGGCGGTGAGCACCGCCCGCTCTCGTTTGGTGTCAAACAACATAGGAACCCGCGGGACCCTGGTCAATAGCTATCCGGATGGATAAATTTCTGTTGCCGACCCCTTGCGGGCCGATGACTTCCGTCCCTACGGTTTGACGCCAAACGACGGATTCGGATGCGGCCCCGCGTTCCCCACGCGGTGCGTCGCCGCGTCCACCGTCCCCCCCCCCCCCCTTCCCCCAGTGCCTTTCGCGCCCTGGGAGGCGCCCCACTTCCCCTTGAGGAGACATCGGTGAGCGCATCCGAAACCCACCCCGCACACCGGCACATGGAGCGGCTCGCCGCCGAGGGCATCGACGTGGTCCGGGTGACCTATCCCGACCTCATCGGCAGCGACCGGGCCCGTGACGTCCTGCTCGGCCATCTGCCCTCGGCCTGCGACCACGGGCTCGCCTTCTGCCGCGCCGTCTACCACACGAGCCCGCAGGGCGACGTGGTCCCGGTCGCCGGCGGCCTGGACGCCGGGCTGCCCGACATCTGCGTACGCCCCGACCTCGACACGCTCACCGCGCTGCCGTGGGAGCCCGGCGTCGCGAGCTGCCTGGGCGACGTCACCGACCCGGCGACCGGCCGGCCCGCCCCCGAGTCGCCGCGGGACCTGCTCCGTACCGTCCTCGACCGGTGCGCGCAGCACGGCCTGCACCCGGTGATCGGCCCGGAGCTGGAGTACTTCCTCTGCGATCCCGCACCCGGCACCCCGACCGGCTGGCGGCGCTACGACGAGGCCGCCGGCGTCGTGTACACGGCGGGCCTGCGCGCCGACGGCGACAACCACCTGCTGCGCACCCTGCGCCAGCTGCGCGAGCTCGGCATCGGCGTGACCAACGGCAACCACGAGTTCGACGGCGGGCAGTTCGAGATCAACCTGACCCACACGGACGCCATGGACGCCGCCGACCGGTCCTTCCGCTTCAAGTCGGCGATCAAGGAACTCGCCCGTAAGGAGGGCAGGCTGGCCACGTTCATGGCCAAGCCGTTCAACGACGCGGGCGGTTCCGGTTTCCATCTGCACCTGTCGTGCCTCACGGACGCGGGAGACGGCACCGAGGAGGGCGGCAGTGCAGGTGGCGGCGGGGCGAACGCCTTCGACGACCCCTCGGCGCCGTACGGGCTCTCCGCCGCCGCCCGGCACGCCGTGGCCGGGGTGCTCGCGCACGCCCCGGCGCTCACGGCGCTCGCCAACCCGACGGTCAACTCGTTCAAGCGGTTCGGCCCGGACACCCTCGCCCCGTGGCTGGTCGACTGGGGCCTGGACAACCGCAGCGCCCTGGTCCGGATCCCGCCCGAGCGCGGCTCCGGGGCGCGCCTGGAGGTCCGGCTCGGGGACGCCAGCGCCAACCCGTACCTGATGATCGCCGGGACGATCGCCGCCGCGCTGCTCGGCGTGCTCGCCGGAGAGGAGCCGCCCGCCCCGCTGGAGGGCTACGGCTACGACACCGCCAGGTCCGCCCTGCTGCCCCAGAACCTGCCCGCCGCCCTGGACGCCCTGGAGGCGGACACCGCCCTCGCCGACGTCCTCGGCAAGGAGTTCACCGCCTCCTACCTGACGTACAAGCGCGACGAGGTGGCCCGCTTCCAACGGCACGTCACCGACTGGGAGTTCACGGAGTACGCCTTCCACCTGTGACGCCTGTGACGCCTGTGACGCCTGTACCGCCTGTACCGCCTGTACCGCCTGTGCCGCCTGTGCCGCCTGTGCCGCCTGTGCCGCCTGTGCCGCCTGTGCCGCCTGTGCCGCCTGTGCCGCCTGTGCCGCCTGCAACACCGTCACACCGAATCCGAAGAGAGATCGCCCTATGACCACGACCACCAGCCCCCTGACCGAAGCCGTCCGCGAACCCCTCCCCCTCGCCGATGTGGACCTCGCCGACCTGGACCGCTTCACCGACGGCGTGACGCCCTGGCGGATGTTCCACACCCTGCGGCACGAGGACCCGGTGCACTGGCAGGCGGAGGACGCGCCCAACTCCGGCTTCTGGTCGGTGACCCGGCACGCCGACATCGCCCGGGTCGACCGGGACGCGGAGACCTTCACGTCCACGAGGTTCGTGAACCTGGAGGAGGTCGACGAGGACCAGATCAAGAAGCGCGCCTCCATCCTGGAGCTGGACGGCGTCCGCCACCGGGCGCTGCGCAGCGTGCTGCAGCGGCAGTTCGGCGCGAGCGTGATCAACAGCTACGCGGACTTCCTGCGCGGCCTGACCGCCACCACTCTCGACACCGCCCTCGCCAAGGGCACCTTCGACTTCGTCAAGGAGGTGTCGGCGGACTTCCCCATCAACGTCCTGGCCCGCCTCCTGGACGTGCCGCCCGAGGACAACCAGCAGCTCATCGACTGGGGCAACCGCATCATCGGCAACACCGACCCGGACTACGCGGACGTGCTGCTGCACAGCGCGGAGAGCGAGCAGTACCGCGATCTGCCGTTCCGCTCCCCCGCCTCCCTCGAAGTCTTCGCGTACGGAAGGGAGTTGGCCCGGCAGCGGCGCGGCGGCAGCGGCACGGACCTGATCTCGCGGCTCGTCAACGAGACCCCGCGCGACGGGGTGCCGCTCTCCGCGCAGGACTTCGACAACTACTTCCTGCTCCTGGTCGTCGCCGGCAACGAGACGACGCGGCACACCATCACGCACTCGATGCTGGCGCTGCTCCAGCACCCCGAGCAGCTGGCCCGCCTGCGGGACGACCCGTCGCTGATCCCCACGGCGGTGGAGGAGTTCCTGCGCTGGGCCTCCCCCGTCTACCACTTCCGGCGGACCGCGACACGGGACGTCGAACTGGGCGGCAAGCAGGTCAAGGAGGGCGACAAGGTGGTGATGTGGTTCGCCTCCGGCAACCGGGACGAGGAGGTCTTCGGCAACCCGTACGACTTCGACGTCGCCCGGCAGGACAACGACCACGTCACGTTCGGCAAGGGCAGCCCGCACCTGTGCCTGGGCAATCTGCTGGCCCGTACCGAGATCCGCATCATGTTCGAGGAGTTGATCCCGCGCCTGGCGGACATCCGCCTCGCGGGACCGGTGCCGCGGGTGCGCTCCAACTTCGTCAACGGCATCAAGGAGCTGCCGGTGGAGGTCACACGCGTCTGAAAACGCTGGTTGGGTGATACGAGGGAGACCTGGCCGGTTCTTCGTGTCATCTGCCAGTACGGCCTGTCGGCCCCGGCGCAGCAGACTCGGTCGCGCGTACTCGTACCGAACGACCCACAGGAGGGGCGGCGCATGACCGTGCAGCATCAGTACGACGGGATCGGCGAGGCATTCGAGGGGTTCAAGTCCCTGCCGTTGATGCGGTACGGGGAGGTGCCGAGCTTTCTCGGGATGGTCGGGGACGTGACCGGCAAGTCGGTGCTCGACCTGGCGTGCGGCACCGGCTTCTACAGCAGGGAGTTCAAGCGGCGCGGTGCCACGGACGTGTTCGGTGTGGACATCTCCGTCGAGATGATCGCCGCCGCGCGGGAATTCGAGGAGCGTGACCCGCTGGGTGTGCGGTACGAGGTCGGGGATGTCGCCGAACTGCGGCCCCTGGAGCGGAAGTTCGATGTCGCCCTGGGGGTGCAGTGCCTCAACTACGCCGGGAACATCGCGGAGATGGAGCGGATGTGCCGCACCGTTCACCGCAGTCTGGTGCCGGGCGGCGAGTTCTTCGTGCTGTGCCAGCAGCCCGACTACCGGTTCGACGGTCCGCCCCTGGACAAGTACGGGTTCCGGTGCGAGCGGGCCGAAGGGGAGCTGGAGACCGGCCCGCGCTCGCAGGTCACCGCACTCCTGGAGCCGGAGCCGATCACGATCCGGGTCGCCACTCCGCGCCGGGAGGTGTACGAGCAGTGCCTGAAGGCGGCCGGGTTCGGTGCGGTGGAGTGGGTTCCGCTGCAGATCTCCGAGGCGGGGATCCGGGAGTACGGCCAGGAGTTCTGGGCCCAGTTGCTGACGAACCCGCCGCTTGCGATGTTCCGCTGCCGGGCCTGAACGGGCGCGGTCGCCTGACCGGCCACGGTCGCCTGAACCGGCGCGGTCACCTGAAGGCCACGGTCTCCTGACCGGCCACGGTCTCCTGACCGGCCACGGTCTCCTGACCGGCCACGGTCTCCTGACCGGCCACGGTCTCCTGACCGGCCACGGTCTCCTGACCGGCCACGGTCTCCTGACCGGCCGTGGCCGCCCGCCCGCCGGGTCGGTCAGTCCCCCTCGACCGCGCTCAGGGCCTCGCTGATCAGGCGGGTGGCGAAGTCGGGGTCGTCGGTGACGCGGTTGATGTGCTCCGCGAGCAGGAACGCCGTGGCCTCCAGGGGGTTCATCTCCTCCTTCGTCCAGTAGCCGTACTGCTTGCGCCACAGGCTCGGGCTCAGGCCCGTGCCCGCGGCGATGAGCAGTCCGGCCATGGTCGGGACGGCCTCCGGGCGGACGCTCTTGGGCATCATGCGCAGGGAGGCCACGATGTTGGGCACGACGCCGCCGATGACGTCCTCGTCGTGCTCCTCGTACACCCGGCACAGCCACTGCATGTACATGTAGATGAGCGTGCAGGCGCCGTCCAGGAGGTCGTCCGCTCCCGTGGGGCCGAGGGACGCGGCGAACTGCGCGGCCAGGACCTCCTGTTCGGTGCCGGTCCCGGCACTGCCCGCGTGGATGGCCTTGAGGCGGGAGTCGATCAGCATCAGGGCCGTGCCCACGTCGCCGGCGGGGGCGTCCCCGGGGTCGCAGGGCGAGGGCATGGGCGAAGGCACGGAATTCCTCCTCATGGAACGGCAGTTGGCAACGCGGCGTGTACGTACGACTACATCTCCGCACAGTAGACCGCCGAGGAGACGCGCGTACGGCGAATGCAGCCGATTCAGCCGATTCAGCCGATTCACCGGACTACCGGCCACCGGCCCCCTGACCTGCCGCCTCCGTCGGCCCCGTCGGCCCCGTCGGCTCCGCCTTCGCCGGCCCCGCTTCCCGCACCTGGTTCCAGGCACGGACGAGGTGGCTGAACTCCTTGACCTGCACCAGCACATGGTCGCGGGCCGCGTTCTCCGCGGCGTCCCCGTCGCCGTCCGTGACGGCCACGGCGATCCGCCGGTGCTCGGCGAGGGAGCGCCGCATCCGGTCCGGCACACGGAGCTGCAGCCGCCGGTAGGGCTGCAGGGCGCGCTGGAGCGCGTGCGCCTGCTGCCGCAGGTACGCGTTGCCGCAGGCCCCGTAGATCGTGTCGTGGAAGCGGGCGTTGGCGTAGTAGTAGCGGTCCGCGTCACCGGCGCTCGCGTGCGTCTCGCACTCGACGAGGGCACCCTCAAGCTCGGCGAGGTCCCGGCGCTCGATGCGGCTCGCGGCGAGCCGGGCCGCCATCCCTTCGAGCTCCGCCATCACCTCGAAGCGCTCGGCGAGTTCGGCGACGCTCAGCTCCGTCACGTAGGTGCCCTGTTTGGGGCGGATCTGTACGAGTCCCGAGCGCTGCAGGGCCTGCAGGGCCTCGCGGACCGGGGTGCGGGAGCAGCCGAACTCCCGCTCCAGCTCGGCCGGGTCGAGGCGTTCGCCGGGGCGGTAGCGGCCGTCGACGACGGCGTTCTCCAGCGCGTCCCGCACGCGCTGTGATTCCGGGACTCTGGCCATGGGCACCTCCGGGGCGATGTTCTCCGGGTTCTCCGGGTTCTCCGGAACGACGTTATATACATCAGTGGGTTCGATGTATACCTTAGACGCGTTGCTGTCCGTACGCCGTACCGCGAAGGGAACCGGATGGAACGCCACGACAGCTGGCTGCTGACCGATCTGTTCCGGGCGCTCGGGAGTCCGGACCGCGCCACCCGGTCCACCGCGGAGGCCGCGCCCGGAACCCCGCTCGACCAGCTCCTGGCCGCCTGCGAGGTCCTGATGAGCGACGTCGGCGAGGCCTCCCTGCGCGCGGTCGCGGGCCGGGCCCTGGCCGCGTACGCGGCACTCGACGACGCGGCCAAGGCGGCGTTCTTCACGCACGTCACGCGGACCTACGACGTCGACGCCGACCGGGTCCGCGCCGCGTTCCGCCGCTGGGAGTCCGCCCGGGACTCCGGGGCGCGCGGCGAGCTGGAGCTGGTGCGGCTCTTCGACGTGGTGGAGCCGGCCCGCCAGCAGCTGCTGCGCCGGATGAACCACGCGCCGGACGCCACGCTCGCCCTGGTCGGGATGCGTGCCGACCTGCGCAGGCTGCTGCCGGGCCGGCCGGAGCTGCGCGCCCTCGACCACGACTTCCACCATCTGCTCACCTCCTGGTTCAACCGGGGCTTCCTGCGCATGGCCGAGGTCACCTGGGACGCGCCCGCCGAGCTGCACGACCGTCTGGTACGGGGCGAGCGGGTCCACCCGATGGCGGGCCTCGACGAGCTGCGCCGCCGGGTGCAGCCGGCCGACCGGCGGGTGTACGCGTTCTTCCACCCGGCGACCGGCGACGTACCGCTGATCTTCGTGGAGGTCGCCCTGGTCCGCGGACTCCCGGACCGCATCGCCCCGCTCCTTGACCCCGGCCCCGCGCTCGACCCGCGGGACGCGGACACGGCGGCGCTGTACTCCATCAACAACGCGCTCGACGGCCTCGCCGGGGTCTCCTTCGGCAGCTTCCTGATCAAGCAGGTGATCGAGGACGTGGGCGAGCAGCTGCCGCATCTGACGCGGTTCGCGACGCTCTCGCCCGTGCCCGGGTTCCGCGGCTGGCTCGCCGCGCAGTCGGGGCGCGAGCCCGGACTCCGTTCGCTGGCCGCCGAGTTGGCCGAGGTGGACGGCGTGGCGGAGCTCGGCCCGGCGGAGGTCGAGCGGCTGCGCCCCCGGCTGCTGCGCGCCGTCGCCCGGTACGTCACGGTCGAGCGGCGGGACGACGGGCGGCCGCTCGACCCGGTCGCCCGCTTCCACCTGGGCAACGGCGCGGCGGCCTGGCAGCTGAACTGGCCGGCCAACCATGCGGCCGAGGCCTGGGAGCAGTCGTACGGCGTGATGATCAACTACCGCTACGAACCCGGGGAGTTGGAGCGCCGCCACGAGGACTACGTCCGCCGCCGCACCGTGGCGCTCGGCGGACCGCTGCGCGCGGCGGCTGCCGACGCTGACACCGCCCCGGCGCGCGCGTGCGAGTACGAGAGCCGGAACAAGAACCAGAACGAGAACCAGCACGACCACGAGCACGACCACGAGCACGACCACGAGCACGAGCACGAGCACGAGCACGAGCACGAGAAGGGAACACCCGCGATGCCACCCGTCACCACCGTCTACCAGTCCTTCGCCGAGCAGGTCCGCCTGCGGCCCGGCAAGGCACTCTTCGAGCTGCCCGACGGTCGGAGCGTCACGTATGCGGAGACCGAGGAGACCGTGCGGCGCATCGCGGCCCGGCTGGTCGCGGACGGTGTCACCCCCGGCGACCGGGTGGCGATGCAGGTGGAGAAGTCCCCCGAGGCCGTCGCGCTGTACCTGGCGACGCTGCGGGTCGGCGGGGTGTTCCTGCCGCTCAACACCGCGTACACGGACACGGAGACGGCGTACTTCATCGGCGACGCCCGGCCCCGCGTGCTCGTCCGCTCTCCCGAGCGCGCGGCCGACGGGGTGCTCGGTGAGGGCGACGGGTGCGTCGTGGAAACCCTCGGCGTGTCCGGCGACGGCACGCTCCTCGCTGGCGACACCCGCCCCACCGACGGATCGAACGCGTCCCATGGGCAAGACAAGCCCGGCCCGCCCGGCGCGCCCGGCGCGCCCGACGCACCCGGCGCTCCCGAGGTGTTCAAAGCCTCCGCCGACGACCCGGCCGCGATCCTCTACACCTCCGGCACCACCGGGCGCTCCAAGGGCGCGGTGCTCTCGCACGGCAACCTGGCCTCCAACTGCCGTGCCCTGCTGGAGGCTTGGCGGTTCACGGCCGACGACCGGCTGATCCACGCCCTGCCGATCTTCCACATCCACGGGCTGTTCGTCGCCGCCAACATGACCCTGACCGCCGGGGCCTCGATGTCCTTCCTGTCCAGGTTCGATGCCGACGCGATCGTGCGGCTGCTGCCCCGGGCCACGGTGCTGATGGGCGTACCGACCTTCTACACGCGGCTGTTGCAGCACGACGGCCTGACCGCGGAGTCCTGCGCGTCGATGCGGCTGTTCGTGTCCGGCTCGGCCCCGCTGCTTGCCGCCGACCACCAGGCGTTCGAGGCCCGCACCGGCCACGCCATCCTGGAGCGGTACGGCATGACCGAGACCGGCATGAACACCACCAACCCGTACGAGGGCGGCCCCCGCAAGCCCGGCACCGTGGGCCGGCCGCTGCCCGGCACCGAGGTCCGGGTGGTGGACGAGAAGACCGGCCTGGCCCTGCCGGACGGCGAGGTCGGCGGCATCGAGGTGCGCGGCCCCAACGTGTTCACCGGCTACTGGCAGCTGCCCGAGAAGACCGCCTCCGAGTTCCGCGCGGACGGCTTCTTCATCACCGGCGACCTGGGCCGGATCGACGAGGACGGCTATCTGTGCATCGTCGGGCGCGGCAAGGACATGGTGATCTCCGGCGGCTACAACATCTACCCCAAGGAGATCGAGGAGCTCCTCGACGCCCACCCCGACGTCCTCGAATCCGCCGTGATCGGTGTGCCGCACCCGGACTTCGGGGAGACGGTGGTGGCCGTCGTCGTCCCGGCCCCGGGCGCGCGACCGCGCCCCGACGCGCTGCTCGCCTCGGTCGCCGACGACCTCGCCCGCTTCAAACACCCCCGCGCCGTCCGCGTCGTGGACGCACTGCCGCGCAACGTCATGGGCAAGGTCCAGAAGGCGGAACTCCGGGCTCGGTATGCGGGGTTGTTCGCAGGCGAGGGGGCGGAGCAACCGTAGGCACCCCGGGCTGTGACTGTTACTCCGCCCGCCTACGGAGCGTACGCAAGGCCGTGCAGCGGAGGGGGCAGGCGGCGCCCCCTCCACCCGGCCCACCCGGCCCACCCGGCCGCGGAGCCTGAGCACCCCCCGGACTCCACGCGACGCTCCATCCCGCACTCCCCTTGACGCTCCACTGCCCTTGACGCTCCCCCACCCCCCTCCCATACTGGCAGCCAAATCGATTTGGCCAAATCGATTTGGCTCTCCGTCCAGGGCCGGATCGCGGCTGAAGAACCCGAGCGTGCCGTAGCCCCCGAACGGAGCCCGAACGTGTTCAGTCCCCGCCAGCGTCGGCCCGGACCCGCGGAAGCACCCGAGTCCGGACCAGCGACGTCGACCACCTCCGCCCTCGACCCCACCTCCGCCCCCGACCCCAGCTCCACCTCCGCACCTGATCCCCACCCCAGCCCCAGCCCCAGCCCGGCCGCCCCCAGCCCGGAGAAGCACGCCCCTCACCCCGTGGACGAGTCCCGGCCCTTCGGGCGGATCCTGCTGTTCGGGATTCAGCATGTGCTCGTCATGGCGGCCACGCCCATCTCGGCGATCTTCCTGATGAGCGCCACGCTCCGCCTGGACGCCGGGCTCACCGTCGATCTGCTCTCCGCGGCCTTCGTGCTGTCCGGCGTCGGGTCGCTGATCCAGTCGCTCGGGCCGTGGAAGTTCGGGCCGCGGCTGCCGTTCGTGATGCTGCCGGGCGGGGCGCCGCTCATCCTGTTCCTCGCGATCGCCGAGCAGCACGGGCTGCGCACCGCCACCGGCGCGGTCGTCCTGACGGCGCTGTTCTGCTTCGTGGTCCTGCCCGTGTTCTCGCGGCTGCTCAAGTTCTTCCCCGCCCTGGTCATCGGCACGATGATCGTGATCGTCGGGGTGAATCTGGTAAAGGTGGGCGCGGTCCTCGTCACCGGGCGCCCCGGCACGCCCGGCTTCGCCGATCCCGGCAACCTCGGGCTCGGCCTGGCGACCATCGGTTTCACCGTCGCGTTCTACCTCCTGTTCTCCGGTGTCGTACGCCAACTCGCGGTGATGCTGGGCCTGTTGGCCGGTACCGCGCTCGCGGCCGCGGTCGGTGCCGTCGACTTCGGGCAGGCGGGCGGCGGCGGTCTGGTGAACCTGCCGCAGCTGATGCCGTTCGGCTCGCCGCAGTTCAACCTTGTCGCCGCGCTGCCGCTGATGCTCTACAGCCTGGCCTCCATGGCCGAGGCCACCGGCCAGACCGTGATCAACGCCGAGGCCGTCGGCAAGAAGATCGACCGGCGCACCGACGTGCCGAAGACGGTCAGGGGCGACGCGCTGACCAGCCTCTTCGGCGGGTTCTTCGGCCTCCCGCTGATCGTCACCAGCGGCGAGAACATCGGTATCGTCCGCGTCACGGGCGTACGCAGCCGCTTCGTCACCGCCGCGGCCGGCGCGGTGCTCATCGTCATCGGGTTCCTGGCGCCGGTGACGCACGCCATCAGCGTGATCCCGTCCGCGGTCGTGGGCGGCACCGCCATGGTCGTGTTCGCCGTGATCACCGTGCTCGGCATCCAGATGCTCGGCCGCAGCGACCTCGACCGGCACACCTCGACGTTCATCTGCGCCGTCGCGCTCGCCCTCGGCCTGCTGCCGATCCTCGTGCCCGGCGTGTACGGGGGCTTCCCGCCGAACGTCCGCATCCTCCTGGAGAGCGGCGTCGCCGTCGGCGCGTTCACCGCGGCCGTCCTCAACGTCCTGTTCCACCACGTCAGGCCGGGCATCGCCGCCCGCCTGTCGACCGTACGCACAGAAAGCGACCGATGAACCACCCCGACCGGCATTCCCTCTCCGCCCCCGACCGAAGTGCCCTCTCCGCCCCCGGCCCGCTCCTGATCGTCCCCGGCGCGGTGCTGCTGCCCGAGGGTCCCGTCGACGGCCTGGCGGTCCTCGTGGACGACGGCCGCTTCCAAGCCGTCGGCCCCGCCGAGGAGTTGGCTCGTACGCACCCGCAGCTCCAGGCCGTACGACTGCCGGGGCACCTGCTGATGCCCGGGTTCGTGGACGCGCACCACCACCTCACGCAGAGCTTCGGCTCCGCGCTCGCCTTCGGGGAGCCCTCGGAGATCTTCCGCCGGGTCTGGGTGCCCCTGGAAGGCGCGCTCGACGAGGAATCGGCCTATACGGCGGCCAAGTTGGCGGCGTACGAGGCGTTGCGCGGCGGGTTCACGACCGTCGCGGACGCCGGTACGCGGGCCGATGTGGACGTGGAGGTCGTCGCCTCGGCCGCGCGGGACGCCGGCGTGCGGTGCGTGCTCGGCCTGGTGTGCAACGACGCGGACAGCCCGGGCGGGCCCGTCCTCGACGGCGCCGGGAAGCATCTCGCGCGCTACGCCGACGACCGGCTCGTGCACGCCTCCCTGGCCGTCTCCATCCCGGAGGCCGCCACCGAGGCGACCCTGCGGGGCACGGCACGGCTGGCCAGGGAGGCCGGGGCGGTCGTGCAGATCCATGTCAACGAGCACCTCGCGGGCGTGGAGCGCTCCCTCGTACGGCACGGCCTGCGCCCGCTGGAGTATCTGCACAGCATCGGCGTGCTCGGGCCTCAACTCCTCGGCGCGCACGCCACGTTGCTGACGCCGCGCGAGCTGACGCTGCTCGCCGACACCGGCACGGCGATCAGCTACAACCCCGTCGCCAGCGCCTGGAAGGGCAACGCCGTGGCGCCCGCCACCGCCATGGCCGAGCGCGGCATCCGCTTCGGCCTCGGCACGGACGGCACGCGCGGCGACGGCTTCCGGCTCGCGGAGGCCGCCGAGTTCGCGCAGCGCCTCGCGTACGGGCTGACCACCGGCGACTCCTCGTGCGGCGCGGGCTGGACATGGCTGGAGCAGGCGAGCCGGGGCGGTGCCGACGCGGTCGGCCTGGGCGCGGTGACGGGCACGGTCGCCGCGGGGCTTGCGGCCGACTTCCTGCTCGTCGACGTGGAGACGCCGGAGCTGGCGTTCTCCTGGGACCTGCCGTGGGAGCTGGTGCGACGCGGCAACCGGGACCAGATCAGCGCCGTGTTCGTCGACGGCCGGCTGCGGATGTGGCACGGCCGGCCCACGGACTGGGACGGTCCCGCACTGGTGCGGCGGGCCGCGGAGCTGGCGCGGGCGGCCGTGGGCCGCGCGGAGATCACCCGGGCGCATCCGCCGTCCATGGCGGCGCGGGAGGTGGTCCGTGCGCGGGAGGCCGCCCGCGTACGAGAGCGGGGTACGGCACAGTGAGCGTCATGACGTTGGCGGTGCTCGCCGTCACGGTCGCGGTCGCCGCGTTCGTCCAGGGCAGCAGCGGTCTCGGCTTCGCGCTGATCGTGGCGCCGGTGGCCGGGATCGTGGACCCCGCTCTGGTACCGGTCTTCGTGCTCGCCTCGATGATCCCGCTCAACCTGTACGTCGCGTGGCGTGAGCGGGCCTCGCTCGATCTGCGCGGCGCGGGCTGGATCACGGGTGCGCGGCTCGCGGCGACCCCGGCCGGGCTTGCGCTGCTGTGGCTGATCCCGGAGCGCAGCCTGGGCCTGTTCGTGGGCGTCGCGACGGTGCTTGCGGCGGTGGCGAGCCTGGCCGCGCCCTCGTTCACGCCGGGCAAGGGTGCGTACCTCGGTGCGGGTGCGGTGACCGGGCTCACGGAGACGGCGACCGGGGTGGGCGGTCCGCCGCTGGCCCTGGTGTATCAGCACCGGCCGCCGGCCGAACTGCGTTCGACGGTGGCCGCGTGCTTCCTCGTGGGGGAAGTGGCGTCCCTGGTGCTGCTGTTCGCGACGGGCAGGGCGCAGGTCGCGGAGCTCGGCGACGCGGTGCTGCTGCTGCCGGCGATCGCGCTCGGCGCGTGGCTGAGCCGCCTGGTGCACCACCGCCTGGACGCGCGCCGGATGCGGTTGTTCGTGCTGGTCTTCGCGCTGGTGTCGGGGGTGGTGCTGATGCTGGGCGTGTGAGGGCGGGGCCGCCTCAGCCTCTCTGCGGCGTGCTGCGGACCGACGACTGCCGGGCGATCAGGCGGGGCTCGGGCGCCGCCGTCCTCGCCTCGGCGGCGCCGGTGTCGCCGCGCAGCCGCCCGAGGAGGAGCTCCACCGCGTCGGCCGCGACCTTGTCCAGGTGCAGGTCGACGGCGGTCAGGGGCGGTTCGCAGGTGCGGGCGCGGAGCCCGTCGTAGCGGGTGACGACCATGACGTCGTCGGGCACCCGGCGCCCGCTGTCCGTGACGGCCCGGACGGCGCCCACCGCGAAGGCGTCCACGAGGGCGCAGACCGCGTCGATGCCGGGGTGTTCGGCGAGCAGCGCGGCGCACTGCTCGTAGCCCGCCTGCTCGCCGCCGGACTCCGGGACCTTGGCCACGATCGGCTCCCAGCCGTGCTCGGCGGAGCTGCGCCCGTACGCGGCGAGCGCGTCGACGGTCGAGTGCCGGGAGCCTGCGCCGACCATCAACGCCGGTCGCCGGGCGCCCTGTTCGTGCAGGTGGGCCAGGAGCAGCTCGGCGACGAGCCCGCCGTGCAGGTCGACGTACGGGGCGTCCTCGTCGGGTGCCACCGGCCGCCCGAGCGCCACGTACGGCAGGCCGCGCTCGCGCAGTTGGGCGGCGGCGGCGTCCTGCACGTCGGGTTCGACGACGATGGCGCCGTCGATGTCCACGGAGTACAGCGCGGAGCCGGACTGCACCGGCGGTACGAGGACGAGGGCGTAGTCGTGCAGCAGCGCGCTCTCCGCGGCGGCGGCCGCGACCTCCATGTAGAACCCGAGCCGCGAGGGCCCGCCGGCGACCGCGAACGGCATGGACGAGGCGAGCGCGATGGCCTTCGCCTGCCCCCTCCGCAGCCGCTGCGCACGCAGGTTGGGCCGGTAGCCGAGCTCGGCCGCGACCTGCTTGATCCGCTCCCGCGTCCGGGGGTCGACCTTGCCGAGGTCGTTGAGCGCGTGCGACACGGTCGTACGCGAGACCCCGGCGACCCGCGCGACGTCGGCGATCGTCGGCGGCCTCGGGGTGGAGCCGGAACTGGCCATCTGCGCGCGTGCTCCTCGCTGCTGGGGCGGGCGGACGCGTCCATCTTCGCCGATGGGAGTGGCGGGCGTGCGGGCCGGTGCGGTTTCGGCGGTGCTTTGGGGCGCGGCGGGGGCCGCGGGCCTCCGCTACTGCGGCCGTTCGCCCACCTGGTCCGGGTCGCGCACGCCGAACCGCTGCTGCGCCGGCTGCACCCCTGGACCGTCTCCCACCCCACTGCGGCCCCGCCTTCCGGGGGTACTCCGGAGGAACTGGCCGCCACCGAGCGGGAGTTGGGGCGGCACGGGCGACTCGGGGGCGGTGCGGGGCGGGGCAGGGTAGGAAGACGCGTCGGCTGCGCAACGCCTGGACCCCGTGCTCAGGGTGCGTTCCACGTGGCCAGGTCCAGTACGCGGTCGTCCGCGAACAGCGCGCACGTGCGGCCGTCCGCCACGAACACGCTGCGCAGCTCCGCGTCCAGGACCGTTGCCGCGACGAACGTGCTGACGATCAGCGGGAAGTCGCACACCGCGCCGATGCGGAACAGCGACTGCGACTCCGTCGTGACCGCGTCGCCGCCCGCGCGCAGCACGATGCGCTGATCGCCCGCCACCGCGCGCGTGGCGACGGCGACGGCGATGTTCTCCAGGCCGTCCGAGGCGACCGCGGCCAGCGCGCGGGCGCGTCGTACGGAGAGACGTTCCAGGAGGAACCGGTCGCCGCCGCGGCCGATGACGACGGGGATGTCGAGGGAGCGGGCCAGCGGCAGGCACGCGGCCTGACGGTTGCGTTCGACGGCGACGACCTTCACGCCGAGGTCCCGCAGCCGCGCCGAGAGCCGAAGCCCGACCTGGCCGAGGCCGACGACGATGACGTGGTTGCGGCGCGGGATGGAGCGGGCGCCGAGAATGCTGGTCATGCGGTGGCCGGTGAACCGGTCGACGACGCCCGCGGTGAACACGGCCGCCAGGGCCAGGACGCCGATCATCGAGGCCGCGGAGAACACCTTGTACCAGCCGGGCCCGTGCTCGGCGGCGTGCGAGGAGCCGATCGTGGTGAGCGTACGGGCCGCGTTCCAGACGGCCTCGGTCCAGTGCTCGTGCAGGACGAGGACGCCGAGCGCCACGTCCACTGAGAACGCGAGCAGCAGCGCGAGCAGGCTCGCTACCAGCGCCTTCGCGGAGGTGCCGAGGGAGCGGAACCAGGTGCCGAGCGGGCTGCGCCGGTGCGGCTCGGGCGCGGTGGCCAGCGCGCGGCGCGGCAGGTGCTCGACGTTGGTGGTGACGCCCTCCCGCCGTACGCCCACCAGGTCGTCGCCGACGGGCTGCAGCATCGCGTACTGCGGGGCGAGGCAGTTCGCGAGGAGGCTGGGCAGGATCGCGTCGGTCATGCTCAGCGCCGTGCAGTTGGGGACGGTACGGGAGACCTCCTCGGCGACCGTACGGTCGAAGATCGTCACGACCAGGCGGACGCCGGGCTTGAGGTGTTCGGCGAGGAGGGCGTAGCGCAGGGCGACCATGTCGTCGCGGGACACGATGGCGACGCTGTCGACGGGGCCGCTCAGCTGCCGTCGCAGGGCGTCGTCGTCGGGGCGCGGCAGGCGGTGCGCGGTGCTGCCCCAGCGTTCGATGCAGGCCGCGGCGGAGCGGCCCAGGGTCTCGTCGTCCTCGATGATCACGACGTTGCGGCCGGTGGCGGGGACGTGCGAACGCGGTTCGCCGCGCCGGTCCCGGGCGGCTCTGGTTATCTGCGGGCTCAAGCTGTCGGCCTCTCTACGACATCGGGGGCCGAGGGGGAGATCCCCGGCGCCCCTTGCTCCGGAAGGCGCGGCAGTGCCTGGTCGAGGCTGGCGCATACGCTTCGGCGCCGCCCGGTTCGGTCCGGGTGTGCGCGCGCCCCGGTCGCTCGCGCTCACGGGGTGAGGAGCGCGGCCGGGGCGTGGTGAAGCGGGATTTTACTGGCGGGATTCTTTCTGACGGGTTTCTTTCTAGCAGCAGGCCAGGGGGCTCCGATTCGTCGGCGTGTACAAAAACGGGCGGCCGACTACGTGCATCTGTCGAATGCGCGCAGCCGGCCCGGTGCCGTACGAGGGGGGTGCCCCGGGGTCAGGCCTTGGTGCGGGTCTCGGAGGTGCTGGTTCCGGACGTACCGGTCCCGGAGGTGCGGGTCCCGGAGGTGCGGGTCCCGGAGGTGCGGGTCCCGGCGCCGGACGGCTGGGCCGGGACGGCGTCGGCGCCCGGCCGGAGCGAGGGGAGGGCTGCCGTACTGTCGGTGGCGTCCCGCGGGTCGGTCAGGTCACGGTCGAGGGTCTCCGGGGACCGGACCGCGGCCCAGGTGCTGATCGCGGCGACGAGCATCATGTAGGCGGCGATCGGGATCCACGAGCCGCCGAACGCGGTCTGCAGGGCGGCCGCGACGAGCGGGGCGATACCGCCGCCGAGCACGGCGGAGATCTCGCGGCCCATCGTGACACCGGCGTAGCGGTAGCGGCTGCCGAAGAGCTCCGGGAAGTAGCTGGTCTGCACGCCGACCGCACCGTACGCCGGAAGCACGAAGCCCAGGCAGATGACGAGCGTGATGGCCAGGGCGGAGCCGGTGTTGAGGGCGAGGAAGGCGGGCACGGGCAGCACCACGAGGCTGGCCATGATCGTCGCGTACACGGGCCGGCGGCCGACCCGGTCGGACAGGGCCCCGAAGCCGAACGCCGCGGCGGATCCGCAGAGCGCCCCGAGCAGCAGGGCCTTGGGCGGGAAGTCCTCGGCGACGCCGACCGTGGTGATCAGGTAGGACGCCATGAAGACCTGGAAGGTGTACGACTGGGCGTTGGAGCCGACGTTCATGAGGATGACCAGGAGCAGCGGCTTGCGCCCGCGCGTGAAGACCTCCTTGACGGGGGCCGGCGGATCCTCCCGTTCCTCCTTGATCTCCTCGAAGACGGGGCTCTCCCGGAGCTTGCGCCGCAGGACGAGCGCGGTGACCGTGACGAGCAGGCTGCTGGCGAAGACCAGGCGCCAGCCCCAGCTCATCAGCGCGTCGTGCGGCAGGAGCTGGACGAGGATCCAGGCGACGGCCCCGAGCGCGGTGCCGAGCGCCGCCCCGGACATGACGAGCGAGGCGGTGCGGCCGCGCCGTCCGGGCCGTGCCGTCTCCGTCAGCAGGGTGGCGCCGCCGGACTGCTCCGCTCCGGCGCCGAGGCCCTGGGCCATGCGGCACAGGAGCAGCAGTACGGGGGCGAGGAGGCCGACGTGCTCGTACGTGGGCAGGAATCCGATGGCCAGCGTCGAGCCGCCCATCAGGAGCAGCGTCATCACCAGGACCCACTTGCGGCCGAGGCGGTCGCCGTAGCGGGAGAAGAACAGCCCGCCGAGGGGGCGCGCGGCGAAGCCGACGGCGTACGTGGAGAAGCTGGCGAGGATGCCGACGGCGGGCGAGACGTTGGGGAAGAACAGCTTGCTGAACACCAGGGCCGACGCGGTGCCGTAGATGACGAAGTCGTACTGCTCCAGAGCGGTGCCGATGAATCCGGCCCAGGCGGCTCTGCGCGGCGAAGGGGCCTTGCCGGATGGAGAGTTGGAGGTCACGGGCCACACTTCCTCGGGTGGGTGACGGGGATGTCGGGGGGAATGCCGGGGGATGCCGGGGTGATGCCGGGGTGATGCCGGGGTGATGGGCGGGGATGCCGGGGGGTGGGTCAGGCGGGGGTGACCGTGACCACGCGCTGGAGCTGCTCGCCCGCGGCGAGGCGGCGGATGTTGGCCGCGATGTCGTCCGCACGACGCTGGAAGGTCTGCCGGGTGAGGGCGGAGGAGTGCGGGGTCATCAGGACGTTGTCCAGCGCGTGGAACGGGTGCGCGGCGGGGGCGCCGTGGTGGCCGGCGGCCGGGTACTGGTACCAGACGTCGATCGCGGCGGCGCCGATGGTCCGCTCGCGCAGCGCGTCGTGGAGGGCGTGCTGGTCGACGACGGGGCCGCGGCCGACGTTGACGAGGACGGCGGTCGGCTTCATCCGGGCCAGTGCGGCGGCGCCGATGAGGCCGGTGGTCGCCGGGGTGTGCGGGGCGGAGACGACGACGGTGTCCGACTCCGCGAGGAGCGCGGGGAGCCGGGTGTCGGTGCGGCCCGCCCAGGCCAGGCCCTCGGCGGCGGCGTCCGTCGAGCCGCTGCCGGTCACGGCGATGCCGCGGGTGCCGAACGCGGCGAAGCGCTGCCAGGCGGTGCGCCCGATGTGCCCGAAGCCGACGAAGCCGACGGTGGACCCGGCCAGGGAGTCCCGCCAGGCGGCGGTGGGGTCGTAGGCGGGGCTGTCCCAGGTGTCGCGGCGCAGGGCGGCGTCCTGGGCGAGGAAGCCGCGGTGCAGCAGGACGGCGGAGGCGACGGCGTACTCGGCGATGGACTCCTCGTGGTGGTGCGTGTTGGCGACGACCGTGCCGGGCGGCAGGGCGGCGACGTCGATCCGGTCGGTGCCCGCACCCGCGGCGTGCACCAGGCGCAGCCGCTTGCCCGCGGTGGCGATCGGGGCGGGGCACTGCCCGGAGACCAGCACGTCGGCGTCGGCGACGGCGGCCTCGACGGCGGCGGGGTCGCGGGGGTCGGGCCAGTCGGTGACGGTCCCCTCGGGGAGTTGCGCTTCGAGACGTTCGCGCTGGGGCTTGATGCTGGCGTCGGCCATGACGACGCGCAGGGCACGAGTGTTCACGGGTAAGGCCCTTCTGAGCGGGGCTTGCGGGATGTTGCCGAGGGTTGCCGAGCTTGCCGGGGACGTCCGGCGGCGGCTGGTGGTGGCGGCGGTGACCGACGATGACCGACGGTGACCGGCCGTGACCAGCCGTGGCTGGTGTGCTTGACGCCCGGGGTCCGGCAGCTCAGGCCCGCGGAGCGGGGGCGGGCCCGGTGGTGTCGCGTACGACGAGCTGAGTGGGAAGGGTGACGGTGCGCGGGGTGGCCGGGGCTCCGCCGAGGGACAGTTCGAGCAGGTCGAGCGCCGCGCCGCCGGCCTCCCGCAGCGGCACCGCGACGGTGGTCAACGCGGGCTGGGCGAGTTCCGCGAAGGGGATGCCGTCCACGCCGACGACGCTCAGGTCCTCGGGCACGCGGGCGCCGAGCGCGCGGGCGCCCGCGACGACGCCGAGCGCCATCGGGTCGTTGTGGGTGAGGACCGCGCTCGCCCCGGTGGCGAGGACCCCGGCCGCGGCGGCCTTCCCGCCCTCGTACGTCTGGGCCTGCCAGCCGAGCGGGAGGAGTGCGAGACCGGCTTCCTTCGCGGCGGTGCGGGCCTGTTCGAGGCGTTCCCGGTTGAGCCGGGAGCGGCGCTCACCCTGTACGTACGCGAGCCGGCGGTGGCCGAGCGCGGCCAGGTGCTCGCAGGCCTGCCGCAGCCCGTCCGCGGTGTCGGTGAGCACGCAGGCCGTGCCGGGCGCCTCGCGGTTGACGAGCACGACCGGGGTGGCGCCGCACAGACCGAGCAGTTCGTCGGTCTCCAGCCAGGGGGTGCAGAGCAGCAACCCGTCGGCCCGGTCGCGGAGTTGGGCGATGACCTCGCGCTCCCGCTCGGGCCGGAAGTCGGTGTCGGCGAGGACGACGGTCGTACGGCGGCCACGTCCGGCGGCCTGGGCGGCCTTGACGAACACGCCGAACAACGGGTGGGCGATGTCGGGGACGACGACGGCGACGGTCGCGCCCGCCGGTTCCGGCGCGGCCTGGCGGGCGGCCGGCGGTGCGTAGCCGAGTTCCTGTGCCGCGGACAGGACCTTGCGGAGGGTCGCGGGGCCGAGCCGGCCCGGGTCGCTGAAGGCGCGGGACGCGGTCGACAGGGCGACCTCGGCGCACTTGGCCACATCGGTGAGCGTTGCCGCCAACGGTCCACCTCCGGAGTGCAGTTGCCCCGGCGAAGCGCCGGGACGCGGCCGGTCATCGGTGACCGGTGGCGCCTATCCTGCGAAGGATTGCGCAAGGTTGTCAATGCTTGCCGCAGAGGTTTCCGTACGCGGGAGTCCAGTCGGAGTTCAGCGGCGTTCGGGGCGGTTCCGGGGCACCCGGGCGCGGTTCCGGGGCACCCGGGCGCGGTTCCGGGGGCGGTTCCGGGGGCGCTTCCGGGGGCGTTCGGGACGCGTTCAAGGCGTGAGCAGGGGCTTCACCTGCCCCTGCCCCCCTACCCCTGCCCCCCTACCCTTCCCCCTCCCCGAACAGCATCCCCAACGCCACCGCCCGGTAGTGGCGTACATGACGCAGTGACGCCTCCGCCGAGGCGTCCGCGTCGCCCGAAGCGATCGCGCGGTAGAGGGAGTTGTGCTCCTCCCAGAGCGCGCCCGGCTCGTCGACCTGCTGGAACAGCCAGCGGAGCCGGCCCTCCAGAGGTTCGACCGTGGAGGCGAGGAGTTCGTTGTCGGCGAGCTCCATGATCTGGTGGTGAAACGCCGCGTTGGCGCGGGAGATGCGGTCGGGCCTGCCGGAGAGCGTCGCCCGGCGGGCGTTCTCCAACAGGCGTTTCAGGACGGCGAGTCCGGCCGCGTCGCAGCGTTCGGCGGCGCGGCGGACCGCAAGGACCTCCAGGGCCTCGCGGAGGTCGAAAAGGTTCTCCACGTCCTTGCGGTCGTACCCCTTGACGACGATCCGGCGCGGCGACGCCGCGGTGAGGAACCCCTCGGCGAGCAGGATGCGGATCGCCTCGCGCACGGGCACGCGGGAGACGCTGAACTCCTCGGCCAGATCGCGCTCCACGAGCCGGTCGCCGGGGCCGAGCCGGCCGGTGATGATGCGGTCGCGCAGCTCCTCGCAGACCTGGTCGCGCAGCCAGGCCGTCCTGGTGAGGGATGCGGGCCGCCTGGCTGCCGGCTGCGATCCGTCCTGAGTCACGTTTCCTCCCCGTGTACGCCCCCGTGTACGTCCTCGTGTACGTCCTCGTGTGCGCCCTCGTGTGCGTCCCCGTAAAAGATCTTCCACTTACGGTATACCAAACTCTTGACGCCCCAGCGGAGCGCCCCTACTTTTTGGTATGCCATAACGGGAAACCCCCAGGTCATCGGCGCGTCATCTCTGCCTCACCCCTGCCTGCAGCCTCTCCCTGCCCCTGCCCGAATTGAGGGTATGCCATGAGTTCACGCACGGCCCCACAGTCCACCACCGCCGACAGACGGACCGCGAAGGACCGGCCGAGCCGGGTCCGTTGGAAGATGTTCGTCCTGCTGCTCGGCGTGGTCTCGCTCAACTACATCGACCGCGGCTCCGTTTCCGTGGCCCTGCCCCTGATCACCGAGGATCTGGGGCTCAGCAAGGAGACCACCGGCTTTGTGCTCAGCGCGTTCTTCTGGACGTACGCCCTGATGCAGATCCCCGGCGGCTGGCTCATCGACCGGTTCGGCCCGCGCCTGATGGCCTCCGGGGCCTGCGTCGGCTGGGGCGTCGCCCAGGGCGTCACCGCCGCCGCGACCGGCGTCGGCTCGCTGCTCGGCTACCGGCTGCTGCTCGGCGCCGTCGAAGCGCCCGTCATGCCCGCCGGCGGCAAGCTCAACGCCCAGTGGCTGCCCGCGAAGGAGCGCGGCCGCGGCGCCGTCCTCCTCGACGGCGGCGCACCGCTCGGCGCCGCACTCGGCGGCATCATCATCTCCGCCCTGATCGGCCTGACGGGAAGCTGGCGCACCAGCTTCGTCATCGCGGGCGTCGCCACCGTCGTGGTGGGCCTGCTCGCCTACTGGTACGTACGCGACACCCCGCGCGAGCACCCCGCCGTCAACGAGGCGGAGGCCGCGTACATCGAGCGCGCACACGCCGAGGAGGACGCCGAGGCGGACGCCACGGACGAGCGCACCGGCCTGCGCCCGTACCTCAAGTACCGCTCGTTCTGGGCGATGTGCCTGGGCTGGATGGGCTTCAACGGGGTCTTCTACGGGCTGCTCACCTGGGGCCCGCTGTATCTCTCCGAGACCAAGGGCTTCGACATCGCCGCCATCGGCTGGTCCACGCTCGTCATCTTCGGCGCGGGCTTCGTCGGCGAGCTCATCGGCGGCTGGCTGGCCGACCACTGGCGGTCCCGGGGCGCGGGCGCCAACCGCGTCCTGCGGACCCTGATGGGCACCGCGGGCGCGGCCGTCGTCGGCGGGCTGCTCGGCGTGGTCCTGGTGCCGGACGCGCTGACCGCCGTACTGCTGCTCTCCGGCGTGCTGTTCTTCCTGCGCTGGGCGGGCCTGTACTGGTCCCTTCCGTCGCTGCTCGGCGGGCGCGCCAACGCCGGGGTGATGGGCGGTGCGATGAATCTCGCCGGGAACATCGCGGGCATCGTGACGCCGATCGCGGTCGGCTTCATCGTCGGCGGCACCGGCTCGTACACCTGGGCGCTGCTCTACTTCGTCGGCGCCGGTCTCCTCTTCACCGCCTCGTCCCTCGTCCTCGACTACAGCAGGAGGCTGTCCGTCCGATGAGTTCCGTCCGTATCGGGATGCTCACCCCGTCCTCCAACACCTGCCTGGAACCGGTCACTTACGACCTGCTGCACGGCTCCGCCACGGGCACGGGAAACGACCTGCTGCACGGCTCCACCGCGGGAACGGGCAAGGGCACGGGCACGCGCTCGGGCACCGGCTCCGGCGAGGCCGCGGCTACGGCCACGGCCACGGCCACGGCCACGGCGCACTTCGCCCGGGTGCCGGTCACCAGGATCGCCCTCGACTCCGGGTCCGACGCGCAGTTCGACCCGGCGCCCATGCTCGCGGCCGCGCTGCAGCTCGCCGACGCGCAGGTCGACGTCATCGCCTGGAACGGCACCTCCGGCTCGTGGCTCGGCGTCGACCGCGACCGCGCGCTGTGCGAGTCGATCACCGCCGAGACCGGCGTCCCCGCCACCACGTCCACCCTCGCGCTGCTCGGCGCCTGCGCCGCGTACGGCGTGAGCAGCCTCGGGCTCGCGGTGCCGTACACGCGGGACGTCGCCGAGCGGATCGTGCGGACGTACGCGAAGGAGGGCGTGGCCTGCACGCTCGCCGAGCCGCTCGGCATCAGCGAGAACGAGGCGTTCGCGCGGGTCCCGGAGCGGGACGTCGCCCGGCAGATCGAGGCCGCGGCAGCCGCCGGGGACACCGCGGGGGGCGCCGCCGGGGACGCGCACGCCGTCGCCGTCGTCTGCACCAACGTGTACGGGGCCCGGCCCGCCGCCGAGCTCGAACCCGCCCTGGGAATCCCGGTGTTCGACTCGGTCGCCGCCACCCTCTGGCAGGCCCTCGACCTGGCGGACGCACACCCGGCGCTGCCCGGCCACGGCGACCTGCTGCGCTCCGGCAGCCTGCGCGCCCGCATCCAGCGGGCCCTGACCGAGCTGCGCGGGGCCACCGGCGCGGACCGCACCACGTTCCGCGTCGACCTGCCCGGGCACGGCCTCACCGTGGACCTCACCGCCGGGGAGGCGCTGGGCGACGGCATCCGCTCCATCCGCCGCGACGCCTCGCTGGACCAGCGCCGCCTCAACACCGTGGAGTGGCTGGAGCAGCACCGCAGGCCGCTCGTACAGCCGCACTTCCGCACCGATCCGCAGCCGCCGCAGGCGTTGGTCGACGTGTACGGGGTGCACGCGCAGCTGCTCGCTCCTGTGGAGCGGGACGGGGCGATGGCCGGCTGGATCTCGGTGCACAGCATGGCCGAACGCGAGTGGAGCGAGCAGGACTCCGCGGCCGTCGCCGACGCGGTCGCGCGCATCCACGCGGCGCTCGACGACGCCCACTGAACCCGATTCTGGTACCCCATCCCACGTATCCGTAGATATCCGTAGATATCCGTATGTATTCGTATGTATCCGTACGTATTCGTACGTAGACAAGGACCCCACATGGCCAAGGACATCAAGATCGCACTCGGCGTGGACGTCGACGCCGTCGCCGGCTGGCTCGGCTCGTACGGCGGTGAGGACTCGCCCAACGACATCCAGCGCGGCGTCTTCGCCGGCGAGGTCGGCACCCCGCGGCTGCTGAAGCTGTTCGAGCGGTACTCCATCCGCACCTCCTGGTTCATCCCCGGCCACTCCATCGAGACCTTCCCGGCGCAGACCGAGATGGTGATCGAGGCCGGTCACGAGATCGGCGCGCACGGCTACTCGCACGAGAACCCCATCGCGATGACCCCACGGCAGGAGGAGGACGTCCTCGCCCGCAGCGTCGAGCTGATCGAGTCCTTCGCGGGCCGCAAGCCGCGCGGCTACGTCGCCCCCTGGTGGGAAATGTCCGCCCAGACGGCCGCGCTGCTGCACAAGTACGGCTTCTCCTACGACCACTCCCAGAACTACCGGGACTTCACCCCGTTCTACGCCCGCGTCGGCGACAGCTGGACGAAGATCGACTACACCAAGGACGCGGCGGACTGGATGAAGCCCCTGGTCCACGGCCACGAGGTGGACCTGGTGGAGTTCTGCGGCAACTGGTACGTGGACGACCTGCCGCCGATGATGTTCAACAAGCACTCCCACAACAGCCACGGCTACGTCAGCCCGCGCGCCCTGGAGCAGGACTGGAAGGACCAGTTCGACTGGGTGCACCGGGAGTTGGACTACGCGGTCATCCCCGTCACGCTGCACCCGGACGTCTCCGGCCGCCCGCAGGTGCTGCTGATGCTGGAGCGGTTCATCGAGTACGTCTCGGGCCACGAGGGCGTCAGTTTCTGCACGCTTGAGGACGCGGCGGACGACTTCCGCGCCCGCTTCCCGTTCGCGGGGAAGGAGCGGCCGGTGGACATGCGGTGAGCGGGGCGGGCGGTCCTCGGCGGCGCTGACGAACAGCCCGGGACGGACACACGGCAACGCCCGCCCCGGGGCCTCGGGGCCTCGGGGCCTCAGGGGCAGGCGTTGTCGTGATGCTGTCGGTCAGTAGGAGCCGGTGCGGCCCTTGTAGTAGTAGACCGAGGTGTCGTAGTCGGCCCACGCATACGCGGTCATGTTGTGATCCGCGAGCATCTCCGTGTAGCAGGACGAGCCGTTGACCGGAACCTGGCACCAGTAGTCCTTGCTGGAGCCATTGCGCTGGATCTGCGCGTCTCCGGCCTTCGCGTTGTTCTCGTCGAAGGGGGCGTCGGACAGCCGGGCCCAGATCGCCTCGCACGAAGGGCTGTAGCGCAGCTCCAGCAGGGCGCCATTGCTGCCGCCGAGACGCGCACTGTCAACGGTACGTGCGTCACCGCCGCAGTAGGCGGCGGGGTTCTTCCCCTCGCATCCCCAGTTCCAGCATCCTCCGGTAGGTGCCTGCTCGGCCGCAGTTGCAGCAGCAGGTGCGAGAACGAGCGACCCGGTAGCCAGCGTGAGTGATGCCGCTGCGGTCGCCAGGCGGACACGTGCCATCAGTTCCTCCCCGTTTGAACATGGATGATCGTTCCAGACCCGTTTTCCTCGTTGCCCAGGCAGCTTGACGGACCAGTCCCCCGGTCAACCAGAGGCCGCGGGGATGTTTCGGGCCTGCCCGAAACACGGCAGCTCGGGCCTGAGCGGCCGAGGGCGGACCCGCCGGGGGCCGAGGGGCCGGCAGCCGCCATTCGGGGAGGAATCCCGGCATTGGTCTATGCCAGCCGCCGACGTCTCCGTATCCTCAGCCGTAGCCAGTGACACACCATCCGTGACACACCATCCCCCCACCCCGGTCGAGTGTCGCCGCGGGCACAGCGGAGCGCAGATCGGCGCCCGTGCCCTGCACTGTGCGACCTCGCCCTTCGCCGCCCCTAGGAGGGCCACGGTGAACTTACGCACCAGAAGCTCGGCCGTCGTCGGCACCGCCGCCGTCTGCCTCATCGCCTCCCTCGCCCTCGCCACGGCCTCCGCCGAGGAGGCCGACACCGGCACCGCCCGCGCACGGACCACCGCCCAGGCCGCACACGCGGCCCGAGCCGCACAGGCCCCGCAGGCCCCGCAAGTCGCGCTCAAGGAAGTGGCCACCGCCAAGAATCCGTCCGCAGGAACCGCCGGTCCCGGTGGCGCCGTCTGGATCGCCGAACGCGCCGGAACCGTACGGGTCCTGGGTGACCAGGGCCTCGGCGAACCCGTCCTCGACATCTCCGGCGAGACCACCACCGACGGCGAGCGCGGCCTCCTCGGCATCGCCTTCGACCAGGACTTCAGCCACTTCTACATCTCGTTCACCGACCGCGAAGGCACCAGCACCGTCGACGAGTTCGCCGTCGAGGACGGCAAGCTGCAGCCCGGCACCCGGCGCACCGTCCTCACCCAGACGCAGCCGTACGCGAACCACAACGGCGGCGACATCAGGTTCGGCCCCGACGGCTATCTGTACATCGCGCTCGGCGACGGCGGCTCCGGCGGGGACCCGCACGGCAACGGACAGAACCTCGGCACCCTCCTCGGCAAGCTGCTGCGGATCGACCCGAGCGGCGGCGACCCGTACGCCGTGCCCGCGGACAACCCGTTCGTCGACGATCCGGAGGCGAGGGACGAGATCTGGGCGTACGGGCTGCGCAACCCATGGAAGTTCTCCTTCGACTCGGGTACGGGCGATCTGCTGATCGGTGACGTCGGCCAGAGCGCCTGGGAGGAGATCGACTGGGCTCCGGCCGACAGCAAGGGCGGCGAGAACTACGGCTGGTCCGCGATGGAGGGCAACCATCCCTTCCGGGGCGGCACCGAGCCCGCGAACCATGTCCCGCCGATCCACGAGTACGACCGCAACGGCCTCGGCTGCTCGGTGACCGGCGGCTACGTCTACCGGGGCGACAAGGTCCCGGGGCTTCAGGGACATTACGTGTTCAGCGACTACTGCGACGGCACCCTGCGCTCGCTGGAGATCGAGAACGGCAAGGTGACCGGCGAGCACGACCTCGGGGTCAACGGCGGCGAGGTCGTCTCGTTCGCGCAGGACGGCGACGGTGAGCTGTACGTCCTCGACCTCGGTGGAAGCGTGTCCCGGATCGATCCCGCCTGACCCCGGCCCGGCCCAGCGCACCCCGCCTGACCCCGGCCCGGCCCCGCGCACCCCGGCGGGGCCGGGCTCGCCGTCACCCTGAAGCCGGCGGGCCCGTCACCGTATGAACTCGCCCACCAGCGCCGCGAATTCGTCCGGCGCGACCAGGCGTATCCCCAGGGTTTCGGCCTTCGTGCGCTTCGAGCCCGCGCCCTCGCCCGCGACGACCAGGCTGGTGTTCTTCGACACGCTGCCCGACGCCTTGCCTCCGGCTCGCTCGACGAGTTCGTTCATCTCGTTGCGGGAGAGCTTCTCCAGTGGGCCGGTCATCGCACCGGTCACCACGACCTTCATGCCCGCCAACGGGCCTGAGGCGGCAGAAGGTTGTGACTTCTCGCTCGCATCTGTCGCGTCGGGCTCGGTGGCCGGTGCGGGCGGTGTGGCGCCGGGCTCCGTCATGGACAGGCCGGCCGCCGCGAGCCGGTCGATCTGGTCGCCGAGCTCGGCCAGTTCGGCGACGATCACCGGGGCCTTCTCCCCGCCGATGCCCTCGACCTGCTGCATCGCCTCCGCGTCCGCCGCGCGGATCAGCTCCATCGTGGCGAAGTGGCGGGCGATGCGGCGCGACATCGAGCGTCCCGTGCCCCGGATGCCGAGGGCGCACAGCACCCGCGACAACGGCTGCCGCTTGGCTGCGTCCAGGGCGGCGAGGAGGTTGTCGGTGCTGGTCTCCCCCATCCGTTCCAGGCCGAGCAGGTCGTCCCGGGTCAGGCGGTCGAACAGGTCCGGGAGCGCGGAGACCAGCCCCGCTTCGACGAGTTGCACCACCCGGGAGTGGCCGAGGCCCTCGATGTCGAGCTGGTCGCGCCCGGCCGCGTACGCGACGGAGGCGACCAGGTGGCAGTTGCGGCCGCGCTCGCAGCGCCACCGCTGCTCGCCGGTGTCGATCCCCGAGCCGCACTGCGGACAGGCCGCGGGGAACGCGATCTCCCGCTCCTCGCCCGTCCGCAGGTGGGCCACCGGGGCCTCCACCCGGGGGATGATGTCGCCTGCCTTGTAGACCATGACGTGGTCCCCGAGCCGCAGGCCGCGCCGCGTGATGTCGGCCGGGTTGTGCAAGGTGGCGTACGTGACCGTGGAGCCGTCGATGTCGACGGGTTCGAGGACCGCTCGGGGCGCGATGATGCCGGTGCGGCCGACGTTCCACTCCACGTCAATCAGCTTGGTGATCTTCTCCACGGCGGGGAGCTTGAAGGCGAGGGCCCAGCGCGGGGCGCGGGAGCCTTCCCCGGCCGCCTGCTGGTCGGCGGCGAGGTCGGCCTTGATGACGATGCCGTCGATGCCGAAGGGGAGTTGGGCGCGCAGCGCACCGATCTCCCGCACGCGTGCCAGGACCTCGTCGACCGTGCTGACGACCGTGCCCGGCACCTGCGTGCTCGCCGGGGTGTTGACGCCGTACCGCACGGCCCGGTCCATCAGGGCGCCGTGCGCGGAGTCGGCGAGCTCGGCGGCGAGGCCGTCGCCGGTGCCGGGCAGCGGAAGCAGGCCGTACCCGAAGAACGTCATGGGGACGGTGTACGCGCGGTCCTTGGCGCGCAGGGTGCCTGCGGCGGCGTTGCGCGGGTTGGCGAACGGGTCCCCGCCGTGCTGGGTGCGCACCTCGTTGGCGTACTCGAACTGGGCGGTCGTCATGAGGACTTCGCCGCGCACCTCGACGGTGGCGGGTTCGGTCAGCTCGGCGGGCAGCCCCTCTATGGTGCCGATGGCGTGCGAGACGTCCTCCCCGGCTGTGCCGTCGCCACGGGTGACCAGTTGGGTGAGGCGGCCCTGCCGGTACCGGGCGGCGATCGCGAGGCCGTCCAGCTTCGGCTGGACGTTCCAGGACGCGACCGGCCGGGCGATCCTGCGCTCCAGGGAGGCGGCCCAGGCGGTGAACTCCTCGTCGGAGAAGGCGTTGTCGAGGCTGAGCATCGGGACCGTGTGCGGCACGTCCCCCTCGACCGCGCCGCCGGCCACCTTGCCCGAGGGCGAGTCGGGCAGGTTCTCGCCGGGGTGGGCCGCCTCGTACGCGGCGATCGCGCGCACCAGTCGGTCGTACGCGTCGTCGTCCAGGGCGGAGCTGCCGTTGTCGTAGTACGCGGCGGCAGCGCGGACCGCCTGCCCGACCGCCTCGGCGTAGGCCGTGGCGGAGGGCAGCGCGATGGCCTCGGCGGGCGCTTGACCAGCAGGAACAGCGGAAGGAACGGCAGAGGTTGTCGTCATGCCCCCATCCTGCCGTGCCCCACTGACAATCGGCCTCGACGGCCGCCCGGCAGCCGCCCTCGGGGCGGGCGCGGGCACGGGCGCGGGCGGGGGCACGGGCACGAGCGGGGGCACGGGCACGGGCACGGGCACGGACGCGGAGGGGCGCCCGGGGCGGCGGTTGAGCACGCGTCGGCGACGCGCTGCAGGTCAGCCCCGCACAGGGTCAGGCCGAACGGACCTGAACGCGCCCGTCGTCGACCTTCGTGTCCCAGCGGGGCGCGTCGACCGCGGCGGGACCGCGGACCGCGGCGCCGTCCGTCAGGCGGAACTCGCTGCCGTGCCAGGGGCACCGGATGCAGCCGTCCCGGATCTCGCCCTCGTCGAGCGGTCCGCCGGCGTGGGTGCAGACGGCCGACAGGGCGTGGACCGTCTCGCCCCGGCGTACGAGCACGACCGGTACGCCCCCCGCCGTGACCCGCAGCGGCTTGCCGTCGCCCAGGTCGGACAGCGCCGCCACGTCCGTCCACTGGCCGACCGTCGGCTGGAACGCGGTGTGGTTGACGCCGACGCCGCGCACGAGCGAGAGGTGACCGCCCAGGTAGGCGGAGCTCAGGGTGAACCCGAGCCCGATGCCGCTCAACACCGCGCCGACGCCGCGCCGGCCCTTCCGGCGTGCCACGAGGCTCGCCGCCTGCAGGGTGGACGCGGTCGCGTTGCACACCGCGTGCACGACGCCGACCCGCCGTTCGGGGCCGTAGGTGTCGGACCAGTCCGAAGCCCCCGAGGCGGCCGTCGGGACCGTCGCGAGCAGTCCCACGCCCACCAGACGACGCGCGGCCCCGGCCCCGGCGGGACCCGCGGTCACGTCAAGGACGGACGCCATGACGTACGCCCCGATGGGCACGTCCGTCAGCACGGGGTGCAGCGGGTGGCCCAGCCACGTTCCCGACAGCGCGTTCTTCACCTTTTCGGCACCCGTGACCCGTCCCACCAGGCCGGAAAGCCTGTGGCAGACACCGTCCAGCGCTTCCATGCCTTCGATCTGCCTGATCAGACTCTGTGCCATGGCCGCTTCTCTCGTCGTGGGGTGAGTTCTCGTCGTGGAGCGCCACCGCCCGCTGTTCGCACGATAAGGAACTCCGGGTGGCCCCACAAACAGAGCGCCCCCTACAGACAGAGCGCCGCACTGATCTTCACCCGTCGGATTCTGGCACGCGGCGCTGACAACGGGCGGCGCGCGTAAGGTGACCCGGGTGATCGACGTACCGGACACGTTCGCCGAGGCGACCGTCGCGCGCGAGGGCGAGCCGGGGGCCGTCTGGCTCGGCCGGCTGCCCGGTGTCGTGAGCGCGCTGCTCGAACAGTGGGGCTGCGCGCCCGACGGGGCCGTGCGGCACGGGGGCGTCGGGGTCGTCGTTCCCGTGCGTGCGCGGGACGGGAGCGCCGCCGTCCTGAAGGTGTCGTTCCCGCACCCCGGCAACGTCCACGAACCGGACGCCTTCGCCGCCTGGCGAGGCCGTGGCGCGGTCCGCCTGTACGAGCGGGACGACGACCGGTTCGCGATGCTCCTGGAGCGGGTCCGTACGGCGACCCTCGCGGAGGTCGAGGACGGCGACGAGGTCGCGACGGTCGCGGGACTGCTGAGCCGCCGCCTGGCGGTGGCGGCGCCTCCCGGACTCCCCCGGCTGCAGGACCGGGCCGGGGAGTGGGAGGCCGAACTCCGCCGGGACGCCGAGGAGTTGACGCACCGGGTGTCGGACCGCGCGCTCGGCGCCGCCCTCGCGACGGTCCGGGAACTCGCCGCCTCTCAGCCGGACACCCTCGTCCACGGCGACCTCCACCCCCGGAACGTGCTGCGCGCCGACCGCGAGCCGTGGCTGGCCGTCGACCCCAAGGGGCAGGTCGGCGACCCCGCGTACGACGGCGGCACGTTCCTCAAGTCGCGGGCGCTCGCCTTCCTGGAGGCGGACGACCTGCGGCGGGCGGCGCTGCGCTCGCTGGACGTGTTCTCCGAGGCCGCGGGGCTCGACCCGGTGCGGCTGCGGCGCTGGGCCCAACTGCACGCCGTGCAGGCCGCGTTCTGGGGGCGGCGGCACGGTTTCCGGGTGACCCGGGCGGGCGGCGCGGAGCTGGGGCGGCTGGTGGCGTTCGCCGAGCAGTTCGCGCAGACCCTGACTTCCTGAAGGGCGCACGAGAACGGGCCGGTTCATCACCGCCGCGGTGCCGTGCACGTCGCTTCGAGGGGCTTGCCCTCCGGCCAGGCCACGCCGACGAAGTCGAGCTTCTGGTCCGGCTGCCACTTCGGGTCGAGCCGTACGCGGTGCACGGCCTTGTTGTACGCGTTGCCCTGGTTGTCGAGGCAGATCCAGCCCGTCGTACCCCTGATCTTGTTGACGCTCTTCAACTGGTGCCAGCCGCTGGCGACTTCGTCGAGGCGCGGGATGCGGCGGCCGCCCTCGGCCTGGCGGCGGATGTTGATGACGGCGGTGCGCGTCGCGTCGTAGATCGTCATGAGGCGGGAGTCCTCCAGGTCGGCGTCCTTCAGCCCGGCCGCCGCCGCCCTCAGGTGCCGCATCTCGGTGCGGGCGTCCTCCGCCTCCGGGGCCTTGCTGTCCTCCCAGGCCTCGGGGTGCCCCACGGCCGCGTACTCGACGGTGACCCGCTCCAGGGCCCTGCGCCACTCGTCCAGGTCGTCGCGTGTGACGTACGAGTCGACCGTGGACGCGCCAGAGCCGGTGATCACGCGGAAGCTGTTCTTCGTCCTGGCGCACGGCTGGCGGCCCAGCTCAAGGACCAGCATGCGCAGTTGGGGCGGCCGTCCGGCGAAGTAGATGTCCTTGGCGCCGGACTGGCAGATGTTCTGGGCGATGTTCTCGAAGTCGCCGGCGAGGCTGGGGTCGTCGTCGGAGCCACCGGACGAGCGGTACTGCTCGGACTCCAGGGCGCCGCTCGGCCGCTTCGCGTTGAACGCGTCCCGGAGGGTGTCCACGTAGCTGTCGCCCGGCCGGGTGTCCTCGACCAGGAACACGTTGTCGTCGCCGGGCAGGCTCGCAAGGACCTCGGCCTGGTCGTCGTTGGGCGGGACGATCCGGGCGAGGCCGGGCATGGTCAGGTCGGAGGCGGTGATGGGGCCGCCGACGACGGGGATGCCGAGGTCGGCCGTCAGGTGCCGGATGGCGTTCTTGGTGTTCTCCTCGCTCATGTCGAAGCCCACCACGGCCCGCAGGTTGTGCTCCTTCGACCGTGCCATCTCGTCCAGTTCCTCCGCCACGGCCGCGTAGTGGGCGCTGCCGAGGCCGGGGTTGGCGAGCACCAGACGGACGGCCGGTGAGCCGCGGTCGTTCATGCGGAGCTGCGCGAGGTGGGCGCCCTGCACCTCGTGGCGGATCTGGTCGCGGACGGCGGCCTCGCGGTTCGGGTCGGTCTCGTCGGTGGTCAGGGGGATGAGCAGGGCCACGGTGACGTACGGGAGGCTGCCGCGGGTGACGCGGCGGTTCTCCTTCTCGATGGCCGCGGAGATGTCGTCGAGTTCGCCGAAGACGAAGCCGCCGTCGCTCACACCGGTGCACTCCTCGGCGGGCCCGCGCTCCCAGACGCGCTCGGCGCAGCGCTGGGTGAGGTAGCGGATCGAGCCCCAGCCGGAGCCGAGGGCCAGATAGCCGCAGAGGGCGAGGACGACCGCGCCGACCGCGCCCGCGGTGAGGTTGCGGCGGTTGCGCCACCACGGGACGGGCGCCGGGTCGGGGCGGGCGAGGGGACCGCGGCGGTCGGGCCGGTCCCGTTCGGGCGATCCGGGCATCACCACGGCTCCTTGTCGTAGGACTGGACGCGCTCGTGCAGCGGGAGCCCGCGCAGGTGCGGAACGTCCTCGCTGAGCTGCTGCAGATGGACGGCGATCTCCGTGCGCAGCCGCGCCGTCGGGTCCCACAGCGGGTCCGACCAGAGCGAGGCGTACGGGTCGGCCGGCGGGTGCACGGTGAGCTGGCCGGCGATCAGGAGCCGTGCGACGGGGAGTTGCTCGGCGGGGACACGGGTGCCGAGGCGTTCCACGGCGGCCTCGTACTCCTGCGTACCGTCGTCGGGCGCGGCGATGCGCGGGTGCGGGGCGCGCTGCACCCACGACAGGGCCCGGCACCACTCGGCCATGTGCACGCCGCCCTCCTTGACGTCCTGGAGGAGGCCGTGCAGGAACCGGGTCGCGGCCGGTACGTCGCCGAGTGCGAGGTGGTGGTACGCGGCGTCCCGGCCGCGCTGGGCGTCCCGGAGCCTGCGGTGGGCCCCGGTCCAGGTTCCGGCCTCGGCGCTGTCCTCGCTGCGGGCGAGGCGCTGCAGGAGGTGGCGGCGGGCGATCGGCGGCACGGTGAGGACGTCGCCGCCGTCGAGTTCCACCACGTCGAAGCGCAGCTCGTCGCCGATCAACTCCGTGACCTGGTAGAGGAGATGGTTGCCCCTGCCCCACAAGGTGTCCGCCGCCAGGGCCTGTACGGGAACGGCGGCCGCGGCCACGCGCGGGAGGCGGGCGCGGACGGCTGCGGGCACGTCACCGAAGAGCCGCTCGTACGCCTCCTCGGCGACGGAGGGCCGGTGCGGGGCGAGGGTGAAGATCCGGCGCAGCCGCGTGTCGACGGGCAACTCGTCGTCGAAGCGGAGGAGTCGGCGCAGGACGGCCGCCGTCGCGAAGGGCTGTCCACCGGTGAGGTCGTGGACGATCCTGGCCAGCCAGTCCACCGGACGGCGCACGCCCGCCGGGTCCGGCAGGTGCGCGAGGAGCGGCCGGCACTGCTCGGCCACCTCGGCGCGGGTGAGCGGGCGCAGCTGGGCGACGCGCACATGCGGTCTGCCGCGCACGTCGAGCGGTTCGAAGTGCTCCTCGTCCGCTTCGGCGTACGGGTCCGGTGTGCGCTCCGCGTACGAGGACCAGCAGGTCAGCAGGCGGCCCGCGGGGACGTCGAGCGGTTCGACCAGGCGGGGGCGGCTGCGGGCGGCGGCCAGGACGAGCAGGGGGTCGCCGTCCTCCGGGCCGCCCCGGCGGGCGGTGCGCAGGGTGTCGAGGAAGGCCTGGCCGCGGTCGTCGTCGGCGTTGTCGAGGAGCAGCAGGCAGCGCAGGGTGCGCAGTTCGTGGCCCTTGGCGGTGTCGTAGGCGCGGCGCAGGTCGTCGAGGAAGGCGCGCAGCAGCACTTCCTGGGCGCGCCGCCGCTGCCGGTCGTCGCCGTGCTGGAGGCCGTGGCCGAGCCCGACGAGGAAGTCCTCCGGGGAGGCGGGCGCGTGCACATGCCGGGCCAGGGCGCGCCGGACACGGTGTTCCTGCAGGCGCCGCATGCCTTCGGAGAGGAACGGCAGGGCCGCGAGCCCCCAGGCGGGCATGCCGGCGAGCGAGCCGAGCTTCTCGGCGAGCGACAGGTACAGGTCGAGGGACTGCTCCCGGCCGCGCCCCTCGTCCAGGGCGGCGCTCAGCTCGGCCAGGGCGGTGTCCCGGTCGGCCTGGTCGGTGCGTACGGCGAGGGCGAGCCGCAGCGCCGCGTAGGCGGGCAACTGCATGGGCGGCAGGCCGGGCACTTCGGCGCTGAGCTGGAAGGCGACGCGGGCCACGACGTCCGCGGGTTCGCGCACACCGTCCGGGAGCCCGGCACAGTCGATGTGGGCGACGTAGGTGTTGGCGGCGCGCTCCTCGAACGCGGCGAGCAGGCTGGACTTGCCGCTGCCCGGGCCGCCGAGCAGCACGTGCACGTCCCGCCCGTGCCTGCTTCCGCTCGCGGCGACGAGCTGCCGGGCGAACCAGTCGTCGAGGACCAGGTCCCGCCCGGACGCCCCCGCCCACTCCTGGTACGCCACCGGGCCTCCCCTCGGCTTCGGGAGGCTTCATCGTCGTACCAACTGCACGATGAGGCAAGGCAGTTGATCGCACGCGTGGGCGGGTCCGATCTGCTCAGCGGGCGCGGGCCCCGGTCAGGGTGCGGTCACCCTCGTACCACCGCGCTCTCCACCCATGGGCGGGCCCAGCCGCAGACGAAGATCAACAGGTGTGCAGAATGAGCGGTGTGCCGAAAATCAACGCCCCGACGAAGGCGACGTCCGACGACGCCGAAGCGATCAGCCGCACCCTCGCCCTGGCCTTCGACGACGACCCGATGATGCGCTGGTTCTTCCCCGAGGACACCACCCGCGAGGCAGGACTGCGCCGCTACTTCCACACCCTCTTCACCCGGCAGTACGGCCTGCACGGCGTGTGTGAACGCACCGACGCCGCGGCCGCGTTCTGGGTGGCACCGGAGGGCCAGGAGAAGGCCGTGCCGGACGCAGGGACCGTCCAGGAGCTGCAGGACATCCTCGGCGACCGCGCCCCGGTGTTCCGCGCCGCGGTCGAGGCGGCGGCGGAGCACTCGCCGAAGGAGCCGCACTGGTACCTCGCGGTCGTCGGCGCCGACCCGGCCGCCCGAGGCCAGGGCCACGGCTCGGCCCTGCTCCGCTCCGGCCTCGCCCAGGCGGACGCGGCGGGCCTGCCGGTCCACCTGGAGTCCTCGAAGCCGGACAACGTGCCGTTCTACGAGCACTACGGCTTCGAGGTACTCGGCGAGGCCCAACTCCCCGGCGGCGGGCCCGTGTTGTGGGCCATGCGCCGTGCACCCCGGCGAGCCGGTGCCTGAACAGCCAGCCTGCGGCAGGTAGGCGTCCAACGGTCCTCTCGCGGGCCGCAGAACGCCACGGGGCCCGGTCCGATGATGCGGTCCTGATGCGGTCCCGATGCAGACCCGATGCGGACCCGACGCGGTCCGGGCCCCATGCGTACGCCTCGGCGGGCGAATCGTTACTTCCAGATCTCCGCGACCCACTCGGGGTGATCGATGAACGGGTTCCGGTTGTGCTGGATGTCGTCGAAGATGACCTGGTTGCGGCGCTTCTCGAAGTCGTCCGGCGGGTCCTCGGCGTGCCACTGCTTGAGGACCGAGAGGCGGCCGATGGCGGGCGCCGAGCCGTTGTTCACCTCGTCGTTGGGCTCCAGGTCGGCGAAGCCGTCGTCACCGTCGTAGCGCACGGCCATGTAGAGGATCATGCGGGCGACATCGCCCTTGACCGCGTCGCGCGGCTCGTACGAGTCGTCGTCGGTGAAGTTGCCGGGCGCCTCGGAGAGTTCCTCGCCGCCGTTGTCGAAGTCCTTGTTGCCGCGCGTGCCGTTGACCGACACGTCGGTGGGGCGCAGGTGGTGGACGTCGGTGCCGGGGCCGGTGGACGTGCCGAAGTCGCCGTGGGACTTGGCCCAGACGTGCTCGCGGTTCCACTGGTCCGGGTCGCCGCCGTTGGTGTCCTTGGACTGCGAGCGGCCGCTGTAGAGCAGGATGACGTTGGACGTGTTGGCCGGGTCCTCGTCGGTCTTCTTGAGGGCGTCCCAGACCTGGTCGTACGAGAGCTTGGTCTGGTCGCTGATGATCGTGTGCAGCGCGGCCTTCAGCTCGGGGCCGGTCTTGCCGATCGCGTCCTGGTAGTACGTGTCGTCCAGGGCCTGGACCGCGGTGCGGGCGCCGGGGTCGGCGGTTGTGCTGTCGGTGGCACCCTCCGTGGCGAAGGCCACGGAGGGGACGGCTATCGCGGCTGCGGCGGCCGCGACGAGCAGCGGGCGGCGCCAACGGCGGCGGGCGGAATGGGCGGCATGAGCGGACATGTCGTGGGGGTGTCCTCTCCCGAACTGGGCAACGGAGCAACAACGTTTCACCAACACTCGTCCCCCGGATGGCAGTTGACGAAGCATCGACCCCCGCACCCTGCCACGCCACCCGGTTCCCGGGGTAGCCCCGACCCGTCTGTCTCATGCCGAACACATGAACGCGCGCAGCCGCCCCCCGAGGCAGCCGCTCGCCTACACCCCCACACCCGCACGCCCGCACGCCCACACGCCCACACGCCCGCACGCCCGCACGCCCGCACTTGACCCTGCACCGCGGTGCAGGGTGCACCGTGACGGTCATGACCGCCACGACGACACCGACCGCTCCGGCACCACGCACCGGAGACGCCACCACCCGCCGCAGCCCCGGCGCCGTCCGCATCGGCGCCTGGTACGACCTGGCCGTCGCCCTCCCCTTCACCACTCCCTGGACCGCCGCGCTCGCCCTGGACGCCGTCCGCGCCGCGCACGCCGCGCTCGGTCTGCCCGGCCGGGCCCCCGCGCCGTTCGCGCCCGAACACCTGCTGTTCGTCACGTTCTTCGGCGTACTGGTGACCATGTGGGCGGTGGTGCGGCTCGTGCGGGGCGACCGGGTGACCGGGGTCGCGGACACCGCGGGGCGGGCCGCGTTCGCCCTGCTGATGACGGCCGCCCTGGCCGCCGGGGCCACGCCGGTGCTCGCCGGGTTCCTCGTCGTCGAGGCCGGGTTCCTGCTGGCGCAGGCACGGCAGTTGACACGGTCCCGGCCCGCCCGTACACGTACCAGCCCGCCCACTTCACGCACTCAGGAGACGGTCAGCCCGTGAATTCCGCCGACGCCGCACGCGCCGCCGACGTACCGCCGAGCACCCTGCGCTACTACGAGCGGCGCGGCTTCCTCACCCCCGCGCGTGACCCGCATTCCGGGTACCGGCGGTACACGGAGGCGGATGTACGGCGGGTCCGTTTCGTGCGGCGGGCCGGGGAGCTGGGGTTCGGGATGGGCGACGTGGCCGCGTTCCTGGCGCTCGCGCGCGGCGGTGCGGTGCCGGGCGCGCGGCTGCGTGCGGTGGTCGACGCGAAACTGGACGACCTGGACGCGCGCATCGCCGACCTCACCCGGATGCGGACGGCGCTCGCCGCGGTCGCCGACGCGGGTGAGGTGGGGGCGTGCGCGTGCCCCGTCGAGGCGGCGCTCGTCGGGGGTGCGGCGGAGGACCCGGTCGTACGGTGAACTCCGGGGCGCTGACCGGCCGTTCGGGGCGGCTTGTCCAGGGGGCGCGGGGGCGAGTGCGATGAGCGGCGGATTGCACCGACCGGGTGATCCGTGGCCGGTCCCGCAACCGGATGCGGCCGTGCGCGCCTCTCATGCCGTGCCGTCGACGACGGTACCCCGTAGCGAAGGAGAGCGTTGTGCACACGATGACTGCCCCTCACGTAGCCGACTCGACGTTCCGCACCTGGCCGCAGGACGACTTCCTCCTCCCGCCGCCGAACCCGGCCCAGCGCATGGAGCCCTCCCGCGCGGCGGTGCTCGACCCGCGCGACCTGCGCCGCCTCGAACTCAACGCGGCCCTGACGGCGGCCGGGATCGCACCGCTGCCCGGCGACCGCGAGGCCATCGACCAGCTCAGCGCGCTCCCGCACAGCGTCCACGAAGCCCTGCACCGCTGGCTGACGGCCTGATCCCGAGCCGTCGGGTTCTGCCGCCCGACAGTCAGAGCCGCCCGACAGTCAGAGCCGCCCGACAGTCAGAGCCGCCCGACAGTCAGAGCCACCCCACTGTCCGAGCCGCCCGATGTCAGAGCCGCCCGATAGGCTCGACGGCACGATGAACAACCGCCGAGCCCCTCTGCAGCCCAAGGCCGACAAGGCCGCCGTGCGGCGGCACAACCTGAGCCTCGTGCTGCGGGCCGTCCACGACGAGGGCGTAACGACGCGGGCCGCCGTCGCCGGGCGTTCGGGGCTGACCCGCGCGGCCGTGTCCTCGCTGGTCGAGCAGCTGCTCGCGAGCGGCTTCCTGAGCGAGTCCGGAAAGTCGTTCAGCGGCCAGGCCGGGCGCCCCGGCACCGTCCTGAAGGTGGCCCGGACGGGCTGCGCGGGGGTCGGCGTGGAGATCAACGTCGATTACGTGACGGTCTGCGTGGTCGACCTGTCCGGCACCGACCGCGTACGCCTGACCGAGCACCTCGACAACCGGGGTGTGCCGCCCGCCGACGTGCTCGCGCGGGCCGCCCGGATCACCGCGGACGCCCTGGAGTCGGCGACGGCACAGGAGCTGCGGCCGGCCGGGGCGCAGCTGGCGCTGCCGGGGCTGGTGTCCGGCGGGACGGTGCGGCAGGCCCCGAACCTGGGCTGGAGCCGGGTGGCCGCCGAGGGGATCTTCGCGCAGGCCCTGGCCGGCCTGCGGCTGCGGCTCGCCCCCGAGGCCGCTCCGCCGCCGCTGCCGGTCGGCTCGGGCAACGAGGCGGACGCGGCGGCGCTGGCCGAGCTGTGGTTCGGCGGCCCGGCGGGCGACGGGGGGCGCGGGCCGCGCAGCTTCCTGTACCTGTCGGGCGAGATCGGCATCGGCGGCGCACTGGTCGTCGACGGTGAACTGCTGCGCGGCGCCCACGGGTTCGCGGGCGAGATAGGGCATGTGGTGGTGGACGAGGACGGCCCGCTGTGCCGCTGCGGCGCGCGGGGCTGCCTGGAGCAGTACGCGGGCCAGGCGGCGCTGCTGCGGGCGGCCGGTCTGGCCGCGGACGCGGGCCGGCCGGGCGTCACGGAGCTGGAGCGCCGCGCCCGGGACGGGGACGCGCCCGCGGTCGCCGCGCTCACCGGTGCGGGCCGCACGCTCGGCCTGGTGCTGTCCGGGGCGGTGAACCTGTTCGACCCGGACGCGATCGTGCTCGGCGGCACCTTCCGCCCGCTGCTGCAGTGGCTGGCCCCGCCGATCGCCGAACGCCTGGAGCGGCGCGTGGTGTCGGGCCTGTGGTCCGCGGACAGCGGCCGGCTGCGCGCCTCGTCCTCGGCCGGTGACGCGGCCCGCGGTTCGGCCGCCCTGGTCGTACGGGACGTCCTCGCGGACCCACTGGCGTACGCGGAGCGGGCCGCGCGCTGAGGCGGCGTACCGTACCGCGCCCGCACTGAACCACCTTACGCCGACGGGAAGTTGACCCGCCGACGGCGCGGGGTCGCAATTCCGTGAGACGCCCCCGGGCGGGCTCAGACGCCCAGCAGATGTTCCATGGCCAGCTGGTCGAGCCGTTCGAAGGCCATGGACCGCCCGGCGGCCGCGGTCACGTCGAAGGACTCGTACGCGCTGCGGTCGGCGAGGAGTCCGGCGAGGCCGTCCGCCGCGGTGGGCTCGGCGAGCTCGTGGAGGCGGGAGTCGCGCAGCGCCTGCCGCACGGCCGGGTCGGCGCGGAAGGCGGCGGCGCGCTCCTTGAGGATGAGGTAGTTCCGCATGCAGTTCTTCGCGGACTCCCACACCCCGTCGAAGCCGTCCGTGCGCACCGGTTTGAAGTCGAAGTGGCGCGGCCCCGCGTACCCGGCGTCCTCCAGGAGGTCGACCAGCCAGAACGCCTGGCGCAGGTCCCCGGCGCCGAAGCGGAGGTCCTGGTCGTACTTGATGCCGGACTGGCCGTTGAGGTCGAGGTGGAAGAGCTTGCCGGACCAGAGGGCCTGCGCGATGCCGTGCGGAAAGTTGAGGCCGGCCATCTGCTCGTGGCCCACCTCCGGGTTGACGCCGACGAGTTCGGGGCGCTCCAGGCGCTCGATGAAGGCGAGGGCGTGGCCGATGGTGGGCAGCAGGATGTCGCCGCGCGGCTCGTTCGGCTTGGGTTCGATGGCGAAGCGCAGGTCGTAGCCCTGGCCGGTGACGTACTCGCCGAGCAGGTCGAAGGCCTCCTTCATCCGGTCGAGGGCGAGCCGCACGTCCTTCGCCCCGCCTGACTCGGCGCCCTCGCGGCCGCCCCAGGCGACGTAGGTGGTGGCGCCGAGTTCGACGGCGAGGTCGATGTTGCGGAGGGTCTTGCGCAGCGCGTACCGGCGTACGTCCCGGTCGTTCGCCGTGAAGCCGCCGTCCTTGAAGACGGGGTGCGTGAACAGGTTCGTCGTCGCCATCGGCACCTTCATGCCGGTCGCTTCGAGGGCGGCGCGGAACCGCTTGACGACGGCCTCGCGCTCGGCGTCGGAGGACCCGAACGGCACGAGGTCGTCGTCGTGGAAGGTCACTCCGTACGCGCCGAGCTCCGCGAGCCGCTCGACGGACTCCACCGGGTCGAGCGCGGGCCTGGTGGCCGTGCCGAACGGGTCGACGCCCTGCCAGCCCACGGTCCACAGGCCGAAGGTGAAGTTGTCGTCGGGGGTCGGGGTGAAGCGGTCCGTCATGGTCGCCCCTTCTTCGCGAGCAATTTGTTTTCTATGCTTACTAATACGCAGGAAGCCTCTCCCGTCAACCATGAGGTACGAGATGACGCATCGCCCCGGCCCCCTGGGCCGTGTCCGCAGGGGACCCCCGTGGTCATCGGCGTGGACAGCTCCACCCAGTCCACCAAGGCCGCCGTCACCGACGCGGCGAGCGGCGCCCCGCACACCGTGACCGGGACGGACGGCGCCCGCGAGACCGACCCCGAGGCGTGGTGGCGGGCGCTGGCCACAGCGGTCGCCGAGGGGCTGCGCGGGGCGGGCGTGGACGCGCGGGACGTGACCGGGATCGCGGTGGCGACGCCTCCGGCACCCTCTGGTGGTCCACGGCGGACTCCGCGTACGACCCGGTGCTGCTCGAACTCACCGGCATGGCCGAGGAGTTGCTGTCCCCCGTCGCGCCGGGCGGCGGCAGCATCGCGGGGCGCCTGACCGGGGTCGCCGCCGCGCATCTCGGGCTGCGGGCGGGTCTGCCGGTAGCGGCCGGCACCGGGGACAACATGGCCGCCGCGGTCGGGCTCGGCCTCGGCGGTGCAGGGCTGCTCGACCACCCGGCGGTGAGCCTCGGCACGTCCGGCACGGTCTTCGCGGCGAGCCGCACCCGGCCCGCGGTGCCCGCACTGGCCGGCTTCGCCTCGGCCGACGGCCACCATCTGCCCCTCGGCTGCACGTGACGCTGAAAGACCCCGCGACCACACCGCCTCGTACCGCCTCACACCGCGAAGACCTGCCCGTCGTCCGCGAACGCCTTGAACTCCAGCGCGTTGCCCGCCGGGTCACGGAGGAACATCGTCCACTGCTCGCCCGGCTGCCCCTCGAAGCGGACGTACGGCTCGATCACGAACTCCGTGCCCGCGTCGCGCAGCCGTTGGGCCAGCTTCTGGAAGTCGGGGATCGTCAGGATCAGGCCGAAGTGCGGTACGGGGACGTCGTGGCCGTCGACCGGGTTGTGGACGCGCTGCGGGCGGGCGGGGGCGAGGTGGGTGACGAACTGGTGGCCGTGCAGGTTCCAGTCGACCCAGGTGTCGGCGCTGCGGCCTTCGTCGAGGCCGAGGACCTCGCCGTAGAAGTGGCGGGCCGCGGTGAGGTCGTCCACGGGCATGGCCAGGTGGAACCGCGGGATGGGTGCGTCGGGTCCGGTCATGGCAGTGCCTTTCCGTGTGCGGGTCGGAGCGGGGGTTCGTTCACTGGGCCCAGCCCAGGGGGTGCAGGCCCGAGGCCTCGTCCGCCTCCGGGGCCGGGGGCTCACCGCTCGCCTCGCTGAACGCGGTGAGCGCGGCGACGAGTGCCGCGCGCCGTTCGGGCGTGAGGCGTTCGACGATGCCGGCGATCTCCTGGCGGCGGCGTGCGGTGACGTCCGTGACGATGCGGCGGCCCGCGTCGGTGAGTTGCAGGAGAGTCTCGCGGCGGTTGCGCGGGTTGACGCGCCGGTCCGCGAGCCCGGCGGCGATCAGCCGGTCGACCATGCGCATCGCGGTCGAGGGCGCGACGCCCAACAGCTCGGCCAGGTCGACGAGTTTGGTGGCCCCGCGGCTGGAGAGCACGATCAGCATCCGGAACTGCGGCAGCGTCACCCGGTCCTCGACTGCGGCGAGCGAGCGCGCGGAGACCGCGACCAGGACGCGGGACGCGGTCAGTACGGCCCGCGTGACCTCGTCGACCTCGACCGCACCCTCGTCCACGCCGCTTCGCTCAGCCATACCTCTTTGTACCGCGCGGCCCCGGGCCCCCGACACCACACACCGCGCCAACCGCCCCGGGGCGCCCCTCGCGTCTCATCCGCGCTGGTAGCGCAGCAGCAGCATCGCCGCGTCGTCGTGCGGCGGGCCGCCGGCGTACCGGACCACGTCCTCGCGCAGCGCCTCCAGGGCGGCCTGCGCGTCGGGCTCCTTGAGGAGGCCGGCCCGCTCCTGGAGCGGGTAGAACGTCCCGGCGGCGTCCCGCGCCTCGGTCACGCCGTCCGTGTAGAACAGCAGCTGCTCGCCGGGCGCGAAGCGCACCTCGTACGGCAGCGGCGGCTCCCCGCCGTGCACGCCGAGCCCGAGGGGCAGGGCGTACGCGGGCGGGCGGGGGAACTCGACGGTTCCGTCGGCCCGTACGAGCAGCGGCGGCGGGTGGCCGCAGTCGACCAGGACGACCCGCTCCTCGTCGGCGTGGACCTCGGCGAGGACGGCGGTCACGAACTTCTCGGCGTTCAACTCCCGCGCCACACTGCGTTCCAGGCGGGCGGCGAGCGCCACCAGGTCGGGCTCCTCGTGCGCGGCCTCACGGAACGAGCCGAGGACGAGGGCGGCCGTCTCCACGGCGGCGAGGCCCTTGCCCTGGACATCGCCGACGATCACGCGCACCCCGTACGGCGAGGCCACCACCTCGTACAGATCGCCGCCGATCCGGGCCTCCGCGGCGGCCGAGGTGTACGAGACGGCGACGCCCAACGGCCCGGCGCTGCGCGGCACCGGGCGCAGCAGCACGCGCTGGGCGACCTCGGCCACCGAGCGGACGCTGGCCAGTTCGGCCTCGCGGCGGCCGCGCATCACTGCGGCGGCTACGCCCGCGCCGGTGACCCCGGCGACGGAGACGAGGGCGGTGTAGCCGCGCCGGGTGTCGAACAGGCCGTTGTAGACGCCGAGTCCGAGGCAGAGCAGCAGCGCCACCGCGCCGGTGACCGCGGTGCGCCGCCAGGTGCCGATGAGGCCGGAGAAGGCGGGGCCGAGGGAGACGAGCGGCAGCAGTCCCACGCCGGGGCCGCCGATCACGTCGGCGACGGCCACGACCGTCATCACCCCGGCCGGCAGCCAGGTCAGCACGGCACGGGCGTCTCCGCGCCCGGCTCGGGCGTCCCGATGCTCCGGAGCGGTCATGGCACCCCCAACAAGGTTGTCCGACAAGGTCGTCGCCGGCGCGCGAGTGCGTGGTCCGCGCCGGCTGTGCGGCCACCCGTGGCGGGCGGCCTCCCCCGCGTTTAGACTATGCAAAGATTGCGTGGAACCATTGCGGACAACGGGTGCTCGTTACCCGATCGAGTCCGGCGTACGACCTGTCGGGGGACCGGCGTACGACCTGTCGGGGGGAAGGGACGTCGATGGCATCCGACCGGCCTGCGGGCCCCGCGCGGCCGCAACTCCCGCGCGGCTGGCGACGCTTGCTCGCCAGGCTGCCGATCGCGCTGTACCGCGCGGGCCTCGGCCCGCTGTTCGGCGGGCGGCTGCTGCTCCTGCACCACGTCGGGCGCAACTCCGGCCTCGACCGGCGCGTGGTCCTTGAGGTGGTCGCGTACGACCGCGAGCGCGGCAGCCGGCCCCTCGCCTCCGGTTTCGGCCCGCAGTCCGCCTGGTACCAGAACCTCCGCCGCACGCCGACGACGACGGTCCAGGTCGGCCGCCGCCGCCACCGCGTCACCGCGCACTTCCTGAGCGCGGACGAGGGCGGCGAGGTCATGGCCCGGTACACACCCCGGCATCCGCGCACGGCCCGCCGCCTGTGCGCCTTCATGGGCTTCGACGTGGACGGCAGCATGGCGTCGTACCGCGACGCGGGCCGGCACATCCCGTTCGTACGCCTCGACTCCTCGCCCGGGCGCGGCTGACGTGCGCCGGGAGGAGCAGCCGGGGGTGCCGGACGAGGTGTGGGAGCGGTTCCTGCGGGACGACGAGGCCGCGATACGACGGACCGCGCCGAGGGAGCCGTCGGCGCGGGAGCGGGCGGGGGCGGGGGTCGAACCGTCCGGGGCTTCCGGCGCCGGGGTGGTGGTTTCCGGGCCCGGCGGGTCCGGCGCGCACAGCGCAGGGGGCCCCTCGGGTGGGCCGGGCTCGGACGCGGTCGGCGAGCTGTGGCGCCCGCGCCCGGTGCCGGAGTCGTCGGCGTGGCGCGACCTCGACGGCCGGGGCCGACTCGCGCGCGCGGCACGCGTGTTGGGCGCGCTGGCGCTGTTCGCGACGGTCATGGCCATGGTCACGCTGCTGCCGAACGGCACGAACCGGCCGGGCGAGCGCCCGGGAGTAGTCCTCCAGGAGTCGGAGCCCGCCCCCACGGACCAGCCGACAGCCGAGGCCTCCCCGTCCCCTGCGGTGTTCACTTCTCCTGCGGTGTTCACTTCTCCGCCGCCGGGTTAGGAGCTGTCCCCGAGACCGGCGCGGCCCTCTCCGGCCCCGCGGTCCGGTCGCGCAGCCAGGTGTGGATGGCGTGGCGTGCCGTTCCGGCCAGTGTCGTGGGGTGGCTCGTGAAGCCGTGGGGGGACTCGGGGTAGACGCGGACCTCGACCTCGTTGCCCGCCGCCGACAAGCGGCCCGCCATCGCCAGGTTGTCCTCAAGCAGCACGTCCGCGGCGCCGACGACGAGCAGCGTCGGGGGAAGACCCCCGAGGTCGCCGTAGAGGGGCGAGATGTCGGGCAGGGTGCGGTCGGCCGCCCGGCCCGCGTACGCCTCGATGAAGTACTCGTCCGCGATCCGGCGACCGGCCGGGGTGCGCGCGCTCAGGTCGTACGTCCCGAACTGCAGGGCGGCTCCGGCGAATCGGGCGACGGCGCCTCTGTCCCGCAGCCGGAGCAGCGTCGCCAGGGCGAGGGTGGCTCCCGCGGAGGTGCCGCCGATCGCGAGCCGGGAGGTGCCGAAGCGGGCGGCGGCCTCCTCGACGAGCCACAGCGCCGCCGCCTCGCAGTCGTCGGGGGCGGCGGGCCAGGGGTGCTCGGGCGCGAGCCGGTAGTCGACGCTGACGACGGCGAGCCGCAGGGCCTCCGCGAGCGCGCGGTTGCGTACGTCGCCCTGTGCCGCGCAGTCCATGTAGAAGCCGCCTCCGTGGATGTCCAGGTACACGCCCCGCGGCGGACCCGCGGCCGGCGTGAAGATCCGGACCGGCACGCACGCGTCCCCCGCCCCGACCGTCTCCTCGACGGCGGGCGGCTCGGCCGCGCGCGGAGCGGGCCTCGCCGCCCGCACTTCCTTGAGCTCGGCCCAGGTGGCCGGGCCGCGACCCGGCGCCCTCGACCGGTAGAAGGCACGGGCCTCCTCGACCTGGTCCGCGGGCACGTCCGCGGACAGTGCGTCAAGCGCGAGTCGCACGCGTTCCTCCTCATCGCCCTGGAGTGCTCCCCCGGGACATCGCCGGCCATGGCTCGACCGGATGCGACTCCACGCTAACGCCGCCCACTGACATCGCCGCCCCGGCATCCGGGCGCCGCCGTGCGGAGGGGCGCAGAGCCGAGCGGAGCCGAGCAGGAGCCGAGCCCGAGCCGAGCCCGAGCCGAGCAGGAGCCATCAACTCCGCTTCCGTGCAACGGAGTTGCCGTAGAGAGTGATCGCGTGATCCCGGAATGCCGCCCCCGTCAACGGGCGTTGAGCCCGGCATGAGTACCGATCAGCGCACGATCACCAACCCGCCCACCCTCCACGACCCGACCCCGTTCGGCTACAGCCACGCGGTCTCCGCCCCCGGCGAGCAGGTCTTCATCGGCGGCCAGTACTCCTCCGACGCCACCGGCTCCGTGGTCGCCGGCCCCTTCGCCGAACAGGTCGAGCTCGCCTTCGACCACCTGCTGTCGGCCCTGCGGGGCGTCGGCCTCGGGTACGAGCACGTGGTGCGGCTCGGCACCTTCATCGTCGACCACGACCAGGACAAGCTGCAGATCCTCGGCAAGGCGCTGCAGGCCCGCTTCGGCGGCCGGCTGCCCGCCCAGACACTCAGCGGCGTCGCCTCCCTCGCGCTGCCGGGGATGCTGTTCGAGGTGGACGCGGTGGCGGTGCGGCCGTGACGGGGCCGCGGGGCGGGACTGCGGGGCGGGACTGCGGGGCGGCGCCGGCCCGACGTGACGCACCTCATGTCCGTTTCGGGTACTTCGCGGTTCCGGCGCGGCCTACCGTGGTCAGGTGTTTTCGTTGGCCGAGATCAGCAGTACGTACCGACAGCGGTTCGCGGAGTTCGCATTCGAGCCCGCGTTCGTCGCCATGGTCGATCAGCATGTCGCTGACGTACGCGCGCGCCTCGGCGCCGACGGCCCCGGCCTGGACCTCGCGCCGCCCGACCCGGAGCGGCTGACCGACTACGCCCTCGGGTTCCTGGACGCGCTGACCGAGATCGACTGGCGCGAACCCGTCGGACACGACTACGCGGTGTGCCGTCTGACCGCGATCACCTGGCTCGTCCACGCCCACGACCTGCTGCCCGAAGTCCGGGACTGAGACCGTCCCACGCCCCGGCGGTCCGCCACCCGCCCGCCGAAGGGCCGGCGCCCAGACGCGTTCGACCCCGTCCGCCCGGACTCCGGCACCTGGCCGGACCCCGGGCGGACGGGGTCGAACGCGTTCACTGGCGGGGCGGGCGCCTCACCTCTCCGGGCTCCCGGGCATGTCCGGGCCCCCGGGCATGTCCGGGCCACCTCGCATGTCCGGGCCACCTCGCATGTCCCGGCCACCACGCTGCTGCTCCCGCTCCTGCACGGGCTGGTTGGCCAGGGCGTCCTCACGGCCGGCCTGGTAGTCCGTGACACCGGGGCGGACGCGGGTCGTCTCGCGTTCGGCGCTGTCCAGCCACCGCTCCCAACGCTGCCGCATCGGCTGGATCATGCCTCCGCCGACACCGACGACGAGGATGCCGGCCGCGGCCGCGAGGGCGGCGATCAGGAGCGGCTGGGTCACCGCAGTGGCGATGCCCGCCTGCCCCAGGGCCGCGATCACGCCGAGCACCACGATGCAGGCCCAGACGATCTTGGCGACGGTGGCGCCGTACGAGGCACTGGACAGGGCGCCGGCCACGATCGAGCGGACCGCGTTGGCGATGGCCATGGCCACCACGATCAGGACGACGGCGACGATCGCTCGCGGCAGCCAGGCGACGATGCCGTTGATCATCGTGCTGACCGGGTTCGGCCCGAAGACGCCGAGCGCCAGCTGGATGGTGATCAGCATCAGCGCGTAGTAGATGATCTTGCAGACGAGGCCCGTGAGGTCGAATTTCGACCCTTGCAGCATGCGTGCCGCGCCCGACCGCTCCGCGAGCCGTTCCGAGCCCACCTTGCGCAGGACCCGGTCGAGCACCCGGACGATCAGCTTGGACACGAACCAGCCGATGGCCAGGATGACCAGGAAGCCGAGGAGTTTCGGCACGAACTGCGCGATCTTGGACCACGCGTCGTCGAGACCTTGCGTGAAATTGACGGCAAGTGTGTTCATGGGAGCCCTTCGTCGGTGCGGTCCCCTTCCCACATGATGGGCAAGCTCCCACGCCGAGCGCCGCGCCATGATGGCCCATTCGGATGACGGCCGGGCTCTGCTAACCTCGCCGCGGCGGTGCCGTCGGTGCGCTGCGGGGTCAGCAGACCGGGCCCGGGCGGGCCGCGACGGCGCGCAGCAGGTCGCGTACGAGAGCGAAGTCGATCTGCTCGGGCCTGCGGAAGCGGAGGCAGCCCTTGCCCATGTCCTGAGGCGCGAGCCGGTCGGCGAACTCCTCGCGGACGTCGTCGCGCATCAGATAGAACGAGATGTACTGCTTCTGTCCGGCAAAGGCGATCTCGCCGCGGCCGTCCCGTTCGTACACGGGCATGCCGTACGCCATCACCTCGGTGAAGCCCGGGAGTTCGGTGCGGCACAGCTGCCGCAGCCGGGTCAGCGCCGCGCGCAGCCCCTCGGGCAGCTCGGCGAGATACGTGTCGACGTCCGGAGCGCTGCTCTGCACCATGCCCCGACCCTACCGATCCGCCGTCCCCACGCTCCGCTCCGCCGTCCGGGGCCGGGGTGCGGGCTCCGCCGGGGCCGCGTCGGGGAGAGCCCTGGTGCCGTCGGCCTGCGCGGCGATCCGGGGCTTGTCCGGATCGAGATAGGGGCGGCGCCAGCGCAGGAAGGGGCGTTCGATGCCGTGGAAGGTCACCGCGGCGATGGCGAGGCTGACCGGCAGCACCCCGAGAACAGTCGTGAAGAACGCGTCCCACACGGGATTTCCGGTCGGCTCGATCCAGCGGTTCCGGGCGAGGAACACCGTGATGACGAGAAAGTGCAGCAGATAGAGCGAGAAACTCATCTCGCCGACTTTCGCGAGGGCGCGGGAGGCCAGGCAGGTCGAAGTGACCGTCGCGACATAGGTGAGGACGAGCAGCGCCCACACGAATCCCTCGACGTCGATCCAGATGAGCCGCACGGTACGGCCCTCCTGATAGGCGTGGCTGCGGTTGAAGGCCCAGATCGTGACGAGCGCGAGGGTGGCGGCGATCAGCACCTTCGCCGGGCTCTGGAACCGGTCGCGGTGATGGACGAAGAGCCAGGCCGCCAGCATGCCGAGCAGAAACTGGTCGATACGGCCCGCGAGGCTGTAGTAGAGGAAACTGTTCGCGGCGATCTTGCCGCCGCCGGAGAGCCAGACGAGTCCGCGGATCACCGCGATCGCGGCCATCAGCTGCACCAGGGCGGTCGGGCCACGGCGCGTGAGGATCCTGCTGAGCAGCGGGAACAGCAGGTAGAACTGCAGCTCGACGGCGATCGCCCACCACATGTGCGAGACATTGCCGAGGTGCAGCGAGCCCGGGAGATTGCCGAGTCCGACGAGGGACTGCACGACGGACAGCAGATCGGCGTCGCCGCGGTACGCGCCCGTGCCCATGATGATCAGGACCAGATAGAGCGGGAAGATCCGCAGGACGCGGTTTCCGATGAAGCGGCCGTAGTGAATGTCCTTGCCCAGGGTGCCGATCGTGAAGATGAATCCGGAAAGCACCATGAAAAGGGCGACCGCGGTATGCCCTTCGGCGACGAGCGCGCCGAGGGGATTGTCCGCGTAGAGCCAGCCCTCACGGTTGCGGTCGATCTCGGTGAGCATCATGTACGTGCCGTGGTAAAGGAGCACGAGCACGGCGGCGAAGGCCCGCAGGTGATCCACCGACACCAGGTACTGACGATTACTGCTCCGCACGAAGGGGCCGACCTCTCACGCATCGGGTCGCGGACGCACGCGACGGAGAACGGGCGAAGTCATAGCCTCACCGAAAGAAAGCCATATGAACGCCAATGCTCTTTACACGCGCAGGAAATCACCCACACGCATTCAATTCCGGACGCCGATTGCTCCGGAACGGTCAATTCGGCCGCGCGCACTCCCTGCCGTAAGGGTCAGACGGTCCCCCTCGCGACGGCCGGGTGGACGGAGGGCGTTGCCCGTACGGGCGTTCTCCTCGTCGTCCCCGTGAGTGATGGGGCGCTCGGGGTCGCTACCCCTTGCGGTCCGCGCCAGTTCCCTCTGTGGTCGGCTCACTGCAGGAGCGTTCCTGCAGCCGGATTCGGCCCGGGAGACGCAGGACGTCTCGCGCCGGCGCAGGAAGCGATCAGGAGCAGGACAGTGTTTGACCGCCTTCGTGGCTCGTCCGTCCGGCACGGCCGGGGCCAGAGGCAGCAACGGCCGGGCCCGGGCACACCGGGCCAACTGGTGGGCAGGGACGAGGAGTTGGCGCACCTCGACGGCCTCCTCGCCCGGCACCGCCTGGTCGCCGTGACCGGCGCGGCCGGGGTCGGCAAGAGCCGCCTCGCCCGGACGGCGGTGGAGCGGCGCGACGTGGAGGTGACCCGGGCGCGCTGGTGGACTCAGGGCCCTGCGGGCGGCCCGGACGCGCTCACCGGGGTGGCCACGGCGCTCGGCCTGCCCGTCACGGCCGGGTTCGACGCGGTCGCCGAGGCGCTGCGCGGCGGGCCGCGGCTGCTCTTCCTCGACGACGTCGACCCGGTGCGCGGCGGCTGCGTCACCCTGGTCCAGCGGCTGCTGCAGGCCCTGCCCGAACTGCGCGTGCTGCTCTCCGGCCGGCAGCCGCTCGGCCTGGGCGACGAGGTGGTGCTGCGCCTCGGCCCGCTGTCCCTCGTACCGTCCGGCGACGGCACGCCGAGTGCGGCGGTCCGGATGTTCCTGTCCCGGCTGCCGCCGCGGTCGGCGCGGCCGGTCGCCGCCGGCGCCGCGGGCCGGACCGTGCTCGACCTCTGCGCCCGGCTCCAGGGCGTGCCGCTCGCGCTGCGGCTCGCCGCCGAACAGGTGGGCCGGCGCCCGCTCGCCGAGGTGGCCACGCTGGTGGAGACCGCGCAGTGCCGGCTCGCCGGGGACGGCGGAGGGTGGCGGCACCGCTCGCTGCACGCGGCGCTCGGCGCGAGCTACGCCCTGTGCGAGCGGGCCGACCGCATCACCTGGGCCCGGCTGAGCGTGCTCGGCGGCGACTTCGACGAGGACACCGCCGTACGCGTCGCGGCGGGCGGGCGGTTGCGTACGCGGGACGTCCCGGCCTGCCTGGCCCGGCTGGCGCTGGCCTCGGTCCTGGAGCCGGTGCGCGACCCCGGAGGCGTACGGCCGGGCCGGTACCGGATGGCGGCGGCGGCGCGGGAGTTCGGCTTCGAGCGGCTGCGGGACGCGGGCGAGGCGGCCGAGGCGGTCGAGCGGCACCTGCTGTGGTGCCGGGACGCGGCCGAGTCCGCGCAGCGGCTGTGGCAGGCGGGGCTGCAGCGGCAGGCGGTCGCTCTGGTGTGCGCCGAGGAGGCGAATCTGCGGGCGGCGCTCGTGCGGCCGCCGCGGTCGGCGGCGCAGGCCGAGACCGCGCTGCACGCGGTGGTGGCGCTCTGGTTCTGGTGGGGCGTGTGCGGGCACACCGGGCAGGGCCGCTCGTATCTGCAACGGCTCCTTCCACTCTCCCCCGAGGCCACGCTGCTGCGGGCGCGGGCGCTGTGGCTGGCCGGGTGGCTCGCGGTGCGGTGCGGGGAGGACGACGCGGCCGAGGCGCTGCGCGCGGCCGGGGAGGTGGCGGTGCTGGTCGGTGACGACACCACCCTCGGGCACGTCGCGGACGCGTCGGGGGTGCTGGCGGCGTTCCTGGGCGACCGGGACCTGGCGATCGCCTGCCTGCGGGACGCGGTGCGGCTGATTCCGGAGGAGGTGTGCTACGGGCCTTCGGTGGCGCACAGTTGGGCGGTGCTCGCCTGCAACCAGGCGCACACCTCGCTCGCCGCTGCGCGCCGCTCCGTGCGGTACGCGGTGGCGTTGCGGCGTACCAGGGACGACCGGTGGGCGCGCTGCACGACGGCGTACGCGCTGGCGTTCGTGGACCACCTGGCGGGGCGCCCGGCCCGGGCCTGGCGGCGGGCGCGGCGGGCGCTGCGGGAGGCGGAGGTGCTGGGCAACCCGCTGGGGACGGTGGTCGTCGAGCGCCTGCTCGCCGAGATCCAGCGCGTCCCGGCCTCGGCCCCGGCACTGCCCGACCGCCGGCGCGTCCCGCGCAGGCGCCGCGACGCACCGGCCCGGCACGCGGAGCCGGGCGCCGACGGCAGCCTCGCGCGCGGCGCCCTGCGGGAAGCCCCGTAGATCCCGGGACGGTTCCCCGCCCCGGCACCCCCGCAGCCGCCGTCGGCCGGGGGGGGGAGCTGCCGTAGGCGGGGGCGGAGAGGCGCGGACCGGAGGGGTCAGCCGGTGTGGGCCGGGAAAGCGGGAGCGGCGGGCCCGAGGACTCAACGGCCCCCGCCGAGCGGAAACGCACCCCCGCCCCACACCTCAACACCCTCGGGACAGACCGGTGACCGCCCGTAGGCCTCAGCTGCCGTCCGCCGGAGGCAGGGGGTGGGTGCGGGCGATGAGGACGGCGACGTCGTCCGGGTCGCCGTGGCGGCGCAGCCGGGTGAGGAGGAGGTCGCAGGTCTCCTCCAGGGAGCGCCGCGGCTGGTCGAGGACGTCGATGAGGGTGGCGAGGCGGGTGCCGATGTCCTCGTCGCGGGTCTCCACCAGGCCGTCGGTGTAGAGGAGAAGCTCGTCGCCGTCGGTGAGGTCGAAGTCGGCCGCCTCGAACGGCACTCCGCCCACGCCGAGGGGCGCGCCGGTGGGCAGCGAGAGCAGCTGCGGGCGTTCGTCCGGGCGGCACCGGACGGGCGGGAGGTGGCCCGCGGTGGCGATGCGGCACCGGCCGGAGTGCGGGTCGTACTCGGCGTAGACGCAGGTGGCCAGGGTCTCGTCGAGTTCGGCGGCGATCCGGTCGAGGTGGCTGAGGACGTCCGCGGGGGCGAGTCCGAGTCCGGCCAGCGTGCGGGTGGCGGTGCGGAGTTGGCCCATGGAGGCGGCGGCGTTGATGCCGCTGCCCATGACGTCGCCGACGACGAGGGCGGAGCGTTCCCCGGCGAGCCGGATCACGTCGAACCAGTCGCCGCCGACCTCGCCCGCGGTGGTGGCGGGCTGGTAGCGGTACGCGATGTCGAGGCCGGGGGGTTTGGCCGGCCGGTGGGGCAGCAGGTGGCGTTGCAGGGAGAGCGCGGCGTGGCTCTGCTGCTGGTAGCCGCGGGCGTTGTCGATGGAGACGGCGGCGCGGGCGGCCAGCTCCCCGGCGAGCATCAGGTCGTCGTGGTCGAAGGGCAGCGGGTTGCGGGTCCTGGCCAGGGTGAGGGCGCCGAGCACGGTGCCGCGCGCCTTCAACGGGATGGCCATGTACGAGTGCGTGCCGGCCGCTTCGAGCAGGGCGGACACATCGCGGTCGCGGCCGATCCTGGCGAGGTCCTGCTGCCGGACGTGGGCGATGAGGGTGGGGCGGCCGGAGCGTACGCACTGGGCGACGAGGCGGGTGGACTCGTACCGGGAGGTCAGCTCCGCGGGTTCGGAGGCCCGCTCGGCGAAGCTGGGGTGCGCGGCCGCGGCGACGGCGACCGCGCGGAACAGGGCGCCTCCGGAGGCGGGCGGGCGGGCCGGGCTGCTGAACTTCAGCACGCTGTCGAGCAGGTCGACGGCGGCGATGTCGGCGAACTCGGGGACGAGGCAGTCGGCGAGCTCGCGGGCGGTGCGGTCGAGGTCGAGGGTGGTGCCGATGCGTTCGGTGGCGTCGGCGATCATCGCGAGCCGGCGTTGGGCGCGGGCGGCGGCGGTGGCGGCGCGGTGCTGTTCGGTGATGTCGACGACGGAGACGGCGAGGCCGATGACCTTCTCCCGGCCGGAGCCCTCCAGCCGGTGCAGGGAAACGGACCAGGCGTGGTCGGTCTCGGGGTCGGCGGGGGTGCGGCCGACGGTGAAGGTGTCGAGGGCGGGGGTGCCGGTGGCGAGGACCTCGCGCATGGCGGACTCGATGGACTCGCCGTCGAGGAACGGCAGCGCCTCGGAGACGGTGTGCCCGATGTGCTCGGCGGCGGAGATGCCGTTGATGCGTTCCAGGGCCGGGTTGACCATCACGTACCGCAGGTCGGTGTCCATCACGGCGAGGCCGATCGGGGACTGGCTGACCAGGCGCAGGGAGAGCGCCAGGTCCCGTTCCATGCGCTGGAGGGTGGCGCGTTCGGAGGCGAGGCCGAGGGCGTAGACGTTGCCCCGCTGGTCCTCCAGGCGCATGTTGCGGAACTCGGCGAGGCGGGTGCCGGCCTCCTTGTGGCGTACGGGGAAGACGCCGGCCCAGGGTTCTCCGGTGGCCATGACCTCGGTGAAGAGGGAGAGGACCAGGTCGAGGTGTTCCTCGTCGACGAGGAGCCGGGCGGCGGGGTGGCCCAGGGCCTCGGCGGCGGTGTACCCGAAGAGGTTCTCGGCCTGGGGGCTCCACAGCGCGATGTGGCCCTCGGCGTCGAGGACGACGGCGGCGACGCCGAGCGCGTCGAGGAGCCCCCCGGGTTCCAGGAGTGGGTCGGGGTCCTCCGGGTCGAGGCGGGGAGGCAGGGCGTCCGCCGCGTTCATCGGTCCGCTCCCTTCTCCCGTCGGCCACCGTGTCGGTCGGCCTCCCGAGTCTCCCCGAGGTCGCGTCTCCTGTCTGCCCTCCGGCACGGCCGAAGATCTCTCCATCATCCCCATCGGGTGGGGGTGCCGCCATTCGCGTACGGAGAGCGATTCCGGGGCTCGGACGGCGTGGGCCCCTCTAAAGGCCGCGGACGTGGGTCGGGCCGGCGAGACGGGTGTGCATGAGCAGGAGGTAGAGGAGCGGTGAGACGACGAGACCGGCGGGCAGGGCGAGGTCGACGCCGTTCGGGGCGGCGGCGATCGGGCCGGTGCAGAGGGTGTTGACGCTGAGGGCAGAGGCGGTGACGCCGCCGGTCAGGGCGCAGGCGCCGGCCCAGTTGACGCCGCCGTCGTACCAGAACGGGCTGTGCCGGGACTCGTCGGTGAGGGCGGGCCCGTCGTAGCGGTTGCGGCGCAGGGCGATGTCGGCGGCGTAGAGGGACATGCTCGGGCCGAGCAGGACGACGGTCAGCTGGAGGACGTTGGGCGGTGACCTGTGGCGGGTGGACGGCGTGAAGCTGTTCATGGACGGCACCGTCGACAACGGCACGGCCTGGCTGGAGCGCCCGGACTGCCACGGCGAGTCCACCCACGCCTTCCGGCCCGACCCGGCCGCCTTCACGCGCGTCGTCGCCGAGCTGCACCGGGCCGGTGTGCCCACGGCCACGCATGCCATCGGGGACGCGGCGGTGCGGCACGTACTCGAAGCGGTGGCCCTGGCGGGCGGCGGCAAGGACAGGGGCGTACGGCATCGGGTGGAGCACATCGAGACCGTGCCGGACGACACCCTGCGGCGCTTCGCGGAGCTCGGCGTCGTCGCCTCCATGCAGCCCACCCACTGCTGCGACTTCACACGCGCCGACCACACCGACAACTGGTCGCGGCGGCTCGGCGAGGAGCGGGCCGCGCGCGCCTGGCGCTGCCGTGACCTGTGGGACTCGGGGGCCACGGTGGTGCTCGGCTCGGACTGGCCGATCGCCCCGTACCCGCCGCTGCAGGTGATGGCGGGCGCCCGGCACCGCCGCCCGACCCGCGATCTGACGCAGCCTCCGCACGGACCGGAACAGGCCCTCACCGCCCTGGAGTCGCTGCGCGCGATGACGGTCAACGCGGCGTACGCGGCGGGCGAGGAGGACCGGGCCGGGCGCCTGGCCGTCGGCCACCACGCCGATCTGACGGTGTTCGCGGAGAGCCCGCTGACCACCACGGCCACGGACCTGCCGGACCTGCCGGTGCTCCTGACGGTCCTCGACGGCCGCCCCACGCATCGGGCCGCCACGCTCTAAGCACCTGGAGTGGTACGGGAGTTGGCCCGGGGACGATGTGAACTCAGCGCGGCCGCGTCGGGACGAGGCGGAGGCGTCAGTGTGCGGGCGGCCGCGTCGGTGTGCGGGGGGCCGCAACGGATACCCGCAACCATGCCGCGCCCGATTTGGCCAGTCAGGTGAATAAAAAAGACCATTTGACTGGATGGCGGATAAGGGGCGCCCTTCGAGGGGGTACGAGTGGCCGACGTCGGGCGCCGTGTCCGACGTTCACGAAGGGAAACTCATGGCCTCAGTCAAGATGGGCGTGGCAGGGCGGGCCGCGCTCGGTGCCGTCTTCGCCGCCTCCCTGGTCGCGACGACAGCCGGTACGGCACACGCCGCCTCGGGTGAGAGCTCCGCGTACGGCGTCAAGGCCAAGCTCGGCCCGGTCACCGTCCCCGAGACGGTCAAGGCCGCCTACCCCGGCGGTCCCCCGTCGGCCTACCTGGCCAGGGTCGCGATCCCGGGTGTCGGCTCCATCAACGCGGTCAACGCCACGGCGACCGGCAGCTCGACGACCGGCGTCACGAAGTCGACCGCGAGGACCGCCAAGGCTGCCGTGAACCTGAAGCTCGCCACGGTCGGCGCGGACGCGATCGGCGCGCGGTGCGACGCCAAGCCCGGCTCGGCCCCGAAGGGCGCGGCCCGGATCGTCAACGGCACCGTCAGGACCGCGCTCGGCGGCGTCGCCCTGAGGCTCCCGGTCAACCCGGGCCCGAACACCAGGCTCACCCTGCCCGCCGGTCTCGGGTCCATCACGCTCAACGAGCAGATCAGGAACGCCGACGGCTCCCTGACCGTCAACGCGCTGCACGTCAGGGTGGCCGCGAGCTCGCCGCTCCGCGGTGACCTCGTCGTCGCCTCGGCCACCTGCAAGGCCGGCACGGCGGAGAAGGGCGCGATCACCCCCTACGCGGTCGACGACCAGGGCGACCGCGTCGGCAACGTCGCCTTCGACCTGCAGCAGACCAGCCGCCGCGCCGCCGCCCCGTCCTGCACCGGCAACAGCATGGGCTACTGCACGTTCCCGAACCTGTCGGCCGGCACGTACAAGGTCTGTGTGATCGACGTGCCCGACGGCTACAGCATGCCGAAGCCGCGCTGCAAGGACGACATCGCCGTCAACGGCAACCACCGGTACGTGCGCTTCGTGATCCCGGAGGAGAAGGGCAAGAAGGGCTGACGCCCTCTCCCCGGACGAAGCGGGCGAAGCGGCCGCGCGGCCGCCCCGCCCGCTTCGTGTGCTGCGGTCAGGCGTCGTGCCCGGTCACTCCGCCGGAGCCGCTTCCAGCGGAGCCGCTTCCGCCAGAGCCGATTCCGCCAGAGCCGATTCCAGCAGAGCCGCTTCCAGCTCCGCGGCCGTCGGCGGCTGCTCGGCCGTCGGGTCCTCGGCGATGCCGAACGAGCCGAAGCCCTGGGCGATCAGGACGTCGTCGGAGTGGCCGCCGTAGCGCTTGCCCGTGCCCGGCTTGGTGCCCCAGACGTACACCCGGTCGCCGACCTTCAGCAGCTTGAACAGCCGCTTCGCGTCGGCCGCGTACATGTTGACGCAGCCGTGCGAGCCGGACTTGAACAGGTCGGAGTAAGTGCCGTGGAGGGCCTGCCCGCCGCTGAAGAACTGCGAGTGCGGCATGGGGGCGTTGTTGTAGATCGTCGAGAAGTGCCGGGCGCGCTTCAGGTAGATCTTGTGCCAGCCGCGGCGGGTCTCGTACCCGTTCTTGCCGCTGCGGATCGGGACGGGCGCGAAGACGAGCTTCCCGCCCTTCTGCACCCACAGGATCTGCCGGTTCAGGTCCACGCACGTCACCCGGAACTTGCGGACCGGGCATTTGCCCTGGGCGTTGGGGTTCTTCCTGACCTCGTGGACGAGCACCAGCCGGTAGGTCCTGAGGTCCGCCTTGCCGGTGGCGGGCTTGATGCCGAGGAACCGCTGCGCCTTCCGGATGGTGAGGCAGTCCCGGGTGCTCTGGACGCCGTCCTGGGGCAGCCCCAGCTTCTTCTCCAACTGCCACTGGTAGGCGCCGGACGGGGCCGTGCACGGCTTGACCGGGGCGCTTGGGGGCAGGCCCTCCTGGGCGAGCGCCGGCGGGGAGGCCAATAACTGACCGGCCAGGGCCGCCGAGCAGGCGAGCCCTGCGGCGGAAGACAGACGCGACGACACGACGCGCACCGACCTTTCTCCCTCGGCGAGGGAACCGGAGACATGACTCTGCATCGGTTCTAAGCGGGCATGGCGGGCTGCGCCGGGCAACTGCTCCGCATGGCCGAGCGGATCGGCCCGCCAGTTCGCCTGTGTCACTGCGCGGCCCCCGCGGACTGCCGTGCGTGTGGTGTCCGTCGCAGCGGGAAGGGAACGCCGGGTGCGGTGATCACCGGGGTGGCATGCTCGGTCGCAGACGTACGGAAACGGTCTCAACTACCAGCACCCGCAAGGGAAATGAGGGGGAACGCCACGATGGCCGACCACGATCTGTCCGGTTTCGAGCGCGACTCGTTCACGTACCGCGGTGTCACCCACGACGTGCTGCGGTGCGGGGACGGACCGGCCGTCGTCGTCATCGCGGAGATGCCCGGCATCACACCGAAGGTGCTGGCGTTCGCCGAGCGCGTGGCCGCCATCGGGTGCACGGCCGTGCTGCCGGTCCTGTTCGGCAGGCCGGGGCGCGACCCGCACCCGGCGGCGCACGGCAAGCTGAAGGCCCGCGCCTATCTGGCGTCGAGCATTCTGCGGGTGTGCGTGAGCCGGGAGTTCACCGCGTTCGCGGTCGGCCGCAGCTCCCCGGTGGTGGACTGGCTGCGGGGCCTTGCCGCGTACGAGCACGAGCGGTGCGGCGGGCCCGGGGTGGGGGCCGTCGGGATGTGCTTCACGGGCGGGTTCGCGCTGGCGATGGCCGCCGACGAGCGGATGCTCGCGCCGGTCCTCTCGCAGCCCTCGCTGCCGATGCCGGCCACCGGGCGCCGCGCGGCGGGGATCGACATCTCCTCCGCGGACCTCGCCAAGGTCAAGGACCGCTGTGCGCGCGACGGTCTGCGGGTGCACGGCCTGCGGTTCCGCAGCGACAGGCTGGTGCCGGACGAGCGCTTCGCGTTCCTCCGGCGCGAGCTGGGCGAGGCGTTCGTGGCCGTCGAGCTGGACGACGCCGACGCCGACCCGGAGGCGGTGCGGGACCCGCACTCCGTGCTCACGGAGCACCTGATCGACGAGCCGGGGCAGGCGACGCGGGCGGCCCTCGACGGGGTGCTCGACCTGCTGCGTACGCGGCTGCTGCCGGCGGGCGGCGGCACGGACTGAACGGGAGCCCCGGACGGGCCCTCACCGGTAGGGATGCCCGCGTACGGCTGCTCACCGTGAGGGCATGGACGAGCCGAGCGACGGACCCAGCGCCGAACAGCGCACCCCTGCTCCGCACGGAGGCACGGGCGGGTGCCCTCGGGCCGGGAGCGGTGGCGGGCGTTCCGGGAGTCGCCGTTCCTGCCCGCGACGCTCCTCGCTGCGGGCTGAGGGGCACGCGGCGGGTGAGGTGCGCGCGGCGGGCTGAGGGGGCCGGGGCTTCGGGCCTGGGGCCTGGGGCCCCGGTCTCACCCGTGCCCGGTGAGCAGGTCCATTCCGAGGGGCGTCAGGGCGTGCCGTACGCGATGCCGTTCTCTGGTGCTGATGACGAGGCCCGCGCCGCGCAGCACGGCGGCGTGTTCGCTGGCCGACGACAGCGAGACCCCGGCGTACTGCGCCAACTCGCTGGTGGTGCGCGGCTCCCGGAGGGTCTGCAGCACGGCCGCGCGGGTGTGCCCGAGCAGCGGGCCGAGCCTGCGGCAGGCGCTCGGCGGTTGCTGCGGCCGCGGCGCGCGGGCCGGGTAGACGAGCACCGGCAGCAGGGTCTCGTTGAGCAGCGCGACGGGGGTGCGGCGGCAGAAGTACGAGGGTACGAGGAGGAGTCCGCGGCCCTCCAGGTACATGTCGCGGTCCACCGGGTAGTCGGCGCACAGCACGGGCGGCTGCCAGTGGAGCATCGGGGCGAACGTGCGCAGCATCGCGTTCGTGTCGCCGCGGGCCTGCGTGCCCGTGCGGTGCAGCCGGTCGCGCTCGACGCGGGCGGTGATGTCCGGCCAGGCGGGGCCGAGCACGGACGAGTGGTACTGGCGCAGCACGGCGCCGAGCCGCCGCAAGGTGCCGGTCTCTCCGTCGGCCAGTGAACGGGCCCAGGACGGCAGGGGGTTGGCGTCGGCGAGCAGGCCGAGTTCCGTGCGCAGTTGGCGGCGCGGGGTGCTCAGTACGGCGTCGATGCCCTCCTCCAGGCCGCCTGCGGCCGCGGCGGGCGTGAGGAAGTCCGGGAAGTAGCCGCGCCTCGGCATCAGCGGGGCCAGGATCCGCTGGGCGGACCGGCCGCGGTGGCAGGCTCTGCGCCGCCAGGCGTCGAGCAGCGGTTCGGGCCGCAGCTCACCGAGTTGTTGCATGCTCAGGACGGTCTCCCACAGTGGGTCCGGACCGTCCGCGATCCTGGTGCGCGCCAGATCACCGGCGCTGAAGTGCATGCGCAGCACGACTTCCCCCGAAGTCCCCCGACGATGTTCAAGCGGCCGCTGTTCCCGATCCCCTCGACGGGGCCCGCTCGCCGGGCCCCGCCGCTCGGGAGAATGGCCGTTCTCTTGGTGCGACTGTACTGACGGGCACCGTGGTGCTCAAGGCATTGAACGGGGCGCGAGGGGCGGTACCGGCGCATTTCCGCCGCGCCGGGCGACGGCGCACGCGCCCCGCACCGGCCCGCTCCCCCATGGACAGAACACTTCCGGACAGGTGAGAATGGCGGTTCTCACGCCGCTTCACTCGCGCGCGCTCCCGGCGTGGACCACAGAACCCACGTTCCCCGTTCCACGTTCCACGTTCCGGAAGGGCTCGGCAGCGCATGGAAGGCCAGGTGGAGGGCGAACCGCTCACCCGTGTCGTGGCGGTGGCCGACGACCTCTTCTTCACGCACGGGGTGCACGCGGTGACGATGCAGCGGATCCGGTCGGAGGCCGGGGTGCCGCTGAAGAAGCTCTACGGCATGTTCCCGTCCAAGGACGCGCTGCTCGCCGCGTGCCTGGAGCGGCGCGACCGGATCGCGCGCTCCGCCCTCGCCGCCCGCGCGGAGCAGCACGACGACCCCGTCGCGCGGACGCTGTCCGTGTTCGACTTCCTGGACGACTGGTTCCACCAACCCGGCTTCCGCGGCTGTGTGTTCGCGGGCGCCTTCGGTGAGGCCGGCGCCGCCGCCCCGGTCGTGGTGACCGCCGTGCAGGCCCACAAGCAGAGCGTGCGCGAGCTGCTGACCGGCCTCGTGGCCGACGTCGGCATACGGGAGGCGGATGCGGTGGGCGCGCAGCTGGCGGTGCTGTTCGACGGCGCGATGGCGTTGGCCACCTTCACCGGCGACACGGGCGCCGCCCGGCACGCGCGGCAGGCGGCGCGTGCCGTCCTGGAGGCGGGCCTGCGCGGGTGAGGCGGTCCTGCGCGCGTGAGACGGGCCTGCGCGCGTGAGACGGGCCTGCGCGCCTGAGGCCTGCGCGCCTGAGGCCTGCGCGCGCGAGAAGGGCCTCTGCCCGTCCCCCCTTCTGTCCGGACCCGCCGAGCAGGCCCTGGGCGTCCGCCGGGTCGCTGCTCCGGCGGTGACGCGCCCGGCGGTACGGACCGCTTCGCGCGGTCCTCCGCTTCGCACCCCAACTCCCGTACGCGTTCGCGCTGCTTGAGCTGTACGCGCCGATCAAGGACTGCGCTGCGGGGCGAAGGCACAGATCGTGGCGCATGACGCGGGGCCGGGGCCGTCGGCCGCGCCGTATCCTCCACTGCGGGGCCGGAAGGTGTGAGCGGAGGACGGTGCACGTGGCGAGCAGCGCGGGTGGCAGTACGGAGCGGATGTCGTTGAGCGCCCAGGCGCGCGAGGCGGTCCGCGACCGCATCGTCGACCGGCGGTACGCGCTGGGCTCGCGGCTCGTCGAGCGGGAGATCGCCGATGAGCTGCAGATGTCGCGCGTGCCCGTCCGGGAGGCGCTGCGCGCGCTCGTCACCGAGGGCCTGCTCGAACTGCTGCCGCACAGCGGGGTGCGGGTCAGGCGCCTGGAGCGCTCCGACGTCCAGCACCTGTACGAGGTGTGGGAGCCCCTGGCCGTACAGGCCTCGCGGCTCGCGGCGCGGCGGGTGGCCGAGCACGCACCAAGGGAAGCGGCCGAGGAGGCGGCCGGTCTCGTACGGCTGCGCAGCACGCTGGAGCACGCGGACACGGCCTCGCGGTCCGACGACGGGCCGCGCGAGGTGGCCGCGCACACGGCGTTCCACGAGGGCATTGTCGCGCTGGCGGGCAATCCCCTCCTGGAGCGGATGATGGAGCAGCTGAGCTGGCAGTTGCAGCTGCTGTTCGGGATGCGCGCCGAACCGGACCACATGCGGGCCCAGCACCACCTGATCTTCCGGCACATCGCGGCGGGCGACGAGGAGACGGCGGCGGCGAGCACGCTGCTTCACGTGCGGGACAGCCGGGCCGTGGCGCTGCGGTCGCTGTTCGAGGACGAGGGGCAGGCCTGAGAGCGGCCGGCCCGAGAGCCGCACCCTGCCGGTATACCAGGGCTGACTGACCTAGCAGACCTTCCCGTCAAACACCCCACAACAACGCGAAGATTACGCACGACTCCTTGCCATGCGCGCGGGCTCGGTATACAAAATGGCCGGACGGGGTCCCTCCGCTCCGTCGTACACCCGTCCCCCGCCCTACCGCCCTGGAGCCACTCATGTGCGTCGAGAACACCCCGCCCCCTGCGTCCCGGCTGACCCGGCGCGGCATCCTCGCGGGCGCCGCCGCGCTCGCGGGCACCACGGCCGCGCTGTCCGCGGTCGCGCCCCGTACCGCCGCTGCCGCCGACGACGGCCGGACGGGCCGTGGCCCGAGCACCGGCCGGGCCACGACGGGTGACCTGGTCGTCGAGGGCGGCACGCTGCTCGACCCGGCGACCGGAGAGGTCACCGAGGACGCGGTGGTCGTGATCGTCGACGGCGTGGTGCGGGCCGCCGGGGCGCGCGGCCGCACGCACGTCCCCGACGGCATCGAGAAGCTGGACGCGCACGGCCGCTGGATCCTGCCCGGCCTGGTCGAGGCGCACATCCACCTGAGCACCGCGGCCGAGGCGCGCGAGGCCGTCCTCAAGGGCGCCACCAGCGCGCGCAGCGGCTCGACCAGCTTCTACCAGGACATCGCCGTACGGGAGTTGGCGCGGCAGGTGCCGCAGCTGGCGCCGCGGCTGCGGGCCGCCGGGGTGTTCGTCACCCCCGACCTGGGCGACACGATCCTCGCCGACCCCGACCTCACCCCGCTGGCCAGGCTGAAGGACGGCGTCCGCTCCCCGGAGGCGCTGCGCCGCGTCGTGGAGGTCAACCTGGCGCGCGGCGCCGACGTGATCAAGACCCGCGTCAACGAGCGCGCCGGACTGCCGGAGCAGGACCCGCTGGCCCAGGTGTACGACCGCGAGCAGCTGTCCGCGATCGTCGCGGCCGCGCGGCGCCGCGGCAAGGGCGTGCTGTGCCACAGCTACAGCGAGAAGGGCTGCCAGGACGCCGTCATGGCGGGCGTGCGGTCCATCGAGCACGGCGCGTTCATCGGCGAGCGCACCCTGCACGAGATGAAGCGCCGGGGCACGTACTTCACGCCGACCCTCGCCGCGATGGCCGGCATGGCCGACTCCTCCGACCCGATCCTCGCCGAGCGGGGCCGCACGTTCCTGGCGGCCGCCAAGAAGAGGGCGCTCGCCGCGCACGAGGTGGGTGTGCCGCTCGCCGCGGGCACCGACTCCTCCGGTGGCGAGGTCGACCCGATCGGCCGCGAGGTGGAGCTGATGCGGGAGGCCGGTCTGCCCGCGCTCGACGCGATCCGCACCGCCACCACCGGCGCCGCGAAGCTGCTCGGCCTGGAGACCAGGGCCGGGCGCCTGGCGCGCGGCTTCGCCGGTGACGTGGTGCTCGTGGACGGCGACCCGCTGGCCGATGTGCGCGTCCTCAAGTCGCCCAAGCGCGTGGTGCGTTCGGGCGTCGCGCTCTGACCTTTCCTGCCGCACGGCGGTACGCGCACAGGCCGGCCCCGTGCAGCCGTACGTCTCGTCCATCTCGTCCACGTTCTCGCCCGATCCCGAAGGAGACCCCATGACGCCTCTGTCCCGTCGCGGCATGATCGCCGGTGCGGCCGCGCTGGCCGGTACCGCCACCGCGCTGTCGGCCGGTGCCGCCTCGTCCGCCGCGCCGCGTGAGCGGCACGACGACCGCCCCGGCCGGGCCGTGGTCTTCCGCGACGTCCGGCCGTTCGGGGCCGCCGAGGCCGTGGACCTGACCGTCGTCGACGGCCGGATCACGGACGGCCCGGCCCCGCGCGGGGCGCGCGTCGTCGACGGTGGCGGGCGGGTCGCCCTGCCGTCGCTCGTGGACGCGCACATCCACCCGGACAAGACGTCCTGGGGCGGCGAGTGGGTCTCCCGCAAGCCGGCGAGCAGCATCGCCGAGTACTGCGAGCAGGACGTCGAGCTGTTCAAGAGCCAGAAGCGGCCGATCGGGGAGCGGGCGTACGGGCTGATGGCGCACGCCGTGACCCGCGGCACCCGCGCGATGCGCGCCCACGTGGACGTGGCGCCCGCCTACGACCTGGCCGGGGTGGAGGGGGTGGCCGAGGCCCGCGAGAAGCTGCAGCACGCGCTCGACGTGCAGGTCGTGGCGTTCCCGCAGCACGGTGTGGTGCGTACGCCCGGCACGGCGGAGCTCCTGGAGGAGGCGGCGCGCGGCGGTCGGATCGACTTCGTCGGCGGCATCGACCCGATCAGCTTCGACCACGCGATGGACGAGCAGCTCGACCTGGTCTTCGGGCTCGCGGACCGGCACGGCGTGGGTGTCGACATCCACCTGCACGACCGGGACGAGAAGGGCCTGGAGGTGATGCGGGCAATCATCGAGCGCACCCGGGCGCTGTCCCTGCGCGGCAAGGTCACGGTCAGTCACGTCTTCTGCCTGCCGGGCCTGTCCGACGCCGAACTCGGAGCGATGGCGGAGGACTTGGGCGACCTGGACATCTCCCTGACGACGGTCGCGCCGAACGAGTCGCTGGTGCTGCCGATCGGCAAACTGCAGGAGCACGGCGTGCGCGTCGGCCTCGGCTCGGACGGGGTGCGGGACTCGTGGAGCCCGTTCGGCAACGCCGACATGCTGCACCGCGCGCACATCCTCGGCTGGGTCACCGACGTCCGTCTGGACGACGAGCTGAACCATGTGTACGACGTGGCCGCGCACGGCGGCTCGGACGTCATGAGCCTCGACCGCGCCGACCTGAAGCCCGGCTCGCCCGCGGACTTCGTCCTCGTCAAGGGCGAGGGCGCGCCGCAGATCGTGGTGGACATGCCGCAGCGCGACCTGGTCGTGCACGGCGGGCGGATCGTGGCGCGGGACGGCGAGCTGGTCTGAGGCGAGGCCCGGCCCCGGGGCCCTTCCGGGGCACGTCCCGCACTGTCGGCCGCCGCGCCCTCGATCGCCTGCGGGCTCGTCCTCAAGCGCCGGACGGGGCTGCCCCCTCAGCCCCGTCTACGGCCCGTACCACACCGTCGTCGCGTTGCAGAACTCCCGGATCCCCTCCCCCGCCAACTCCCTGCCGTAGCCGGAGCGTTTGGCGCCGCCGAAGGGGAGGCCGGGGTGGGAGGCGGTCATGCCGTTGAAGAAGACGCCGCCCGCCTGGATGTCCCGTACGCAGCGGGCGATGTCGTCGTCGTCCCGGGTCCAGACGTTGGAGCTCAGGCCGAACGGGGTGTCGTTGGCGAGGGCGACGGCCTCGTCGAGGCTGTCCACCCGGTAGAGGGTCGCGACCGGGCCGAAGGCCTCCTCGCGGTGGATGCGCATCCCCTCCGTGATGCCGGCGAGGACCGTGGGCGTGTAGAACCAGCCGCTGACCGGCCGGTCCGGGCGGGCGCCGCCGCACAGCACCGCCGCGCCCTTGGCGACCGCGTCCTCGACCAGTTCCTCCAGGTCCCCCAGGCCCTGCTCGGAGGAGAGCGGGCCGACGTCGGTCTCCTCGGACATCGGGTCGCCGACGGTCAGCTCCCGCATCCCGGCGACGAACCGGTCGCGGAACGCGTCGTACACGTCGGCGTGCACGATGAAGCGCTTCGCGGCGATGCAGGACTGGCCGTTGTTCTGCACGCGCGCGGTGACCGCCGTCTTCGCCGCCTTCTCGACGTCGGCGCTGGGCAGCACCACGTACGGATCGCTGCCGCCCAGTTCGAGGACGGTCTTCTTCACCTCGTCGCCGGCGGTCGAGGCGACGGCACGGCCCGCGGGTTCGCTGCCCGTCAGGGTCGCCGCGGCCACGCGCGCGTCGCGCAGGACACCGTCGACCGCGCCGGAGCCGATCAGCAGCGTCTGGAAGCAGCCCTCCCGGTATCCGGCACGCAGGAAGAGTTCCTCCAGGTAGAGGGCGGTCTGCGGGACGTTCGACGCGTGCTTGAGCAGGCCGACGTTGCCCGCCATCAGGGCCGGGGCGGCGAAGCGTACGACCTGCCACAGCGGGAAGTTCCACGGCATCACGGCGAGGACGGGGCCGATGGGGCGGTAGCGGACGACGGCGCGGACGGCGCCCGAGTCCTCCACGTCCCGCGGTTCGGGGTGCTCGTCGGCGAGCAGGGACTCGGCGTTCGCCGCGTACCAGCGCATCGCCTTCACGCACTTCGCGGCCTCGGCGCGGGCCGCCTTGAGGGGTTTGCCCATCTCCAGGGTCATGGTGCGGGCCACGTCCTCCACGTCCGCCTCCAGGACGTCCGCCGCGCGTTCGAGGAGAGTCCTGCGGTCGGCGAAGGAGGTGAGGCGGTGCTCGCGGTACGCGGCCTCGGCGGTGGCGAGCCGTCGCTCCACCTCCTCGGGGGTGAGCGCGTCGAAGGTCTTCAGCGTCTCGCCCGTGGCGGGGTTGACGGTGGCGATGGGCATGGGGTTCCTCCTCGCGGACGGACTCGGCTCGGCCCCCTCGACCCTCGCGCGCCCCGGCCCCGGACGCAACGCGGCGGTTTCCGGTGTCCGTACGCGGAGCCGGTCACGGCCTTGCCCGGGGTGACCGATGAGACGCCCACGGCTCAGGCCCACGAATCCGACGCGGTGCCGACGGTGGACGCGGACGCGACGGTCGGGATCATCTGGGAGTTCAGCGGGCGGCGGGCCACCCCCGCTCTCCTCCCCTCACTCCAACTCCCCTGTTCACGGCGGCCTCTGACGGGAACTCACTCTTGTTGCCGCGACCGCCTTCCCCCATTCTGGTGGACCCCCAACGGAAGGCGGCACCGCCGATGAGCGTCGAGGAATTCTCCGGCCGCAGGGGCGCCGCCCTGGTCGCGGGCGGCACCGGCGGGATCGGGGCGGCGGTCGTGCGGACGTTGGCGCGTCGGGGCAGCGAGGTGATGTTCACGTACCGCAGCAGTGAGGTGGCCGCCCACCGGCTGGTCTCCGAGCTGGCCGCCGACGGCCTGCACGTGCACGCGCTGCGGGCCGACCTGGCGGACGAGGCGGCCGCCGCGGGGGCGGTCGAGGCGGCCGCGGACGGGCACGACGGTCTGCACACCGTGGTGTACGCGGCCGGGCCGCATGTGCCGATGGTGCACCTCAGCCAGGTGCCGCCCGCCCGCTACCGGGAGCAACTGCACGCGGACGCGGCGGCGTTCTACCAGCTGGTCCACCCCGCGCTGCCCGCACTGCGGGCGAGCGGCGGCAGTCTGGTCGCGGTGACGACGGCGGCCACCAGCCGCTTCCCGGTGCGCGACGGGCTGTCCACCGGGACCAAGGGCGCGGTGGAGGCGGTCGCGCGCGCCCTCGCCGCGGAGGAGGGGCGGTACGGCGTGCGGGTCAACTGCGTCGGCCCGGGGATGCTCACCGACGGCATCGCGGCCCGCCTCATCGACAGCGGGGAGCTGGACGAGGAGGCCCTTGCGGTGACGCGGCGGAACATCCCGCTGCGCCGCTTCGGCCGGGCGCAGGACATCGCCGAGGCGGTGGCGTTCCTGGCCTCGGACAGGGCCGCCTTCATCACCGGGCAGAGCCTGGCGGTGGACGGCGGATACAGCGTCTGAGCGTTGCGAACCGGCGGACGGCAGCGGCCCGTCGGCATGGCCGCCCCCGGCTCTTACCCCGGCCCGGCTCTACCCCGGCCCGGCCTCCCTCGCGGCCGGGAACGCCAGGCGGCGCGACAGGTAGGCGTAGACCGGTCCGAGGGCGTTCATGGCGACGACGCAGACCCAGGCGGCCCACGGGTTGCCCGGGTCGTAGCCGAAGCCGCCGAAGTACGTGGCGAAGTAACTGGCGAAGCCGAGGAACATGCCGGGGATCAGGGAGAAGAAGGCGAGCCTGCCCGTGTACATGAGGGTCGTGTTGACGACGAGGATGCACAGCGCGGCGAAGGCGTTGCGGGCGAGCCTGCCGTCGCCGAGGACCGTGCCCGCGTTGGTCTCAAGGAGCACGATGACGAGGGCATAGGTGGAGCCCATCGGCATGGCCCGCCAGAGCCGTTGGGCGTTGGCGAGGGTGGGCCGCGGGCTCAGCAGGAACATGCCTGCCCAGGAGATGAAGATCGCCCACGGCGGCAGATGCAGCGCGGTGCCGCCGATGAAGGCGGTGGTCGCGGCGAGCACGGAGGCGACGATCTCGTGCGGGATCCGCTCCCGGACCACGGGCGGCCCGGCGGCGGTCGGGAGCTCGGCGGCGGTCTGGGGCTCGGCGCCCGCCGGGAGCTCGGCACTGCTCGGAGGCTCGGCACTGCTCGGAGGCTCGGCAATCCTCGGAGGTTCGGCGCCGGTCGCGGGATCGTGGGTTCCGGTCATCGTGCCACCTCCGCGCTCACGGCCGGGGCGGCGGCCGCCAGCTCCGTCGTACGGGTCGAACGGGCCACGATCCGCCCGGACTTGACTACGGCCGTGCGCACCGGCCGCTCGATGAGGACCGAGTCACAATCCTCGGTGTCGACGACGACCAGATCGGCCACGGCGCCCACATGGGTGCCGTAGTCCCCCTCCGCCAGACCCACCACGCGGGCCGCGTCGTACGTGACCATGCGCAGCACCCGGCGCAGGTCAGCGGGTCCGGAGAGGTGGCCGAGGCGGGCGAGGAGGAGGGCTGTGTCGAGGACGTCGCCGGTGCCGTACGGGGTGAAGGCGTTGCGGATGTTGTTGCTGGAGCAGGCGGTGAGCACGCCCGCGTCCCAGAGTTCGCGGACCGGGGCGAGGCCGCGGCGTACGGCGGTGGTGTCGCCGCGGCCGCCGAGGAACAGGTCGGTGGCGGGCAGCGGCACCACGGCGACGCCCGCCTCGGCGAGCGCCTTCAGGACCGCGCGTCGCTCCCCGGGCGGGCGGCCGCCCAGCGAGGTGGCGTGGCCGAGCGTGACCCGCCCGCCGAGTCCGCGCGCGGCGGTCTGCTCGGCGATGAACTCGGCGAGCGCGAACCGCGGATCGGAGCCGTCGTCGGCGAAGTCGGCGTGCAGATCGGCCGGTACGCCGTACTCGACGGCCAGGTCGAGGACGAGTTCGACGTGGCGTCGGCAGTCCTCCGGTGAGACCTCGCCGTACGTGCAGCCGCCGACCGCGTCCGCGCCCGCGGCGAGCGCCCGGCGCAGGAGTTCGGTCGTGCCGGGCGCCTTGAGGATTCCCTCCTGCGGGAAGGCGACGACTTGCAGGGTGATCAACTCCGCCCAGGTGTCGCGGAGTTCGAGCAGTACGTCGAGTCCGGTGAGTCCGGCGACCGGGTCGACGTCGGGGTGGGCGCGCAGGGTGGTGGTGCCGTGCGCGACGCACATCCGCAGCACCCGTTCGGCGCGGGCGCGCACCTCGTCGTGGGTGAAGCCCGCCTTGAGTTCGGCGGTGACGCGGATGGCGTCGGCGAGGGTGCCGGCGGGCTGCGGGTGGGTGAGGTCGAGGAGCGCCTTGTCGGGGTGCAGATGGGCCTCGACGAAGCCGGGCAGGACGACGCGGCCCGCGCAGTCGAACTCCGCGACGGATTGCGGGAGTTCCGCGGCGGACTGCGGGAGTTCTACGGCGGACTGCGGGAGTCCCGCGGCAGACTGCTGGAGTTCCGCGGCGGACTGGGGGAGTTCCGCGGCGGACTGCGGGCGTCGGGCTGTCCGGTCGGCCTCGGGCCGGGGGCCGACCGCGTGGATGCGGCCGTCCCGGATCAGTACGTCGGTGGGGTCGGGTGCGGCCTCCAGGCGGGCGTTGCGCAGCAGCAGAGCGGTCACGGCGGTCTCCTGTGTGTCGTGCGGCCGGGAACGTTCAGAGGACGCCCGGGAAGTCCGCCTTGCGGATCACCCGTGCACGCCCTTCACTCCGTCCACCACCTGCGACACCTCGAAGTCGGCGGCGGCGCTGAGGTAGGCGTAGGCGGTCGCGCGGTCCATGCCGGTACGGGCGGTGAGGAACGCGAGCGCGGAGCGCACGGCCTGGCGCATCGCCTCGTTCAGGTCCGCGTCGAGGCCGAGGGCGATCCAGTGCGTACGGGTCTCGGCGAACGGCTCGCCGAGCAGCCCCGTCACACGCCGCGCCGCCTCGCCGCGTACGACCGAGAGCCGGACCGTCGCGCGGAGCGGGGCCTCCAGGGCGGTGAGAGCGACCTCGCCGTTGCCCTGCGCGAAGTGCGGGTCCCCGGCGTGGAATCCGGCGCCGTCGACCTGCACGGGCAGGTAGAGGGAGGAGCCGCAGCCGAGATGCCTGACGTCGAGGTTGCCGCCGTGGCGGCCGGGCGGGACGGAGTGCACCGGGCCGCCGGCGGCGCTCGCGACACCCATGATCCCGACGAACGGGTTGAGCGGGAACCGTGCCGTGCCCGAGGGCCCGTACCGCAGCAGCCCGAACTCGGCACCGTCCGGCCGCCGTTCGACCGTACAGAAGGAGGTGACGGTGCCGGTCGGGGTGCGGCGCGTGTCCGGGTCGACCAACTCGGCTGCTTCGTCCGGGAGTTCGCCGGGCAGGGCGCCGCGGCCGTGGCGGTTGGAGATGACGCCGTAGTGGGTGCGCCGGTACAGGGACAGGGTCTCGACGCGCAGCAGGTCGCCGGGCCGGGCACCGCGCACCGCGACCGGTCCGGTGACGATGTGCGGCCCGAGCCGGTCGTCCGGTGCGAGGCCGGACGCCGCGATCTCCCGGGCGTCGGCGAGTACCGCACGCTCCGGCACCCCGAAGGCGCCGAAGAACGCGACCGGGTCGCGGCCCTGGTCGGGCAGGATCCCCTCGTGCGAGACCAGGTCGAGGGTGAGCGTGTCCCCGTCGGCCACGGCGAGCACCGGCTCGCGCGCGGCGTTCGGCAACTCGCCCCAGCGGGCCGTGTCGACGGTGGTGCGCAGGTGGTGGCGGCCGTCGACGGGGAGATCACCGGGACCGGGCGCGTACGACGCGCCGTGCGCGGCGGCCACGGCGGGAGCGGCACTGTGAGGCATACGTGTCCTTCGGGTGGGGTGCGTCGGGTGGGGTGCGTCGGGTCGGTCCTTCGGGGCGGGTCCTTCGGGGCGGGTCCTTCGGGGCGGGTCCTTCGGTCGCTGCATGTTGATCGCCGCGCGCTGGTCGGGTCGAGGGGTGCGGCCCCGCGTCGGCGGGGTGACACGCGTCGGCCGGGTGTCACGCGTCGGTGGCCGGGGCGTTCCGTGCGGGGACGCGTGCCGCCGTAGGCGAAGTGCCGTGCCGCACCCGAGGTTTGGCAGCAGGCCCGGGCACGATGCGGGTGCCGGAGCGGCCGCGCAGGGCGCGGCCCAGCGCCTCGGGCGAGGTGACGAGGACGCCGGCGCCGCCCGCCGCGAGGAAGTCCAGGGCCGCGCGGACCTTCGGGCCCATGCTGCCCTCGGGGAACTGGCCGTCCGCGAGGTGGCGGCGGGCCCGGTCCTGGTCGAGGCGGCGCAGCTCGCGGGCGCGGGGCGTGCCCCAGTCCAGGGCGATGCGGTCCACGCCGGTGGTGACGATCAGCTCGTCGGCGCCGATGCCGGTGGCGAGCAGCGCCGAGGTGGCGTCCTTGTCGACGACCGCCTCGACGCCGCGCAGCACTCCGCCGGGCCCCACGGCCACCGGGATGCCACCGCCCCCGCCCGCGACGACCACGTGTCCGGCGGCCGACAGGGCGGCCACGGCGGCCAGTTCGACGATGCGGAGCGGGGCCGGTGAGGGCACCAGGCGGCGCCAGCCGCGGCCCGCGTCCTCGCCGACGGTCCAGCCGTGCCGGTCGGCGAGCCGTTCGGCCTCGGCGCGCGAGAGGTGGGCGCCGATCGGCTTGGTGGGGTGCGCGAAGGCGGGGTCGGCGGTGTCCACGACGGTGTGGGTGAGCACGGCGACGGGCGGCGGCCCGGCTGCCGGGAGTGCGGTGGCGAGGGCGCGGGTCAGGATGCAGCCGAGGCCGCCCTGCGAGTCCGCGACACACATGTCCAGCTCAGGGGACGGAAGTTGAGGGTCGACCGCGGCGGCGAGGTCGGCCCGCCGCTTGATGAGGCCGACCTGCGGGCCGTTGCCGTGCGTGACGACGACCCGGTGGCCGGCCCGCACCAGCGCGGCCACCGGCCCGGCGAGCCGCCTGGCGGCCTCGTACTGCTCGGTGAACGTGGCGGGCCGGCCCTCGCGCAGCAGTGCGTTGCCGCCGACGGCGAGGACGGTGAGCGGCGCGGCGGGCGCGGCGGGCGCGGCGGGCGCGGAAGGCGCGGAAGGCGCAGGTCGTCGAGGCATGCCAGGACGATAGGAAGGCCGGCGCGCAAGGTCATGGGCAGGCGGTGCCAGTACGTACGGGGGTGTGTTGACGCCTGCTGCCAGTGTCCGGGGGCGGGTGCTGCGGGACGCCCGCGACGTAGGGCGGCGGTGGCCGCGGGGGTATCGGGGCGCCCCCGATTCGTATACAACATTCTGCCGACAGCGTTTACAGCCCTCGCGTACCCACTCATAGTGGGCGGCGTGGCCAGAGGACCGAGCACCGCGTCGCCGCCCGCCGAGCCGGGGTCCGCAGCCGTGCCCCCGCCGGCCGTGCTGACCGTCGCCCGCGCCCTGGAGCTGCCCGCGCTCAGCGGGGCGCGGCTCGTGGCGGGGCGGGACGGGGCGCGGCGGGCGATCCGGGTCGCCAACATCATGGAAGTGCCCGACATCATCCGCTGGATGCGCGGCGGCGAGTTCCTGCTGACCACCGCGTACGCGGTCCGCGACGACGAGCGGGCGCTGACCGCGCTGGTGCCCGAGCTGTCGGGCCGCGGGCTCGCCGCGCTCGGCGTGAAGGTGGGCCCGTATCTGCCGATGCTGCCCGCGGCGATGCTGCGGTGCGCGGACGAACTCGGCTTTCCCATCGTGGAGTTGCCGGGCGAGGTGATGCTGAACGACATCCTGTCCGAGGTGATCGGCACGGTCCTGAACCGGCAGGCGCTGAGCCTGGAGCGGTCGCAGGCGCTGCGGGACCGGCTCTCGCAGGCGGTCCTGCACGGCGGCGGCCACCGCGACCTGGTCGAGGCCCTGGCGGCGGAGACCGGCGCCGCCGTCGCCGTACGGTCCGCGGACGGTTCGGTGCTCGCCGCGGCGGGCGCGCCGCCCGAGGGTACGGCGGCGAGCGTGACGCGGCCGATCGCCGTGGGCAGCCGCTCCGGCGGGGAGGTCGCCCTGTGGGCGCCCGCGGGCCGCGCGCTGGACGAGGAGCAGGTGCTGGCCGTCGAGCACGTGGCGAGCCTGGCCGCGATGCTGGCCGTGCAGGAGCGGGTGCTCGCCGAACGGGAGCGCCGCTACCGGACGTTGCTGCTCACCGAACTGGTCTCGCATCCGCCGCGCGACCGGGCCGAGTCCGCCCGGCGGGCCGCCGCGCTCGGCTGGGACCTGGCGCGGGCGCGGGCGGCGGTGGTCGTCGAGGTGGCGGGGGGCGCGGGCGCCGGGGACGTACGGGGGCAGGAGGAGCGGCTGTTGTGCGCGGCGCGTACCGCGCTCGGCTCGCCCACCCCGGCGTGGGGTACGCCGGGCGGCCTCACGCTCCTGGTGGAGCCGGGGCGTTCGCTCGGCGTGACGTGCGAGGCGCTGCAGCGCGCGGTGCTCGCCGCCTGCCCCGGGCGCACGGTCGCGCTCGCCGCGGGCACGGTCCGGGACGACTTCGCCGAGCTGCACCTGAGCCACAGCGAGGCCCTGTCCACGCTCGCGCTCGGCCGTGAACTCGACGGCGCCACGGGCAGTTTTGTACGGCTCCACGCCGAGGGCGGGGTCTACCGGCTGCTCGACCAGCTGCCCACGGACGAGCTGCGCGCCCTGGTCGACGACGCGCTGGGGCCTCTGCTCGCGTACGACGCCGAGCACGACGGGTCGCTCGTGCACAGCCTCGCCGCCTATCTGCGCCGCGACCGCAACGGCGTGGAGACCGCCGACGAGCTGCACATCCACTACAACACCCTGCGCTACCGGCTGAAGCAGATCGAACGGCTCACCGGCGCACCGGACAAGGACCCGATGCGCCGGCTGCAGACCGAACTCGCCGTGCACGCCCACCGGTTGCTCAGCGCACGGGCGCGCTGACGTCCGGGGCGGGGCGTGCGCGGGCCGCGCGCAGCTGGGGCAGCGAGAACAGCACGTAGAGCAGTGCCCCGGTCAGCGGCAGCGCGTGCCACAGCCGGTCGCCGAAGCCGAAGCCCAGGACGAGGTTGACGGCGAGACCGGCCGTGTAGGCCGCCACGGCACGCCAGTTGACGGCGGCGACGGCGGCCTCGGAGAGGTCGTAGCGGCCGCGCCGCAGCAGGAAGTAGTCGGCGACGAGGATGCCCGGGATCAGCGGGATCGCGTACCCGAGGTAGCCGAGGTAGGTGAGGAACGCGTCCAGGATGCCCGCCGACAGGCCGTAGTACGCGAGCGCGCAGGCCAGGGCGCCCGCGATGACGTTGACGGCGATCCGGGGCAGGTCGACCGCGGTGCGCCCGGCGAGGCTGGCCGCGTACATGTTGTTGACCTCGTGCGGGAAGCCCTGCACGAAGATCGCGAACGCGGCGAGCACGCCCACGCCGACCGCGCCGAAGGCGGCGCCCATGTCGCCCATGCCGACGCCCAGTCCGAGCATGATGCCGAGCAGGTTGAAGCCGAAGTTGCCGACCATGAACTCGGCGAGGGTGGTGGTGTACACGGTGGTCGGGGACTTGCCGAAACGCGTGATGTCGGGGGTGACGGTGGCGCCGGTCATCCACTTGTTCACGCCGAGCGCGAACATGGCGAGCGCGGTGGCCTCGCCCGCGCGGGCCGGTTCGGCGCCCACGATCGCGCCGAGTCCGCCCGCGTGCTGCACGGCGGCCACGACGGCGACGATCACGGTGACCAGCATGAGCGGCACACTGATCCGGCCGACCCAGGTCAGGCCCTTGCCGAAGCCGACGATGGACAGGGCGGTGTAGACGGCGCTGAGCAGCACGCAGTACGCGAGGCCGAGCCACGGGTCGTCGCCGCCGGGCAGGACGCCCGCGGTGATGCCGGTGCTGTAGCCGACGAACCCGGCGGACAGCAGCGCGATCACGAAGGACGGCAGCCGGCTGCCGTTGCGCCCGAAGGCCGCCTTCAGACCGAGTGCGGTGGTGACGCGTTCGCGCTGCCCCATCAGACCGCACAGGATCGACACGGCGCTGACGACGAGCGAGGAGCCGAGGGCGATGGCGAGCGCCGTCCAGAACGGGAAGAACAGGCCGAGCGACATGCCGTACAGCAGATCGGTCGCGGACACCGTGAACCCCATCCGGACCAGCGTGATGGACAGGGTGGAGCGGGACTGGCCCGGCGGCAGCCGGTCGGCGGCGAAGTCCTCGGTGGCCTCGGCGGCGCGCCTGGCCCGGGAGCCCCCATCCGTCTGCACGGGGCCGGAGTCGGGTTCTTCTGTGGGTGGGCCGGTTGGTGGGTCGGTGGGTGGGCCGGTGGGTGGGTCGGTGGGTGTGAGGGACATGCGCGGACACCTCTCGGCTTCGGTACGGGAGTTGGGGAGTCACGGGGAGTTCTCCGGGTGGCACGCCGCGTACGAGATGGGTGTTCAGGAGAGGGTCGCCGCCCCGGCACCGCCGGTCACTGTCAGCGGGTGCCGGTGATCTCCGGGTGTGCGCTGGCACCGTTCGCCGAAGACCCGCGGGGGCGTGAACCGTACGGTCGAGCCATGGACCTTGGCGAAGAGAACCTTGGCGAAGAGAACCTTGGTGAAGAGAACCTTGGTGAAGAAGACCTCGGTGAAGAAAACCTCGGTGAAGAACACGTCCTCAACTCCGTACGCCGTGACACTTACGCCGACTCCGTCGCCCTGATGCGGGCCGCGCGGCACCTCTCCGAGCTGCCCGGTGTCGGCGCCGCCGGCCTGGTCATGGCGACCGCGGCCAATCTGCGGCAGCTCGCCGACGCGGGCCTCCTCACCGACGAGGGGCGCGCGGCCCGGCCCAGCGACCTGGTCGTGGCGCTGCGCGGCGCGCCCGACGCGCTCGCGGCCGCCCTCGACGGCATGAGCGGACTGCTCGACCGGCCCGACAGCGGCGGTACGGGGAGCGGGGCCTCCCCCGCGGAACCCGCGCCCCGCGCGCTCACCGAGACGGACCCGGCCGCCGCGCTCGCGCTGATCTCCACACCCGGTCCGTACGCGGGCGCCGAGGCGCTGAAGGCGCTCCGCTGCGGCCTGCACGCCTTCGTGTTCAGCGACAACGTGCCGCTCGCCCAGGAGGTCGCGATCAAGCGCGAGGCGCACGCGCGCGGGCTGCTCGCCATGGGCCCCGACTGCGGCACCGCCCTGATCGACGGGGTGCCGCTCGGCTTCGCGAACGCCCTGCGCCCGGGTCGTACGGGCCTGATCGGCGCGTCCGGCACGGGACTTCAGCAGGTGTCGTGCCTCCTGGACGCCTGCGGCGAGGGCGTACGGCAGATGATCGGCACCGGCGGGCGCGACCTGAGCGCGGAGGTCGGCGGGGTCACGACGCTCGACGCGTTCGAACTGCTCGACGCCGACCCTGGCTGTGCGCTGATCCTGCTGGTGTCGAAGCCGCCTGCGCCCGAGGTCGCCGAGCGGGTCCTGGAGCGCGCCCGGCGCTCGGCGAAGCCGGTGGTCGCGTGCTTCCTCGACGGGACGCGGCCGTACACCTCGGGCAGGCTCACCGTGACCGGCACGCTGCGCGACGCCGCGTACACGGCGGTACGTCTCCTCGGCGGCGTGGTCCCCGAGCCCTTCACGCCGCCTCGACTCCCCTCGCCCGGCGGCCACTTGCTGCGGGCGCTGTACGCGGGCGGGACGTTCGCGTACGAGGCCCGGCAGCTGCTGCCGTCGGCGGTCACGGAGACCCCGGCCGCGCCCGGGGGCGACATCGCCCTGCCCGACCGGGACTTGATCCTCGACCTGGGCGACGACGCGTACACCGCGGGCCGCCCGCACCCGATGATCGACCCGGCCGTGCGCGCCGCGCACCTGCGGGCGGCGCTGCGTGATCCGCGTACCGCCGTGGTGGTCGTGGACGTGGTGCTCGGGCACGGCGCGGGCCCGGACCCGGCCGGACCGCTCGCCGCCGAGCTGGAGCTCGCCGCGGAGCTGGAGCAGGTGCCGGCCCGCCGCCGCCCGCACGTCGTGGCGTACGTGGTGGGCACCGATCGCGATCCGCAGGACGCCGCCGGACAGCGGGAGCGGCTGCGGGGGGCGGGCGCGCTGCTCGCGCCGAACAGCACGGACGCCGCTCGCACCGCGGTGGCCCTCCTTCCGGATCGTGCACCACGCGGGCGTGCGGAAACCGGTCTGACGCCAACCGACCCGACGCCAACCGACCCGACGCCGACCGACCCGGCGCCGACCGACCCGGCGCCAACCGATCTGACCCCTGCGGGAGGACACGCATGAGCACGGTCCCCGTCGGAGCGCTGCTCGGTGCGGCGCCCGCTCACATCGCCGCCGTCGGCGTGCCGGACTTCGCCGACGTGCCCCGGACCGCCGGGGCCGACGTCACGGCGCTCGACTGGCGGCCGCCCGCCTCCGGTGAGCCGGACCTCGCCTGGAAGCTGGCCGAACTCACCGCGCACGCGCGCGTGGAGGCCGCCAACGCGGAGGCGGTTTCCCGGCTGCTTGCCGTCCGCCCGGTCTGGCGGGACGTGGTCACCGCGCGTGAGGCTCTGCCGGTACTGGACGACCGGGCGAGCGGCCGCCGGGTGCTGCTGCACGCCGGGCCGCCCCTCGGCTGGGACCGGATGTGCGGGCCGATGCGGGCGGGCGTCGTCGGCGCCGCGCTCCTCGAAGGCTGGGCGGACACCCCGGAGGCCGCCGGACGGCTCGCGGACTCCGGTGCGATCGACTTCGAGCCGTGCCACCATCACGACACGGTCGGCCCGATGGGCGGGGTGGTCTCGCCGTCGATGCCGCTGCTCGTCGTCGAGGACCCGGCGACCGGCCGGCGCGCCTACTCCAACCTCAACGAGGGCGCGGGCCGTTGCCTGCGGTACGGGGCGCTCGGCGACGACGTGCTGGACCGCCTCCGCTGGATGGGCGGCATCCTCGCGCCCGCCCTGCGCAGCGCACTGCGGGCCCGGCCTGACGGGGTCGACCTGCGCGCGGTCACCGCCCAGGCGCTGCAGATGGGCGACGAGTGCCACAGCCGCAACACGGCCGCGTCCATGCTGCTGCTTCACGAACTGGCCGCGTCTCTGGCCCGTACGGAGAACGGCCCCGAGGTCATCGGCTTCCTCGCCGGCAACCACTACTGGTTCCTCAACTTCTCGATGGCGGCGGCCAAACTCTCCACGTCAGCGGCGGCCGGCGTACCGCACTCGACGCTCGTGACGGCCTTCGCGCGCAACGGCGTCGAGGTCGGCATCCGCGTCAGCGGCCTCGGCGACGCCTGGTTCACGGCGCCCGCGACCCGGATCCGCGGCATGTACTTCGCCGGGTACGGGCCGGACGACGCCAACCCGGACATCGGCGACAGTGCGATCGCGGAGACGTACGGGCTCGGCGGCTTCTCGCTCGCGGCGGCACCGGCGATCACCGGTTTCGTCGGCGGGACGGTCGAGGAGGCGGTGCGGATCAGCCGGGACATGGCCCGCATCACGCTGACCCGGCACGAGGCGTACCGGCTGCCGCTGCTCGGCGGGATCGGCGCACCCGTGGGCATCGACCTGCGGGCGGTGCTCGACACGGGCATCGTCCCGGTGATCACGACCGGCATCTCGCACCGCGAGCCCGGCATCGGCCAGATCGGCGCGGGCCTCACACACGCCCCGCTGGAGTGCTTCCACAAGGCACTCCAGGCGTTCCCGGTACCGGCCACCAGCGTGGCGGCCACCGGTGTGCCGGCCGTGGACGTGTCGGCGTGAGCCCGGCCACCGGCGTGCCGGCCGTGGGCGTGTCGGCGTGAGCCCGGCCACCGGCGTGCCGGCCGTGGGCGTGTCGGCGTGAGCCCGGCGGCCCTGTGCGGGGCGGCGTCGACCCTCACCGCCGCCGATGTGCTGGGGCCGCCGCGCCCCGCGCGTGTGGTCGCCGCCACGCGGGGTGCGCTGTACCTGCTCGTGCGGGGCAGTGCGGCGCCGCTCGCGCTGGTGGCGTACGACGCGGTGCGGGTGCCGTCCGCCGTCGTACTGCCCCGGTGCGCGGGACTCCTCGCGGGGACCGGGCCCTCCACGGGCCCCTTCGCGGGGCTGGCTGTCGGCCGGGGCGGCCGGGTCGGCGGTGGCCGGATCGCCGTCGGGGCGCTGCGCCTGACGGCGGGGGTGTGGGGGGGGCCCGCCCCCCCCCCCGCC
>NZ_JASCIR010000011.1 GCF_029968095.1 Streptomyces solicavernae | reverse complement strand
CAGAGACCACCAAACCATTCGAATGAGTGACGAATTTCCTCTGCCGACCGGATAGCCATCTCTGAGCCTGGCCAGCCACCGAATCGGCTCCTCCCCCCTGGGCCGACAGCTGGCGATGCGCCCCCTATGGGACGGGCGGGCCGTTTGGCGGTGGAGCTGCCAGGCACCGCAGGGCCACGGCCGCGTGAAGCGCAGCGCCGACGGCCATGGTGTGCTCGTCGAAGACGACTCGGTTGGAGTGGCAGTCCGGTGTCTCCTCGGGTGTGGTTGTGGCTGGCCGGGCGCCGAGGAAGGCCATCGCGCCGGGTACGCGTCGCAGCACGTAACTGAAGTCCTCCGCACCCATGAACGGCTCGGGAAGGTGCTGGACGCGGTCGGTGCCGAGGAGTTCGGCGGCGGTGTCCCGGACGGCGGAGGCGACGAAGGCATCGTTGACGACGGGCGGATAGCTGTCCGTCAACTCGATGTCCACGGTGGCTCCGTGCGCGGCGGCGACGTGGTGCGCGACGCGGGCGATGCCCTCGCGCACCATCCGGCGGGTCGGTTCTGTCAGGGTGCGGAAGGTGCCCTGGATCTCGGCGGTCTCCGGGATGATGTTCGTCGTCGTACCGGCGTGGATCGATGCGATGGTGAGCACGGCGGGGTCGAAGACGTTCACGCTGCGGGTCACCATCGTCTGCAGTGCCTGGACGATCTCACAGGCCACCGGGACCGGGTCCAGGGCCAGATGCGGTGCGGAGGCATGTCCGGACCGGCCGCGGACGGTCAGGTGCAGGAGATCGGCGGCGGCGAACATGGGGCCAGGGCGCAGGTGGATGGTGCCGCTGTCGAAGCGGGTGGTGACGTGCAGGGCGAACGCCGCGGCCACGCCGGAGCCGTCCGACGTGTCGAGCAGTCCCTCGTCGATCATGTGCTGGGCGCCGCCGCCCGCCTCCTCCGCGGGCTGGAACATGAACACCACCCGGCCCGCCAGGCCTTCACGACGTGCGGAGAGCAGCCGGGCGGCGCCGAGGAGCATCGCGGTGTGCAGATCGTGGCCGCAGGCGTGCATGTGGCCGGGTACCTCGGAGGCGAATGCGAGCCCGGTGTCCTCTTGTTGGGGCAGGGCGTCCATGTCGGCCCGCAGCAGGACGGTCGGGCCGGGCCGGTCTCCCTCCAGTACGGCGGTGACCGAGCTGAGGCGTTCTCCGGTGCAGATGCGCAGCCCCAGCCCCTTGAGAGCCTTGAGGACGGTGTGCTGAGTGCGCGGCAGATGCAGTCCGAGTTCGGGGGTGCGGTGCAGGGTCCGGCGTACGGCGACGATGCTGGGCAGCAGCTCGCGGGCCTCGGCGAACAGGCCGAAAGGCGCTGCGGGTTGGGCCGGTCCGGCGGCCGTCACCGCACAGCTCCGGCGTGGTGGCGGGCCGGCGCCTCCTTGAGAAGGGTCCGTAGGACGTCCGGGGTGAGGTCGGGCAGGCCGAGGGTGAGGCGTTCGTCCAGGCCGCCGGGGTTGACCAGGTTGGCTTCGAAGACGTACGGGTGGGCGAGGTCGATCCCGGCGAAGCGGATGCCGTGGCGCATCAGTCGCTCGCCGACCTGTTCACACAGCTGCCATTCATCATCGGTGAGTTCGGTTTCCGAGCAGGAGGCGCGGTGCGTGGTGTTGCCGCGGTGCTCGTCGGGGGCGAGCCGGTGTGCCTGCTGGGCTACGGGCCGCCCACCGACGAGGATGACGCGCTTCTCCTCGGTGTGCGGGACGTATTCCTGGAGTGCGCAGTAGCGCCGGCGGAGCCCCATCAGGCTGCCCTTGGTGAGCAGTTCGGTCACGCCGGTGTTGCCGGTCATGGACTGCAGCAGTACCCGGTTGTTGCTGTCACCGGGCTTGAGGAGGTAGACGTCGGCGCCCGCGTCGTCGTCGGTCGGCTTAAGTACCCAGGTCTGCTCCGGTGCCCGCTGGTAGTGGGCCCACAGTTCGTCGAACGACGAGGAGACCAGCGTGCGCGGCAGATGGCCGGCCGGAACCACGGCGTCGAGGTTGGTCTTGTTGCCGAACATCAGGATGCCGACGACGTCGTTGACGAAGGGCACCTGCTGGTTCAGCCGCCACAGCAGCTGCCACGTCTCGGTCTGTACGGAAGGATGCGGGTAGTTGAGCACCCACACCAGGTCCAGATCCGTGCAGTCGCGACGCCGGGTGGTCCCGGGGAAGGGGGCGCCCGCATTCACCATCTGGTCCGGCTCAGCCCGGCCCGCCGTCATCGAGAGCTCGCCGCCCGCGGCCGACAGGCTGTTGACCGATCCGACCCACACCTCGTGGCCGTCGGCCGCCAGCGCATTCGCGTACAGGGCATGGCACGTGTCCAGCTCCGCGAGCGATCCGATCAGCAGGGCCACACGCACGGTCGTCTCCTCGGCGAAGGGTGTCGATCCATCGACGGAAGGCTTGCCCCGTCGGCCCGCCGTTCACGCAGGACCCCGCCGGGCAGCGCTGTGGGGCCCCAGGGCTGCCTCGGGGATCACCCCGGTTCAACTCTGTCCGCTCAGCCGTCTACGAGCTGGCCGACTCCAGCATGCCGGTGGTCTGTTAGCCAAAAGTGGCAGTCGTTGGGTCTCCTCGCGAGCAGCCGTCGCCCCCTTCAGCCCCTCCGGCCTGGCACCCGCCACCGCGCCAGGGAAGCGCGCAGCCGGACCACGCGTCGCCCGATCGTGTCTGGTCACGCTCCTCGACGGGGCCCTCCTGCTGCCGGGCCCCTGCCCCCTGTCGTCAAACGATCGAATGACGACAGGCGCGGCGAGCGTCCAATGAACCCGGCCGACTTCCTCCGCACTGCCGAGCTGGAGCCCGCCGAGCGGGCCGCGCTCGACCAGGGGGGCGACCGTACAGCGCGGCCAGGGCTACACCCTCCGTGTCACTGCCGTCCCCGCCGTACACCGCCAGCTCCTCGCCCGCTGCCAGCCGCTCGACGGCGCCCAGGGCCTCCCGGTCATCCCGGACCAGCGCAAGGCCCGCCGCGAGTACGAGAATCGCGTCAGCGTCCTCGCACCGACCGGACCATGGTCCGGGCCAGCGGCTACCGCCAATTTCCGTTCGGATACCCGAGAACCGGTTACCTCTTCCCGCTCTTCGCGCTCTTCGGGGTAGTCAGCCTGGCGCCGCTCCAGTCCCTCGCAACGGCCATGGACCTGGTCTGGGAGAGCCCGGTGGTCTGTGCCGCCTCATTGATCTCATTCGGCTCGATGTAGCCGTCTCGCCCGGTCTTCGGGGTGCAGAGCCAGATCTCGCCGCCCCCATCGATCAGCTCGATGGCGTCGACCAGGGCGTTGATGAGGTCGCCGTCACCACTGCGGAACCACAGCAAGACGAAGTCAGCGACGTCGTCGTGATCCTCATCGACCAATTCCAGGCCGGTGACCTCCTCGATCCCTTCACGGAGGTCTTGGTCGACGTCGTCGCCGTGTCCGACCTCCCGGACGACCTGGCCGGGACCAAACCCGAGCCGCATGGCCGGGTTGTCCTGCTGCTCCGCGTGATCTGCTGTCGATGGCACACAGTCTCCTCTGGGGCTTGCACCTGCCATGTTCTCTCTGAGTATCCAACCAGGTACGTAAAGCGACGTCACGCAACGTTTTCCGCAAGAACGACAGCGCTTGCGTGACCGTGGGACGCCGCCAGGACGCGTCACCCCCGCCGTGCACACCGGGCTCCTCGACATCTGCCAACCTCTGGGCCCAGCGCAAAGCCCTCCGCGATTACGAGAACTGGGGCAGCACACTCACGCCCTGACCGTGATCGTTCTCAGCGCCAACCGCTGTATACCGACGCCAATTGCATCGGATGCGAATATGCGACCTCCGCCCTGGCAGCGGCGCATGGCGAGCGTTCAGCGGTCTCACCGAGGCGGGGCCCGCGCCGACCCCGGTTCCACCGTAGCGACGTCGTCGCGACAGTAGGCGGCTTCTCACTCCTTCGAGCGACTGAGCTGCGAAAACGCTCCCGGCTCGCATTGGATGCGAAATTCTCGCATCCAATGCGATGGACAGAGAGTGAGGACCGATGGGCGGGGATGGTCTCGCGCCGGGGTCTGCCCGGCTCCAGCTCGTTGACGGTCTGCCGTTGCTGCGGCCCGACGAGCAGGCGAAGACCAGGAACGTACGGTCCGCTCGTTTGAGGTTCCCCCGGCGTGCGGGAGGTGCTGATCAGCTGGTCAGCAGGGGTTGACGGGTGTTCCGATTCGTTGGTTCGGCCGTCGCCTGCTCGGCGTAGTGCTTCTCCTCGAACTCGATCGGGCTGAGGAAGCCGAGCCGGTCCTGGATGCGGCGGGAGTTGTAGAAGCCGTCGATGTATTCGAAGAGCGCGAGGTTGGCCTCGGACCTCGTGGTGAAGGTGCGCCCGCGGATGCATTCGGTTTTGATGAGCATCCAGAGGTTCTCCGCGAGGGCATTGTCGTACGAGTCTCCGACGGAGCCCATGGATGCCTCAACTCCGGCTCGCATCAGCCGAGTTGTGAGCTTGATGGATGTCTACTGACAGCCGTGGTCGGCGTGGTGGGTGAGCTTGCCGGGCTCGACCTCGCGGGACGCGAGCGCGTACTCCAGCGTGGATCTCCTTGATCCGCTCAGTCAGCTCGACGTCGCGGCGCCGCCGTTCGCACGGCTCCTTCTCCGCACGGCGCCAGCGGTAGTAGGTGGAGGAAGCGATGTGCAGTTCCCGCAGGACGCACTCGACTCCCAGGCGGGGATGCTCGTCAACGAGCGCCGTCACCTGGGCCGGGTCGGGTCGAGTTGCGCCGCGAAAAAGCCGAGGCCGTCCGCAGGACGTCGTTCGCCCGCTTGAGCTGGGCGTTCTCCTTGCGCAGCGCCGCGAGCTCGGCCCGCTCGTCGGTGGTGAGACGGTCGTCGCGCTCGCCGGCATCCGCCTCGGCCTGCCGGATCCAGCCGCGCAGGGCCTCGGGATGCACACCGAAGTCGACGGCCAGCTTCTTGATCTGCGGCTTCGGGTCGGAGGTTCGGTACATCCGTACCGCACGCTCACGCAACTCCAGCGAGTACTTTCTGGGGGCGGCCATAGTCGATGTTCCTCTCATGAGTCCCATCTGACCCTCTGTCAACACGCTCCGCATCTCGGGGGAACCTCAAACCTACGAGGAACGCGTGCGCTGGTTGGACGACAAGCGTGCGCTCTATCGCGACCTGCTGATTGCCATGCACGGCTGGCACGACGCGCTCGTCTCCATCTGGCAGAACCAAGACGATGGGAAAGCTATCAGAGACCCGAGACGCCGCCTAGGGCGACGGCGTCCACCACGCCATGCTCGGCATCGCCCGCCTGCACAACCTCGCCCTCGCCGGCTGACGAAGAAGCAGGCAGGTCAACGAACACGCCGTAGATCATTTACGGGACAACGCTTAGTTATCGGGCGTAGCCGATACAGATGTCCGCGCCCGGGGTGTCCGCGTCGGCTGGTGCGGGCGCGCCGGGGTGCCGGGGCACGGCTGCCCTGGACCCGGTCGGCCGGGGTCGGCTCCCGCAGGAGCTTCGCGAGCCGGGGCACCTTCGTGAGCGTAGCGACCGTCGCACACCTCCCTAGATACCCCCCCAGGTATCTCTGTTACGGTGATTGAGATACCCCGGGGGGTAATTGTGCCGTGAGGGAGAGTGTGCCGTGTTCTTTGCCGACATCCTTGAGATCCAAGGTCTGGGCAACCGCAGCTATCTGGCGGGCGGGGCCCGGGCGGCGGTGGTTGTTGATCCGCCGCGGGACATCGACCGGGTGATCGCGGCAGCGGCCCGGCGCGGGGTCAGGATCGCGGCCGTCGCGGAGACGCACGTGCACAACGACTACGTCACCGGTGGCCTGGAGCTGGCCCGGCTGACCGGCGCGCGCTACCTGGTGCCCGCCGGGGCGTCGGTGGCGTACGCACGGGTCGCGGTGGCCGACGGCGATGTCGAGGAGATCGACGAGGGCCTGGTCCTGCGGGCCGTGGCCACCCCAGGTCACACCCCGCACCACACCTCCTACGTACTGGAGGAGGCCGGGCGACCGGTCGCCGCGTTCACCGGCGGCTCGCTGCTGATCGGCAGCGTGGGCCGCCCCGATCTGGTGGAGCCGCGGCTCACCGAGCAGCTGGCCCGAGCCCAGCACGCCTCCGCGCACCGGCTCGCCGTCGAGCTGGCCGACGATGTGGCGGTGATGCCGACACACGGGTTCGGCAGTTTCTGCTCCGCCAGCCAGGCCGACGGCGACCACAGCACCATCGGTACGGAGAAGACGTCCAACCCGGCGCTGCTTAAGGACGTGTATACGTTCGTCGAGGAGCTGCTGGCCGGTCTGGACGACGTTCCGGCCTACTACGCGCACATGGGCCCGGCCAACGCCGCAGGCCCCACCCCGGTGGACCTGACCGCACCGGAGCGTGCGGACGTCGGGGAGATCGCCCGCCGCCTGACGGCCGGGGAGTGGGTCGTCGACTTGCGCAGCCGGGTGGCGTTCTCGGAAGGCCATGTGGCGGGTTCGTTCAACTTCGAGGTCGATGGGCAGCCGGCCACCTACCTGGCGTGGATGATCCCGTGGGGCAAGCCGGTCACCCTGCTCGCGGAGAGTTACGAGGACATCACCCGTGCCCAGCGTGAGCTTGCCCGGGTGGGCATCGACCGCCCGGCCGCCGCGGCCGTCGGCTCTCCGGACGACTGGACCGGCGACGGGGCACCCCTTGCCTCGTTCCCGCGGGCGACGTTCGCCGACCTGGCCGCCGCGCGTGAGCGGGGCGAGGAGCTAGTGGTGCTGGACGTCCGCCGGGACGGCGAGCGGTCCCAGGGCTGGATCGAGGGCAGCGTGCACATCCCGATCCACCAGGTCCACCAGCGGCTTGAGGAGGTGCCCGCCGGGACCGTGTGGGTGCACTGCGCGGGCGGCATGCGCGCGGCGATCGCCGCCTCCGTCCTGGACGCCAACGGACGTGACGTCGTCGCCGTCGATGACGGCTACGCCGCGGCCGCCGACGCCGGCCTCACCCTCGTCACGCTCGCCCAGCACTGACCGCACCACCTGACCCCGCCGGCCACTCACGGCCGGCCCAGGGGGTCAGAGGCGCCAGAGGAAGCATCATGCTCTTGCCCCAGAGCGGCCGCGGCCGCATCACACCAGCGCAGGCCCACCGCGCCGTCGAGGACGGCTCCGCACTGCTCGCCGACGTCCGTGAGGAGAACGAGTTCCGGGCCGGTCACGCGCCCGGTGCCCTGTTCTTGCCGCTGTCGCGGCTGGCCGAGAGGCCGGGCCTGCCCGGCCGCGAGGACGGCCGTGGCCTGGTGCTGATCTGCCGCTCCGGGAACCGCTCCCAGCAGGCCGCGCACCTGCTCGCCGAGCGCGGTGTCGCGGCGGTCGACGTCACCGGCGGGATGTGCGCCTGGGCCGATCTGGGCCTGCCCGTCCAGGACGCGCATGGGGCGGTGGGGACCGTCATATGACCGCGTTCGTTCTCGCCCTGCTCGCCGGGGCGCTGGTCGGTCTCGCCCTGGGCTCACTCGGGGCGGGCGGCAGCATCCTGACCGTCCCCGCCCTGATCTACCTGCTCGGCTTCAGCCCGGCCGAGGCCACCACCGCCAGCCTGATCATCGTGATCGTCACCTCGCTCACCGCACTGCTGGCTCACGCCCGGGCGGGAACGGTGCGCTGGCGGGCCGGCCTGCTGTTCGCCGCGGCCGGGCTGCTGCCCGCCGCGGCGGCCGGCCTGCTGTCCGCACACATTCCCGCCGCCGTGCTGACCCTGGCCTTCGCCGCCCTCGCCGTGCTCGCCGGGCTGCGCATGCTGCGTCAGCGGACACCGTCCGAGGGTGCGACGGTCGCGGCGCCCCGCGCAGCGGGGGCGGGGGCCGCACTGGGCGCAATGACCGGGTTCCTCGGGGTCGGCGGCGGCTTCCTCACCGTCCCCGCCCTGGTGGCGGCGCTGGCGGTACCGATGAGCGCGGCCGTCGGCACCAGCCTGCTGGTCATCATCGCCAACGCCCTGGTCGCCCTCGCGGCCCGCGCGTCCACCCAGGTCAGCCTGGACTGGGCCCTGATCATGCCGTTCATCGCGACGGCGGTCCTGGGAGCCTGGGACGGCAAGCGGCTGTCTGCGAAGGTCCAGCCCGCCATCCTGCAGCGGGTCTTCAGCACTCTGCTGCTGACCGTGGCCGCCGTGATGGCGACCGGCGTCCTGCTGTGAAGCACCCGTGGGGCCTGCCGCGGACGCCCCGTTGTCGGTGCGTCCGCGGCAGGCCCCACGGGATACAAAAAGCTCTCAAGCCAGCGAAAGGAACAGCTTCTCCAACCGGGCCCGCATCTGCGCGGAGTCCCGCACCAGCGGGTCCTCGCTGGTCATGCACTGCTGCAGACCCGTCGCGATGATCGAGAACCCGGCCCGGTCCAGCGCCTTGGAGACCGCCGACAACTGCGTGACGACGTCCTCACAGTCCCGGCCCTCCTCCATCATCTTGATCACTCCCGCGAGCTGACCCTGCGCCCGCCGCAGCCGGTTCAGCGCCGACTTCAGCTCCTCGGCGCTCATGTCGAGTTGCACACCAACCTCCTCACATACCCCCACGGGTATCGTACGGTGGAGGAACCTGCCCAGAAAGGCATCTGCTCCGTGACCACCACCGCACTCACCCCCGCCCAGGCCGCCGCCCGCTTCGGCGAGTTCACCGTGATCGACGTCCGCACCCCCGGCGAGTACGCCACCGGCCACCTGCCCGGCGCCCACAACATCCCCCTGGACCGCCTGGACGAAGCCGCAGACGCCCTGAGGAAGGCCGCACAGCGCACGCCGTTCCTCATCGTCTGCGCCTCCGGAGCCCGGTCCGCCAAGGGCTGCGCACGGCTGGCCGCCCAGGACATCGACGCCGCCACCCTCGAAGGCGGCACCACCGCCTGGGCCACCGCGGGCCACGAGGTCGAGCGCCCGGTAGGCGCCCGCGCCACCTGGCCCATGGACCGCCAGGTCCGCCTCGCCGCCGGCACCTTCGTCCTCGCCGGCTTCCTGGCCGGCCTCGCATGGCCTCCCGCGCACTGGCTGTCCGGTGCCATCGGCGCCGGGCTCGTCTTCTCCGGCGTGACCAATACCTGCGGCATGGCCGCAGCCCTTGCCAAGCTGCCCCACAACCGGCCTCCCAGGAGCGCGGTCTCCTTCCAGGAGACCCTGCTGCGTCTGGCCGCCTGACCCCTGTCCCGGCACCCCTGGGGGTCGACGTGCTGCGGCAGGAGGCACCCGGCTGCTGATCCGCGACGTTCTCCCGCGCGCGGGAGGACGTCGCGCCAGGACAGGGCGACGAGCAGCAGGCCCGCCGCAGACGATGAAGACGCCGGCGAGGTTGACGGTGGGCCACCAGAGCTCCAGGTCCGCCGTATCGAAGAGCCCATACCCGCGCATCCATGGTGTCGCCTGGCAGAAGTACGCCGCCGTAGCGGCCGCTTCGTGCCGGCCCTCGGCCGCCTGCGCTGAACGGTGCCCGGCGGTCAGGACGCGCCTCGCCCAGCGGGTGCAGCGTCCGGGGAGCGCGGGCCTGGCACCGTGGCCGCCCGGGCGGCCAGATCCAGCTCCAGGCGGCTGTTCATGTCCAGCTCGAACCTGCCGTATATCTCCGTACGGCGAGGTCAACCTGAACATGGCCGCACGCAATCAACCTCGCGGCGACGGTGCCCAGCCCCCGCACTGCGGGCGATGGGGTGCCGCCCAAGGAATGTACGGACACGTGAGCCTGTTCAGTCTCGTCCACCGACAAGCTGTCGGCCGGCCATAGGGGTGCGTCACCCTGCCTCCGGGGGGCTGGCACGCGAGCCGCAAGAGGCTGCCGGCGTTCTCGGCGCTGCAACGGGTGGGCCGCTCAGCAGGCCGACGCCGCCCCCGGTGTCGTGCGTTTGGGTGATACCTCACGACGTGCGGGTGCCTTCTCCTTCGCGGCCGGGGTGTCCCGCTCGGACCGTGCCGATGTGGGTGACTCTGAACCTGTGGAGGGTAGAGGCGCTGCCCCGGCAGAACGGACGCGAAGCGCCGCCGCGCGTACAGAAGGAGAAGGCGATGGGCACCGACCCACGGATGCAGGAGCTGTACGGGCAGGCCAGGGTCGAGGGCGGCGGGCTGGTCGTGTACGCGGAGGGGATGCTCCCGAGCAGGCCCAGATGTATACGGCCGGCTTCAGCGAGATGTTCCCTGACATCGACATCGAGGTCACCGTCGACCTGAGCAAGTACCACAACGCGCGGATCGACGCGCAGCGCATCCGCGGGGACAACCGTGTGGACGTGGTGCATGTGCAGACTGTCAACGACTTCCCGTACTGGAAGCAGCACGGCCTGCTTCAGCCGTACCGGCCCGACGGCCTCGACGAGGTCGACCCGGACTTCGTGGACCCCGACGGCGCCTACTACGCCCTGTTCGTCTTCGCGTTCTCCAACGTCGTCGACACCAAGGTCATCCCGGAGGAGCAGGGCCCGCGGGAGGCGACGGACTACCTGCGCCCGGAGTTGAAGGACCGCATCGTGCTGACGTATCCGCACGACGACGACGCCGTCCTGTTCCAGTTCGAGCAGATCATCGCCAAGCACGGTTACGGCTGGCTGGAGAAGCTGCTGGCGCAGAACCCGATGTGGGTGCGCGGGACCGCGACGCCGCTGGCGGTCATCGGTTCGGGTGAGCGGGCGGCGACGTTCACCTCGTTCTACTACCTCAACCCGCCCGCGGGTGACTCGATGAGGTTCATCCTGCCCAAGGAGGACTTCTTCCAGGCGTGGTATCAGACCGGAGCGATCCTCAAGGACGCACCGCACCCCGCCGCGGCGAAGCTGTACATGAGCTACCGGCTCTCGCAGCAGGCCCAGCAGGCATCGGCCCAGTGGCCGACCCGCCGGGACGTGCAGATCCCCGGCTGGAAGCCGATCGACCAGTACGGGAATACCGACCCGCGCGGATTCCGCGAGTTCATGCTCGACCGCGCCCGCGTCGAGCGACTGCGCGGCATCATGGAGGACTTCATCGGCCCCGTCCAGGGCGACAACCCCACCGGCGTCGACCGCAGCTGGCACTGAGACGTCGACGGCCGCACCGCAGCTGCCCTCCCCGGCCGCCGGGCCGGACTCATCGATGAGCTCCGGTCCGCCGGGCTTGTTCCCCAGACCCGCCCGACGGACCGCTGAACCGGTAGCACGGAAGAGGATGAGATGGCGAGTTCCGCCGGAGACCAGACCGTACGGATGCCGGCGGTCTTCATCGGCCACGGCAACCCGATGAACGCCATCGAGGACAACACCTACACCGCCGCGTGGCGGGAGCTGGCCGACTCCATCCCGCGGCCGCGGGCGATCCTGTCGGTCTCGGCGCACTGGTACGTACCCGGCGGCCGGGTCACGGCCGAAGAGCGCCCCGCGACCATCCACGACTTCGGAGGCTTCCCTCCAGCCCTGTTCAACGTCGACTATCCGGCCCCCGGCTCACCCGACTTCGCAGCCCGGGTCTGCGAGCTGCTGGCACCCACCCCCATCGAACTCGACACCCAGTGGGGACTCGACCACGGCACCTGGTCCGTACTCATCCACATGTACCCGGACGCCGACATCCCCGTAGTCCAGCTGGGCATCGACGAAACCCTCACCCCGGCCCAGCACTACGACCTCGCCCGCCGCCTGCGCCCACTGCGCGAGGACGGGATCCTCATCCTCGGATCCGGCAATGTCGTGCACAACCTGCACACCTATGCATGGGGCCGGCATCCGGTCGAACCGTTCGACTGGGCCGTCCGCTTCGACACCCGGCTACGGGAGCTGATCACCGCGGGCAGGTTCGACGACATCGCTGCCTACGAACAGGGCGGCGCGGACGCCGCGCTGGCCGTCCCTACCCCGGAGCACTACCTGCCGCTGCTCTACGTCCTGGCCGCCTGCACAGGCGACGACCCTGTCACCTTCCCCATCGACGGATTCGACGGCGGATCCATCTCCATGCTGGGCATCCGCCTCGGCTGACCCGCACTCGACATGCGGCACATCTTCAATAAACCAGGGCGAGCTCAAGTGGTCAGCGCATCAACGCTGTTCAGGAGGTCAGCGTAGACCTCTGCCAGAGTGCGGTAGCCATGGACTTTGCGGGGACGGTGGTTGAGCTCGTGGGCGATGGCGTCGAGGTCGGCCTGGCTGAACGTGCGGAGATCCGCGCCCTTGGGCAGGTACTGCCGTAGCAGGCGGTTGGCGTTCTCGTTGGTGCCCCGCTGCCAGGGGCTGCGTGGTTTGCAGAGGTAGATCGGCATGCGGTCTCGGCCGTGATGGCCTGGTGCTCGGCCATCTCGCGGCCCCGGTCACAGGTGAGCGTCCGCCGCATCTGCGGTGGGATGCCAAGGAGGCTTCGGGTGAGGTGTGTACCTGCTCGGCCTTGATGCCGTCCGGCAGCGCGACGATGGCGGTGTAGCGGGTGGTGCGCTCGACGAGCGTGGCCCGCCGAGGGCCGTGTTCCCATCACCGATCACCCGGCTGCTGGACAAGGACCCGGACGCGCGTCCGACGGTCGCCGAAGCTCTGGCCATCGTCCGTGGGGAGCAGCCCACCCAAGTCCGGCCGCGGCGTCCCGGTCTGCCGGCCTCGATGCAGCCATCCTCTTCCCCCGTACTGCTCCCGCCGACGCCTTCTGGCTTCTCACGGCACTGAGAATCTTATCGCTCAGCCGATCGACTGGGCCGGGGACGGCCGCGCCGACTCCCTCACCTGCGGGAGCGCCGCGTCAGCACCCGGATCACCACGATGGCGAGCAGCGCGGCTGCCGCGGGCGCGGCGGTCTTCCTGAGCAGCACCGGCAGCGCGGCCGCTCCGAGGTCCACCGGCTCCGGCTCGGTCGAGGACCGGCCCTGGGCCGTACCCGCCGGGCCCGCCGGGCCCGCCGCGGAAGGTGTTGCGGCAACGGGCCCGGCGTCCTGCAGCAGCTCCTCGAGGCGGGTGGCGAACTGCTGCACGATGCGCTCGCCGACCTCGGTCATGATGCCCCGGCCGAACTGCGCGGGACGGCCCGTGATGTCGAGGTCGGTGCGCACGCGCACCCGGGTGCCGGCCGGGTCGGTGGTCAGCGTCGCGGTGACCGTGGCCGACGCGGTGCCTGCCCCGCGGGTCTCGCTCCCGCTGAGCTTGAGGTGCATCGAGCGGGCACTCTCGTCGCGGGTGACGGTGCCCTCACCCCGGTAACTCATCTGCACCGCGCCGACCTTGACCTTGACGCGGCCGGTGAAGGAGTCGCCGTCGAGGGTGTCAAGGACGGCTCCCGGCATGCAGGGCGCGGCCCGGCCGAGGTCCTGGAAGAGCTTCCAGGCATCGCCGGGATCCGTCGGGACGGTGAAGGAGTGGTCGAGCTGCATGGATGTCCAATCATGGGGCCGACCGGCTCGGGACCGGATTCGGGAGGGGGCGGCATTGGGAGCGCGGGGCCGGTTCAGGTACGGGTAGCTGTACGGATCAGGTCGCGGACGCGGCCCGGTGAGAGCGGGCCGCGGCGTACGACCACGCCGAATGAGCGCAGCGCGTTCTCGACGGCGCCGGCGAGCACCGCCTGCGGGGCGATGGCACCGCCTTCGCCGAGGCCCTTGACTCCGAGGTCGTTCATGGGGCTGGGAGTGAAGATCTCGTCCATGTCGAGGTCCGGGATCTCGGAGGACGTGGGCACCAGGTAGTCCATGTAGGTGCCGGTGCGCGGCTGGCCGTCGGGGCCGTAGATCATCTCCTCGTAGAGAGCGCCGCCGATCCCCTGCGCGATGCCGCCAGTGACCTGTCCTTCCGCGATCATCGGGTTGACGATGTTGCCCGCGTCGTGGACGACGACGTAGTGCACGATCTCGACTTCGCCGGTGTGCTCGTCGACCTCGACGACGGCCGCGTGGGCTCCGCTCGCGACGGCGAAGCCCGGCGGGCGGAAGTGCACGGTCTCGCTGAGCTCGGTGCCGTGCCGGCCGTCGGTCGGTTCGGGTGTGCCGGGCAGCGGGGCACGTCCGGCGGGTTCGGCCAGGGTCATCGAAGCTCCGCCCGGCTCCTTCGTCGCGACGACGCCGTCGCTCAGGTCGAGCTGGTCCGCCGGGATGCCGAGCCGGCGGGCCGCCGCCTCGACGATCTTCTCGCGCACGAGCCGGCCGGCCCGGTGGGTGGCGTTGCCCGCGTTGACCAGGGCGCGGCTGGCGATGGTGCCCACGCCGAACGGGGTGGCCTCGGTGTCGCCGCCGACGACGTCGATGACATCGAGGGGCACTCCGATGGCGTCTGCCGCGATCTGTGTCATCGACGTGCGGTGGCCCTGTCCCTGGGAGGGGGCGCCGATGGCGAGACGCACCCGGCCGCTGGGGGCGATGTCGACGCGGGCGGTCTCGAACGGTCCGAGGCCGGTCGCCTCGATGTACATGGCGAAGCCGATGCCGAGGTGCTTGCCGTCGCGGGCGCCCTCGCGCTGCCGGGCGCGTACCTGCTCGACACCGGCCCTGGCGACGGCGCGCCGCAGCAGTTCGGGGAAGTCACCGGAGTCGTAGGACTGCGGTTTGCCCGAGCGGTCCACCAGGCCCGTCGCGTACGGCATCTCGTCGGGCCGCACCAGGTTGCGGGCCCGCAGTTCCTCGGGCTCGATGCCCAGCTCTGCGGCCAGCCGGTCCATCGCCCGTTCCATGGCGAACACCGCCTCCGGGCGGCCGGCCCCCCGGTAGGGCGTGGCGAAGGTGGTGTTGGTGAGGACGCCGGTGACGTCGATGTCCACGTTCGGCACGCGGTAGGGCCCCAGCAGGTGGCACAGCGAGTTGTACGGAACGACGAGGCCGGTCATGTTGTACGCGCCGAAATTGACGGTGATCCGGTCGCGTACGGCGACGAGGCGGCCGTCGGCGTCCGCCGCTAGTTCGATGCGGTGGACCTGTTCGCGGGCGTGCGAGGAGGCGGTCAGGTTCTCGTTGCGGTCCTCGCGCCACAGCACGGGCCGGCCGAGGTGGCGTGCGGCGTGCGGGATCAGGAGTTCCTCGACGTAGAGGATGCCCTTCTGCCCGAAGCCGCCGCCGACGTCGGCGGCGGCGGCGGCGGCGGCGGCGATGACACGGACCGCGGCGGGGTCGAGACCGAGGGTGTGGGCGGCGAACGAACGGCGAGGGCGTGGCTTCTTCTTCCCCATGCTCTCCATGATGGACATCCTTCCGGGGCAGATCCCCTGATCTCAGATGTCCGTCAAAGCGGAACAAGCTCAGTACTACCGCGCACGGAACACCACGCAACACGGCGGGAGCAGCCCATGGCTACGCCGCCAACTCACCCTCGCGCTCCCGTAGGGCTGAGGCGAGCTTGGTGTTGCCGGCGGCGTCGCCATCCCGGCCAACGGTCGTGCCAGCCCTGGCGGTGTAGCCGGTCAGACCCGTCGCTGCGCGGGAACGAGCCGAGTCACCTTCGGCGTTCGCCGATCCCCACTTCGTCGAGGTCGTGTCCGATCAAGAGTCGTCCGGAGAATCCGTGCCGGGCCTCGCGCCACACCGAGTCCGGCCTGTTGCCCGGCACCAGGTGGGACAGGACGAGTGTGCGCACCCCGGCGCGTTCGGCGACGGGGCCGACGTCCTCGACCGTTGTGTGTGCGTTGAGCAGGTGGTGGAGCGATGCCTCCTGTGCGGGAGTCCGGGGCTCGGGGAACATCGACTCCGGCCAGGTGCGGTCGATGACCTCGTGCACCAGTACGTCTGCGTCCCTGGCCAGGCGCACCAGGTTGTCGCACGGCGCGGTGTCGCCGGAGAAGACGACGGAACCGTCCTCCGTGTCGAAGCGGTAGGCGAGGGCGGGGAAGACAGGAGCGTGGTCGACGAGGGTGCCGGTGACACGGATGTGGTCGTCCTCGTACACGGGGACGGGGGCCATGTCGGGGGCGGGGGCGCCGTTCGGGTCATCGGTAGCCCATGAGGGCAGGACGATGTCCCGGGCATCGACGAACTGGTCGGGGACGGGCTTGCGGCTGTCGCGGGCCCGGTCGTTGAAGTCGGTGGCGTAGGCGCGCACCATCGCCTCCCACATCTCCCGCGTCCCTGGCGTCGGGTTCTCCGGCGCGACCACCGGAGGAGTCGGATCGGGGCCGAACAGCGGGGGCAGTGCACCACGGTTCCCCGGGCCGATGAGCGGGATGGGCAGGTCGGCACGGGGTATCCCGTTGGACAGCCCTTCGGTCAGCAGGTTGTTCAGATCGACGATGTGGTCGGAGTGCAGGTGCGTCAGGAAGACTCCGGCGAGCTTGTCCAGGGGGCCGCCCAGGTCGTTCTGCCAGCTGCCCAGGCGGGCTTTGCGGAGTTGCCTGCCGACGCCGTCCCCGGCGTCGATCACGTAGTAGCGATCGCCGACGACCAGCGCGGAGGATATGCCCTCACGGTTGCTGTTCGGCCACCACGGGGGGCCGCCGGCCGTGCCCAGCAGGACCAGACGGGTTGTATGGCCGTCAGCCCGCAGCGGTGCCCGGGACGCCTCCGGTTCCTGCGCGTTCTCGCGCGCCTGCGCAGGAGTCGCGCCTACGGCGACGGCCCCGGCGCCCGCGGTGAGGGTAGCGATGAGGGATCGACGCGACAAGCTGCTGGTTGCCGGCGTTCGACGGATGACATCACACACAAAGCGACCTCTCGTTTATGTTTCGCACACTTACCAAGTGGTTGGGCAAGAGTTCTTCGCGAACGCGGCTAAAAAGCGATACCGATGAACCGAGCTGTCCGCCCAGCCGTCGGAGACGGTGTCCGTTCGGCCGCGTGTCTCGCTCCAGCTGTTCGGAGACGATGCAAGCCCCGAAGTGACGGCACGAAGCCAGGTCCGGAAAGGGCTCGGCGACCGGCTTGCCGCTGTACTCCGCTCCGCTGAGTTGCCGGTTCCTGTCCGGGCCCGGCCCTTCCTCTTCGTGGGTCAGCCGGACTCGGTCAGGCCCAGCGCCACGTCGACGATCATGTCTTCCTGGCCGCCGACGAGACCCCGCTCGCCGACCGCCACCAGGATGGAACGGACGTCGACTCCGTAGCGCTCCGCTGCCGTCTCCGCATGGCGGAGGAAGGAGCCGTACACCCCGGCGTACCCGAGTGTCAGCGTCTCGCGGTCGACGCGGACGGGGCGGTCCTGGAGTGGGCGGACCAGGTCGTCGGCGGTGTCCTGCAGGGCGAACAGGTCGCAGGTGTGGTTCCAGCCGTTGAGGTTCGCGACGGCGATGAACACCTCCAGCGGGGTGTTGCCCGCGCCCGCGCCCTGGCCGGCGAGCGAGGCGTCGACCCGGGTGACGCCCTCCTCGACGGCGATCATCGAGTTGGCGACCGAGAGGGAGAGGTTCTCGTGTGCGTGGACGCCGATCTCGGTCGCCGGGTCGAGAACGTTCCGGTAGGCGCGGATGCGGTCGCGAACACCGTCCATCATCAGACGGCCACCGGAGTCGGTGACGTACACGCAGTTCGCTCCGTACGACTCCATCAGCCTGGCCTGGTCCGCGAGGGTCTTCGCGTCGGCCATGTGGCTCATCATCAGGAATCCGGACACGTCCATGCCCAACTCGCGGGCGGTGGCTATGTGTTGTGCGGAGACATCGGCCTCCGTGCAGTGGGTGGCCACGCGGACGGAGCGCACGCCGAGGGCGTAGGCCTGCTTGAGTTCCTTGATGGTGCCGATGCCGGGCAGCAGCAGGGTGGTGAGCCGGGCGTTCTCGATGTGGGCGGCGGCGGTCTCGATCCACTCCCAGTCGGTGTGGCTGCCGGGACCGTAGTTGAGGGAACCGCCGGCGAGGCCGTCGCCGTGCGAGACCTCGATGCCGTCGACTCCGGCGGCGTCGAGCGCGGCGACGATCCGGCCGAGCTGCTCCGGTTCGATGCGGTGGCGGATGGCGTGCATGCCGTCCCGCAGGGTGACGTCCTGGATGAAGAGCCTGTCGACGGTCATGCGTCCGCTCCCTGGAGTTCGTTGCTGTGAGCGGCCATGGCCTCGGCCATGCGGACGGCCGCGCTGGTCATGATGTCGAGGTTGCCGGCGTAGGCGGGCAGGTAGTGCGCGGCGCCCTCCACTTCGAGGAACACCGATACCTGGTGGGTGACCGGGTCGGCGGTCAGGGTGTGCACTGGCTGGTCGGCCGGGACGGGTGTGATCTGCACCTGCTGCTTGAGCCGGTAGCCGGGTACGTACGCCGATACCTGCTCGACCATCGCGGCGATGGAGGCGCGGATCGCGTCGTGTGCGGTCTCGTCCGGGGCGTTCACCAGGGCGAGCACCGTGTCACGCATGATCAGCGGCGGCTCGGCCGGGTTGAGGACGATGACGGCCTTGCCGCGGCCGGCGCCGCCCACGGCCTCGATGGCGTGGCTGGTGGTCTCCGTGAACTCGTCGATGTTGGCGCGGGTGCCGGGGCCCGCACTCTTCGACGCGATGGACGCGACGATCTCAGCGTACGGCACCGGAGCGACCCGGGAGATCGCGGCGACGACGGGGATCGTGGCCTGGCCGCCGCAGGTGACCATGTTGACGTTCCCGGCGGCGACGTGCTCGGCGAGGTTGACCGCCGGGATCACCATCGGACCGACGGCCGCCGGGGTCAGGTCGACGAGCTGCTTGCCGTGCGGGGCGAGCATCGCGGCGTTGGCGACATGGGCCTTGGCAGAGGTGGCGTCGAAGACGATCCCGATGTCTTTGAAGCCCTCCATCCGGACCAGGCCCTCGACGCCCTCGGCCGTGACCGGGACGCCGAGCCGCCGGGCGCGGGCCAGGCCGTCGGAGGCGGGGTCGATGCCGACCATCGCGCCCATCTCCAGGGTGTCGGACAACCGCAGCACCTTGATCATCAGGTCGGTGCCGATGTTGCCCGAGCCGATGATGGCCACCTTGGTCTTCATGCGGAGGCTCCTTCGTCGGAGGCGGTTTCGGGGGCTGCGTCGGACGCGTCCGACGCGGGGAAGCAGACGGAGACCGAGCCGAGGCCCGTGATGTCGGCGGTGAACGCGTCGCCGGCCTGGGCGACCACCATCGGACCGAGTGCGCCGGAGAGGATGACTTCGCCGGCGCGCAGCGGGGAGCCGAACTCGCGGGCGGTACGGGCCAGCCAGGCCAGTGCGCCCAGCGGGTTGCCGAGGCAGGCCGCGCCGGTGCCGCTGGAGACGGTCTCGCCTGCTCGGGCGAGCGTCATGCGGGCGTCGACCGGCTCGAACTGGGCGAGGGGCCGCTGCGCCCGGCCCAGCACGTACAGGGCGCTCGAGCCGTTGTCGGCGACCGTGTCGCCGAAGGTGATGTCCCAGTCGGCGATGCGGCTGTCCACGATCTCGAGGGCGGGGCTGGCGTAGGCCACTGCGGCCCGCACCTGCTTGTCGTCGAGCGGGCCTTCGGCGAGGTCCGTCCCGAGGACGAAGGCGATCTCCGCCTCGACCTTCGGCTGGATGAGGCGCCCGGCGGGCACCGGTGCGCCGTCGGTGACCTGCATGTCGTCGAAGAGGACGCCGAAGTCCGGCTGGTCCACGCCGAGTTGGGCCTGTACGGCGGGAGAGGTCAGGCCGATCTTGCGCCCGGTGACGCGGGCGCCGCTCTCCAGGCGGTGCGCGGTGAGCAACTCCTGTACGGCGTAGGCGGACTTCACGTCGTCGGCGCCGATCAGATCGCGTACCGGAATGCAGGGGGCACGGTCGGCGGAGGCCTGCAGCAAACGCTGTGCGGCCTTGGTCACGGCACCGCTGCCGCGGGGGGTCTCGTTCATGTCTCCAGCTTGGACAATGGGTCCGACCGACGCCCAGGAAAAAGTTCCGTGAGACGGAACTGTCGTCGGAAGTCGGAAGTCGGAAGGGGGCGTTCGGCGGCGTCAGTGCCGGCGCAGCTCTGCTCGCCGCCCGAGCGTGACGCTGATCCCGGCCGCCGCCGCGCGGACGGCCGCGGCGTGCCGGTTCGGCTGGAAGCGGTGCACCGGACCGGTGACACTGACGGCGCCGAGGAGTTCGCCTGCCGGGCCGAAGATCCCCGACGCCACGCACACGATGCCGACGGCCGACTCCTCGTACTCGAAGGCGACCCCCGTCGTGGCGACGTCGGCGAGCTGGCGTGCCAGGACGTCGACGTTGGTGATGGTCCTGGGGGCCCGGCGTTCCTTCGGTCCGCGCAGGACGGCCTCGCGGACATCGTCGGGCGCGTGCGCCAGGAGCACCTTCCCGAGGGCCGTCGAGTGCAACGGCATGCGTCCGCCGAGGCGGGAGGGGGAGGCGGCCTGCTGGTGGCCGCCCATCTTCGCCACGTACACCACCTCGGATCCTTCGCGAACCCCCAGGTGGACCAGCTCGTGCGTGCGCACGTACAGGTCCTCCATGAACGGGGTCGCCACCTCAAGGAGGCCTCGTTCGACCGAAGCGCGCATGCCGAGTTCGAAGACGAGCCCGGACAGGCGGTAGCGGCCGTCCACGCGGTCGAGCAGTTTCGCGGCCACGAGATCGCCGAGGACGCGGTGCAGGGTGCCCTTGGGAAACACCGTGCGGCGCTGGAGTTCGGCGAATCCCAGCGTCGTGTCGTCGACGGTGAACGCCTGGAGGACGGCAAGTGCCTTGGCAAGGACACCGCTGGGGCCGCTCTCGTTCATGCCGGCTCCGTCTTCTCTGCGGTGGGGAGAGAAATCGACTGTACGGGGAGCACTTTGCGGTCCCGATCGGGGATCTGGCCCCTCCGGGTCCGGGCGGAGCATTCACGCCGCCGAGCGCGCCGCCATGACGCCGAACCCGGCGATGTACTCCCGGATCGGACGGTAGAACGAGTGCTCCACCTCGTACGGGCCGGCCGCGCCGAGTGCCGAGAACGCGGCCACCCAGGTGCGGACCTCGTGCGCTGAATTGCCCGCGTCCTCGGCCATCTGACGCGGGGTCATGGAGTCGACAGGTGACAGGTCACCGGAGGCGAGCGTCGCCATCAGGGCCCGGTCCCATTCGGGGTTGAGGTCGCGGATGGCGGCCGTGCCCGCCGTGAACGCCTTCGCCGTGTCGATGACTCGCTGCTGGCGGGCGTCCCGTGCGGCCGCTGTCGGATGGCGGCCGTTGAGCAGCATCGCGCGTGCGGCTTCGCCGGCGGTGGCCCACTGCGGCACCGGCGGGTCGTGCGACAGTCCGCCCGAACCCACGACGAGGACCCGTTCGTCCTTGAGTGTGGCCAGGAAGCCGCCGATGGTCTCGCCGAGCCTGCGCACGCGCCGCATGGTCACGAACGGCTCGGCGACGCCGTTGACGAAGACCGGGATGGTCGGCACGGTGTCGATGCCGCCGAAGAGGATTTCGAGCGGCTGGATCGCCCCGTGGTCGACCTCCATACGGCGTGAGATGGCCACGTCGATATCGCGTTCGGCGACCCATTGGGCCAGCCTCTCGGCGCGCTCGGCCGGCACGTTCAGCGGCCCTTCCGTGGTGCCGTAGTCGCCGACGCCCAGGGCCTGGTAGCCGATGCAGAATGGTGGCATCAGGTCGTAGAAGAAGCCGTTGTAGTGGTCCGGCGCGAAGGACACGACCAGGGTCGGGTCGTAGTCCTCGACGAATACGCGCGCGGCGGCAAAGGCGCCCTGGACCGCGCCCGCGACCTCGGCGGGCGGCTCGGCGTAATCGAGCAGCGGGCTGTGCGACATCGTGACGAGTGCGAGGGTCATGCCCGTACTCCTTCCTCGGGGGCGGTCGTGGTCTGCGGAGTGAACAGCGAGCCGGCTGTGCGGACCGCGGTGAGGGCCTGGGGCGCCTGCCGGGTCAGCGCGGCGGCTGCGACGAAGCGGTCGGGGCGCAGCAGGACCAGGCCGCAGGCGTGCACGTCGAACCAGTCCTTGAGGGCCCCGGAGGTGTCGCCGACGACGGTGACCGGCGCCGGCGAATCCGCGTACCGCTTCTGCGCCCAGGTGCGCTGGGTCTCCGGCATGAACGAGACCAGCTTGATGCGGTGGCGGCGGACGAGGTCGAGATCGGCGAGGGACAGGAACGCCGTCGGGTCGGTGCCCCACGTCGCGAGGGTCCACCAGTTACCGGTCACGTCGTCGAGGAGGACGTAGGTGGCGTCGGCGGTGCTGACGCGCGGCTGGATGAACTGCAGGCCTACAGGGGAGAGTTCGCCTGCGGAGTCGATGAACGGCGCGAGTCCCCCGGCCCTGCCTTTGAACCCGGCGCGTGCCCGGCCGGGAGTGAGATCGGCCTGGTCGACGACGACGCCTGCGGCGTAGCGCGGCATCGGCTTGAACCGCAACTCGGTGAAGTAGGACTTCCACTTCGGGACGGCGTTGAGGGCGGTGGCGGCCACGTCACGGACCTTGCCGCCGAAGCGGCCCATTTTCATGACGGTGCCTGCCGCCATGTTCACGTCGATCATGTCGGCGGCATGCTTGCGGCGCTCCACGGTGTACGTGTCGAGCAGGGCGTCGTCGGCGTCACCCGCGAGGACGGCGGTGAGCTTCCACGCCAGGTTCGTCGCGTCCCGGATGCCGGAGTTCCAGCCCTGGCCGAGCCAGACCGGCATCAGGTGGGCGGCGTCACCGGCGATGAAGACCCGGCCCTTGCGGAAGTCGGAGGCGACGCGGCCGTGGTGGGTGAACGTGCGCTGGTTGATGACCTTCAGGGCGGAGGGGTCCGGGACGTGCCGGGCGAGCAGTGAGTGCATGAACGCCGGGTCGTCGCACAGGTCGGTCGGCTCGTCGTCGTGGAGCATGAACTCCCAGCGGCGGATGCCCTGCGGCAGGCCGATGGAGACGTACGGGCGACGGGGGTCGGCGCCCAGATAGACCGAGGGGGTGCCGATCGGGTCGTTCTCGACGTCGACCACGACCCAGCGGGTGGAGGGGGACTTGCCCTCGAAGCTCACTCCCATCCATTTGCGGGTGAAGGAGCTGCCGCCCTCGCAGCCGACGGCGTAGCGGGCGGTCAGGGTGACCGTCTCGACGGTGCCGTCGTCGGCGCCTGGACGTTCCGCCGTCACCGCGACGTGGTCGCCGCGGTCCTCGATCCCCACGACCCGGTGTCCGAAGCGCAGCCCGGTGCCGTCGAATCGGTCGAGGCCGGCGGCGAGTTCCCGGTCGACCAGCGGTTGGATGAAGCCGTGCTTGCGGGGGTAGCCGAACTCCTGCGTGCGCGGGTTGTTCGTGGCCAGGACCTGGCCGGTGCCGTTGACCAGGCGCACCACGTGGTGCGGGACCGTGAAGGGCTGGATCCGCTCCCACAGGCCCGCCGTGTGCAGGGAGCGGATCGACTCGTCGTCGAGGCCGACCCCCCGCGGGTAGTCGATCAGCTCGTGCCGGGCCTCGAGGACGGTCGCCCGGTGGCCGCGCACACCGATCAGGTTGGCCAGGGTGAGGCCCACCGGTCCGGCTCCGATGACGACGACGTCGGTGTCGTAGGTGGTCATGGGGTTTTCCGATCGGGTGAGCAGCGTCAGTTGTGGGACAGGAAGTCGATGACGAGGCGGTTGAACTCCGCGGCGTGCTCGATCATCGCCCAGTGACCGCAGCGGTTGAGCAGCACGAGGCGGGAGTTGGGGATGTCGGCGAGCAGGCGCAGGCTGGTCTCGTAGTGGAGGACGCGGTCGTCCCTGCCGTGGATCAGCAGGGTCGGCGTCTGGATTCCGGGGATCTTGCTGCGGTCCACCTTGATCGGGATCGGGGCACCGTGCGCGAGACCCTCGACGTAGTTCTTCAGGTGGTCGGGGCGGGCGAGCGCCGCCTCGGAGCGGGCCCGGGTCAGCTCCGGGGTGGCGAAGCGCGCCTTGTCGTACGTCATGATCTCGACGAGGGCCTTCATGTTCTCGGGGCTGGCGTCCTTGTACGCCTTGACCAGCACCTTCAGTCCCTCGCTCGGTCCGTCGGCCGGAGCGAAGAGGGAGGCGGGTCCGCGGCCGAGGGAGGCGCCCATGGTCACGAGGTGCGTGATGCGCTCCGGGTGCAGTGTCGCGAAGCGGACCGCGGTGTGGGCGCCCATCGAGTTGCCGACCAGGGCCGCCTTGTCGAGGCCGAGGGCGTCGAGGTACTCGACGAGGGTCGCGTCGTGGTCCATGTCGGCGGTGGCCTGGGCGTCGGAATCGCCCCAGCCCGGCATGTCGGGTGCGACGACGTGGAAGCCGGCGTCGGCGATCGCGCCGATGTTGCCGGAGAAGTTGGACCAGCCGGTCGCGCCCGGACCGGAGCCGTGCAGCAGTACCACCGGCGTGGCATCGGCTTCGCCCGCCTCGTAGTACCGCAGACGCATGCCTGACGGCAGCGTGATGTCGCGCGATGCGGCTTCCTTGGTGATGGCCATGACCGGGACTCCTCGAACGTGGTGCGTTATATGAACGCTAGTGAACGATAATTGCACAGCGCATGGCTCATGGAACGGGTGCGTCACGGGAATGTCAAGTGATCGAAGCGACACCGAGCGCGCCGACCGGCATGACGGCGCATCACGGCCCACCCGTAAGCTGCCGGGATGAGCGACGAGCAGGCAGCCCCCACCCCGGCCGGGAGCGACACCGCCAAGGGTCAGGCGCGGCAAGGTGGTACATCGGGCAAAGGTGCGTCCGGATCCCAGACTCTCGCCCGGGGGCTGCTGACGCTCGAGGCCGTCGCCGGTCAGCCGCAGGGGCTGAGCGTGCAGGACGTGGCCCAGCGCCTCGGAGTGCACCGCACGATCGCCTACCGGATCCTGGTCACGCTCGCCGATTTCCGCCTGGTCGTGCGGACCTCGGACGGCCGTTACCGCGCAGGATCCGGCATGGTGACGCTGGCCCGGGGGTACGCGGCCGGCATCCGCGAGGCGGCCCTTCCGGTACTGCGGCGCACCGCCGACGAACTCGGCGCCACGGTCGCGCTGATCGCCGCGGAAGGCGATGAGCAGGTCGCGGTCGCGGTCGTCGAGCCCCGGACCGTCAGCTACCACCTCGGATACCGCGTGGGCAGCCGTCACCCCCTGGGGATCGGCGCCGCGGGTCTCGCACTGTCCTCGCTGCGTCTGCCCGCCCCGGGTGAACCGGCCGGTGCCGCCGAGGTGCGCGAGCGCGGATACGCCCGCACGTTCGGCGAGATCGAACCCGGCGCGTACGGCGTCGCCGTGCCGCTGCACACCGCCGACCCCGGCCTGCACCTGTGCGTCAACCTCATCACCACTCGCGAGGACGTGGCCGACGGCGCCGTACCGGCGATGCTGACGGTGGCCGAGGAGCTCTCAGCGCTGGGCTGAGCGACCGGGCCCGCTCGTCCGCCGCATCCGGAGTGCGGCTCCTGATGCGGCGGTATCCGGAGTGCGACTCCTGATGCCCCCTCGGGCGTGTCCCCCTATTTGATCGATCATTGCTGAGCCTCTTGACGACGCGCATTCTCCTGCCGGACTGTGTTCGCTATCTACACGCAGTAGTGCGGATTACGCACCATCCGAGGGTGGCGGCCAGGCGATCAGCTACCGGCCGCGTCCACCCGGCGCGTTTCCTCGTCCGCCGTGCGCCGACCCATCTCCGGAGCCACAGATGCCCACCCATGACGCTGCGCGTCGCACTGAATCCCGGCGAATCGCGCTGTCCAGTTTCGTCGGCAGCGCCATCGAGTTCTACGACTTCCTCCTGTACGGAGCCGCCGCCGCGCTCGTCTTCAACGAGCTCTTCTTCACCGATCTCAGTGCCCTCGCCGGAACCATCGCCGCCTTCGGCACCCTTGCCGTGGGCTACGTCGCCCGTCCGCTCGGCGGCATCGTCTTCGGTCACTTCGGCGACCGCGTCGGCCGCAAGTCGATGCTCGTGATGACCATGACGATCATGGCGATCGCCAGCTTCGCCATCGGCCTGCTGCCCACCTACGACGTGATCGGCAGCTGGGCACCGGTCCTGCTCGTCGCCTGCCGTCTTGTGCAGGGCATCGCGGTCGGCGGCGAATGGGGCGGCGCGGCCCTGATGGCGATGGAGCACGCGAGCGAGGGCCGGCGCGGGCTGATGGCCTCCTTCGCCAACATGGGCGGCCCGGCCGGCGCCGTGCTCGCCACCGCCGTCTTCGCCGGGTTCTCGGCGCTGCCCGAGGATCAGTTCCTGAGCTGGGGCTGGCGGGTGCCGTTCCTGCTCAGCCTCGGCCTGATGGCCATCGGCCTGTTCATCCGGCTCAAAGTCACCGAGAGCCCGATCTTCGTGGCGGCGCAGCAGCGCGCCGCTCAGGAGCAGAAGGCGGCCAAGCAAGAGGCACCGCTCGTCACCGTTCTGCGCCGCTACCCGAAGAACATCGTGCTGTCCTGCCTGAGCGGCTGTGCCGCACTGGTCATCCAGTCGCTGCTCGCCACCTTCATGCTCACGTACGCGACCGGGGTCGGCTTCGAACGATCCACGGTGCTCTGGGCCCAGGTCGTCTCCTCGGCGCTGCACATCTTCACGATCCCCGCCTTCGCGATGCTCTCGGACCGGATCGGGCGCCGACCGGTCATGATCGCCGGTGCGCTGGCCACCGCGGCGTGCGCGTATCCGCTGTTCGCTCTGGTCAACAGCGGTTCCACGACGCTGCTCTTCGCCGCCTACATCCTGGGCAACCCGATCCTGCAGGCTTCGATGTACGGCCCTATGGCGGCGTTCGTCAGCGAGATGTTCGGTACCAGGGCCCGCTACACCGGGGCCTCGCTCGGCTACCAGCTGGCGACCACACTGGGCGCGGGCACCGCCCCGCTGATCGCCTCCAGCCTTCTGGCGGCGTCGGGAGGCGGAACCAACTCCGGAACGGTCAGCCTCTACATCATCGGCGTGTGCCTGGTCAGCTCGGCCGCGATCGCCCTGACCAGGGAGTCGCATCGCGCCGACATCGGAGAGTCCGCCGAGCCCCGGGCCGAACGGGCCGACGAAGCGGCAACGGCCTGAGCGGTGTGCCACTGCCCCCGGGGCGCCTGGCCGGAGTTCGCCGGACTCAGGCGGGAGCGTCCCCGGGCAGTGGCTCCGCGCCGGAATCACGGCGTAAGCAGGCCAGCGCCACTCACCGCGCTCACGATCTCGCCGACCCGCTCCACCAAGTCGGATGTGACGGCCCGATCCGAAGTGGTCCCGGCCGACACGGCACGCTCACGTGAGGAACTCGTCCAGCCAGCGGGGCAGTTCGCGCCCGCCTGTCCGGCGCCTCAGGTGAGTATCGCGTGGATGCCCGAGTCCGTGGTGACGTACAGCCTGCCGCCCCCTACCAGCGGATCGACGCCCGCGGCCGTATCATCCGCCGTACCCCAGCGGGGAGTTCCGGTGCGGTCGTCGTAGGCCCACACCTCAGCCCGGTGGGAGACGAGGATACTGCTGCCTGCTTGCACCGGGCCGGAGGCGCATTCGTCGTCGCGGACCGTGCGCCACAGCCGCTCCCCCGTCGATGCGGAGTAGGCCGTGACGTAACCGCCAGGGATGGGCTCGTCCGGCGAGAAGAGAGCCGAGGCGAGGCCGGGGAGGCCGTCGGGTTGGACATTTCGCAGTCCATTTTCCGGGCGCTGCGGTATGAGTCGCCGGTGGCCACGTAGACCGCCTGTCCGCTCGGGAGTACCCCGTCGGCCGTGGGCGCGTCGGTGGTGGTGTGCCAGCGCCGGGGCGTGGACCTGCTCGAATGCGCCCGCCGCCTGGAACTGGCCCTGAACACCGTCAAACGCTACGCGCGAGCCGACCGGCCCGAGCGCATGCTCCGCGTCCCCAAGTACCGCGCCGGCCTCGTCGACCCCTACCGCAAGCGCCTGCGCAAACGCCGGGCCGAGGAACCCGGCGTCCCCGTCCAGCACCTCTTCGAAGAGATCAAGACCCTCGGGTTCACCGGCTGCCTGAACCTCCTGCACAAGTACATCAACCAGGGCCGTGCGGAGGCCGACCGCAGCCACATCTCCCCGCGCCGCCTCGCTCGGATGCTGCTCACCCGGGCCCGACAACCTCAAGACCGAGCATCGCGATCTTCTGGCCCAGCTCACCGGCGCGTGCCATGAGATGACCCAACTGGCCGCCTGCATCGGGGCCTTCGCCGAACTCCTGACTCCTCGCCCAGAACATGCCGCCAAGCTCGATCCCTGGATCACCCAGGTCCGCACAGCCTCTGCCTCATCTGCACGCCTTCACCCGCGGCCTGGACCGAGACCGCGACGCCGTGATCGCCGCGCTCACGCTTCCGTACAGCAACGGCCCCACCGAGGGCGTGAACACCAAGACCAAGCGGATCGCACGCCAGATGCACGGACGAGCAGGCGCTGGGCGCGCAGCGCCGGGGGTAGGTCTCCGAGTTCCTCGAAGTTCCGGGCGAGGCCGCTCAGCGGAGCTGTGGCCAGGGTGGGGGGCGTGTGGGGGCGGCGGAGTCTGCTCTGGTCCATGAAGATGCTGTCGAGTTCGCGGATCAGCGTCACCCGCGCGAGGTCCGTCATCCCCTGGTCCCGCGCCAGGTCGGTCCATGTGGAGACCGGTTCGTCCGACGGGTCCGGCCCGAACATTGACTTGTCGAGCGCCCGCGCCCACTGTTGCAGCTCGTCGGCGCTTGCACCCGGTTCCGGCATGTCGCTCAGGCCGCACGCGGTGTCGAAGTCCGTCTCCCGGGCCTGAAGGAGCAGCGGCAGATCTCCGGTGTCCCCGCGCAGCCCCACCAGTACGGCCGCGAGCCGCAGTTCGTCTGTCATCGATGACTGTGTCTCGTGTCTCAGCAGATGCCGCAGTAGCTCCAGATCGCCTTCTGCTCGGTCGAACTGCGCGGCCCGCAGGGTGATCCGGCGCCGCACCGGGTCTTCGGCGGCTTCACGCCATACCGCGCGGTCGCCTTCCCGCAGCCTGGCGAGATCGGCGCGGCCCGCCGCGAGCACTTGGTCCCACAGCGGTGGGCCGGCCGGGCCTATCCGGTCGTACGCGCACCCCTCATCCGCGTTGAGCAGTACGAAGTCCGGCTCGGTGCGCAGGAGCGCGGCGCGTAGCCTGCCCACCAGCTCGACCGGGGAGCGTTTCGGGAAGCCCAGCGCCGCACGGAGCTTGGCCCGCTCCTCGTCTATTCCGTAACACTCACGGATCTCGTCCTCGGTCTCCGCGACGCACGCCAGGATCTTCTCCTCGCCGTCGTCCGGCGACAGACGTGTGTAGCCGCGCCAGCCGGGCAGGCCGATCACGAGCTCCAGGGTCTCGTCGACACTGGAGCCGATGATCCCCGCGGCGCCCTCCGAGTCGGCGTAGAGCACCGAGCCGTCCGCGCACACGAAGAACGTACCGCCGGTGTCGTCCCCGGCGACCGTCTCCAGCGGCCCGCCCGAGGCGAGGCGGACCTCCTCGACGTGGCCGTGGGCGGCGCGGTCGAGGTCGAAGTCGAAGGGGAAGGCTGCCAGTTCGGCCAGGCGGCGGTCCTGCCGCAGCAGCCGTAGCGCGTGATCGGTCATGTCACAGAACGTAACACCGTCCACTGACAGTGGACTCGCGGCTCTGTACCAGGCCGTAGGTCCTGTTACAGAGGCCGTAGGGCCTGTCTTGCCGAGCCCGCCCTTCGGGCAACGGCGCGAATTTGAAGACACGGCCTGGTGTCCTGAGTCGGGGATTCACTTCAGACTCGTCGAACAGCCCGGTCACGCTGTCGCCGACGGCCTGTCCCGGCTCGCCGAACTCGCCGCGGGATGCATCGGCCTGCCGCTTGCGGGAATGCGTCGGCGCTCTCGCCGGCCACCAGCCGGGTTACGGCCGCCAGCCGGGTGACGGCCACGACGGCCTGGCCGTAGTCGCCCTGCGTACGCCGAACGCCTGACCCCGCCCGGGTTACGCACGCGGAAGAAGCCCCGTCAGTACGGCGCGGAGGCCGGGCTCGGGGTCGAAGTCCTCGGTGGGCAGGGTGACTTGGTGGAAGATCGCGCCGTCGACGTAGTCGAAGAGGATCCGGCCGTGGGCGGCCGGGTCGGTGGAGCCGAGGGATTCCAGCCAGGGCGCGAGCAGGCTCATGAGGGACTGCTGGGCGCGGGCGAGGGAGGTGCGGGCCGTGGGGCGGGCGAGGCCTTCGAGGGCGAGGGTGTAGCGGGCGGCGGTGCGGTGGCGGGCGGGGCCGAGGGCGTGCCGGACGAGTCCGGCGAGGGTCGCGCTCAGGGCCTCGGGCCCGTCGGGGGTGTGCCCGGATGCCGGCTCGGACGTCGGCTCGGGGGTGCGCTCGGCGGCGAGGCTCGCCCAGTCGCGGGCGTCGAGGGTTTCCAGGTGGTCCACGACACCGGCCACGAGTAGGTCGCGGCTGCGGAAATGATTGGACGTCGTGCCGACGGGCGCGTCCGCGGCGGCGTCGACGGCCTGGTACGTGAGGCGACGCAGGCCGCCCGTACCGAGGATCTCCACGGCCGCGTCCAGGACTTGCTCACGCCTGCCCGCCATACGAATCCAGCTCCGCTCTGTCGACCGCCACGCTCGCCCCGGTCCCCGTTCACGTCCGTGGCCGTCCGCGTTCACGTTGACTACAAACATAGTGCGGGCACTACAAACATAGTAGCCTCGCGGGCGTGACCGGAACAGCGATCGTCATCGGCGCCGGGATAGGCGGTCTCGCGGCCGCCGTCGGACTGCGCGCCGCGGGCTGGGACGTCGAGGTGCGCGAGCGCGCCCCCGCCCCGCCCGCCACGGGAACCTCCCTCGGCCTCTGGCCGGGCGGCCTGCACGCCCTCGACGCCCTCGGCCTCGGCGACACAGCCCGCGAACGCTCCCGCGCGGCGGCCGACGGCCGGTTCGTACGGGCCGGCGGCGCCCTGATCGGGAACGTCGACATGGCCGCGCTGCGCCGCCGCACCGGCGAGGGCGTGCGCGTGATCTCCCGCCCCGCGCTCCTCAGCGCGCTCGTTGACGCCCTCGACGAGGGCACCGTCCGCTACGGCGAGCCCGTACCCGACGTACGCGCCCTGGCGTCCCGGTACGACGTGGTCGTCGCCGCCGACGGACTGCGCAGCCGGGCCCGGTCCGTGCTGTTCGGCGGCGCGCACCGGCCCCGCTACTGCGGCGTGACCGCCTGGCACGGCACGGCCGACGTCGACGCGCCGGGCATGACCGAGACCTGGGGCGACAGCGCCCGCTTCGGGGTCACGCCGCGCGCCGGCAGCCGTGCGAACTGGTTCGCCTGCGTACGCGCCCCTGAGCGCGCGACTCCGGCGGGCGGTGAACTCGCCGCGCTGCGCCGCCGGTTCGGCCACTGGCACACGGGCGTGCGGGAGATCCTGGACCACCTCGGCGAGGCCCCCGTACACCGCAACGACCTGTACGACCTCGCCGTGCCCCTGCCCGCCTACGTCAGCGGGAACATCGCCCTCATCGGCGACGCCGCCCACGCCATGACCCCCGACCTGGGACGCGGCGCCTGCGAGGCACTGACCGACGCCGTCGCCCTGACCCGCCGGCTCACCGCCCGCACACGAGTACCGCAGGCCCTCACCGCCTACGACGCGCAACGCCGCCCACCCACCCAACGCCTCGCCCGCGCCGCCCGCCTGATGAACCGGGCCGTACACACCCGCCTGCCCGTCACCCCGGCACGGGACGCGGCGATGTGGCTGTTCCTGACGGCGGGCAGGCCACCTGCCTGAGACGACGGTCCCTGCCTGCCTCCGTCGGCGCTCGGCCCGCACATCGGCCCTGCAGGGCGCCACCCGCAGTGGCGGCCGAGTCCAGGACATAGAAGCCTGGGCCCGCGCATCGCCCCGTGCGGCCGCCTTTGCCCGTCCACGCTCATGACAGTGAAACTCATCCATCCCAGGCTCACGGCTTCATCGCGGCGGGACGTCCCGTCGCCTGCGCACGGCGGTGCAGCGAGCGCTCCGCTGCGTCCGGCGGCGGGCGCAGCCTCTGCGCCGCGTCCTGGCGGGCCTTCTGACGGTTCGTGCGGGCAGTGACCGCTACGGAGAGACCTCTGCGTGCGGGGCGTGCGGGGCGTGCGGGGCGTGCGGGGCGTGCGGGGCGTGCGGGGCGTGCGGGAAGGGTTGCTGCCCTCCGTGCCGGGAGCCGTCGGCAGGCCCAAGCCGTCGCAATCCGCGACCAGTTGCCTGCGCAACGGTGCGACCGGCCGGCCGTTCCCAGCCTGCAGGACCGCACGCCGAGCGAGGACGCACACACGATCACCCACCAGCGGCACTCACACAGCACCTCAGCCGGCAGCACCTCAGCCGGCGGACGGCACACCCATCGAGGCCCTCCACTCCACCAACACCGCCCGGCCCGCGACCCGGCAGAACGAACCGACCGTCAGGACGCCCGGCAGAAGGGGACCGACGGCGACGCAGTGGGGAATGCCGGGGCCGGGTCGTCAAGGATGCGCCCCAGCGCCGACGAGCCGGTGAGGAGTTGGTTGAGGTCGACTGGAAGCAGACCGACAGCCGGGGCCACAATCGCGTACGGGCACCTCAACTCTGTAACCGTCCATGGGCGCGAGGACCGCGGCCCGCCGCAGTCCTCGTCGCCCATGTCAGGTCCTGTCCGCCGCCTTCCTGTCAGCGGACGGTGGTTGTCCGGTGTTCCTTGAGGGCAGCGCAGTTGGAGCCGGTGATCTGGACGTACACGTTGCCGATGTTGCCTCCCCAGTCGACGCAGTGGGCCTTGCCGTAGACGTAGGCAGGGCCTGCGTAGGAGGTGTACGACCCGTAGTCCTCGGCCGCTTGACCGGTGTCCGGGACGTAGATCCAGGAGGACATCTCGATCTCCTCACCGGGGGTGTTGCGGATGGTCACGACGCAGTTCTTGCCGTTGGTCGCGTTGTACGTGAGATAGACCGTGCCCCGCGAGCCGACGGGGGCCGAGTTGACGGTCCGGTAGCTGCTGCCACAGACCTTCTGCGGAGTGGTGTTGGGGGCGGCAGAGGCGGGAGACGCCAGGGCTGTGGTGCCTCCGACGGTCAGTGTCGCCAGAACTACCGCGGTCAGGGCAGGACGATTGAGCAGCATATTTCCCCCTATATCGCTGTTGCAGTGGACTGTTCGCGATTGGTAGGACACACGCCACCGCCGGATGGTTGTGCCGTCCGCGCCGCGGGCGTCCGGAAGCGAGCGTCGATGGCTTCCTGGTACTGGACGGCTCCCTTTCTGACAGCCGAACCAGCGCCGGCTGCACTCGCTGCGGAAGTGGCCCCCGCGGTGCAACCACCGGCCGTTGCCCGGGCGTCGCTGTCAGGAGAGGGGGTGGCGTTGCCATGAGGTTCCTCGATGGGGTACTGCTCGGTGGGCGAGTGCTGGCTGCGGTCGCCCTGCTGGCGCTCGGCGGCCTGATGGTTCTGGCGGCGGGGGTGCTGGCGGTGCGCCAGGAGTTTGTCCCTGCGCTGGCCTGCGGTGTGCTGGCCACCGTGCCGCTCGGCCCTGGCGTGGTGATGACGGGTGACGCGATCCGGCTCCGCCGCGAGGCCCGCGACCCGTCAGCCTCGCTGCAACCGGTGCGGGAACGCCGGTCGCCAGGACTGTGGTCGACCCTCGGCCGGCTGCGCGTGGCAGTGCTGCACCTGACGCTCGGCCTGACGATGGTCGTCCTCGGTGTCGGCGGCCTGAGGGCGCACTCCGGCGCCGGCCAGGTGCTGTTCGCCCTGCTCCTCGTCCTCCTGGGCGTCACCGCCCTGGGCATCGGCCTGTCCGTACTGGTGAACCGGGGCTACTGGCTCTGGGACGAGGAAGGCGTCAGGGGCGGGCCCGTCAGCCAGTGGCGCGGCTCGAAACGGCGCTGGTGACGGAGGAGAGACAGAAGGGCGGAGAGAGAAGGGCGGAGAGACGGAAGGACGGAGAGACGGAAGGACGGGGAGACGGAAGGACGGGGAGACGGAAGGACGGAGAGACGGAAGGACGGGGAGACGGAAGGACGGGGAGACGGAAGGACGGAGAGGGGAACGCATGCCGGGCAGCGGACGCCGTGTCCTCAAGGCTGGATTGCTGGCCCTCGCCGTGACGTCGCTGCTGTTCGGGGCGTTCATGGCGCTGGTGACGGCGGGAGAGCTGACCCGTGCCGATTACGGCGGGGCACTGGTGGCCACTGCCTTGTCGGCCCTGCTGGTCTGGGCTGGGGTACGGCTGGTGCGCACCGCCCGCCGCCGGGGCCCGGTCCGGGTGCGTGGTGGCCGCAGTGACGCGGGGGCGCGATCCGGCGCGTACGGCCGGCGGCGGGCGGGCAGACCAGTCTCCCGGGGGCGGCGGATCATCCGCATCTGCTGTTCCGTACCGCTGCTGCTGGGCAGCGCCTTCCTGCTGGTGGGCGCGGTGCTGTCGTTGGTTCACGGTGAGGACAGCCGGTTGACGGGCCTGCTCGCCGGTTTCGGTCTGCTGGCCGGGCAGTGCGGCCTCCGGCTGGCCGGTATCCAGCGTTCTTCCGGTGGTGGCGGCGGTGACGCACCTGGCGGCAGCGGCTACGGCTGTGGGGGCGGCGCCGGTTGTGGTGCGGGTGGTGGTGGTGGAGCGGGTGGTGGTGGCTGCGGCGGCGCCGGATGACGGTGCGGTTCCCTCCTGCCCCCCGTGATGGCGTCGGCATTGCCCAGTACGTGCGCTGCTTCTCCGGCCCGGCAGCCTCCACGCCTCCACTTTCTCCGCGGCGGCAATCGGCATGCGTACGCCTATGAGCCCGGCATGCATACGCCAATGAGCCCCGGCATACAGGGGTACGGGGCCGGGTCAGCCGTTCAGGATCTCGGTGAGGCGGGCGGTCAGTGTGCGCAGGTCGGTGTCGGCGGCTTCGTCGCCGGCGGTGATGATCACCAGCGTGGTGGCGTCCGCGTCCCGCCAGGCGCCGTCGGTGGTGAGCGACAGTCTCCCGCCGGCGACCTGGACCACCGTGCGGGCCTGCGGGCTGTCGGCGCAGCGGACGAGGCCCTTGAGGCGGACCACCGAGCCCGGCAGGTCTTGCAGGGCCTTCAGGAGTGCGGGCCGGTCCGCCAGGCCGGCGCCGGTGACCGAGGCGGTGCGGTGCACCGAGCGGTGTGCGTCCCGTACATCCGCAGAGGACCGGCTGCGTGGCGCAGCGGGTGGCAGCAGGTCCTTGAGGTGTACGTCACCGCCGGTGGACGGCAGCATGCAGGCGTCCTTCGCGTGTGTGCCGCAGCGCTGCCGCGCGTCGGCCAGCCGGCCTGGTGAGGCCAGGTCCGCTTTGGTCAGCACCACGGTGTCCGCGCGGGTCAGCTGCCGGGCCACGGTGTCGCCGACGAACTCGTCGCAGAGCAGACGCGCGGCGGTGGTGCTGTCCACACAGACCACGGTGGGGCCGGGGGCGAAGCCCGGGTAGGTGCCCCAGGGGCGCAGGGACGCCGGGTCGCCGACGCCGCTGGTCTCCACCACCACGTGGTCCAGGTCGCCGCGCTCGGCCAGGCGGGTCATCACCGCCGAGGTGTCGTCCTGCAGGCTGCAGCAGATGCAGCCGTTGGCCAGTTCCACGGTGTCGCTCGTGGCCGAGGTGATCAACCGCCGGTCGATGTTGACGGACCCGAAGTCGTTGACCACGACGGCGATCCGTGCCGCGCCCGCGGCGGCCAGCAGCCCGTTGAGCAGGGTCGTCTTGCCCGCTCCGAGGTAGCCGCCGAGGACGGTCAGCCGCGCGGTCACCTCAGGCGCTCCGGTGGACGGCCGACGTGTGGTGCGTACCGCCGACAACCGTGCCCCGTACGGCGATCTCGCCGATCTCCTCGGCCGGGACCGCCAGCGGGTCGGCGCCAAGGACCGCCAGGTCGGCGAGCTTGCCCGGCTCCAGCGAGCCGACCTGGTGGTCCATCTTCAGCAGGTAGGCCCCGCCGAGCGTCACGGCTTCCAGGGCCTGTTCGGCGGTGATGCGCTCGTGCTCGCCCATGACGCGGCCCGACACGGTACGCCGGGTCACCGCGTGCTTCACCGTCCTCAGCGGCGACAGCGGTGTGACCGGTGTGTCGCAGTGCAGCGAGAACGGCACGCCGCAGCGCAGCGCGGTGGCCGTGGCGTTCATCCGGGCAGCACGGTCCGGGCCCACGGTGATGTCGATGTGCTGGTCCCCCCAGGCCCAGATGTGGTTGGCGAAGATGTTGGCGCACATGCCAAGTGCTGCCATCCGCTTGTACTGCGCGGGGGTGGTCATCTGCGCGTGGGTGACGGTGTGGCGGTGGTCCGGACGCGGGTGCGCGACGAGGACCTTCTCCATGGTGTTCAGGAAGAGTTCGGTGGCCTGGTCGCCGTTGCAGTGGACATGGACCAGCAGGCCGGCCCGGTGGTAGGTGCTCAGGGCGGTCTCGAACTCGGCAGGAGAGACGGTCCAGATCCCGTTGGGCCGGCCGTCGAGATAGCCGGGCTCCTGCAGCCGCGCGGTGAAACCCTGGATGGAACCGTCGAGCATGAGCTTGACATGCCCCATCCGCAGCTTGCCGGTGCTGCGTTCACGCAGCTCGGCCAGCCGGGCGGCGGCTTCGGCGGGTGCCAGTGTGCCGTTGCCCGCGCCGAAGTGGAACACGGACAGCCGGGCCGGGAAGTCCTCGCTCACCGCCTCCAGGTACGGCGTCATCGACTCGTCCGACGCCAGCAGCAGCGTGCCGAGGTCGGTCACCGTGGTGGTGCCGGTGTTGACCGCGTCCTGGCCGAAGGCGCGGATCGCCGCTGCGGTGATGCCGCCGGTGATGCCGCCGCCGGTGATGCGTTGCACCAGCGACATCGCGGCCCACTCCCGGAGCTCCCCGGTGGGTGTGCCGTCGGCGTGCTTGACCACGCCTTCCACCTGGGTGTCGCGGTCGACGCCTGCGACCTTCAGCGCGGCCGAATTGACCGCGGCCAGGTGCCCGTTGGCGTGCAGGACGTGGACCGGCCGGGCGGTGGAGACGGTGTCCAGCTCGCGCGCGAGCACCGCCTGGCCGGGGTAGTAGATCGGGTCGAGTGCCCACGCGAGGAGCGGCACCCCCGGATCGACGGGCAGCTGCTGCTCGGCTGTGCGCAGCCGTTCCAGGATGTCGGCGACCGTGGCGCAGCCGGGCCACAGCCTGCCGTCCGGGTCGGTCCGGTCGAAGCGGCCGACGTAGATGTGCTCCCACATGCCGCCGGAGCCCGCGTGGCTGTGGGCCTCGACGAAGCCGGGCAGCAGGACGTCGTCGGCGTAGCGGTCGTCCACCACGGTGCCGGGGTAGGCGCGCAGCTCGGCGAGGGAGCCGATCGCGCGGATGCGGTCGCCGCGCACCGCTACGGCTTCGGCCTCCGGCACCGCCGGGTCCATGGTGCGCACGATCTTGGCCGGGTAGATGACGGTCTGCTGCTCGTCCACCACTGTGCTTCCTCTCGGCTTGACTTGGCTCGGCTTGACTTGGCTTGACTCGGCTCGGCTTGGCTTGGCTTGGCTGTCGGCAGGTTCGGGCGGGCCCGTGTCAGGGTGCGACCGTGTCCTTCGCGAGGGTCTCGGGGCGCTGTGCGGTCGGTACGGGGCGGCTCTCCTTGACGAGCAGCGTGCATACGGTGGAGACAAGGCCGATGAAGATCAGGTAGACGGCGACGGGCCAGGAGCGGCCGTCCCCGAACCCGATCAGCCAGGTCGCGATGATGGGCGCGGTGCCACCGCCGATCACGGTGGCGACCTGGACGCCGAGCGCCGCGCCGGTGCAGCGCACTTCGGGGTCGAAGATCTCGGTGAAGAACGCGCCCTGGGTCTGGTACATCAGCACGTTCGCCAGACCGAGCAGCAGGATCGCCAGCAGTGCCAGCGGGAAGCTGCCGGTGTCGAACAGCCAGAACGCCGGGAACGCCGTGACGATCAGTCCGATCGTGCCGGCCAGGTACACCGGCCGGCGCCCGATGCGGTCCCCCAGTGCGGCCGCAGGCATCGACACCAGGCTCATCAGCAGCAGCCCGGAAGTGAACTTCGCCAGCAGGATGGTGCTCGACTCCATCCCGATGTGCGTGGTTCCGTACGCCAGCAGGAACACGCCGGTGAGGTAGGCAATCGTGGTGTTGGCCAGGTGCATGCCGATCACCAGCAGCACGGTCCTCCACTGCCGCTGCAGCACCGCCGCCAGCGGGATCCGTCGGTTGGTGCGGCCTTCGCGCTGCATCTGCTGGAAGACCGGGGTCTCCTCCACCTTCAGCCGGATGAACATGCCGACGACGACGAGGACGGCGCTGAACAGGAAGGGCACCCGCCAGCCCCACGCGAGGAATGACTCCTGGTCGAGGACGGTGGTGAGGAGCAGGACGGTCGCGGTCGCCAGGACGCTGCCGGCGGACGACCCGATCTGCACCCAGCCGCCGTAGAAGCCGCGCCTGCGGTCGTCGGCGTGCTCGGTCGCGAGGGCGGCGGCGCCCGCCCACTCGCCGCCGAGCGCGAAGCCCTGCAGCAGGCGCAGCACCGACAGCAGCACCGGGGCCAGGACACCGATGGACGTGTAGGTGGGCATGATCCCGATCAGGAACGTCGAGACGCCCATCAGGCTCAGCGACGCGATCAAGGACGCCTTGCGCCCCATCCGGTCCCCGAAGTAGCCGAACGCGATGCCGCCTATCGGGCGGGCCAGGAAGCCGGCCGCGAAGGTGGCCAGGGAGGCGATGGTCCCGGTGGCCGAGTCGAGCTTGGTGAAGAACAGCTCGCTGAAGACGAGGGCGGCCATCGTGCCATAGAGGAAGAAGTCGTACCACTCGATGGTCGTCCCGACGGAACTCGCGATCGCCACACGCGACATCCGTTTGCGGCGGGCGGCGTCTTCGGTGCTGCGGGGTGGGGTGTCGTCCGTACTGCTGTTGCTCCCCATGCTCGGCACTCCTTACGAGAGTTGAGTGGTACGGGTAGCTAGCAGCGGTAATTTTTCGTCCGGGTTGCCCGTCCGGCCAGATCCAGGCCGACGGAGTTCGATGGGACCAGGCGCCGCTCAGCCGCGTACCTCCTGGGGCACTTTCCAGGGGTTGTCGTCGCGCAGGGGCGGCGGGAGGAGCGGGGCGGGCCAGGACTGGTAGGTGACGGGGCGGAGGAAGCGGTCGAGGGCGGCTGTGCCAACGGATGTGGTGGTGGGGGCCGTGGTCGCGGGGAACGGGCCGCCGTGCTGCATGGCGTGGGTGACCGAGACGCCCGTCGGCCAGTCGTTCCACAGCACGCGGCCGCTGCGCTCCGCCAACGCCGCGGTGAGGCCGGTGAGTTCGGCGGCCTCACCGGGTTCGCCGTGCAGGGACGCGGTGAGCTGGCCGGGCAGTGCCGCCACCACGGCGGGCAGGTCCTCCGTGCGCTCGTACGTGATCACGAGGCCGAGGGGGCCGAAGCGCTCCTGGGCCAGATGTCCGATGTTCGCGTGGAACAACGGCAGGGTGGTGGCGAGGAGGCGCGGGGCCGTGTCCGAGTCGTCGGCCGGCCAGAGGAGCGTGCGGGTGGCCTCGTGCCCGGCGAGGCGGTTCGGGCCGGGGGCCGGTGGGCCAGTGCGGGGCGGCGCGGTCGATGCGGACGTCGAGGAACCCGCCGGCCCGCGCTTCGTCGGCGAACAGGCGCAACTGGAAGGCGGTGCGGGTCAGTTCACCGTTCAGGCGGGGCATGCCGAGGTGGGTCTCGGCGTCCGCGAGGGCGACGAGCCGGGCCCGCTCGGCCTCCAGGGCGTCGGCGACGGCCGCCAGCGCGTCGGCGCGTGCCGCCGGTCCGGTGTCGGCCCAGGTCCGGGCCGCCGCGGCGGCCGCGGTCACCGCCTGCTGGGGGTCGCGTACGACGGTGGTGTTCATGGTGTCTCCTCTCTGCAAGTCTGCTCGATCAGGTGGACCGACAGCAGCGGGGCGGTGCCGTCGGCGGTGGGGCGGAGCGCGGCCGGTTCGGGGGTCATGCGGAGCTCCCGTCCCGCGGTTCGGGCAGGTGGTCCTCGGCTTGTGAACGCGCCTTGTTCTCCTGTGAGTTGCGGACGCCGAACGCGAAGTAGACGAGCAGTCCGACGGCCATCCAGCCTGCGAAGCGGAACCAGGTGACCGGGTCCAGGCTGGCGATCAGCCAGACCGAGAACGCGACCCCGACGGCCGGTACCAGCGGTACGAGCGGGGTGCGGAAGGAGCGCGGCAGGTCGGGCCGGGTCCGGCGCAGCACCACCACGGCGACCGCGACGACGGAGAACGCCGCGAGGATGCCGATGTTGGTGAGGTCGGCGGCCTCCCGGATGGGCAGGAGCCCGGCGATGACGGCGGAGCCGATGCCCACCGGCCAGATCACCCGGGTCGGCACGTGCCGTTTCGGGTGATTCTTCGCGAAGTACCGGGGCAGCAGCCCGTCGCGGCTCATGGAGTACCAGACCCGCGACACAGCGAGCATGTTGGCGAACGCGGAGGTGGTGATGCCGATGATCGCGCCGACCGCGACGACGATGCCGAGGCCGCCGAGTCCGACCGCGCCGAGCGCGCTGGAGAACGGGCTCTGCGGGTCGATCTCGCGGTAGTCCTGCATGCCCAACAGCACGACACAGACCAGGAGATAGATGACCGCGGCGATGGCGAGGGAGATCACGATGGCCTTCGGCAGGACCTTCTTCGCCTCGGCGCTCTCCTCCGCGGCCGCGCTCATCGCGTCGTACCCGTACACGGCGAAGAACGCGGTCGCGGCGCCGGTGACCGCGCCGCCGATGCCGAACGGCAGGAACGGCGTGTAGTTGCCCGCCGAGATGTGGAAGGCGCCGGCGATCACGACCAGGGCGACGATGCCGAGCTTGACGACCACCAGGACGGTCTCGAAGCGGGCCGACTCCTTGGTGCCGCGGGACAGCACGAAGGCGAGCAGCAGGCAGAGTACGGCGGCGAACAGGTCGACCTGGTGGCCGGGTCCGGTGCCGGGTGCGCCGAGCATCCAGGCGGGCAGGTCGATGCCGATCCGCTCCAGGACGTACGAGAAGTAGCCGGACACGGCGATGGCCACCACCGCGACGATCGCGGTGTATTCGAGCAGCAGGTCCCAGCCGATCAGCCAGCCGACGACCTCGCCGAGCGCCGCGTACGAGTAGGTGTAGGCGGAGCCGGCCTTCGGGATGGTGCCGGCGAACTCGGCGTAGCACAGGGCGGCGGCGGTGCTGGCGATGATCGCGATGGGTGCGGCCAGTGCGGTACGGGACCCGGTGGCGCAGCAACAGGGCGCTGTACTGGGCGAGTTCGCCGGTCTTGGCGGCCTGCGCGGCGAGCTGCCAGGGGCGCTGCGACCAGCCGCGGGCGACGGTGGCCGGGGTGTTGGCCTCCAGGACTTCCAGGACCTGCGACCCGGCCTCCAGGAGTGCGGCGGCCACCGGGAGCAGGAACGGCCCGGTGCCCGCGATCAGCAGGCGGTCGCCGACCACGACCCGCTCCCCCTTGGCGAGCGCCTGAGCGGCGCCGGCGGTGAACACGCCGGGCAACTCCCAGCCGGGAAAGGGCAGTACGCGGTCGTGGGCGCCGGTCGCGAGCACCAGCGCGTCGGGGTCGAGCGTCGTACGCCGCCGCCCGCCTCCGTCGGCCGGTCCGCGCAGGATGTGCACCCGCGGGGGGCCGGGCTGCCCGGGGGCCGCGCGTTCGAGCGCCCACACCGCGCTCTCGGACCACCAGGCGCACCGCGGATGCCCGAGCACCCGGCGCAGCCGTTGCCCGAAGGCGGTACAGCCGTGCTGCAGCAGCTCGGGCCGGGCCGCCTCGTACGCCTCGTACGCCTCGGGCAGCATGCGGTGGTACTGCCCGCCGGGCCGGTCGGCGGAGTCGACGAGGGTCACCCGGGCCCCGGCGCTCAGGGCCCCCTCGGCGGCGGCGAGCCCTGCGGGCCCGGCTCCGACGACCACCACATGGCGGGGTGTCATCACCGTCATCACGACTCCCTGCCGGGCGAGTTGGGCTTGTGTGGGTCGATGGGCGGTTCGGATGCCGGTTCGGATGCCGGTGTGCGGCTCTGCGTGGTCACCACGTCGCCGGGCCGGGCGCGGCGGCGGCAGGCGCGTACGTCACGTTCGCCGCCCACCGTCACCAGGCAGTCGAAGCAGACGCCGATGCCGCAGAAGACCCCGCGGGGTGCGCCCGAGCGGGCCTGCCGCCAGGACAGGCGGCCGGCGGCGAGGAGGACGCCCGCGAGGGTCTGGCCCTCGATGCCGTCGACACACTCGCCGTCGACGGTGATCCGCAGCGGCCGGTCCTGTCTGCCGACGGCGTCGGACTCGGCGCGGACGCGTCTGGGGGTCATGCCGACTCCTCGCTTTCCGGGGTTTCCGGGCCGTCCGCGCCGTCCAGGCCGTCCCGTGCGCCCGCGCCGAGTACGGCCGGACGGTCCACCCGGAACGGGGTCGCGTCCATGACCGGCTGCTCGCCGAGCATCAGGTTCCGCAGCAGCCGTCCGGTGCCCACCGACAGGCCGATCCCGGCGCCCTCGTGCCCGCCCGCGTGCCAGAGGCCGTCGAGCCGCGGGTCTGCGCCGATCACCGGCAGGTGGTCGGGTACGTACGGCCGGAAGCCGCCGTACGCGCGCATCACCGGGACGCCCGCCAGGGACGGGAAGAGCCGGAGGGCCTTGGCGGCGACGGCGGAGAGGACCTCGGGGCGGAGCCGGTCGTCGAAGCCGACGCGGCGGCGCGAGGAGCCGATCAGGACGCTGCCGCCGCCCGTGGACTCCACGACCGCCGAGGTCTGCAGGTCCTCGGCGCTGCTGCCGACCGCGCCGACGTAGTCCGCGTCGTACACCTTGTGGAAGACGGTCGGCGGCAGCGGTGTCGTGACGAGGACGTCGCCGCGCCGGGACCGTACGTCCACGGGGGCGCCGAGGCGGGCGGAGAGTTCGCCGGCCCAGGGGCCCGCGGCGTTCACGAACCGGTCGGCCTCGATCAGTCCGGCCGAGGTGCGGACCGCGGTGATCCGGCCGCCTCGCGTGACCGCGCCTTGGACCTCGCAGGCGGTCCGCAGTCGCGCGCCGGCCGCGAGCGCGTCGCCGAGGAGCGCGGCGGCCGCCGCGGCGGGCTGCACCTGCGCGTCGTCCGGGTAGTGCAGGGCGGCGGTGTGGTCGCGGGTGACGTACGGCTCGGCCCGGGCGAGTGCGGCGGCGTCGAGGGTCTTGGCGTGGACGCCCGCCGCGCGCTGGGCCTCGGCGAAGGCGGTCAGGCCCTTCGCGCCCGCGTCGGTGGTCGCGACCACGATGCCGCCCTTGGGGTCCCACTCCACGGCCTGCGCCGCGTGCGCGGACCGCTCGGCGGTGGCGGCGAGCACTTCGGGCCACAACTTCCGTGAGATGCGGGCGAGTTCGAGCTCGGGGCCCGGGCCTTTGTCGGAGACGAGCACGTTGCCCTCGCCGTGCGCCGTGGTCGCCGAGGCGGGGGCGCCCCGGTCGACGACGGTGACGTCGAGTCCGGCCAGGGCCAGCTCACGGGCACAGGCGGAGCCGACGATCCCGGCGCCGAGCACCACGCCCCGTGTTCCGTACATCGAACCCTCCTCGTTCGTTAAACCGAACGACAGGAACGTACGACGGGTGTCGGGGTGTGTCAACGGTCACGTCGGGGCGAAGCTTTCCGGATGCCGGGAGGTCGCTTCGGAGGCCGGTGGGCGGCTTCGGCGGGGCGGCGGCGCGGGCGGTCAGTCCCGCTGCGTGGGGGGTCACTCCTGCTGCGTGGGGGGTCACTCCTGCTGCGTGGGGGGCGTGTCCGCGAGGTGCAGCCGCTGGTCGGCCCGGTACTGCAGGAGCAGCACGGAGCGGACGGCCGCCCCGGACGCCGTGTAGCTGTGCGGCAGCGACGCGTCGAAGCCGACGTAGTCGCCCGGGCCGAGCTCGACCTCCTGGCCGTCCACCTGGACCCGCAGCCGGCCGGCCTGCACGATGGTGTGCTCGGTGCCCACATGGCCGAGCGAATCCTGCCGGCAATCGGCGCGAACCTGCTGGTCGAAGACCTCGAACACGGTGTCGCCCGACTCGATCCGCTGCAGCTGACGCAGGTCCACGCCCTCACCGCTGAGCACCTCCTGCTGCTCGGCGCGGACCACCGTGAGCCCGCTGGTCGGCCTGGCGTCCAGGAGGTCGGAGATCGGCACCTCCAGGACGCGGGAGAGGCTGAACACCGTCTCGATGGTGGGGTTGCCCGCCCCCGACTCCAGCTGCGACAGGGTCGCCTTGCCGATCTTCGAGCGCCGCGACAGCTCGGAGATCGACAGCCCTCGCTCGTTCCGGGCCCGCTTGAGATTGGCGGCCAGCATGTTCCGGACGGAACCCTCGGAGACGCTCACGCCCTACCCCCTTCACCTTCGGTCATCGTTCGGTATAACGCACGATCGCTGCGGGATGCGTTCGTTATTCCGATCAGGATCGGGCCTCGGTCGACGGGATGGCAAGCGGCGCCCGGCGTGATGACCCGGCCGGGCGGCCGCAAGGAAAGCGAGGAGCACTCCCCGGTTCCTGCTAGGGTCGCCCATACATGGAAACGGGGACCGATCCCCACTTCAGAGGGAGTGCGCCATGTCCGCTCAGCAGACCGAGGAACTGGCCGCCTGGACCGGGGACTTCGCCGCCGACCCCTACTCGGCGTTCCGCGCCCTGCGCGCCCGGGGGCCCGTCCGGCACGTCCGCTTCCCCACTGGGGAGACGGCCTGGATGATCCTCGGCCACGAGCAGGCCCGTGCCGCGCTGGCGGATCCGCGGATGCGCCATGACGTACGGCACTCCGCCGAGTACGACAGCGACGGGCTGTACTCCGTCGGCCGCAACATGCTGCAGACCGACCCGCCCGACCACACCCGGCTGCGGTCCCTGGTCGCCCGCGAGTTCACCGCGCGGCGCATCAAGGCGCTGCGCTCCCGTGTGGCGCAGGCGGCGGACGAACTCCTGGACGCCATGGGCCCGTCGGGGCGCGCCGACCTCATCGACGCCTTCGCCTTCCCGCTGCCGCTGACCGTGATCTGCGAGCTGCTCGGCGTGCCCGGCGTCGACCACGACGCCTTCCGGGCCTGGTCCACGAAGGTCGTCGCCCTCGGCGAACCGGAGGCCTCGGGCCGGGCATCGCAGGAGATGGCGGTCTACCTGGCCGGCCTGATCGAGGAGAAGCGGCGCCGCGAAGAGGCCGCGGAGGGTGATCTGCTGCATGCCCTCGTGCGGGCCCATGACGAGGACGGCGGCCGGCTGAGCGACGAGGAACTGACCGGCATGGCCTTCCTGTTGCTCGTCGCCGGGCACGAGACGACGGTCAACCTCATCGCCAACACCGTCCAGTTGCTGCTCACCCACCCCGGCCAGCTCGCCGCGCTGCGGGCCGACGGGGGCCTCCTTGAGAACGCGGTGGAGGAGGCGCTGCGCTTCGAGCCGCCCACCCCGGCCGGTACGTACCGCTACACCGCCGAGGCCGTCACCGTCGCCGGCACCCGCATTCCGCAGGGCGCGCGCGTGGTCGTCTCGCTCGCCTCGGCCAACCGGGACCCCGCCCGCTTCCCCGACCCGGAGCGCTTCGACATCCACCGGGACCCGGCCCTGACCCGCTCCCACCTCGCCTTCGGGCACGGCATCCACCACTGCATCGGCGCACCGCTCGCCCGTCTCGAAGCGGGCATCGCCCTGCGCGCCCTCCTGGACCGCTGCCCGCGCCTCGCCCTCGACGGCGACCCCACGCCCGACTGGCGGCCCAGCCTCCTGCGCGGCCTGAACCGCCTCCCGGTGCGGTGGTGAGGGCGGCCCAGGGTTCGCGGGGTCCGGTGAGGTGGGGCTCAGGCAACGACGAGCCCCCGGACAGAGGCGAGGCCCCCCTCCTCCCCTGGAACTGATCGACGATTCAGTAAGCCGCCCTGTTGACGCAGTCGCGCACGTCTCCGGATACTGACTGGGCATTCAGTTGAGGCAACCTCGTCGTGCCTGGAGGCACCCATGGCTGACCTGCCCGCCGAGCTCGTTCCGCTGACTCCCGAGCAGCGCGACATCGTGGAGCTCACCCGCACCTTCGCCCGTGAGGAGATCAGGCCGCGGGCACGTTCCGTGGACGAGGCCGATGTCGAGACGCCCTGGGAACTGTGGCGGCGGGCCGGTGAGGTGGGGATCACCGGCTTCATGCTGCCCGAGGAGTACGGCGGCGGCGGCTTCACCGACGTGTTCACGCAGTGCCTCGTACAGGAGGAGCTGTGCGTCGGGGATCTGGGCATCGGCAATCTGCTCTGCTCCAACGGGTTCTTCGCCGATCCCGTGCTCGCGCTCGGCAGCGCCGAGCAGCGGCGCGAGTGGCTGACGCCGCTGGCGCAGGCGGACACCCCGATGACGTCGCTCGCCACCACCGAGCCCGGTTCGGGATCGGACGCCGCGTCCATCGTCACCACCGCGACGCGCACCGCGGGCGGCTACCTGCTCAACGGCCAGAAGGCGTGGATCTCCAACGCCGGCGAGGCCGGACAGTACGTCGTGTTCGCCAAGACCGACCCGGCGCTGCGCTCGCGCGGCGTGAGCGCGTTCCTGCTGCGCAAGGGCACGCCCGGAATGTCGTTCGGTGAGCCGATGCGGAAGATGGGGCAGCGGGCGATCGTGTGCCGGGAGATCTTCTTCGCGGACGCCTTCGTGCCCGAGTCCGACCGGCTCGGCGGGGAGGGCGAGGGGTTCAGCGGGCTGATGCGTACGTTCGACATCTCCCGCACCGTTCTCGGCGCGGCCGCCACGGGCGTGGCCAGGGCCGCGTACACGTACGCGCGGGACTACGCGAAGACCCGGCAGCAGTTCGGGAAGGCGATCGTCGAGCACCAGGCGGTCGCCTTCCGGCTCGCGGACATGCGCACCCGCGTCGAGCAGGCCAGGCTCATGACCTGGCGGGCCGCGAAGCGTCTCGACGCCGGTCTCGACGCGACGGCCGAGGCCGCGATGGCGAAGCTGACGGCATCGAAGACCGCGGCGTACTGCACCTGGGCCGCGGTCCAGACGCTCGGCGGCTGGGGGTACTCGCGCGAGTACCCGGTCGAGCAGTGGATGCGGGACGCCCGCCTTGAGGAGATCGAAGAGGGCACCTCGGACATCATGCGCCTGGTCATCTCGCGGAGCGTGTGACATGGGGGGAAGCGGTGAACTGGGCCCGGTCCAGAGTGAACTGGGCCCGGCCCAGGGCGTGTTCGGGCCCTCGGGCGCGATGAGCGGCGGCGAGGCGCTGGTCCGGGCGCTGGCGGCGCACGGCGTCGAGTGGGCGTTCGGCATCCCCGGCACGCACAACCTGGAGGTCTACCGGCATCTGCGGCCGTACGGCATCCGGCAGGTGGCGCCCCGGCACGAACAGGGCGCGGGGTACGCCGCCGACGGTTACGCCCGGGTGACCGGCCGGCCGGGCGTCGCGGTCACGACGACCGGGCCCGCGCTCCTGAACATCGCGGCGGCGGCCGGGCAGGCGTACTCGGACAGTGTGCCGCTGCTCGTCGTGTCGCCGGGGATGCCGCTCAGGCACCCCAGGCAGCCGACGGGCCTGCTGCACGAGATGCGCAGCCAGACGGAGGCGATGCGCGGGGTCACGGCTTTCAGCCACCGGGTGTCCTCCGTCGAGGAGATCGGGGCGGCCGTCGCGCGCGCGTTCACGCTGTTCCGGAGCGGGCGGCCCCGGCCGGTCCACATCGAGGTGCCGCTCGACCTGCTTGTGTCGCGGGAGCCGGTGGGGGCGGTGCGGGTCGCGCCGCCGGCCGCCGTGCCACGGCCCGATGCGACGGCCGTACGGGAGGCGGCCGGGGCGCTCGTGCGGGCCGGCCGGGTCGGGCTCGTCCTCGGCGGCGGGGCGCGGGGCGCCGTGGCCGAATCGCTCGCTCTGGCGGAGGAGTTGGGTGCTCTGGTCGTCACCTCGGCCAACGGCAAGGGCACGGTGGACGAGCGCCATCCGCTGTCGCTCGGCGTCTCCCTGCACGACCCCGGCGTGCGGAAGGCGCTCGGGGACTGCGATGCCGTCCTGGCCGTGGGCACGGAGCTCGCCGAGTCCGACCTGTGGTCGGATCCGCCGGCCGCGCTCGGCGGGACGCTGGTCCGGGTGGACGTGGATCCCGCGCAGATGTACGCCGGGGTGCCCGCGCAGGTGGCGCTGGTCGGCGACGCCCGGGAGTGCCTGCGGGAGCTGATCCGGGCCCTCGCGGCCGGACCCGGCGGTCATGCCCCGCCCGAATCCGCCGAACTCGTCGGCCGGCTGCGCCGGGAACGCGATGCCGCGACCGCCGCCCGGGACGGCCGCTGGCTGCCGTATCTGCGGGTGGTCCGGGCGGCCCTGGACGAGGACGCGGTGCTCACCTCGGACAGCGCGCAGTGCTGCTACTACGGCGCACTCCCGCACCTGCCGGTCGGCCCGCGCGGCCGGTTCCTGCACCCGACCGGGTTCGGGACGCTCGGTTACGCGCTGCCCGCGGCCGTCGGCGTGAAGGCCGCGCAGCCCGGGCGGCAGGTCGTCGCGCTGAGCGGGGACGGTGGGCTGCAGTTCACCGTCCAGGAGCTGGCGACCGCCGCGCAGCTCCGGCTGCCGCTGCCCGTCGTCGTGTTCGACAACGGCGGCTACGGCGAGATCCGCGACGAGATGGCCGCCCGCGGCGACACCCCGGTCGCCGTCGACCAGCCGCCCGTGGATCTGCCCGCGCTGTGCCGGGCGTACGGCGGGGCGGGCGAGCGCGTCACGACGCCCGGTGCGCTCGCCGACGCGCTGGCGCGGGCCCTGCGTCATCCCGGGCCCACTCTCATCACCGTTCCCGAGGAGGTCCCCGTATGAGTTCCCCCACCCCGAGTTCCCCCACCCCGAGTTCCCCCACCCCGAGTTCTCCCACCCCCCTGATCTCGCTGCCCCTGATCTCGCTGACCTGGACCGATCACGTCACCGGCCGCCAGGGCTTCCTCGTCGTCGACCGGCTGGTGCGCGGGGTGTCCAGCGGCGGGCTGCGGATGCGCGCGGGCTGCACGCTCGACGAGGTCGCGGGCCTGGCCCGGGGCATGACGATGAAGGAAGCCCTGCACTACCACCCCGATGCCCGGTACGTCCCGCTCGGCGGCGCCAAGGGCGGCATCGACTGCGATCCGCGGGACCCGGAGGCGTACGGGGTGCTGGTGCGCTACCTGCGGGCGATGCGGCCGCACATCGAGAGCTTCTGGACCACCGGCGAGGACCTGGGGCTCACCCAGGACGTCGTGGACAAGGCGGCCGCCGAGGCCGGTCTTGTGTCGTCCATCCAGGCCGTGTACCCGCTGCTCGACGACGAGGACACCGCGCGCGGGCGGCTCGCCGACGCGTTCGCCGTGGAGGTCGACGGCATCGGGCTCGACGAGCTGGTCGGCGGCTGCGGCGTCGCGGAGTCGGTGCTCGTGGCGCTCGACCGGGCCGGGGTGCCGTACGCGGGGACGCGGGTGTCGGTGCAGGGCTTCGGCACCATGGGCGGGGCGACGGCCCGGTTCCTGTCCCGGGCCGGTCTGCGGGTCGTCGCGGTGGCCGACGTGAAGGGCACCGTGGCCAACCCCGAGGGCCTGGACGTGGAGGCGCTGCTCGCCGGGCGCGACGGTCACGGGGCGGTGGACCGGGGCGTGCTGCGGGCCGGGGACGTGGAGTTGCCGGGTGAGGCGTGGCTGTCGGTGGCGGCGGAGGTGCTGGTGCCGGCCGCTGTCTCGTACGCGATCGACGGCCGGAACCAGGCGCGGATCGGGGCCGCCGCCCGCTGGGTCGTGGAGGCGGCCAACATGCCGGTGCTGCCCGAGGCGGAGGCGCTGCTCGCCGAGCGGGGAGTGCAGGTGCTGCCGGACGTGGTGGTCAACTCCGGTACGAACGCCTGGTGGTGGTGGACGCTCTTCGGCGACATCGGGGCGGACGCGGACGAGGCGTTCGCGTACACGCGCCGTTCGATGCGTGCCCTGATCGACCAGATGCTCGCGCGGGCCGCGGCCGACGGCACGACTCCGCGCACCGCGGCGCACGCGATCGTCGCCGACCGGCTGCCGCTGATCGCGGAGCGGTTCGGGTGGTACGGGTGACGGCCGGCGAGCGCGGCGAGCAGGCCGCCGCCTTGGGCTCCGCGGGGCGGGGCGGGCTCGACGTGCTCTTCGACCCGCGGTCGGTGGCCGTCGTCGGGGCCTCCGCGCATCCGGAGAAGTGGGGCTACTGGCTGGCCTCCGGGGCCCTCGACGGGCGCGAGCGCCGCGTGGTGCACCTGGTCAACCGGCGCGGCGGCGAACTGCGGGGCGTGCCCTTCCTGCCCGGCCTCGACGCACTGCCGACGGCGCCCGAGCAGGTCGTGGTGGCCGTGCCTGCGCCGCAGGTCAGGCCAGTGGTGGAGCAGGGGCTCGCGGCCGGGGCGCGCTGTTTCACCGTCATCACCTCGGGCGGGGCGGGCGCGGGCGAGGAGCGGGCGCTCGCCTCCCTGGTCACCGCGGGCGGGGCGCGGCTGCTCGGCCCCAACTGCATGGGCGTCGTCGACACCACCTCGGGGCTGAGGCTGAGCTGGGGCGACTTCCCGGCGGGCGCGGTCGGCCTGGTCTCCCAGAGCGGCAACCTGGCCCTGGAGATCGGGCGGCTCCTCGCCCGCGCAGGGCAGGGCTTCTCCCGCTTCGTCTCGCTCGGCAACCAGCGCGACATCGATGCCGCCGACGCCCTGGACGCGCTCATCGCGCACCCCCCGACACGCGTGGTCGCCGCGTACGTGGAGGACTTCCGCGACGGCCGACGCCTCGCCCGCACGCTCACCTCCGCGCACGCGGCGGGCAAGCCGGTGCTGCTCCTCACGGTCGGCCGCAGCGAGGCCTCCGGCCGCGCGGCCGCCTCCCACACCGGGGCGCTGGTCAGCACCCGCGCCACGGTGGCGGCGGTGTGCCGCGACGCGGGGGCGCTGCTCCTCGACACGGCGGGGGAACTGGTGGACACGGCGATGTGCCTGCTGGGCACGCCGGGTCTGGGCGGGGCGGGTCTTGGCGGGGCGAACCTTGGCGCGGCAGACCTTGGCGGGGCTGGCCCGAGCGCAACTGGCCAAGACCCAGCTGGACTTGGCGGGGCGGGCGGCCCGAGCGCGGCCGACCCGAGCGCGGGGGGACTGGGCGCGGCCGACCCGAGCGCGGCCGACGTTCAGGTGGTGTGCGTGGGGGCGCCTCGGGCGTTCCGTCCGCTCCACGTCGTCGTCGTAGGGGACAGCGGGGGTCAAGGGGCACTCGCCGCTGATGCGTTGGCGGCCCGCGGGCTCGCCGTGCCCGGCCTTCCGGCGGAGGCGGTACGGGCCGTGGCCGCCGAGCTGCCGCCGGGCGCGGCCTGCGGAAACCCGGTCGACCTGGCCGGGGCGGGCGAGGCCGACCTGGGCAGCTACGCCCGCGTCGTCCGTGCACTGCTGTCCACCACGGACGCGGACGCCGTGGTCCTGACCGGCTACTTCGGCGACTACGCGACGGCCAACCCCGCCCAGGCCGACCGGGAGTGCGCCATCGCCCGTGAACTCGCCGGTGCAGCAGAGGAGTTCGGCCGCCGACTGATCGTGCACAGCATGGCGCGCGGCACCCCCGCCCTGGCGGTGCTGCAGGAGCACGCGGTGCCGGTGTACGAGCGGATCGAGGAGGCGGCGGGTGCCCTTGCCGGGGCCGCCCGGCTGCACGTACCGGCGCCCGCGGACCCGGTAGACCCGGTAGACCCGGCAGACCCGGCGGAGCCCGAGCTCGCGGGCGCCGCCCACGCCGCCGGGGACGGGGGCTACGAGTCCGTACGGGAACTGCTCGCCTCGTACGGCCTCGGCTTCCCCGCGGCCGAGTTCGTGACCGACGCCGACGCGGCGGTGGCGGCGGCGCACCGCACCGGATACCCCCTGGCCCTCAAGGCGATGGGCCTGGCGCACAAGACGGAGGCGGGCGGTGTCGCGCTCGGCGTCGCCGGAGAGGACGGGCTGCGGGCCGCCTTCGCCCGGATGCGGGCCAGGACCGGCGCGGCGCGCTACGCGGTGGAGGCCATGGCGTCCCCGCCGTACGCCGTGGAGCTCATCGTCGGCGTACGGCGCGACCCGGCGTTCGGCCCGGTCGCGATGGTGGGCGTCGGCGGGGTCACCGCGGAGCTCCTCGCCGACACGGCGGTCGCGCTCGCGCCGCTCACGCCCGGGCGGGCCCGCGCGCTGCTGCTCTCGCTGCGGCACGCGCCACTGCTGACCGGCTGGCGCGGGGCGCCGCCCGTGCACCTGGACGCGGCCGCGGCGGCGCTGTGCGCGGTGGCGCGGGCCGGTGCGGCCCACCCCGAGCTGTCCGAGCTGGAAGTCAACCCCCTCCTTGTCCACCCGGGCGGCGCGATCGCCCTCGACGCACACGGAGTACTCGCATGAGCGACCTGAACGCGATCACGGACCAGCCGACCCCGGATGCGGTCGTGTCCGTCAACTCGGCCTATGTAAACCGTGGTTGGGGCTTCGAAGGCCGTACGTATCTCGTCACCGGGGGCGGCAGCGGCATCGGCCGGGCGATCTCCCTCGCGCTCGCGGCGGCCGGGGCGCACGTCGTGGTCGCGGGCCGCACCCCGGACAAGCTCGACGAGACCGTCGCGCTGATCGGGAAGAGCGGCAGCGGGCAGGGGCTTGCCGTGCCGGCCGACGTGCGCGATCCGGCCGCCGTGGACGACCTGGTGGCCGCCGCCGTGGAGCGGTTCGGGCGGATCGACGGCCTGGTCAACAACGCGGCCGGCAACTTCGTCGCGCCCGGCATCGACCTCAGCCCGAACGGCTGGCGGGCGGTCGTCGACATCGTCCTCAACGGCTCGTACTACTGCACCCGGGCCGTGGCACGGCAGTTGCGCGCGCAGGGCACCGGCGGTTCGGTGCTGTCGGTGATCGCGACGTACGCCTGGCACGGCCACCCGGGCACGGTGCACTCGGCCGCGGCGAAGGCCGGCGTGCTGGCCATGACGCGCACCCTCGCCGTCGAGCTGGCGCCGTACGGGATCCGCCTCAACTGCGTCGCCCCCGGCCCCACCGAGACGGAGGGTGCGGGCGCGGCGCTGTGGGGCACGGACGAGGCGCGGGCCGGGGTGCTCGCGACGGTTCCCGCGGGGCGTTTCGCCGACCCGGCCGAGGTCGCGGACGCCTCGCTGTTCCTGCTGAGCGAGCGGTCCTCGTATCTGACGGGCGACTGCCTGACGGTCGACGGCGGCCAGTGGCTCGGCAAGCAGGTCTACGGCCGTACGGCGGAGGCGCCGGTGTAGCTCAACTGCCTTTGGTTCAGTCACAGTTGATGCCCGGTACGACTCCCGAGGGGCCGTACCGGGCATCCGTGCATGCGCTACCGCCTGCTCTTGCGGGTCTTCGAGCCGAGGGCGTGGAAGACCAGGCCGACCGTGAGGAACAGGGTCAGCGGGACGACCTGGGTGAGGGTGTACGCGAGCCGCTCCCCCGCGAAGGACTCCGGCAGCGAGTCCGCGGGCGACCCGTCGGTGCCGAACCAGCCGACGCCGAATCCCGGCCAGATCAGCACGACCACGGTGAACGCGACGAGCCCAGTGGCGAGCAGCGTCACCAGCCACACCCCGAACCGTCCGCCCGGCACGCTGTAGGGCCGGTTGACGTCCGGGTACTTGCGGCGCAGCACCAGCAGGCTCGGGAACGTGATGACGTACGAGATGAAGGTGGTGCTGATGGTCAGGCCGAGGCCGGCGGCGAAGTACTTCTCGCCGTCGCCCTCGGTGAGGTTGAGCGCGACGACGAACAGCACCGAGGCGAGGACGGCGGAGAGCAGGTTGACCCGTACCGGAGTGCCGTGCTTCTCGGAGATCACGCCGAGCCAGGCCGGTCCCGCCCCGTCGGCGCAGGCGACGGCCTGCGCGCGGTGGGCACCCATGGCCCAGGCGACGCCGCTGGTCAGCAGGCCGACGATGAGCCCGGCGGCGGCGATGCCGCCGAGCACGGCGCCCGCGCCGGTGAGGGTGACGGTGCCGTCGGCGGCGATGGAACCCCCGTAGACGGTGAACACGGCCTTGCAGGCGTCGATGAAGCCGCCGAGGCTGCCGATGTCCTCGCTGGGCAGCACGAAGAGGATGCCGAGGATGGGCGCCCCGTACAGGAAGAGCGAGGCGAAGCCGGAGCGGAGGATGGCCAGGGGGATGTCCCGGCGCGGGTTCTTCATCTCCTCGGAGGCGGAGCTGGGCAGTTCGAAGCCGACGAAGTTGAAGATCAGGACGGGCACGAGGGCGACGAAGCCGACGTAAGTGGGCGTGAACTCGCCTGCGGGCAGTGTGTGCACGCCGTTCTGGAGGGCGAAGACGACGACGGAGACGAGGAAGAAGCCGAGCAGCACGATCCGCGCGAGCGCCCCCGCGATCGGCACCCACTTGCCGACGCGCACGGACTGGACGACGGTGAGCGCGCCGCCCCAGATGAAGACCAGACCGGCGGCGTACTTCCACAGGCCGGGCAGCGGCGTGAAGAACTCCTCCCAGGTGGAGAGGGCGATGATGCACAGACTGCCGCCCACCCACACGGGGTTGGAGATCCAGTACAGGATCTGGTTGACGCCTGCGGTGAGCCGCCCGAAGGCGAGGCGGGTCCAGACGTAGGGGCCGCCCTGGACGGGGAAGGCGGAGCCGAGCTCGGCGACGAGCAGGCCGTACGGGAGGAAGAACGCGACGGCGAGGATCGCCATCCACGTCAGGCCCTGCGGGCCCTGGGCGGCGACGGAGCCGATGGTGTCGAGGCCGACGAGTGTGCAGATGAGGAAGAACAGGACGTCCAGGCGGCGCAGGTCCTTGCGGAGCCTGCCGCGTTGCTCGCCCCAGCCCTAGGAGAGGTCCGGGGCCTCGGCTGTGGGCGGGCTCGCCCCGGTCACGGAGGTGGAAGGTGCTTGGGTCACGGGCTGACTCCTACGGCGGCGGTACGGGGGGTTCGTACGGGCGCGACTCACCTGACTGACTGAATGGACAGTCAGTAAAGGGGACTGTGAACCCGGGGCCGCGGGCTGTCAAGGGATCGCGCAACAGCGGCTCGGGCACGGGGTTGCCGGGGGCTGTGTAGGGTTGCCGGGTGGCACGAGTCCGGTTGAGCGTGGAGCAGCGGCGCGAGGAGATCCTGCGCGCGGCGGTCGAGCAGATCGACACGCGCGGCGTGAGCGCGGTGCGGATCGCCGACGTGGCCTCGGCGCTGTCCGTCAGCAACGCGCTGGTCCTCTACCACTTCGCGACGAAGGAGAGGCTCGTCGCCGCCGCGTACGCCTACGCCGCCGAGGGCGACCTAGCCCACCTGCGCAGGCTCCTCGGCCGCCGGACCACCGCCCTGCGCCGGCTGCGGGCCGCGGTGCGCTGGTACGCGCCGACGGGGCAGGCCAAGGGCTGGCGGGTGTGGATCGAGGGCTGGGCGGCGTCGCTGCGCGATGCGGCGCTGCGCGATGTGGCCCGCGAGCTGGACCAGCAGTGGAAGGCCGCCCTCGCCGAGGTCATCGCGGAGGGCGTGGCGGCAGGCGAGTTCCACTGCGACGACCCGGAGTCGACGGCCTGGCGCCTGACCGCCCTGCTCGACGGCCTCGCCGTCCAGATGACGGCGTACGCGGGCTCCCTGCCCCGTACGACGATGCTGCGGTGGACGGACGAGGCGCTGGCCCGCGAACTGGGCGTGGAACGCTCGGCGCTGACGGGCGGTGGCGGCCGGTAGGGACGGTGGTGGCCGGTAGGGGCGGCGGTGGCGGCCGGTAGGGACGGTGGCGGCCGGTAGGGGCGGTGGCGGCCCGCGGGGCCGGGACCGTCCCTACCGGGCTCGACTTCCGGGATTGTGCCGTACGCCCGTGGCGCTGCGGGCGTCGTCGTCGCTCAGCGGCCGGTGACGTCGGGCCGCTCCGGCAGGGTGGGCCTCACCTCTCCTTTCCCGTACCGCAGTTGCCCGTCGTCGGCTGGTCCGCGAAGCGTTGGCCGAGCCATTCCAGGGCCGGGCCGTTGCCCTGGATCGCCGTGCCCACGTGGGACTGGCCGGGGAAGGACTTCCACTCCACGGCGTGGCCCCGCGCGCACCAGTCGGAGCGGAGCTGCTGCCCGACGGTGTACGGGATCGTCTCGTCCGCGTCCCCGTGGTAGAGGAACACCGGCGCCGACGGCCGTACCGTTCCGATGCGTTGCTCGGCGATGGCCTGCTGCCACTCCGGGCGGTCCAGCGGGTTGGACGTGGTGACGTCGTCGATCGTCTTGCCGCGACCGGCCTCCAGGACGGTGCCGACGCACTCGTTGCGGACGACTTCGGCCAGTTGGCGGCCCTCGTCGTTCAAGTACTTGTCCAGGTCGAGGGCGGGCTTCGCGGCGTTCTGGCCGACGGCGGACATGAGCAGGTAGCCCGCGCTGTCGCCGCCCTCCAGGGACTCGGCGACCTTGGCGAGGTCGGCCGGTACGCCGCCGCTCGCGGTGCCCTTGACCTTCAGTTCGGGCGCGTAGACCGCGGCCATCTCGGCGGCTTTGGCGCTGGCGCCGCCGCCCTGCGAGTAGCCCATGATGCCGACGGGCGCCTGCGGGCTCACGCCGAACTTGGCGGCCTCCGGGTGCCGTTGGGCCGCCCGCGCCGCGTCGAGGACCGCACTGCCCTGGGCCGCGGCGACCATGTAGGTGTGGTCGCCGGGGGTGCCGAGGCCTTCGTAGTCCGTGACGACGACGGCGTAGCCGCGTACCAGAGCGGCGTTGACCAGGGGCGCCTCGGCCGTCGTGCCGCCCGGGAAACCGGCGGAGGGGGCGCACTTGTCGCCGAGGCCGACCGTGCCGACGGCATAGGTGATCAGGGGGCGCGGGGTGGTCCTGCCGTCGTCGGGGACGATCACCGTGCCGGTGACGGAGTTGGGGCTGCCGTCGGCGGAGGTGGAACGGTAGGTGATCTTCCAGGCCTTGGTGGGGGTGGGTACGCCCGGCGTGTACTGGAAGGAGGACGGCTCGGAGGTGAGGATGTCGCCGGGGGCGGTCCGGCGCTCGGTGGGGCTCGGGGTGGGGGTCGCGGTGGCGTGCCGGGTGGTTTCGGGCGCCTGGGGGGCGGGGTTCGGGGTGGCGTCGGGGGCCCTGGTGGTGCCCTGCGCGGCGGCGGACCCGGGGATTCCGAGCACCGCCGCCGCGAGCACGGCACCCGCGGCCAGTGGTCGCCTGCGTAACGCTGACGTCATGCGGCTCTCCCAACTCTCCTGTGGGGACGAGGGTTGGGCAGCACCGTACTGACGCGTCAGTAATACGGCCAGAGGCGTGCAGGGGCCGGCGGGCCGGACAGGCCACATCGTCACCCAGGCGCTCGTCCGGCCGACACCGCCTCCTCACCGCCGGTGCGCAACCTCCCCCGCCACCACCACCGTCTCCGCGACCGTCCCGGGAATGTGCTCCGCGGGCACGCGCAGGATGTCGCGGGACAGGATGACGAAGTCGGCCGCCTTGCCGACGGTCAGGGAACCCCGGTCGTCCTCCAGGAAGTTGGCGTAGGCGGAGCCCATCGTGTAGCCGTGCACGGCTGTCGCCACGTCGACCGTCTCCTCCGGCATCCACGGTTCGCCGCCGGTGAGAGGGCGGCGGGTGACCGCGGTGTAGATGCCGGTCATGGGGTCCATCTCGGCCACATTCCAGTCGCTGGAGAACGCCAGCCGGGCGCCCGTCTCGTGCAGGCTGCGCATCGGCCAGGCCTTCGCCCACCGCTCTGGGCCGACGTTGTCCGCCCAGTCCTTGCCGGGTCCGGCCACGTCCGGGGCGCAGTGCCGGGGCTGCATGCAGGCAACCACGCCGAGCTCCGCGAAGCGGGCCGTGTCCGCCGGGTCGAGGCACTCCACGTGGACGATCTGGTGGCGGGCGTCGCGCGGCCCGTTGACCCGGCGGGCGTGCTCGAACGCGTCGAGGGCCACGCGGATGCCCCGGTCGCCGGTGGCGTGCACGAAGCACTGGAAGCCGCGCGCGTCGAGCTTGGTGAGCAGCTCGGCGAACTCCTCGGGCGGGTAGTACGTGTCCCCGCGGTGGTGCCGGCAGCCCGCGTACGGTTCGAGGAGTGCCGCGGTCTGCGGCTCCACCACGTCGTCGATGTACAGCTTCAGGGGCCCGACCCGCAGCCGGTCGTCCGCGTGCCGCCGGGCCGCCGCGGCGAAGTCGTCCAGGTCGGCGTCGCTCGTGCCGCGCGGGTGGAACAGGGCGGCGACCAGGCGCGAGGCGAGGCGGCCCGCGCTGCGGGCGCGCTCGAAGAGGGCCAGGTCGTCGAGGGAGTTCTGCGGTTCGACCACGGTCGTGATGCCGTAACCGATCGCGTCGTCCAGGGACTTGGCGAGGCGCCGGTACTGGCGCTCGGCGGAGGCCCACGGCACGCCGAGGTCCTGGAGCGCCCGGTGGCCGTCGCGGGACAGGCCCTTGACGGCGAAGTCCTTGACCAGGCCGGTGGGTTCGCCGGTCTCCGGGTCCGTGTGCGCCGTGCCGAACGGCAGGTCCGTACGGTCCCGGCCGATGCCGAGGCGGTGCAGGGCGGCGGTGTTGAGCCAGGCGGTGTGGACGTCGTAGGAGAGGACGAAGGCGGGGACGCTGCCGGTGACCGGGTCCAGGTCGGCGGCGGTGGGCAGGCGTCCGCCGCCGAGCGCCGCGTAGTCGAACGCCTCGCCCTCGATCCACTCGGCCGTCGGGTTCGCCGCGCGCCAGTCCCGGATGCGCTCGTGCACCTCGGCGAGCGTGGTGGCTCCGGCGAGTTGGGCGCTGGCGTCGTCGGAGCCGAGGCGGACGTGGTTGTGGGCGTCGATGAAGCCGGGCAGGACCAGCCTGCCGCCCGCGTCGAGGATCCGGGTGTCCGGCCCGGTCCACTCCGCCGCGTCCGCGCCGTCGCCGAGCCAGACGATCCGGCCGCCGGTCACGGCCATGGCCTGCGCCTCGGGCAGGTCCGGGTCGACGGTGTGGATGCGGGCGCCGCGCAGGACGAGGTCGGCGGGGGCGGGGGCGGGGACGGCTCCGGTGGCGGCGTGGCCGTGCGGGGGCATGTGCGGTCAACTCCTGGTGCAGTGTGGGGTGTTGAAGGTGGTACGTGGGGTGCTGAAGGTGGTGCGTGGGGTGTTGCTGCGGTACTGAAGGTGGTGTGTGACCGGTGAAGGCGGGCTCTTTCAGTCCGTCGCCGGGGTGACCGTACGTGCGGCGAGGGCCCAGTGGACGAGGGCGGCCACGAGGGACGAGGCGAGGCTCAGGTCGGCGCCGCCGAGAGGGGCGACCAGGGGGCCGGTCCACAGCTCCGAGTCGCAGGTCAGCGCGGCGAACACGATGCCGGTGAGGAGGGCGGCGACGCCGGCCGGGTGGTAGCCGCCGCGGTACCAGTACGCGCCCGCGGCTCCGGAGTGCAGCGCGGCGGTGTCGTACCGGCAGCGGCGCAGCAGCATGTCGGCGAGGAAGACGCCGCCCCAGGGCGCGAACACGATCACGAGGAGGGACAGGAAGGACAGCAGGGCGGTGGTGAAGTCGGTGAGGAAGAGCGCGTAGAGGCAGCCCGCCGCGGTGACGGCCGCGCTGATGACGATGGTCTTCGCGCGGCTCCAGGGGATGCCGAGGACCTGCAGGTTCAGGCTCGACGAGTACAGCGTGATGATCGAGTTGGTGACGCAGCCGCCAAGGACCAGGGCGAGGAACAGCGGCTTGAACCAGCCGGGCAGCAGGCTCTCCGTACCGGCCACGGCGTCGGTGAGGTCGGCCTGGGTGGCGGCCGCCGCGCCGGCCGCGCCGAGCGCCACGGACGAGGTGAAGCCGCCGAGCGCACCGGCCCAGGTGAGCGAGCGCAGCGAGGTGCGGGCGGGCAGGTAGCGGGTGTAGTCGGCGGGCATCGGCAGGTACGAGAAGGGCCCGGCGAGCGCGACGACGAAGGCGAGGCTCCACCCGGCGGCGCCGGGCGCGGGCCCGCTCGCCGCGGTGTCCGTGCCGGGAAGCAGCAGGACGAGGAGCGTGGCGAAGCCGGCGGCGAGGACGTACGCCATCCAGCGCTCGGCGAACTGCACGGTGGCGTGGCCCCAGAGCGCGACGGCGAAGGTCAGCGCCATGGTCACGGCCAGGGCGAAGGCGCGGGCCGGGGCACCGGTCCAGCCGAGGTGGGCGCAGAACGCTTCGAGGGCGAGGGCGCCGACCACGGTGTTGACGACGGTGTAGCCGATCGAGACGACCCAGTTCAGCAGTCCCGCGGGCCAGTTGCCGCGGACGCCGAACGCGGCGCGGGAGATGACGAGGGTGGCGGTGCCGGTGCGGACGCCGCTGTAGCCCGCCGCGCTGATGACGAAGAAGGCGAGGCCGCCGACGGCGATCACGGCGACGGCCTGCCAGAAGGTGAGCCCGAAGGCGACGGCGAGGGCGCCGTTGATCACGTACGTGAAGGTGAGGTTGGAGCCGAACCAGAGCCAGAACAGGTCCTTGGCGCTGCCGTGGCGCTCGGCCTCGGGGATCGGCTCGATGCCGTGTGTCTCGATCCGGAACACCTGGTCGGCATGGGCCTGCTGGGTTTCCGGTCCGGTGTCCGGTTCTCGCTGGGTCGTCGGCGGCTGTGTCATCGGCTGGCCCTCTCCAGGCTCCTTGAACGTCGTTCAAATTTTTGGAACGTCATTCAAGATGAGGGGTGGAAGGGCCGCGGTCAAGACCTGGAGCTGCACGGATAAGGTCGGGAGGCAGCAGCCATGTGGTGCACGTACGGGAGGAAGGACGCCGCGGTGACGGTGCGAGCGCGGGAGCGCGACGGGCGGCCCTCGCCGGAGCGGATCCTGGCGGAGGTCATGGCCGCCGTGGCCGAACACGGCCTGGCGGAGCTGACGATGGCCTCGCTCGGCCGCCGCCTGGGCATGAGCGGCGGCCATATCCTGTACTACTTCGGCAGCAAGGACCGGATCTTCCTGGAGGCGTTGCGCTGGAGCGAGGGGCGGCTCGCGGAGGAGCGGCGCGCGCTGCTGGCCCGCCCGATCCCCGCCGACCGCAAGCTCGACCGGTTTCTGGCCCTGTATCTGCCGCTCGGGCCGCGCGATCCGCGCTGGGTGCTGTGGGTCGAGCTGTGGGCGCGGACCCCGGCGGACGAGGCGCTGCGCGAGCCGCAGGACGAGCTCGACGCGGGCTGGCAGGACGACCTGGCGGCGCTGCTCGACCGCGGCGTCCGGCAGCGCCGCTTCGCCCCGCACGACACGGCGGCAGCGGCTGCCCAACTCCTGGCGCTGCTCGACGGGTTGAGCACACGCGTGGTACTCGGCCTGCGCGGCGCGGACCGCGAGGGCGCGCTCGCACATGCGCGGGAGGCGGCGCGGTCACTCGTGCCGCGGGTGTGACGCCTTCGGCGTCGGCTCACGCACTCGGTGTCGGCTCACGCCCTCGGTGTCGGCTCAGGCACCGGCGCCGGGGCCGTACCAGGCGGCGAACTGCTGGGAGCTGGGCCAGCGGCTGGACGTCGGCGACTGCGGCCAGCCGTCCGGGACGTCCTGCCACTCCTCCTGACGCCCGTACGGCAACGTGTCGACCAGGGCGAAGGTGTGGCTGAGCTGCTCGACGCCGCGGCCGTCGGTGTGCCAGGTGCGGTAGACGGTGTCGCCGTCGCGCAGGAAGACGTTGAGGGCGAAGCCGGCGCCGGGAGGTGCGCCCACGTCGGCACCGAAGGAGCTGTTCGCGGTCGAGTACCAGGTCATCTGGTTGCCGACGCGACGCTTGTACGCGAGGGCGTCCTCGATCGGGCCCTGGGTGACGATCACGAAACCGGCGTCGTAAGGTTCGAGGAATTCCTGCCGGGTGAACTGGGCGGTGAAGCCGGTGCACCCCGGGCACTGCCACTCCTCGCCTTCGAACCACATGTGGCTGTAGACGATCAGCTGGGACTTGTCCCCGAAGATGTCGACCAGGCGGACGGGCCCGTCCTCGCCCTCCAGGGTGTAGTCGGGCATCTCGACCATCGGCATACGGCGCCGCTGCGCGGCGATCGCGTCGAGCTCCCGGGTCGCGGCCTTCTCCCGAATGCGCAGGTCGTCGAGGTGCCGCTGCCAGGTCTCGGCATCGACGACGTCGGGGAGTGCCTTGGCACTCATGGGTACCTCCAAGGGTCGCGCGGTACGGTTTCAAGGGGTAGACGGTGCGCGGGAGGGGAACTCATCGGTGCCGTGGTGAGGGGAGCGGGCGAGGAGCACCCTGCGGCGATGGCGGTCCACGGCGACGACGACCACCGGCATCTCGTCCCCGGGCCGGAGTGCCGCCGCGGAGCCGCGGTCTTCGTGGCCTTCGTGGCCTCCGCGGCCTCCGCGGCCTCCGCGGCCTCCGTGGCCTCCGTGGCCTCCGCGGCCTCCGTGGCCTCCGCGGCCTCCGTGGCCTTCGTTTGGGACCAGGCCGACGATCCCCCGTCGCCGATGTCGCCGATGTCGACGAAGACACCGAAGGGGACCACCTTGTCGACGGTCCCGAGCAGGGCACGCCCCTCTTCGGTGCGGTACGCGAAGGCCAGGAACGGGTCGGGCAGGAGTGCGCGGAGGGACAGCCTGGCCTCGGCGTTGTGGGTGTCGAACTGCAGGAACTCGCAGGTGACGCGCTGGCCGACCGCGACGACGTCGGTGACGGCGTCGATGTGACGCCAGGTCAGCTCGGGGACGGTGATGAAGCCGACGCCGGGGTACACAGGGTGCTCCGGGGCGCCGTCCAGGGCCACGAAGACCCCGATGCGCTCGATCGCGGCGACCGTGCCGGTCAGGATCTCGCCGCAGTACAGCGACTCCAGGTACGCCCAGAGGCGCGGGCTCTCAGACTGCCAGTCCATGCCCGGCACCCTGGCACAGGGCGGTGAGGTATGGGGCCCGGGAGGGAGGGCCTAGCTGTAGCGGGGGTGGATGTGGTCAAGGACCGCGCCCAGGGCGTCGTTGATGTCGTGCAGGTGGGCGGCGACCTCGGGGCGGCCGGGGAGGTGGGGGGTGGTCGACGCGTGGGCGGCCCAGTGTTCGACGATGCGGCCCATGAGCCCGCGGCGGTAGCGGGTGCGGATCATGTGGCCGACGGGCAGGCCGTACTCGTCGACGCCGTCCTGCCAGCACACCTGGATCACGGTCTGGTGGGGCGGGTCGGCGGGCGCGGGCTCCGGCGCCCGGAGGTAGAGGTGGCGGCTCTCCAGCCTGCGCAGGAGGCGTGGGGCGACGTCGTCGAGGTCACTCATGGTCGTCCTCCGCTGTCGGCGGAACAGGGTCGTCGTCGACGTATCAGCAACAGCAACCGCTCCCTGAAGTGTGCGTCGGCCGTGGCGGGAAGCCGTAGGCACGGCGCGACAACTGGCCAGTTCGGACCCGGCAGTTGACCGGATCCCGCTCCACGTGTCTGTTCCTGCACAAACCTCTCCGGAAAGGGTCCTCTAGGCTTCGGCTGCGCCGTACACCACCGTCACTCCGCACCGACCCCCGAGGACGCCCCGCAGATGAGTCCGAAGCAGAAGCGCGGCGAAGCAACCGTCGAGCAGGTCCTTGACGCCGCGCTGCGGATCTACGCCGCCTCCGGCGAGGGCGGCCTCACCGTGGAGGCGGTGACCCGTACCAGCGGCGTCAGTTCGGGGAGCGTCTACCACCACTTCGGCAGCATGCACGGCGTGGTCCTCGCGCTCGCCCAGCGCTGGCTCGGGCAGCTCCTCGGCGAGCTGGTCACCGCGCTGACGCAGGCGCCGGGTCCGCGGGCCGCCGTCGACGGGATCGTGCGCGCCTACCTCGCGTTCGTCCGCCGCAACCCGGACGCGGCGCGGCTGCTGCACTCGGCCACCGCCGACCAGAACGTGATGGCGGACATCGAGTCCGTCCGCGACTCCCAGGAGGCCCGCCTCTCGCCGGTCGCCGAGTGGATCGACGCCCGTGTGGCAGCCGGTGAACTCGCCGCGCTGCCCGCCCCGTTGATCGAGGCGCTGATCCTGGGGCCGGTGGTGGCGGTCGCCCGCCGCTGGCTGACGCTCGGGGACGTGGATCTGGACGTGGCCACGGAGTCCCTGCCCGAGCGGATCTGGCAGTCGGTCAGCCCCTGACAGCACAACTGTCGTGGGGGCCGTTTCGTCGTGTGGGGGCCGTTTCGTCGTACCGGATGTGATCGAGACGCCGACGGCGGCCCGCACGCCCTCGCCTTCGACGTGCTGCTGTCGTTGCTCGCCGGCCGCACGGAGTACGAGTGGGACGACCTCGACGGGAGCGGTGCGGACCCCGATGAGGTCCGCTCCAGATGGCGCTGCCCGCGGAACGTGGCGGGCTTCGCCGAGTGGGCCGGGGGCGGCGTGCGGTGAGGACCGCCGGCGGAGGGGCCTGCTCAAGGGGCTAGGGTGGACACCTCGGAGCCCAAAGCCATGCTTGGCGAACCCATAACCCTGCCTTATGACCTCATAAACAGGACCCGCCTACCGACTTAGGCTTGCCTTACTTTAGGCTTTCCCCTTGAGTACCCAGCCGTCACTCGAAGGGAACCTGAACATGCCGCGCCCTCTGCGGGTCGCCATTGTCGGAGCCGGCCCCGCCGGCATCTACGCCGCCGACGCTCTGCTGAAGTCCGCGGCGGCTGCCGAACCGGGGGTGTCCATCGACCTCTTCGAGCGCATGCCGGCCCCCTTCGGCCTGATCCGCTACGGCGTCGCCCCCGACCACCCCCGGATCAAGGGCATCGTCACCGCCCTGCACCAGGTCCTGGACAAGCCGCAGGTCCGCCTCTTCGGCAACGTCGAGTACGGCACCGACATCCACCTCGACGACCTGCGCGCCTTCTACGACGCGGTGGTCTTCTCCACCGGCGCCATGGCCGACCGCGAGCTCCGCATCCCCGGCGTGGAACTCGACGGCTCCCTCGGCGCCGCGGACTTCGCCTCCTGGTACGACGGCCACCCGGACGTGCCGCGCGACTGGGACCTGTCGGCCGAGAAGGTCGCCGTCCTCGGCGTCGGCAACGTGGCCCTCGACATCGCGCGCATCCTCGCCAAGACCGCCGAGGAGCTGCTGCCGACCGAGATACCGCCGAACGTCCACGAGGGCCTGAAGGCCAACCGCGCCAAGGAAATCCACGTCTTCGGCCGCCGCGGCCCGGCGCAGGCCAAGTTCTCCCCGATGGAGCTGCGCGAGCTGGACCACTCGCCGAACATCGAGGTCATCGTCAACCCCGAGGACATCGACTACGACGAGGGCTCGATCGCCGAGCGGCGCAAGAACAAGCAGACCGACATGGTCGCGAAGACCCTGGAGAACTGGGCGATCCGCGACGTCGGCGACCGCCCGCACAAAATGTTCCTGCACTTCTTCGAGTCGCCGCAGGAGATCCTCGGCGAGGACGGCAAGGTCGTCGGCCTGCGCACCGAGCGCACCGAGCTGGACGGCACCGGCAACGTCAAGGGCACGGGGCAGACGACCGACTGGGACGTCAGCGCCGTCTACCGCGCCGTGGGGTACCTCTCCGACGAGCTGCCCAAGCTGCCCTGGGACGTCGCGTCCGGCACCGTCCCTGACGCGGGCGGCCGCGTGATCGAGGAGGGCGGCGCGCACCTGTCGTCCACGTACGTCACCGGCTGGATCCGGCGCGGTCCGGTCGGCCTCATCGGCCATACGAAGGGCGACGCCAACGAGACCGTCGCCAACCTCCTGGAGGACCACGCCGAGGGCCGACTGCAGACCCCGTCGGCCCCCGCCCCCGAGGCCGTCGAGGCGTTCCTCGGTGAGCGCGGCGTGCGCTTCACCACGTGGGAGGGCTGGTACCGGCTCGACGCCGCGGAGAAGGCGCTCGGCGAGCCGCAGGGCCGTGAGCGCGTGAAGATCGTGGAGCGCGAGGAGATGCTCGACGCGAGCGGCGCCTGATCCGTACGTACGCGGGTGAGTCGAGCGGTGTGCCCCGGTCCCGGAGTCTTCCGGACCGGGGCACACCCGTTCTCGCGATCGGTGCGTACGGTCGGTCGGCAGACCGGTCTCGGCGCCAGGGCTTGGGCCTGGCGCCGAGACCGGCCCGGGCAGGACGGTGAACTCCACGTTCGGGCCGTGACCGGGCCGTAACGGGGGGCTGCGGTGGAAGGGGTCCGGTCGAGGCCGGTGGGGGCGAGGCCGGTGGGGGCAAGGGGGCATACCCACTCCTTGCCACTCTCAACGTATAGCGCAGTGGGGGCCTTGCGGCAAGGCCCCCACGATGGCTCAGAATCGCTCCCCTGATGCCACCACCGACGCCGTCACCCCACGCCACCGCCGACGCCACCACCTGCGGATACCGGAGTTCACCGACCATGGCCGCACTGACCACCACCAGCGTTTTCGACCTGCCGGGGAACCTGTCCGCCAAGGCCGCCCCGGCGCTGATCGCCGCCGACGAGCAGCACTTCGCGGCCGTGTCGGAGAGCCTCGAACGGTCGGTCGCCGAGCTGTCCGAGCAGCTCGACGCCCACCTCACGTCCCCCGGCGGCGTCGGCCGGGCGGCCATGGAGCGGGACGTGCAGGTGCGCCGGCTGACCGGCCGGCTGCGCACGCTGCGGCGGTTCGGCCTGGACCTGTGCCTGGGCCGCATCGTCACCGCCGACGGCGCGGAGCCCGTCTACATCGGGCGGCTCGGCCTCACCGACCCCTCGGGGCGCCGACTGCTCGTCGACTGGCGCTCCCCCGCCGCCGAGCCGTTCTTCGCGGCGACCCACGCCGAACCGATGGGCCTGGCCAGCCGCCGCCGTTACCGCTGGTCGGGCGGGCGGATCGGGGACTACTGGGACGAGGTGTTCACCGCCGAGGGCCTTCAGGGGCATGCGGCGCTCGACGACCAGTCGGCGTTCCTCGCGAGCCTCGGCGGCAGCCGGTCGAGCCGGATGCGGGACGTGCTCGGCACCCTCCAGTCCGACCAGGACGCGGTCATCCGGGCCGGTTCGCGAGGTGCGCTCGTCGTGGACGGCGGGCCCGGCACCGGCAAGACCGTGGTCGCCCTGCACCGCACGGCGCACCTGCTCTACTCCGACCCGCGCCTCGGGCACCGCAAGGGCGGCGTGCTGTTCGTCGGTCCGCACCAGCCGTACCTCGCGTACGTCGCGGACGTACTGCCCAGCCTCGGTGAGGAGGGGGTGCGGACGTGCACGGTGCGGGATCTCGTCGCGGAGGGTGCGGGCGCGCCGGAGGAGAGCGATCCGGAGGTGGCGCGCCTGAAGTCGTCCGCGCAGTTGGTGCGGGCGATCGAGACGGCCGTCCGGTTCTACGAGGACCCGCCGACGGAGCCGATGACCGTCACGACGCCCTGGTCCGACGTACGCCTCACGGCAGACGACTGGGCCGAGGCGTTCCGCGCGCCCGGTCCCGGCACGCCGCACAACGAGGCGCGGGACGTGATCTGGGACGAGCTGGTGACGCTGCTGCTCGACCAGCAGGACGAGGGTGTTCCGCCCGAGCAGTTCCGTCGTGTGCTGCGGCAGGACCGGGAGCTGGTGCAGGCCCTGAACCGTGCGTGGCCACTGCTCGAACCCGCCGATCTGGTGGGCGACTTGTGGTCGGTGCCCGCGTATCTGCGGCTGTGTGCGCCGTGGCTTGAGCGGACGGACGTACGCAGGCTGCAGCGGGCCGCGCCGCAGGCGTGGACGGTGTCGGACCTGCCGTTGCTTGACGCGGCGCGGCAGCGGCTCGGCGATCCGCAGGCGTCGCGGCTCAGGCGCCGGCACGAGGCCGCGGTGGCCGCCGAGCGGGAGCGGATGGCGGGGGTCATCGAGAACGTGGTCGCGGCCGACGCGGACGGCGAGGGCGCGGTGACGATGCTGCGCGGCCGGGATCTGCAGGACAGTCTGATCGACGAGAGCGCGCTGCCCGGCGCCGAACCGGACCTACTGGCCGGGCCGTTCGCTCATGTCGTCGTGGACGAGGCGCAGGAGTTGACCGACGCGGAGTGGCAGATGCTGCTGCTTCGCTGCCCGTCGCGGAGCTTCACGATCGTCGGGGACCGGGCGCAGGCCAGGCACGGCTTCATGGAGTCGTGGCAGGAGCGGCTTGAGCGGGTCGGCCTCGACCGGGTCGAGGTGGCGTCGCTGAGCGTCAACTACCGCACGCCGCAGGAGGTGATGGCGGTGGCGGAGCCGGCCATCCGGGAGGCGCTGCCGGACGCGAACGTGCCGACGTCGGTCCGCGGCAGCGGCGTTCCCGTCACGTACGGGGCGGTCGCCGAGCTCGGCTCGGTCCTGGATGCGTGGCTGGCCGAGCACGCGGAGGGGGTGGCGTGCGTGATCGGCGCCCCCGGTTTCGCGGAGCGGCCGCGGGTCCGGTCGCTGACGCCGGGGCTGTCGAAGGGGCTGGAGTTCGACCTGGTGGTGCTGGTGGATCCGGAGTCGTTCGGTACGGGCATCGAGGGTGCGGTGGACCGCTATGTGGCGATGACGCGGGCCACGCAGCGGCTGGTGGTCCTCAGGAGCTAGGAGCCGCCGGGGCCCGCCGTCCCGACGGCCAGGGCGCGGGCCAGCGCACCGGTCAACTCCGGTGCGAGTTCGGGGAGTTGGGCGGTGCACCAGGCCGCGGCGAGACCGTGGAAGGCGAGCAGGTCGTGTTCGGCGGCCGCGCGGAGGCGACGGAGCCGGGTCACCGGGAGGCCGATGCGAGGGTTGTCGTCGCGCTCGGTGTCGACGGTCAGCCGGACGGTGTCGCCGAGGCTAGGGGGCAGCTGGAGACAGCTAGGGGGTGTCCGTGGCGAGGATCGCGGCCAGCTTGTCGAGGCTCTGGCCGAAGCCGAGTTCGATGCCCGCGACGAAGTCGGAGTCGACCGTGCTGTCGGTGATGCGGTAGCGCACGTTCAGGTCGGTTCCGGCCCCGGCCCCGGTGGGCCTGAGGGCGTGTTCGACGTGGGCGGTGAAGGCGACGGAGCCGTCGGGCAGGCGCGGGGAGAGCCGGTAGGCGAGGCGCTCGCCGGGGCGGACCTCCTCGACGACGCCCGCTCCGCGCCCGGCGACCAGGTCGGTGCCGTCCGCGTCCCCGGCGTCCCGGTACTCCAGGACGACCCGGCCGCCCGGCCTCGCCTCGAAGACCAGCTCGGACACCCTCAGGTCGTCCGGCGCCCACCAGCGGCGGAGCAGGTCTGGCTCGGTGAGGTGGCGCCAGACCCGTCCGGGGCTCCCGGCCAGCGGGCGGTGGAAGTCGAAGGTACGGCCGTCCGCCCAGCCCTGCCGGTCCGCCGCGGCGCGTTCCACGTCGAGGGTGCGCCCGTGGCGCTCGTACGTCTCGTGTGCACCGCCGCCCTGGTCCACGCCGTCGGCGAGCCGGGTCAGGGCTTCGGCGAGTTCGGTCAGCGGCGCGGAGCGGAGGGTGTAGATGCGGCGCTGGCCGGTGCGCTGCGCGGTGACGAGGCCGGCCCGCTCCAGGGTCTGGAGGTGCTTGGTGGTCTGGGGTTGCCGCGCCTCGGCGAGCTGGGCGAGGACCCCGACGGAACGGGGCCGCTCGGCGAGCAGGCCCACGAGCCGCCAGCGGACGGGGTCGGCCAGGGCGGAGAGGAGTGCGTCCATGGGCACGAGTATTCACCTGCACGAATATTCCTGTCAAGGAATATCGCGCTCGGAGGGTTGACTCAAATCCCCACGGCCTGCGGGAGCCCGCCCGCCCCGCGTTCGCCCGGCCCGCCCCCATTCGCCCGGCCCGCCCCCGTGCATCTGGCCCGCCCCCGTTCGTCCGGTCCGTGATGCGTTCACGCGGCCCGTGCGCGCTCTCTACACTTTTTTGACCTCGACGGGAGCCCATAAATAGGTTCGGGCCCCTAGCTAGTACTGCAGCCACCGATCGAACGGAGTCCCCCCGTGCCATCCGTCGACGCGTCCGCGTCGTACCTCCTGAGCAGCAACGACAACCCGGCGATCGCCGCCCCGGATTGGCTGAAGGACAACCTCGGCACCCTGGTGGGCGTGCCGTTGCGCATCCTGCTGATCGTGCTGGGGGCGATGCTGGTCCGTGCGCTCGCCCGGCGAGCCATCACCCGCGTCGTGGAGCGGGTCCTGAACAACGGCGCCGGGCGGGGCGACGAGCCCCGCCGCTCCACCCGCGGCCCCGCGGTGCTGCAGCGGGACGCGTCCCGCGCGGACGAGCGCCGCGAGCAGCGGGCCCGCACGATCGGCTCGGTGCTGAGCAGCATCGTGACCATCGTCATCGCCGTGATGGGCCTGGCCATGGTCCTCGACCAGATCGGCATCGCCCTCGGCCCGCTGCTCGCCAGCGCCGGTGTGGTCGGTCTGGCGATCGGTTTCGGTGCGCAGAGCCTCGTCGCGGACTACCTGGCGGGCATGCTGATCATGGTCGAGGACCAGTACGGCGTGGGCGACTCGGTCGACCTGGGCGAGGCCGTCGGCGAGGTCGAGCACGTCGGCCTGCGCCTCACGCAGATCCGCGACCTCAACGGCGGCCTGTGGCACATCCGCAACGGCGAGATCATGCGGGTCCGCAACGACAGCCAGGAGTGGGCCCGCGCGGTCCTCGACGTGTCCGTGGCCTACGACTCCAACCTGGAGAAGGTCTTCGACGTCCTGGAGGAGACCGGCCTCGCCCTGCGGGAGGACAAGGAGTACGAGGGTGTCCTCCTTGAGGACCCGTCGGTCTGGGGTGTGCAGTCGCTGAGCCCGGACGGCGTCGTCGTACGCCTGGTCGTGAAGACCGCCCCGCTCAAGCAGTGGGGTGTCACGCGCGAGCTGCGCCGCCGCGCCAAGGAAGCCCTGGACGCGGCCGGCATCGAAATGCCGTTCCCGCAGCGCACGGTGTGGCTGCGGGGCGGCGAGAAGGCGGACTCCGAGGGCGAGCGCCCCTCGATCCCCGTCTCGCGCTGAACCTGCGCGACGCCCGGTCCCAGTCCCGGTCCAGGTCCCGGTCCCGGTCTTCCTGCCTCCGTACGAGGGCGGGGAGGCCGGGACCGCCGCGTTGCGCCTGCCTAGGATCGACGCCGTGACCACCGACCCCCGCCCCGTTCCCCGCCCCGATCCCCACGCGGACACCGACTCCGGCTCCCGCTCCGGCTCCGGTTCCGGCTCCGGCGACGCCCCGCCCGCGCCCCTCACCCGCGACGCGTTCCGGCGCCTCCGCCCGATCATCGAACCAAGGCCGCTGTCGCCGCTGCCCGGGCGGGTGTGGACGGAGGCCGAGTGGGAGCGGATCCGCCGCGGGCGTCACGCCTGGTCGATGGATGAGCGGTGGAATGCCTTCGCCGAGGGCAACACCCTGTTCCTGCACCGCAGTTGGACCGGGCGCGGCATCTACGAGGCGACCTTCGGGCCCGCCCCCGAGGGCGGGCTGCGGATCGTCGCCGCGGTGGTCGAGGGCGACCGGCAGCACTACAAGCCGCTGAGCGACGCGTACGACCTGCTGATGCTGGAATTCGTCCTCAGCGCGATCATCCTGGGCGAGCCGGCCACCGAACTCCGGGCGCGCTTGCGGGCGTCGGCACGACCGCAGCCGTAGCAGCGCCCGCACCGGCCCGCACCGGGGGCCGCGCTTTCACCCGGCGAAGGCTCGAACCCAGTTCGATTGCGTTGTGGCTTCACCTCTTGACTCGGGTGGAGTGACCGAGTTTGCTGCCCTCCATTCGGCCGCACCGTCGCGGTCGTGCCAGGGAGGCACCCACATGAACACGCGCATGCGATGCGCGGCCGCGACCTGCCTCGCATCCGTCCAGCTGGTCACGCTCACGGCCTGCGCCGGGCTGCTGCCCGGAGGCGAGAGCACCGGCACCCCGGACGTACGCAAGGGTGACGACGTGACGATCGGTCTGCTGCTCCCGGAGAACGACACGGTCCGCTACGAAAAGTTCGACCGGCCCATCATCGAGGAGCAGGTCGAGGAGCTCACCCACGGCAAGGGCCGGGTCGTGTACGCCAACGCCGGTCGGGACGCGAAGCGGCAGAGCGGCCAGATGCGCTCGATGGTCGCCGACCGGGTGGACACGATCGTCGTGGACCCGGTGGACGCCCACGCCATCGCGCCCGCCGTGCGGGCCGCCAAGAAGGCGGGCGTCCACGTCATCGCGTACGACCGCCTCGCGGAGGGGCCGATCGACGCGTACATCGGCTTCGACAACACCCTGGTCGGCGAGGTCCAGGGCAAGTCGATCCTGGACGCGCTCGGCGACGACGCGTCGAAGAAGAGCAAGATCGTGATGATCAACGGCTCGCCGACCGACCCGAACAGCGCACAGCTGAAGAAGGGTGCGCTGCGCCGGCTCGGGCTCACGGTGACGGTCGCCAAGTCGTACGACACCGCGGGGTGGAAGCCGGAGACCGCCAAGCGGCACATGGAGCAGGCGATCTCCGAGCTCGGCGCCGAGAACATCGATGCGGTCTACTCCGCCAACGACGGCATGGCCGGCGGCATCATCGAGGCCCTGAAGTCCTCCGGCCTCGGCACGCTGCCCCCGGTCACCGGCCAGGACGCCGAACTTGCCGCCGTACAGCGAATCCTGACGGGCGATCAGTACATGAGTGTGTACAAGCCCTATACGGAGGAGGCCGCGACGGCCGCCGAGATGGCGGTACGCCTCTCGCAGGGCCGCGACATCGAGTTCGAGGCGATGACCTCCGACCGCGTGGACAGCCCGACCCACCGGGACATCCGGGCGCACACGGTGGTGGTGGAGCCTCTGACCCGCAAGAACATCAAGAGCACCGTCGTCGAGGACGGCATCCTCCAGGTGTCGGACATCTGCACGCCGAAGTACGCGGCGGCGTGCGCGGAGGCCGGGTTGACGAAGAGCGGTTCCTGAGCCCGGCGCGCGACCTGTTCCGCGGCAGCGGCCGCGCCGCTACGCTCGTGCGAGCGACACCCATCGGAACGGGGCCGGTGCAGGAGTCGCGGAACTGACGGCGCGCCGGCCCGTACGCGAACGCCCTGGCCCTTGCACGGCCTGGGCGCGACACGCGGGAGGACCGCCATGACCGAGCGTCGGCGACACCCCGCGGTGCGGGCCGGGGACGAAGGCGCCCGCCACCAGATCCTCACCCGGTACAACGGCACCAACGACAGCGCGGAGGAGTACGGCGACCGGGCCGTGAAGCTCTACGACATCTTCGAGCGCTACAACGCGCCGCTGCGCGGCTGAGTCTCCGGTACGTCCCGCAGGAACACGACGCCGTCGACGGACGCCAAGTGGGCCGGGTCCAGCGGGGCGTAGCCGAACCACGGGGACGTGCGGGGTTGCGGGCGGCGGTCGGCGAGGGCGGTGGCGAGGCGGGAGGCGTCGAGGAGGGCGGGCCGGTCCGGGAGGTCGTACAGGAGTCCTTCGAGGGTGTCCGCGGGCGGGGTGTCCACGCCCCGGTGGCGGATGGTGCCGAGGGCCGTGGCCAGGAAGGCGTACTCCCCGCCGAGCCGGGCGCTCACCAGCGCGCCGGCGCTCCACCACTCCACCGGCGGCTGGTCCCACATCCGCATCGAGCTCTGCTCCCGCTGGAGGTGGGCGTTCTGGGCGTGGACGAGCACCCGGCCGCGCTCGGCGAGGGCCAGGAGGCTGGCGGCCATCATGTGGTCCCGCACTCCGATGAGCCGGGACATGCGCAGGGGTGAGGGGTCGGCCAGCCAGTGGTGGTAGCGCAGCAGACCGGTCGCGGTCCGCGCGTGCAGGTGGGCACGGTGCCGTTCCTCGCCGGGGGCCAGGGCGGTGAGTCGGGGTGCCTGTGCTTCGAGCAGGACCGTCAAGTCGTCGGCGTACGCGCGTAGCCTGCGTGCCTCGGGCGACTGTCCGACGGAGCGTGCCGGGTCCGTCATGGCGGCGGGGTCGGCCCAGCGGTCGTCGGCGCCGAGCAGGTCGTCGAGGGTGGCCGCGGTGCAGGGCAGGAGGGCGGCGTCCAGGTGCGCCGCGAGGTGGGCGTGCAGTGCGGTGAGGGCCTGGCGGGGGCTCTCGGCGTGGGTGATCTCCAGGGGGCCGTCGAAGCCCGCGAAGCGGAGGCGGTCGGAGGCGGGGCGGCCGTCGCGGTCCGCCCGGACGTTGTACGCGCGCATCCAGCGTACGAGTGCGCGGTTGGCGGCCGAGGCGCCCCAGCCGTGGCTGAAGCCGTGCGCCATGGCGTCGTCGAGGGTGCCGGTGCCGGAGGTGACGTACGCGTCCACGACCAGGCCGCGCAGGCAGTCCGTCTCCAGGGCGATCGTGCGGTAGCCCTCGTGCTCGACGAGTTGCCGGAACAGGTCGTTGCGCAGGTCGAGCAGCGCGTCCTCGCCATGCGTGGGTTCGCCGAGGCCGAGGACCCGGGGCCGGGCGGGGAGCAGGCGCAGGACGGCGGCGGCGTCGAGGACGTGGGCGGCTTCGCTGATGTGCTTGCTGGCGGTGGTGTGCTCGCTGCCGGTGGTGTGCTCGCGGAGGGTGGTGTGCTCGCTGGCGGTGGTGTGCTACCTGTCGGTGCTGTGCTTCCTGCCGGTGCTGTGCTTCCTGCCGGTGCTGTGCTTCCTGCCGGTGCTGTGCTTCCTGTCGGTGGCCATGACATCAACGGTATCGTTGAACTTTCGGTGGAGACTTTTGCTGACGGCAGCATGCGGGAGTGCGGTGGTCATGGCGTCGAACCTTCAAACCCGAGTGCGGCTGCGGCCGGTGGATCTGGCGCGCGGGAACGGTCTGTCCACGCAGGCGGTACGGAACTACGAGGAGGCCGGCATCCTCCCGCCCGCGGACCGCACCGCCGCCGGCTACCGCGCGTACACCCCGCTGCACGCGAGCGCCTTGCGCGCGTTCCTCGCGCTGCTGCCCGGCCATGGGCACGCCACGGCCGCGTCGGTTCTGCGGGCGGTGAACGCGGGTGCGGACGGCGAGGCGTACCGCCTGATCGACGAGAGCCACGCCCAACTCCTCGACGACCGGCGGACCTTGCGGGCCGTGGAGAACGCATTGCGCGACCTGGAGCCCACGACGACGCGCGACCGGTCCACGCCCTGCGACACACCCGGCGGCACCCCCGGCGGCACGTTCATCGGCCCGCTGGCGGGCCGGCTCGGCATCCGGCCCGCGACGCTCCGCAAGTGGGAGCACGCCGGGCTCCTCCGCCCGCGCCGCGACCCCCGGACCGGGTACCGGGTGTACGACGAGGACGACGTACGGGACGCCCTGCTCGTCCACCAACTCCGGCGCGGGGGTTACCTGTTGGAGCAGATCGCCCCGCTGATCGCCCAGGTGCGGTCGGTCGGCGGGCTGGCCCCGCTGGAGGGCGCCCTGTCGGACTGGCACGGCCGCCTGTCCGCCCGCGGCCGGGCGATGCTCAGCGGCGCCGCGGAGTTGGACGCGTACCTGCGTGAACGCGGCTGAGTCCGCTCGCTTCTCGCGCAGGTGAAGGTCGGCGTGGACGACATCCGGCTGGTCGGCCGCCTGCCCGGGGCGGGCGAGCGGCAGGAGGCGACGGGGCTGCGGAAGGTGCGGGAGCCGAAGGTGGCGGAGGCGAGGGAGTTCTCGGCCCGGCTGCCGGACGGCATGCCGGTCGACCTGCAGCTGCGGGCTGCGGGCTGCGGGCTGCGGGCTGCGGGCTGCGGGCTGCGGGCTGCGGGCTGCGGGCTGCGAACCTTCCGTGACACGGGACGGGGTGGCGGCGAAGCTGTCGGGCCGGGAGGTCGAGGTGGGGCAGGGGGCGGGGCGCCTCCCCGAGGGTCAGGGTGCACGCCCCATGGGCGGTCTTCGGGGCGGGGGTCAGCTGCTCGGCGTGACGATGCGGTGGATCGCCTCGCGGGTCAGGGCGCGGTCGTGCGGGGCCGGGTCGAGGGCGCGGTGCAGGGTCAACCCCTCGATGAGCGCGTCGAGTTGGCGTGCCGTGGCCGCGTCGAAGTGGCGTTCCAGGTGGTGGCGACTGCGGCGCATCCAGGCCTGGGTGAGCTCCCGGTACTCGGGACGGCGCGCCGCCAGGGTGTACAGCTCCTGGGTCAGGACCAGGTCGCGGCGGGGCCCTTCGGACAGCGTGTGCACGAGATCCGTGACGGCCTCGCGCGCCTCCTCGGCCGTGCGGGCGCGGCCCAGGTGGTCCTCGAAGACGGTCACGACGTGGTCCGCGAAACCGGTGAAGGCCTCGCGCAGCAGCTCGTCGATGCCGGAGAAGTGGTACGTCATCGAGCCGAGCGGCACCCCGGCGCGCGCGGCGATCTTCCGGTGCGAGACGCCCGCGACGCCCTCCTCCGCGATGTGGTCGAGGGTGGCGGCGAGGATGCGGGCGCGCCGCTGCGGGTCCGTGTGCCCGGTGGCCATGACGGTGCTCCTCGGAGGGGTTCGGGGGCTGACAGGGCTGACAGAGCTGGCGGAGCTGGCAGAGCTGACAAGGCCGACAGAGTTGGCAGGGCTGAGGGGACTGACGGGGCTGAAGGGACTGACGGGGCTGAGGGGACTGACGGAGCTCAGAGGGGACTGACGGAGCTCAGAGGGTGCGGACCGGGCGGACCGGGCGGGCCGGGTTGCCGACGGCCACGACGCCCGCCGGAACGTCCTTGGTGACCACCGCCCCGGCGCCGATGACGCTGTTGTCGCCGATGGTCACGCCTGGGCAGACGATCACGCCGCCGCCGAGCCAGACGTTGTCCCCGATGGTGATGGGCAGCGCCGCCTCCAGCTTGTCGCGCCGAGGGCCGGGCTCCACCGGGTGGGTGGGCGTGAGGAGTTGGACGTTCGGGCCGATCTGGCAGTCCTCGCCGATGGTGATCGCGGCGACGTCCAGGGCGGTCAGGTGGTAGTTGACGAAGGTGCGCGCGCCGACGGTGATGTTGCTGCCGTAGTCGACGTACAGCGGCGGCCGCAGGTCCACGCCCTCCCCCACCCCGGCGAACAGCTCGTCGAGCACGGTCCCGGCCTTGGCGCGGTCCTCCAGGTAGAGCTCCTGGTACCGGGCGGCCAGGCGCATCGCGCGCTGCTGGCGGACCCCGATCTCCGGGTCGTCGGCGATGTAGAGGTCACCCGCGAGCATCCGCTCCAGGTTGGTGCGGGGGTCGTCGGCAAAGTGGTCCGTCGGCATGCGTACGACCGTACACTTCAGAAGGTACGAACGTACACTCGACTGGTTGGCGGCGGGCCACTGCGGGGCGGATCGGTCAAGGTCCGCCCTTGATGCGCTTCATGGTCAGGTGGGACACCACCCGCAGCACGCAGGCCTGGGCGCTCAGCTTGTCGGTGAGGAAGACCTCGTAGGCCGCGTGGTCCGCGACGGCCACGCGGATGAAGTAGTCCGGGCGGCCGAACATGCGGCGGAACTCCACGACTTCCTCGAAGGACGTCACCGTCTCCTCGAACTCCAGGAACGTCCTGCGGTCGTTCGCGCTCACCTCTACGTCGATCAGGACGTCCAGCCCCCGGCCGAGCGGTTCGGGGTCGATGACGGCCCGGTATCCGGAGATCACGCCGCTCTCCTCCAGGCGCTTCACCCGGCGCAGACAGGGCGGCGGAGTCAGCCCCACGCGCTTGGCGAGTTCGACGTTGGTCAGGCGCCCGTCCTGGCTCAGATGAAACAAGATTTCGCTGTCGATCTCATCGATATGCACTTCATTGCCCATACGGAGATCATACGGCCATCATCAGCAACCAAATTAGGCCGAATCTTTCCTAAAATTGCGGCATGCCCATACCTACCCCGGTCGTCGACGACCTTGTCCGGCCCGTCGACCCGCAGCCGGTCGCCCTTCCGTCGGCGCCCGCTGCCCCGCCGCCTCCGGCCCCCGACCCCGCGTCGGAGCGGCCGCCCGCCGTCGCGGCACTCAAGGACTCCGCGAGTGTGGGCCTGGCGCTCGTACCGCTCGGGCTCGCCTTCGGCGTGCTCGTGACGCAGGCCGACCTGGCCTGGTGGTGGGCGACCGCGTTCACCGCGTTCATCTACGCCGGCTCGCTGGAGTTCCTGCTCATCGGGCTGGTCGCGGCCGTGGTCCCGCTGGCGACCGTGGCACTGACGGCCTTCCTGGTCAACATCCGGCACGTCTTCTACGCGCTGTCCTTCCCGCTGCACCGCGTCAAGGGCCGGGCGGCCAGGGCGTACAGCACCTTCGCCCTCACCGACGAGGCGTTCGCGCTGGCCACGAGCGAGCGGGCGCGGTCCTGGTCCGGGCGGCGGACGGTCTTCCTGCAGCTGTACATGCACCTCTACTGGGTCGGCGGCGCCACCCTCGGGGGGCTGCTCGGCTCGCTCGTGCCCGAGGGGGTCACGGGCCTGGACTTCGCCCTGACCGCGCTGTTCACCGTCCTCGCGCTCGACGCGGTCCGTGACCGCCTGGACGACCTGCCCACGCCCGCGCTCGCCCTGCTCAGCGCGGTGATCGCGCGTGTGCTCTTCCCCTCCCAGATGATGCTCGCCGCCTGCTCGCTGTTCGCCATCGCGCTGACGGCCCGGCACTTCGCGGGCCGACACTTCACGGGCCGACACCTCGCGGGCCGACACCTCGCGGGCAGGCGCGCCTCGGACGCCGCGAGGAGCCGTCGTGCCTGACACGCCCTACCTGCTGGCCGCGGTCGCCCTGTCCGCCGCCATCACCTGGGCCCTGCGCGCCCTGCCGTTCGCCGCCCTCGCGCCGCTGCGCGCCAGCAGCACCGTGCAGTACCTGAGTACGCGCATGCCCGCGGGGATCATGGTCATCCTGCTGGTGTACTGCCTGCGCGACCTGCCGGTGACCGAGACCCGGGCCCTCGCCCCGGTGATCGCCCTCGCGGTGACCGTCGGGCTGCACCTGTGGCGGCGCAACGCACTCCTGAGCATCCTCGGCGGCACCGCCGTCCATGTGGTGCTCGCGAGTGCGGTCTTCGCGCAATAGGCGTACCCGCCACCGAGGCTGAACCACCCCGTTGGGTACCCCGCGTTGGGTACCCCGCCACCGAGGCTGAACCACCCCTTCCGGACAACGGAGTTCGGCGGTCGGGCGGCGTTGTCAGTGGTCGCCTCTAGGGTGGCCGTATGACCAGTGAGACGCGTGCGGACGGGGCGGTCGAGGCCCTGGATCCGGAGCAGTTGCTGCAGCGGTGGACCGGCCGGCTGCCGTACCGGCTGCTGCTCCTGGACAAGGTGCTGCTGCCCGACGGGGAGTGGTTCGACTTCACACCGGGTTCTCTGGACGCCCTGGAGAGAGAGCTGTTGAGGCGCTTCGGGCCGTCGGCCCCACCGCCCCCGGCGTCCGACGGCCCAGGGGCCTCGGATGCTTCGCGGACACCGGTTCGGGCCGAGTGGACCGAGTGGACCGAGTCGGCCGCTGCGTACGTGGGTGAGGTGCTGCTCGGCGTCGCGGGCGGGGCCTGGGGTTGGCACACGCGGCCCGTGGACGGCGCCCCGGGGCAGCCGGTGGTGTGCCCCGACGCCGAGTTGGGGCTCTCGCCGCTCGCGCCGAAGCTGCTGATCGCGCATGCGCTGCGGGGTGGTTCGGGCGGGGCGTTCGCGGCGGAGGTGGCCCGGCTGCGGGCCGCGGTCGCCGCGCTGGCCGAGCAGGTTCCGGGCTGGTCCCCGGTCAAGGCGCACACTCCGCAGGTCGATCCGGTGGGCCCGCTCGCCGAGCACCCCTTCCTGGCGCGGTGGACGGCCGAGCGGCGCGAAGCCCTGTCGGACTGGTCCGAGGAGGCGTTCCGCGGGGCCTGGCGGTGGAACTTCCACCCCGGGACGCTGGACCTGCTGGAGAGTGTCGTACGTGAACGGTTCGCCACCGTCGAGGAGTTCGACGCCTCCCGGGACGAGCCGTTCGTGCAGGGCGCCTGCTGGTACCTGGGCGAGGTGATCCGCCGGAACTTCGGCGCGATGTGGCAGTACGCCCCGTTAGACGCGGCCGCCGAGCCGGGCGCCCTGGGGTCGCGGGAGCACGGCTGGACCGGGGTGCCGTTCGTGGACCAGCCCGGCAAGCGGCTCCCCGGCGCGGCGGAGCCGCTGGGCTGCCTGCGCGAACTCCTTGCAGAACCCGAACCCGGCCGCCCCGCGGAGTCGTTGCGGGACGTGCTGTTCTGGTTCAGACCGTCGACGTATGCGTATGTGGGCGAGGTGCTGGCGGACATCGGCATGGTGCCGGCGGCGCGGGTAGCCGAGGTGCTCGACGACTTCGCACCGTGGGCGCACGACCCGATGGACGACCCGTCCTGGGTCTTCGACGCCCTGCAGTCGTTCGGAGTGGCCGTCTCGGCCCACGGCGACGACGTGGACGACCTGGAGGAGAGCTACGCCCACCTCCTGGACGAGGCCGCGGCGCTCACCGGTGGGGCGGTCACGATCACCGACGTACGGCTGCGGCGGGACGGCGCGGACGGTGAGGGCGGCGAGGGCGGCGAGGGCGGCGAATCCCTCGAATTCCGGCGGAACGGCGTCCTGGTCAGCGAGTCCGTCGACCACCTGTCGGACCGGTACCTCGACCACCTGGCCGTCCCGGAGATCGTCGGCCACGTCGACCCGGACCCGGAGGTCGACCGGCGCAGGTTCCGCGTAGGCGATCACGTGCGGCTGCAGGACGGGGGCGGCGACACGTTCATGGTGTTCGCGACGGACGAGCAGGCCGAGCTGCTGGAGAAGGCGCTGGGGGTGGAGCTGCACTGAGACCGCACTGAGTGCCGTGCCGGGTTCCGTACCGGATTCCGTGCCGGGTTCCGTACCGGATTCCGTAGCGAGTTCCGTCGAACCGGAGTGAAGCGTGCAGGATCATTCACTTCTGCTGAATGTATCGTTCGCAAACTTTCGATGGACCTACGCGCTCGCCGTCTGTGACAGTCGAATCACCGCGCACCGCGACCAGCGCGCGCACCCGCACGGAAGGCAGGCCATGACCCTCGACCCGTCCCGCAAGAACGACGCGAACCCGTACGGCGGAGGCGACCCGTACGCCGACTTCCGCGACGGGGACTTCGGCTTCACCCAGCTGCCCGACCTCGCCGACCGGCGGCTCGGGGGCGGCGTGATCGCCGCCAACGACGAGTTCTTCGCGCAGCGCGAGAACCTGCTCCTTCCGCACCGCGCCGTGTTCGACCCGGAGGCCTTCGGCCACAAGGGCAAGGTCATGGACGGCTGGGAGACCCGGCGGCGGCGCGGCGCGGGCGCCGACACCCCGCACCCGGAGGCCGAGGAGCACGACTGGGCGGTGATCCGGCTCGGCGTTCCCGGCATCGTCCGCGGCGTCATCGTCGACACCGCGCACTTCCGCGGCAACTACCCGCAGCAGATCAGCATCGAGGGCGCCTGCGCCCGCCCGGACGCCGGTCCGGAGGAGCTGCTGTCCGACGCCGTGAAGTGGGAGGAGATCGTGCCCCGCACGGCGGTGCGCGGTCACGCAGCCAACGGCTTCGAGGTCACGGCGGAGCGCCGCTTCACGCACCTGCGCCTGAACCAGCACCCCGACGGCGGCATCGCGCGCCTCCGCGTGCACGGCGAGGTCGTGCCCGACCCGGCGTGGCTGGCGCTCCTGGGCAGCTTCGACCTGGCGTGCGTGGTCAACGGCGGTACGGTCACCGACGCCTCGGACGCGTTCTACTCCTCCCCCGGCAACACGATCCTGCCCGGCACCTCCCGCAAGATGGACGACGGCTGGGAGACCCGCCGCCGCCGCGACAAGGGCAACGACTGGATCGAGTACCGCCTGCCGGCGCAGGGCGAGATCCGTGCCGTCGAGGTCGACACGGCCTACCTGAAGGGCAACTCGGCGGGCTGGATCAGCCTGTCCGTGCGGGACGGCGAGAGCGGCGAGTGGACCGAGATCGTCCCGCGCACCCGCCTTCAGCCCGACACCCTGCACCGGCTGCCGCTGGCCGCGCCGGCCACGGCCACCGCTGTGCGCCTGGACGTGTACCCCGACGGCGGCATCTCCCGGCTGCGCCTGCACGGCAGCCTGACCGAGCAGGGCAGCGCCGAGCTGACCCGCCGCTTCACCGAACTCACCCGCTGAACCGGGCGGCTCACCCGCTGAGTCGAGGGATTCCCGGCGCGTGCGAGCGCGCCGGGGCAACGGGGGCAGGCCGGCCGGGTCTCAGGGGAGCCCGGCCGGCCGATCCGTCGGAGGACACATCGGCCGACCCGTCGGGGTCACGTCGGCCCATGCGACGGGGTCACGCCGGCCGATCCGTCGAGGTCACATCGGTCGGGGCTGGCGCCGAGACCTGTGTATGCCGCACCCTTCTCGCTGGGGCACTCCACCGCGCGGACCGGGCTCGACCGGCCCGGATCGCTTCGCGGTGCCGCGCCCGAACGTCCGCGAGCCGAGAGGGAACCACCCGTTGAACACCGGCAGTTACTTCGAGTCCATCGACGAGCACCGCTACAAGCCCACCCCGCACGCGAGCGGTGCCTGGAGCGTCGACGAGCAGCACTTCAGCCCGCTCGGCGGCCTCCTTGTGCACGCCATGGACCGGCACCTCGCTCAGCGGAGGCGCACGCAGGACCTCCCGGACGACGGGCTGCTGCTGTCGCGGATCAGCTTCGACATCCTCGGCCGGCTCGCCCTGGACGAGATCGAGATCCGGGTGGAGACGCTGCGGCCCGGCCGTACGATCGAGCTGCTTGAGGCCGTGGCGCTGATCGCCGGGCGGCCCGTGGTACGGGCGAGGGCCTGGCGGCTCGCCGCCGCCGACACGTCCTCGGTCGCCGGGGGCGCGGCGGGCCGGCTGACGTCGCCGCAGGAGGTGGCGCCCTGGCCGATGGAGTCCGTGTGGCCCGGCGGGTACATCGCCTCCATCGACGTGCGACCGCTCGCGCCGCCGCAGCCCGGCCGCACCACCGCCTGGATCTCCACCCCGCTGGACCTCGTCGCAGGTCAGCCCAGCAGCGCGCTCGCCTCGTACGTGGCGCTCGTGGACACCGCCAACGGCATCGCCGTACGCCGGTCGCCCACGGAGTGGATGTTCCCCAACGTCGACCTGACCCTTCATCTGCACCGGCAGCCGGTCGGCGGGTGGACGGGCCTGGACACCACGGTCACGTTCGGGCCGACCGGGCAGGGCATCACCAGCACCGTCCTGCACGACGTCGAGGGGGCCGTCGGCCACGCGCAGCAGGTCCTCACCGTCCGCCCGATGTGACCGGGCGGCGCGGCGGGCCTTCCGGGACGGGCCCGCAGCGCCGCTGCCGAACCGGTCCGTCTCCCTCGCCTATTCTCGAAAGGGTCCGTGTCGGGGAAAAGGCGCTGGAGTACGTATGACTTCTTCTTCCGCTCTCTCTCCTGTCGCTTCCTCTCCCTTCGCTCCCTCTCCGGTGAACTCCCACAACGAATGGGACCCGTTGGAGGAAGTCGTCGTGGGGCGGCTCGAAGGCGCGACGATTCCGTCCAGCCATCCCGTGGTGACGTGCAACATCCCGCCGTGGGCCGCGCGGTTTCAGCGGCTCGCGGCGGGTTCTCGTTATCCGCGGATACTGGTGGAACGGGCGCAGGACGAACTCGACGGATTCATCGCGCTGCTCGAATCCCTCGGCGTCACCGTGCGGCGGCCCGAAGTGGCCGATCACCGCCGCCGGTTCACCACTCCCGCATGGTCCTCGCGCGGATTCTGCAACACGTGCCCGCGCGACAGTCTGCTCGTGATCGGCGACGAGATCATCGAGACACCGATGGCCTGGCCGTGCCGCTCGTACGAGACCGACTCCTACCGGCCGTTGCTCAAGGAGTACTTCCGGGGCGGCGCCCGCTGGACGGCGGCGCCGCGGCCGCAGCTCACCGACGAGCTGTTCGTGCCGGGGTTCCGCCCGCCGGGGCCGGGCGAGGAGATGCGGTACATCCTCACCGAGTTCGAGCCGGTCTTCGACGCGGCGGACTTCGTGCGGGCGGGCCGCGATCTGTTCGTCACACGGAGCAATGTCACCAACGCGACGGGCATCGACTGGCTGCGCCGCCACCTCGGCCCCGGATTCCGTATCCACGAGATCGAGAGCAGCTGCCGCACCCCCATGCACATCGACACGACCTTTCTCGTACTGGCTCCGGGAAAGGCCCTGATCAATCCCGAGTACGTGAATCCCGACCGGCTGCCGGCGGCGCTCGACTCCTGGGACATCCTGATCGCGCCCGAGCCGGAGCCGATCGACGGGAAACTCCTCAAACTCACGTCGCTGTGCGGGAAATGGCTGAGCCTGAACGTCCTGATGATCGACGAGAAACGCGTCATCGCGGACCGGCACCACACCGGAATGCTGCGTTCCCTGGAGCGGTGGGGATTCGAGCCGATCCCCTGCGACCTGTTGCATTACGCGCCGTTCGGCGGTTCCTTCCACTGCGCCACGCTCGACGTCCGGCGCCGCGGCACGCTGGAGTCGTACTGCGGGGCTTGAGCTGGAGTCGTACTGCGGGGGCTTGAGCGGTCCGCGTCCGGGTGTGAAGGTGGTCCGCATGACCTCTCCTACCCCTGTTCGTGCCGTCTCGCGTGCCGCCCTGTCCGGTGCCGCGCTCTGTGCCGTGTCCCTGCTGCTCGTGCCGCTGGCCGGCTGCGGCGGCGCAGCGGGCGGGGACTCGGCCACGGGCGGCGCAACACCGGCGGCGAAGGAGCCCGCCGTGCCGGGCGAGAGCCGGCCGCCCGAGGCGGGCGAGGGCACGAAGGACCCCGACGACGTGAACGGGGACGGCCACCGCGACCTCCTGGTGCCGGTGTCGGCCGGTACGGGCGACCAGGCCGCCGCCGACCAGCGGGTGGCCGTGGTGTACGGCTCGGCGAAGGGCCTCGACCCGGCGACGCGCACCGTGTACGGGCGCAGGGACCTGGGGCTGCCCGCCTCGCCCGGGGAGCACGGCCGGGACTCGCTCGCGGCCGGGGACGTGCTGACGGCCGATCTGGACGGGGACGGGTTCCCGGACTTCGTGTCGTCGGTGGGCGGGACGACCAAGACGGACGGGCGGGTGCACGCGTCGCGTGCGTTCCCGCGCGTCACCTGGGGCGGGCCCGAGGGCCCGCAGGCTCAGGGCGAGGCCACCGCGATCCCGCTGCCGCAGGACGTGGCGGCGCTCGGCATGACGTCCCTGGTGCGCGGCGACTTCGACGGCGACGGGCACCACGATCTGGCGGGCATCGCGCAGAACGGCCTGGCGGGCGTCCCGCACAACGAGAGCACGCGGCCGGTCGTCCTCTACGGCCCGTTCACGCGGGCCGGGGCCCCCGCCCGTACCGACGCCGGTCTGCCGTATGCCGACGGCACGCTGGTCGCCGACGCCATCGACCCGTCGGGCGAGCCGCGCGCGACGTCGCTGCTCGTGCAGGGCCCGAGCGACGGCGAGCAGTCGCAGAACACGCTGTACCGGGCCCGTGAGGGCAGCCCGCTGACCGCGCGCGGCGAGGAGTTGCGCGCCGGCAGCGCGCACGCCTTCGGCGACTTCGACGGCGACGGCGTACGGGACGTGGCGATCGGCGACGACGGCGGCCGCAACAACGAGCCCGGCTACGAGTCCGAGGCCCCGGACGTCGACGGTTCGCTCGCCGTGTACCCGGGCAAGGGCGGCGCGCCCGTCACCCACCGGCTGCCGGAACCGCCGAAGGGCCGCAGCACGGACTACGGTCCCGGCGGCTTCGTGACCGCGGACCCGGACGGCGACGGCCGCGACGCGATCCTCGTCGCCACGTACGAGGGCGCCACCCTGATCGAAGGGGACCGGCGCACGCCCGTGCTCCGCGAGGGCCCGGAGGTGAGCGGCGGCGAGAAGACGTCCGCGAAGTGGCGCCACGCACGCCCGGCCGCGGCCGCGGACTTCGACGGCGACGGCAAGGACGAGCTGGTGCTGCACTGGGCCGCGGACACGTCGTTCGGCCTGTACGGCGAGCACCCCACGCACTGGTGGATCACCGAGGGCACGACGGCGCGGGACCAGTCGGCGTTCAGCACGGTGGGGTTGGCCAAGGGCACGGAAGGCGCTCGCTGACGCCCCATCAGGCTCTGACCTGACGGTTCGTCACTTCACGCTCTGGTCAGGTCTTTTCATCGCGCGCGCAGCCGCCCCCGTACGCACCGGAAGACTTTGATCCAGATACGCCGTACCCATGGCTCCCTGACGTTGTCTGGTGCATCCTTCGCGCATCCAGAACCGCGTACGCACCACGGAGGCTCCTCATGGAGTTCGGCATCTTCCTGAACGGATTCGTCCCCGGTCCGGCCGCGCACGACCGGCCCTCCGAACATCTCGCCCTGAAGCGGGAGCTGGACCTCGCGATCAAGGCGGACCGGCACAACTGGAAGTACGCCTGGTTCGGCGAACACCACTCGCTGACCGAGTACAGCCACATGTCGGCGCCGGAGGTCCTGATGGGCTATGTCGCCGGGAAGACCGAGCGCATCCACCTCGGCACCGGCATCAACAGCCTCTCCCCGCGCAAGGAGCACCCCGTCCGGTACGCGGAGCGGGCCGCGATGCTGGACCACATCACCGAGGGCCGCTTCGAGTGGGGCACCGGGCGGGGCGCGGGCAGCCACGAGGTGGCGTCGTTCAACATCATGGACACGGCCACCACCAAGGCCGAGTGGGACGAGGTCGCGCCGGAGATCGTGCGCATGTGGGAGCAGTACGACTACTCCTTCCACGGCGAGCACTTCACGGTGCCGACCCCGCACAACATCCTGCCGAAGCCGTACGGGCACTCGCATCCGCCGATCTGGATGGCGTGCGGCAACCCGCCGTCGTTCGCGAAGGCCGGGTCGCTCGGGATCGGGGCGATCGCGTTCAACTTCGAGCCGATCTTCGAGCTGAAGGGGCGGATCGACGCGTACAAGGAGGCGGCGGCGGACCCGGTCGAGATCCTGGGCGACTACCAGAACAACAACGTGATGATGACCAACACCGTCATCTGCCTGAACGACCGCAAGCGGGCCCGTGAGATCGCCATGAACGCGGGGCTCGGCTACCTGGTGACGCTGGTCAACCTGTACCACGACACGATGCCGAAGTCCCTGGACGCGATCACCTGGCCGCAACCCCCCATCGCGCTCAGCCAGTTGGGCGGCGAGGAGATCCTCGACGAGGTCATCAAGGCCGGTCTGATGCTGTGCGGCACGCCCGAGGAGGTGTGCGAGCAGGTCGCCGCGTACCAGACCGTCGGCTGCGACCAGGTGGTGTTCGGGCTCACGGGCGGGATGACGTACGAGGAGCACCTGGAGATGCTGGAGGTCTTCGGCGACAAGGTCATCCCCGAGTTCGACACCGACCCCGAGCACTCGACGGCCGTGTACCGGAGGAACGCTCAGGGCCCCAAGTACCCCTCGCACAACGGTCCCGTCCCGGCGGACCTGAAGCACAGCGTCATCCCCGAGAGCGCGATCCTGCCGTTGCAGCAGTGAGCGCCGGGTAGTCCGTGTAGCCGGTCGGGCCCCCGGTGTACATGAAGTACTTGTCGCGTACGGGGTTCAGGGGTGCGCCGGTGCGGATGCGGGCGACGAGGTCGGGGTTGGCGAGGAAGGCCCGGCCGAGGGCGACCAGGTCGGCGCCCTCGGCGAGGAGGCGCTCCCCGGCCGCCCGGCCCCCGTCGGCGGGGAGTCCGGCGGGCAGGGCGGGGTTGGCGATGAGGGTGCCGGGCCAGGCGGCGCGCAGGCGGGCGTAGAGCGGCTGGTCGGGGTCGGCGAAGACGAGGTGCAGATAGGCGAGGTCCTTCCCGGCGTTGGCCTCGATCAGCGCCGGGTAGAGCAGCTCGGTGTCGGTCTCGGCGATGCCGTTGACGGCGTTGCCGGGTGAGATGCGCAGGCCGGTGCGCTCGGGTCCGACGGCGTCCGCCACGGCGTCCAGGACCTCGGTGGTGAAGCGGATGCGGTTCTCGACGCTGCCGCCGTAGGCGTCGGTGCGCCGGTTGGTGTTGCCCGCGAGGAACTGGTGCAGCAGATGTCCGTTGGCGCTGTGCACCTCGACCCCGGCGAAGCCCGCGTCGACGGCACGGCGGGCCGCGGCGGCGAAGTCGGCCACGGTGCGGCGGATGTCGGCGAGGTCCATCTCCCGTGGCACGACGGCCTGTTGGCGCCCGGTCGGGGTGTGGATGGTCTCGGGCAGCGGCACCGCCGAGGGGGCCACGGGCACGTACCCGCTGGTGTCGGGGTGTCCGGCGCGGCCGCCGTGCTGGAGCTGCAGGAACATCGGGCCGCCGCCCGCCGCGTCCACGGCCTTGACCACCTGGCGCCAGCCCTCGGTGTGCCGGTCGGTGTGGAGGGCCGTGATGTTCGGGTACGTCTGGCCTTCGGCGTTGGGAGTGGACGCCTCGGCGATGATCAGTCCGGCGGTGGCGCGCTGCGCGTAGTACTCGGCCATCAGCGGCGTCGCGGTGCCGTCGCGCTCGGCGCGGTTGCGGGTCAGGGGCGCCATCACGAGGTGGTTGGCGAGGCGGTGGGCGCCGAGGCGGGCGGGGGCGAGGAGGGGGCTCGGGGCGGTGGTGGGCTCGGGGGTGGTCTCTGGAGTGGCCTCTGGAGTGGCCTCTGGAGTGGCCTCTGGGGTGGTCTCTGGGGTGGTCTCTGTGGTGGTCTCTGTGTGCGTCATGCAGGTACCGTAGAACCTGACATGCATGTTAGATTCAAGGTTTCGGAGTGTGAGCTGCGTCATGCGCATCGGTGAGCTGGCCCGCCGGACCGGAGTGAGCGAGCGCTCCCTTCGCTACTACGAGCAGGAGGGCCTCCTGTCGGCCGAGCGCACCCCCGGCGGGCACCGCGCGTACGCCGAGGCGGCGGTGGACCGGGTGCGGCGGATCCAGGAGTTGTACGCGGCGGGACTGTGCAGCGCGAAGATCGTGCAGCTGCTGCCCTGCATGCGGGACAGCGACGGCGGCCCTTCCGAGACGGCGGACGCCAGTCTCGTCAGGGAGTTGACGGTGGAGCGGGACCGGATCGACCGGATGATCGAGGATCTGCGGCGGTCCCGGTCACTGCTCGACTCGGTGATCGAGGCGGCGTCGCAGCCGCTGCCCGAGGCGGTGAAGTGACCGTGTGCGGCGGGGTGCTGACGTGCCGTCGACTGTGAGGCGCCGCAGCGGCAGGTGAGCGGGGCGGGGCGGATCCGCCCGGCCATCGGGGCGGCCTTCCCGCTGGAGCGCGCCGCGGACGCGCACCGGTCGCTCGAAGGGCGGGCGACGGTGGGCAAGTCACTGCTCCTGCCCTGAACCCCGTCAGGAGCGGCCTCAGGAGCGGCCCCAGGACCGGCCCCAGGACCGGCCCCAGGGGGCGATCCCCTCCGTCGATCCGGCTCCACGCGCGCTCCTGCGCGGTCGTGGTGGTTGTGGTGGTCGTGGCTGCGGAGGGAGGCGGTCGCCTGGCGCGGCCGGTTGCGGCGGCCGAGGATCGACTCATGTCCGGTTCGTCCGCCCGCCGCAGCGCCCGGGGCTCCAGCAGCGTCCGCGCCTCCCGCAGCGCCCGGGCCGGGGACCGGGCGGCCCGGCTGCCGTGGCGTCGGCTGCTCGTCGGCGTGGGCCTGCTGCTCACGCTGTTCGGGCTCGGCATCGGCCTGTACGTGGACGAGCGCCAGACGCGGCAGAAGGTGGTGGCCGCGGGCGCGCGCGAGGTCCGCGACCGGATCGAGGTGAGCGCCGCCGTGCAGCGCGTCGACACCGAGATGCGGCGCGCGACGGTGCAGCTGAAGGTCGTTCCGCAGGGCCGGTACGCCGACCGGTTCGGGGTGCCCGTCAAGGACGTCACCCTGCACACCAACGCCCCCGGCCAGGAGCGGCTGACGTTCCGTCGTGACTCCGTGGAGTGGCTGAAGGACGTCGACGTGGCGCTGTTCGAGGGCACGCCGTCGGACTATCCGTTCGACCGGTACGACACCCGGATCACGCTGTCCGCCACCTCGGGTGCGGAACAGGTGCCCGTGGCCCTGCGGTTCCGGGACCAGAACGCGCACTTCAGCGTCGAGTCGGGCACCGTCGACGAGGGCGGGGCCACGGTGGCGTTCGAGGGCACGGTCACGCGGTCCCGGAGCACGTTCATCCTGGCCTGGTTCATGATCGGCTCGATGTGGGCGGTCGGGCTCGCCGTCGCGGTGGCGTGCTGGCTGGTGGTCGGGCAGCGGCGCGGGCTGCAGTGGGGTGCGCTCGGCTGGGCGGCGGCGAGCCTGTTCGCGCTGGTCGGCCTGCGCGGCGCGGCGCCCGGTTCGCCGCCCAACGGCTGCCTGTTGGACTACGCGGCGTTCTACTGGGCCGAGGCGCTGATCGCGTTGAGCCTGGTGCGGCTTGTCGTGCACGGGGTCCGCCTGGAGCATCACGCGGGCGCCCCGGTGGAGCTCGCCCCCGCCGCTCCCCCGCCCCCTCGTGGCGGCCGTCGGAGCCGGGGGCGGCGCGGTCGGGCGGCGGGCGGTCGCGTACGGGCGCAGGGGCGGGCGCGGGGGCGGGAACGGGCGCGGGAACGGGTGCGGGAACGGGTGCGGCGGCGGGGCCTGCCGGGGCGAGGTTGAGAGGGCACGGAGCCGTGCCCGGATCGCGGTGCCGACCATGCGCAAGCTGATCGTCTGCGACATCGTGTCGCTCGACGGCTCCTACGAGGGCCCTGGCGGCGACGTGACGGCCCTGCCGACGATCCCGAGCCGCCCGCCCGGCAGGCTCCGGTCTCAGCCGTCCCGGCCTCAACCGTCCTTGGTCTGAACCGTCCTGTCTCAACCGTCCCGGCCGAAGCCCGCCAGCACGGCTCGCTGATGGCGGTGGCCGATCGTCTCGAAGCCGATGACCGTGACGAACGGGGCGAGCGTCACCACGAGCAGGCAGACCGACAGCGCGACGCCCGCCGTCGACAGGAGGACCGCCGCGACGAGGACCAGCACGCTCAGGGCGATGAGCAGCGCGTGGAAGCGGTCGGCGCCGGACAGCAGGAGCGTGTGGAGCACGTAGACCATGAGGATGTAGAGGCCGACGGGGACGGCGAGCGAGAGGACCACCGCGGGCTCGCCGAGCTTCGTGTGGTGCTCCAGCTGCAGCCCCGCCACGTGCAGCCCCGCTCCGGCGCCCGCGATGCCGATGAACAGCAGGATGTGCCCGTATCCGAAGAGGTAGCCGCGGCCGCGGCGGAAGACCAGGATGTCGCCGAAGGGCGTCGCGAAGTACACCCACCACATGGCGAAGGTGAGGCCGACGCCCGCGACGACGACGGCCACCGCGTCCGCGCTCCAGTGCGTGCCGTCCGCCCCGCCGAACAGCTCGCCCGAGGAGGCGACGGTGCCGACGACGCCCTCGCCGAGGGTGATGATGGCGAACAGGGCGTACCGCTCGGCGACGTGGTGCGGGTGCCACGGTGTGCCGCCCGCCCTGCCCTGGCTGAGGACGGGCAGGAGCAGCTCCAGGGCGCCGAGCAGGATGAACGCGGCGAAGGCGAGGCCGAGCGGGAGCCCGGTGGCGAAGGCGAGCGCGATCCAGCCGAGCTGCGCGATCACGGTCCAGCGGATGTTGGCGCGGCCGACGTGCCGGAACCCGGGCGACTCGCGGGACGCGCGCCACCACTGCGAGACCATCGCGACGCGCATGATCACGTACCCGATGACGATGCCCCGCAGTTCGAGGTGGTCGCCCTCCTCGACGGCGTGGAAGAACGCGGGCAGACCGAGCGCGAACACGACGACGCCCATCATCTGGACCATCGTCAGAACCCGGTCGAGCCAGTCGTCGGTGCCGAACGCGGAGGCGAACCAGGTGAAGCTGATCCAGGCGACGCTGATGGCGAACATCGCCATGACGAACGCCGTGACCGCCTGCACCGCGTGGTCCTCCGCGAGCATCTCGGCGAAGTGGTGCGCGGCGGTGCCGACGGCGACGACGAAGGTCAGGTCGAAGAGCAGTTCAAGGGGGGTGGCGGCGCGGTGGTGTTCGGCGGGGTCGCGGCCGGCCATGCGGATCCGGCTGTGCGCCACGCGGCCGCGCCCACCGCCCGCAGCGGCGGCGGCACTGTCATCGGGGGTGCCCATGTGCACGATGATCCCGGATGTCCCTGCGCCTTCAAGTCGGCCAGGCTCCCGTTCGGGCGGGGTCTGCCGGGTCTCCGTCGGCGCGGGGTGCCGCCTCTCGGCCGGGCGGGGTCTGCCGGCTCTCAGTCGGGGCGGGGTCTGCCAGCACCCGGGACCAGGGTCCCTGGCGCCCGCCGACACCCGCCGACACCCGCCGACACCCGCCGACGCCCCCGGGGCACGGTGCCGCCGTACGGCCCCGTGCCGGGGCAGGGGCTCAGCCGAGGTCGACCTGGCCGGGCGAGGCCGGGGCCGGGACCGGCGTGGGGTCCGGGGCCGGTGCGGGGTCGTTGTCCGGGGCCGGGGCCGGGGCCGGGTCCGCGTCAGGCGCGGGGGCGGGCTCCGGGGCGACGTCCGGGACCGGGACCGGGACCGGGTCCACGTCCGGGACCGGGTCGGCGTCGGGCTCGGGGGCCGGGGCCACGTCGGGGACCGGGGCGGGGTCGGGCTCGGGGGCCGGGTCGGTCCGGACCGAACTGATGCCACCCGTGTCGGTCAGCTCCACGCGGACGCCGTTGTTCTCGGCCGAGTCGGTGAACCCGTCGGCATCCAGGAGACCTATCTGCAGGTTGCCGCCGATCTCGGCCTGCCAGTGGTGCGCGGACAGCTTGTAGACCTTGGCGGGGGTGCCGTCGACCAGCGTGGCGATCCGCACGAGTTCCCGCCGCTCCACCGGCTCCGGCTTGGGCTCGGGCTTGGGGGCGGGCTTCGGCTCGGGCTTGGGGGCGGGCTTCGGCTTGGGGGCGGGCTTCGCGCGGTCGGCCCAGGAGCTGACCGCTCCGGCCGAACTGAGCTTGATGTGCAGCCCGTTGAGGTTCGCCGTCGCCGCGCGGCCCTTCGCCGTCAGCGTGCCCACCTGCTTGCCGTGGAACAGGACGACGGCCTGGTAGTGGGCCTTGCCGAGCTTGTACACCTTCGCGGTGTGCCCCTTCGCGGCCAGCTTCACGGTCTTCACGTAGACGCGCTTCGCCTTGCCGTGGGCGACGGCGCTCTCGACGGAGACCGGCGCGTGCTGACCGGTGGCGGCGACCGCCCCGGAGGCGGCGCCGAGGGAGAGGGCGGCTGCCGCGGTCGTGGCGATGATGCTGACGCGCAGGGCGCGGGGAGTCGTACGCATGGCGGGAGGGACCCTTCAGGGACTCGGTTTCAGGAGGTGCGCCGCCCGTTCGGGGCGACATCCATGAAGGTACGCAGCCCACATCAAAGCCATGCGTAAGGAATGTAACGGGACATATGCATGCACATTGCGAACTCCGCGGTAACGGAGACGGCCATGACAGGGCCCCGGTACCGGCTCTCTCCGGCACCGGGGCCCCACCCGCGAGACGCTCAGTCGCGGTCCACTTCCTCCTTCAGCACCTTCTTGTTCGTCGCATCGATGTCGTACGAGGTCTTGTTCCAGGTCTTGGTATCGATCACGTCGACGGACCAGATGGTCGCGCCCTGGTCGGTGTCGTCGAGCTCGACGGAGCTCACCGTGCCCTCCGCCTGACCGGTGGCGACGTCGGCCGCCTCCTGCGGCGTGATCTTGGCCTTGCCCAGGAGGTCGGCGAGCTGCCGCTTTTCGTCGGCGTCCGCGTCGGAATCGGCCTGCGGCTCGTCCGCCTGGCCGGAGACGGCGTCGACGCGCACGGTGGACGCGCTGCCGTCCGCCTTGGCCACCTCCGCCTCCCACCACGGCGCACCGTCAGGGTCGGCCTGGAGCTCGATCGCCACCGGCTTGGATTCCGGCACGGCCTCGACCGCGGCCGTGAGCGCCTTGTCGTAGGTCACCTTGACCTTGGGCAGCAGGGCCTTGCGCTCGGCCCGGTCGTCGGTGAGCGTGCTGCCGGGGCTCGGGGAGGCGGTGCCGCCGGGCGATTCGGTCGGGGACGCGGCGGGGCTCGGCGACTCGGTCGGGGACGTGGCAGGGCTCGGCGACTCGGTCGGGGACGCGGCGGGGCTCGGCGACTCGGTCTGGGCGGCTGCTGCGGCCTGCTTCGCCGCCGCGGCCTCGGACGTCTTCTCGCCGCCGCTGCCGTCGCTCCCGCAGCCGGTCACCAGACCGCCCGCCGCGGCGACGGCACACAGGTATCCGACCGCGCGCAGCCTGCGGGGCGCGCGAACGCGTTGAGTAAGCATGGGTGCACTTTCGGTTGCCATGCCCCTCAAGGTAGCCAGCGGCGATAAAAGGCGCATTCCGGACTCATCTGAGCGGTGGCGGTACGGATTTCACCGGCAACCGACCCGTCGCGTCCGCACCCCGGAAACCCGGCGGGACCTGCGACGGAAACCCGTTCCCAGCCCTTCGGTGCGGCCTGCCTGGGGCCGCCGGGCTTCGCGGTGTACGGAGTGGGGCTCGCGCCGGTGCACGTCTTCCGTACGGCCGACATCCACGACTTCCTGCCGCCCGTACTGGCCACGCTGCTCGCGTGGGAGATGGCACTGATCGACGTCATCACCGGGGCGTACGCCGAGGTGCCCGGGCTGGTCCGTACGATGTTCGTCCCGGGCGCGCCGCTGACGGTGACCGCGCTGTCCGCCCGGGAGGCGTACCGCCTCCGCCGCCGCCACGGCCTCACCCTGCGCGGCGCGGTGGCAGGGCCCGCGTTGCCCCCGTCCGGCGACTGAGGGCGAGCCGCGCAGGGCGACGTCCGTACGTTCACCCACCCCAGGAGCCCCCATGCCCGTCTCACCTCGTCTGGAAAAGATCACCGAGGACAACCTCGAAGTGGCACTCGGCATCCAAGTGCGTCCCGATCAGGCGCATTTGGTGGCCCCGGTCGTGAAGTCGCTCGCCGAGGCGTACGTACATCCCCGGTTGGCCTGGCCGCGGCTCATCCTCGACGGAGACCGGGCCGTCGGCTTCCTGATGGCGTTCCTCGACGCCGACTTCGAGCCGGACAGGGCGTCCCCCGCGGCTATCGACCTGCGTTCCGGCCTGTGGCGGCTGAACATCGCGGCGGATGAACAGGGCCGCGGATACGGCAGGTTCGCCGTCCAGTGCGTCTCCGACGAGATCCGCAGGCGGGGCGGCGAGCGGCTGACCGTCACCTGGCACCCGGGCGAGGACGGCCCCGAGAAGTTCTACGTGAAGCTGGGCTTCGTGCCGACGGGCGAGTTCAGCGGGGGCCAAGTGGTGGGCGAGCGCGGGCTGTTGCCGTAGGCGTCGATGCCGGTGCCGCCAGCCGCTGGAAGTCGCCGTACGAGAGCACCCCCGCCCCGCCAGGCCGCCCGTCCCGACAGGCCGCAGCGCACGCCGAGCGCGGCGAGCTCCGGGTGCGCCCTGCGCGTGGCGCCGACCGCCGCGGCCGCCCGTGTTGCGCTCGCCGTCCCGCGCACCGCCGACCGCCACTGCCCCGAACCCGCATGCCTCGCCGACGCGTTGACGGCACCGCCGTGCATGGCCTGCGGGGGTGGCTGGTGCAGACGGCGACAGGAGCGCCGGCGCGGAATATCTTCCCCTCCCGCACAGCTCTCCCGATCATGAACACACAGAACGACGGCATCCTCGTCACCGGCTCAACCGGCAACCTGGGCCGCGAAGTAGTGGCCCGCCTCGACGCGTACGAGACCCCGCTCCGGGCCCTCGTACGGGACCCCGGGACCGCCCGGCTGCCGGACGGCGTCGCCGTGGCCACCGGCGACCTGTCAGCTCCGGGCGGCCTGGAGGACGCCGTCAAGGGGTGCGGGACCGTGTTCCTGATCTGGCCGTTCCTCACGACCGAGTACGCGCCCGCCGTCCTCGACGTACTCACCCGCCACGTGCGGCGCGTCGTGTACGTCTCCTCCTCCGGCGTGGCCGAGCACACTCGGCGGCAGAGCGACCCCATCAACCAACTGCACGCGGACATGGAGCAGTTGATCGCGTCGTCCGGCCTGGAGTGGACCTTTCTGAGGGCCGACACGCTCGCGTCCAACGCGCGCGCGTGGGCCGGGCAGATCCGGTCCACGCGGACCGTGCGGGGGCCGGACATCGCACCCACCGCCGTGGTGCACGAGCGGGACGTCGCCGAGGTCGCGGCGCTCGCGCTGACCGGTGACGGGCACGCGGGCGCCCGGCACGTCCTGACCGGCCCGCAGGTGCTGAGCCGGGCCGACCTGGTGCGCGCCGTCGGGGAGGCGACCGGCGTTCCGGCTCGCTTCGAGCCCGTGTCCGTGGAGGTCGCGCGCGAGCGCATGCTGGCCGACGGGCGGCCGCCCGCCCTCGTGGAGGCGCTGCTCGCCGCCGCCGCGGACCGGCCGGCCTCCGGCCTCGTCACCTCCACCGTCCAGGACCTCACCGGCGCCCCCGCGCGCACCTTCCGGTCCTGGGCCGAGGAGTATGCGTACCTCTTCCGCTGACGCGCCCCACGGACGACGCGCCCCACGGACGAGGCGGCCCGCCGGACCCGTGGTCCGGGGGCCGAGGTCCTGGGCGGTGCCGCCGACGCCGAGGACGTGCTGACGGAGGCGATCCGGACCGCGCCCGAGGTGAGCGAGGACGTGAGCGCCGGACCTTCGGCGCGACCCTCGACGCCGCGGGCGCGGCGGGCGCTGCGGGCGCGGTGCCGAATCGAGCACCGCGCCCGCAGCGTCAGCTCCAGGAGGTGTCTCCGCTAACCCGTGAACGCCTCGACGAGGGTCCAGATCGCGAGGACCGCCATGCAGGCCGCGCCGATGCGCTGCACGGTCTTCAGCGGGACGCGCTGTGCGATGAACTTGCCGACCAGGAGGGCCAGGGCCGAGACCGACATCAGCGCCGCGGCCGAGCCGATGGCGGTGGGGAGCCAGCCGTTGGTGGCGGCGAGGTTGGCGGTGGTGATCTGGGTGAGGTCGCCCCACTCGCTGATGAAGACCGCCATGAAGGCCGTGGTGTAGACGGGCCAGAAGCCGGTGACGGCGCGGCTCGCGCCGTCCTCGTCCTCGTCGTCCCCGCCGCGCAGCAGCACGAACGCGCCGAAGGCGAACAGGGCCGCCGAGACGAGCTTGACCACCATGGCCGGAAGGAGGCCGAGGAGGCTGCCTGCGCCCACGGCGATGGCGACATGGACGGCGAACGCGGTGGCCGTGCCGAACCACACGTACAAGGGGCGCATGCGGGTGCCCATGGCGAGCGACGCGAACATGGTCTTGTCGGGCAGTTCGGCGAGGAAGATCAGCCCGAAGGCGGTGAGGATCGCCAGGGGGTCGAGAGTCATGCCGGTACGGGTGCTTTCTGCTGGGCCGGGCCGGCGGGCTCGTGCGGCACCCGGTCGGGCGGCGGGGAGAACCCTTTCGGCCCGGCACGACGGAACCGCCCGCACGGTCGTGCGGGCAGGGTCATGCCTGGCCGAAGGTCTCGTCCGCCCCCGCACTCCGTGCGGCGGCCCGGTGGCCGGGACGTCTCGGACGTCCAGTGTGTCGACCAGCGGTTCTCGGGACTACTCCCCTTCGCGAACATCCATGCTACACACACCTTCCCGCGCGGTGAACCGGTGGACGGCGGAACGCGGCCCGGGCCCCGGCGGGACGGTCGGTCGTCGCAGTCCTCGGCCGGGGGCGTGGGCCATGCCGAGGCGCCGCGCCGCCGTGCGGTTCTGCTGGGGGCGTCCGCTCGGCGCGGCTGGGCGCGGACCGTGGCATCGTGAGGCCATGCCCCTCACCGTCCGCCCGGCCACCGCGTTCGCGGACGTCCGCGCCCTGGTCGGCCCCAAGTCACCACAGGCCAACGTGTGCTGGTGCCTCAGCTACCGGATTCCGTCGAAGCTCAACAACGAGCTGCGGGGCCCTGCGCGGGGTGCGTACATGGCCGAACTGTGCCGCGCCGAGCCCGCGCCGGGGGTCATCGCGTACGACGGGGACGTGCCGGTCGGCTGGGCGGCGGTGGCGCCGCGCTCGGTGACCGCGTTCGCGCACAGCCGGAAGATCCCGTACGTGGACGACCTGCCGGTGTGGTCGCTGTGGTGCGTCCGCGTCCGCCCCGGCCACCGCAAGCAGGGCGTCTCGCACACGCTGATCGCCGGCGCCGTCGACTACGCCCGCGCGTGCGGCGCCCCGGCGATCGAGGCCTATCCCCTGGACAACGGGGACGCCCGGGTGGATTTGACGATGGCGTACCCGGGCCTGCGCAGGAACTTCGAGCGCGCGGGTTTCACGTACGCGTCCGACACGACGTCCGTGCTCGCCGGGCACCCCCGCGTGATCATGCGGCGCCTGCTCGTGCCTGGGCCGTAGAGGCGTCTCCCCGAGGGCTGGGCGGCGACCGGCGCGGGCACCGCCGCTCGCCGTCCACTCCGCGAACTCAGCCCGGCCGGCGCTTGAGGGCGAGCCCGGAGGGCGCTGGGGCACCCCCGGCCGACGGCACGGATGGCGGTCCGGAAGAGACCGCGTCCCCGCTCGGCCAGAGCCACGTCGCCGCGACCGCCCCCGTCAGCGCCACCGCACCGAGCACCCACCCCGCGACCCCCGCCCCCGCGCTCGCCCCGACCCAGCCCGCCAGCGGGTACGTGAGCAGCCAGCACGCGTGGCTCAGCGAGAACTGTGCCGCGAACGCCGCCGGCAGGCCGCTGGGCGGGGTCGAGCGGCGCAGCAGGCGGCCGGTCGGGGTGAGGAGCGCCGAGCTCGCCGCGCCGAACGCGCACCAGGCGGTGAGCAGGGCCGGCCAGGACGGTCCGCCGAGCGTGGCGAGTCCGTACGCGGTGAACACGGCGGGCAGCGCGAACGCCGCGGGCAGCATCACCGCACGGTCGCCCACCCGGTCCAGGACGCGCGGCAGCAGCAGGGCGACGGCCATCGACCCCGCCCCGTACGCGGCGAGCGCGACCGAGACCGCGCCGGCGGAGCGGCCGAGGTCGTGGCGGACCAGGACCACGGTGTGCACGATGACCATGGCGCCCGCGGCCGCCACCGCCAGGTCGAGGGCGAGCAGCGCCCGCAGCCGGGGCGTGGCGCAGAACAGGCGGATGCCGCACGTCGCCCGGCGGACGGATCCGCGCGGACCGTCGGCGCGCGCGGAAGGCGGCGGCAGGACGCAGGAGACGACGAGCGCGGCGGAGGCGAGGAAGCCCGCACTCGTGCCTGCGAACAGCCAGTCGTACGAGACAAGGGACAGCAGGCCCGCCGCCAGGGCCGGGCTGAACAGGCTCTCCAGGTCGTAGGCGAGCCGGGACAGGGACAGGGCGCGGGTGTAGTCCCGCTCGTCCGGCAGCACGGCGGGCAGCGCGGCCTGGAACGTCGGCGTGAACGCGGCCGAGGCGGCCTGGAGCAGCAGGATCAGGACGTAGACCTGCCAGATCTGCGTGACGAACGGAAGGGCCAGGGCGACCGTCGCGCGGGCCAGGTCCGTGGCCACGAGCAGCGTGCGCCGGGGTATGCGGTGCGCGACCGCGTCGACCAGCGGCGCGACCGTCACGTACGCCACCATCTTGATCGCAAGCGCGGTGCCGAGGACCGCCGAGGCGTCCTCGCCCGCGAGGTCGTACGCGAGCAGCCCGAGCGCCACCGTGGCAAGCCCGGTGCCGACCAGGGCCACGACCTGGGCGGTGAACAGGCGGCGGTAGGTGCGGTTGCGCAGCGGCACGGCCGGCACGGGGCCTCCCCTCGCCTGGGTTCAGAAGCAGCACCTCCACGGTACCTATAGGTGCGCACCTGCGCACGTATGCATACGACGAGGGCGGCGGTCTACGATGAACGCATGCCGGGACGCGAACCGACCTCAGTTGCGAGCAGTACGCATGAACGCGCGCCGGGGCCCGAGCAGTTGCGGACCGCCTCGTCGGTCTTCGCGCTGCTCGCCGACCCGACGCGGCTGCACGTGCTGTGGCTCCTGGCCCAGGGCGAGCGGGACGTGACCGAGCTGACCACCGCGAGCGGCGCCGCCCGTACCGCCGTCAGCCAGCACCTCGCCAAGCTGCGCCTCGCCGGACTCGTGCACGCCCGCAAGGAGGGGCGGCGCGCGGTCTACGCCCTCACCGACGGGCACCTGCGCCGCCTGGTCGTCGAGGCGCTGAGCCACGCCGACCATCAGGTCACCGGGGAACCCTGGCACTCCTGAGCGGGCGCGACCTGCGCACGGCACCTGTCATTGATGTGTACGTAACCTTCCGTTTCCCTGGATTCCGCCCCGCCGCCCCTCTGGTCCGTGATCATCCCTGATCATCCGTGATCGATCACCGGAGCCGAGCAGGGACTCCGGGCAGGGCTCCGAGCAGGCCTGCGGGCAGGGCTCCGAGCAGGACCGCCGAGAAGGACTGGGGACACAGGTGCAGCGCCGTCGCAGGGTAGGCAGCAGCCGCAAGGCCGTTCGGAGCACGAGTGCCGTGGCGGTGGGCAGTCTGCTGCTCGCGGGCTGCGGGCTCGTGGGCTCGTCCGACGACGGGGCGGAACGGCCCGCCGCGAAGCCCGCCTCGGTCGTCGAGCTGGACTGCGCGGAGCGCGGGCAGGTCGCGGGCGCCGGGTCGAGCGCGCAGCAGAACGCGATGAAGTACTGGATGAAGGAGTACCAACGGGCCTGCCCGGGCGTGCAGATCGCCTACAACCCGCTGGGCTCCGGGGCCGGGGTCGCCCAGTTCCTGCGCGGCGCCACCGCGTTCGGCGGCTCGGACAGCGCGCTCAGGGACGACGAGGTGCGGCTCTCCGAGAAGATCTGCGCGGGCGGGCGGGCCATCAACCTGCCGATGGCCGGCGGGCCCGTCGCCATCGGCTTCAACCTGCCGGGCGTGGACGAGCTGGTCCTCGACGCCCCGACCCTCGCGCGGCTCTTCGACGGGCGCATCACCAGCTGGGACGACCCGCGGATCAAGAAGCTCAACCCGGGCGTCGACCTGCCCGCCACACCGGTCGACCCGGTGCACCGCTCGGACGACTCGGGCACCACGCAGAACTTCCAGGCGTACCTGTCGGAGGCGGCCGGGGACGCCTGGCCCTACCCGGCGGAGAAGAAGTGGCAGGGGCGCGGCGGCAGTTCGGCGTCCGGGTCGAAGGGGGTGGCCACGGCGGTGAGCTCGACGACCGGGGCGATCGGCTATCTCGACCTGTCCGTGGCCGTGCAGCGGCACGTCGGCACGGTCAGCGTGGACACCGGCGCCGAGCGGCCCGTCGCCCCGACCCCGCAGAGCGCGTCGAAGGGCATCGCCGAGGCGCGCACCGTCGGCCGGGGCAAGGACCTGTCCCTGGAGTTCGACTACGAGACCTCCGCCGAAGGCGCGTACCCGATCGTCCTTGTCACGTACGAGATCGTCTGCGACCGGGGCAACCAGGCAGGTTCCCTGCCCGGCCTCAAGTCCTTCCTCACGTACACGGCGAGCACGGAGGGCCAGCGGGTGCTGCCGCGCCTGCACTACGCGCCGCTGCCGAAACAGCTGGCGACCGAGGTGCGGCAGGTCATCCGTACGCTGGCGTAGGCCGGACCCGAGGGAAACCGCCCCGGACCGCACCCCTCTCCGTAATTCGACGTATGCCAAAATAGGTGTATGTCGAATGCTGAGGCTGTTCCCTCGGAGACTGTGATTCCGGTTCCCTCGGAGGATGCGGTTCCGGTTCCCTGCTGCCCTCCCCTCACTGAGCGTCCGTTCTCGACGGAGGAGGCCGAGCGGGCGGCGCCGATGTTCAAGGCGCTCGGTGATCCGGTGCGGCTGCGCCTGTTCTCGCTCGTGGCCTCGCACGCGGGCGGCGAGGCCTGTGTCTGCGACATCTCGGACGTCGGCGTCTCGCAGCCGACGGTCTCGCACCACCTGAAGAAGCTGAAGCAGGCAGGCCTGCTGTCGTCCGAGCGCCGGGGCACCTGGGTCTACTACCGGGTCGAGCCGTCCGTACTCGCCGCGATGGGGCACCTCCTTTCGCCTGGTTCGCCCTCTGGTTCTGGTTCCGTCTGAGGATTTCGTCCGTCCACCGCTCTCTTCCCCAAGGACCCTCCCGCCGTGCTCGTCGCCCGCTCCGTCGCCCTGTTCCTCGTCGCCGCCCTGTTCGAGATCGGCGGTGCCTGGCTGGTGTGGCAGGGCATCCGTGAGCACAAGGGCTGGATCTGGATCGGCGCGGGGGTGATCGCCCTCGGCCTGTACGGCGTGGTCGCCACCCTTCAGTCCGACGACAACTTCGGGCGCATCCTCGCCGCGTACGGCGGGATCTTCGTGGCCGGGTCGATCGCCTGGGGCATGGTCGCCGACGGCTACCGGCCCGACCGCTTCGACGTCATCGGCTCCCTCATCTGCCTGGCCGGAATGGCCGTGATCATGTACGCCCCACGGGGCCACTGAGTCCGGGCCGCCTCAGCTTCCGAACCACACCTCCCCCAGGTGGAACTCGGCGTCGTCCGTGCGCCGGACGTGGAACACCGAGACCTGCCGGCCGGCCTGCCACGCGGGCCGGTCGCCGCCGAGGGCGAGCACGCCGAGTTCCGGCCATTCCCGCTGGCTGGGCCGCTCGTCGAGGTCGAAGCCCGCTTCCGCCGCCGACGCCGGGTCCACTCCGAGGGCGCGCAGCACGGCCTCCGGGTCGCCTACGACCTCCCAGTCCTCGTCGCAGTCCCAGCCGCCGGCGATCACCTCCTCGCCGCTCGGCAGGACCACGGCGTCCTGGAGGTAACTGTTGCCGTAGTCCATGTCCACCGAGCCGACGATCCGGGCCTCCGCGTGACGGGCCCGCTGGCGGTCCACCTCCCGGGCCAGGGCCTCCGTCAGCAGGTCGCTGCCGAGCGCCGGCTCGACGATGTGGACGACGTTGCCCCAGCAGCCGACCGCGACCCGGTCGAGGTCGGCCCGGACCTCGACCATCGGCAGCTCCGTCGCCGGTACACAGGGCAATTCCTCCACGACCTCCGCGACCGTGCCCAGCGCCGCCACGAACTGCCGGGCCCGCACCGGGTCGTGGGCGGTCGGAGCCGCGGACGTTTCCGCGGGCTGGTCGCGGGACGGATTCGGGAAGGGCGGGAAGAGCAGGGTCAGAGTGGCGCCGCTGCCCCACTTGGGCCGCACCTCGTCGGTGGGGCTCGGGGCCCGCTCCTCCTCTCGCGCCGTCCCGGTCCCCCGCCTCCCGTAGCCGTCCAGGACCTCGCTGAGGCGTTCGTCCGGGTCGTCGCGGGCGATCAGGCCGCGCAGGTGGCCCAGGGGTGCGCAGACGTATTCCTGGTCGTCCTCCGGGTCGTCGAGTTCGTCGAGTTCATTCAGGCCGTCGAGTTCGTCCAGGTCGTCCAGGCCGGATGTGTCGTCCCCGTCGGACTCGGAGTCGGCCTCGTCCCGGTTCCGTTCGAGCACCACGGGCTCGTCGTACGGGTCGGCGTCCTCCGGTTCGGGGCACAGGCTCCAGCGGGCGTCGCGGTGGCGGACCTGGACCTCGCCCAGGTACCAGGCCGCGCCCTGGACGAAGGGGTCCTGCCCTGCGGCCGCGATGTCCTCGTACGTGGCGAAGCGTTCGCGGACGAGGGCGCCGAGGCGGTCCAGGCTCTCCGGTGAGAAGTCCCAGGCCTCGGGTCCGCCGCCGGCCACTTCGGCCCAGGCGGGGAAGGCCTCACGACGCTCGGCGAGGTAGGCGTTCAGGCGCGGGTTGTCGTGCCAGTCCGGGTCCTTGAGGTGCGGGTCGGCCTCCAACTCGCCAAGTTCCGCGGCCAGTTCCTCGCGCTGGTCGTCGGTGAGGGGCGGGGGCAGGTGTTCCGGCGCCACCAGGGGCCACAGGATCTCGGGCCAGGGCTCGCCCGACGTCTTCTTCGGCCGGCCGCCGGCCCGGTGCTCCTCGCCGGGGTCGGGGAACCTGTCGACCACATCGCGCAGCCGCTCGCCGCGCAGGACGGCCCGCACCATCTCGGTGGGGTGCTCGGCCCAACCTGCGTAGCGCAGGGGCTGGGAGACGTAGATGGAGTCCGTCCAGTACGAGTCCACCGCGTACCAGGTCCCTGGTGGGGCCTCGGGGTTGGACTTGCGGAACTGCCAGTCGGCGTCCTTGGCGCGGACCACGCACTCCCCCACGTACCAGGCGACCATGATCCAGAAGTCGCGGTGGGCCACTCGGTCGTACTGCTCGACCGTGCCGAGGCGGTCGCGCAGCAGCTCTTCGAGGGCGTCGAGGGAGGCGCGTGAGAAGTCCCAGCGTTCGCGGCCGCCGCCCATCTGGTCGGCCCAGCCGCTCACGTACTCGTGGAAGCGTTCGTTCGGCCACTGCTGCCAGCGGTGGTAGGGCGCGTCGAGTTCGTGGCTTCGGACCCACGGGGTGCGGACGCGGTCGGGTTTCCAGCCCGCTCCGGCCGCCTTGCGGGCCACGACGGCCTTGCGCAGGCGCAGGGCCACCGTCGCGAAGATGTTCTCCGTCTTCTCGTAGACCGCCTGGCCGACCAGGAGGATCGGCACGATCGGCGCCAGGCCGAGGGCGGGGTCCGGCTGGACTGCGGGCATGCCGACGGAGCCCGCCTCCTCGTCCCACACCCAGCGGCCGCCGCCCTCGGCGAGCAGGGCCTCGCCGAGGTAGCCCGCGAGGCACTCCATGTACAGGGCCTGCGCGTGCGTGCCGTCGTCGGTGCCGTACAGCTGGACCAGGTCCTGTTCGAGGAGTCTCAGCGAGCCGATCGAGTAGTCGTGCTCCCAGTCCTCGCCGGTGAACTGGTCCACGAGCAGGTTCATGCGCTCGTGGAGGGTTTCGATCCAGATGTACAACGTGTGGGCGGGCGTGCCCTCTTGAGCGTCCTTGCCCGCGAGATAGGCGTCCATGGGTTCGAACGTAGGGCACGGCACTGACATCGCCGTGCGAGTGCGCTGCTCTCCCCTCCCCGCCCCTTCCCGAAGTCCTCAACGAACGGCTCCCCGGGGGCTGCGCCCCCAGCCGGCGCCGCCCTGGCCGCCGCACTCAGTCCTTGGCGGCCCGCAGGTGTGCGGCCGCCGCGCTGCGGCCCGACTCCAGGTGCTTCAGCACCAGCTCCTCGACGCGCGGCACGTCCCGGGCCGCGATCGCGTCGTACAGCTCCTCGTGCTCCTGCGCCACGGCGAGCAGGTCGTCGTGCCTGCTGAGCAGCCAGCGCATCCGGCTGCGCAGGGTCCGCTCCAACTCGCTGAGCAGCTCGTTCGCGGCCAGCCAGGTCACCGTCTGGTGGAAGTCGGCCGCGGCGCGGCGGGCGCGTACGGCGTCGCCCTCGCGGGCGGCCTCCAGCTCGGCGTCGAGGTCGGCGCGGAGCCGGTCGAGGCCGGCGCGGGTGCTGCGCTGCGCCGCGAGCCGGAACGTGAGCGTCTCCAGCGCGGACCGCACCTCGTCCAGGTCGGAGATGTCGGTGGGGCTGAACTCCCTTACGACCGCCCAGGTGCGGGGGCGGGGCGTCACCAGGCCCTCGTTCACGAGCACCTTGAGGGCGTCACGGACGGGCAGCCGGCTCACCCCGAGCTCGGCCGCGAGTTCACGCTCGACGAGCTTGCTGCCGGGGCGGCGCACACCGTCCAGAATGTCGTCCCGGAGCTGACGCGTGACCCGGTCCGACTCGGGCTCGAAGCCTTCACTACCTGCCATGCGGCACATTCTCTCATCAGGTCCAGGCCGAACAGCTTTGGTATACCACCGGAATCCCTCCGAATTTTCGCCGGAGCCCCCGTAGGAACCTCCGAGCCCCCTTCGTCCTACGCGGGTGCGTACCCCGGGTCCAGGGCGACGGGGTCAGGTGGGGCGGTCTTCGGTATGAGGCCACCCCAAACCCCTTGATGGCGAGCCCGGTTGGCCGCGCGGCGGGCTACGTCCCGTGGTCGTACATGGCGGTGGCCCCCGCCCGGCTGCTGTGCGCCGGGCGGGGGCCACCGCTCGTTCCTGTCGGCTCGGGCCCTGACTCTCAGGCCCGGGGCCTCACTTGAGGTCGAACCGGTCCAGCTCCATGACCTTCGTCCAGGCCGCGGCGAAGTCCTTGACGAACTTCTGCTTCGCGTCGTCGGAGGCGTACACCTCGGCGACGGCGCGGAGTTCGGAGTTGGAGCCGAAGACCAGGTCGGCACGGGTGCCGGTCCACTTGACGGCGCCGGAGGCGTCGCGGGCCTCGAACTGGTCCTGGGCCTCGGTCGTGGACTTCCACGTGGTGTCCAGGTCGAGCAGGTTGACGAAGAAGTCGTTCGTCAGCGTGCCCGGGTTGTCCGTGAGGACACCGTGCTTCGAACCGGCGTGGTTGGCGCCCAGGACGCGCAGGCCGCCGACGAGGACGGTCAGCTCGGGGGCGCTCAGGGTGAGCAGGTTGCCCTTGTCGAGCAGCAGGTACTCGGCGGGGAGGCGGTTGCCCTTGCCGACGTAGTTGCGGAAGCCGTCCGCGGCGGGCTCCAGGGCGGCGAAGGACTCGACGTCCGTCTGCTCCTGCGCGGCGTCCACACGGCCCGGCGTGAAGCCGACCTCGACCTCGACGCCGCCGTCCTTCGCGGCCTGCTCGACGGCCGCGGTGCCCGCGAGCACGATCAGGTCGGCCAGCGAAACCTGCTTGCCGCCCTTGGCGTTGAAGGACTCCTGGACGCCCTCAAGGGCGCGCAGGACGTGCGCGAGGCCGTCCGGGTTGTTGACCTCCCAGCTGCGCTGCGGCTCCAGGCGGATGCGGGCGCCGTTGGCACCGCCGCGCTTGTCGCTGCCGCGGAACGAGGACGCCGAGGCCCAGGCGGCCGAGACCAGCTGGGAGACGGTCAGGTCCGAGCCGAGGATCTGCTCCTTGAGGGAGGCGATGTCCGCGGCGTCGATCAGCTCACCCTCGCGGGCGGGCAGCGGGTCCTGCCAGAGCAGCTCCTCGGCGGGGACCTCCGGGCCGAGGTAGCGGACGACCGGGCCCATGTCACGGTGCGTCAGCTTGTACCAGGCGCGGGCGAAGGCGTCCGCGAATTCCTCCGGGTTCTCGTAGAACCGGCGGGAGATGGGCTCGTAGACCGGGTCGAGGCGCAGCGACAGGTCGGTCGTGAGCATCGTCGGCAGCTGCTTCTTCGACGCGTCGTACGCGTCCGGGATGATCGCCTCGGCGTTCTTCGCCACCCACTGGTTGGCGCCGGCCGGGCTCTGCGTCAGCTCGTACTCGTACTCGAAGAGGTTCTTGAAGAAGCCGTTGCTCCACTGGGTGGGCGTGGTGGTCCAGGTGACCTCAAGGCCGGACGTAATCGCGTCCTTGCCGACGCCGGTGTTGTGCGAGCTCTTCCAGCCGAGGCCCATCTGCTCCATCGGGGCGGCCTCGGGGTCGTCGCCGACCTTGGCGGCGTCACCGGCGCCGTGGGTCTTGCCGAAGGTGTGGCCGCCGGCGATGAGGGCGACGGTCTCCTCGTCGTTCATCGCCATGCGGCGGAAGGTCTCACGGATGTCGCGGGCCGCGGCGATCGGGTCCGGGTTGCCGTTGGGGCCCTCCGGGTTGACGTAGATGAGGCCCATCTGGACGGCGCCGAGCGGGTTCTCCAGCTCGCGGTCGCCGGTGTAGCGCTTGTCGTCGAGCCACACGGACTCGGGGCCCCAGTACACGTCCTCCTCGGGCTCCCACACGTCCTCGCGGCCGCCGGCGAAGCCGAAGGTCTTGAAGCCCATGGTCTCCAGGGCGACGTTGCCCGTGAGGATCATGAGGTCGGCCCAGGAGATGTTCTTGCCGTACTTCTTCTTGACGGGCCACAGCAGGCGGCGGGCCTTGTCGAGGCTGGCGTTGTCCGGCCAGCTGTTGAGCGGGGCGAAGCGCTGCTGGCCGGCGCCCGCGCCGCCGCGGCCGTCGCTGATGCGGTAGGTGCCGGCGCTGTGCCAGGCCATCCGGATCATCAGGGGGCCGTAGTTGCCGAAGTCGGCGGGCCACCAGTCCTGGGAGGTGGTGAGCACCTCGGCGATGTCCCGCTTGACGGCGGGAAGGTCGAGGGACTTGAACGCCTCGGCGTAGTCGAACTCCTCGCCCAGCGGGTTGGCCACCGCCGGGTTCTTGGCGAGGATCTTGAGGTTCAGCCGGTCCGGCCACCACTGGCGGTTGCCGCCGCCCTGGGTCGGGTGGGGCGCGCGCTGGTGCGCGACGGGGCAGCCACCCGCCTCCTCCGCCTTCGGGTCTGTGACGATCGCGTCGTGGTTCTCAGTCATGGAAATCCCTCTGCACTGTGACTATGCGGATCACGGTCTGGAACTTGGCGGCGGTGGGGTGGGGCGAGGCCGGGACTGAAGTCCCTCAACTCTCCTGCCCGCTCCCTTGGCTGTCGCTGGTGTCGATCCTACGATGGACGAAGTCCAAGTCAATACGACAGACAGAGCCGTACGCATTCCCGTATAGGTTCCGGGTAGGCGTTCATGCGGTGTTCGACGCACGCATACGCACAGTTAGGTGGGGTGGGGATGAGTGACCTGCTGGGACGACTTCGCGGGAGGGGCTGGCGGATGACCGCCCAGCGCCGTGTGGTGGCCGAGGTCCTGGACGGCGAGCATGTCCATCTGACGGCGGACGAGGTCCTGGCGCGGGCCACGGACCGGCTGCCGGAGATCTCCCGGGCGACGGTCTACAACACGCTCGGTGAGCTGGTGTCACTGGGCGAGGTCATCGAGGTGGCGACGGACGGCCGCGCGAAGCGGTACGACCCGAACGCGCACCGCCCGCACCAGCACCTGATCTGCTCGGGCTGCGGTGCGATCCGGGACGTGCACCCCGGCGGCGACCCGCTGGCCGACCTGCCGTCCTCGGAACGGTTCGGTTTCGCGGTCGCCGAGGCCGAGGTCACGTACCGGGGGCTGTGCCCGGGGTGTGCGACGGTCTGAGTGTGTCCCGGGTTCGGGCCGGGTCAGCGCTCGTCGGCGACCTTCCGCAGATAGGCGCCGAGGCGTTCGACGGCCGAGGGGTTGCGGGGGCTCTCGACGAGGTCCACGTAGTCCAGGGTGAAGATCCGGTCGTGCTTGACGGCGGACACGTCGCGCAGCGCGGGGTGCGACCGCAGGAAGTCCCGCTTCTGCCCGGCGCTCACCTCGCCGTAGTCGCAGACCACGATGACCTCGGGGTTCCGCTTGACGACGGTCTCCCAGCCGACGGTCGTCCAGGAGTCGGCCACGTCGTGCATCACGTTGACCCCGCCGGCCTTGCTGATGATCTGCTCCGGCGCGGCGTACCGGCCGCTGGTGAACGGCTGGTCCCTGCCGCTGTCGTACAGGAACACCCTGGGGCGGTCCGCGCCCTTGGGGGCCTCGGCCTGGACCGCGGCGACCCGCTGCTTGAAGTCGGCGATCAGCTTCTGCGCGCGCTCCTCGACGCCGAAGAGCTTCCCGAGGTTGGCGAGGTCGGTGTACAGGGCGTCGAGCGGCGGCATGATGCCGCGGGCGTCGTCGGCGCGGCCGCCCCGGCAGGACTCGGTGAGGACGTACGAGGAGATGCCGAGCTTCTTGAGGGCGTCCGGGGTGAGGCCCGCCTCCTCGCGGAAGCCGTAGTCCCAGCCCGCGAACACGAAGTCGCCCTTCGCGGCGAGCACGTTCTCCTTGGTCAGCTGGTCCTTGGACAGCCAGCGGACCTGGTCGTAACCGTCCTTCCACGGCACGGACTTGAGGTCGCCCTTGTCGTCGGGCATGGCGAACCCGGCCATGCGGTCCTCAAGGCCGAGCGCGAACATCAGCTCGGTGATGCCGACGTCGTTGGTGACGACCCGCTCGGGGACCTTGTCGTACGTGACCTTCTTGCCGCAGTTGGTGAGGGTCACCGCCGAGGACTTCGTCGACGGCTTCGCGGTGCCGGACGGCTCGACCTGCGCGCCGCAGCCGGCGGCGGTGAGGGTCGTGGCGAGGCAGAGGGCGGCGGCGGTCAGCTTGCGCATGGGGTCCTCACGGTGGGGTCGGGGGAAGGGGCGGGCGAGGAGGCGGGGCCGGTCGAGGCGCCGGGGCCGGACGGCAGCAGGTCGAAGAGGAGCTGGACGGCGCCGGTCTCCGGATGGCGTACGGGGTGGGCGCGGACGCCGAAGACCTCGGCGAGGAGCCCCGGGTCGAGGACGTCGTGCGGCGGGCCGGAGGCGACGATGCGGCCGGCGGCGATGACATAGAGGACGTCGCAGTGCGCGGCGGCCAGGTTGAGGTCGTGCAGGGCGGCGAGGACGGTGGGGCCGCTGTCGCGGACCAGGGACAGGACGTCCAGCTGGTGGGCGATGTCCAGGTGGTTGGTGGGTTCGTCGAGGACGAGGACCTGCGGTTCCTGGGCGAGGGCGCGGGCGAGCAGGACGCGCTGTTTCTCGCCGCCGGACAGGGCGAGGAAGCCGCGGTCGGCGAGGTGGCCGACGCCGGTGCGGGCGAGGGCGCGGGCGCAGATGTCGCGGTCCCCGGCGGCGGTGCGCTCGCGGTGCGGGAGGCGTCCCATGGCGACGACCTCGGCGACGGTGAAGTCGAACTCGGCGGTCGTCTCCTGCGGCAGCGCGGCCAGGACGCGGGCGGCGCTGCGCGGTTTCATCGCGTGCAGGTCGTCCCCGCCGAGCCGGACCGTTCCGGCGGCGGGCTTCAGGGCCCGGTACGCGCAGCGCAGCAGGGTCGACTTGCCGCTGCCGTTGGGGCCGACGAGGCCGACGAACGCGCCCTGTTCGACGGTGACGTGAATGTCCTCGACGAGGCGGGCCCCGGCGATCTCGACGGCGACGTCGTCCAGTTCAAGCCGCATGTGTCTCTCCTCTCAGCTGTGTCTCGCGTACGGCCGGGGTCACGTTCATCAGCGGCCGCCGAACGCGTAGCCGCCGCGCCGCATCAGCAGCAGGAAGGCGGGGACCCCGACCACGGCGGTGATCACTCCGACGGGCAGTTCGGCCGGGGCGAGCAGCACGCGGGACAGGACGTCCGCCCACACCAGGAGGGCCGCCCCGAGCAGCGGCGCGACGGCGAGGACGCGCCGGTGGTCGGCGCCGACGAGCATCCGTACGACGTGCGGGACCATCAGGCCGACGAAGCCGATGGCGCCGCTGACGGCGACGACCGTGCCGGTGACGGCGGCGGTGACGAAGAACAACTCGCGCCGCAGCCGCTCGGGTTGGACGCCGAGCGCGGCGGCGGTCTCGTCGCCGACCGAGAGGGCGTTGAGCGCTTCGGCGCGGGTGCGCAGCCAGGCCCACCCGGCGAGGACGGTGGCGCCGGCCAGCGGGACCGCCGCCCAGGTGGCGCCGCCGAGGCTGCCGAGCAGCCACATCATCACGGAGCGGGCGGCCTCGCCGCGGGCGGCCCCGAACACCATGACGGTGGTGACGGCCTCGAAGCCGAAGGCGAGTGCGGTGCCGGTGAGGATGAGGCGCAGCGGGGTGAAGCCGTACGGGGAGCGGGCCACGGCGTAGACGAGGACCATCGCGGCGAGCGCGGACAGGAACGCGGACGCGGACAGGGCCCACACGCCGAGACCGGCGAACGCGCCGAGCAGGATCACCAGGTTGGCGCCGACGGCGGCTCCGGAGGAGATGCCGAGGACGAACGGGTCGGCGAGGGCGTTGCGGACCATGGCCTGCACGGCCACGCCGACGGCGGCGAGCCCGGCCCCGACGACGGCGCCGAGGACGACGCGGGGCAGCCGGATCTCCCAGACGATGGTGTACGCCGCGGCGTCGCCCGCGGGCAGGGTGCCGCCGGTGAGTCCGGCGCGCAGGAAGCGGAGGACGTCGGACCGGGCGATGCTCGCGTCGCCGAGTGCGACGCCGCAGACGAGGGAGACGAGCAGCAGCGCGAGGAGTCCGAGGACCAGGGGTGGCAAGGGTATGCGGCTGGGGGTCCGCGGGGTACTCGGGGTGCTCTTGGTGGGACTTCGGCGCACGGTGGGGGCGGTCCTTCGCCTGGGGCCGCCTGCTGGACGGCGGTCAGGAGTCGCCCCGCAGTGCCGGATCGGCCGCGCGGTGCCCCCCTCTCGCAGTCCACGGCGAGCAGTCTTCGGGTCGCGGCCTCCCCCGGGCGATCGGGCTCGCGCGAGGACCGTGCGGTCCCCGCGCACACCGTTGCGGGTCAGCGCCGGACTTTCACCGGACTTCCCCCGCGGGAGGCGGGTTGGAGCGTAGCAAGCGGGCTTTGTCTTCCCCTACCCGCCCCTTGGGGAGCAGCACGCCGAGGCGGTCACTCCTCGCCGCCCTCCAGGTCCCCCTCCGTCTCCAGGTACGCCTGGCGCAGCGCTTCGAGGACCGCCGGGTCGGGCTTGGCCCACATGCCGCGGGACTCGGCCTCCAACAGCCGCTCCGCGATGCCGTGCAGGGCCCACGGGTTGGCCTCCTGCAGGAACTCGCGGTTGACCGGGTCGAGTACGTACGTCTCGGTGAGCTTGTCGTACATCCAGTCGGCGATCACGCCGGTCGTGGCGTCGTACCCGAAGAGGTAGTCGACCGTCGCCGCCAGCTCGAACGCGCCCTTGTAGCCGTGGCGGCGCATCGCCTCGATCCACTTGGGGTTGACCACGCGGGCGCGGAAGACGCGGCTGGTCTCCTCGACCAGCGTCCGCGTGCGGACCGTCTCGGGGCGGGTCGAGTCGCCGATGTACGCCTCGGGGGCCGTGCCGCGCAGGGCGCGGACCGTGGCGACCATGCCGCCGTGGTACTGGAAGTAGTCGTCGGAGTCGGCGATGTCGTGCTCGCGGGTGTCGGTGTTCTTGGCCGCGACCGCGATGCGCTTGTACGCCGTCTCCATCTGCTCGCGCGCCGGGCAGCCGTCCAGCTCACGGCCGTACGCGTAGCCGCCCCAGACCGAGTAGACCTCGGCGAGGTCGGCGTCGGTGCGCCAGTCGCGGGAGTCGATCAGCTGGAGGATGCCCGCGCCGTACGTGCCGGGGCGTGAGCCGAAGATGCGGGTGGTGGCGCGGCGTTCGTCGCCGTGTTCGGCCAGGTCGGCCTGGACGTGGGCGCGTACGTGGTTGACGGAGGCCGGTTCGTCGAGCGAGGCGGCCAGGCGTACCGCATCGTCGAGCAGCCCGATCGTGTGCGGGAACGCGTCCCGGAAGAAGCCGGAGATGCGCAGCGTCACGTCGATGCGGGGGCGGCCCAACTCCTCGGCGGGGACGGGCTCAAGGCCCGTGACGCGGCGGGAGGCGTCGTCCCAGACGGGGCGGACGCCGAGCAGGGCCAGGGCTTCGGCCACGTCGTCGCCCGCGGTACGCATCGCGCTCGTGCCCCAGAGAGAGAGGCCGACGGAGACGGGGTACTCGCCGTTGTCGTCCTTGTAGCGCTGGACGAGTGAGTCCGCGAGCGCCTGGCCCGTCTCCCAGGCGAGGCGGGACGGGACGGCCTTCGGGTCGACCGAGTAGAAGTTGCGGCCGGTCGGCAGGACGTTGACGAGGCCGCGCAGGGGCGAGCCGGACGGGCCCGCCGGGACGAAGCCGCCGTTCAGGGCGTGCAGGGCGTGGTCGAGCTCGGCGGTGGTGGCGGCGAGGCGGGGGACGACCTCGCGGGCGGCGAACTCCAGGATGGCGGCGACCTGTTCACCGTGTTCCGTGGGTACGGCGGCCGGGTCCCAGCCCGCGTCGTCCATGGCCTGGACGAGGGCGCGGGCCTTGTCCTCGGCCTCGTCGGCGGTGGTGCGGGTGGCGGCGGACTCGTCCAGGCCGAGGGCTTCGCGCAGGCCGGGCAGGGCCGTCGTACCGCCCCAGATCTGGCGGGCGCGGAGGATGGCGAGGACCAGGTTGACGCGGTCGGCGCCCGCGGGCGGGTTGCCGAGGACGTGCAGGCCGTCGCGGATCTGGGCGTCCTTGACCTCGCAGAGCCAGCCGTCGACGTGCAGCAGGAAGTCGTCGAAGCCGTCGTCGTCGGGGCGGTCCTGCAGCCCCAGGTCGTGGTCGAGCTTGGCGGCCTGGATGAGGGTCCAGATCTGGGCGCGGATGGCGGGCAGCTTGGCCGGGTCCATCGAGCTGATCTGGGCGTACTCGTCGAGGAGTTGCTCAAGTCGCGCGATGTCGCCGTACGAGTCGGCGCGGGCCATCGGCGGTACGAGGTGGTCGATCAGGGTGGCGTGCACACGGCGCTTGGCCTGGGTGCCCTCGCCCGGGTCGTTGACCAGGAACGGGTAGATGAGGGGGAGGTCGCCGAGGGCGGCGTCGGGGCCGCAGGCGGCGGAGAGGCCCGCGTTCTTGCCGGGCAGCCACTCCAGGTTGCCGTGCTTGCCGAGGTGGATCATCGCGTCCGCGCCGAAGCCGCCGTCGGCCGCGGAGGCGGCGATCCAGCGGTAGGCGGCGAGGTAGTGGTGCGAGGGCGGCAGGTCCGGGTCGTGGTAGATGGCGATGGGGTTCTCGCCGAAGCCGCGCGGGGGCTGGATGAGGATGAGGAGACTGCCGAAGCGGAGGGCGGCGAGGACGATGTCGCCGTCCGGGTTGCTGCTGCGGTCGACGAACATCTCGCCGGGCGCCGGGCCCCAGTGCTCCTCGACCGCCGTGCGCAGGTCCTCGGGCAGGGTCGCGTACCAGCGGCGGTAGTCGGCGGCCGGGATGCGGACGGGGTTGCGGGCCAGCTGCTCCTCGGTCAGCCACTCCTGGTCGTGGCCGCCCGCCTCGATGAGGGCGCGGATCAGCTCGTCCCCGTCGCCGGAGACGAGTCCCGGGATCTCGGCCTCGGACCCGAAGTCGTACCCCTCCTCCTTCAGGCGGCGCAGGAGCGCGACCGCGCTCGCGGGGGTGTCCAGGCCGACGGCGTTGCCGATGCGGGAGTGCTTCGTCGGGTACGCGGAGAGGACGAGGGCGAGGCGCTTCTCGGCGGCCGGAATGTGCCGAAGTCGCGCGTGGCGCACGGCGATTCCGGCGACGCGGGCGGCGCGCTCGGCGTCGGGGACGTACGCGGGCAGGCCGTCGGCGTCGATCTCCTTGAAGGAGAACGGGACGGTGATCAGGCGGCCGTCGAACTCCGGGACTGCGATCTGGCTGGCGGCGTCCAGCGGCGAGACGCCCTCGTCGTTCTCCTCCCAGGCGGCGCGCGAACCGGTCAGGCAGAGGGCCTGCAGGATCGGTACGTCGAGCTGGGTGAGGGCGCCCGCGTCCCAGGACTCGTCGTCGCCACCGGCGGAGGCCTCGGCGGGCTTGGTGCCGCCCGCGGCGAGGACGGTGGTGACGATGGCGTCCACCGAGCGCAGCTCGTCGACGAGTTCGGGCTCGGGGGCGCGAAGGGAGGCCACGTACAGCGGCTTGGGACGGCCGCCCGCCTCCTCGATGGCGTCGCAGAGGGCGCCGACGAAGGCGGTGTTGCCGCTCATGTGGTGGGCGCGGTAGTAGAGCACGGCGACGGACGGGCCGTCGATGCCGTCACGCGCGGTGCGCTCCAGGGGGCCCCAGGTCGGCGCGGCGGCGGGCGACTCGAAGCCGTGGCCGGTGAGCAGGACCGTGTCGGAGAGGAAGCGGGCGAGCTGCTCCAGGTTGGCCGGGCCGCCGTGCGCGAGGTACGCGTGCGCCTCGGCGGCGATGCCGACCGGCACCGTGGAGGCGGCCATCAGCTGGGCGTCCGGGGCCTGTTCACCGGTGAGGACGACGACGGGGCGGCCGTCGGCGAGGAGCAGGTCGAGCCCGTCCTGCCAGGCGCGGATGCCGCCGAGGAGGCGGACCACGACCAGGCCGACGCCGTCGAGGAGCGCGGGCAGCTCGTCCAGGGAGAGCCGCGAGGGGTTGGCGAAGCGGTACGGGACCGGTCCGTCGGCCGCACGGGCGCTCAGCAGGTCGGTGTCGGAGGTCGACAGGAGCAGGATCATGCGCGTGACGCCTTCCTCGGGGTCCGCGCCCCGGGTGGTGGAGGAGTGAGGTCTCCCTGCTCCGCGGCCCTCCCCCGGGGTCGGCCCGGGGGGAAACGTGAAGCGGGGAAAGGGAGTTCCTGACTCACCCGCGCCTTCAGGGACGTACCGCTTCGGTACATACCCCTTCGGAACGGGCTCACAGTGGCGGGACCGCGCCGGATTCGCACCGGGCTTCCTCCCCTGTCGCCGTGGTGGCGACGGCGGACCGGGTGATCCGCCGAGAGCATAGTAAGGGGCCAGGGCAAACGGGCGGGGGGTGCGGCCCGTATGACGGTAGGTATGCTCGCCGCCATGTCCTCGCCAGCCCCCCGCTCATCGTCCCAGGCCACAGCGGTCGCACGGGACCGCGGTGACGCCTGCCCGGGGTCGCTCAGGCTGCACGCGGCGGACGACGGTGCGCTGGCCCGCATCCGGATCCCCGGCGGAGTCCTCGCCGTGGGGCAGGCCGACGCGCTGGCCTCGGCGGCCCGAGAGCTGGGCGACGGCGCGCTGCATCTGACTTCGCGCGGGAACGTGCAGCTGCGGGGCCTTCGCGACGGGTGCGGGGGCGAACTCGCCGGTCTGCTGGACGCGGTGGGGCTGCTGCCCTCGTACGCGCACGAGCGGGTCCGGAACGTCGTGGCCTCGCCCCTCGCGGGCCTGGACGGCGCCGGCTTCGCCGACGTACGGCCGTGGCTGGCGGGTCTGGACGCGGCGCTGTGCGCGAGTGACGCCGCGCGCGCGCTGTCGGGGCGTTTCCTGTTCGCCCTCGACGACGGCCGTGGCGATGTGTCCGGTCTCGACGCCGATGTGACGGTACGGGCTGTCGCCGGTGGCGCCGCACTGCTGTCCCTCGGCTCGTCCGCCGAGGCGATCGAGGTGGCCTCGGCCGATGTGGCCCGGTCCGCGCTGATCGCCGCCGAGACGTTTCTCACGTCGGCGGCGGGGAGCACCGAGCGCGGCCGACAGGTGTGGCGGGTGGACGAACTGGGCGTACCGGTCGAGGAGTTGACTCGTGCGGTCGCCGACGGGCTGTCCGCCGCGGGGATCGGCTGCGCGATACGCGTGCGGGATGTCACCGTCACGGACGGGCCGATGCCCGGAATTTCCGCTGACGCCCTGTCCGTACACATTCCTCTCGGCCGCCTCTCGGCCCGCCAGTGGGACGAGTTGACGCGGACCGCCGAGCAGTACGGCGGGGAGCTGCGGCTGACCCCCTGGAGCGGAGCGGTGCTCCCCGCGCCGGGCCTCGACCACTCCGAGGCCCCGTACGCGCTGGCCCGGCTCGCCGCCGCCGGGCTCGTGACCTCCCCCGACTCGCCGTGGCTGCGGGTCGGCGCCTGCATCGGCCGGCCCGGCTGCGCCAAGTCGCACGCCGACGTGCAGGCGGACGCGGCCCGCGCCCTTGACGCCGTGGGCCGCGACCACCTCCCCCTGTACTGGTCGGGCTGCGAGCGCCGCTGCGGTCATCCGCGGGCCGGGCACATCGACGTCGTCGCCTCGCCCGGCGGCGGCTACCGGCTGGGCCGTTCCACCTCCCGTACGCCCCAAGTCCCGGGCCCCACCGTCCGGTTGGACGACCCCTCAGAACTCGCCACCGCCCTGGTGGCGCTCACCGATCGAACCGCATGACGACCGAGAGCAGCGAGAAGAAGACCGTGACCACTGCCTACGACTACGAGAAGGACGGCGCGGCCATCTACCGCCAGTCCTTCGCCACGATCCGATCGGAGGCCGACCTCGCGGGCCTGCCCGCCGACGTCAGCCAGGTCGCGGTCCGGATGATCCACGCCTGCGGCATGACCGACCTCGTACGGGACCTCTCGTACACGCCGGACGCGGTCGCGCGCGCCCGCGCGGCGCTGCGGGGCGGGGCGCCGATCTTCACCGATGTGCAGATGGTCGCCAGCGGGGTGACCCGCAAGCGGCTGCCCGCCGACAACGACGTGCTGTGCACGCTCTCCGACCCGGCCGTGCCCGAGCTGGCCGCGCGGCTGGGCACCACGCGCAGCGCCGCCGCGCTCGAACTGTGGCGGGACCGCCTGGAGGGCTCCGTCGTCGCCGTCGGCAACGCGCCGACCGCGCTGTTCCGGCTCCTGGAGATGATCGAGGAGGGCGCACCGAAGCCCGCCGCGATCATCGGTGTCCCGGTCGGCTTCATCGGCGCCGCCGAGTCCAAGGACGCGCTGGCCGAGTTCCCGGGCGTGGAGCACCTGGTGGTGCGCGGCCGTCGTGGCGGCAGCGCCATCGCCGCCGCCGCCCTCAACGCGATCGCGAGCGAGGAAGAATGAGCGGCAAGCTGTACGGCGTGGGGCTCGGCCCCGGCGACCCGTCCCTGATGACCGTCCGCGCCGTCGAGATCATCGGCGAGGCGGATGTGGTCGCGTACCACAGCGCACGGCACGGCCGGTCCATCGCGCGGTCCATCGCGGAGAAGCACCTGCGCGCCGACCACATCGAGGAGCGCCTGGTCTACCCCGTCACGACGGAGACCACGGACCACCCGGGCGGCTACAAGGGCGCCATGGAGGAGTTCTACGCCAAGGCCGCCGAGCGGCTTGCCGTGCACCTGGAAGCGGGCCGCACGGTCGCCGTCCTCGCCGAGGGCGACCCGATGTTCTACGGCTCGTACATGCACATGCACAAGCGGCTCGCCGACCGCTTCGACACCGAGGTCATTCCCGGTGTCACCTCCGTGTCCGCCGCCGCGGCGCGGCTCGGCACGCCGCTCGCCGAAGGCGAGGAGGTGCTGACCATCCTGCCGGGCACGCTGCCCGAGGAGGAGCTGACGGCACGGCTCGCCGCGACGGACGCCGCGGTCGTGATGAAGCTGGGGCGTACGTTCCCCAAGGTCCGCCGGGCGATGGAGAGTTCGGGCCGTCTGGAGGCCGCGCGGTATGTGGAGCGGGCCACGATGCCCGGCCAGCGGCTCGCGCGGCTCGCGGACGTCGACGAGGCGTCGGTGCCGTACTTCTCGGTGGCGGTGCTGCCGAGCGAGGTCGACGTGCAGCGGCCGGTGCGGGAGGTCGGCGAGGTCGGCGAGGTCGTCGTGGTGGGCACCGGGCCGGCCGGGCCGCTGTGGCTGACGCCTCAGTCGCGGGGCGCGCTGGCGGCCGCGGACGACCTGGTCGGCTACACCACCTACCTGGACCGGGTGCCGCTGCGCCCGGGGCAGGTGCGGCACGGGTCGGACAACAAGGTCGAGTCGGAGCGCGCCGAGTTCGCCCTGGACCTGGCGCGGCGCGGGCGTCGGGTCGCGGTCGTCTCGGGCGGTGACCCGGGTGTGTTCGCGATGGCCACGGCGGTGCTTGAGGTGGCCTCGCAGGAGGAGTACGCGCAGGTGCCGGTGCGGGTGCTGCCCGGGGTGACCGCCGCCAACGCGGCCGCGGCGCGTGCGGGTGCGCCGCTCGGACACGACTACGCGACGCTTTCCCTCTCGGACCGCCTCAAGCCGTGGGAGGTCATCGCCGAGCGGTTGCGGGCGGCGGCGTCGGCGGACCTGGTGCTCGCGCTGTACAACCCCGGTTCACGCAGCCGTACTTGGCAGGTCGGCAAGGCGCGGGAGCTGCTGCTTGAGCATCGGGCGCCGGACACGCCGGTGGTGGTGGCGCGGGATGTGGGCGGTTCGGGCGAGCGGGTCCGGATCGTGCGGCTTGCGGACCTGGACCCGGCCGAGGTGGACATGCGGACGTTGCTGCTTGTCGGCTCCTCGCAGACCCAGGTCGTGCGCAGGGGCGCTGCGGGTGAGCAAGTGGTGTGGACGCCGCGGAGGTATCCGGAGGGGACCTGATTCCTCCGCGCCCGGACCCCGCTCCCCGAAAGGGGCGCGGGGACCTGCGCGACCAGCCACGACGGCGCGGCAGCCGAACGACAGCGCCGCAGGCTTTCGGGAAGGCGCGGGGTGGGGAAACCGAAGCGCCCGCCACATCAGAGGTGCAGCCTCACCCACCCCACGGCCTGCTCCGGCTCGGCGACCTCCCGCACCCCCTCCGGGACCGGCGGCCGACGGACCACGACCACCGGCAACCCCGCCTCACGGGCGGCCGTGAGTTTGGGGGCCGTCGCCGCGCCGCCGCTGTCCTTCGTGACGACGACATCGATCCCGTACCGCCGCAGCACCTCCCGCTCCCCCTCCAGCGTGAACGGCCCCCGGTCGAGCAGCAGCTCGCTACGGGCAGGCCGCGGGCCCGAGGGCGCGTCCACGGACCGTACGAGGAACCACAGCTCGTCCAGGTCCGCGAAGGCCGCGAGGCCCATGCGGCCCGTGGTGAGGAAGATCCGCTCGCCGAGGGCGGGCAGCAGGGCCGCGGCGGCCTCCAGGGACGCGGCCTCGTGCCAGTCGTCGCCGTCGACGGGGACCCAGCCGGGGCGCCGCAGGGCGAGCAGGGGAACATGGACAGCAGCGGCGGCGCGCGCCGCGTGGAAACTGATCGTCCCGGCGAAGGGGTGGGTGGCGTCGATGAGCAGGCCGACCCGGTGTTCCCGCAGCCACGCGGTCAGCCCCTCGGTCCCGCCGAAGCCGCCGATGCGGACCTCGCCCGGCGGCAGGCGCGGGCTCGCGACGCGTCCGGCCAGGGAGTTGGTCACCGTCAGGGCGGGTGTGCCGTGGAGCAGTTCGGCGAGTCGGCGGGCTTCCGTGGTCCCGCCGAGTATCAGTACGTGCATGGAAGTTCGGGTCCGATCATGAACGGTGACGGTGACGGTGACGTGCAGGGCGTCGACGATACGTCCGGCGGTGCGCAGGAGAGCGGCCGGGGCGGCGGTGCCGCGCCCAAGGGCGGGCGCGGCGCCCAGCTGCAGCACACCGGCCTCCGGCCCGGCTGGACGACCGGCGCCTGCGCCACGGCGGCCACCACCGCCGCGTACTCCGCGCTGCTGACCGGCGACTTCCCCGACCCGGTGACGATCACGCTGCCGAAGGGCCAGACCCCGTCCTTCGCGCTCGCCGCCGAGGAGTTGACGGAGACGTACGCGATGGCGGGGATCGTCAAGGACGCCGGGGACGACCCGGACGTGACGCACGGGGCGCTGGTGCGGGCGACGCTGCGGCTGCTGCCCGCCGGGTCCGGGGTGGTGTTCAAGGCGGGGCCCGGGGTCGGGACGATCACGCTGCCGGGGCTGCCGCTGCCCGTCGGGGAGCCCGCGATCAACCCCGTGCCGCGGCGGCTGATGCGCGAGCATGTGGCTCAGGTCGCGGCGCGGCACGGCGGCAGCGGGGACGTGGAGATCACCGTCTCCGTCGACCACGGCGAGGAGATCGCCCGTTCCACGTGGAACCCGCGGCTCGGCATCCTCGGCGGACTGTCGATCCTCGGTACGACGGGGGTCGTGGTGCCGTACTCGTGCTCGGCGTGGATCGACTCGATCCGGCGCGGGGTGGACGTGGCGCGGGCGGCGGGGCGTACCCATGTGGCGGGGTGCACGGGGTCGACGTCGGAGAGGACGGTCGTCGCCGAGTACGCGCTGCCCGAGGACGCGCTGCTCGACATGGGGGACTTCGCGGGCGCGGTGCTCAAGTACGTCCGCCGCCACCCCGTGGACCGGCTGACCGTGTGCGGCGGCTTCGCCAAGCTGTCCAAGCTGGCCGCCGGGCACCTCGACCTGCACTCCGCGCGCTCGCAGGTCGACAAGGGCTTCCTCGCCGAGCTGGCCCGCCGGGGCGGTGCGGACGAGGCGCTCGCCGGGCAGATCGCCGAGGCGAACACGGGCCTCGCGGCGCTGCAGTTGTGCATGGCCGCCGGGGTGCCGCTCGGCGACCTCGTCGCCACGGCCGCCCGGGACGAGGCGCTGTCGGTGCTGCGCGGGGCGCCGGTCGCGGTCGACGTGATCTGCATCGACCGGGCCGGGACGGTGGTGGGGCGCAGCTCGGTGGCCTGAGCGGGCTGCTCAGCCGCCCGCCTCGCCCACCCGGACCCGGTTGCCGTCCGGGTCGGTCAGCTCCAGCTCGTGCGCGACCTCCGTGAGCACCGGGAAGCCCGGCTCGAAGCGGTGCTCCCACTGCTGTGCGAAGCCGAGTCGCGCGTACCGGCCGACGGCTCGTGCCGCGTCCTCGGCCCGGAGGGCCGGGATGATCTCTTCGTCCATGGCGGCCACGCTATGTCGGCGCGTCAGGGCGTCAGGGCGTCAGGGCGTCAGAGCGTCAGCAGGCGTGCCGGTCGCGTTCCGCCGAGTACAGATGGCTGTCGCGGAACTGTTCGGCGCCCAGCGTGCGGCCGACGATGATCACGGCGGTGCGCTGGATGCCGGCGGCCTTGACCTGGGCGGCCATCTCGTCGAGCCGCCCGCGCAGGACGACCTCGTCCGGGCGGGAGGCGTAGGCGACGACGGCGGCGGGGCAGTCGGCGCCGTAGTGCGGGAGGAGTTCGCCCACGACGCGGTCCACGAGCCCGGCGGCCAGGTGCAGCACGATCAGCGCGCCGCTGCGGCCGAGCGTGGCCAGGTCCTCGCCCTCCGGCATGGCGGTGGCGCGCTGCGCGACGCGGGTCAGGATGACGGTCTGGCCGACGGTCGGGACGGTCAGCTCCCGCTTCAGGGACGCCGCGGCCGCCGCGAACGCGGGCACGCCCGGCACGACCTCGTACGGCACTCCGGCCGCGTCGAGCCGCCGCATCTGCTCGGCGACGGCGCTGAACACGGACGGGTCGCCGGAGTGCAGCCGCGCCACGTCGAGCCCCTGCTCGTGGGCGGCGACCAGCTCGGCGGTGATCTCGTCGAGGGTGAGCTGTGCGGTGTCGACGAGGCGGGCGCCGGGCGGGCACTCGGCGAGGAGTTCGCGCGGGACGAGGCTGCCCGCGTACAGGCAGACCTGGCAGGCGGCGAGCGTGCGGGCGCCGCGCACGGTGATCAGGTCGGCGGCGCCGGGGCCGGCTCCGATGAAGTGGACGGTCATCGTTCTGCTCCTGCGGGGTCGGTGTCCGACGCGGGGTCTGCGTACTCGGAATCGCGTACGGATGTCTTCTGTACGGCCCACTGCGTGACGGGCATCGCCTGCCGCCAGCCGGTGAAGCTGCCGACCGGCACGGCGTGGGCGACCGCGAGCTTCACCAGCTCGCCGCCGAGGCGCCGGTGGTGGGCGGCGAGCTGCGCCTCCGACTCCAGCGTCACGGTGTTGGCGACGAGGCGTCCGCCGGCGGGCAGCGCGTCCCAGCAGGCCTTCAGGAGTCCGGGCGCGGTGAGGCCGCCGCCGATGAACACCGCGTCGGGCTGCGGGAGTCCGGCGAGCGCGGCGGGCGCGGCGCCGGTGACGACGCGCAGGGCCGGGACGCCGAGGCGGTCGGCGTTGCGGGCGATGCGCTCGGCCCGCACGGGGTCGCGCTCGACGGTGACGGCCCGGCAGGAGGGGTGCGTACGCATCCACTCGACGGCGATGGAACCCGAGCCCGATCCCACGTCCCAGAGCAGTTCGCCGGGCGCGGGCGCGAGCGCGGCGAGCGTGGCGGCCCGTATGTGGCGCTTGGTGAGCTGCCCGTCGTGCTCGTAGGCGGCGTCCGGCAGTCCGGGCACGGCGCCGATGCGCAGGGCGTCGGGGGCGCGGCGGCAGTCGACGGCGACGATGTTGAGGGGGTCGCGGGGCCGGTCCAACGGCCAGGCTTCGGCGGGCAGTTCGTCGCTCGCGTCCTCGTCCGGGCCGCCGAGCCGTTCGAGGACCCGCATCCGGCTGGGACCGAAGCCGCGGTCACGCAGCAGGGCGGCGATCTCGCCGGGGGTGGCGGCGCCGGCGCTGAGGACGAGCAGCCGCCGCCCGTCGTGCAGCGCGGCGGCGATCCGGGCGACCGGCCGGCCCACGGCGGACACGACCTCCACGTCCTCCTGCGGCCAGCCGAGGCGGGCGCAGGCGTACGCGACGGACGAGGGGTGCGGCAGGACCCGCAGCGCGTCCGGGCCGAGCTCTTCGGTGAGGGCCCGCCCGATGCCGTAGAACATCGGGTCCCCGCTGGCCAGTACGGCGATGCGGCGGCCCGCGTGCGCGGCGAGCAGGCCGGGGACGGCGGGGCGCAACGGCGAGGGCCAGGCGAGGCGTTCGCCGGCGCACTGCTCGGGCAGCAGGTCGAGCTGGCGCGGCCCGCCGATGACGACTTCGGCGTCGCGCAGGGCCGTCCGGGAGGCGTCCGCGATGCCGTCCCAGCCGTCGGCGCCGATCCCTACGACGGTGACAGCGGGGGTCGGTCGTGGTCGTACGGGCGTCACGGCGGGCGGTACCTCGGGGTTCGGGGAGCGTTCGGGGTGTCGGGGATCCGGGTGTCAGGTTCCGGGCGTCAGGGTTCGGGTGTCAGGTTCCGGGTGTCCTGGGTTCGGGGGCGCACTCTACTGGGCGCGGGCCTGCGGTTCTGTGGCCGGGGGCGCCTTTGCCCTCACAGCACCCGCGACGGGTGCGTGAGGTTCCGTTCCGCGGACCGGAACCTCACGCGTCCGTTTCCCCCCTGGCTCCCCCGCCCCCGGCTCACCCCAGCCCGGGCACCAGCTCCGCCAGCGCCGCCCGGGTGGACGGCGCGTCCGCGTGCAGGACGGCGCGCAGGCCGGCGGCCCGGGCGCCGAGGACGTTCGGCTCGGCGTCGTCGACGAACACCACGCGGCCGGCGGGCAGGTGGAGCCGGTCGAGGGTGAGCTCGAAGATCGCCGCGTGCGGCTTGCGCAGGCCGACCTCCTCCGAGATCACCACCGGGTCGAACAGCGCGTCGAGGCGTTCGCGCGGGTAGATGTTGCCCCAGCTGTTGGACAACACGCCGACGCGGACACCGAGTCGGCGCAGCTCGTCCGCCAGGCCGAACATCGCCTCGTCCGGGCGCAGCTCCGCGAAGAGCCGGCCGAGCACGCCCACCGGGTCGACGGGGCCGCCGTCCACCGTGGTGAGCTCGGCGGCGAGCAGCGCGTCGAAGTCCGTCGCGCTCAGCTCGCCCGTCTCCAGGCGGTGGATGGGCGTGCCGTCGGGGGCGCCGCGGGACAGCCAGGCCTTGAGGGTGCGGGAGAACGACGCCGGGTCGATGCCGTCGCGGTCCAGCCAGGCGCCGATCGACTCCCGCACCGGCCCGGTGAGGACGCCGCCGAAGTCGAACACGACGGCGTCCACGAGGCGGCCTCCGCCGGTCATCGCCCCGCCTCCGATCCCACCGGCCGACCGCGCATCACACGCCCCCGGTGAGGGTCACGCCGCCGTCGACGACGAGGAGTTGGCCCGTCAGCCAGGCCGCGTCGGCGGAGAGCAGGAACGCGACCACGCTGCCGATGTCGTCCGGCACGCCGAGCCGCTTGAGCGGGTAGGCGGCCGCGACCTCCTCCTCCCGGCCGTCGTACAGCGCGGTCGCGAACTGGGTCTTCACCACGGCCGGGGCGACCGCGTTGACCCGGATGCCGGGGCCCAGCTCGACCGCCAGCTCCTGGGTGATGTGGGTGAGCATCGCCTTGGAGGCGCCGTAGAAGCCGATGCCGGGCGCGGGGCGGACGCCCGCCACCGAGGAGACGTTGACGACCGCGCCGCCGTGGTCCTTCATCCAGGCGGCGTGGATCTGCTGCACCCAGGAGAGCGCGGCGAGGCAGTTGACCTCGACGATCTTGCGGGCGGCGGCCAGGTCGAGGTCGACCAGGGGGCCGTAGACGGGGTTGATCCCGGTGTTGTTGACGAGGAGGTCGGCGCTGCCGAAGGTGTCGATGGCGCGCTTGATCACCTCGGCCTGGTGTCCGGTGTCGTCGGCGTGGCCCGCGACGCCGAGGGCGTACTCGGGCCCGCCGAGGCTCGCGACCGCCTCGTCGAGCGCCTCCTGCTTGCGGGCGGTGACGACGACCTTCGCGCCCTCGGCGACCAGCCGTTCGGCGATGGCGAGGCCGATGCCCCGGCTGGCTCCGGTGACGACGGCGGTACGTCCTGCGAAACGCGTACTCATGGGGTCCTTGCTCGTGGGGTCGGTGCGGGTGGGGTCGGTGCGGGTGGGGTCGGTGCGGGTGAGGTCGGTGCGGGTGAGGTCGGTGCGGGTGAGGTCGGGGGGTGTCGGGTCGGGGGGTGTCGGGTCGGGAGGTGTCGGGTCGGGAGGTGTCTTCATCGTGGTCGTCTCTCAGCTCAGCCGCTCGATGACCATGGCCATGCCCTGGCCGCCGCCCACGCACATGGTCTCCAGGCCGAACTGCTTGTCGTGGTGGCGCAGGGAGTTGATCAGGGTGCTGGTGATGCGCGCCCCGGTCATGCCGAAGGGGTGGCCGACGGCGATCGCTCCGCCGTTGACGTTGAGCCGGTCCTCGTCGATGCCCAACTCCCGGGCGGACGGGATGACTTGGGCGGCGAACGCCTCGTTGATCTCGACCAGGTCGATGTCGCCGATGCCGAGCCCGGCGCGCTTCAGGGCCTGCCGGGACGCCTCCACCGGGCCGAGGCCCATGATCTCGGGCGACAGCCCGGAGACACCGGTGGCGACGATCCGCGCGAGCGGGGTCAGGCCCAGCTCGCGGGCCTTCGTGTCGGACATGATCACGAGGGCCGCGGCGCCGTCGTTGAGCGGGCAGCAGTTGCCCGCGGTGACCGTGCCGTCGGGCCGGAACACCGGCTTCAGGGCGGACACCGCGTCCAGGGTCACGCCCGCGCGCGGGCCGTCGTCCCGGCTGACCACGGTGCCGTCGGGCAGCGTGACCGGGGTGATGTCGCGGGCCCAGAAGCCGTCCGCGAGGGCCTGCTCGGCGCGGTTCTGGCTGCGCACGCCGAAGGCGTCCTGGTCGGCGCGGGTCACGCCCCTCAGCTGGGCGACGTTCTCGGCGGTCTGGCCCATCGCGATGTACGCGTCGGGCACCAGGCCGGACTCGCGCGGGTCGGCCCAGGCCTGACCGCCCGCGGCGAACTTCTCGGTACGGGTCTGCGCCTCGGCGAACAGCGGGTTCTGCGTGTCCGGCAGGCCGTCCGCGCTGCCTTTGCCGTACCGGCTGACGGTCTCCACGCCGACGGAGAGGAACACGTCGCCCTCGCCCGCCTTGATGGCGTGCAGCGCCATCCGGGTGCTCTGCAGGCTGGACGAGCAGTAGCGGTTGACGGTGGTGCCGGGCAGGTGGTCCATCCCGGCGAGCACGGCGACGATGCGGCCCATGTTGAAGCCGGACTCGCCGCCGGGCTGGCCGCAGCCGAGGACGAGGTCGTCGATGTCGGCGGAGTCGAGCTCCGGCACCTTGTCGAGGGCAGCGCGCACCATCCGGACGGCGAGGTCGTCGGGGCGCATGTCCTTGAGCGAGCCCTTGAACGCCCGGCCGATGGGCGAGCGGGCGGTGGCGACGATCACGGCTTCCGGCATCATGAACCCTTCCGAACCTGTCCCATACTAAGCAGTTGCTTAGAGATACGTCTCACCTTCGCGCAGCGGACGAGCGGCGTCAACGGTCGCCACCGCCCTGTAAGCCGCGTCACACGGGAACCCCGCTCGTCGGCTCAGCCCGCGTCGACGATCTCCTGCGCCCGCTCGGCCAGTTCGACCTTGCGGATCTTCCCGGTGGCCGTCATCGGGAACTCTCCGACGACCCGCACGCGCGGCACCTTGTACGCGGCCATCGCCGAGCGCGCCCAGCCCTCCAGGCCCTCGGCGGTGAGCGTCGCGCCCGGCTCCGGGCTCACGAACGCGACCGGCACCTGCCCCTTCTCCGGGTGCCGGCCCGGCACGACCGCCGCCGTGCGGACGCCCGGGTGCCGGGTCAGGAGCAGTTCGACCTCGGCCGGGAACACGCTCATCCCCTTGACCTTGATCATGTCCTTGTCGCGGCCCAGATAGCGCAGACAGCCGTCCCCGCCGATCCGGCCGTTGTCGCCCGTGTGCAGCCAGCCGTCCCGCAGCTGTGCGGCCGTCGCCTCGGGGTTCCGCCAGTACCGGGTCAGCACCGAGGGGCTGCGGACGACGATCTCGCCGACCTCGCCGAGCGGCAGCGGCTCGCCGGTCTCGAACGACACGACCGCGATGTCGGTGCCGGGCACGGGCACCCCGCAGAACACCGGCTCGGCGAGCAGGTCCCGGTCGTCCTTGGCGAGTCCGTACGGCGTGGCGTCAAAGGTGTGCGTCTCGGTCATCCCATACGCGCCCTCGCGGAGCACCGAGTGCGCGCCCGCGGCGGCCTGCCAGCGGTGGCGGACCTCGGGGCTGAGTTTGCGTACGAAGGACACGGCCATCGGGTCGTCCAGGGCGGAGAGGTCCGCGGCGGGGAACTCGGGGCGTTCAAGGAGCTCCAGGTAGTTCTCGACCGTGCCGACCATCGTGGAGACGCGGTGCCGGGCGAGCAGGCCGAGGGCGGCGGCCGGGTCCCAGCGGGGCATCAGGACCGAGGTGCCGCCGAGGACGAGGGGGCTGAGGATGCCGAGGTTCTCGCCCGCGATCCAGAAGACCGGGATGTAGCAGAGCGCGATGAAGCCGCCGTCGGCGCCGCGTCCCATGGCGGTCGCGCTGGAGGCGGTGGTGTAGAGCATGTGGCGCTGGGTGTGCTCGCAGCCCTTGGGAAGGCCGGTGGTGCCGCCGGTGTAGTTGAGCGCGGCCAGGGCGTCCAGGTCCGTGGGGTGCGCGGGCGCGGGGGCGTGCGCGGTGGCCGTGGCCCAGGGGGTGAGGCCGGGGGCTGGGGCGGGGAGTTCGGGTGCGGTCGCGGCGGCGGCCATCTCGTCCGCGCCGGTGACGAGGATCTGCCGTACGGGGACGCGGTCGAGGACCTGGTCGAGGAGGGGCAGCAGCCGGTCGAGGGTGATGACGACCTCGGCGCCGCTGTCGGCCAGCTCGTGCGCCAGCTCGGCCGCCTGGAACATGGGGTTGACGGGCACGTGCACCGCGCCGAGCCGCAGCACCGCCATCATCGCGACGATGAACTGCGGGGTGTTCGGCAGGTGCACGGCCACCCGGTCGCCGGGCCGTACGCCGGTTGCGTCCAGCCAGCCCGCGACGGCGCCGATCAGCGCGTCGAGCTCGGCGTAGGCCGTGCTGCGGCCCTCGAAGACGATCGCCGGGCGGTCCGGGACCGTACGGGCCCAGTGGGCGACGTGCTCGGGGATGCCCCTCTCGCCGAGCGGATAGTGCACGGTCGCGGGGATGCCGGGCGGGCGGGAGGCGGCCTGCCGGGTGCGCAGGTCACGCAGGTACTGCTCCAGCTTCTCACTGTTCAGGGGGTCCAGGGGGTCCAGGGGGTCCAGGGGGTCCAAGGGGCGCTCCTCCACAGTCACGGTTGCGTGCGTACGCTCACGGGTGACGGTTGCGTGCGTACGCCCGCTCACCAGGTGTCCACGAACGACCGGCGGCCGGGCGGCAGTTGACCGGTCGCGGACGGCAGCGTCCCGGCGATCCAGGCCCTGGTGTCCGCCGGGTCGATCACGTCGTCCAGCTCGAAGACGGTGGCCGCGTTGACCGCCTTGCCGCGGTCGTAGTGCTCGGCGACCAGCTCGTCGAAGGCGCGCTGCCGGGCGGCCGGGTCGTCGATCGCCGCCAGCTCCCGCCGGTAGCCGAGCCGTACCGCGCCCTCCAGGCCCATCGGGCCGACCTCGCCCGTGGGCCAGGCCACGGTGGCGGCCGGGGTACGGAAGCCGCCGCCGACCATCGCCATCGCGCCGAGCCCGTACGCCTTGCGCAGCACCACCGCCACCACCGGCACCCGCAGGTGGGCGCCGACCACGAAGAGCCGGCTGAAGTGCCGTACCGTCGCGGTGTGTTCGGCGTCCGGGCCGACCATGAAGCCCGGGGTGTCGCACAGGGACACCACCGGCAGGCCGTGCGCGTCGCAGAGCTGCAGGAAGCGGGCGAGCTTGTCGGCCGAGGGCGAGTCGATGGCGCCGCCGAGGTGGGCGGGGTCGTTGGCGATCAGGCCCATCGGGCGGCCCTCGACCCGGACCAGGGCGGTGACGACGCTCCGCCCGAACGCGGGGCGCAGTTCCAGGACCGAGTCCGCGTCGGCGATCCCGCGCACGGCCGCGCGCACGTCGTACACCCGCACCCGGCTCTGGGGGACCACGTGCCGCAGCGCGCGCGGGTCGGGGGCCGTCCAGCTTCCCGTCGGGCCCTGGAAGTACGACAGGTAGCGGCGGGCCACGTCGACGGCCTCGGCCTCGTCGGCCACCAGGACGTCGACGACGCCGTTCGGCACCTGCACGGACATCGGGCCGACCTCCTTTGGCCGGTAGCGGCCGAGGCCGCCGCCCTCGATCATCGCCGGGCCGCCCATGCCGACGTTGGCGTCCTCGGTGGCGATGATGACGTCGCAGCAGCCGAGCAGCGCGGCGTTGCCCGCGAAGCAGCGGCCGGAGGCGATGCCGACGGTGGGCACGGCGCCGCTGAGCCGGCCCATCGTGGCGAACGTCGGCACGTCCAGGCCGGAGGCGGTGTTGCTGTCCGTGTCGCCCGGCCGTCCGCCGCCGCCCTCGGCGAAGAGGACCACGGGAATCCGCTGCCGCTCGGCGAGTTCGAGCATCCGGTCGGTCTTGTGGTGGTTGACGTGCCCCTGGGTTCCGGCGAGGACCGTGTAGTCGTACGCCATGACCACGCAGCGGGCGGCGTTGACCCGGCCGACCCCGGTGACCATGCCGTCGGCGGGGGTGTTGGCGATCAGGTCGTCGAGGGAGCGGCGGCGGCGCTGGGCGGCCACGGCGAGCGCGCCGTACTCGACGAAGGAGCCCTCGTCGCACAGGTCCTGGACGTTCTCGCGGGCGGTGCGGTGGCCGGTGGCGTGGCGGCGGGCGACCGCTTCGGGCCGGTTCTCGTCGCGGCCGACGGCGTGCCGCCGCGCGGTCTCCGCGAGGTCGGGACGGATCGCGTCGAGGTCCAACTCCTCGGCCACGTCGCACTGTTCGTGCTGACCGGCGTCCGGTTCGAGGCGCAGCAGCAGCCCGCCCTCGGCGACCGTCTCCCCGACGGCGGCCCGCACCTCGCGCACGGTGCCCGCGACGTCCGCGGCGACGACGTGCTCCATCTTCATGGACTCCAGGACCACCAACGGCGCGCCCGCGGCGACGCGTTCGCCCGCCTGTACGGGCACGGAGACGACGGTGGCGACGAAGTCCGCGCACACGTCGGTGCCGTCGGCCCGTTCCTCCGGCTCGGTGGTCTCGGCGGTCCCGGCGGTCTCGGCGGTCCCGGCGGTCTCGGCGGTCTCGGCGGTCTCGGCGGTCGCGGCGGTCTCGGCGGGCAGGAGCGTGTCCAGGTGGTCGTCCACGAAGCGGGTGGTGGCCTCGCCGGTGCGGAACGCCGGGTGGTCCAGGATGGCGCGCAGGGCGGGGATGTTGGTGGCGGGGCCCTCGACGCGGAACTCGGCGAGCGTGGCCGCCGCGCGTGCGGCGGCCCGGTCGAGCCCGCCGCGGGGCGTGGACACGATCACCTTCGCGAGCAGCGAGTCGTACCGGCCGTCGGCGACCAGGCCCGCGTGCCCGTGGGTGTCGACGCGCACGCCGGGTCCGGTCGGCACCTCGAAGACCTCGATGCGGCCGGAGGTGGCGCGCGCGGTGCCGTCGCGCCGCAGCGTCTCCAGGTTGACCCGCGCCTGCACGGCGACGCCGCGCGGCTCCGGGACGGCGTCCTGGGTGAGGCCGAGGTCGTCCAGGGTGCGGCCGAGGGCGACGTCCAGCTGGGCGGCGACCAGGTCGACCCCGGTGACCTCCTCGGTCACGGTGTGCTCGACCTGGACCCTCGGGTTGGCCTCCATGAAGTACCAGCGGCCGGGGTCGCGGGAGTCGACCAGGAACTCGAAGGTGCCGAGGCCCCGGTAGCCGACGGCGCCGGCCATCCGGCGGGCCGCGTCGAGCAGGGGCGCACGCTCCGCCGGGCGGAGGGTCGTGCACGGCGCCACCTCGATCAGCTTCTGGTGCCGCCGCTGAACCGTGCACTCCCGGTCCCACAGATGGCTGACGGCGCCGCTGCCGTCGCCGAGCACCTGCACCTCGACGTGCCGGGCCGACTCCAGCAGCTCCTCCACGTACAACGCCCCGTCGCCGAAGGCCCGTTCGGCCTCGGAACGGCACCGCGCGAAGGCTTCCGCAAGCTCCTCGGGCCGCCGTACGACGCGCATGCCGCGGCCGCCGCCGCCCGAGGCCGCCTTGACCATCACGGCCGCGGCGGGACCGAGGTGGGCCAGGAACGCGGCCGCCCCGTCGAGCGTCGTACCGGCCGGGGTGGCCCGCAGCACCGGGACCCCCTGGGCCTCGGCGAGCGCCCGCGCCCGCGCCTTGTCGCCGAACTCGGCCAGGACCTCGGGTGAGGGGCCGACGAAGGTGAGCCCGGCCTTGCGGCAGAGCCGGGCGAACTCGGCGTTCTCGCTGAGGAATCCGTAGCCGGGGTGGACCAGTGCGCAGTCGGCCCGCCGAGCCACGGCGACCAGCTGCTCGGCGTCCAGGTAGCCGGCGCCCGCGCCGTCGCCGCCGGCCAGTTCGTGCGCCTCGTCGGCCAGGCGTACGTGCAGCGCGTCCCGGTCGCCCGGCGTGTGCACCGCGACCGGCCGCAGCCCCGAGGCGCGTGCGGCACGGACGACGCGGACGGCGATCTCGCCTCGGTTGGCGATCAGAACACTGGTCACGATGCGGGTTCTCCAGACAGTCCGGGCCACGGCGACGGACGGGTGGCCCCGGACTTCTCTCGCCATCCGCATGGTGACCACACATACCGCCCAGTCGGTACGCATGCTGCCCTCCGCCGTCGAACAGCGTCAAGGGGTGTGCGGCGGGCGGATTCGGAGCTCTGCGCGCGGCGCCCTCGGCTACGAGTCCGGGTGGCTCACGATGTTCAGTACGTTGCCGTCGGGCGCCCGGACGAAGAAGCGCCGCAGGCCCCACGGCTCCTCGGTCAGCGGGTGCACGATCTCGAAGCCGCGCCGTCTCGCCTCCTCGTACGCCGCGCCGACGCCCGCGCCGACCATGACCGAGACGACCGGGTTGCGGGGCGCCGTGGCGTCGTGGGTGACGAGTTGGATCTCGGCGCGGCCGTCCGGCGAGCAGTAGCGGGCGACCCAGCCGAGGTCGAAGCCCTCGACGCTCAGGCCGAGATAGCCGGTGTAGAAGCCGCGGGCGGCGGCGATGTCCGGGACGGTCAGGTCCGCGGTGATGCCGTTGACGGTGAAGCCGGTCATGGTTCCTCCGGGGGCGTGCGGAGACGGGGCCTGCGGGGCGGCGTACGGGGCTCAGCCTGCCAGTGCGGCCCGGGGAACCGGCGTAGGACGACGCCTCACTGCGCCTTCCGGAACAGCTCCGAGCTGCGGCCTGTCAGGTGCACGCGGGCCCTGAGTCCCGCTGACCGGGCAGGTCGGGCGGGGGCGCCGGGCTCAGGACTCGTCGGCCGTCGCGTCCTGAGCGGGGCGTTCGGCGGCGGCGCGCCTGCGGCGGTGCAGCACCAGCGCGCCCACCGCGAGCAGCAGCGCCACCACGGCCCCGACGCCGAGCGCCGCGTGCTCGGCGAAGAGGCGGCCAAGGAGCTCCAGGGCGCCGATCCCGGCCGTCGCGTACAGCATGGCCCAGCAGGCGCCGCCGGCGAACAGGGCCGGGAGGTAGCGGGTGAGCGGCATGCGCATGCTGCCCGCGAGGAAGTTGGCGGCGGTCTGGAAGCCGATGGTCAGGAAGGACACGGCGACGACGGGGGCGCCCCAGCGCTGGATCGCGCGCTCCACGCGCTGGAACTTGGACTGCGAGATCCGCTCGCCGAACCTGCTGCGCCGGGCTCCGGCGCCCGCGAGCCAGCCGACGGCGAAGGTGCCGCCGGCGCGGAGCAGGACGATCACGTACAGGCCGGCGGCCGTGAGCAGGACCTTATCCACGGTGCCCCGCCCCCGAACCGGCCCGGTGCCCCGCCCCCGTACGCCGAAGGGCGTGCCCGGTCGGCGCCGGCCCCGTCACCGGTCCCTCGCTTTCCGCCGCGGCCGCGCCGCCTCGCGCACGGGCCTGCTGTGCATTCCTCACCTGCATCCGCCTGCATCCGCCTCTGCCGGTTCCGCGCGCCCGCGTGCCGGGTCGGCGCCGGTTCCCCCGGGCCCTGCGCAGCGTACCGCTGCGTCCGGGCCTGCCCTTACGGCCCCTCACCGGGGCCGTCTGACACTGCCAGGTTAAGCGAACGGCCGTACGCTCCGGCGGGCCGGTCGGCCACGATCCACGGCCAGGGGCCGGTTTCGGCCGCCGGAACGCGCGAGCACCCGGTGAACGGGTCACCGGGTGCTCGGAGTTCATCGGTGCGCCGGGGTACGGGCGCCGCCGACGGGTGGGCGGGGTCAGGCGTCGACGACACCGGACTTGCTGATGCGGACGTCCGACTTGGTGGCGCCGCTGCGCGAGCCCTCCGCCTCGATGGTCTTGACGACGTCCATGCCCTCGACGACCTCGCCGAAGACGACGTGCTTGCCGTCCAGCCAGGAGGTGATGATCGTCGTGATGAAGAACTGCGAACCGTTGGTGTTCGGCCCGGCGTTGGCCATGGAGAGCTGGCCCGGCTTGGTGTGCTGCAGCTGGAAGTTCTCGTCGGCGAACTTCTCGCCGTAGATGCTCTTGCCGCCGGTGCCGTTGCCGGCGGTGAAGTCGCCGCCCTGCAGCATGAACTCGGGGATGACCCGGTGGAAGCCGGAGCCCTCGTAGCCGAAGCCGTGCTCGCCGGTGGCCAGCTCACGGAAGTTCTTGGCGGTCTGGGGGACCACGTCGTCGTACAGCTTGAAGACGATCCGCCCGGCGGGCTTGTCGTCGATGGTGATGTCGAAGAACACGTTGCTCATGCCCGTATCCTCACATCTTCCCTGCCGGATGGTGAAACGCTCCCGCCCGAGAGCCGTGCGGAAGCATGAGAACCGTACGCACGAAGGCGGGCGCGCTACCAGCTGACCGGATACCGGACCGGGTGGCCGCCTATGCGGCCGGGCAGCAGGCCGATCGCGACGAGCAGGCAGGCGCCGAGCGCGAGGAGCGGCAGGAACGGGACCGGGTGCGGGGCCTGCAGCACCACGATCACCGCGGTGGCCACCGCCGGGGAGTGCGACAGGTGGGTCAGCATCATCGCCCCGAGCGAGAGGCCCGCCGCGACGGCCGCCGCCCACGCGCTGCTCCCGGCCACCGCCAGGGTCGCGAAGCCGATCGCCGCGGACATCAGGTGTCCGCCGACGAGGTTGCGCGGCTGCGCGAGGGGCAGGCCGGGAGCACCGTGCACGAGGGCGGCGCTGGCCGCCAACGGCGGGATCAGCAGCGGCTGGTGGAGCACCACGCCCACCGTCACGAGCAGCATGAGCGCACCGATCGCGAAGACGGTGACCCGCAGCAGGTGCGGGAAGCTCGGCCTGGTGGCGGCGGACGGCGGCGTGGTCATGCGTACTCCGGGGCGGTACGGGGGCGGTACGGGGCAGTGCGGGGCAGTGCGGGGTGGTTCGGGCGGGACGCACAGATCCTAAACAGATTGTTTAACTCGCAGCACAGGCGGTCCCCATGGCGAGACGCGCTCTCCCGCCGGGTTCCGGCGGGCGGAGGTGTCGGGGGCGGGCGCACGGGTACTCGGCGGTATTCGGAACTTCCGGGCCTCCGTTTTCCTACGGGACTTCCGAGAACTGCCCTACGGGACTTCCGAGGACTTCCCTACGGGACTTCCGAGGACTGCCCTACGGGACGAGAATTGCGGGGAGAACGAGGAGAGAGCGAGGAGAAGGCGAGGAAAAGTCATGCGTGTCGCGTTCCTGGCGGCGCCCGAGGGCGTCGAGCAGATCGAACTCACCGAACCCTTGAAGGCGGTGTCCGAAGCGGGCGGTACTCCCGTACTCGTCTCCACCGAGCCAGGCCGGATCCAGGCCTTCCACCATCTCGACAAGGCGGACACGTTCCCCGTGGACGAGGTGGTCGGCGACGCCACCGCAGGTGCCTTCGACGGGCTCGTGCTGCCGGGCGGCCTGGCCAACCCGGACGCGCTGCGCCTGGACGACCGGGCCGTGTCGTTCGTACGGGACTTCTTCGACCTGGGCCTGCCGGTCGCCGCGATCTGCCACGCGCCGTGGATGCTGGTCGAGGCCGACGTCGTCTCCGGCCGCGTGCTCACCTCGTGGCCGAGCCTGCGCACCGACATCCGCAACGCGGGCGGCACCTGGGTCGACGAGCAGGTCAAGATCTGCGACCACGGGCTGAACGCCCTGGTCACCAGCCGGAAGCCGGGCGACCTGCGGGCGTTCGGCGCGGCGCTCCTGGAGGTGTTCAGCCGCCAGAGCGTGTGAGCGGAATGACCGCCTTCTTCCAGGGATGCTTCGGGACGTCACCATGGGCAACGACACGAGCCGGAGAGTGCTGGGCGCACTGCTGCACGGCCACGGGCGGACGTACGCGGCCGAAGCCGGAATCCGGTTGCGGAACACCCCCCAGCCGCTCTACCGCACACTCGTCCTGGCGCATCTGCTGAGCGCCCGTATCCGCGCCTCGGTCGCCGTCGCCACATCGCAGGCGTTGTACGAGGCCGGGATGCGCGACGCGAGACGGATGACGGAAGCCGGCTGGCAACAGCGCGTCGACGCCCTCGGCCGCGGCGGCTACCGCCGCTACGACGAACGCACGGCGACCCAACTGGGCGACGCGGCCCGGCTGCTGCTCGACCGCTGGGACGGGGACCTGCGGGGCCTGCGGGACGCGTCCGACGGCGACATCGACCACCTGCGCCGGCTGCTGCGGGAACTGCCGGGATTCGGACCGGTGGGCGCCGACATCTTCGTACGCGAAGTCCAGGACGTATGGCCGGAGTTCGGCCCGTTGCTTGACGCGAAGGCGCTGCAGGGCGCCGAGCGGCTCGGGTTGCCGCGGGAGGCCCCCGCGCTCCGGCGGCTGGCCGAGGGGCAGGGGGCGACGGACGCGGAGCTGGCCTCGGCGCTCGTGCGGGCCGCCCTGGACAAGGAGATCGCGGAGGAGTGCCGGGACGCCGGCTGATGGCAGGGGGTGCCGGCGCGGTGCTCAGTGCGCGTGTCCGGCGAGCGCCCGCCCCATCCGCGTCAGCGCCTGAGTGAGGACGGACCGGGACGTGGCGAAGTTCAGGCGTACGTGGCCCGCTCCGCCCGTGCCGAAGATGTGGCCGGAGGAGAGGGCCACCCTGGCGTGGTCCAGGAAGAACCGGGCGGGGCCTGCCAGATCCGTGACCACGGCGGGATCGGCGGCGCCGGGATCGGCGGCACCGCGTTCGGCGGCGCCGGGTTCGGGGGCGAGGCCGAGGGCGCGGCAGTCCAGCCACGCCAGGTACGTGCCCTCCGGCCGGGCGTACCCGGCCCCGGGCAGGTGCGCGGCGACCAGTCGGCCGAGCAGCGCGCGGTTCGCGTCGAGGCCCGCGAGGAGTGCATCCAGCCACGCGTCCCCGTCCCGGTAGGCCGCGGTGTGGGCGATGACGCCGAGGTGGCTGGCGCCGTGTGCAACCTCCTCCGGCATCCGGCGCAGGTCGGCCGCCGCCTCAGGCCCGGCGAGGGCGAGCGCCGCCTTGATCCCGGCGAGGTTCCAGCCCTTGGTCGCCGACATGAGCGAGAACGCGTCCTCGGCGCCGGGCACGCTCAGGTAGGGCGTGAACGCGGCGCCCGGCAGGACCAGCGGGGCGTGGATCTCGTCGGCGACGACCCGGACCCCGTACCGCCGCGCCAACCCGGCGACGGCCGACAGCTCCTCGTGGGTGTGCACCGTGCCGGTGGGATTGTGGGGGTTGCTGAGGAGGTGAGCGATCCGGCCGTGGGGGTCGCGGGCGCGGGCGCGCCGGTACGTGTCCTCCAGGACGGCCGGGTCGATGCGCAGGCCGGGACCGAGGGGGGCTTCGACGACGCGGCGGTCGTCGTGGGTGATGAAGGCGTAGAACGGCGCGTACACCGGGGAGTTGACGACGACGGGGTCGCCGGGTCCGGTGATCAGGCGCAGCACCTGGACCGCGCCCGTCATCACGTCCGGGATCATCGCGGCGCGGTCCGTGGCCACCCCGTCCCACTTCCAGCGGCGCGCGGCGAAGCCGGCCAGGGACTCGGCGAACTCGGTTCCGGCGGGGTATCCGGTGTCCCCCGCGTCGATCGCCTCGCGCAGCGCGTCCGCGACAGGCCGGGCGAGCGGGACGTCCATCTCCGCGACCCACAGGGGCAGTACGTCCTCGGGGTGCGCGCGCCATTTCATGCTGCGGCGCCGGCGGAGCCGGTCCAGGGAGATCTCCTCCAGGGGGTTGGCCCCCTCACCGGACGCTCCGGAAGCTGAGGAAGCTGCGGACGCTGAGGCGTGTGCGGGGCTGCGCCCGCCGTTGCTGCTCATCCTCAGCATTGGACTGCGCGCACGACCGGCACGCAAGAGGTCGGCCGGTCCGCGGGGTGCGGACCGGCCTGGCAGGAGGTGTGCTCCCGATGTTCGGGCTACGCCTTCGGGACGCTCTTGGCCGCCGTGCCGGCGCACAGCATGCCGAGGACCACGGCGACGACGCCGATGATGATGTTGTTCAGGACGACCCCGGCGTCCGGGCTGGTGCCGACGATCCACGGCGCGATGATCATCCAGGCGCCCATCGTGCAGAACGCCCAGCTGAGGCCGTACATGCGCTCCGGAGCCCGGGTGAAGCCGAGGGCCAGGAGGCCGATCGCGATGCCCATGATCAGGTTGTGGGCGACGAGTGCGGGCTGGCTCGTCGTGTAGTGGAGGATCCAGGGGGATGCGGCGCAGTACAGACCGAGCAGGAACACCGGTCCGTCCACGAGCGCCACGTCGCGGCCGCCGAGCATGCGGGCGTAGCGATCCCGCATTTCGGAGACATCGGGGTGGGCAGATATGTCACCTCTGGTGGGCTGCACGTTGGCCATGACTTGTCTCCTTTGACCTGCAGGCCTGACCGCATCGGCTGCGGTGTGCGGTATGCGCCGCCTAGGAATATTTTGCGCTTATTTCCCCTTTATGTGTAGAGGTCGTGGGGCTTGTCATGGTCACCAGGTGCGCTCCCCTCGCAGCACCGCGTCCGCTCCCCCGTCCGCGAACACGATCTGGCCCGTGACCAGGGTGTTCTCCGGGGAGGTCAGCCAGGCGACCAGCGGAGCCAGCTCCTTTGGGGCGGCGGGGCCGCTCAGGGGCATCGGGACCGCCTGCTCCACCACGGGGCGCATCTCCGGGTCGTCCAGGAGCGGTTGAGTCATCGGCGTACGGATCACTCCGGGGCCGACCGCGTTCAGCGGGATGCCCGCCCCGGCCCAGTCCGCGGTGACGGCGGCGCGCCTCACCCAGCGGGAGACGGCGGCCTTCGACGACGCGTACGCGAGGTGCCCCTCACCCCGGTCGACCGCGGCCTGCGCCGCCGCCACCGCCGCCTCCTCGTCGCCCGCGAGGGCCGCCTCGACCGTGGCCTCGTCGGTCGGATGCACGGCGTCGACGGAGCCGATGACCAGCGCGCGGGGCGCGGTGCCGGCGGCCAGCAGGGGGCGCAGCCCCTCCAGGGTGGCGACGGCGCCGAAGTGGTTGACGCGGACGGTGCGCGGGTCGAAGTGCGCGATGCCCGCACAGGCGATCACCGCATCAAGCCGGCCATCGGTCAACTTCCTTGCCTGGGCGACGAGTTGGGTACGTCCTTCGGCGGTGGCCAGGTCGGCGGAGATGCCGCCGCCCTCGATGGCTGCGCCCTCGCTCCCTGTGCCCTGGATGTCGGCGCCCTGGATGTCGGCGCCGATCACCGCGTGGCCGAGTGCGCGCAGATGGTCGGCGGTGGCCCTGCCGATGCCGGAGGCCGCTCCGGTGACGAGGTACGTACGGGGCATGGGTGTTCCCTTTCGCTGCGGGCGGGACGGGTGCTCTGCGGGCGGTCCGGGCCCGCGCTCAGTCACGGTCCGAGGGGCGGTCGACCGTGGTCGCGGACCGGTGCGCCGTAGCGGCCGGGGGCGGTGGCCCGAAGCCGGTGGCCGCCCGCGCCGCCGCCGGGTGGGCGTGCCGCGGGTTCCGGGTCGTCCCACGAGACGTCGGTGCGTACGGGTGGCTCGGCGGTCGCCTTCGCCACGTCGACGGGCATCAGCACGTCGACGGGCATCAGAACGCCCCCGCCGCGTACCGGCTGCGGAAGTACAGCAGGGGGCTGCCGTCCTCGCGGGCGTCCAGGGCCACCACCTCGGCGGTCGCCAGAAAGTGGTCGCCGGCCTCGTGCACGGCCCGCAGTTCGCACTCGACGGCGGCGAGCGCGCCGTCGATCCGGACGGTGCCGTGCTCGCTGACGCGCCACGGGACGGCTGCGAACTTGTCGGCGCCGCTGCGGCCGAGCGAGCGGCAGACCTCCTGCTGCTCGGCCGCGAGGATGTTCACGCAGAACCTCCCCGCGCGTTCGATCCGCGGCCAGCTCACCGACGTACGCCCGGCGGCGAGCATGACCAGCGGCGGGTCGAGGGAGAGCGAGGCGAAGGACTGGCAGGCGAAGCCGACCGGCTCGCCGTCGTCCAGGGCGGCCACCACGGTGATGCCGCTCGCGAACCGGCCGAGCACGTCCCGGAAGGCGTCGGGGCCGATCAGCCGTTCCACTGGTGGCCCCAGAAGCTGTCGGCGGTGATCTCCTTCGCGACCCAGGTGGCGGGGTCGACGAGCAGGCCGTCCCAGCCGTACTCGACCTGGAAGCCGCCGGGCGCCTGCGCGTAGAAGGACACCATGTGGTCGTTGGTGTGGCGGCCGAGGCTGGACGCGATGGGGATGCCGGCGGCGTTCATGCGGTCCAGGCCGCGGCCCACGTCGTCCAGGGTCTCCAGCTCGACCATGAAGTGCACGATGCCGGGCGGGAGCGCGCCCGGGTACAGGCCGAGGCTGTGGTGGCGGCGGTTGGGGCCGAGGAAGTGCATCCAGTGGAAGTCGCGCTGCTCGGCGGCGGTCGGGACGGCCTGCGGCGGCAGCCGCATCGAGTCGCGCAGTTGGAAGCCGAGCACGTTCTCGTAGAAGTCGAGGGCGGCCTCGATGTCCGCGACGGGCAGCACGACGTGTCCCAGGCCGAGTTCGCCGGTGACGAAGCGGTTGCCGTAGGGCGTGCCGAGGGCGGTGTGGTCCTGGGCCTGGCCCCAGTAGATCTCCAGGGGGTTGCCGCAGGGGTCGGTCACCTGGATCAGGTCGCGGACGCGACGCTCGGCGATCCGGCCGCCGTCGGCGTGCTTGACGGCATGCCCCGCATCCTCCAACTCCCGTGCGGCACAGGCAAGTTCGGCAGCGTTCGCGACCTCCCAGCCTGCGGCGAGCAGCCGGTCGCTCCCGCCGGCCTGGACGACGATGCGGTGGCTGCGGTCGTCGATGCGCAGGCGAAGGGTGTCCTCGGTGCTGTCGGCGCTCTCGACCATGCCGAGGATGTCGAGGGCGTACGTGCGCCACTCGTCCAACTTCGTCGTCTCGATGCACAGATAGCCGAGCGAGCGAATATCCATGGTGGCTTCCTTACGGGTACGGGGTTCAGTGGGCGAAGAAGTCGACGGCCAGGCGGTTGAACTCGTCGGCCTGTTCGACCTGGGCCCAGTGGCCACAGTGCGGGAAGACGTGCAGGCGGGCGTCGGGGATGGTCTTGAGGGCGACGAGGGCGCCGTCGAGCGGGTTGACGCGGTCCTCGCGGCCCCAGGTGAGCAGCACGGGCTGGGTGATGCGGTGGGCCTCGCGCCACAGCATCCAGTCCTCCTGCCGGGCCGGGTCGGCGAACGCCGCGCCCATGCGGGCGTTGCCCAGACGGGTCTCGGGGTCGGTGGCGGAGGCCCAGCGCTCCTCGACCAGCTCGTCGGTGACGATGGACTGGTCGTACGCCATCACACCGAGGAAGGCGCGGAGTTGGTCCTTGGTCGGCTCGGGGGCCGCGTTGAACTCGAAGAGGCGCTTGATGCCCTCGGTCGGGTCCGGCGCGAACAGGTTGACGGAGACCCCGCCGGGGCCCATCAGGACCAGCTTGCCGACCTTGCCGGGGTGGTTCAGGGCCATGCGGACGGAGGTGCCGCCGCCGAGCGAGTTGCCGACGAAGTGCGCCTGGGCGATGCCGAGTTCGTCCATCAGGGCGGCCACGGTGTCCGCGCTGTAGCTGAAGTAGTCCTTGTCGAGCTCGGGCTTGTCGGAGCGGCCGAAGCAGACCTGGTCGACGAGGAGGGTGCGGAAGTGCTCGGCGAAGACGGGCAGGTTGCCGCCGAAGTTGGACCAGGCGGAGGCGCCGGGGCCGCCGCCGTGCAGCATGATCACCACGGGGGCGTCGGGGCGGTCCTGCGGTCCGGCCTCGTGGTAGTGCAGGGTGAGGCCGGCGGCGGTCTTGGCGGTGCGGGACGTCGACGCGTAGGTGTGGACGGCCGCTTGGGGCCCTGGCTCCCCTGGAGTCCCTGGAGCCCCTTGAGCCCCTTGAGTCCCTTGAGTCCCTTGAGTCCCCATCAGAGCATCGTGTCCTTGATGTCGAGGTCGAGGGCGGCCTGGCCGTACAGGGTCAGGGCGCGCTCGGGGTCGTTGGCGGCGTGGCCGCGGCCCGCGTGCACGTCGCGCCAGGCCCGCTGGACCGGGTTGGGTCCGGTGCGCATGGCGTTGCCGCCGGCGTTCTCCATCAGCAGGTCGACGGCGGCGACGGCGCGCTCGGTGGCGAGGACCTGGTCGCGTCGGGTGCGGGCGCGCAGCTCCGTCGGCAGTTCCTCGCCGCGCTCGGCGTACGCGTACAACTCGCTCATGTTGCGGGACAGTTGGAGCCAGGCGGCGTCGATGTCGCTGCCCGCGCGGGCGATCCGGACCTGCGCGAACGGGTCGTCGGCGACCTTCTGGCCGTAACTGACGCGGATGCGCCGCGTGGTCGCCTCGACGTATGCCTCGTAGGCGCCCTCGGCGATGCCGACGATCGGGGTGGAGATGGTGGTGGTGAACACGCCCGCGTACGGGAGGCGGTAGAGCGGCTCGTGGTTGAGCTCGTGGCCCGGCACGTCCAGGGCGGTGACCGGGCCGAAGCTGAGGGCGCGGTGCTCGGGGACGAAGACGTCCTCGACGACGACGTCGTTGGAGCCGGTGCCGCGCAGGCCGACGGTGTCCCACACGTCGTCGACGCGGTACTCGCTGCGCGGGATCAGGAAGGTGCGCATGTCGACGGGGTTGCCGTCGGCGTCCGCGACGAGGCAGCCGAGCAGCACCCAGGCGGCGTGGTCGCAGCCGGACGAGAAGTGCCAGCGGCCGGAGAGCCGGAAGCCGCCGTCGACGGGGGTGGCCTCGCCGGTCGGCGCGTACGAGGAGGCGATGCGGGTCTTGTGGTCCTCGCCCCACACCTCCTGCTGTGCGCGCGGGTCGTAGAGGCCCACGTGCCACGGGTGCACACCGACGACCGAGGCGACCCAGCCGGTGGAACCGCAGGCCTTCGCGATCTCCTTGACGGCGCGGTAGAAGACCGTGGGGTCCGCGGCGCGGCCGCCGAAGGCGGTGGGCTGGAGCAGCTGGAAGAAGCCGGTGTCCTCCAGCTCCTTGACGGAGTTGTCCGGTACGCGGCGCAGGCTCTCCGCCTCGGCCGCGCGCTCACGGAAACTCGGGGCGAGGTCACGGACCGCTGCCAGGACGTCTTCGGCCATGGGGCATCCCCTCTCTGGGTCGTGGCGGGTGGGTGTGCGGGTGGGTGGGTGTGCGTCTGGGTGTGCGTGTGGTCGGTGGGTGCGAGGAAGGTACGGCCGGGTGGAGGTGCGGGGAAATGCGGGACTCCCACTGAGCGGGAAGGGCGGCCTGCGGCGCCGTTGTGGCTGGTCGCGCAGTTCCCCGCGCCCCTTTCGGGGCACGGTTCAGGCCGCCCGGCGGAACGCCATGTGCACCGCCGCCACATGCCCGAACACCATCGCCGAGCCGATCGGGACCCCCGGGCCCGGGTAGTGGGGGCCCGCCACCGACGCCGTCGTGTTGCCCGCCGCGTACAGGCCCGGAATCGGCGCGCCGTCCTCCCGCAGGACGCGCGCCTCCGCGTCCGTGCGTACGCCGCCCTTCGTACCGAGGTCGCCCAGCACGATCTGCACGGCGTGGAACGGGCCGTCCGAGATCGGCACCAGGCACGGGTTCGGTCCGTCCCCCCGGGCGAAGAAGCGGTCGTACGGGTCCTCGCCGCGGTGGAAGTCGGCGTCGACCCCGCGCTGCGCGTGCCCGTTGAAGACCCGCACCGTGTCGCACAGCGCCTCCGCGCCGACGCCGATCCGCTCGGCGAGCGCGGCCAACGTGTCCGCCGTACGCCACAGCCCCGCCTCCGTGAAGGCGGCGCGGTCCGCGGGGACCACCGTGATGCCCGGCAGCTCGTCGCCGAAGCGGTCGTCGAAGACCCACCAGACCGGGTTGTCGTGGCTCGTGCCCGCCTTCGCCGCGAGCAGCTGCCGTCCCATCCGGTCGTACGGCAGTGACTCGTTGGCGAAGCGGCGGCCCGATCCGTCGACGAAGATGCCGCCGTGCAGGCCGAGCGTGAACGCGGCCGAGCCGTCGGGGAAGCGCAGCGACGGGCACCACCACGACTGGTCGAGGCCTGCGAGCGCCGCGCCCGCCTCGGTGGCGGCGGTGATCGCGTCGCCGGTGTTGCCGCCGGGCGCGCCCATCGTCCAGTCGGCGCCGGGCAACTCCTGCCAGGCGCGGCGCAGTTCGGCGTTGGCCTCGAAGCCGCCCGCCGCGAGCAGTACGCCCCGCCGGGCGCGGATCCGCAGCGTACGGCCGTCCCGCTCGGCCTCCGCGCCGATGACCGCGCCGTCCTCCGTGACCAGACGCGTGAGCGGGGTGCCGAGCAGGGTGCGGGCGTGGCCCGTGGACTCCAGGGCGAGCAGCAGGCGGGCGATCAGGGCCCGGCCGTCCGTGAACGGGCCCTCGGGCGTGGCGAGTCCGAGGCGTTCCGCCCAGGCAGGGGGCCGGACCGCGGCGAGCAGCGCAGGGGCGCCGTCGGGCGCGGGCAGGTCCACCGGGAAGACCGCGCGGCCCGTGTCGGCACGGCCGGGGGCCGGGAAGTAGTCGGGGAACGGGCGGTACTCGAACCGGACGTGCGGGTTTGCCTCCAGGAACGCCACCGTGTCCGCGGCGTGGTCGAGGTAGGCGTCCTGCAGCGGGTGCTCGGTGGCGTCGCCGACCACCGCCCGGAAGTAGGCGCGGCCGAGCTCGGCCGAGTCCTCGACGCCGGCGCGGGCCTGCGCCTGGTTGCCGGGCAGCCACAGTCCGGCCCCGGCGTATGCGGTGGTGCCGCCGAAGTAGCGGGTCTTCTCGACGACGAGGGTGTCGAGGCCACGGGCGGCCGCGCCGTACGCGCCGGTGAGGGCGCCGCCGCCGGAGCCCACGACGAGGACGTCGCACTCCTCGTCCCATGTGTGCGCGGTGTCAGCCATCTCGTCCCTTCCCTGGGTGGGGCCGGGCCCGGGGACCGTCCGGGGCCGGGAGGGGACGAGTATCGGCGGGTGCGGGGCGTGCGGCCACGGCGGCTTCCCACTGGGTGGGAATCGGGCCTCCGGCCGCCGCGTACGGTCCGCGAGCCCTCACACCATCGAGTCGTGCACCTCGACGCCGAGCGCGTGCCGGCCGTACAGCGTGAGGGCGCGTTCCAGGTCGTTGGCGGCCTGGCCGCGCCCCGTGCGCAGGTCCCGCCAGGCGCGCTGCAGGACGCCGCCGCCCGCGCCCATGACGCCGCCGCCCGCGCTCTCCACCAGCAGATCGACCGCGGTGACCGCGCGTTCGGTGGCGAGCACCTGGTCCCGCCTGGTCCGCGCGCGCAGGCCCGGCGCGGGCTGCTCGCCGCGCTCGACGGCCGCGTACAACTCCCGCGTGTTGCGGGTCAACTGCAGCCGGGCGGCGTCGATCTCGCTCGCCGCGCGGGCGATGCGGACCTGCGCGAACGGGTCGTCGGCGGCCCGCGGGGTGCGGCCTGCGGGGGTGCGGCCTGCGGGGGTGCGGCCTGCGGGGGTGCGGCCTGCGGGGGTGCGTTCGCGGGCCGCGGTGACGTGTTCCTCGTACGCGCCCTCCGCGATGCCGACCATCGCCGTAGAGATGGTGGTGGTGAAGACGGCGGCGTACGGCAGGCGGTACAGGGGCTCGGAGTTGAGGCGGTGGCCGGGGCAGTCGAGGGCGTTCACCGGCCGGTAGCCGAGGCTGCGGTGGGCCGGGACGAACGCGTCCTGGACGACCAGGTCGTTGCTGCCGGTGCCGCGCAGGCCGACGGTGTCCCAGACCCGGTCCACCGTGTACGCGGAGCGCGGCACGAGGAAGGTGCGCAGGTCCACGGGGCTGCCCTCGCCGTCCGTGACGAGACCGCCGAGGAGCGCCCAGCCCGCGTGGTCGCAGCCGGACGAGAAGTGCCAGCGACCGGACAGCCGGTGGCCGTCGCCGGTTGTGGTCACGGTTCCGGTGGGGGCGTACGAGGAGCACACCAGGACCGACGGGTCGGCGCCCCACACGTCGTCCTGGGCGCGCGGGTCGAACAGCGCCACGTGCCAGGGGTGCACGCCGAGCACGGCGGCCGCCCAGCCGGTGGAGCCGCAGGCCCTGGCGATCTCCTGCACGGCGGCGTGGTGGACGGCCGGGTCGGCGGCGAACCCGCCGTACGCCGTGGGCCGCAGCAGCCGGAAGAAGCCCGCCTCGGAGAGTTCCGCGACGGACTCGCCGGGCATGCGCCGCAGCTCCTCGGTGGTGACCGTGCTCGGCCGCATGCAGGACGAGCGCATCTCCGTGCTGACCGGCGCCCCGACCGTGTTCACCTCGCTCATCCAGCACCCGGGGCGCGCCGCGTACGACCTGTCCGCGATGCGGATGGCGGGCACCGGTGCCGCGAACATCCCGGCCGAACTCATCCACGGGATACGGGAGTTCATCGGCGCCCGGAACATCTTCACCGCGTACGGGCTCACCGAGTCCAGCGGCGTGGTGTCGATCTGCGCGCCGCACGAGTCGGCCGAGACCCTGGCCCGTACGTCCGGAACGGCGCTCGCCGGCACCGAGCTGCGGATCGACGCGCCGCCGGGGCAGCCCGGCGAGATCCTCACGCGCGGCCCGCACGTCATGCACGGCTACCTGGACGACCCGGAGGCCACCTCGGAGGCCGTCGACGCGGACGGCTGGCTGCACACCGGTGACGTCGGGACGCTCGACGAGCGGGGCTTTCTGCGGATCACGGACCGGCTGAAGGACATGCTGGTGGTGGGCGGTTTCAACGTGTACCCGGCCGAGGTGGAGCAGGTGCTGCGCGGGCATCCCGCCGTCGCGGACGCGGCGGTGGTGGGTGCGCCGGACGAACGGCTCGGGGAGGTCGGTGTCGCGTACTGCGTGCCGAGCGCCGGGGCGCGGATCGACGCGGCGGAGCTGGCCGCCTGGACGCGGGAGCGGCTCGCCAACTTCAAGGCCCCGCGGGCCTTCCACTCGCTGGCCGGGCTGCCGCACAACGCGGCGGGCAAGGTCGACAAGAACGCACTGCGCCTGCGGGCGATGACCGGATGAGGAGCGTTGCGAACGTGAGGGACGTGAGGGACAACAACACCGAGCCCGGGGATGCCGTGAACACCGTGGATGCCGCGGATGCCGTGGATGTCGTGGTGGTCGGGGCGGGCGTCACCGGCCTGTACGCGGTGCACAAGCTGCGTGAAATGGGTTACCGGGTACGGGGGTTCGAGCGCGGCGCGGACGTGGGCGGCGTCTGGTACTGGAACCGCTATCCGGGGGCGCGCTGCGACGTGGAGTCCGCGGACTACTCGTACTCCTTCGACGAGGAGTTGCAGCAGGAGTGGGACTGGAGCGAGAAGTACGCCACACAGCCGGAGATCATGCGCTACCTGAGCCATGTCGCCGACCGCTTCGACCTGCGGCGCAGCTTCACCTTCGGCACCTCGGTGGTGTCGGCGGAGCTGGACGAGGAGACGCTGCGCTGGACGGTGCGCACGGACGGCGGGATAGGCGGGGGCGGCGCGGACGGCGGGGACGGCAGGGTCGGCGGCGAGGTGCTGTCCGCGCGGTTCTGCGTGTTCGCCGTCGGATGCCTGTCCAGCACGCATCTGCCGTCGGTCCCGGGGCTCGACACCTTCGCCGGGGCCACGTACCACACGGGTGAATGGCCGCACGAGGGCGTGGACTTCACCGGTCTGCGGGTCGGGGTGATCGGCACCGGCTCGTCCGGCATCCAGTCCGTGCCGCTGATCGCCGACCAGGCCGCGCAGCTGACGGTCTTCCAGCGCTCGGCCAACTACAGCATCCCGGCGGGCAACCGGCCGCTCGACGAGGCGGCCCGGCGCGAGCTGAAGGCCGGGTACGCGGAGCGGCGCCGCCTGGCCCGGCTCAGCGGCGGCGGCTCCCCGTTCATGACGCACCCGCGGCGCACCCTGGAGGTCGGCGAACAGGAGCGGCGGGCGGCGTTCGCGAAGCGCTGGGAGCTGGGCGGCGTCCTGTACTCGAAGACGTTCCCCGACCAGCTCACCGACCTGCCGGCCAACGAGGCGGCCCGCGGGTACTGGGAGGAGAAGGTCCGCGCCCGCATCGACAACCCGGCCGTGGCCGACCTGCTCGTGCCCACCGACCATCCGATCGGCACCAAGCGCATCGTGACGGACTCCGGCTACTACGAGACGTACAACCGTGCGCACGTACGGCTCGTCAGCCTGCGCGAGAACGCCATCGAGCGGATCGACGGGCAGGCCGTGGTCCTGGCGGACGGGGAGCGCGTCGAGCTGGACGCGCTGGTCCTCGCCACCGGGTTCGACGCGATGACCGGCTCCCTCGACCGGATCGCGGTCCGCGGCCGGGGCGGGCGGCTCCTCAAGGACGACTGGAGCGCCGGCCCGCGCACGTACCTCGGTCTCGGCACCGACGGCTTCCCGAACCTGTTCAGCCTCGCGGGCGCCGGCAGCCCCTCCGTCCTCGCCAATGTGATCCTCTGCGCCGAGCAGCACGTGGACTGGCTCGCCGACTGCCTCGCACACCTCGACGCGCACGGGTACGCGGCGATCGAGGCGGGCGCGCGGGCCGTGGAGGAGTGGGTCGCGGAGTGCCGCGAGCGGGCGGCGGCCACACTGATGATGTCGGCGGACTCGTGGTACCTGGGCGCCAACATCCCCGGAAAGCCGCGGGTGTTCATGCCGTTCGTGGGGGGCTTCGGGGCGTACGGGCAGATCATCGCCGATGTGGCGGGGTCCGGGTACAAGGGGTTCGAGCTGATCCCGGGCTGATCCTACGTGGCGGCGTCGCGGCGGCCGACGAGCGCCGTTCGCAGCGCGGTGAACGCGCTCGCGCGGGCGGCGGCGGCCTCCGGCAGGTGCGGTGCCATGGTCAGGAAGCCGTGGAACATCCCGTCGTACCGCCCGAGCCGGACCGGCACCCCGGCGGCGGTGAGCGCGGCCGCATAGCGCTCGCCGTCGTCGCGCAGCGGGTCGAGTCCGGCGGTGACGAGGTGAGCCGGGGGGAGTCCGCAGAGGCCGGTGCGGCGCAGCGGTGCCGCGTACGGGTCGGCCGCGTCCTCGCCGGACGTCAGGTACTGCTGCCAGTACCAGCGCACATGGTCGGCGGTGAGGAACCAGCCCTGTGCGTTGTCCCGGTGCGAGGCGCCGGAGCGGGTGGGGTCGAGCATCGGGTAGTACAGCGCCTGGAAGGCGATCTCCGGTCCGCCCCGGTCGTGGGCGAGCAGGGTGAGGACGGCGGCGAGGTTGGCGCCCGCGCTGTCCCCCGCGACCGCGATCCGCCTGCGCGGGTACGTCTTCGCCGCCCACAGCAGGGCCGTGTACGCGTCCTCGGGGGCCGCCGGGAAGGGGTGCTCGGGCGCGCGGCGGTAGTCGACGGAGACGACGACGGCCTCCGTGGCGTCGGCCATGGCGCGGCAGAAGCCGTCGTGGCTGTCGAGGTCGCAGAGCACGAATCCGCCGCCGTGCAGGAAGAGCACCACCGGTGCGTCCTGCTCGATGCCGGGGTCATAGACGCGTACGGGCACGCCGTCGGCGTCCGTGTCCGTGACGTGGGCGACGGGCAGCGGGGCGACGGCGGGCCCGGGCCGGGCGGCGAAGAACGCGCGCACCTCGGCGATGTCCGTCATCTCCGTGCCGAGCGGCGGAAAGTTGGCGGTGGCGAGGTCGATGACCGCCCGGACCTCGGGGGCGGGCCCGCTCATGCCTCGGCCCCCCGCTGCGGGAACACCGGCATGCGGCCCGCCGAAGCGCCGCCGTCGACGGCGAGTTCGGCACCGGAGAGGTAGGACGCGTCGTCGGACGCGAGGAACGCGACGACGCGGGCGACCTCCTCGGGGTCGGCGACGCGGCCGAGGGGCGCGGCCGGGTGGTCCTTGGTGCCCAGGTGGGCGGTCATGGCCGTGTCGACGGCGCCCGGGTGGACGGAGTTGACGCGGATGCCGTCGGGGCCGAGTTCGAGTGCCGCGGTCTTCGTGAGGCCGCGCAGCCCCCACTTGGCGGCCCCGTACGCGCCGTGCCCCCAGATGCCCTGCAGGCCGGCCTGCGAGGAGATGTTCACGACGGAGCCGCTGCCGCTCGCGCGCAGGGCAGCGGCGGCGGCGCGGATGCCGAGGAACGGGCCGAACAGGTCGACGCGCAGCAGTGCCTCGAAGCGGGCCGGGTCCTCGTCGACGAGGGGGGAAGTGCTGTAGATCGCGGCGTTGTTGACGAGGACGTCGAGACCGCCGAAGCCGTCGACGGCGGTGGCGACGGCCCGCGCCCAGTCCTTCTCGTCGGTGACGTCGTGGCGTACGAACCGGGCTGCCGGACCGATCGAGGCGGCCGTCTCGCGGCCCTCGGCCGCCAGGACGTCGGTGAGGACCACCTTCGCCCCGCAGGCGGCGAACAGGCGGGCCTCGGCCGCGCCCATGCCACGGGCGGCGCCGGTGACGAGGGCGACCTTTCCGGTCAGATCGACGGACATCGGGGGTCCTCCTGGCTGTGGTCGGTCGAAGTTGTCGTCGGTGAAGTTGTCGTCGGTGAAAGTTGTCGTCGGTGAAAGTTGTCGTCGGTCGAACAGGGCGGGGCGGCCCCGGCGGCGCGGGGCGCTCCCGTCGAGCCTGCCCGCGCGGGCGCGTACGCGGCAGTGCGCTTTCCCGGTGAGTGGGAAGCACCGCGAGCCACCGGCCCGGCCCCGCTGCGAGCATCGCGGCGACTGGCATCCATCGGCTCATGGAGGTCCCCGGATGAGCGGCAGGACGGACGGCAAGGTGGTCGTCGTGACGGGCGGCGCGCGCGGCCTGGGCGAGGCGCATGTGCGGCGGCTCGTCGCGGAGGGCGCGAAGGTGGTGATCGGCGATGTCCTCGTACCGGAGGGCGAGGCGCTTGCGGCCGAACTCGGTCCGGAGCAGGCGCTGTTCGTGGAGTTGGACGTGTCGTCCGAGGCGGCGTGGAAGGCGGCCGTAGCCCGTACGGAGGGGGCGTTCGGCTCCGTCACCGGGCTGGTGAACAACGCCGGCCTCGTGCACCGCTGCGCCATCGAGGACCTGACGGAGGCCGACTACCGGCGGGTGATCGACGTCAACGAGATCGGCGTCTTCCTCGGCATGAAGGCGGTGCTGCCCTCGATGCGGGCCGCGGGCGGCGGCTCCGTCGTCAACATCTCGTCGGTCTGCGGGATCGTCGCCTTCTCCCACATCCTCAGCTACACGGCGTCCAAGTGGGCGGTGCGCGGCATGACGAAGGCGGCGGCGCAGGAGTTCGCCCCGTACAACATCCGCGTCAACTCGGTGCACCCCGGCATCGTGGCCACGCCGATGACGGCCGACTCGGAGCGCTCGCACGAGAAGGCGCGGCAGCAGCCGATCCGGCGCGAGGCGCAGCCCGCCGAGGTGGCGAACATGGTGCTGTATCTCCTGTCGGACGAGGCGAGTTACTCGACGGGGGCGGAGTTCGTGGTGGACGGCGGGTACACCAGCCAGTGAGCGGGGCGCGGGCCTGAGGAAGGGGGTGGACCGCGCGGGTCCACCCCCTTCGCCGTGCGGTCGGGGCCTCAGGAGTACGTGACCTCCACCCGGTCGGTGAGCGGCAGCGCCTGGCAGGCCAGGACGTAGCCGTCGGCGAGGTCCTCCTCGTCCAGGACCTCGTTGCGCAGCAGCTTCACCTCGCCGCCCACCACCCGGCAGGCGCAGGCCGCGCAGGCGCCCTCGCGGCACGAGTACGGGGCGTCGACGCCGGCGGCGAGCAGGGCGTCGAGGAGTGGCTGCCCGGACGGCCAGTCGACGGTGTGGGTCTCGTCGTCGAGTGCGACGTGCGCGGTACGGACCGCGGCGGCCGGGTCGGCGACGACGGCGGCCGGTGCCGGGGTGTCGAAGACGTCGCCGCTCAGCGAGAAGAACCGTTCCCGGTGGACGCGGGCGGCCGGGGTGCCTGCCGCCCGCAGCGCCTGTTCCGCCGCGTCCATCAGCGGCGCGGGTCCGCAGAGGAAGGCGTCCCGCCCGGCGTACGGCGCGAGGGCGGCGGACAGCCGGGCCAGGTCGGGCAGGCCGAGCAGCGTCTCCAGCCAGTGGATCATCACGAGCCGGTCCGGGTACTGCTCGGTGAGGCCCCACAGTTCGTCGCGGAAGACGACGGAGGCGTCGTCGCGGTTGGCGTACAGGAGCGTCACCCGGCCGTGGCCCCGCGCGAGGGCGGACTTGGCGATCGACAGGACCGGGGTGATGCCGCTGCCGCCCGCGACGAGCAGCAGGTCGTCGTCGAGCGTGTCCGGGGTGAAGGTGCCGGCCGGGGCCAGCACCTCGATCTCGTCGCCCGGACCGACCCGGTCGCACACCCAGTTGGAGCACCGGCCGCCCGGGACGCGCTTCACGGTGACCTTCATCGGCTCGCCGGTGTGCGGCGAACTGGACAGCGAGTAGCAGCGGGCCGCGGGCCGGCCGTCCGCGCCGGGCAGCCGCAGGGTGAGGAACTGGCCCGGCCGGTAGGCGAAGCGGCCGGTGTCCTCCGGGGCCGGTTCGAGGACCAGGGAGTGCGTGTCCGCGGTCTCGGCGACGACCTCGGCGACACGGACCCGCAGCCGGGGCGAGGGCACATCGGCGGCAGGCTGAGCGGCACTCGCGGGCTCAGACATCCGCGACCTCCAACTCCCCTTCCGCCACGGCCTGTTCGATGCTGTTCCGCAGTTCCCGGCAGGTCCGGATGCGGGCGCTGTGCGCGCCCTCGGCGACCCGGGCCCGGAACTCGGCGCAGGCCACGGCCGCGTCCGCGGTCCACTGCACGGAGGTGTGGGCCGGGCTGAACTTCTCGCACAGGACCTGGTTTCCGCAGGTCAGGCACTCCACGGGCCGCATGTCAGGCCCCGGTCCCCGGCGCCGCCGCCCGCTGGGCCTCGCGCTGGGCCTCGCGCTGGGCGAGGTTCGCGGCGACCTCGGCTCGCCAGGCCTGGTTGGCCCGCTCGGTGTCGATCTCGAACTCGAAGCGCCGCGTCATCTCGTCCTTCACGTCGGCGGTGTCGACGTAGAACTGCTCGTACCAGCGCCGGAGTTGGTAGACCGGGCCGTCCTCCTCGGTGAGGAGGGGGTTGTCGATGCGGGTCTTGTTCTTCCAGATCTCCACGTCCTGCTCGAAGCCCGCGGCCGCGCCCTCCGCGGTCTGCGCGGCGGCCTCCTCGGCCTGCTCCCGCGTCATGCCGGGCAGCTGCCTGACGATCGCGCCGTACTGGAGCAGGAAGCTGTTCTCGTCGATCGGGTAGTGGCAGTTGATCAGGACGATCTCCATCTCGGTGCCGCCGCCGATGTCGCTGTAGAGGTAGTCGATCATGTACGAGGGCCCGTAGTACGAGGCGTCCGAGCGCAGGCCGCCCGCGCTGAGCGTGCCCAGGTCCATGTCGCCGCGCGGGCTGGACTCCATGTACTGGGTGGCGATGTGCCCCTCGAAGACGTTCTTGAAGTACTCGGGGAACGAGTAGTGCACGTAGAAGAAGTGCGCCATGTCGACGATGTTGTCGACGATCTCACGGCAGTTGGAGCCCTCGACGCGGAGCGTCTTCCAGGTCCAGTCGCTCCACTCCCCCGCCTTTGGGCCGTGGACGCCGGGGATCTCGGGGATGGTGACCGTGTCCGGCGGCGGCTTGCCCTCGGGGTCGTGCCAGACGAACAGCTGCTTGTTGCGTTCCAGGGTGAGCCAGCTGCGGGTGCGGGCGCGCGGGGGTACGCGGCGGGCGTACGGGATGCCGGTGCAGCGGCCGTTGCCCGACCAGCGCCAGTCGTGGAACGGGCAGGCCACCGCGTCGCCCTTGACGCTGCCGTGGGCGAGGTTGCCGCCCATGTGGGGGCAGTAGGCGTTCAGGACGTGCAGCTCGCCGTCGTCCTGGCCCTGGAAGACCACGAGTCTGGTGCCGAACGCTTCGATCTCGTGCGGCTGTCCGTCCTTGAAGCTTCTCGCAAGGCCGAGACAGTGCCAGCCGCGGGCGAAGCGCGTCGGCGGCCTGCCCGCGTCGATGACCCGGACCTCTTCGTTGAGAGCAGTCATCTCGTCCTCCGGTTTCGGCTCAGTGCTCGGTGCTGGGTGCTCGGTGCTGTGTGCTCAGTGCTCAGTGCTCAGTGCTCAGTTCCGTGCGGCGAGTTCGACGGCGATGTCGATGAGCTGGTCCTCCTGGCCGCCGACGAGGCGCCGCTCGCCCGCCGCGAGGAGGATCTCGGCGCCCGGGACGCCGTAGCGCTCGGCCTGCCGGTAGGCGTGCTTGAGGAAGCTGGAGTAGACCCCGGCATGCCCCATCAGGAGGGCCATGCGGTCGAGCCGGCACTCCTCGTCCATCACCGGCCGGACCACGTCCTCGGCCGCGTCGATGATCTTCAGTACGTCGATGCCGGTGCGGATGCCCATCTTGGCGCAGACCGCGACCAGCGCCTCGACGGCGGTGTTCCCGGCGCCCGCTCCGAGGCGGCGGGTGGAGCCGTCGATCTGCAGGGCGCCCGCCTTGACGGCGGCGATGGAGTTGCCGGTGCCGAGGGCGAGGTTCTCGTGCCCGTGGAAGCCGATCTGCGCGTCGTCGCCCAACTCGGCCTTGAGGGCGGCCGCTCGATCGGTCACGTCGTCCATGACCATGGCGCCGGCCGAATCGACCACGTACACGCACTGGCAGCCCGCGTCGGCCATGATGCGGCCCTGCGCGGCCAGCTTCTCGGGGGTGGTGGAGTGGGCCATCATCAGGAAGCCGACGGTCTCCAGGCCCATCTCCCGTGCCAGGCCGAAGTGCTGGACGGCGACGTCGGCCTCGGTGCAGTGGGTGGCGATCCGGCAGACGCTCGCGCCGTTGGCGTGCGCGGCCCGGATGTCGTCCTTCACGCCGAGCCCCGGCAGCATCAGGAAGGCGATCTTCGCCTGCCGTGCGGTGTCCACGGCGATCCTGATGAGCTCCTGCTCGGGGGTCTTCGAGAAGCCGTAGTTGAAGGAGGAGCCGCCGAGCCCGTCGCCGTGCGTCACCTCGATCACGGGGACGCCTGCGTCGTCGAGGGCGGCGACGACGTTGCGTACGTCCTCGCCGGTGAACTGGTGCCGCTTGGCGTGCGAGCCGTCGCGCAGCGAGGAGTCGGTGATGCGGATGTCGAGGGTGTCCGAGTAGCGGGAAGTGATCGTCATGGGTGCATGCCCTTCGCGAACTCCTCGCCGACCTTGGTGGCGGCGGCCGTCATGATGTCCAGGTTTCCGGCGTACGGCGGCAGGTAGTCGCCCGCGCCCTCGACCTCCAGGAAGAGCGCGACGCGGGCCATGCCGCCGTTCTCGGGCCGGGGGGCGTCGAACTGCGGTTCGCTGCGCAGCCGGTAGCCGGGTACGTACGTGGCGACCTGTTCGGCGATCTCCTTCACGGACTGCGTGATCGCCTCGCGGTCGGCGTCCTCGGGGATGGCGCAGAAGACGGTGTCGCGCATGATGACCGCAGGCTCGGCGGGGTTGAGGATGATGATCGCCTTGCCGCGCCCGGCTCCGCCGATGGTCTCGATGCCGCGCGAGGTGGTGCGGGTGAACTCGTCGATGTTGGCGCGCGTTCCGGGCCCGGCCGACACGGACGCGACCGACGCCACGATCTCCGCGTACGCCACGGGCACGATGCGGGAGACCGCGTAGACCATGGGGATGGTGGCCTGGCCGCCGCAGGTGATCATGTTGACGTTGGGGGCGTCGAGGTGCGCGCGCAGGTTGGCGGGCGGGACGACGGCCGGGCCGACGGCTGCGGGCGTCAAGTCGATGGCCTTGATGCCGAGTTCGGCGTAGCGCGGGGCGTTGGCGCGGTGCACGTACGCGGAGGTCGCCTCGAAGACGAGGTCGGGCAGGTCGTCCTGGGCGAGCAGCCAGTCGACACCCTCGGGGCTGACTTCGAGGCCGGCGGTGCGGGCGCGGGCGAGGCCTTCGCTGTCCGGGTCGACGCCGATCATCCAGCGGGGTTCGACGAGTTCGGAGCGCTGCAGCTTGTAGAGCAGGTCGGTGCCGATGTTGCCGGAGCCGACGATGGCGGCGGTCGCCTTGGGCTTCGTGGGGGTGCTGGAGGGGGGCATGCATCACCTCAGGTGAACGAGAGGGAGACCGGGCCGAGCCCGGTGAAGTCGGCGGTGTACGTCTGTCCGGCCGCCACGTCGACGGCCCGGGTGCACGAGCCGGGCAGCACCACGTGCCCCTTCTTCAGGGGCACGCCGAAGCGGGCCACGGTGCGGGCGAGCCAGGCGACGGAGGTGGCCGGGTCACCGAGCACGGCGTCGGCGCGGCCCTCCGCGAGCAGGTCGCGGCCGCTGGTGAGGCGGGCCTCGACCGCCTTGAGGTCGAGGTCGCGGGGGTCGCGGCCCTCGCCGGTGACGTATCCGGCGGAGGAGGCGTTGTCCGCGACGGTGTCGGCGATGCTGATCCGCCAGTCCCGGATGCGGCTGTCGATCAACTCCAGTGCGGGGACGACGCGTTCGGTGGCGGCGAGCACGTCCGCCTCGGTGCAGTGCTCGCCCGGCAGGTCGTCGCCGAGTACGAAGCCGACCTCGACCTCCACGCGGGGTTGGCAGTACGCGGCTGTCGGGACGGGGCGGTCCTGGCTCAGCTCCATGTCGGCGAGGAGGTGGCCGTAGTCCGGCTCGTCCACGCCCATCATCTGCTGCATGACCGGCGAGGACAGGCCGACCTTGTGCCCGCGCACCGCCGCCCCGGCCGCGAGGCGGTGCCGGATGTTGATCAGCTGGATCTCGTAGGCGTCCTCGGTGTCGATCTCGGGGAAGGTCTCGGTCAGCGGGGCGACCGGTGCGCGACGCCGCTCGGCGGAGCGCAGGATCTCCGCCGCGTGCTGCCTCTGGTGGTCGGTGAGCATACGCATCCTCTGCGGTGGGTCGGGTGCAGGGGAGGTTAGGCAGGGGGTCGGCCCGAGGTGGAGGCCGAATTCCCGCTCACCGGGAAAGGGGTCCCTCCGGGGGGTGCGGGGGTATGGCTCGGCCCCGGTCGTGGCGGTTGCCGACTTCCGGGGCCGGGGGCTGGTCCGTTGCGGGGTGCGGGTGGGTGGGGGTTGCCGTCGCGCAGTTCCCCGCGCCCCTTTCGGGGCTGCACTCGGTGCGGGATCCTGCGTTGCCGGGCGCGCGCGCGTCGTGGTTGTTCGGGCAGTTCCCCGCGCCCCTTTCGGGGCGTCTAGCTCGCGCCGTACACCCCCTCCGGGGCGCGGGCGGATGCCAGGAGTTTCAGGGCCGTTTCGCCCGCCTCCGCAGGGGTCCAGCGGGCGCCCTTGTCCGCCGTGGGGCCCGGGTGCCAGCCCTCCATGACCGTGATCCGGCCCGCCTCCGCCTCGAAGACCCGCCCCGTGACCCCCGCGGAGGCGGCAGCGCTCAGCCACACCACGAGCGGCGAGACGTTCTCCGGGGCCATCGCGTCAAACGCCGCCCCGTCCTGAGGCGCCGCCATCGTCTCCGCGAAGGTCTGCTCCGTCATCCGGGTCCGCGCCGCCGGGGCGATCGCGTTGACCTGCACCCCGTACCGGCCCATCTCCGCCGCCGCGACCAGCGTCAGCCCGAGGATGCCCGCCTTGGCCGCGGAGTAGTTGCCCTGTCCGACGCTGCCCGACAGGCCCGCCCCGGAACTGGTGTTGACGACCCGCGCCTCGGGCGTACGGCCCGCCTTGGCCTCGGCCCGCCAGTGCGCGGCGGCGTGCTTGAGGGGCAGGAAGTGGCCCTTGAGGTGGACGCGCAGCACCGCGTCCCAGTCGTCCTCGTCGAGGTTGACGAGCATCCGGTCGCGCAGGAAGCCCGCGTTGTTGACCAGGGTGTCGAGGCGGCCGTACGTGTCCAGGGCCGTGGCGATCAGTGCGGCCGCGCCGTCGGACGTGGCGATGTCACCGGCGTGGGCGACCGCATCGCCGCCCGCCGCCCGGATCTCCGCGACGACCTCCGCCGCCGGGCCCGCCGCCTTGCCGCTGCCGTCGAGTGCGGCGCCGATGTCGTTCACGACGACCCTGGCGCCCTCGGCGGCGAGGGCGAGGGCGTGCGCGCGGCCCAGGCCGCGGCCGGCTCCGGTGACGACGGCGACGCGGCCGGCGCAGATGCGTGTGCTCGTGGTCATGCTGGGTCTCCTGGTGAGTGCAGGCCGGCCGGGGTCGACTCCCGTCCGGCTACGGTCACTTGTTGACGCTGGCCGCGTCGAGGAACGCGGGCCGCTCCCCGCCGCCGTGCACGTGCAGGCTCGCCCCGCTGATGTACGCGGCCCGCTCCGAGGCGAGGAAGACGCAGGCGTCGCCCACGTCGGCGGGTTCGGCGAGCCGGCCGAGCGGGACGGTGCGGCCGACGGCGGCGATGCCGTCCTCGTCCCCGTAGTGCAGGTGGGACAGCTCGGTGCGGACGGGGCCGAGCACGACGGTGTTGACCCGCACCTCGGGCGCCCACTCCACGGCCATGGAGGCGGCGAGGTTCTCCAGGCCCGCCTTGGCCGCCCCGTACGCCGCCGTGCCCGGCGAGGGCCGGGTGCCGCTGACGCTGCCGACCATCACCACCGAGCCGCCGCCGGCCTGGTGGCGCATCACCTCGTACGCGGCGAGCGAGGCGGTGAGCGGGGCGAGCAGGTTCAGCTCGACGACTCTGGCGTGCCGTGCGGCGCCGCCCTCGCCGAGCATCCGGAAGGGCGCTCCCCCGGCGTTGTTGACCAGGGTGTCGAGGCGCCCGTGCCGGTCGCGGACCCGGGTGAAGAAGGCGGTGACCGCGTCCGCGTCGCGGAGGTCGAGCGGGTGGAAGGCCGCCGTGCGTCCGGCCGCCTCGACCGGCCGCTCCGGAGGGCGCCGGGCGCAGGTCACGACGTCGGCGCCCGCTTCGAGAAGGGCGCGGGTGATGCCCGCGCCGACCCCTCGGGTGCCGCCGGTGACGACGGCGACCGTTCCGGACAGATCGATGATCGCTGCCAAGAGACACCTCCCGCAGCGGGCCAACCGCTGCTATCTTCCGCCTAACAAACGTTTGGTGGAAAGGTAGCTGATCTGCTCATGGGTGTCTCCACCTCCGCCCCGGAAGAGGGCATCGCGCTGGTCACCGTGGACTTCCCGCCTGTCAACGCCCTTCCCGTACAAGGCTGGTACGACCTGGCGGCGGCCGTGCGTGCCGCGGGGGCCGACCCGAAGGTGCGCTGCGTGGTGCTCACCGCCGCGGGGCGGGGGTTCAACGCGGGCGTCGACATCAAGGAGGTCCAGCGGACGGACGGGCACGAGGCGCTGATCGGCGCCAACCGCGGCTGCTACGAGGCGTTCGCGGCGGTCTACGACTGCGAGGTGCCCGTCGTCGCCGCGGTGCACGGCTTCTGCCTGGGCGGCGGGATCGGGCTCGTCGGCAACGCGGACGCGATCGTGGCAAGCGAGGACGCCACGTTCGGCCTGCCGGAGCTGGACCGGGGCGCGCTCGGCGCCGCCACGCATCTGGCCCGCCTCGTCCCGCAGCATCTGATGCGGGCGCTGTACTACACCTCGCGCACCGCCACCGCGGACGAGCTGCACCGGCACGGCTCGGTGTGGAAGGTCGTGCCGCGCGCCCACGTCCTGGACTCCGCACTGGAGTTGGCGCGGGAGATCGCCGCGAAGGACGGCTACCTGATCCGCCTCGCCAAGGCCGCCATCAACGGCATCGACCCCGTGGACGTACGCCGCAGCTACCGCTTCGAGCAGGGCTTCACCTTCGAGGCCAACCTCAGCGGGGTCGCCGACCGGGTGCGCGACACCTTCGGCGGCGCCCCCTCGGCAGGCGGCTCAAGCACCTCCGGCTCCGGAGAGGAGAACCAGTCATGAGCAGGGACAAGACGATGACCGCCGAGGAGGTGGTCGGGCGGCTGCGCAGCGGCATGACCATCGGCATCGGCGGCTGGGGCTCGCGGCGCAAGCCGATGGCGCTGGTGCGGGCGCTGCTGCGCTCGGACCTCACCGATCTGACCGTGGTCTCCTACGGCGGCCCCGACCTCGGGCTGCTCGCGGCGGCGGGCAAGCTCCGCAAGGTCGTCGCGGCCTTCGCGACGCTCGACTCCGTGCCGCTCGAACCGCACTTCGGGGCGGCCCGGCAGCGCGCGGAGTTCGAGCTCGTGGAGCTGGACGAGGCCATGTTCATGTGGGGCCTGACGGCGGCCGCGCACCGGCTGCCGTTCATGCCGATCCGCGCGGGCCTCGGCTCCGACGTCCTGAAGGTCAACCCCTCTCTGCGCACGGTGACTTCACCGTACGAGGACGGCGAGGAGCTGGTCGCCGCGCCCGCGCTGCGGCTCGACGCCGCGCTGGTCCACCTCAACCGCGCGGACGCGCAGGGCAACGGCCAGTATCTGGGCCCTGACCCGTACTTCGACGACCTGTTCTGCGAGGCCGCCGACGCCGCGTACGTCTCCTGCGAGCGGGTCGTGGACAGCGCGGACCTGCTCAAGGAGGCCGGGCCGCAGACGCTCCTGGTCAAGCGCGCGTTCGTGAACGGCGTCGTGGAGACCCCGAACGGCGCGCACTTCACATCCTGCGCGCCTGACCACGACCGCGACGAGTCCTTCCAGCGCGCCTACGCCAAGGCGGCCCGCGACCCAAAGGCGTGGCGGGCGTTCGTCGCGCGGTTCCTGTCGGGCGACGAGGACACGTACCAGGCCGCGGTGGCGGCGTTCCACGAGGAGGACAAAGCATGACAGCGACGCGAAGCGTCTCCACTGAGGGTGGCGGCGGGCGACGGGTGGGAATGGGCAGCACGGTCACAGCGACCCGGGCCGAGTACTGCGTGGTGGCCTGCGCCGAGGCCTGGCGGGGAGCGGGCGAGGTCCTGGCCAGCCCGATGGGCACCGTGCCCACGATCGGCGCCCGGCTCGCGAGGCTCACCTTCTCCCCCGAGCTGCTGCTCACCGACGGCGAGGCGCTGCTGATCGGCGACGTCCCGGCGGTCGGCGCCAAGGCGGAGGTGGTGGAGGGCTGGCTGCCGTACCGCGGGCATCTGGCCCTGGTCGCGAGCGGGCGGCGGCACGTGATGATGGGCGCCTCCCAGCTCGACCGGCACGGCAACCAGAACATCTCCTGCATCGGCGACTGGGCCCGGCCCGAGCGGCAGCTGCTCGGGGTGCGGGGCGCGCCGGTCAACACCCTGAACAACCCGACGAGTTACTGGGTGCCGAAGCACTCGAAACGGGTCTTCGTCGAGCGCGTCGACATGGTGAGCGGCGTCGGGTACGACCGCGCCGCGGCGGCCGGCCCGTCCGCGACCCGCTACCACCGCATCCCCGAGGTCATCACCGACCTGGGCGTGTTCGACTTCGAGACGCCGGACCGGTCGATGCGGCTCCGCTCCCTGCACCCCGGCGTCACCGTCGACCAGGTCCGCGAGGCCACCGGCTTCGCCCTCGTCGTACCGGAGGACGACGTGCCGTACACCCGCGCGCCCGAGCCCGAGGAGCTGCGGCTGATCCGGCAGGTGATCGACCCGAAGGGGCTGCGGGAGCGCGAGGTGCCGGCGGCATGAGCGATCTCTCCCTGCCGACCCGGCTCACCGAACTGGCCGGCGTGCGGCACCCGATCGTGCAGACCGGGATGGGCTGGGTGGCCGGCCCGCGCCTGGTCTCCGCCGCCGCGAACGCGGGCGCGCTCGGGATTCTCGCCTCGGCCACCATGACGGTCGACCGGCTGCGTTCGGCCGTACGCGAGGTCAAGTCCCGTACGGACGCGCCGTTCGGGGTGAATCTGCGGGCGGACGCGGGGGACGCGGGGCAGCGCGTGCAGGTCATCGTGGACGAGGGCGTGAAGGTGGCCTCGTTCGCGCTCGCCCCGTCCCGTGAGCTGATCGCGCGCCTGAAGGATGCCGGGGTGGTCGTCATCCCGTCGATCGGGGCGCGCCGGCACGCCGAGAAGGTGGCCGCGTGGGGCGCCGACGCCGTGGTGGTGCAGGGCGGGGAGGGCGGCGGGCACACCGGGGACGTCGCGACGACCGTGCTGTTGCCGCAGGTCGTGGACGCCGTGGACATCCCGGTGATCGCGGCGGGCGGCTTCCACGACGGGCGCGGCCTGGTCGCCGCGCTCTCCTACGGGGCGGCGGGGGTCGCCATGGGCACCCGCTTCCTGCTCACCTCCGACTCGACCGTCCCGGACGCCGTCAAGGCCCGCTATCTCGCCGCGACCGTCAAGGACGTCACGCTGACCACGAAGGTCGACGGGCTGCCGCACCGGATGCTGCGCACCGAACTCGTCGACGGTCTTGAGCGGTCCGGCCGGCTCAGCTCGCTGCTCCGGGCCGTGCGGCACGCCTCGGCGTTCCGGCGCGAGACCGGGATGAGCCGGTCCCAGCTCGTGCGCGACGGGCTCGCGATGAAGCACGGCAAGGACCTGACGTGGAGCCAGGTCCTGTTCGCCGCCAACACTCCCATGCTGCTCAGGGCCTCCATGGTCGAGGGCCGCACCGACCTCGGCGTGATGGCCGCCGGGCAGGTCGCGGGCCTCATCGACGACCTGCCGTCGTGCGCGGAGCTCGTCGACCGCGTCATGTCCGAGGCGGAGGCCACGCTGCGCGCACTGCCCGCACCGGGCGCCTGAAGTTCACACCCTCCCTACTACGCCCAGGAGTTGATCTCCGTGCGTGCCACCGGAATCCGTCGTACGACAGCCGGGCTCGTCGCTGCCGCGCTGCTCGCCACTCTCACCTCCTGCGCCGCGGCCGCGCCCTTGGCCCGCGCCGCGGCGCCCGCCGAGGGCGCGTCCCACACCCGTACGCCGTCCGGCGGGCACATCCCGCTGGAAGGCGCCGTCAACGTCCGCGACCTGGGCGGCCTGCGCACCGCCCACGGCGGGCGGTTCCGCGCCGGCCAGGTGTTCCGCTCCGACTCGCTCGGCAAGCTGACCGACGCGGACGTCGAGAAGCTCGCCAAGCTCGGTCTGCGTACGGTCGTCGACCTCCGTGGGCCCTTCGAGGTGGAGCACGACGGCGCCGACCGCCTCCCGAAGGGCGTGGAGGTGACCGCCCGGCCGGTGAACGACCTCGGCCTGTACGCGAAGACGACTCAGGCCATCGGCTCCAAGGACCCGGTGAAGCAGCAGGAGATGCTGGGCGACGGCAAGGCCGAGCGGCTGATGAAGGACATCTACCGCTCCTTCGTCACCGAACCGGAGAGCCGCGACCAGTTCGCCGCGACCCTCCGCGACCTCGCCCACCCCCGGCAGACCCCGCTGCTGTTCCACTGCACCTCCGGCAAGGACCGTACGGGCTGGGTGAGTTACCTGGTGCTGCGCGCCGTCGGCGTACCGGCCGCGACCGCCGAGAAGGACTACCTGCGCTCCAACGAGTACCGCGCCGAGGCCGACCGCAGGACCCGTGAGGGCCTGAAGGCGGGCGGCTACATGGAGAACCCTGACCTTCTGATCCCGCTCCAGGAGGTCCGCGAGGAGTACCTCGACGCGGCACTCGGTGAGGTGAAGCGGGAGTACGGCAGCCTTGCGGGGTACCTCTCGGAGGGCCTGGGTCTGGACCGGGGGACGCTGCACCGGCTTCGGGGGCGGTTGGTGCGGTGAGGCGTGGCGCGACGGTTTGATTCGGCCCCGCCGCGCCCCTGCCGGGGCGGGGCGAGGAAAAGGAAGAGGAGGAGCTGCATGACCGCCGCACCACCCCGGCCCATCCCCGTCGACGTGCTGGATCTCGTCGTCCTGCCCGCCCCCGACGTGGACCCCTGGCTGGAGAGCTGGCGTGCCGAGTACCTGCCGGGCGCCCGCGAGCGCGGCCTCGCCGTGGAACGGGTGTGGCGCAGCTGGGCCGGGCCTGACACGGTCGCCGTCCGCATCCTGTGGTCGGTGCGCGACACCGGCGCGTTCTACGCCGCCCGCTCCGCCGCCAACCGCGACCCGCGCGTGCCCGCCTTCTGGGCGCGGACCGACGCGATCGCCGTGGAGCGCGACCGCCAGGTGCTGCAGCCGGTCGCGGAGGTGCCCGCGTGACCCGCTGGGTGGCCCTGCTCCCGGCCGAAGGGAGCACGGCGTACGACAGGGCCGACGCGGCGGCGGGCGTCTTGGCGTCCTCGGCCGGCCCCGAGCTGCCGGGGAGTTTCGGCGGCCGGGGCGCCAGTTGGGACCTCACGTCCGAGCGGCCGCCCGCGCAGGTCGCCGCCGGGCTCGGTCTGCCGGGGCCGCTGGACGCGGTGGCGCTCACGCCCGTGCGCGCCCGTACGGTGCCGTCGCCGGGACCGCGTGTGAAGCGCACCCTGCTGCTCGCGGTCCGGCCCGGCACACCCGAGGAGCGGGTGGCCCGTCTGGAGGCGGACCTGCTCGCCATGCCCGCGCACATCGCCACGATCCGCTCGTGGGCGCTGAGCCGGGTGGACCAGGGGCGTACGCCGGGCCGCTGGACGCATGTCTGGGAGCAGGAGTTCGCCGACGTGGCGGGGCTGGCCGGGGAGTATCTCGGCCATCCCTACCACTGGACGTACGTGGACCGCTGGTTCGACGGCGAGGTGCCGGGCGGCGGGATCGTGGAGCCGCCGGTGGCGCACCTGTTCCGGTGGAGCGGGCGGGCCGTTCTGGTGGGGCGCTGAGCGCGGGGCCGTTCCGGTGGGGCGCTGAGCGGGGACACGGCTGCGGAGGGAGACTCACGGCCCCCGTGGGCCTCCCTCGCCGCCTCAGAGCCGTTCGATGATCGTCACGTTGGCCTGGCCGCCGCCCTCGCACATGGTCTGCAGCCCGAACCGGCCGCCGGTGCGCTCCAGTTCGTGCAGGAGGGTCGTCATCAGCTTGGTGCCGGTCGCGCCGAGCGGGTGGCCGAGGGCGATGGCGCCGCCGTTGACGTTGACCTTGTCCGGGTCGGCGCCGGTCTCCTTCAGCCAGGCGAGGACCACGGACGCGAAGGCCTCGTTGATCTCGACCAGGTCGATGGCGTCGAGCGCCATACCGGCCTTCTTCAGGGCGTACGCGGTCGCCGGGATCGGCGCCGACAGCATCCGGATCGGGTCCTCGCCGCGCACCGACAGGTGGTGGATCCGGGCGCGCGGGGTGAGCCCGTGTTCGCGTACGGCGCGTTCGCTCGCCAGGAGCATCGCGGAGGCGCCGTCGGAGACCTGCGAGGAGACGGCGGCGGTCAGCCGGCCGTCCGCGACGAGGGGTTGCAGGCCGGCCATCTTCTCCAGGGTGGTGTCGCGGCGCGGGCCCTCGTCGTGGGTGACGTCCCCGTACGCGACGGTCTCGCGGTCGAAGCGGCCCTCGTCGATGGCGCGGACGGCCCGCTGGTGGGAGCGGAGGGCGAACTCCTCCATGGCGCGGCGGCTGATGTCCCACTTCTTCGCGATGAGTTCGGCGCCGTGGAACTGGTTGACGGGCCGGTCGCCGTAGCGGGCCCGCCAGCCCTCGCCCGCGTACGGGCCCGGCTCGGGCAGGCCGAGCGGGTCGACGGCCTGCCGGCTCGCGAAGGCGATCGGCACCTGCGACATGTTCTGCACGCCGCCCGCGACGACCAGGTCACTCGTGCCGGAGAGGACGGCCTGCGCGGCGAAGTGCACGGCCTGCTGGGAGGAGCCGCACTGGCGGTCCACGGTGACGCCGGGCACCTCCTCGGGCAGTCCGGCGGCCAGCCAGGCGGTGCGGGCGATGTCGCCGGCCTGCGGGCCGACGGTGTCCAGGCAGCCGAAGACGACGTCCTCGACCGCCGCGGGGTCGACGCCCGAGCGCTCCATGAGCGCCTTCAGTACGTGTGCGCCCAGGTCCGCCGGGTGCACGGCGGCGAGCCCGCCGTTCCGCCGGCCGACCGGTGTGCGCAGCGCCTCGACGATGTAGGCCTCGGCCATGGTCACTCCCTCAGTCCGTATCCATGTGCGTGTCTGCTGTCATTCGCGCAGGGCGATGCCCTCCAGGACCATCGACAGGTACTGGCGGGCGATCTCCTCGGCGCTGTGCTGTCCGCCCGGCCGGTACCAGGACGCGGCGACCCAGACGGTGTCGCGGACGAAGCGGTACGTGAGCCGGATGTCGAGGTCCGCGCGGAACACCTCGGTGGCGACTCCGCGCTCCAGGGTGCCGAGCCATGCCTTCTCGAACCTCGCCTGCGAGTCGGCGAGATAGGCGAAGCGCGGCTGGGTCTGGAGGTGCCGGGACTCCTTCTGGTAGATGGCGACCGCGGCACGGTGCTGGTCGATCTCCCGGAAGGACTCGGTGACGAGCGCCTCGATGGTCTCCCTGGGCCCGAGCCCGGCCTCAAGCACGGCGTCGTACCGGGCCCACAGCTCGTCCAGGAAGGTGGAGAGGATCTCGTCGAGCATCGACTCCTTGGAGTCGAAGTGGTAATAGAGACTGCCCGCGAGCATGCCCGCGGCGTCGGCGATCTTTCGGACGGTGGTGGCGTTGTAGCCCTGGGCGGCGAACACCTCGGCGGCGGTGGCGAGGAGTTCTTCGCGCCGCTCGGGCGAGGCGCTCATCGTGGTCTTCTTGCTGCTTTTCGGCACCCTGTCATTGTCGCCTCACGCGTGCTGGCTGCTGACCGACAGGACCTCGCCGGTGAGGTACGAGGAGTAGCCGCTGGCGAGGAAGACGATGACGTTGGCGATCTCCCAGGGCTCGGCGTACCGCCCGAACGCCTCCCGGGAGGTGAGTTCGTCCAGGAGCTGGGGGGTGGTGACCTTCACCAGGTGCGGGTGCATGGCGAGGCTCGGCGACACGGCGTTGACGCGTACGCCGAACTCCGCGGCCTCCAGGGCGGCGCAGCGGGTCAGCGCCATCACGCCGGCCTTGGCGGCGGCGTAGTGGGCCTGCCCCTGCTGGGCGCGCCAGCCGACGACGGAGGCGTTGTTGACGACGACGCCGCCCTCGCCCCGCGCCTTCATGCGGCGCAGCGCGGCGCGGGTGCAGCGCATGGTGCCGTTGAGGGTGACGTCGAGGACCTTGTCCCACTGCGCGTCGGTCATGTCGACGAGGTCACAGGTGCCGCCGAGGCCCGCGTTGTTGACGACGATGTCGAGCCGTCCGTGGCGTTCCTCGGCGCGGTCGAACACCGCGGCGACCTGCGTCTCGTCGGTGACGTCGCAGGCGAGGGCCGCGACCCGGTCCGCGCCGAACTCGGCGGCGAGCTCCGCCTCGGACTCCTTGAGGCGGCGCGCGTGCGCGTCGGAGATCACCACGCTCGCGCCCTCCTCCAGGAGCCGCCGCGCGGTGGCCCCGCCGATGCCCGCGCCGGCGGCGGCGGTGACGACGGCGGTGCGCCCGGCGAGCAGCTGGTGGCCGGGCACGTACGGGGGTGGGGTCGAGGTCATCCGCGTACCTCCTTGGGGAGGCCGAGCACGCGCTCGGCGATGATGTTGCGCTGGATCTCGTTCGATCCGGCGTAGAGGGTGTCGGAGCGGGAGAACAGGTAGAGGCGCTGCCAGTCGGTGAGGTCGTAGGGCTCCCCGGCGGCGAGCAGGCCGTCGGCGCCGCAGATGTCCATGGCGAGTTCGCCGAGCTCGCGGTGCCAGGTGGCCCAGTAGATCTTGCCGATGGACGCCTCGGGTCCCGGCGCCCCGGCGGCGACGCCGTCGAGCATGCGCAGGGCGTTGCCGCGGATGATCTCCAGGCCGGTCCAGGCGCGGGCGATACGGTCACGGATCAGCGGGTCGGCGGCCGCGCCGTTGCGCTTGGCCAGGGCGATGACGGCCTCCAACTCGCGCTGGAATCCGACCTGTTGGCCGAGGGTGGACACGCCGCGCTCGAAGCCGAGGGTGGCCATGGCGACCTTCCAGCCGTCGCCGGGGGCGCCGACGATGTGCGAGGCCGGGGTGCGGGCGCCGTCGAAGAACACCTCATTGAACTCGGAGGTGCCGGTGAGCTGGGTGATCGGCCGGATGTCGACGCCCGGCTGGTCCAGTGGTACGAGGAGGTACGAGAGGCCCTGGTGGCGGGAGGAGCCCGGTTCGGTGCGGGCGACGGCGAAGCACCAGTCGGACTCGTGGGCGAGTGAGGTCCAGATCTTCTGGCCGGTGATCTCCCAGTGGTCGTCGTGGAGTTCGGCGCGGGTGCGGACGTTCGCCAGGTCGGAGCCCGCGTCCGGCTCGCTGTAGCCCTGGCACCACAGCTCCTCCACGGCGACGATCCGCGGCAGGAATCGCTCGCGCTGCTCGGGCGTCCCGAAGGCGATGAGCGTGGGCCCGAGCAGCTGCTCCCCGATGTGGTTGACGCGGGCGGGGGCGTCCGCGAGGGCGTACTCCTCGTGGAACGCGACCTGCTGTTCGAGGGTCGCGCCGCGCCCGCCGTACTCCTCCGGCCAGCCGACGCAGGTCCAGCCGTGGGCGGCCAGGTGCCGTTCCCAGGCGAGGCGTTCGGCGAAGGCCTCGTGCTCCCTGCCGGGTCCGCCGCGCCCGCGCAGGGCGGCGAACTCCCCGGTCAGATGGGCGCGCAGCCAGCCGCGGACCTCGGTACGGAACTCCTCGACGCTGCTGCTCACGGGCGGCTCCGCATCGCTCTCGGGGGACGGGCTTCCGGACGGTCGCCTTCCGGGCGGTCGACTTCTCGACGGCCGGAGGCTCGTACGCTAACCTACCAAACACTTGTTAGGGAAGGAGGGCGGATGTCCACTGCCCACACTGCACCCGGGAACACCGAGCCCAAGGAACCCGTCCGCTACGAGCGCCGCGGCCCCGTCGCGCTCGTCACCATGGACCGGCCCGACTACCGCAACGCCCAGAACTCCGCGATGACCTACGCCCTGGACCGGGCCTTCTACCGCGCGGCCGGCGACGGCGACGTGAAGGTCGTCGTGCTCGCCGGGGCCGGGAAGCACTTCTCCGCCGGGCACGACATCGGCAGCCCGGAGCGGGACGCGCATCTGCCGTTCGACCGGAAGGCCGGACTGTGGTGGGACCACTCGGACAAGGAGGGCGCGGAGAGCCGGTTCGCCCGCGAGTCCGAGGTCTACCTGGGGATGTGCCGGCGCTGGCGTGAGCTGCCGAAGCCGGTGATCGCCTCGGTCCAGGGGGCGTGTGTCGCGGGCGGGCTGATGCTCGCCTGGATCTGCGACCTGATCGTGGCGGCCGACGACGCGTTCTTCGCCGACCCGGTGGTCCGGATGGGCATACCGGGCGTGGAGTACTTCGCGCATCCGTGGGTGATGCCGCCACGCATCGCCAAGGAGTTCCTGTACACCGGCGACCGGATGAGCGCGCAGCGCGCGTACGAGATCGGGATGGTCAACCGGGTCGTGCCGCGCGGACAACTCGGCGAGCACACACTGGAGTTGGCCCAGAAAATCGCCGAAATGCCACGCATGGGGCTCGCGCTGACGAAGCGTGCCGTCAACCAGGCGGAGGACCTTCAGGGCCTGCACACCGGCGTGGACTCGGCGTTCGGGCTTCACCACCTGGCGCACGCGCACAACGCGGAGACCGCGAAGGACTCGCTCGGCGGCATGGACGTACGGGCCATGAAGGAGGCGAACTCGCGCTGATGGACCTCGACTTCACTGCCGCAGAGGATGCCTTTCGCGCGAAGGCGCGGGCGTGGCTCGCCGAGCACGTGCCCGCCACGCCGTTGCCCTCGCTTGAGACGGCCGACGGGTTCGCCGCGCACCGGGAGTGGGAGCGTGAACTGCACTCCGACCGCTGGTCGGTGGTGTCCTGGCCGGAGGAGTTCGGGGGCCGGGGCGCGTCGATCCTGACGTGGCTGATCTTCGAGGAGGAGTACTACGCGGCCGGTGCCCCCGGGCGCGTCAGCCAGAACGGCATCAACCTCCTCGCCCCCACCCTCTTCGAGCACGGCACCGACGAGCAGCGCGCCCGCGTCCTGCCGTCCATGGCGAGCGGCGAGGTGATCTGGGCCCAGGCCTGGTCCGAGCCCGAGTCCGGTTCCGACCTCGCCTCGCTGCGCTCCACGGCCGAACGGGTCGACGGGGGCTGGCGGCTGAGCGGCCAGAAGACCTGGTCCTCGCGGGCGGCGTTCGCGGACCGCGCGTTCGGCCTGTTCCGCAGCGACCGGGAGGGTCTTGAGGCGGGCAAGCCGCACCGGGGCCTCACGTATCTGATGTTCCCCCTCGACGCGGACGGCGTGACCGTACGGCCCATCGGGCGCATCGACGGCAAGCCCGCGTTCGCCGAGCTCTTCCTCGACGACGTGTTCGTGCCGGACGAGGACGTGATCGGCGAGCCGGGGCAGGGGTGGAAGGTCGCGATGAGCACGGCGGGCAACGAGCGCGGCCTCACGCTGCGCAGCCCCGGCCGGTTCACTGCGGCCGCCGACCGGCTGACCGAACTCTGGCGCGCGCAGGCCGACCCGGCCGACACGGCGCTGCGGGACCGGGTCGCGGACGCGGTGATCGGCGCCCGCGCCTACCGGCTGTTCACGTACGCCAACGCCTCGCGGATCGCCGCCGGGGGTTCGATCGGCACGGAGTCCAGCCTCAACAAGGTGTTCTGGTCCGACCTGGACATCGCCCTGCACGAGACGGCACTCGACCTGCTCGGACCGTACGGCGAGCTGGCCGACGAGGCCGACGACGCGCCCGCGCACGGGAGTTGGGCCGAGGGGTACACGTTCTCGCTCGCCGGGCCGATCTACGCGGGCACCAACGAGATCCAGCGCGACATCATCGCCGAGCGGCTGCTCGGTCTGCCGAAGGGACGTCGGTGATGCGGTTCCTCCTCGACGACGAGCAGCGGGAGTTCGCCCGCTCGCTCGACAAGATGCTCAGCGCCGCCGAGCCGACGGCGGCGGTACGGGCCTGGGCGGCCGGGGACACCGGGCCCGGCCGCGCACTGTGGGCCAGGCTCGCCGAGGCCGGGGTGTTCGCCCTCGCCGTACCGGAGGAGCACGACGGCCTGGGCCCACTCCCCGTCGAACTTGCCGTTGCCTTCGGCGAGTTGGGGCGGCACGCGGTGCCGGGTCCGCTCGTGGAGACGGTGGCCGCGGCCGCGCTCCTCGGCCGGCTCGGCGGTCCGGTCGCCGCCGACCGGCTGCCCGGCATCGCCTCCGGCAGGACCGTGGCCTCCCTGTGCCTGCTCTCCCCCGCCGCGCCTTACGCCCTGGACGCCGACTGTGCCGACGCGGTGTTCGTCGTCGACGGTGACGCGCTGCTCCTCGCGGATGCGGCGGGGCCCGTGCAGCCGTCGTCCGACCCGGTCCGGCGCCTCGCCCGGCCGGTCGGCGGGGCCGTGCTGCGGCGGGGGCCCGAGGTGGCTTCGGCCGCCGCGCACGCCGCCGAGGTGGCTGCGCTCGCGGTGGCCGCGCAGGCGCTCGGAGTGGGCCGCGCGCTGCTCGCGCAGACCGTTGCATACGTGGGCGGGCGCAGGCAGTTCGGGGTCGCCGTCGGCTCGTTCCAGGCGGTGAAGCACCGGCTCGCGGACACCCTGACCGGCCTGGAGTTCGCCGAGCCCCTGGTGCACGCGGCGGCCCTCGCGCTCGCGTCGGACGACCCGGACGCGGGCCGCGCGGTGGCCGCCGCGAAGGTCGCCGCCGGCGAGGCCTCGTACGCCGCCGCCCGCTCGGCGCTGCAACTCCACGGCGCGCTCGGCTACACCGAGGAGCTCGACCTCTCCCTGTGGATCCGCAAGGCCCGCGCCCTGCGCACGGCCTGGGGCACGCCCGCGCAGTGCCGGGCGCGCGTGCTCGCCCGCTGAGCTCTCCCCTGCCGTCTGAGGACGACCAACTCCCCACACCCGTAGGCCACTTGCTCCGTCCCACCGCACACGGGAGTACCCATGTCCGCCGCACCCTCCCCGAAGGACCCCGCGAGACCCGCCGGTTCGCCCGACCCCGCTCTGCTGCGCAAGGTGGCGCTGTCGAGTCTGCTCGGCACCGTCATCGAGTACTACGACTTCCTGCTCTACGGGACGATGGCCGCGCTCGTCCTCGGTCCGCTGTTCTTCCCCGAGTCGAACCCGACGGTCGGCATGATCGCCTCGTTCGGCACGCTGGCCGCCGGCTATGTCGCGCGGCCGGTCGGCGGCATCGTGTTCGGCCACTTCGGCGACCGGACCGGCCGTAAGACGATGCTCGTCCTGACCATGGTCCTCATGGGGGCGGCGAGCTTCCTGATCGGCGTCCTGCCCACGTACGACAGCATCGGCATCGCGGCGCCCGTCCTGCTCGTCCTGCTCCGCGTCGTGCAGGGCATCGCCATCGGCGGTGAGTGGGGCGGTGCGACGCTGATGGTCGTCGAGCACGCCGACCCCGGCCGCCGGGGCCTGTGGAACGGCGTCATGCAGATGGGCTCGCCGATCGGCTTCCTGATGTCGACGCTCGCCGTCACCGCGACCACGTTCCTGCCCCGCGAACAGTTCATGTCCTGGGGCTGGCGGCTCCCGTTCCTGTTCAGCGCGCTGCTGCTCGCCATCGGCCTGTACGTGCGGATCAGCGTCAGCGAGAGCCCGCTGTTCCGGCAGGCCGTCGACGCCCAGCGGGAACGGTCCGCCGCGCGGCCCCGGCCGCCGCTGGTGCAGGTGCTGCGCAGGCCCCGCGTCCTGCTTCTCGCGTGCGCCGTCGGCATCGGCCCGTTCGCCCTGACCGGCCTGATCAGCATCTTCATGCTCACGTACGCCACGGGCATCGGCTACGCCACGTCCGACGTCATGAACGGGCTGATCGCCGCCTCGCTCATGGGTCTGGTGACGATCCCGCTCTTCTCCGCGCTGTCCGACCGCATCGGGCGGCGGACGGTCGTGGTGGGCGGCGCCGTGGGCGTCGTGCTGTGCGCGTTCCCGATGTTCGCCCTGGTCGACACGGGGAAGCCGGCCCTGCTGATCGTCGGCATGCTGCTCGGTCAGCTGGTGCAGTCGGCGATGTACGCGCCGCTCGGGCCGCTGCTGTCCGAGATGTTCGGCACCGAGGTCCGCTACACCGGGGCGTCCATGGGCTACCAGCTGGCCGCGCTCATCGGCAGCGGATTCACACCGCTGATCGCCGGCGGCCTCCTCTCGGGCCCGGAAGGCATGCGGAGCGGGCCGCTGTCGGTTCTGGCGGTCGTCTGCGGACTCGTGTCGCTGCTCGCGATCCGGCGCATCGCAGAGACCCGCGGCAAGGACCTGGCGGAGCTCGACGTCGGGGCTCCTGGCGGGGCGTCGGCACCCGGTCCCTCAACATCCGCGTTCGAGAAGGGAGTTGACGCATGAGGCTGACCGAGGAGCAGGAGGAGTTGCGCTCCGCCGTACGGTCGCTGCTCGGGCGCCGCGAAGGGGCCGCGGCCTGGCGGCCGTTGACCGAGCAGATCGGCGCGGCCGGGCTCGCCGTGCCCGAGGAGTACGGCGGGGCGGGCTGCGGGGCGCTCGAAGTGCACGTGGTGATGGCGGAGTTGGGGCGCGAGCTGAGTCCCGTTCCGTATCTCGGCTCGGCGGTGCTCGCCGTCCAGGCCCTGCTCTCCTCCGGCGACAAGGCGGCGTGCGAGGAGTTCCTGCCGGGGCTCGCCGAAGGCACGGCGACCGGCGCTGTGGCGTGGGCCGAGCAGGGGGCCTGGGATCCGGAGGCGGCCGTACGGGCCGAAGCGGTCCCCGGTCCCGACGGCGGTACGTGGCGCCTCACCGGGACCAAGGAGCACGTCCTCGACGGGGCCTCGGCGGATCTGCTGCTCGTCGCGGCGCGCGCGCCGGAGGGGGTGTCGCTGTTCCACGTGCCGGTGGACGGTGCGGGGGTGCGCCGCTCGGCGGCCGTCGCCCTGGACGGGACGCGGGACCTGGCCCGACTGGACCTCGACGCCGCAAAGGGACGGCTCGTCGGCACGGCGGGCGAGGGGGGCCGGGTGCTGCGGCACGTACTCGACCTGGGCTGCGCGGCGCTCGCCGCCGAACAGGTCGGCGCGGCCGAGCGGTGCCTGGAGCTGACGGTCGCGTACGCGAAGGAGCGCGTCCAGTTCGGGCGTCCCATCGGCTCGTTCCAGGCGGTGAAGCATCGCCTCGCCGACGCGTACGTGCTGGTCGAGTCGGGGCGCTCGGCCGCGCTCGGCGCGGCCTTCGCGGCGGCCGAGGGCTCGGCGGAGCTGTCGCGGCGGGCGGCCGTCGCCAAGTCCGCCTGCTCGGAGGCGTTCTCGACGGTGGCGAGCGAGATGATCCAGCTGCACGGCGGCATCGGCATCACCTGGGAACACGACGCGCACCGCTACTTCAAGCGGGCCCACGGCGCCACCCAGCTCCTCGGCACACCCGCCTGGCACCGGCGGCGCATCGCGGCGGGCCTGGGCCTGACGTGACCTGACCTGACGTGACGTGATCTGACCGGACCCGTCAGCCGGCGTCCAGGCCGTCAGCCGGAGTCCGGGGCCGCCTGGTCCAGGGTGAACAGCGCGCCGTCGGGGTCGCGGACCGTCACATGCCGGCCCTGGCTGCCCCAGTCCGAGCCGGTGACGGTGGTCCCGCCGTGCTCCAGGGCGCGGGACACCGCCTCGTCCAGGTCTTCGACCCGGAAGTGCACCAGCCAGCGGGGCCGCAGCTGCGGCTTCGGCGCCGCCTGCTCCACCGGGCCGCTGTTCATCCGGGCTACGGGCCGCCCCCGCCGCCGGAGCACGACTTGGTCCTCCTCGTACGAGGTCTCGCAGGAGCCGTCCCGGTCACCCTCGCCCCAGCCGAGGACCTCGCCGTAGAAGATCGCCGAGTCGAAGGCGTTGCGGGTGTGGAGTTCGATCCAGGCGGGCGAGCGCTCCGCGCCGATGGTCCACTCGGAGAGTACGTCGCCGTCCCAGACGCCGAAGACGGCACCCTCCCGGTCGGACACCAGGGCCGCCCGGCCGCCCGCGGGGTACGAGACGGGCCCCACCCCGACCGTGCCGCCGCGCTCCTTCACCCGCGCGACCGCCGCGTCGGCCTCGTCGACGGCGAAGTACGGGGTCCACACCACCGGAACGGCGAACTCCCCGGCCACCGCGCCGATCCCGGCCACCGGAACGCCCTCGTCCGCCGCCAGCGAGAAGGCCCGGCCGAATCTGCCCTGCCGGAACGTCCAGCCGAGGACGGCACCGTAGAAGCGCTCCGCGGCCTCGCGGTCGCGCGCCACGAGGCTCAGCCAGCACGGGGCACCGATCGCGTCCGCAGCCACCAGAACCACGGGATCCTCCGTTCACCGCGGCAGGAGCCGGGACACCGGCCGCCGCGGGCACAGCAAGGGGTGAGGAACGGGACAGATCCAGCGTATGGGAAGGAACCGCACCGAACGACTTGAGCCCCCCGGCGCGGAACGGGGCGGAATATGCTGGTCGTGCAGGCGGAACGCCGACCAGAAGGTGTGACTGCCATGGCCCGGCTGGTGGCCAGGAAGGGCGAGCTGATCGTCCGGCTCGCGTGGTGGGAGAAGCTCGCCGCACGCCGCGGCGACGTGCACGTACCGCTCGACGCGATCGAGCAGGTGACGGCGGACTCCTCGTGGTGGCGGGTCGTGCGCGGCACCCAGGGCCGGGGCACATGGATCCCCGATGTGCTGTCCATCGGCGTACGGGACGTGTCCGGGGAGCGGGACTTCGTCGCGCTGCGGCCGCGGGCGGGCACCGTGATCTGCGTCGACCTGCGGCCGGCGGCGTCCCCCTTCGCCCGGGTCGCCGTGACCGACGCCGTCCCCGACGCCACCGCCGCCACCTTGCGGACCGCGGCCGCCCGCCTGCACGCGCCGCCACCGCCGTACCGCGACCACACCGGGCCCGCGTGACGGCGACCCAAGGGCCGCCGCCCGAAGCGACTCCCCGTCGCCCAGCCCCTCCGCCCCCTCCTCACCGGGCACGGAGTCCCCGCCCACGAAGTCGCCGTCCGTGCCGCCGAGCACGCCCCAGGAACAGCCCGAGTCGCCGAGCTCTCCCCAGGACGCGCCCGGCACCACCTCGTAGGCTCCGCCGCCCGGCTACTGAGCGGCCGACGGCGACTGCGCCGGCCGGCTCCCGTCGTCGTCGTGCGTGATGCGGTTCGGCAGTTTCGCCGCGACGACGACGGTCACCACGGCGAGCGCGGCCACGACGGCGAAGGCCAGCTTCATCCCGCTCACCTGGGCCACCGCCTCCGACGTCCCGTCCGCGACGAGCCGGCTCGTACGGGAGGACATGACGGTGACCACGAGGGCCGTGCCGAACGCCGCGGCGACCTGCTGCAGCGTGCCGAGCATGGAACTGCCGTGGGAGTACAGGTGCGCGGGCAGTCCGCCCATGCCGAGCGTGAAGCACGGGGTGAACGTGGCGGCCAGGCCGACCATGAGGAGTGCGTGCAGCCCGAGGACGACCCAGTACGGCATCGTCGTCGAGACCTGGGTCAGCGCGCCGAGGGCGAGCACCATGGCGATCGAGCCGGGCAGGATGAGCGGGCGGCTGCCGAAGCGGTCGAAGGCCTTGCCGATGGTCGGGCCGAGCAGGCCCATGACGAGGCCGCCCGGCATGACGAGGAGACCGGTCTCCAACGGGCTGAGCCCGCGCACGTTCTGCAGATAGAGCGGCAGCAGGATCATCGCGCCGAGCATCGCGAGGAACCCGATGGACATGAGGACCAGGGACAGCGCGAACGTGCGGTGCTTCAGGGTGCGCAGGTCCATCAGCGGTGTGCCGGTGCGCTGCAGCCTCAGCTGGCGGAACACGAAGACCGCGATCGCCGCGGCCCCGGCGGCGACGACGCCGATTCCGGCCCCCACCTTGCCGTGGCCCTCGCCGAACATGCTCAGGCCGTACACGAGGCCGCCGAAGCCGAGCGCCGCGACGGCGACGCTGAGCCAGTCGATGGGGCTGACCTCGGGCTCGTCGATGTTCTCCAGCTTGCGCAGCCCGAAGAGGGTGACCAGGCCCGCGATGGGCAGCACGACCACGAAGAGCAGCCGCCAGGAACCGGCCTGCAGGATCAGCCCGGACACGGCGGGCCCGAGCGCGGGCGCCACGGAGATCGCCAGGGTGACGTTGCCCATCACGCGGCCGCGGTCCTGCTCGGGCACCACGATCATCAGGGTGGTCATCAGCAGCGGCATCATCACGGCCGTGCCGACGGCCTGCACGATGCGGCCGAGGAGCAGCACCTCGAAGCCGGGCGCCACGGCGGAGAGTGCGGTGCCCGCGAGGAACACGCCCATGGCTATGGCGTACGCCTGGCGCGTGGTGACGCGCTGCAGGAACCAGCCGGTGACCGGGATGACGGCGGCCATGGCGAGCATGAAGGCGGTGGACACCCACTGCGCGGACTGTTCGGTGATGTGCAACGAGTCCATCAGCCGCGGGATCGCGTTGATCATGATGGTCTCGTTGAGGATCACCACGAACGTGGCCAGGACGAGCAGCCGCACCACCGTCGGTGTGCCACCCGCCTTCACGGCCGGTCGTTCCTGGATCACGGTTGACATGGCAGCACCTCGCCGGGCTTCTGGTCGCGGTCACCAAGGAGCCGAGGCTGCCGGCCGGGACGCGGATGTGGACGTGGACATGGACATGGATGGTTGCACCGGTGGAGACCGGTGGGCCTGGAAAAAGTCATCGGTCCGCCAAGTCTTCCTCATCGCGGCGCCGATCTCCTCCGAATTTTTTCCGTCAGCTTTCCCGTCAGATTTCCCGTCAGCCCGTACGTGAGCCCGTACGTGCGCCCCGTCTCCCGCAGGACAGCACGACGGCGAACGGCCATGCCGTCTGCGCGGTGGTCAGGACGCGTTCGGCCACACCGGCCGCGCCCTGGCGGTGCAGTGCGACCAGGAACCACACCGCCCCGGCCCCCATCAGCAGGCACACCGCGAGCGACAGCGCGGGCCGCAGCCCCCACGGCACGGCCTCAGGTCGTACGCCTCCGGGCTGTGCGGCTCCACGCCGTGCGGCTCCAGGCCATGCGGCTCCACGCCGTGCGGCTCCAGGCCATGCCGCCGCCAGGACCGGCCACAGCGCCATGAGGGCGAAACCGACGGCGGCGACCCAGCCGTGGACCAGCGAACCGCCGCTCTCCGGGACCGGGGAGAGCGCCATCCCGATGACCGCGAGACCGCCGCACCCCAGCGCCACCCGCCCGGCGACCGCGGCGGGGCGCAGCCCCCAGGCGGTGACGAGGTGGCACACGCCCAGGGCGACCAGCGCGCCGCTCAGCACCCCGCGACCGGACGCCCCGTCGGCGGCCATCGCGCTGATGGTCTCCGTGACGGGGTCGTAGCCGGGCCCCTCCACCACCGCCGCCAGGGTCCAGCCACCGACCAGCAGAAGGGGCGCGCACCCGGACGAGAGCACGGCCCACCAAGGTACGAACCTCACCGGACCACCATAGAGTCCCGCTGTCAGAGCGTCGGCGTGCCGTTCATGTAGTTGGTCACCAGCGCCGTGAGCTCCTCGATCAGCAACTCCCGAGGGATCGGGGGCCGTTCGAGGACCCAGCGGACGCTGAGCGCCTCCATCGCGGCCACGATCACCCACGAGCGCGTCGCCCCGCTCCGCTCCCCCGGCGCCCGGCCCGCGAGGTAGGCCGAGCCCAGGTCGTGGATGCGGCGGCGGAGCGCGTGCAGGTGGGCCTCGCTGTAGCGGGGCGGCACCTCCTCGACGACAACGCGAAGCAGTTGCGAGTCGTACTCCATCGCGGACAGCAGCGCCTCCACCGCGTCGGGGATCAGCCGCTCCGGCGGGTCGGTGAAGCGGTCGGCGAGCGAGGCGGTCACGCGGTCGCCCGTCTCCGTCCAGAAGCGTTCCATGAGGACGGTGAGGAGTTCGTCCTTGTCGCGGAAGTACTGGTAGAGCGAGCCCGGGCTGATGGCCGCCTCGTCCGCGACGCGGGTGGTCGCGAAGCGCGCGTAGCCGTCCCGCGACAGCACCAACTGCCCTGCTGCAACGATCCGTTCGACCATGTGGCGCGAGCGCTGCTGGCGTGGCTCCTTTCGCATGACGCGAATGGTATGCGAGCAGAAATTCGCGTTACAACGGAACGTATGACACAGATCAGCGAGGTCCGTGACACTACCCGGTTCCCACGCCGTTTCCGGGAGGCCGAGGAGCGGGGCCGCAGGATCGCCCGCGGGATCTTTCTCTTCGCCGACATCGGCCGGGAGATCGACGAGCCCCTGATGGAGCGGGTGGGGCAAGCCCTCCTCGAACGCGACGAGTTGGGCGCCGCCCTCGCCGAGGCCATGCGGTTACCCGCCGGCGATCCGGGGCGGGTGACGCACGCGCAGATCGGCCGGGCGCTGCTCGCGGCGCCCGACGTTCCGCGTGAACTGCCGCCCGCCCTGCGGGAGTTGCTGGACCAGGCGACGGCGGTGCCGGACTGGGTGGACTGGGACCGGATCGAGCGGGGCGCCGCCGCCTACCGGTACCTCGGCCGCAACGCGGGTGACGTCCTCACCCTCCTCTCCCTCATCGGCGGTTACCGCTTCGGCGGGCCGCCCGACCTGCTCGTCCGCACCGGCGGCCTGACCGGCGGTACCACCTTGCGGCGCCTCGGCGAGACCACGAAGTGGACCAACGCCGTCACCCGCGCGGGAGGCCTCTGGCCCGGCGCCGAGGGCTGGCGTCTGACGGTCCATGTGCGCGCCATGCACGCCCTGGTGAACGCCCGCTTCGAGCCGCGCTGGGACACGGCACGCTGGGGCCTGCCCGTCAACCAGGCCGACCAGGCGGCAACCCTCGGGCTCTTCGACGGCACGGTGATCGTCGGCTGCCTCGGTCTCGGCGTACGGCTGACCCGTGTGCAGCGCGACGACCTGATGCATCTGTGGCGGTACGTCGGGTGGCTGATGGGCGTCTCGCCGCAGTGGCTGACCGACGACGAGAACGTCCGGCACCGCTGGAACTACCACATCCTGCTGGCCGCCGCCGGGCAGACGCAGGCCGGCCGGGACCTCGCCCGCCAGACCCTGAACGCCCAGGCCGAGCGGGACTTCGGCCACGGCGGCGGCGCGCTGCAGCGGCTCCACCAGCGGTACGAGCGGGCGCGTCAGGCGAGCCTGCTCTCCGTCTTCGTGGGGAGGGACGGCATGCGCGACCTGGGCCTGCGCCGCCGGCTCCCGTGGGCGCTGCTGCTCGCCCTCGCGGGCAACACCGCCCGGTACCGCGTCCTCGGTGCCCTGCCCGGAGGGCGCGAGCGGCTTGAGTCGCGCGGCACGGCGGTCCAGGAGCGGCTGCTCGCGACGATGTTCCCCGACAGCCCCGCGGCGGTGGGGCAACTGCCGGAGGCGGTCCGGGAGGGGGGTGGGTGAGGGCGCGCGCGGCACGGGCTCGAACCTCCTGTGCGCGCGGCACGGGCTCGAACCTCCTGTGCGTGCGGCACGGGCTCGACCCTGCTGTGCGCGCGGCACGGGCTCGACCCTGCTGTGCGCGTGCGGCTCGGGCGCGGCCGTCCGTTGCCGCGGCGCGCATCTTGACGTGGCGTGACGTCTCGCTTATCAGTGGGGGACGGAATCCTGGAGTGCGCCCATGAAGCCCTTGGTCCGCAATGCGGTGCTGAGCAATTACCTCGAACTGAGCCGGTCGCTCGGGATCGACCCGCAGGTGCTGATGAAGCAGGTGGGGCTCGACGCCGTCGGGCTCTCCGTGCCGGACCGGTGGATCTCCGGCGCCGCCGTCACCCAGCTCCTGGAACGCTCCGCCGCGGCCGCGCAGCGCGCGGACTTCGGGCTGCTGCTCGCAGAGCGGCGGCGCTTCTCCACCCTCGGCCCCATCAGCCTGGTGCTGCGCGAGGAGCCGGACGCGCGCAGTGCGCTGGAGCTCCTGCTGCGGCACGAGCACACGTACAACGAGATGCTGCGCAGCAGGCTCTCCGAAGTGGGCGGGGTGGCCACGCTCAAGGTCGGCCTGGAACCGGTCGAGGGTGGTGACGCACGGCAGGCCGTCGAGCTCGCCGTCGGGGCCTTTCACCGGTTCCTTCGCGGCTTCCTCGGGTCGCGCTGGCAGCCGTTGTCGGTCTGCTTCACGCATGCTGCCCCCGACGACCCCGGCACGCATCGGCGCCTGTTCGGCCCCGTGGTGGAGTTCGACCGGGAGTTCAACGGGATCGTGTTGTACGCCGACGACCTCGACACCCCCAACGCGCTGTCCGACCCGATGCTGCGGACGTACGCGCAGCAGTACTTCGCCTCCATCGCCGTGACGCGGGAGACGACGGAGCTGGATCGCGTACGCGAGCTGATCGAGGTGCTGCTGCCGACCGGGCGGTGCTCCATCGACCAGGTCGCCGGGAGTCTCGGCGTCGACCGGAGGACCGTCCACCGCCACCTCGCCGCGTCGGGCGAGACGTTCTCCTCGCTCGTCAACGCGACGCGCGGCCGGCTCGCCGCGCAGCTGGTGGCCAGCCCGCGCCGTTCGCTGACGGAGATCTCCGGGCTGCTCGGCTTCTCCGCGCCGAGCGCGTTCTCCCGCTGGTTCCGCGACAACTTCGGGGAAAGCCCCCGGCAGTGGCGGGCCGCGCAGGCCGGGAAGCGGTAGCCCCTCCTGCCCCGGCCGCCTGGCGGCGGCGCGGCGGAGCGCGAGGGCGGCGGATCGGGTGTTCGGGTGTCCCCGATCGACAAGTCACCTGTCACCAGAGGTAAAGCAGGCCCGGAAACCGGCCCCTAACGTGGCCTTACCGCAGGGGAAACCAGCGGACCACGCGGCCTGACGACACCCCCTGCCAGGCCTTTTCGCCGCACCCTTCCGTCTGCGCTCATCCCCGCTCCGCCCTGCCACCGGGCCCTCGCCGGACCGCCGTCGGCAGCGCGTGTGCCACGTCCGACAAAGGAGATGGACCGTGCACTTCCTCGACGACTCCCTGCTGCCGGAGAACCAGGAGAAGCTGGTCATCCAGGCCGCCCCCTACGGCCCGGAATGGCTGCCCGGCGACGCGGACGACCTGCCGCTGACCATGGACGAGCACGTCCAGGCGGCAGTCGACTGCCACAACGCGGGCGCGACCGTGCTGCACATCCATGTGCGCGAGCTGAACGGCCACGGCTCCAAGCGCATGTCGATGTTCAACGAGCTGCTCGCCCGGCTGCGCGAGGCCGTGCCCGACATGGTCCTCCAGATCGGCGGGTCGATCTCCTTCGCCCCCGAGGACGAGGGCGCCGAGGCCAAGTGGCTCAGCTACGACACCCGCCACATGCTGGCCGACCTCACGCCGCGGCCGGACCAGGTGACGATCGCGATCAACACCAACCAGATGAACATCGTCGAGATCATGTCGGACGACGACCTCGCGGGCACCTCGATCGCCAAACCCGAGTACTACAAGGCGTACCGCGACATGGTCGTCGAGGCGGGCCCGGACTTCTATCTCGAACACCTCGACCGCCTGAACGCCAACGGCATCCAGCCGCACTTCCAACTCGCCACCCTCGCCCAGCTGGAGACCGTGGAACGGCTGATCCGCAGCGGCGTCCACACCGGGCCGCTGGTGCTCAACTACGTGGCGATCGGCGGCGGGTTCGCGGGCCGGCACCCCGCCGACCTGATCGAGTTCGTCCGCCGCACCCCCGACGGCGCCGTCCTCACCGTCGAGAGCTCGATGCGCGCCGTCGCCCCGATGAACGCGATCGCCATCGCCCTGGGCGTGCACGTGCGCGTGGGGAACGAGGACAACCTGTGGCGGCGCAAGGGCGAGCGGATGAGCTCGGTGGCGCAGGTCGAGCAGATGGTGCAGATCGCCGACGCCCTCGGCCGGGACGTCGCGTCCGGGGCCGAGGCCAAGGAGATCTACAGGCTCGGAGAGCGGTACGCGGACACCGAGGAGACCCTGGCCCGGCTCGGCATGGTGCCCAACCGCCGCCCCGGGCGACGCGGCTTCATGCTGCGCGACATCGACGGCTGAGCCGGGCCGAGCCCCGGCCGAGCCCCGGCCGAACCTCACCCCCTCACCTCGCCCCGCCCCGCCCCACTTCCCCCTCACCGAACGGAGCCCCCGTACTCATGCCCCACGCCATCCGCTTCCACGAGACCGGCGGACCCGACGTCCTGCGGTGGGAGGAGGTCCCCGTCGGTGACCCGGGTCCCGGTGAGGTCCGGGTCCGGCACGTCGCCGTCGGACTGAACTTCGCCGACACCTACTTCCGTACGGGCCTGTACCCGGCGCCGCTGCCCGCGGGGCTCGGGGTCGAGGCCGCCGGGGTGGTGGAGGCGGTGGGCGTCGGGGTCACGCACGTCGCCGAGGGCGACCGGGTGACGTACACCGGCAGCCCGTTGGGCGCGTACAGCACGGAGCGGGTGATGCCCGCGGACTCACTGATCCGGCTGCCGGCGGAGATCAGCTGCGAGACGGCCGCCGCGATGACGATGCGCGGGCTCACCTCCGCGTATCTGCTGCGGCGTATCCACCCGCTGAAGGCCGGAGACACGGTGCTGCTGCACGCCGCGGCAGGCGGTGTCGGGCTGATCTTCTGCCAGTGGGCGAAGCTGCTCGGCCTCACCGTGATCGGCACCGTCTCCAGCGAGGAGAAGGCCGAGACCGCCCGCGCCCACGGCTGCGACCACATCGTCCACTACCGGCGCGAGAACGTGGCCGAGCGGGTGCGGGAGCTGACCGACGGGCAGGGTGTCCCGGTCGTCTTCGACAGCGTCGGCAAGGACACGGTGGCCGGCTCGATGGCGTCGCTGCGCCGACGCGGCCTGCTGGTGTGCTTCGGTACGGCCTCCGGAGTGCCGCCGCTGGACGCGATGCAACTCGCCGTCCACGGCTCGCTGTTCGCGACCCGGCCCGCGCTGGCCGACTACATCGCCGAGCCCGCGGAGCGGGACGCGCTGGCCGGTGAGCTGTTCGAGCACGTCGCGGCCGAGCGCATCAAGATCCGCATCAATCAGCGCTACAGCCTCAAGGAGGCGGCCCAGGCACACCGCGACCTGGAGGCGGGCCGGACCACGGGATCGTCCGTCCTCGTCCTCTGAACCTCCTGGTCCGGGTTCGCGCCCCGCGCCGCATCAGACCCACGTCAGAGCCGCATCAGATCCACGTAAGGCCCCCACGTCACCCACACGCCATGCCCCATGCCCAAGCCCAAGCCCAAGCCCAAGCCCAGGCCCAGGAGTGAGCATCATGTCTCAGACCCTTCACCGGCGCGCCGCCGTCCGGCGCAGCTCCATCAAGGTCGAACCGCTGACGTGCACCCTCGGCGCCGAGCTGTCCGGCGTACACCTCGGCGATGCCTCCCGTGACGACGAACTCGCCGCGGAGATCAAGGAGTTGCTGCTTCAGTACAAGGTGCTGTTCCTCCGCGACCAGGACATCACGCGGGCCGAGCACGTCGCCTTCGCCTCCCGCCTCGGCCCGCTGGAGGACCACCCGGTCCTCGGCAGCGACCCCGATCACCCCGGCCTCGTCCGTATCTACAAGGACCTGGACAGCAAGCCCGAGCACTACGAGAACGCCCTCCACTGCGACGCGACCTGGCGCGAGTGCCCGCCGATGGGGGCCGTGCTGCGGTGCGTGGAGACGCCCGAGGTGGGCGGCGACACCCTCTGGGTCGACATGGCGGAGGCGTACCGGAGGCTGCCCGAGCACATCAAGACACAGATCGAGGGGCTGCACGCGCGGCACAGCATCGAGGCGACCTTCGGGGCGGCCATGCCCGTCGAGCAGCGGCATCAGCTCAAGGCGAGGTATCCGGACCCGGAGCACCCGGTGGTGCGCACACATCCGGAGACCGGCGAGAAGGTCCTCTTCGTCAACTCCTTCACCACCCACTTCGTCGACTACCACACGCCGGAGAACGTGCGCTGCGGCCAGGACTACGCGCCGGGCGCCGGCAACCTCCTGACGTATCTGATCAGCCAGGCGGCGATCCCCGAGTACCAGGTGCGGTGGCGCTGGCAGCCGAACAGCGTGGCCATCTGGGACAACCGTGCCACCCAGCACTACGCGGTCCAGGACTACTGGCCCGCCGTACGCAAGATGGAGCGCGCCGGGATCGTCGGCGACCGGCCCTGCTGAACCGGATCGCGGAGGAGAGGGCGGTGCGCATGAGGACGTGTGGGTGGTGCGGATGACGACGAGCCCCCGACCGGTGGTGGTGTCCCGTCGCTACGCGTGGGTGGTCTTCGCCCTGAGTTTCGGACTGCTGCTGTCGGACTACATGTCACGGCAGGTGCTCAACGCGGTCTTCCCGCTGCTGAAGGCCGAATGGCAGCTGTCCGACGCCCAGTTGGGCTCGCTGAGCGGCATCGTGGCGCTGATGGTCGGGGTGCTCACCTTCCCGCTCTCGCTGCTCGCGGACCGCTGGGGCCGGGTGAAGAGCCTGGTCCTCGCGGCGGTCGTGTGGAGTCTGGCGACCCTGGGCTGCGCCGTGTCCGCGAGTTACGGCCAGATGTTCCTGGGCCGGTTCATGGTCGGCGTGGGCGAGGCGGCGTACGGGAGCGTCGGGATCGCGGTGGTCCTCAGCGTGTTCCCCGTGACGCTGCGGGCCACGCTGTCCGGTGCGTTCATCGCCGGGGGCGCCTTCGGGTCGGTCCTCGGGGTGTCGATCGGCGGGGTCGTCGCCGAACACCTGGGCTGGCGTTGGACGTTCGCCGTGATGGGGATCTTCGGGCTGGTGCTTGCCGCGGTCTACCGCGTCGTGGTCACGGAGAAGCGGCTCGGGCGGGCCGGGACCGGTGGCGGCGACCGTGCCCCGGTGGCGCGGCGGGAGCTGGTCCGGGTCCTGGTGCCGCGGCTGTTCTCGTCCGTGTCGGTGCGGTGCGCGTACGTCGGCAGCGGGCTGCAGATGTTCATCGCGATGGCCCTGCTCGCCTGGATGCCCAGCTTCCTCGACCGGTACTACGGGATGCCCCCGGCCAAGGCGGGCCTGGCGGCGGGGGTGTTCGCGCTGATCACGGGGATCGGCATGATCGGCGGCGGGATCGTCACGGACCGCGTGAGCCGGCGCCTTGCCGCGCGGAAGTGGACCGTGGCGATCGTGTGCAGTGCCGGTTCGCTGGTCCTGCTGACGGCCGGGTTCCAGCTGCCTGCCGGGGCGCTCCAGCTCGTCCTGATCGGCGCCGGGACGCTGCTGTCCAACGCCACGGCGGGACCGGCCGCCTCCATGGTGACGGCGCTGACCCCGGCTGCCGTCGCCGCGACCGCCATGGCCACGCTCACGCTCGCCAACAGCCTGCTCGGCCTGGCTCCGGGCCCCGCGGTGACGGGGCTGCTCGCGGACCGCGTCGGGCTGCTCGGCGCGCTGCAGCTGGTGCCCCTGGCCGCGGTGGGCGCGGCGGCCGCGTTCGCTGTGGGGAGGCGTACGTACGAGAGGGACGTGCTGCGCCTCGGGCTGCGGACGGCGACCACCGGCGGCCCGAGCGCGGCCGCCCCTACGACGCATACGGAGGCACAGACGTGAGACGCACGAACGTGGGACGTACGAATGTGAGACGTACGACCGTGAACCGCACCGCCGAGACGCGCACCGCCGAGACCCCCGCCACCGAGAACCGCACCGCCGAGACCCGCACCGCCGAGACCCGCTGGCCGAGTGTCCTGATCGTGCCCGGGATGCGCGACCACGTGCCGGACCACTGGCAGACGCTCCTCGCCGAGCGGATTCCCGGCGCGCGCACCGTCCCCCCGCTGACCCGCGACCGGCTGAGCCGCGCGGCCCAAGTCGCCGCCCTGGACGCCGCGGTGGCGGAGCCCGTCCCGTCGCCCGTGGTGCTGGTGGCCCACAGTGCCGGGGTGATGACCACCGTGCACTGGGCGGCCCGCGGCAACGGGAACCGGGTCGCGGGCGCGCTCCTGGCGGCGCCGCCGGACTTCGAGACGCCGCTGCCCGAGGGGTACCCCGGTCCGGGGGCGCTACGGGACCACGGGTGGCTGCCGACGCCGCGCGTGCCGCTGCCCTTCCCGAGCATCGTCGCGGCGAGCACCGACGACCCGCTCGCCGGGTTCGGCCGGGTCGCGGACCTGGCCCGGGCCTGGGGCAGCCGACTGGTGGACCTGGGCCCGGTCGGACACCTCAACCCCGCCGCGGGGTACGGGGCCTGGCCCCGGGCGGAGGAGTTCGTCCGGGAACTGGGCCGGGCGGGGAGCAGGGAGGCTGGGGCCACAGCCCCGGGCCACGCGCCACGGCACCCCTCGTGATGTGGCCGACAGCCGGCGACGGGAGCTGCGGCGACCGCTCCGACGGCAGCCCTTGTCGACCGTGCCAGGCCTCGCTATGTTAATCGGAAATCACATCCTGGAACAAGCTCTGAACCGTGCGGAGAACGCCAACAACGAGCAGAACAAGGCGTGTTGAACCACACGCCGTACCAGGAAGGCGAGCAGGCCGATGAGCAGTCTCAGTCGCAGAAAGGTCCTGTCCCTCGGCGCCGCCCTCGGCCTCGTGGGCGCGGCGGGCGCCGGTGACGCCTGGGCGTGGTCGCCGCGGGGCTCGGTCGCCGGGACCGGCACGGGCGCCGACCCGGAGTACGTGTGGGACGACGAGGTGGACCGGCTCCTGGTCCGCCTCATCGAGGACGGCCGGGTGCCCGCGGTCAACTCCGCGCTGGCGTCCTGGGTGAACAACGACGACCCCCTGCCCACCGGCCTGCCGGCCGACCTCGCCGCCTGGCTGCGGAAGGCCAACCGGCTGCCCTCCTGGGCGGATCCGGCGAATCTGGCGCGCGCCGCCGACTTCAACCGGCGCAAGGACTCGTACCTGTTCATGCTGTACGCCCTGGGCAGCGGCCTGATGAGCACCGTGATCCCGCGGGAGGCGCGGAGCGTGTACTGGTCGGCGGGCGGCGCCGACATGAAGGACCGGGCGGCCAAGACGTTCACGTTCGGCTACGACCTGGCGCAGCTTCGAGGGTTCGAGCCGTCGGGCCAGTTCGTGGTGACGGCCAACAAGACGCGTCTGGTGCACGCCGCGGTGCGTCATCTGCTGCCGCAGTCGCCGCACTGGTCGGGGGGCTCGGACCAGGAGATCCCGATCAGCAACGCCGACATCCTGGTCACGTTCCACAGTCTCGGCACGTACGTACGCCGGAAGCTGCTTGAGTGGCGGGTCCCGTTCCCGGACGAGGACCAGGAGGCCTTCCTGCACAGCTGGCAGGTCGCGCTGCATCTGCTCGGGGTGCGGGACGAGTACATCCCCCGGTCGTGGGCCGCCGCGGAGGAGCAGTCCGGCCAGGTGCTGACGCCGGTCCTGGCCCCTACGACGGAGGGCGTCCAACTCGCGGAGGATCTGCTCGGGTTGCCCTCCCAGGTCGACCTGGGGGTCTCGCGCGGGTTCCTCAACGAGTTCGTGCGGTACGTACTGAGCGACGAGATCGGCGACTGGCTGGGCCTGCGGCGCGACCCCGCGTCGGCGGCCCTGATCCGCACCGGCTGGCCGGCCTTCATCCTGTTCCGCGAGGGCCTGACCCCGGTCGCGCCCGCCGCCTTCTACCTGTTCGACCAGTTCGTACGGGCGCTGGCCATGGCGTTCCTGAACAACGGCAGTTCGGGCACGACCACGCCCATCGTGATCCCGACGGGGAACCGGCCGGGCTCCTGAGCCTGCCGCGCGGCTCAGAGCCCGAGGGCGCCTACGACAAGGCCGGTCACGGCCGCACGGTTGCCGGGGGTGTCCCGCCAGCGCAGGTGCCGCCCGGCCTCGACCACCACGCCGAACCCGGCGTGCACCAGGACCCGGGCCTGGCGCGGGTCGAGGCCGGGGCGGGCGAGCCGCAACTGCCGTTCCCAGCCGGCGATGTGCTCGCGCTGGGCCTGGACCAGCGGGCGGCGCAGCGCGGCGGGCAGGCCGACGAACTCGGCCTCGGCCACGCTCGTGAGCGCGGTGTGCTCGAAGCTGTACGCCACGTACGTCGCCGCCAGCGCCTCGACGGCCTCCCGCGGGCCGGCCACGCCCCGCAGGTTCCGGTCCACCGCCTGGGCGAGCAGCCGGGCCGCCTGCAGACAGGCCGCCGCCAGGATGTCGACCTTGCCCGGGTAGTGGCGGTAGAGCGCGGACGGGGCGAGGCCGACGGCGCGGGCGATCTGGCCGTTGGTGACGTGGGCGAAGCCGTCGCGGGCGAACAGCGGGACGGCGGCGGCGAGGATCTCCGCCCGCCGCGAGTGCGGCACGGGCAGAGCGGGCAGCTCGACGCGGCGCGGGCCCGCCACGGGCGGCGCGGGGTCCGTCGCGGGGTCCGTCGCGGGCGGCCCGGGGTCCGTCGCGGGCGGCCCGGGGTCCGTCGCGGGCGGCCCGGGGTCCGTCGCGGGCGGCCCGGGGTCCGTCGCGGGGTCCGTCGCGGGCGGCGCGGGGTCCGTCGCGGCCACGCGCAGCGCGCACGCCGACAGCAGGTCCTCGGCCCGGCGTTGCGCGATGGAGGTGCGGTGCATGGTGATCGACCCGATCGCGCCGAGCGCCGCGACCGCCCGCAACTGCCCGTCGGGCAGCGGGACTTCACGCCGTACGGCCTCGGTGACGCGGCCGACCACCCGGGCGAACTTGGCGCGCAGCAGGCGGCGGTCCGCACGGTCGAGGTACCTGGCCTCCCAGCGGTACACGCCGCCCGAGGCACGGTGCGCGACGGTGACGCGGGCGAGGGCGGTGAACACGTCCGCCGGGGCGGCGTCGGGCGGCAGCGGGTCGAGGGCGGCGACGAGCCGGTCCACCAAGGTGTGAGCACACTCCGCGAACAGCGCGTACTTGTTCGGGAAGTGGCGGTAGAGCGCCGCCGCGCTGATGCCGACCCGCGCGGCGATGTCCTCCATGGACGCCGCGTGGTAGCCGCGCTCGCTGAAGAGCCGGCCGGCCGCCTCGACGATGAGCTGCCGGCGGTTGCGGGGGCGCGTGGCGGAGATCTGCTCGGTGCTCATGACCGGGCAGCCGGTCTCGAGAACGAGGTCGGGGACGGGGACGGGGACGGGGACGGGGACATGCGGCTCAGTCAACCACACGTCGAACGGAGCCGGGACGGGCCGCTCGCCAGGTGATTCCGCGTTAACAAATCGCGTCACGACGCTTCTCGCGCGGGGGTGTTGAACGGCAGAATGCCGCAGCAGCCACCACCGTTCGCCCCCCTGCCTTACGACCGACCCTTGAGGAGTCCTCATGTCGACCGGCACGGCTCCCGCCTGGTCCTTCCGGCATCACTGGATGGCGCAGGCGGCCACCCACGCGGCGATGCGCCCCGACAAGCCCGCGCTGCGCCACCTCGGCGAGACGACGACCTGGGCACAACTGTCGTGCCGATCGCTGCAGTTGGCCGCCGGGCTCGCCGACCGGGGCGTGGCCGCCGGTGACCGCGTGGTTCTGCTGACGCTCAACCATCCGTGGTTCGTGGAGGGCGTGTTCGCGGCGAACAGCCTGGGCGCCATGGCCGTGCCGCTCAGCTTCCGGCTCGCGCCGCTGGAGCTCGACCACATCCTCGCCGACTGCACCCCCTCGGCGATCGTGGTCGACGCACGGCTGCTGCCGCTGCTGCGGTCGGTGCCGGGCGCCGCGTCGGTCGGCACGGTCCTCGTCATCGGCCGGCCGGACGAGGCCGGGGGCGCCCTTGCGGACGAGGCCGGGGGCGCCCTGGCGTACGAGGAGTTCCTGGCGTCGTACGAGCCGATGGAACTGCCCGACGTCAGCGAGGAGGCGACCGCGCTGATCATGTACACCTCGGGCACCACCGGGCGGCCGAAGGGGGTGATGCTGTCGCACCGCAACCTGCAGGTGCAGGCGATCACCTGCCTGCGCGCGATGGAGATGTCCGACGACTCCGACGTCGGCTTCCTGACCGCGCCCTTCTTCCACATCGCGGGGCTCGGCTCGATGGTGGCGCACATCCTGGTCGGCGGCACGGTCGTGATCCATCCGCTGGGGGCCTTCGACCCGAAGGCGGTGCTCGACGCCTACGAGGCCGAGGGCGCCACCGTCGTCTTCAACGTCCCGCAGCAGTGGGACCTGCTCTGCGCGGAGCCGGACATCGACAAGCGCGACCTGAAGCTGCGGATCATCTGCTGGGGTGCGGCCCCCGCGAGCGACGCGACGCTGCGGGCCATGGGGGAGAAGTTCCCCGGCGCGCTCAACGTGGCGGTGTTCGGCCAGACCGAGACCTCGCCGATCACCTGTGTGCTGCGCGGGGCGGACTCGCTGCGCAAGCTCGGCTCGGTCGGCCGGCCGATCCCGAGCATCCAGCACCGCATCGTCGACCCGGACATGAACGACGTCGCGGTGGGCGAGGTCGGCGAGATCGTCTACCGCGGGCCCACGCTCACGCAGGGGTACTGGCGGAAGCCGCAGGAGACCGCGGAGGCCTTCGCAGGGGGCTGGTTCCACTCCGGGGACCTGGTCAGGCGGGACGACGAGGGGTTCGTCTGGGTCGTCGACCGCAAGAAGGACATGATCATCAGCGGCGGCGAGAACATCTACTGCGCCGAGCTGGAGAACGCCGTCGCCGCCCACCCCGCCGTGCGGGAGGTCGCGGTGATCGGCAGGCCGGACGAGCGCTGGGGGCAGGTGCCGGTCGCGTACGTCACCGTCGCCCCAGGGGCGGAACTGTCCCTTGCCGAGCTGACGGAGTTCCTCGACGGGCGGCTCGCCTCGTTCAAGCGGCCCAAGGACCTGGTACCGGTCACGGAGCTCCCCCGCAACGCGGGCGGCAAGGTACTCAAGCCCGCGCTGCGGGAGCGGGACGCGGAGCAGGGCGCGGGACCCGGAGCTGAGGGGCTGAGGGGCTGAGGGGCTGAGGGGCTGAGAAGACGTCACATCCGACAGGCAGGCCGCGCGCGGGAGGACAACTTCCGTGCGTGGCCCTTTTGTCGGCCCCGACCGCCCTGATGCGGAATGTCCGAGTTAAGGCCATAAAGCCAACTCTTAACGCCTTTACGCACTCGATCCGCATTCCCGCCCGCACGCCGGTTCCGTGAATCGAATCACATCAATCAGTCGCCCCGATCCGGGAACCGTCGCACGCATTTCCGCGTCGGGCCAGGCGAGTTGAGGCTTATTGATCTAGGCGGGCGCAAGGTTCCGCGTCATCAGAAATGGCTGTCGCGCATTCGCCATTCGAATTCCGGCCTTGTTCCTCGCGGACTTTCTCGCCTAACGTCACCGTCAATCCGGACGGAACGCCGAATCCTGCCGCTGTCCGGAAACCCTCACATCCACTCACTTACGCACCGGCAGGAGCGGGGGACCCAGGTAAGCCGCCGATCCGCATTCCGGAACGGCTCGGGGTGAAGTCGTCAGCAGGACGACCGGACATCTCCCGTCCGAACCCGACAGCTCACCTCGTAGGCCACGGAGAGGAATGCGCCATGCCCGCAAAGGGAAAGCACCGCCGCCCCAAGTCCCGTTCGCTCAGCCGGGGAATCGCCTTCGCCGGAACGGGCGGGGCCGTACTCGTCCTCCCGGTGCTCGGTGCGACCGCCGCCGCCGCGGCGCAGCCCGCTGCCGCCCAGCCCGCCGTGACGGCCGCGAAGGCCGCCGCCCCCAAGACCTACGTCGTCGTCGCCGGTGACTCCCTCGCCGGGATCGCCCAGGAGCATGACCTGAGCGGCGGCTGGAAGAAGCTGTACGAGGACAACCGCAGCGCCGTCGGCGACAACCCGCGGCTGATCCACCCCGGCGTCGAACTCACCCTCGGCAAGAAGGCGGCCGACTCCCGGGCGTCCGCCGAGCGGGCCGACCGCTCCGAGCGCAAGGGCGCGATCGCCGCCGAGCCCGCCGCGGCCAAGGCGAAGAAGTCCTACACCAACGACCTCGACGGCTGGATCAAGGAATCGCTCGACATCATGGCCGAGCACGGCATCCCCGGCACGTACGAGGGAATCCACCGCAACATCATGCGCGAGTCCTCCGGCAACCCGCTGGCCATCAACAACTGGGACTCCAACGCGCTCGCCGGAACTCCGTCCAAGGGGCTCCTGCAGGTCATCGCCCCCACGTTCGAGGCCTACCACGTCCCCGGCACGTCGACGGACAGCTTCGACCCGGTCGCCAACATCACCGCGGCCTGCAACTACGCGGCCGACCGGTACGGCTCGATCGACAACGTCAACGGCCCGTACTAGACGCCACGGCCGGCCTCCCGCCCGGCGGGCGGGGGGCCGGGGGGGGGGGCGGGGGGGGGGGGGGGGGGG
>NZ_JASCIR010000010.1 GCF_029968095.1 Streptomyces solicavernae | reverse complement strand
ACCGGAGACGGGGTATCAACATATCTGGCGTTGACTTTTGGCACGCTGTTGAGTTCTCAAGGAACGGACGCTTCCTTTGTACTCACCCGCAGTGACGCTCACTGGGGCTTTCCTCCGGGCGCTTCCCTTCGGTCTTGCGTTTCCGACTCTATCAGACTCTTTCGTGTCCGATTCCCTGTCGGAGAGGATTTCGCTTTCCGGCCCTTCCGGGCCTTTCGGCGGTGTTGACTCTATCAGATCCTTTCGGGCCTGATTCCCAGTCAACAAGGTTTGTCTTCGCGGCTGTTGGGCCGTTCCGACGCTCAAACTCTAGTGGATTTCCCCGGCCGTTCAAAATCCGGCCTCGGAATTCAATTCCGGGCATGCCGAAATCGACCCCGTTGAGGGAAGTCGCTGAGAGAGTGGGTTGGCCTCTTCCGGCTGCTGTCAAAAGGCAGTACCCGGTTCAAGAGGCTCGGGCTACATTACGGATCCCCACGGGCCGCGTCAAGTCGAGCGGCGACGGGGCTGGTGGGCCCGATACGGGCTCACCGTAGGGTCGTTGGCCACCCAGAAGCGCCAGGGATGGACCCCGCCCTCACCCGAGACTCCCGTGCGCGGCCCGTTGCGCACCAGGTCGCCGGAGACCGGCGCCCCCGTGAGGATCGACGGCGCGGTGGTGGCTCGCAACGAGACCGAGATGCGAGTCGAGCGTCAGGTACTTGGACTCCAGCGGCGCAGGGAGTCGGGCAGGCCCTTCTGGAGTACTCGCCCCTTCGGCTTCGAGAGGGACGGCAGGCACCGGGAAGCCGAGGCGGACGCCCTGCGGCAGGCGTACCGGGATGTCCTGGCCGGCGTCACCCTCTGGTCCATCGCGAAGGACTGGAACACGCGTGGACTGCTCTCGCCGCACGGCAAGGAGTGCCGCAGCTCGAACCTTCGGATCGTGCGTCCGCCGGTCCGACAGCGTCACCCGTCCCGACGGGACGGCAACCATCTCGTTTCCTGCCCCCGCGTCCGCGGCAGCCCAGCCTACCGGCGTCTTCCCACCGCTCCACCGATCTCTCTGAAGGGGTCTGAGAGAACTTCCGCGCCGACTCGGCGGCAAGCCGCGAGCAAGGCGCACAGCGGCTCAGGCTCCGGCAGGCGGCTTGGCTCTCGGGCTCAGTCGGTACGCCGAGACCGTTGGATCACCGACGAGGTAGAAGCGGTGCTGCCAGTCGTGGGCTCTACTCACGCCTACCCGAGGACCAGCCTGGATGAGCGCAGCGGGTACTGGCTTGCCCTCGGACAGCGCGACCGAGGCGCCCGTCAGCAGGTCTGTGCCGTTGTGCTCTGCCGTGATGCCGAGCGCCTGGCAGAAGTTCGCCGGGCCCCGCGCAAGGCGTGGGCCCTCGACCTTCGCCCCTCGTCGCTTGCGTGCCAGGTCTTCCCCCTCGATGACCCTGCCTGCCCGGATGAGGACAGCCGAGGCCATGCCGTCCGTCCCGGTGACGACGTTGGCGCACCAGTGGAGACCATGGGACCGGTACACGTACAGGTGTCCTGCGGGTCCGAACATGACGGCGTTACGGGGTGTCTGGCCTCGGTAGGCATGGGAAGCTGGGTCAGCCGTACCCGAGTACGCCTCGGTCTCCGTGACGGCGATGCTCACGGTTCCCTCCGGGGTCTTGCAGGTGAGGACGCTCCCGAGCAGCCTGGGGGCGACCTCTTCAGCAGGATGGGCGAGGAGGTCAACGTTCATGCTGACCGCCTTGACATGGAGTACGTGAAGCAGACGTACGCATGACCGGGCGGGCCGAACATCACCGCGTTGCGGGCGGTGCGGCCGCGGTAGGCGTGTGAGCCCGGGTCCTTCATGCCGTCGTACGCCTCCACTTCTGTGAGGTCGTACGCCTCCACTTCTGTGAGGCGGAGGTGTATCGGACCGTCCGGTGTGCTGCGTACCAGCGTGCGGCCGAGGAGATCGGGGGCTACTTCGAGGACGGGCCGGTCGAAGAAGTCCCTGGGCAGGGGCGTACGGTCAGGGGCCGCGATCATGGCGTACGAGCGTAGTCCAAACGATGCTCACGCGCGGGTGGTCAAGGAGGGTCGGCCCTTGCCAGGGTGAGGGTGCGGAACCGGCCAGGGCCGGATCGCGTTGGTAGGGGTCGTAGGACCGTAAGAGACGTAGCGAACAGAGTTTCACCGTCCGGTGGGACGAGAGTGCGGGGAGAAGCGATGGCGTTCAAGAAGCTGCTTGCGAGCCTGGGTGCCGGTGGCGCTTCGGTGGAGACGGTGCTCACCGAGGTCAACGTCGTGCCCGGTGGGGTCGTGCAGGGCGAGGTGCGGATCCAGGGCGGTTCCGTGGAACAGGAGATCGAGAGTCTTTCCGTCGGTCTGCAGGCGCGCGTCGAGGTCGAGGGCGGCGACCAGGAGACGAAGCAGGACATCGAGTTCACGCGGCAGCAGCTCGGTGGCGCGTTCCAGCTGCAGGCGAATCAGGTGTACTCCGTGCCCTTCGGGCTGGACATCCCGTGGGAGACGCCGGTCACGATGATCGACGGCACGGCGCTGCGCGGCATGAACATCGGTGTGACCACCGAGCTGTCGATCGCACGCGCGGTGGACTCGGGCGACCTGGACCCGGTCCACGTGCACCCGCTCCCCGCGCAGCAGGCGATTCTCGACGCCTTCATCCAGCTCGGGTTCCGATTCAAGAGCGCGGACATGGAGAAGGGCCACATTCGCGGTACGCGGCAGAAGCTGCCGTTCTACCAGGAGATCGAGTTCCTGCCGCCGCAGCAGTACCGGGGCATCAACCAGGTCGAGTTGAGTTTCGTCGCCGACGAGCGCGAGATGGACGTCGTCCTGGAGATGGACAAGAAGCCGGGTCTGTTCACCGCGGGCAGCGACTCGTACCGCGCGTTCAAGGTGGGGCTCGCGGACTTCCAGGGGACCGACTGGGCCGCGTACCTCAATCAGTGGCTGTCGGAAGTCGGTAGCAAGCGCAACTGGGCCTAGGCCCTAGGCTTTTGCGCAGCAGGCTCTACCGCTGGACCGGAGGTTTGACGTGACAGACAAGAGGCCGCCGCTTCCCCATGACTTCCTGCCCGAGGTGCCGTCGTTCGCCGTGTTGAGCGAGGACTTGGTGCCGGGTGAGGTGCTGGGGGACGCCCAGGTGTTGTCGGGTGGCAATGTCTCGCCGCAACTGCGGTGGGAGGGCTTTCCGGAGAACACCAAGAGCTTCGCCGTGACGTGTTTCGACCCGGACGCGCCCACGGGCAGCGGGTTCTGGCACTGGGTCCTTTTCGATATTCCGGTTTCGGTCACGGAGCTTCCCGCCGGTGCGGGCAGCGGCAAGTTCGAGGGGCTTCCCGAGAGCGCCGTGCACGCGCGGAACGACTACGGCAGCAAGGAGTTCGGCGGTGCCGCTCCCCCGCCCGGGGACGGCGCGCACCGCTACGTGTTCACCGTGTACGCGGTGGACCAGGAGAAGTTGGGGCCGGACGCGGACGCCTCGCCGGCGGTCGTCGGCTTCAATCTGCGGTTCCACACGCTGGCGCGCGCACAGCTCGTCGGGGAGTACACGGCGCCCGACGAGAGTTGATCGCTCGGGACGCGAAGCGACCGAAAGTCGATCGTTCACCGGCTGTTTGCCCGCCCTTGGTCATGGAATTGATCAGGGGCGGGCATTTTTTATTCCGTTGTCCCATGCGGCGCGCCCGGCCAGAGTTGATCCAAGTCCGCCGTGGGGTGGGCAGGTGCAACACGGGAGGGTGGGCGAAAGATGCGGGACACGCTGGTGCTGAACGCGAGCTTCGAGCCGCTGTCGACGGTGTCGCTGAACCGCGCCGTCGTACTGGTGCTGCAGGACAAGGCCGTCGTCGAAGCCTCCCACCCCGAGCTGCGGATGCGTGCCGCCGCCGTGGATCTGCCGGTGCCCCGGGTGATCCGGCTGCTGAGGTTTGTACGGGTGCCGTTCCGAAGACAGGCGCCGTGGTCGAGGCGGGGTGTGCTGGTCCGGGACCGGCACAAGTGTGCGTACTGCGGGCGGCGGGCGACGACGGTGGACCACGTCGTGCCGAAGTCGCAGGGCGGTGGGGACACGTGGCTGAACACGGTCGCCTCCTGCGCGCCGGACAACCACCGCAAGGCCGACCGGACGCCGGCCGGGGCCGGGATGCCGCTGCTCTTCGAGCCGTACGAACCGACGCCGACGGACGCGATGCTGCTCGCGCTCGGCGCTGACGGGCGGGCGGGGCTGCCGGACTGGCTGCCGGAGCCTGCGGCGGCCTGAGGGCCGTAACGGCGTGAGTGGTGAGTACGTGCGAGGGCCCGCCTCCTCGACCGGGAGGCGGACGTGCGAGGGCCCGCCTCCTCGACCGGGAGGCGGGCCCTCGTACGTCTGCGGGCGTCAGTCGAGCGGGGGCTGTTCGCGGCGCTCGGGGCTGAGGGTCTTCGTCGGGGAGGGGACCGTCGGGGTGCTCGAACCGCCGCCCATGGCGCCGAAGTTGCCCATCGCGCCGGAGAGGCCCTTGAGGGCGTCGCCGATCTCGCTGGGGACGATCCAGAGCTTGTTGGCGTCGCCCTCGGCGATCTTCGGGAGCATCTGGAGGTACTGGTACGAGAGCAGCTTCTGGTCCGGGTCGCCGGCGTGGATCGCCTCGAAGACCGTGCGCACGGCCTGGGCCTCGCCCTCCGCGCGCAGCGCCGCGGCCTTGGCCTCACCTTCGGCCTTGAGGATGGCGGACTGCTTCTCGCCCTCGGCGGTGAGGATCGCGGACTGGCGGATGCCCTCGGCGGTGAGGATCGCGGCGCGCTTGTCGCGGTCGGCGCGCATCTGCTTCTCCATCGAGTCCTGGATGGAGGTCGGCGGCTCGATGGCCTTGAGCTCGACGCGGTTGACGCGGATGCCCCACTTGCCGGTGGCCTCGTCGAGGACTCCGCGGAGCGCGGCGTTGATCTCCTCGCGGGAGGTCAGGGTCCGCTCCAGGTCCATGCCGCCGATGATGTTGCGCAGCGTGGTGACGGTGAGCTGCTCGATCGCCTGGATGTAGCTGGCCACTTCGTACGTCGCGGCGCGGGCGTCGGTGACCTGGTAGTAGATGACCGTGTCGATGTTGACCACCAGGTTGTCCTGGGTGATCACGGGCTGCGGCGGGAAGGGGACGACCTGTTCGCGGAGGTCGATCCGGTTGCGGACCGAGTCGATGAACGGCACGACGATGTTCAGTCCCGCGTTGAGCGTGCGCGTGTAGCGGCCGAAGCGCTCCACGATGGCGGCGCTGGCCTGCGGGATGACCTGGATCGTCTTGATCAGGGCGATGAAGACGAGCACCACCAGGATGATGAGGACGATGATGATCGGTTGCATCGGTGTTTCCCCCGAGCCCTTTCATGCCTGCGTGACAATCGGAAAGATCTTGGTGGTCGAGTCTGTCAGACGACCGCGGTGTGCGGGGGACGTTCGGTGACTTCACGCCAACGTCCGCCGCGCCTGGGTCACATGACGATCGCCGTCGCTCCGTCGATCTCCACGACGTCGACCCGCTGGCCCACCTCGAAGGACTGGGATTCGTCGAGGGTGCGGGCGGACCAGACCTCGCCGGCGAGTTTGATGCGGCCGCTGCGGGCGTCGACGCGTTCGAGGACTTCGGCCTGTCTGCCCTTCAACGCGTCGATCCCGGAGGCGACTTGGGGCTGTCGCGCGCGGTGCCGGGCGGCGATGGGTCGTACGACCGCGATGAGGGCCACCGAGACGACGGCGAACACCACCACCTGCAGGACGACTCCGCCGCCGAGGGCGGCCGTCACGGCGCCTGCCACGGCGCCCACCGCGAACATCCCGAACTCCGGCATTGCCGTCAGGACGAGCGGAATTCCGAGGCCGACCGCCGCGATCAGCCACCACACCCATGCGTCGATGTCCACGTGGTCATCGTAGGCGCGAAGGCCGCCCCAGGGACAGGGCGCACCTCGGCCCCGGTGGACGCGGGCGGCACAGCGCGGGCGGCACGGCGCGGGGCCGTGCCGCGGCGCTCGGGTCAGCTGAGCGGGAGGCCCTGGGCGGTCCAGCGGTCGCCGTTCTGCTCGACGACGAGCGGGAGGCCGAAGCAGCGGGAGAGGTTGCGGGAGGTGAGCTCCAGCTCGATGGGTCCGGCGGCGAGCACCTTGCCCTGGCGGATCATCAGGACGTGCGTGAAGCCGGGGGCGATCTCCTCGACGTGGTGGGTGACCATCAGCATCGAGGGGGCGATCGGGTCGCGGGCGAGGCGGCCGAGGCGGCGCACGAGGTCTTCCCGGCCGCCGAGGTCGAGGCCTGCGGCGGGTTCGTCGAGCAGGAGGAGCTCGGGGTCGGTCATCAGGGCGCGGGCGATCATGGTGCGCTTGCGCTCGCCCTCGGAGAGGGTGCCGAACCTGCGGTCGACGTAGTCCGTCATGCCGAGGCGGTCGAGGAAGGCGCGGGCGCGCTGCTCGTCCACCTCTTCGTAGTCCTCGTGCCAGGTGGCGGTCATTCCGTACGCCGCGGTGAGGACGGTCTGCAGGACCGTCTGGCGCCCCGGCAGCTTGTCGGCGAGCGCGATGCCGGCGACGCCGATGCGCGGGCGGAGCTCGAAGACGTCCGTGCCGGGCTTGCCGAGGGTCTCGCCGAGGACGGTGGCGGTGCCGGTGGTGGGGAAGAGGTAGCTCGACGCGATGTTCAACAGGGTCGTCTTGCCCGCGCCGTTGGGGCCGAGGACGACCCAGCGCTCGCCTTCCTTGACGGACCAGGAGACCTGGTCCACCAGGGCCCGGCCCTCGCGGACCACGGATACGTCCACCAGCTCCAGAACATCGCTCATGAGCGCGTTGTCTCCCATTGCAGTCTCGTCTCGCTTGCGTCTGTGGACGCAGCCCCCGGATAAAACCTACGCCACCGGTCGGACACTCCCGTCGCCAGTGGGGTCCTTAGGCTGGTGTCCATGCTCACGGAACCACGCTCGGGCCGGTTGGCCTCATGGGGAAATGCCCTTATTGCCGGACTTGTCTCGCCGGATGACGCGGTACTCGCGGCCGTCGGCGAGGACGCGGTGCACCGGGTCGAGGGGCTGCCGGGCGAGTCCGCGCCGGTCGGCCTGACGCTCGCGCTCGGGCGGCTGCGCGCGCTCGGGGTGACGGGGCTGCGGGTGGCGCTGCCCGCGCCCGGGCATCCGCTGGGCCTCAGCGGCCCGCCGGAGTTCAACGCGCGCGCCCTGGAGGCCGAGGAGGCCGTGGTCTGCCAGGGCGTCGCGCTGGGTCTGGTGCCCGAGGTGTACGAGGCCGGTTCCGGTCCGGACGCTGCTGACGTGCACGCCGAGGTGGTGTGGCACTGCCTGCCGGTGCGTGCGGCGCCGCCCGCGGACGTGCCCTCGCTCGGCGAGGCGGAGCGCGAGCTGGCGGAGGCGTTGCGGGACGCGACGCGAATCCTGTCGCGGCTCGACGTCGCCGGTTCCGGCCCGGTCGCGGAGGCGGCGATCGACGCGTACCGGGCGCGGGCCGAGCGCGGCCGCGAAGTCCTCGCGCCGGGCTATCCGCCGCGTGCGGTACGGGTGTTGGAGCTGGCGCAGCGGGTGGCGCTGCTGATCTCGGTGGCGTACGAGAACGGGCACGGCGGGGCGGTGAGCGCCTCGGAGATGGCGGCGCGGGCCGAGGCGCTCAGGCCGGTGGAGCGGACCGCGCGGCGGGCGCAGGTGGCGGCGTACAACGCGTTCGTGGAGGAACGGGAGCGCGGGGCGCGCTGAGGCGCACCGGGTTCCTCGGGGGCGCACGGGCGTGCGGTCGGTTGCGTGTGCGCTCGGTTGCGCGTGCGGTCGGTTGCGTGTGCGGTTGTGCCGTGTGGTTGTGCCGTGTGGTGAGTGTTCGTATCGCGGCCGGGCTCTGTCGTACGTGATCCTTCGCGTAGGGGCATGCGTACGGCCCTCCAGGCGGTGCGTGGAGGGCCGTACGGTCGTCAAGTGACCCGGGACTTGCGTCAGTTGTTGACGGCGGCGTTCCCGAAGGCCGGGTTGAGCACGCCGATGACGTTCACGGTGTTGCCCACGGCGTTGACCGGGACGTGGACCGGCGCCTGCACGACGTTGCCGGAGCCGACGCCCGGGGAGTGGACGGCGGTGCCGACCGCGTCCGCGCTGGTGGCGGAGGCCATGCCGGCGCCGGCGGCGACCAGGCCACCGGCCATCATCGTGACGGCAGCGGCCTTCTTCAGGTTCTTCACTTCTTGACCCTTCTTGCGGAAGCTGCGGCCAGCCGCCGCAGCACGCACTGGAGAACGCCCCGGGCCGACGGAAGTTGCGCCGTACGGGCGACATCCACACGACGGTATGAATCTCAGACCGGAACCTGACGGTCCGCGACCGGAGTCCGCCCGGTGGGTACGGGGCCGCTGCTCAGCCCGCCACCCCGTGGCGCACCGCCCAGAGGGCCGCCTGGGTGCGGTCCGCGAGGTCGAGTTTCATCAGGATGTTGGAGACGTGCGTCTTGACGGTCTTCTCGGAGAGCACCAGGGCGCGGGCGATCTCGCGGTTGGAGCGGCCGTCGGCGATCAGGCCGAGCACTTCCCGCTCGCGCTCGGTGAGCGAGCCTCCTCGGCCTTGCGCGCCGCCGGACTCGTCCTGGGACAGCAGGGCACCCGCCACCTCGGGCTGCAGCAGGACGTGGCCGGCGTGCACGGAGCGGATGGCGCCCGCGAGCGCGTCCGGGTCGACGTCCTTGTAGACGTAACCGGCCGCTCCCGCGCGGAGTGCGGGGACGACAGTGCGCTGCTCGGTGAAGCTGGTGACGATCAGCACCTTGGCGGGGTTGGCCAGTTCGCGGAGTCTACGCAGGGCCTCGACGCCGTCCATGCCGGGCATCTTCACGTCCATGAGGACGACGTCCGGGCGGAGTTCTTCCGTACGGGCCACGCCCTCGTCGCCGTCGGCGGCCTCGCCGACCACCTCGATGTCGTCCTGGACCTCCAGGAAGGTGCGCAGGCCGCGGCGGACCACCTGGTGGTCGTCGACGAGGAGCACTCTGATGGCGCGGCCGGCCGCCGACTCGTGCGCCTGGGGGCGTTCTTGTTCAGCCACCGGGGACCTCCATAGTGATCGTGGTGCCCTTCCCGGGCGCCGATTCCACGGTCAGGCGGCCGCCCACGCCGCCGGCCCGGTGTCTCATGGAGACCAGGCCGAGGTGGCGTCCCGCTCGCCGCACCGCGCGGGTGTCGAAGCCGGTGCCGTCGTCGGTGATGCTCAACTCGGCGCCCTGGCCGCGCTTTTGCAGCTACACGCACACGCGCGTGGCGCCGGAGTGGCGCAGGGCGTTGTGCAGGGCCTCCTGGGCGACGCGCAGCATCGCTTCCTCCTGGGCGGCGGGCAGGGCGCGCACGCCGGTGCAGTCGAAGGTGATGTGCGCGGAGTGGGCGCGGTCCAGGACCTGGATCTGAGTGCGCAGCGTCGCGACGAGGCCGTCCTCGTCCAGGGCGGCGGGGCGCAACTCGACCACTGCGGCGCGCAGTTCGTCGGCCGCCTCCGCGGCGAGGGCGGCGACCTGCTGGAGTTCGCCCTTGGCGCGGCCGGGGTCGCGGTCCACGAGGGTGGCCGCGGCCTGTGCGGTCAGGCGCAGCGAGAACAGCTTCTGGCTTACGGCGTCGTGCAGTTCGTGGGCGAGCCGGGAGCGTTCCTCGGCGATCGTCAGCTCGCGGCTGCGTTCGTAGAGGCGGGCGTTGGTGAGGGCCAGCGCGGCGTGCTGGGCGAAGATGCCCAGCAACGCCTCGTCCTCCTCGGTGAAGCCGCAAGCGCCTTGTGGTTTGGGGCACCGCTTGTTCGCGAGGAACAGCGCGCCCAGGGTCTCGTCGCCGTCCCGGATGGGCAGGCCCAGGAAGTCCGACATGTCGGGGTGGGCGGACGGCCAGCCCTCGAAGCGGGGGTCCTCGCGCACGTCGGCGAGGCGTTCGGTGCGGGCGCCGTGCAGCATCGCGGCGAGGATGCCGTGCTGGCGCGGGAGCGGGCCGATGGCCTTCCACTGCTCCTCGCTGACGCCGTCGACGACGAACTGGGCGAAGCCGCCGTGGTCGTCGGGCACGCCGAGGGCGGCGTACTGGGCAGCGAGGAGTTCGCGTGCGGAGACGACGATCGTCTTGAGGACGTCGCGCACTTCCAGGTGCCGGCTCATGGCGAGGAGCGCGGAGCTCACCGCGAGCAGGCCTGATCGGGGGCCTTCGGTCATGGCCTCACCGTACCGGCGGGCTCTGACAACCGGATCGGCCGCGCGACGGCGGCCGGTTAGGACTCGGGGACTAGGACGAAGGCCCTTGTGCGCGCTCACCGACGACGAGCCGGGGCACGCGCGCGTAAGGGGGTGCATTTCTCGACGCGGGGCGACGGCGGGCGGTGGACGGTAGAGCTGCGCGCCCCGGACGGATCGGGCTCCACACGCGCGCGTGCGGGCGGTCCGAAGGGGGCGCGGGTGGACGCGGACGTGCCGTACCCGCCGCTTCGGCGCGGCTGATCAACGCGGCGCGGGCCGATGGCGGGCGGATCGTGGCGGTCGGCACGACGGCGGTGCGGGCCGTCGAGTCGGCGGCGGACGCGGCGGCCTGCGGATATACGGAGGCAGTACGCCGTCTCTACCTCTGGCACGAGTTCAGGGACAGCCATTTGGTCCTCAAGGAGGAGACCGGTCACCGTATGAATTGCTCCGGCAACGATTGGTGAAACTGTTACGCGGCCGATGTGAGGCCGCACATAGGGCGCACGTCACGTACGAAGTGTCCTAGTTGACCGATAAGACGGGCCATATCCGGGAAGAATCGGGCATGAACGACCGGTGGGCGAGCCCTGATCCACTAAGCGGGATCGTACGTCACACCTTTGCTTCGAAATTTTGCGGCCGCTAAGAATTGCACTCGTCGCTCGGCGCCGTGGTTACCCACCACGGCGTTTTTGCCGGAGTCCCTGTTACCGGTGTCGGAAAGTGAGCGACCTCCGCTATTTCGAAGAGGTCCTTTCGCATGCCCAAGCAGAACACCCTTGGTCACTATTCGCTGACCAAGATCCAGAAGTTCTCGATCGCCGGTGTCGCCACGCTCGGCGCCGCTGCCCTCGCCTTCTCGTTCGTGCCGGGCAACGACCAGACCGCGCAGGCCGCCGAGGCCTCCACCGCCTCCACCGCCTCCACCGTGGCCTTCTCCGCGGACGCCAGGACCATCCAGGAGGGCGTCGCCAAGCAGCAGACCGCCTACGCGGGCATCGCCAAGGCCGCCGAGGCCGCCGCGCAGAAGCAGGCCGCGGCCGAGGCCAAGGCGAAGGCCGAGAAGAAGGCCGAGGAGAAGGCCAAGCAGGAGCGCGAGGCCAAGGCGCGCGCCGCCCGTGACGCCGCCCGCAAGCCTGTCTACGCCAACAACCTGGACGGCTGGATCAAGGAGTCCCTCGCCATCATGAAGAAGGAGGGCATCCCCGGCACGTACGAGGGCCTGCACCGGAACATCATGCGTGAGTCCTCCGGCAACCCGCGCGCCATCAACAACTGGGACATCAACGCCCAGAACGGCGTGCCGTCCAAGGGCCTGCTCCAGGTCATCAAGCCCACCTTCGACGCGTACCACGTCGAGGGAACCCCGCACAACCAGTACGACCCGGTCGCCAACATCGTCGCCGCGGCCAACTACGCCGCCGACCGTTACGGCACGATCGACAACGTCGACAGCGCCTACTGAGCGGCTGCGGACCTCCGATAGCGCAAAGGGCGGCACCCCACACGGGGTGCCGCCCTTCGGCGTGCGTACGGCCTGCGTTCGCGAGGCGCTACTTGCGCATGACCTCCGGCTCGTGGCGGCGCAGGAACCGCGCCACCAGGACGCCGCAGAGGACGCCGAGCGCGATCAGGGCACCCATGTCCATGAACCAGGACAGCGCCTCGTGGTCCCAGAGGGGGTCCGTGCTGCCCGGGTCGTCGGTGTTCGGGTTGATGTTGTTGAAGTCCAGGGTCGTGCCGGCGGCGGCGACGGCCCAGCGGGACGGCATCAGGTACGAGAACTGGTTGACGCCGACCGTGCCGTGCAGGATGAACAGGCAGCCGGTGAACACGACCTGGACGATCGCGAACATCACAAGCAGCGGCATGGTCTTCTCGGCGGTCTTCACCAGCGAGGAGATGACCAGGCCGAACATCATCGCGGTGAAGCCGAGCGCCATGATCGGCAGGGACAGCTCAAGGAGCACCGAGCTGCCGAGGATCAGGCCCTCTTCGGGGATCTCGCGGCTGGAGAAGCCGATCGCGCCGACCAGCAGGCCCTGCAGCACGGTGATGGTGCCGAGGACGATGACCTTGGACATCAGGTAGGCCGAGCGGGACAGGCCGGTGGCGCGTTCCCGTTCGTAGATGACCCGTTCCTTGATCAGTTCGCGGACCGAGTTGGCGGCGCCCGCGAAGCACGCGCCGACCGCGAGGATCAGCAGGACGACGCTGGCGGTGCTGTTCGGGACGTGCAGGCCGGTCCTCGGGTTCACCGCCTCGTTGACCAGCATGCCCTTGTCCGGCTCGATCAGGAGGCTGACCGCACCGAGCACGGCGGGCAGGACCACGCTCAGCGCGAGGAAGCCCTTGTCGGACGCGATGACGGAGACGTACCGCCTGATCAGGGTGAGCAGCTGGGAGCCCCAGCCCTGCGGCTTCGGTGGCCGCATCATCGCCTGGGGCGGCTGCGCGTACTGCTGCTGCGACTGCTGCGGGGCGGCGGCGTCGATGTCCGCGGCGTACATCTGGTAGTGCTGCGAGCCCTTCCAGCGGCCCGCCCAGTCGTAGTCGCGGTAGTTCTCGAAGGCGGAGAAGACGTCGGCCCAGGTGCTGTAGCCGAAGAAGTTCAGGGCCTCCTCGGGCGGACCGAAGTACGCCACCGAGCCGCCCGGCGCCATCACCAGGAGCTTGTCGCAGATCGCCAGCTCGGCCACGGAGTGCGTGACGACGAGGACGGTGCGGCCGTCGTCGGCGAGGCCGCGGAGCAGCTGCATGACGTCGCGGTCCATGCCCGGGTCGAGGCCCGAGGTGGGCTCGTCCAGGAAGATCAGGGACGGCTTGGTGAGCAGCTCCAGGGCGACCGAGACGCGCTTGCGCTGACCGCCCGACAGGGACGTGACCTTCTTGTCCTTGTGGATGTCGAGCTTCAGCTCGCGCAGCACCTCGTCGATGCGCTGCTCGCGCTCCTGCTCGCTGGTGTCGGCGGGGAAGCGGAGCTTGGCGGCGTACTTGAGGGCCTTCTTGACGGTCAGCTCCTTGTGCAGGATGTCGTCCTGCGGGACCAGACCGATGCGCTGCCGCAGCTCGGCGAACTGCTTGTAGAGGTTCCGGTTGTCGTAGAGGACCTCGCCCTGGTTGGCGGGGCGGTAGCCGGTGAGGGCCTTGAGGAGCGTCGACTTTCCGGAGCCGGAGGGGCCGATCACGGCGATCAGGGACTTCTCCGGTACGCCGAAGGAGACGTCCTTGAGGATCTGCTTGCCGCCGTCGACGGTGACCGTGAGGTGCCGGGCCGAGAAGGAGACCTCGCCGGTGTCGACGAACTCCTCCAGGCGCCCCTCGACCAGGCGGAACGTGGAGTGGCCGACGCCCACGATGTCGTTCGGGCCGATCGGCACGGTGCCGGACTTGGGCAGCGGCTGGCCGTTGACGTAGGTGCCGTTGTGCGAGCCGAGGTCGCGGATCTCGAAGCGGCCGTCGGGCGTCGCGTGGAACTCGGCGTGGTGCCGGGAGACCTGCAGGTCGGAGACGACCAGCTCGTTCTCCAGGGCGCGGCCGATGCGCATGACGTGACCGAGGGCCACCTGGTGGAACGTGGTGGGGCTGCGGTCGCCGCCGTGCGCCGGGGCGCCCGCTCCGGCCTGGGGCTGCGCCTGCTGCTGCGCGAACTGCCCGCCGGCCTGGCCGGGGACCTGCTGCGGCGGTACGTGCGCCTGCCCGGGGCCGGCCTGCTGCGGCCAGGCCTGCTGGGGCGGGGCCTGGTGCTGGGGGGCCTGGTGGGGCGGGGCGTGATGCTGCGGGGCCTGATGCTGCGGGGCCTGTTGCTGCCAGCCGGGGCCTGCCTGCTGCGGGGCGTGCTGCTGCGGCTGCTGGGCCGGGGCCTGGGCGGCGTGGGCCTGGTGCGGGGCCTGGGCCTGGTGCGGGGCGGCGGCTACGGCGCCCGCGGCCGCGAGGTTGAGGCACGGCCCGTCGGTGGCGTTGCCGAGGTGCACGGCGGTGCCGGGACCGAGCTCGATGTGCTGGACCCGGTGGCCCTGCACGAACGTGCCGTTGGTGCTGCCGTGGTCCTCGATGACCCAGTTCCGGCCACCCCAGCTGATCGTGGCGTGCCGCCAGGAGACCCGGGCGTCGTCGATCACCACTTCGCCGCCCGGATCACGTCCGACGGCGTATGACCTGGACACATCGAGCGTCCAGGTCTGTCCATTCAATTCCAGTACGAGTTCCGGCACTCCAGCCCCACTACGTCGTCCCCCGAGCTAGCCCCCGTCTTGGGGAGTCTAGGGATGTCGAACATCGTGGGGAACTATTCCAGGCTCGGCCCGCTGTCCGAAAGTCGGGCCTGTGGATGAGCGCCCACGGCCCTTGCGGCGCCTGCCCGTTGAGGTCCGCAAACCAGGCCGTATTGCGTGAAGCGACTATCAGTGCGTACGCATCATGAGAGATCGGGACATACGCGTACGGCTCGGAACGTGCTGCACATCAAGGGCCCTGCGTGTCCGTAGGCCGGGACGGGCGGGCACGTGGCACGCGGTGCCGGATACCGTAAGAGCACCATGAGCGCATCGCAGCCACCTCACACCGCTGACGTACCCACCCTCCTCGTCAAGATCTTCGGCAAGGACCGGCCCGGCATCACCGCGGGCCTCTTCGACACGCTGGCCGCCTTCTCCGTAGACGTGATCGATCTGGAGCAGGTCGTCACGCGTGGCCGGATCGTGCTGTGCGCGCTGGTCACCGCGCCGTCCGCCGGGATGGAGGGCGAGCTGCGGTCCACCGTGCACAGCTGGGCCGACTCCCTGAAGATGCAGGCCGAGATCATCTCCGGCATCGGCGACAACCGTCCGCGCGGCGAGGGCCGTTCGCACGTGACCGTGCTCGGGCACCCGCTGACCGCCGAGTCGACGGCGGCCATAGCGGCCAGGATCACGGACACCGGCGGCAACATCGACCGGATCTTCCGGCTCGCCAAGTACCCGGTCACGGCCGTGGAGTTCGCGGTGTCCGGCACCGAGACCGAGCCGCTGCGGACGGCGCTCGCCATAGAGGCCGCCGTGCAGGGCGTGGACGTCGCGGTCGTCTCGGCCGGTCTGCACCGCCGCGCTCAGCGCCTGATCGTGATGGACGTCGACTCGACGCTCATCCAGGACGAGGTCATCGAGCTGTTCGCGGCGCACGCGGGCTGCGAGGACGAGGTCGCCGAGGTGACGGCGGCGGCGATGCGCGGCGAGCTGGACTTCGAGCAGTCGCTGCACGCGCGCGTGGCGCTGCTCGAAGGGCTCGACGCCTCGGTGGTGGACAAGGTGCGTACGGAGGTCCGGCTGACGCCCGGCGCGCGCACACTGATCCGTACGCTGAAGCGCCTCGGCTACCAAGTGGGCGTCGTCTCGGGTGGGTTCACGCAGGTCACGGACGACCTGAAGGAACGGCTCGGCCTTGACTTCGCGCAGGCCAACACGCTGGAGATCGTCGACGGCAAGCTGACCGGCCGGGTCGCCGGCGAGATCGTCGACCGCGCGGGCAAGGCGCGGCTGCTGCGCCGGTTCGCCGACGAGGCCGGGGTTCCGCTGGAGCAGACGGTGGCCATCGGTGACGGCGCCAACGACCTGGACATGCTGAACGCGGCGGGCCTCGGGGTCGCCTTCAACGCGAAGCCGCTGGTGCGCGAGGCCGCGCACACGGCGGTGAACGTGCCGTTCCTGGACACCGTGCTCTATCTGCTCGGGGTCACCCGCGAAGAGGTCGAGCTGGCGGACACGCACGCGGACTGAGGGGCGGGGTCGGCCGCCGGACACACGAAGGACCGAGAGACGGCGAACGCGCCCGAGACGACGGAAGGGCCGAGACGGCGGAAGGGCCGAGACGACGGAAGGGCCGAGACGGCGGAAGGGCCGAGACGACATAAGGGCCCGGCACGGTTGCGGACACAGTGTCCGGTTGCGTGCCGGGCCCTTCTGACGTGAGCGGTTCACTTCGGTGGAACAGTCGCTTCAGTGGAACGGTCGCTTCGGTGCGGGAGTTACGGCGGCTACGCGTGCGGCGCCCAGAAGTCGAGCAGCGTCGCCGTGCCCGCCTCCAGGCCCTTCCAGGAACCGGTGTACGACAGGGTCGCGATGGCCGCGGTCGGGAAGCCGCTCCGGCTCATGCGCGCCTGTGCGTCGCCCTCGGACGAGCCGGCGAGGACGTCGGCGAGGCCGCGCATGCCGGGGTTGTGGCCGATCAGGAGGATGTCGGAGTAGTCGTCCTGCACTTCGTTGAGCACGGCGATGAGCTCGCCGGGCGAGGCTTCGTACACACGCTCTTCGTAGACGGTCTTCGGGCGGCGCGGCAGTTCGTGGACGGCGGCCTTCCAGGTCTCGCGTGTGCGGGTCGCGGTCGAGCAGATCGCCAGGTCGAAGTCGATGCCGGAATCGGCCAGCTTGCGGCCGGCCACCGGGGCGTCCTGGCGACCGCGCTCGGCGAGCGGGCGATCGTGGTCGGCCACCTGGGGCCAGTCGGCCTTCGCATGCCGAAGGAGGACAATCCTGCGGGGTGTGTCGACGCTCATGCGTCCCAGCTTCGCACGAAACGCGCCGTGCGGCGCAGGTAGTTGACATGCTCCGCACGCACGGGTGACCGGGGCTTGAGGCGCGGCGGAACATGCCGTTCGGCGTGCGACCGGCGGGCGGTCAGAACGGCAGGGCCTGTCTCAGCTGTACCAGTACGTCCAGAAGCGGTACCCGGCCGGATACCGCGTGTGCGTCGGCGGGGTCGAGCACGAGGGACAGCAGCACCACGAAGGCTGCCGTGGGCAGTGCGAGGGCCCACCAGGGCAGCTCGGCCTTGATCCGGCCCGGCCGCTGCGGGGTGGGCGGGGCGGCCGGGGCGGCCGGGGTGTGCGTCGGTGCCGGCATGGCGCTCGCCTCCGCGGTTCAGGTGCCGTGCGCCGCTCCTTCACGGCACGCCTTGAACGTACGGACTGCGAGGGGCCCGGCCCATCAGGTGATCCACCCAGAAAACCCTGAGACCCGCCCCCTAGGGGATACGGAGGACAGCCCCACCCGGCCGGGCCTCACCGCACATGTGGGGCGGCGCTCAGGGTGAGGCGATGGAGGCGACGATGCCGATGACGACGGTGATGGCCAGCATCGCGCCGAGCACGATGACGAACTTTTTCTGGCCGTTCTGCGGGTTCGGTTCGAGGACGGGCATGGCGCCAAGTCTCGCACCCTTTGCCCGGTCTGCTCACGGCGGGGCCGCTGAGGTGCCCGTGCCTCAGGCGGCCGCCTTGCTCCCGGCGCCCGCGCGGTCGGCCAGTTCCGCCTCGACCGTACGGTTGCGGCCCGCGAGGATGCCGAGGGCGATCTGCGGCAGCATCAGGCCCGCCATGAGCGCGATGGGCAGGCCCCAGCCGCCGCTGTGCTGGTAGAGCACGCCGACGAGCAGCGGCCCCGGGATGGACAGCAGATAGCCGGTGCTCTGCGCGAACGCGGACAGCTTGGCGACGCCCGCACCGGTGCCCGCGCGCATGCCCACCATGGTCAGGGCCAGCGGGAACGAGCAGTTGGAGACCCCGAGCACCACCGCCCACACCCAGGCGCCGGCCGCCGGGGCGAGGAACAGGCCCGCGTACCCGATGAGTCCGCAGCTGCCGAGGACCACGGCGATCGGGCCCTGGTTGCGCAGCCGCCCGGCCACGCGCGGGATGACGAAGGCGAGCGGGACGCCCATCGCCATGGTCACGGCGAGCAGCACGCCCGCGGTGGAGGCCGGAACGCCCGCGTCCCGGAAGATCTGCGGCATCCAGCCCATCGTGATGTACGCGCCGGTCGCCTGGAGCCCGAAGAAGCCCGCGAGCGCCCAGGCGGTACGGCTGCGCGTGATGGGCAGAGCAAGGCCGCCCTTGGCCTGCGCACGGGCGTCCTGCGCACGCGCGTCCTGCGCACGCGCGGACTTGTCCGCGCTCTCCGTGACCGCGCCCTCCGTGACGGCGCCCTCCGTGACCGCACTCTCCGTCGCCCCGCCCCCGGCCGTGCGCCGCTCCCGTACGAGCGGCAGCCAGGGCAGTACGGCCGCGGCGGCGACCAGCGCCCACAGGCCCAGGCCGGTCTGCCACTTGCCGCCGAGGGCGCTGGTGAGCGGCACGGTGGCGGCGGCCGCGAGGGACGTGCCGAGGGACAGGGCCATGGAATACAGGCCGGTCATGGTGGCGACGCGGTCCGGGAACCAGCGCTTCACGATCACCGGCATCAGGATGTTGCTGACGGCGATGCCCATCAGGGCGAGGGCGCTCGCGGCCAGGAAGCCCGGCGTGCCGCCCGCGAAGGGGCGGATCGCGAGGCCGGCGGCGATCGCGGCCATGCCGGCGCAGACCACGGCGGCGGGGCCGAAGCGGCGGGCGAGCTTCGGCGCCATCACGCCGAAGGCGGCGAAGCAGAGCGGCGGGACGGACGTCAGCACGCCTGCGACGGTGCCGCTCATGCCGAGGCCGACCCGCACCTCTTCCAGGAGTGCGCCGAGGCTGGTGATCGCGGGACGCAGATTCAGCGCGGCGAGGACGAGTCCGACGACGACGAACCGCAGGGTCCACGCGCGCGTGGTGGGCGGTTCGCCCGCTCGGCGCGGGTCCGGCGAGCGCGGGGTGGCCTGGGTCGTCGTCTGGGTTTCCTCACGTGGCATGAGAGCCATCATAGAATCATGGGATGAATGCTCGCTCCGCCCGCCCGCCGAAGGAAGCACCATGCCCCTGACATCCCCCAGGCGCTCCGCACTCGCCGACCAGGTCATCGCCGAACTGCGGAACCAGATCACCTCGGGCGAGTGGCCGGTGGGCAGCCGCATCCCCACCGAGCCGGAGCTGGTCGAGCAGCTCGGCGTCGCCCGCAACACGGTGCGCGAGGCGGTGCGGGCGCTCGCGCACAACGGCCTGCTCGACATCCGGCAGGGCTCCGGCACCTATGTGGCCGCCACCAGCGAGCTGGCCGGGGTGATGCACCGCAGGTTCGCCGACGCCGACCCGCGCCACATCGCCGAGCTGCGCTCCACCCTGGAGTCGACCGCCGCGAAGCTCGCCGCCGAACGCCGCACGGAACGCGAGCTCAAGCAGCTGGACGCGCTGCTCGAACGCCGCGAACTGGCCTGGCAGGACCGGGACCGGGACGCCTTCATCGAGGCCGATGCGACGTTCCACCTGGCCGTGGTCTCGGCGGGCCACAACGAGGTCCTGACCGAGCTGTACGCGGACCTGGGCGAGGTCCTGCGGGCCTGGCTGCGCGACGACGTGGGCGAGCGGCTGAGCCCCGAGAACAACATGGACCACGCAGGGCTCGTGGACGCGATCCGCGTGGGCGACGCGGAGACGGCGGCGGCGGAGGCGGCGGGCTACCCGTTCCTGTGCCGCACGGAGAAGTTCAACGAGAACGCCGCCGGGGACGGGCGCGGGATCGGGGACGGGGTCGGGGACGGCACGCGCGCGTAGTACCCGTTTTCACCGCGCGTGACTGACCCAGGCAGACCCGATCTCCTTCCAGCAGCGCCCCGCCAGCCGTACCGTCATCGCCGGGCCGGCCGCCACACGCGCGGTGTCGGTGTCGAGGTCCCACCACTCGCGGCACTCGATGTGCAGGGCGACCCGGTCCGTCTCGGGGTACGGGTTGTGGCAGTACGCGACCACGTGCGAGCCGGACTGACGTACCCGGCAGTCCGCACCGAACGGCCGCCGCGCCTGCGCCACCGCACGCGAATCGGGATGCGAAGCGGGATGCGAAGCGGGATGCGAGGCAGCCTCCGCGGGGAAGGACACGGGGAGGCAGACCAGCAGTGCGAGCCCGGCGAGCACCGAGGGCAGGGCGTGGGGACTGCGCACCGGAAGGACCTCCTCGGCCGTACTACGACAAGTCACTCGGGCTGCCGTGGCTGCACCACAAGGGGGAGAGAGCGGTCTCGAACTCGACTTCCAGCGTGCGCACTTCGGGCCGTGGGCGCCCGGTCAGCAGGGCCGAACGGGCGACGCCCCGCCTCCCGCGCGGTGCGGGAAACGGGGCGTCGGCCGCGTACGAGCCAGTCGTACGAAGAGGGATCAGGCGCCGATCGCGTGCAGGCCGCCGTCGACGTGGATGATCTCGCCGGTGGTCTTCGGGAACCAGTCCGAGAGGAGGGCGACGATGGCCTTGCCGGTCGGCTCCGGGTCGGTCAGCTCCCAGCTCAGCGGGGAGCGGCTGTCCCAGACGGAGGCCAGGTCGGAGAAGCCCGGGATGGACTTCGCGGCCATCGAGCCGATCGGGCCCGCCGAGACCAGGTTGCAGCGGATGTTGTCGGGGCCGAGGTAGCGCGCCATGTAGCGGTTGGTCGCCTCAAGGGCGGCCTTGGCCGGGCCCATCCAGTCGTACTGCGGCCAGGCGAACTGCGCGTCGAAGGTCAGGCCGACCACCGAGCCGCCGCCCGCGCCGGAGGCGCTGTCAGATGCGGTCATCAGCGGCTTGCAGGCCATCGTCAGCGACTTCAGCGAGTACGCGGAGACGTGCATGGCCGTCGACACCGACTCGAAGGGGGTGTCGAGGAAGTTGCCGCCGAGGGCGTCCTGCGGCGCGAAACCGATGGAGTGGACGATGCCGTCGAGGCCGCCGCCCAGGTCGGCGCGGACCTTGTCGGCGAGGCCGGCGAGGTGCTCGTCGTTGGTGACGTCCAGTTCGAGGACCGTCGTCGGCTTCGGCAGCTTCTTCGCAATGCGCTCGGTCAGCGTAGGCCGCGGGAAGGCCGTGAGGATGATCTCCGCGCCCTGCTCCTGGGCCAGCTTGGCGGCGTGGAAGGCGATGGAGGACTCCATCAGCACACCGGTGATGAGGATGCGCTTGCCCGCGAGGATTCCGTTAGTCATCGGTGTCAGTGCCCCATGCCCAATCCGCCGTCAACCGGGATGACGGCTCCAGTGATGTACGAAGCGTCGTCCGAGGCGAGGAACCGCACCGTCGCGGCGATCTCCTCGGGCTGCGCGTAGCGGCCGAGCGGCACCTGGCCGACGATGTTCTGCCGCTGGTCGTCGGTGAGCGCCTTGGTCATGTCGGTGTCGACGAAGCCGGGCGCGACGACGTTGAAGGTGATGTTCCGGGAGCCGAGCTCACGGGCCAGGGAGCGCGCGAAGCCGACGAGGCCGGCCTTGGACGCGGCGTAGTTGGCCTGGCCCGCGGAGCCGAGGAGCCCGACCACGGAGGAGATCAGCACGACGCGGCCCTTCTTGGCGCGCAGCATGCCGCGGTTGGCACGCTTCACGACGCGGAAGGTGCCGGTGAGGTTGGTGTCGAGGACGGCGGTGAAGTCCTCCTCGGACATCCGCATGAGGAGCTGGTCCTTGGTGACGCCCGCGTTGGCGACCAGGACCTCGACGGGACCGTGCTTCTCCTCGATCTCCTTGTAGGCCTGCTCCACCTGCTCGGCGTCGGTGATGTCGCACCGGACGGCGAGAAAGCCCTCCGGCGGCTCACCCGAGCGGTATGTGATCGCGACCTTGTCGCCGGCGTCGGCGAACGCGCGGGCGATGGCGAGGCCGATGCCCCGGTTACCTCCGGTGACGAGAACCGAGCGGCTCAACGGATCACCCTTTCCCTAGCAGTCTGGTACCCCAGCAAACTATCGGTCGTTTCCGCGATACGGAGAATCGAGCCCCGACAGCCCCTCGGAGCACGGACTGTCGGGTCTCTACAGAAGTCCTGGCGACCGTACGGGCCGACGCGACATGATCGGACACGTCCAGCCGCTCACCGGACACACCGGTTACGGACACACCACTTACGGACACCACCCACCGGACACCACCCACCGGACACACCGGTTACGACACGACAGCAGCCGACAGGAGACATTCGTGCCTCATTCCATCGACGCAGCGTTCACCGCGCTGCCGCTGCGGGCGCTCGCCGACGCGGCGCTCGCCCGCGCCCGCGCCCTCGGCGCCGAGCACGCGGACTTCCGTTTCGAGCGGGTGCGCAGCGCGGCCTGGCGGCTGCGCGACGCCAAGCCGTCCGGTTCGTCGGACACCACGGACCTCGGGTACGCGGTGCGCGTGGTGCACGGCGGCAGTTGGGGTTTCGCCTCCGGTGTGGATCTGACGATGGACGCGGCGGCGAGGGTCGCGTCCCAGGCCGTCGCGATGGCGAAGCTCTCCGCGCAGGTGATCGCCGCCGCAGGCTCCGACGAGCGCGTGGAGCTGGCCGACGAGCCCGTGCACGCCGACCGGACGTGGATCTCCGCGTACGAGATCAATCCCTTCGACGTACCGGCCGAGGAGAAGACCGGGCTGCTCGCCGACTGGAGTGCGCGGCTGCTCGCGGCCGAGGGCGTGGCGCATGTGGACGCCTCGCTGCTCACGGTGCAGGAGAACAAGTTCTACGCCGACACCGCGGGCACCGTCACCACCCAGCAGCGGGTCCGCCTGCACCCGGAGTTCACCGCGGTCGCCGTGGACGGGAAGAGCGGCGAGTTCGACTCGATGCGCACGATCGCGCCGCCGGTCGGACGCGGCTGGGAGTACCTGACGGGCGGCGTGTGGGACTGGGACGCGGAGCTGGCGCAGATCCCCGGTTTCCTGGCCGAGAAGATGCGCGCGCCGAGCGTCGAGCCGGGGGCGTACGACCTGGTGGTGGACCCGTCCAACCTGTGGCTGACGATCCACGAATCCATCGGCCACGCAACGGAGTTGGACCGCGCGCTCGGCTACGAGGCGGCGTACGCGGGCACCTCGTTCGCGACGTTCGACCAGCTGGGCAAGCTGAAGTACGGCTCCGAGATCATGAACGTCACGGGTGACCGCACCGCCGAGCACGGGCTCGCGACCATCGGGTACGACGACGAGGGCGTGGCGGGGCAGTCCTGGGACCTGGTCAAGGACGGCACGCTGGTCGGCTACCAGCTGGACCGGCGGATCGCGAAGCTCACCGGCTTCGAGCGGTCCAACGGCTGCGCGTACGCCGACTCCCCCGCGCATGTGCCGGTGCAGCGGATGGCGAACGTGTCGCTGCAGCCGGCGCCGGACGGGCCGTCGACGGACGCGCTGATCGCGGGCGTGGAGCGCGGCATCTACGTCATCGGGGACCGCTCCTGGTCCATCGACATGCAGCGCTACAACTTCCAGTTCACCGGACAGCGCTTCTTCAAGATCGAGAACGGCCGCCTCGCGGGCCAGCTCCGCGATGTCGCGTACCAGGCGACGACCACCGACTTCTGGGGTTCGATGGCCGCGGTCGGCGGCCCCGAGACGTACGTCCTGGGTGGCGCCTTCAACTGCGGCAAGGCCCAGCCGGGCCAGGTCGCGGCGGTCTCGCACGGCTGCCCCTCGGCGCTCTTCCAGAATGTGAACATTTTGAACACCACCCAGGAGGCGGGCCAGTGAGCTCTCGTACGAACAAGCCGCACGAGATCGTCGAGCGCGCCCTGGAGCTCTCCCAGGCCGACGGATGCGTGGTGATCGCCGACGAGGAGTCGACCGCGAACCTGCGCTGGGCGGGCAACGCGCTGACCACGAACGGCGTCACGCGCGGGCGCACCCTCACCGTGATCGCCACCGTCGACGGCAAGGAGGGCACCGCTTCCGGAGTCGTCTCACGCGCGGCGGTGACCGCCGACGAGCTGGCCGACATCGTGCGGGCCGCCGAGGACGCGGCGCGCTCGGCCGGTCCGGCCGAGGACGCGCAGCCCCTGATCGGCGGGGGCACGGTTTCCGCCGACTTCACCGAGGCGCCCGCCGAGACCACCTCGGGCGTGTTCGCGGACTTCGCCCCGGCCCTCGGCGAGGCCTTCGCACGCGCGCGTGCGGGCGGTCGTGAGCTGTACGGCTTCGCCAACCACGAGCTGACGTCCAGCTATCTCGGTACGTCGACGGGGCTGCGGCTCCGCCACGACCAGCCGAACGGCACGCTCGAACTGAACGCCAAGTCACCCGACCGCACCCGCTCGGCGTGGGCGGGCCGGGCCACACGGGACTTCAAGGACGTCGACCCGGCGGCCCTGGACGCGGAGCTCGCCACCCGCCTCGGCTGGGCGGAGCGCCGCATCGAACTGCCGGCCGGTCGGTACGAGACGCTGCTGCCGCCGAGCGCCGTGGCGGACCTGCTGATCTACCAGTACTGGTCGTCGGGCGCGCGGGACGCCGCCGAGGGGCGCACGGTGTTCTCCACGCCCGGCGGCGGCACCCGGGTCGGCGAGAAGCTGTCCGAACTGCCGCTGACGCTGCGCAGCGACCCGCGCGAACCCGGCCTGGAATCCGCCCCGTTCGTACTCGCGCACGCCTCCGGCGACGACTCCTCGGTGTTCGACAACGGCCTGCCGCTCGGCCCCACCGACTGGCTGCGCGACGGCGAGCTCACGCATCTGCTGAGCACCCGGCACAGCGCGGGCCTCACCGGCCTTCCGGTGGCGCCCAGCGTGGACAACCTGATCCTGGAGGGCGGCGGCGAGCGCTCCCTGGACGAGATGGTCGCGGCCACGGATCATGGAGGACGCTGCCTGCTGCTGACCTGCCTCTGGTACATCCGCGAGGTCGACCCGGCCACGCTGCTCCTGACCGGCCTCACGCGCGACGGCGTGTATCTGGTGGAGAACGGAGAGGTCGTCGGCGAGGTCAACAACTTCCGCTTCAACGAGTCGCCGGTCGGCCTCCTCGGCCGGGTCTCGGAGGTCGGCCGTACGGAGAAGACGCTGCCGCGCGAGTGGGGCGACTACTTCACCAGGGCCGCGATGCCCGCCCTTCGCGTGCCGGACTTCAACATGAGCTCGGTCAGCCAGGGCGTGTGACCCGGGGAGAACCGGAAGGGCGGGTGCCGCCGGTCCGGTGAGAACCGGAAGGGCCGGACGGGTGCCGCCGGGGCAGGCCCTTCCGGTTCCTCTGCCACCAGCAGAATCCGGTTCAGGCCGCCCGCCCGGCCCCCATAGACTGGGTCCAGCGGCCCACTCTGCGGCCGACCTTTCATTTCGAGGAGACACGGGATCGTGACGGACATCGTCGACGAGCTTCAGTGGCGCGGACTTTTCGCGCAGTCCACTGACGAGGACGCACTGCGCAAGGCGCTCGCGGACGGCCCGATCACGTTCTATTGCGGCTTCGACCCGACCGCGCCGAGCCTGCACGTCGGCCACCTGGTGCAGGTGCTCACCATGCGCCGGCTGCAGCAGGCGGGCCACCGTCCGCTGGCCCTGGTCGGCGGTGCCACGGGCCAGATCGGCGACCCGAAGCCGACCGCCGAGCGCACGCTGAACTCGCCGGAGACCGTCGCGCTGTGGGTCGAGCGGGTGCGCTCGCAGATCCAGCCGTTCCTGGACTTCGAGTCCGGCGACAACGCCGCGACGATGGTCAACAACCTGGACTGGACGGGCGGCATGTCCGCCATCGAGTTCCTGCGGGACATCGGCAAGCACTTCCGGGTCAACAAGATGCTCACCAAGGACTCGGTGGCCCGCCGCCTGGAGTCCGACCAGGGCATCAGCTACACCGAGTTCAGCTACCAGCTGCTGCAGGGCATGGACTACCTGGAGCTCTACCGGCGCTACGGCTGCGTGCTGCAGTCCGGCGGCTCCGACCAGTGGGGCAACCTCACGGCGGGCCTGGACCTGATCCACCGCCTGGAGCCGGAGGCGCACGCGCACGCGATGGCCACGCCGCTGATGACGAAGGCGGACGGCACCAAGTTCGGCAAGACCGAGGGCGGCGCCGTCTGGCTCGACCCGGAGTTGACCACGCCGTACGCCTTCTACCAGTTCTGGCTGAACGTCGACGACCGGGACATCTCGACGTACATGCGCATCCTCAGCTTCAAGTCGCAGACCGAGCTTGAGGAGCTGGAGCAGGTCACGCAGGAGCGGCCGCAGGCGCGGACCGCGCAGCGGGCGCTGGCCGAGGAGCTGACCACGCTGGTGCACGGCGCCGGGCAGTGCGCCGCCGTGATCGCCGCGTCCAAGGCGCTTTTCGGCCAGGGCGAGCTGGACGGCCTCGACGAGGCCACGCTGAGCGCGGCGCTCTCCGAGGTGCCGCACGCGCAGGTGACCGAACTCGGCCCGGTCGTCGACCTGTTCGCCGAGGTCGGCCTGGTCGCCAGCAAGTCCGCCGCGCGGCGCACGGTGAAGGAGGGCGGGGCGTACGTGAACAACGTCAAGGTGACCGCCGAGGACGCCGTGGCCGAGCGGGAGCAGCTGCTGCACGGGCGGTGGCTGGTCCTGCGCCGCGGCAAGAAGAACCTGGCGGCGATCGAGGTCATCGACGCGTGACCCGGTAGAGAACGCACGCGCACGAGGGGCCGGTCCCCTGTGGTCATAGGGGGACCTGTGGCCACAGGGGACCGGCCCCTCGTCGTCCGTACTGGACGGCTCTAGGTGGTCTGTTTACCGCGGACCGCCTTGTAGGCCATGTCGCCGAGGAAGACCAGCACCACGGCTGCGGCCACCTGCAGGGCGTGCCGGCCCCAGTCGATGCCCCTCGTCTCGGCGATGCCGAAGCCCGCCGCGAGGGAGTTGCCGACCACGCCGCCGATGATGCCGAGCACGGTCGTCAGCCACAGCGGCATGTGCTGCTTGCCGGGGAGAATCGCCTTGGCGAGCAGGCCCAGCACGAATCCCACAATGATCGCCCACAACCAGCCCATGGCTCCTCCTCATACGGCTCGGTGAGCAGTTACCGACAGTCTCAGGCCTGCGACCGGAGCGCGCATGTCGGGACGATCACCCGGCGCGGGCACGGCCGCCCCGGCCTCCACGGCGGCGCAGGCCAGGCGTACCGTGGAGATGTTCAGACCGGGACGAGCCGGTACAGCGGGCGGGGTGGTGGGACGTGATGCGGAAGCACGGGAACGACGAGGTGTTCCGGATCACCGGAGCCCGGCAGGGCCTCGCCGACGACGTGCGCGGCCGGCAGCGCCGCTATGTGATCTCCATGTCCGTGCGCACGGTCGCCGTGATCCTCGCGGCGGTGCTGTGGAACGTCGAGCGGCACGTCGCGATCGTCGCGCTCGTCCTCGGGATACTCCTCCCGTACATCTCGGTGGTGATCGCCAACGCCGGCCGGGAGAACGCCCCTTCGCTGCCGTCCACGTTCGTGCCGGCGCCGGTGCGGCCGATGCTCACCGCGCCCTCGCATCCCGACGCGGCCGAGGAGGCCGGTCCGACCGAGGCGGGTCCGACCGAGGCGGGTCCGACCGAGGCGGGTCCGACCGAGGCGGGGCAGACGGAGGCCGGTCCGACGGAGGCGGCGGAGGGTGACGGCGCGGGGCGTGAACAGGCACGGGGACAGCGCTGAGCGCAAAGCTCAAGAAAAGCTCAGATCAATCATGTTGTTCCGGTGCACCGCACCCACTCCCCCATGACATACTTCGTACGCGCTCCGCATCCCCCGTCGGAGCGACAGACCGACGCCGGGCAGCTCCCCCCGTGGCTGCTCGGCGTCGCCTTTTCTGCGTTGTCTAGGGTTGAGGCGTGAATTCACCAGGTCTTCCCGGGCTTCCCGGCCTCCCCGGCACACCGTCCGACTCCCCCGCCACCCCGCAGTGCTCCGCCAAGGGCTGCCGCGCCGACGCGGTGTGGGTGCTCGCGTGGAACAACCCGAAGCTGCACACGCCGGAGCGGCGCAAGACCTGGCTGGCCTGCGAGGAGCACCGCGAGCACTTGTCCAAGTTCCTTGGCGTACGCGGGTTCTTGAAGGATGTCGTCCGTCTCGCGGACTGGGAGGACTCGCCCGCCGGGGGCGGAGAGCCCGCCGGGAGCTGAGAACCGCCGGGAGCTGAGAACCGCCGGGGATGGAGAGCTCGCCGGGGGGCGGCGAGCCCGCCGTCAGCCGCCGATCGCCGACATCGGGCGGGCGGGCTGCAGGAACGACGGGTCGTCCAGGCCCGAGCCCGCCTTCTTGCCCCACATGGCCTGCTTCCAGATCCGGGCGATCGTCTCGTCCGAACCGTCCTCGCCGTCGGAGCGGAGCGCGGCGCGCAGGTCGGTCTCCTCGGTGGCGAAGAGGCAGGTGCGGACCTGGCCGTCGGCGGTGAGGCGGGTGCGGTCGCAGGCGGCGCAGAAGGGGCGGGTCACCGAGGCGATGACGCCGACCGTGTGCGGGCCGCCGTCCACGATCCAGCGCTCGGCCGGGGCGGAGCCGCGCTCCTCCTGGCCCTCCTCGGTGAGCGTGAAGCGCGTCCGCAGCGACGCCAGGATGTCACCGGCGGTGATCATGCCGTCCCTCTTCCAGCCGTGCTGGGCGTCGAGGGGCATCTGCTCGATGAAGCGGAGCTCGTAGTCGTTCTCCACGGCCCAGGCGAGGAGGTCGGGGGATTCGTCGGCGTTGAGGCCCGGCATCAGGACCGAGTTGACCTTGACCGGGGTGAGGCCGGCCTCGCGGGCTGCGGCCATGCCGTCCAGGACGTCGTGGTGGCGGTCGCGGCGGGTCAGGGTCTTGAAGACGTCCGGCCTGAGGGTGTCCAGGGAGACGTTGACCCGGTCGAGGCCCGCGGCCTTGAGGGCCTGGGCCGTGCGCTTGAGGCCGATGCCGTTGGTGGTCAGGGACATCTTGGGGCGCGGCTCCAGGGCCGCGCAGCGCTCGACGATGCCGACGAGCCCTGGGCGGAGCAGGGGCTCGCCGCCGGTGAAGCGGACCTCGGTGATGCCGAGCTGTGTGACGGCGATGCGGATGAGGCGGACGATCTCGTCGTCGGTGAGCAGGTCCGGCTTGGCCAGCCACTGCAGGCCCTCCTCGGGCATGCAGTACGTACACCGCAGATTGCACCGGTCGGTCAGTGAGACCCGCAGGTCGGTGGCCACTCTGCCGTAGGTGTCGATGAGCACGTCGGCCCCCTCCCTTTCCGGTTTCCTTGGTGATCGAGCCTACGTGACGGGACCGACAAGGACACGGGGCCCGATCCCACGAGACGCGCCGCAGCCCCGTCGTAGGGATCTACGACGGGGCCGCGGCGTCCGACCGGAACGGGATTCGGCTCAGTGGGCGCCGGTGCCGGTGAGGGAGCGGACCTCCAGCTCCGCGTACTTGCCCTGGTCCGGCTCCTCCTTGGAGAGGACCGTGCCGAGCCAGCCGAGCAGGAAGCCGAGCGGGATCGAGATGATGCCCGGGTTCGCCAGCGGGAACCAGTGGAAGTCGACGTCCGGGAACATCGACGTGGGCTTGCCCGAGACCACCGGCGAGAACAGCACGAGCAGTACGGACGAGGTGAGGCCGCCGTAGATCGACCAGAGCGCGCCCTGGGTGGTGAAACGCTTCCAGAACAGGCTGTAGAGGATCGTCGGCAGGTTGGCCGACGCGGCGACGGCGAAGGCGAGGGCGACCAGACCGGCGACGTTCAGGTCGCGGGCCAGGGCGCCGAGCGCGATGGAGACGATGCCGATGAAGACCGTCGCCCAGCGGGCCGCGCGGACCTCCTCCTTCTCGGTGGCCTGACCCCTGCGGATGACGTTGGCGTAGATGTCGTGCGCGAACGACGACGAGGACGCGAGCGTCAGACCGGCGACCACCGCGAGGATGGTGGCGAAGGCGACGGCCGAGATCACGGCGAGCAGGATGGCGCCGCCGGCCGACTCGCCACCGCCGCCGATCTCCAGGGCGGCGAGGGGCGCGGCCGTGTTGCCCGCCTTGTTGGAGGCCGTGATCTCGTCCGGCGAGAGCAGGGCCGCGGCGCCGAACCCGAGGACGATCGTCATCAGGTAGAAGGCGCCGATGATGCCGATGGCCCAGTTCACGGACTTACGGGCGGCCTTGGCGGTGGGCACCGTGTAGAAGCGGATCAGGATGTGCGGCAGTCCTGCGGTGCCCAGGACCAGGGCGATGCCGAGGGAGATGAAGTCCAGCTTCGAGGTGGCGGTGGCGCCGTACTTGAGCCCGGGCTCCAGGAACGCCGCGCCCTGGCCGCTGTTCTCGGCGGCCGCGCCGAGCAGGTCGGAGATGTTGAAGCCGAACTTCAGCAGGATCAGGAAGGTGATCAGGACGGTGCCGCCGATGAGCAGCACGGCCTTGACCATCTGCACCCAGGTGGTGCCCTTCATGCCGCCGATGGTGACGTACACGATCATCAGGACGCCGACGAGGGCGACGACGCCGATCTTGCCCGCGTCGGTGGTGATGCCGAGCAGCAGCGCGACGAGGACGCCCGCTCCGGCCATCTGCGCGAGCAGGTAGAAGATCGACACGACGATGGTGGAGGCGCCCGCGGCGGTACGGACGGGGCGCTGCCGCATCCGGTACGCGAGCACGTCGCCCATCGTGAACCGGCCGGAGTTGCGCAACGGTTCGGCGACCAGGAGCAGGGCGACGAGCCAGGCGACGAGGAAGCCGATGGAGTACAGGAAGCCGTCGTAGCCGAACAGGGAGATGGCGCCCGCGATGCCGAGGAACGACGCGGCGGACATGTAGTCGCCGGAGATGGCGAGGCCGTTCTGGAAGCCGGTGAACTGGCGGCCGCCCGCGTAGAAGTCGGCGGCGTCCTTGGTCTGCCGGCCGGCCCAGACGGTGATGAACAGGGTCGCGAGGACGAAGAGGCCGAACAGCACGAGAATCAGCGGCTGGTGCTCGCTGACCTCCGATGACGCGGCGAGGACTTCGGAAGGCCCCGCGAGGGAGACGTGCTGGCTCATGCTCCGGCCTCCATACGGGACTTGATCGCCTCAGCCTTGGGGTCGAGCTTCTTCGCGGCGTGCCGCGAGTACAGCCAGGCGATGGCGAAGGTGGTGACGAACTGCAGGACCCCGAAGACAAGGGCGACGTTGATGTTGCCGAACAGCTTGGTGCCCATGAAGCCGCCCGCGTAGTTCGAGAGCAGCACGTACAGCAGGTACCAGGCGGTGAACGCGATCGTCAGAGGGAAGGCGAAGGAACGGTGGGAGCGGCGCAGTTCGCCGAATTCCGCCCCCTTCTGCACCTCCACGAACGCCTCCGTCGTGGGCGTCGCCGGACTGGTCTCTGAACCGACCTTCGACGGTGGTCGTGCATCGGTGGCCACGGATTCTCCTAGCGACACGGGTGCGTTGGTCTGGGGGGCGGGATCTCGCGCTGACAAGTGAGCTGGATCACGCGGGTCGGATGGCGATGCTAGGCCCATCGACACGTGATCCAACAGGGGTCAGATGCTTGCTTCACTCAACCGCAACCGCACGGCGGCGCGCCCGTTGCACCCCAACTCCCCATCTTTCTGCGGGAAGTCGTTGCCGGTCAGGGATCCGCGCCGCTAGGTTCAGGCCTTGGCTTCGCGCCAAGTGATGCCCGGGCACGACTGGTGTTCGGGCCTTTTGTTTACGGATGAAGTGGAGACCCCATGACTCATCTGCGCTCCGGACGCCGCCGCCTCGTCGCGCCGGTCGGTCTGGCCGTCGCCCTCTCGGCGGCGACGCTCGGGATGGCGCCCGGCTCGGCGTCGGCGGCAGCGTCGCCGCCCCAGGGCGGGCAGAGCCAAGTCGCCGCGGACGCACCGAAGTTGGCCTATGTGGTGAACACGAAGGCCGACGACGACACGATCGCCTCGGTGCGGAAGGCGATAGCGAAGGCCGGCGGCACCGTCGTCGTCGCGTACGACCGCATAGGCGTCATCGTCGTGCACTCGGCGAACCCGGACTTCGGCAAGGAAATCCGCAAGGCGCGCGGTGTGCAGTCCGCGGGCGCGACGCGGACCTCCCCGCTGCGGGCGGCGGGCACGACCGAGGAGGGCGCCCCCACGTACGTCGACGCGCCCGCGGCGAGCGTCAAGTCGGCGGCCACGGACGCCGAGCCGATGGAAGCCGACCAGTGGGACCTGCGGGCGATCGGCGCCGACAAGGCCGCGAAGATCAACCCCGGCAGCTCCGAGGTGACGGTCGGCGTGATCGACACCGGCGTGGACGACACCCACCCGGACCTCGCGCCCAACTTCTCGGCCTCGCAGTCCGCGAACTGCGCGGGCGGCAAGGCGGACACCTCGCCGGGCGCCTGGCGTCCGTACACGGCGGACAACTACCACGGCACCCACGTCGCGGGGGAGATCGCGGCCGCGCGCAACGGCATCGGCGTCGCCGGCGTCGCGCCCGGCGTGAAGGTCGCGAGCATCAAGGTGAGCGACCCGGACAACGGCCTGTTCTACCCGGAGAGCGTCGTCTGCGCCTTCGTGTTCGCCGCCGACAAGGGCATCGAGATCACCAACAACAGCTACTACGTGGACCCGTGGCTGTACAACTGCATGGACGACCCGGACCAGAAGGCCATCGTCGACGCGGTCAACCGGGCCCAGCTGTACGCCCAGCGCAAGGGCACCCTCAACCTGGCCTCGGCGGGCAACTCCAACCACGACCTGGCCTCGGACTCGATCCTGGACGACTCCTCGCCGGACGACTCCACTCCGGTGGAGCGCGAGATCGACCCGAGCGAGTGCTTCGACGTCCCGACGCAGCTCCCGGGCGTGGTCACGGTCAGCGCGACCGGCGACAAGAACCTCAAGTCGTACTACTCCACGTACGGCAAGGGCGTCGTCGACGTCGCGGCGCCGGGCGGCGACAAGTACCAGCTGCCGGACACCCCGTCGAAGAACGGGCGGATCCTGTCCACCATGCCGGGGAACAAGTACGGCTGGCTGCAGGGCACTTCGATGGCGTCGCCGCACGCCGCGGGTGTGGCCGCGCTGCTGAAGTCCACGCACCCGAAGGCGGGCCCGGCGCAGCTGCAGCGGCTCCTCAAGGTGCAGGCGGACAACCCGGGCTGCCCGACCGAGCCGTACGACCCTGACGGCGACGGCAAGGTCGAAGCGGAGTGCGAGGGCGGCAAGAACCTGAACGGCTTCTACGGCTTCGGCATCGTGGACGCGCTGGACGCGGTGCGCAAGTAGCCCTGCCGCAGGTGCACGGGCCGTCCGGTCTGCGGGCGGCCCGTTTCCGCGTCCCTTCCCGGCGTCCTGCAAAGCTGAGGGAGGCAGCGGGTGGGCGAGGGAAGCCCCGGTGGACCTTCGAGCTTGCCGAGCCCGGAGGTTCCGGTGACGATCAGTCGATGAGCATGCCCGAACCCTCCGTCGCCGCGCGGGACGAGGTGCCCGAAGTGGGCACGGCCGTACGGCGGGCCGCGGTGCGGCGGGCGCTGGCTGTGCTCGTGCTTGTCGCCGCCGCCGCCCTCGTCCCGCTGCTCGGGCCCGCGCTCGCGCTCGACGGCACCGGCGAGGCCACCCCGCCCGGGGCCGGGGTCGTCACGTTGCTGCGGATCACGATGTTCGCCGCGCTGTGCGTGCTCGTCGGGGAGTCGGCGGCCGTGTGGCTGGCGCGGCGGGTGCCGGACGCGCCGGAGGGCACGGCGCGGAGCTGGGCGCTCGTCGCGGCCTTCGTCGGCGCCGCCTCCGCCGTGGGCCTCGCGCTGATCGTCGCCAACGGCAACCTGGTGCCGGGGTCGCTCGACGAGCTGCACCCGGGGCGGCTGTACGAGACGACGGACGGGCTGCTCGCGCTTGCCGAGGTCAACGCCTTCGTGGCGGCCGGGTTCTGCGCGCAGTCGCGGCGTCCCGGCACCGCCACGGTGCCGCTCGCCGCGGTGATCGTCGCGGAGGCGCTGCGCGCGCACCCAGGTCTCGGCCGGGAGGACGACCCGCTGCTCGGCAGTGCGCTCACGCTGGTCCACCTGACGTGCGCGGCGCTGTGGGCGGGCGGGCTGCTGCAGGTGCTGCGCACGATGCGGGCCTGGCGTGCGCGGCCCACGGCGGGCGCCGCGCTGCTCGGGCTCTACGCGCGCGTGGCGGCCGTTCTGTTCGCCGGGATCACGGCCACGGGCGTCTGCTCGACCCTGCGCAAGCTCCCCCTGGACTCGGTGTTCACGACCGCGTACGGCCGGGTCCTGATCGCCAAACTGCTCCTTGTCGCCGTGATCGCCGCGCTGGCGGTGGCCGCCCGCGTCCGGCTGCGCCGCTCCCCCGACCCGTACGCGGCGATCGCGCCCGCGCGGGTCGAGGTACTGGTCCTCGCGGTGGTCGTCGCGGTCTCCGCGCTGCTCACGGCCGTACCCGCGCCGGTGTGGTGGGAACGGCCGCTGTGGGGCTGAGACCCCGGCTCAGGCGGCCGTACGGGCTTCCGGTGCCGTCGCCTGGGCAGGGCGGGCGGTGAGGACGCCACGGGCCAGCAGGTACTGGGCCGCCGCGTACGTCAGCATGATCCAGAAGTCCGGCCTCGGCAGCTGCGGCCACTCGGCGACCCCGGTGGCGATCAGGGTGTCGGAGAGCAGGAAGAGCGCCCCGCCGGCCCCGGCCGCGAGCCCGAGCCGCGCCGACCGGAACGCCATGGCGGTGAGCAGCAGGCTGTACCCGGCGACCGGGACCCGCAGATCCCCCGGCAGGTCGGACCAGAGCAGCGCGACCGTCCCGGCGAGCGCGGCACCGTAGGCCAGGCCCAGCCAAAGGGCGTACGGCCGGGCCGTCCCGTACCGCGCGAAGAGCAGCAGCCAGCAGACGTGGCCGGCGGCGAACGAGCCCATGCCGCCGAGGAAGGCGGGCTCGGCGTCGAAGAGCAGCAGCACGTCGCCGCCCCAGCCGAAGAGCAGCGCGGCGACCAGCATCCGGGGCTCGCCGTTCCCGGAGGCGGCCCGCCAGGCGCACACCGCGTACCCCGCGAGCAGCGGCATCAGCAGCGGCTTGCACACGGTGTGGCCGGGGCCGAAGCCGACGAGGAGGGAGCCCAGGTCGCCTGCCAGGGCGAGGCCGAACGCGGCGAGCAGCAGCCGCTCAGGCCTCACGCGGCGCCCTCCGCGACCGGCTCCTGCCGCTGCGCCTCGCCCTGCGGCGCGGGCGACCAGCCGGGCCCGCGGAACAGCCGTCCGCCCCGCTCACGCCAACTCGCCGCCGCCTTCAGGTCCTTGGCGATGGCGACGTACTCGTGGGTGGCGACCTTGAGCGGGTTGTACGTGTCGATGTTCTTGGTCAGTCCGAAGACGGGCCGGTCCGTCTCGGGCACGAAGGAGCGGAAGAGCCGGTCCCAGACGATCAGGATGCCGCCGAAGTTGCGGTCCAGGTAGCTGCCCTGGGACGCGTGGTGGACGCGGTGGTGCGAGGGCGTGTTGAAGACGAACTCGAAGAACCGGGGCAGCTTGTCGATGCGCTCGGTGTGAATCCAGAACTGGTAGACGAGGTTCACCGAGGAGCAGAACGCGAGCGCCGCCGGGTGCACGCCGAGCGCGATCAGCGGCACGTAGAACGGCCACACGGTGAGGCTCGTCCAGGGCTGGCGGAGCGCGGTCGACAGGTTGAACTTGCGGCTGGAGTGGTGCACCACGTGGCAGGCCCACAGGATGCGGATCACATGGTGGCCGCGGTGCGACCAGTAGTAGAAGAAGTCCTGCGCGAGCAGCATCAGCGGGATCGTCCACCACAGCACCGGCACCCTGAGCGGCGTCAGCTCGTACACCGCCGTGTAGACGGCGACGATGGGGATCTTCCACAGGAGGTCGAAGACGAGGCTGCCGAGCCCCATGCCGATGCTGGTGGCGGCGTCCTTGGTCTCGTAGCCCGCGGCCTCCTCGTCGGGATGGAAGCGGTAGCTGACGATCTCGACGACCGTGAGCAGCACGAACGCCGGTATGGACCAGAGCACTACATCGGGCAGGTTCGGGGACATGAGTGCACCGTAAGGGCGGCCGGGCCGCCTCGACTAGAGGTAGTTACCGACAAGTATTACTCGTGGTAAAGCTCTCCTCTCTGTCGCCCTTCCACACCCGCCGTCCCCTTCACCGGCCGCCCTTCACCGCTCACCGTTCACCACACCCGTACCGACCCCCCGCGCGCGAACACCGGCGACGTGGCGTCGGCGGGCGGGCTGCCCAGCGGTTCGGCGATCTCCGCGACCGTCGGGCCGGCCTTCGCCGCGAGCGCGTCCAGGCGGTCCAGGTCGAAGCCGTAGACGCGGGCCGCGTTGCCGCCGGCCATCGCGGCGACCTCCGCGGGCGGCAGCCCGGCGTAGGCGGCCCTGAGGCCCTCGCGGGTGTACGGGTACGTGCCTTCGTCGTGCGGATAGTCGCTGCCCCACATGATCTTGTCGAGGCCGATCCGCTCGCGCAGCGGCACCTCGTGCGGGCGCATGAAGCTGGCGCCGACGTAACAGTGCTCGGCCCAGGCCGCGGACGGGCCCTGGCCCATCGAATCGGCGAGTCCCGCACCGAACTTGGACTCCGCGGTGCCCGCCTTCGTGGCGGCCGCGACCAGGCGCCCGTGGTAGTAGTCCAGCATGTCGAGCACGCCCGGGATCCAGCCCGAGCCCTGCTCGGTGAGGACCAGCTTCAGGCCGGGATGGCGGCGGAACGCCCCGCCGAAGATCAGGTGCCACAGCGCCCGGTGCGAGAACCAGGTCGTCTCCACCATGAACACCGCCCGCGCCGCCGGTTCCTCGCCGAGCGGCGGCGAGGCGGAACCCGCATGGTGATTGACCGGCACGCCGAGCTCCGCGCAGGCCGCCCAGATCGGGTCGTACACCGACGAGTACAGCTCCGGCAGGCCCGAGCCGGGCGGGGTTCCGGGGAGCAGAAGGCCGCCGGTCAGCCCTGCCGCATGCGCCCGGCGGATCTCGCGTACCGCCTCGTCCACGTCGTTGAGCAGGACCTGGAAGACCCCGGCCCTGCGCCCCGGGGCCGCCGCGCAGAAGTCGGCGAGCCAGCGGTTGTGGGCGCGCAGGCCCGCCCAGCGCTGCTCGAACTCGGCGCGGGTGGGCGCCGGGGCCATCAGGGACGCGGAGGGGAAGAAGGGCGGGATGGTGTTGGGGAACACCACTTCCGCGACGATGCCGTCCGCTTCGAGCTCGGCGATGCGGCGCTCGGAGTTCCAGTTCCTGTCGGCGGTGTCGGCGAGCAGGTCCTCGTACGGATTGACGTACGCGGCCGCCCAGGCGTCGAAGGCGTCGTGGTGCTTCGACTCCAGGTAGGGCCTGTAGTCGAGGAGGTCGGCGCCCGCGTGGCAGTCGGCGGAGATGACGGTGTAGCGGTCCTCGGGATTCACCGTTCCACCCCCGGGCTCGGGAGATCGCGGGCGGTCCCCAGGGTCGGGAAGTCGTGGTCGGTGAGCCAGTGCCGGCCCACCGCGCGTGAGCGGGCCCAGGAGGCCTCGACGGCGCTCTGGTCCGGGTCTTGCCCCAGGTCGGCCGGGGTGGGGCCGATACGCCGCGCTACAGGGGCGAGTTTCGCGGTGTCGAAGCCGAACGCCTCGGCTGCGGCGAGGCCCAGCATGCGGCGGGTCTCCGTGACCGGGATGTCGTGGAACGTCTTCCGCAGCCACGCGCGCGTGTCGGGCCACGTCCCCTCGGGGTGCGGGAAGTCGGAGCCCCAGAGGATGTTGTCGACGCCGATCTCGTACCGCTGGGCGAGTTCGCGGCGCTTGGTGTTGGTGGCGCAGATGAACACCTGCCGGTCCAGGTACTCGTGCGGCGGCCGCTTCAGCTCGGCGAACGGGGAGAGCTTCTTGCCGCCGTGCGCACCGAGGTAGAGCCGGTCCATGAACCAGAGCAGGTTCGGCAGCCACCAGCAACCCGACTCCGCCACCCCGAACTTGAGCCCGGGGTGCCGCTCGAAGACGCCGGACCAGAGCAGGAACCAGAGCGGCCGGGCGGGCCACCAGGTGACCTCGCTGACGTAGATGCCGAGGTGGTCGCCGTACTCGTGGCGGGGCGCGGCGCCCGAGTGCGTGACGAGCGGCATGCCGGTCTCGGCGGCGGCCGCCCACACCGGGTCGTAACGCCGGTCGTGGTAGGGGGCCTGGTCGACCCACATGGACGGGATCATCAGCGCGCCGAGCCCGGACTCCCTGGCCCGGTGGATCTCGGCGACGACCCGGTCCGTCTCGCCGGTGACGGGCAACAGGGCGACGCCGCAGTGCCGTGCTGCGTTTTCGGCGTGCCCGCCGACGAACTCGGCGAGCCAGCGGTTGTGCGCCTGTGCGCCCGCCATGCCGAGGTCGGGGTCCTGGTCGCCGGAGAGCCCGAGGCCGACGCCGAACGGTGCGGCGGTCTGGCTGTCGACGGCGTCCGCGTCGGGGAAGACCACCTCGGCGGCCACCCCGTCCCCGTCGAGCTCCTTGAGACGCTGGACGGAGTCCCAACCGCCTTTCAGGCCTTCCTCGTTGTCGCTGAACCACTTGTTCGCGAAGGCCTCGTTGCGCACGCCGAGCCGCGTCATCTCCTCACGGCGGCGCTCGCGCCCGGCGAGGAAGTCGTCGAAGTCGCGGTGGAAGCGGGAGTCGAGGTACGGCCGGTACTCCTCGGTGGGCAGTCCGGCGTGGCAGTCGGAGGAGATGATCAGGTACGGGTCCTGGTCGGGCATCTCGGTCACTGCTCCTCAGTCCAGTCAGTCAGTCAGTCAGTCAGTCCAGTCAGTCCAGAATGAAACGTTCGAGGTACGAGGGATCGGCGCGGTCGAGCATCGACCGCGAGCGCGCCCGGATCTGCCGGTCGCTGTGCTCGCTCTCCGGGAGCAGCCAGAAACGGCCCGCGCGGATGCCGTCCGCGACAAAGTCGGCGACCTCCTCGACGGGCGTGAACCGCACCTCCTGCCCGGCCTCCTTCATCGCCGCCTCCCACTGGCCGAGGCTGCGGTACGGGGTGCGGCGCGGCCGCTGTTTCGCGTACCGCTCGGGCCGGTTGCGGTGCGACTCCCACAGGCCGGTGCGCAGCATGTGCGGTCCGGGGAACAGCACGGACGCCCCCACGCGCGCGTGCTCCGCCTTCAGGTGTGCGTACAGCGACTCGGTCAGGGTGACGACGGCGGCCTTGGTGACGGCGTACACGGACGCGGTGGGCAGCGGGGCGATGCCGCCGTCGCCCGACGAGGTATTGACGACGTGGCCGGGCTCGCCGCCCGCCAGCATCCGGGGCAGGAAGGCCTGCACGCCGTGGAAGACGCCCCACACGTTGACCGCGAACGCCCACTTCCAGTCGTTGGGTTCGTGCTCCCACATGCGTCCCTCGGCGCCCGATCCGACGCCCGCGTTGTTGCAGAGCACATGCACGGCGCCATAGGTGTCGTACGCCGCGTCCGCGAGTTCCGTGACCGAGTCGCGCTCGGAAACGTCCACCACGCGCGCGTGCGCTTCGGCGCCGGTGGCGCGCAGATCGGCGGCGGCCTTGTCGAGGGCCGTCTCCTCCACGTCCGCGAGGACCACCCTCAGCCCGTCGGCGGCGAACCTCCGGGCCAGCGCGAGCCCGATGCCGCTCGCGGCGCCCGTGACGACGGCGACCTGCCCGGCCCGCAGCTCCATCAGGCACCGCCCTTCCCGGCCGCCGGTTCCTCGCTGCCCTCCGGCGGCCCGTCGAGGATCTGCCGCGGGTCGTCGTACCGCTGGTGGATGTACGGCAACACGGCCTCGGCGGCGACGCGTTCGGCGACCCGGCCCCGCTGGTCGGTGGTCTTCTCGCCGAGGGTCAGCTCGACGAGCGAGAGCACCGGGAGGTCCGCCACCGGGTCGTACATCGACTCGCGCAGCACCACGTCCCCGGTGACCCGCTCCAGCTTGCGCACCCTCTCCTCGCGTACGCAGTGCACCAGGGCCGCGTCGTCCTCCAGGCCCGAACCGTCCACCGCGGGCAGGAACTTGAAGTAGAAGTCGGTCTTCCGGGCCGGCTCCGGCAGCGGCAGCACCTCGCCGACCGCGCCGCGCACCTCCACGAACGCGATGCCGTGCCGGGCGAGCGCCGCGCGTACGACGAGACCGTCGCGCTCGACCGTGACCTCACCCAGCTTCTTCGGCTCGCCGAACACCTCCCGGCCGCCGGTCAGCGCCCGCTCGTGGGTCATCGGCATCACCAGCGGGTACCAGCCGGCGACCCCGCCGTGCGCCGCGGCGACCGCGACGGAGCCCGCGCCGAGCGGATATCCCGGCAGGTCGACCTTGCTGATGCCGGCCCGCACCAGGGGCCGGCCGGTGGGTTTCAGCGGCGGCGGGAGGACCGCGGCGACCGCGTCCGGGTCGGTCTCCCATACGGCGACGACTCCCGTGGACCAGATGTCGGGGAGTTTCGCGCTCGCGCTGCGCGCCGCCCGGATCTCCGCCTCGGAGCGGGCGCCGTACCGTATCCGTGCCATGTCGTACCACCCTTCGCAGGACGTGCTCGACGTGCGCGGTTCTGTAACACAGTTACACCGTGGCCGATGAAGGGTAAAGAGCTTTGTGCTCAGGGAAGTTGAGGAAGTTGGGGGTGCGATGTCGGGTGGGTCCGGTTCCGTACGTGCGTCACTGACCCGCGAGCAGGTGCTCGACGCGGCGGCCGTCCTGGTCAAGCAGCAGGGGCCGCGCGCGCTCACGATGCGCAAGCTCGCCGCCGAGCTCGGCACGGCGGTCACCTCGATCTACTGGCACGTCGGCAACCGCGAGTCGCTCCTCGAAGCGCTCGTCGAGCGGACCGTCGCGGAGCTCGGCGACCTCACCCCGCGCGGGCGCACCCCGGCGGCGCGGGTGGTCTCGGTGGCCCGCGCGCTGCGCCGCCGGCTGCTCGACCATCCGCACCTGATCGCGATGGTGCACGAACGCGGCCTCACCGAGCGGATGTTCCAGCCCGCCGCCCGCGCCCTGGTGCACGAGGTGCACGCGGCGGGCCTGCGCGGCACCCCGGCCGCCGAGGCGGTACGCGCGGTGCTGTTCCAGACCGTCGGCTTCGTCCTGGTCGAGCGCAACCGCGCCCGCGCGCCCGCACAGCGGCCCGGCGAGCAGGAGCTGTGGGACGTGCGGGGCGCCGGCCAGGGCGTGCAGGACCCGGCGCTCGCGCGTGCGCTCGCCCGCGGCCCACAGCCGGAGAAGCTGTTCACGGTCTCGGTACGGGCGCTGGTCGACGGCCTCCTGAACAGCCCTCGAAGCAGCCCCACGACCGGCGGGGACGTGGACTCCCGTACGTCGGGGGCGAGTTGACGGAGCCGGGCGCGAGCCGCGGACCACGTGTCCGCGTTGTCAGTGCCGGGCCGTATCCTCAGGGACCATGCTCGAAGACCGCACGACAGCAGCGCCATGGCCGGCCGCGTACCCGTCGGGGTACGCGGTCGTCGACGTGGAGACCACCGGCCTCGCCCGAGACGACCGGATAGTGTCGGCTGCCGTCTACCAGCTCGACGCCCAGGGCGAGGTCGAGGACCACTGGTACACGCTGGTCAACCCGGAGCGCGACCCGGGCCCGGTCTGGATCCACGGCCTGACGACCGACGTCCTCGAAGGCGCCCCGCTGTTCCCGGAGATCGCCGAGGAGTTCTCGGCCCGCCTGGAGGGCCGCGTCCTGGTGGCGCACAACGCCGTCTTCGACTGGTCGATGATCGCCCGCGAGTACGCCCGCGCGCGACGCACCGCCCCTGTCCGCCAGCGCCTGTGCACAATCGCGCTCGCCAAGGAGCTGCGCCTGCCGCTGCCCAACCACAAGCTGGAGTCGCTCGCCGCGCACTTCGGCGTCGTACAGCAGCGCGCGCACCACGCCCTGGACGACGCGCGCGTGCTCGCCGAGGCGTTCCGGCCGAGCCTGCGCGCGGCCGCCGGGGACGGGGTGCGGCTGCCGCTCCTGGAGTGCCGCCCGCTGACCGAGTGGCAGGACTCCCCCGCCGCCCCGCACATCGGCCGCCAGGGCTCGTACCGCCCGGGCGGCTGGCGCCCGAACCGCAAGCGCCCGGCGTGCCCGTACCCGAACCCCGGGCGGTACGAAGCAGACAAACCCCTCAAGCAGGGCATGCGGGTCGCGTTCTCCGGCGACACCTCCATCGAGCGGGAACTCCTGGAGGACCGCGCGATCGAGGCCGGACTGCACGTGGCGACGAGCGTGTCGCGCCTGACCAGCCTGCTCGTCACCAACGACCCGGACGCGGGCACGTCCAAGGTCGTCAAGGCGAAGTCGTACGGGACACCGGTCCTCGACGAGGCGGCCTTCGGGCAGCTGCTTCGGGACGTCGCCCCGGCCACCGGGACCTGAGCGGACCGTCAGACGGGTGAGTGGCGTGGCCGCGACCGAGTGATTGTCGGCGCCGCGCCCCGCACGCCTGCCCCACCCGCGCGGGCCCGCGTCCCAACCTGTGGCGCATGGCACGTTGCGAGGTCTGCGGAAACGACTACGGCATGTCCTTCGAGGTGCACGCGCAGGGCGCGGTGCACGTCTTCGACTGCTTCTCCTGCGCCATCCACCGCATGGCGCCGATCTGCGAGCACTGCCGGTGCCAGATCATCGGCCAGGGCGTCGAGGTCGAGGGGCACTGGTTCTGCGGGGCGCACTGCTCCCGCGCGGAGGGGAAGGTGGGCATCGTCGACAAGGTGTGAGCGGCCACTCAAGTACTCCGGCCCCCGACGGGACCCCACCCGTCGGGGGCCTTCGCGTGCGGGGTACCGTCGACGTCGTGTACCGCTTCCTGTTGTCCCGGCAGTGGGTCCTGCTCACCCTCCTGGCCCTCGTCCTCATCCCCGTGATGATCGAGCTGGGCTTCTGGCAGTTTCACCGGCACCAGCACCGGGTCGCGCAGAACACCCTGATCGCGGACAACCTGGCGGCCGACCCCGCCCCCGTCGAGGACCTCACCTCGCCCGGGCACACGGTTCCGCGCAAGGACTACTGGCGCCGGGTCAGCGCCACCGGCACCTTCGACGCCGAGCACGAGGTCGTCGTGCGCCGCCGCACCAACGCCGAGGACCGGGTCGGCTTCCACGTACTGACGCCGCTCGAACTGCGCGACGGCAAGGTGCTGCTTGTCAACCGGGGCTGGGTGAAGGCGGCCGCCGACCAGAAGGCGTTCCCGAAGGTGCCCGCGCCGCCCGCCGGCGAAGTCACCGTCGTCGGCCGTCTGATGGCCGACGAGACCACCGCCGGCAGCGGCATCAAGGACCTGAAGGGCCTGCCGCCGCGCCAGATCATGCTGATCAACAGCAAGGACCTGGCCGAGTCCCTCGGCAGGCAGGTCCTCGGCGGGTACGTCGACCTGACCACCCCCGAGCCGAAGAACGGCTCCCCCGAGCTGATCGGCTCCCCCGACCACGACTCGATCGGCCCGCACATGGCGTACGCGGTCCAGTGGTGGCTGTTCGCCGCGGGTGTGCCCGTCGGCTGGTGGGTCATGGTCCGCCGCGAGCGCCGCGACCGGGAGAGCGCGGCCGCGGCCCCGGCCGCCGAGGACGTGGCCGCACCCGCGTGAACGACCCCGCGCCGCCCTCCGGCAGGATGGGGCCATGGATCTTGGACTGAAGGACCGTGTTTACGTAGTCACCGGCGCCACCCGCGGCCTCGGCCACGCCACCGCGCAGGCCCTGGTCGCCGACGGCGCGAAGGTCGTCGTCACCGGCCGGGAGGAGAAGTCGGCCGCCGGGGCCGCGGCGGCGCTCGGCGAGCACGCGGTCGGCGTGGCCGCCGACAACGCCGACCCGGCCGCCGCCGCCCGCCTCATCGCCACCGCCCGCGAGCGCTTCGGCCGCTTCGACGGCGTCCTCATCAGCGTCGGCGGCCCGGCCCCCGGCACGGCCGCGAACAACACCGACGAGCAGTGGCAGTCGGCCTTCGAGTCGGTCTTCCTCGGCGCGGTCCGGCTCGCCCGCACGGCGGCCGCGGAGCTCGGGGAGGGCGGCGTGATCGGCTTCGTGCTCTCCAGTTCGGTGTACGAGCCGATCGCCGGCCTCACCATCTCCAACGGTCTGCGCCCGGGCCTCGCCGGCTTCGCCAAGTCCCTCGCGGACGAGGTCGGCCCGCGCGGCGTCCGCGTCGTCGGCGTCCTTCCCGGCCGGATCGCCACGGACCGCATGACGCAGCTGGACGGCCTCGCCCCCGACCCGTCGGCGGCCCGCGCCGCGAACGAGTCGAAGATCCCCCTCGGCCGCTACGGCACCCCGGAGGAGTTCGGCCGTACGACGGCGTTCCTGCTGTCGCCTGCGGCGTCGTACGTGACGGGAGTGATGGTGCCGGTGGACGGGGGCGCGCTGCGGGGGTTCTGAGCTCCGGGGAGGGGTCGAATTCAGGGGGGTAGGGGGGTAGGGGGGTAGGGGGTCAAACAGGATCAAACCCCTAACTGACCCGCCGAGCCCGGTGCCTGACCGCCCGCATCCGTACCTCGGCGGGCAGCTGCGCAAGGCCCGCCGAGGTACGGGCCTGGGCCAGGGAGTCCGCGGTGAGCAGGCGCAGCGCCACCGCAGGTTCGGCGTGCGGGGCCAGCAGCATCCGGACCCCGGCGTGCGGGGCCGAGCGCCGCCCGGTCAGGCGTACGCCGACCTGCTCCACCCCGTCCAGCACGTCCGCCTCCCGGGCCAGCACGTCCTCCAGCGCGCGCCCCCGCAACAGCGCACCCTCGCCGTCCCCGCTGTCGACCAGCACCTCGGCGAGCCGGCCGCGCCGCGTCTGCGCGACCAGCCACCACAGCGCGAGCAGGACGAGGACGGCGAGCGCCGCGATGACGACGGGCCAGAACCACGGCTCGTCCCGCCATCTGGCCCGGTCCGCGTCGCTCAGCAGGACGTCGTCCCGCCCGTCCCACACCCACCACGACGGCATCGGCGCCCCGAGCCCCGTGGCCAGGACCGTGCCGCCGAGCAGCAGCAGGACCAGGCCCGCCAGGGCGGCGAGGACGCGGTTGACGGTCCGCAGCATCGTTCAGCCCCGCTTTCCCGGCCGGTCGACCCGCACGCGCAGGCCCGGCGCCCTGGACAGGCCGAGCGCGGCGATGCCGTCGCCGAGCACGGTGTCCAAGTCGGCCCGTACGTCGTCGAGTTCACGGAAGTGTGCGACCGCTCGCACATCGACCTTCGCGCGCCGCACCCGTACCCGCACCGAGCGCACGCCCGGCACCTCCATGGCGCGGTCGCGCAGCACCAGGGCGGCGGCGTCCGCGTCGAGCCAGGCCCGTACGTCCTCCTCGCCGCTGCGCATCGCGAGGGTCGAGCGGTGGCCGGGTGTGACGGCCAGCAGCAGGAGCCAGAGGCCGAGCAGCGCCGCGGCGCCCGCGCCGGTCAGCACCCACAGGTCGTCCAGGTGCCGTTCGGCCAGCTGCTCGCCGAGGACGTGCCGCCAGCGCATCGCGGGCCGGTCGGCGCGCACCGCGGCCACGTCGTAGAGCAGCAGCCCGGCCGCGGCGAGGCCGAGCAGCCCGACGACCACGGCGGGCCCCCGGCGCACCGACCACCTGCGCCGGTGCTCGCCGCCCTCCGGCGGGGTGAGGACCGGGGTGTACGAGGCAGCTGACGCCGACTGGTCGAGCCCGTCCGGACCCTGCGCGCGCTTCTCCAGGACGGGACGCGTACCGCCGCCGGAGCCGCCGGAGCCGCCGGAGCCGCCGGTGCCGCCGGTGCCGCCGGTGCCGCCGGTACGGTCGGTGCCGTCGGTGCCGTCGGTGCTGTTGTCGGGACCGCTCATCGTGTCCTCCCCTGCGCCGCCGCCCGGGAGCGCGCCGAGTGCAGCCGCTCCACCAGGACAGTCACCTCGGGCACCGTCATCCCCGTCAACTCCCCTACCCGCTCGGCGACTTGACGACGCACGGCGCCGCACCGGCCGCCGATGTCGCAGGGGTAGTCGAGGTCGAGGCTGATGCGGACGTGGGCACTGCCGCGGTACACGGTGACGTTGGCCCGGGGGGCGTCGCCCTCCTCGGGCACGCCGGTGCGCAGCGCCTCGCGGGCCGCGCGGGCGGCGATCTTCGCGACGACCCGGTCGGCGATCCGGGTCGCCCCGCGCTCGCCCGGCTCGATCGCCGCCACCGTCATCAGCGCCGCCGTTCGCCGCGCGCCTCGCCCCGGCCGCGGAAGAGGCCGCCGGGCTCCAGGTCCCCGTCGGCGTACCGCCCCACGAGGAAGCCGACCGCGCCGAGCGCGGCCACCAGGAGGAACGCGCCGAAGCCGCCGAAGTACGCGGCGAAGCCGAGTCCCATGCCGGCCAGGAGGCCGGCCAACGCCATGCTCATCGCACGCTCCTCGCGCCGGCCACGGGGCCGGTCGTCACGTCGGTCGTCAGGTCCGTGGTCAGGTCCGTGGTCAGGTCCGTGGTCAGGTCCGTGGTCAGGTCCGTGGTCAGGTCCGTGGTCACGTCGGTCGTCGGATCCGGGGCTCTCATTGGATCCGGGACTCCGGCTCGTCCTCTTCCTCGTCCGGCAGCTTCACGTCGCCGACGGCGATGTTGACCTCCACGACCTCCAGGCCGGTCATCCGCTCCACGGCGGTGATCACGTTCTCCCGTACGCCGCGGGCGACGTCGGCGATGGGCACGCCGTACTCGACGACGATGTCCAGGTCGAGTGCCGTCTGCACCTCGCCGACCTCGGCCTTCACACCGCGGGTCACGGTCTTGGCGCCACCGGGCACCTTGTCGCGCACGGCGCCGAAGGTACGGGAGATCCCGGTGCCCATGGCGTGCACGCCGGGCACCTCACGGGCCGCGAGCCCGGCGATCTTCTCGACGACGCCGTCGGCGATGGTGGTGCGGCCCCGGCTGCCGGGGTCACCGCCGCCGCGTCTGGACTGGCCCCCGCCCTCCGTCGCCCGTACGGCCCCCGGCTTGCCTCGCTCTTCGGTGTCGGTCATCGCGTCCGTCCCAATCGAAGGGGGTGATGCGTGAGGGAGCTTGGGTGATGCGCTCCTTTTGCCCACATTAAGTGCGGTTGGGCGACTCCGCGCCAGGGGATGCGGCACGCTGGTGCCATGACGGCTGACCGGTCGACGGACGGAAGGGCGCACTCCGCGGTGTCGCGGGCGCATGCGGTACGCGAACAGCTCCGCCTCGGACGGCTGCTGCCGCTCGGCGAGGCGGCGGACGGCGCGTGGATCGCGGAGCGCGCGGCGGCCCGGGTGCTGCGCCCGGCGGCCGCCTCGGTCGCGGGGGTACGGGTGGACGCGCTGCGGCTCGCGCTCGCGGACCCGGGCGCGGCGGGCGAACCGGCCGTCCCGGCCCCGCCGAGCGCCCTGCCGCCGGGGCCGCTGCGCATCACGGCGGAGCTGGCGGCGACGGCGGACGAGCCGTTGCCGTCGACGGCGGCACGGGTGCGTGCGGCGCTGTCGACGGCGGCGGTGGAGCGGCTCGGCCTGGTGGTGGCGGAGGTGGACCTGCGGGTGACGGAACTCCTGGACGCGGCGCCTCCGCCGTCGCACCCGCACCCACCCTCCGGCTCCGACTCCGGCTCCGACTCCGGCTCCGACTCCGGCTCCGGCTCCGGCTCCGACGAGGACGCCCCGCCGCCCGCCGCGCCCTCGGGGGACGAGGGTGCGACGGCGGCGGTCCGGGCGGTGCCGGGCGTGGTGGACGTACGGGTCCTGCGCTCACCGCGTCTGCGGGTCGAGCTGACGGTGGCTGCGGACCACCGGCCCCTGGACGTGGTGCGGGCGGTACGGGCGGCGGCCGGGGAGGCGGCGGTCGGCGGGGAGGCGGCAGCGTCCGGGGAGACGGCAGCGGTCGGGGAGGCGGCGGTGGTCGTGACGGCGGTGGCGTGACGTGACGACCACCGCCCTCCCCGAGCCCCCTCCCCGAAGCGGCCTACTCCCCGAGCCCCGCCAGATCCCGCAGCCTGCGCCCCTGCGCGGCCCGCTCGGCGACCCGCTGGTCCTCGTACGAGCGCTGCACCGCGCCCTGGAGCAGGGCCTTGGTCTCGATGACGGCGTCGCGCGGCGCAGCCACCAGGGCGGCCGTCAAGTCCTGTGCCGCGGCGGCGAGTTCGGGGCCGGGGACGACCAGGTTGGCGAGGCCGATGCGCTCGGCCTCCTCGGCGTGCACGAAGCGGCCGGTGGCGCAGATCTCCAGGGCGCGGGCGTAGCCGACGAGGGAGACGAGCGGGTGTGTGCCGGTGAGGTCGGGCACCAGGCCGAGGCTGGTCTCGCGCATGGCGAACTGCACGTCGTCCGCGACGATCCGCAGGTCGCAGGCGAGGGCGAGCTGGAAACCGGCGCCGATCGCGTGTCCCTGCACAGCGGCGACGGTGATCAGGTCGCTGCGACGCCACCAGGTGAACGCCTCCTGGTACTCGGCGATGACCGCATCGAGCTCGGCGTCGTCACCGCGCGCCAGGTCCAGGAAGGACGGCTCGCCGTCGAACCCCTCGGGCGTGAACGCCTGCCGGTCGAGCCCGGCGGAGAACGACTTGCCCTCGCCGCTGAGCACCACCACCCGCACACTGCCGGGCAGCGCACGCCCGGCTTCCGCCAACGCCCGCCACAGCGCGGGGCTCTGGGCGTTGCGCTTGGCCGGGTTGGCGAGGGTGACCGTCGCGGTCTCGCCGTCGACGGTAAGGCGCACACCGTCCTTGGCGAACACTTCGGTCGCGTCGATCGCGTCGGTCTCGGCTGCGTGCTGAGGTTCGGGCGAAGCCATGGAGTGCCTCCGATGGGACAGCAGTCAGTAAGTGACTGCACAGTAACCACCCGGTCGGTCACCGGACCGACCGGGTGGCCACCATCGAAGTCGGTGGGCCGCCCGATCTCAGCCCGCGGCGGCCTTCTTGCCGCGCGTCGCTCCGCCACGTCCCCGCAGCGTGACTCCTGATTCGCTGAGCATCCGGTGCACGAAGCCATAGGAACGGCCCGTCTCTTCGGCGAGTGCCCGGATGCTCGCACCGCCGTCGTACTTCTTCTTCAGGTCTGCCGCGAGCTTGTCGCGCGCGGCGCCGGTCACCCGGCTGCCCTTCTTCAGAGTCTCGGCCACCCGTGCCTCCTCATGGGAAGTGCGCTCTGGACTTCTCATGATCACCCCTCCCGGGCGTCCTGGCCACCCATTCGGCAAGGTCTGTGTGACGAGGTTCATGGAGTGGGAGGCCGACACCACGTGCGGAATCAGGCCCTCCGCGGCTCCTCTTCCGTACGGCCGAACGGGTGCACCGAAGAAACGCCAGGTCAGCGCGGTGCGCGGGGAAGCAGCCCGGCGTACGGCGACATGCGTGGACGGCACACCCCGGTACGAGGCGGTCTCACACAGATGACGGATCACGCGTCCAGCGAATGATCCATACGGAGTTGATCAGGCCAGGGCGACCAGGTCCGCGTAGTCCGCGCCCCACAGGTCCTCGACGCCGTCCGGGAGCAGGATGATCCGCTCCGGCTGCAGCGCCTCGACGGCGCCCTCGTCGTGCGTGACCAGGACGACGGCGCCCTTGTACGTACGGAGCGCGCCGAGGATCTCCTCGCGGCTGGCCGGGTCGAGGTTGTTGGTGGGCTCGTCGAGGAGGAGGACGTTCGCCGAGGACACCACGAGGGTGGCGAGGGCGAGGCGGGTCTTCTCGCCGCCGGAGAGGACGCCCGCGGGCTTGTCCACGTCGTCGCCGGAGAACAGGAACGAGCCGAGCGTCTTGCGCACCTCGACGAGGTCCAGGTCGGGTGCGGCCGAGCGCATGTTCTCCAGGACCGTGCGGTCCGGGTCGAGGGTCTCGTGCTCCTGGGCGTAGTAGCCGAGCTTGAGTCCGTGGCCCTCTATGACCTCGCCGGTGTCGGGCTTCTCGGCGCCGCCGAGCAGGCGCAGGAGCGTGGTCTTGCCGGCGCCGTTGAGGCCGAGGATGACGACGCGCGAGCCCTTGTCGATGGCCAGGTCGACGTCGGTGAAGATCTCCAGGGAGCCGTACGACTTCGACAGGGCCTCGGCCGTCAGCGGGGTCTTGCCGCAGGGGGCGGGCTCGGGGAAGCGCAGCTTGGCGACCTTGTCGCTCTGGCGCACCTCCTCCAGGCCCGCGAGGAGCCGGTCGGCGCGCTTGGCCATGTTCTGCGCGGCGACGGTCTTGGTTGCCTTGGCGCGCATCTTGTCGGCCTGCGAGTTGAGGGCCGCGGCCTTCTTCTCGGCGTTCTGGCGCTCGCGCTTGCGGCGCTTCTCGTCGGCCTCGCGCTGCTGCTGGTAGAGCTTCCAGCCCATGTTGTAGACGTCGATGTTGGAGCGGTTGGCGTCCAGGTAGAAGACCTTGTTGACGACCGTCTCGACGAGTTCGACGTCGTGGGAGATGACGATGAAGCCGCCGCGGTACGTCTTCAGATAGTCCCGCAGCCAGACGATGGAGTCGGCGTCGAGGTGGTTCGTCGGCTCGTCGAGCAGCAGGGTGTCCGCGTCGGAGAACAGGATGCGGGCGAGCTCGACGCGGCGGCGCTGGCCGCCGGAGAGCGTATGCAGCGGCTGGCCGAGGACGCGGTCGGGCAGGCCGAGCGCGGCGGCGATGGTGGCGGCCTCCGCCTCGGCGGCGTACCCGCCCTTCGTCAGGAACTCGGTCTCCTGGCGCTCGTACTGCTTGAGGGCCTTCTCGCGGGTGCCGCCCTTGCCGTTCGCGATGCGCTCCTCGTTCTCGCGCATCTTGCGGATGAGGACGTCGAGGCCGCGGGCGGACAGGACGCGGTCGCGGGCCAGGGTGTCGAGGTCGCCGGTGCGCGGGTCCTGCGGGAGGTAGCCGACCTCGCCGGAGCGGCTGATGGTGCCGCCCGCGGGCTGGCCCTCGCCGGCCAGGCACTTGGTGAGCGTGGTCTTGCCGGCGCCGTTGCGGCCGACCAGGCCGATGCGGTCGCCCTTGGCGATACGGAAGGAAGCGTTGTCGATCAGGACTCGGGCGCCGGCGCGCAGCTCGATGCCGGTGGCGGTGATCACGGACAGACTCCAGGCGGGAAGGAAGGGACGGCGGACGGGGCTGGGGCTGGGGCGCGCGGTCTACGCCGTCTAATGCGCAAGGAGAATGGCCATACGGCAATTCTAACGGGGGTGTGCAACCACTTATTCCGGCGTGCCTCCGCGCTCGGGGCAGCGCGTTTCCGAGCGGTGCACGGCCGGGCACGCTGCGGCCAGGGGCTCCCTCGTTCGGCCCGGCCTACGCCCCGCCCGTATGCACCTGGAACGCCGCCCTCCGTACCGCCTTCGCCAGGGCCGGGTCCGGGTGGGCCGCCGCCAGGGCAACCAGGACCTGGACCGTGCGGGGGTGACCGATCGCTCGTACCTCCTGGAGGAGCGCCGGGACCGTGGGCTGGATCGCGGACTCCAGATGGCGTACGAGAAGTTCCGACTCGCCGTGGTCGGCGACCGCGGCCGCCGTGTCGACCCAGAGCCAGGTCGACTCCTCGCGGGTCAGGGCCGTGTGCACGTCCTCCGGGTCGGCGCCCTCCTGCTCGGCGAGCCACATCAGCGCGTACGGGCGCAGCGGGGGTTCGGACGCGGCTGCCCGTACGTCCGCCTCGGCGGGCGGGCCGACGACGCGCAGCGCCTCGAAGGCGAGGCCGCGCAGCAGGGCGTCGTCGCCGCGGGCGGCGTCCAGGAGTTCGGTGACGGCGCTGCCGACGGGGCGGGCGGCGAGCCAGGCGCGGTACTCGGCGCGGGCCGCGTTGGGGCGGAGGCGGGCGCAGCCGCGGAGCATCTCCTCGGCGGCGTGCTCGATGTTCCCCGCGGGGCTCTGCGCGGCGACGATGATCTGCTCCAGCTTGATCCAGACCGCCCAGCTCCCCAGCGGCGTAAGGGTCGCGTGGCCGTCGTCCAGGGTGAGCGCGCCGACGCGGGCGAGTCCGCGCAGCGCCCAGTCGAGCAACGGGGAGAGCGGGGCCACGGCGGGCGCGGGCAGGGGCGCGGACGCGGGCGCGGGCTGCGGTCCGAAGGGGATCTCGCAGCGCTCGTCGCGGAGTTCGGTGACGCGCTGCTCCAGGAGGTCGAGGAGCTGCGGTACGGGGACGGGGCCCGCGGAGAGCTGGAGCAGGGAGAGCACCTGCGGCATGGCCTCGATGACCTCGGCGACGGCGGCCGCCTCCTGCCCGTCCGGCGCGGGCCGCACCAGGGACCAGGCGTCGAACAGGGCGACCCAGCCGCGCAGCACGGCGGAGTCGTCGCGGTCCCAGGCGCGCAGCCGCCAGCCGGGGCGGGCGTCGCCGCCGTGCACCTCGACGAGGCCGGCGAGGCGGGCGGCGTCCCAGTCGGCGCGGGCCTGCCGGGGCGTCAACTCCAGGTCGGCCGCGGCCCGTTCGGCGGCGGCTTCGGTGAGCGTGCCGGTGCAGCCGGGGCGCAGGCCCGAGTCGCGGCCGGGGGCGCTGTCGGCCCAGCGGGCGATCCGGGCGGCGCCGGCGAGTTCGGCGCGCGCCATCCGGGCGAGCACGGCGGGCGCCGGGGTGCCCTCGGGCGGGCGCGGGGCGGAACGCCGTGTGCGCCGCTCGACCACGGCCCGGGGGGCGGTGGCGAGCGTGCGGGGGCCGACGAGTCTGAGCCTGGAGTCGCGCGGGTTACGGGACGTCACGGGGGGCAGTCTTCCCGCTCGGGCCTCGAAAGCCCAAACGGGATCCCGAGTTGGCGCCCGATGCCGATGGTTTGCCCGCTATGGCCGGTCCGGGCGGATGGTGCGGATGGTGGCGATGGGCGTGTACGCGGGCTGCGCGGGGGCGTACGCGGGGACCGTACTCGGGAGCCGTACGCGCGGACCGTGCGCCGACCGAACCCGGAGACCGACCCCGGGGGCCGAACCCGGACCGAACCCGGACCGAACCCGGAACCGTACGCGTCCTACATCAGCGGGGTGAGGAAGCGCCGCAGGGTCTCCTCGTACCCCTTCGGGTCGGCGTTCCACATCGCGGCGTGCGGGGCGTCGGGGACGGCGTAGAGGGTGACCAGGTCCGGGCGGCGGTCGGCGAGTTCCCGGGAGCGGCGCCAGGGGGCGAGGGTGTCGTCGGGGCCGTGCACGAGCAGGGTGGGGACGCTGAGGGCGGCGGCGTCGGCGGCCTCGGTGACGCGGTCGCCGCTGAGGCCGGTGCGGCCCTGGGCGGCGCGGACGGCGAGCGGGAGCAGCGGCGCCGGGGTGTGCCGGGCGGCGGCGAGCGCGCGCAGGGTGAGCTCCCAGTCGAGCACCGGGGAGTCCAGGACGAGGCCGCTGATGCGGTCGCGGAGCGCGGAGTGGTGGGCGGCGCGCAGGGCCATGGTGGCGCCGGTGGACCAGCCGTACAGGACGACGCGTTCGGCGCCGTAGCGCACGGCGTAGCGGAGGGCGGCGTCGAGGTCGCGCCACTCGCTGTCGCCGAGGTGGCCGAGGCCGTCGGGCTGGCGGGGGGCGCCGACGTCGCCACGGTAGGCGAGGTCGAGGACGGGGAGCCGGAGGCGGTGCAGGAGGTCCATGACCACCATGGGGTGCTCCCGGGTGGTGCCGAGCCCGTGCACGGTGATCACCCAGGTGTCGCGGCCGCCGGGCACGAACCAGGCGGGCAGCCCGCCGAGCTCGCCGGGGATGTCGACGTCGGCGTGCTCAAGGCCGAGGGCGTCGCGCGGGTTGCCGACGTACACCTGCGGGGTGAGCCGCACCTTCGCGCCGGGTTCCAGCTGTCCGTGGGTGACGCGCACCAGGCGGCGCACGACGGTGTCGGCGGCCGGGGCCTGCCCGTCGAGGACCGGGCCGACGATCGCGTGGGAGCCGTCGCTGCCGAGGCCGTACGTGCCGGGGCGCAGGGCGGCGAGGGAGCGGGTGAGGGTGATCCGGTCGCCGTCGGCCGTGTGCACGGTGAGCCGGGGGTCGGCGGGCAGCGGACGGCCGGGGCGCGCCTTGAGCGCGGCGTCGCTGGCGTACCGTCCGGCCGCGAGGGCGGCCACGCCGGCACCGATGACGGCGGTGAGGGCCGCGGCGGCGGCCGTTACGGGGCGCATGCGGTCCAGTGTCGGCGGGGACCGGGGGCCCGGCCACTCGGCGTGCGCCGCGCGCGGGTACGGGGTCAGCGCCCCTGGCCGTACCCCTTCAGCTGCTGTTCGGCGGCGGCGAGGTCGGCGGGGCCGAGGAGGCTCGGGGTGAGCCCGGGAACGGAGTGCGCGGTGAGCCAGAGGCGGCTCATCCACTCCAGCTGGGCGGTGCGGTCGTAGGCCTGGCCGAGGGTGTCGCCGTAGGTGACGGCGCCGTGGTTCTGGAGCAGGCAGGCGGTGCGGCCGCGGAGCGCGTCCAGCATGTGCGCGGCGAGTTCGGGGGTGCCGTAGAGGGCGTACGGGGCGACGCGGACGGAGCCGCCGAGGTCGGCCGTCATGTAGTGGACGGGCGGCAGCTCCGGGACGAGCGTGGAGACGGCGGTGGCGTGCAGGGCGTGGGTGTGGACGACGGCCCCGGCCGGGGTGGACCGGTACACGGCGAGGTGCAGCGGCAGCTCGCTGGTGGGCCTCAGCTCGCCGATGACCTGGCGGCCGTCGAGGTCCACGGCGACGGTGTCCCCCGCGCCGAGCCGGTCGTACGGGACACCGCTCGGCGTGATGAGGACGAGCTCGCCGACGCGCACGGACACGTTGCCCGAGGTCCCGACGACCAGCCCGGTATCGGCGGTACGCCGGGCCGTCCGCACGAGCTCGCCCCAGGCACGGGCCAACTCCGGTGTGTCGCCTGTCTGTTCCTGTTCCGTCATGGGGGGATTCTGTCAGCAAGGGGCGGGGGCGGGCCGAGGGACCGGACGCGGGACCTGACTCGGGACCGGACCCCGTGACCGGACCGCGTGACCAGGATCTCTTCGCGCGTCTCGCGCCCACCCGCCGCGCCCCCCGCAACAGCGCGCCGCAGGCTGCGGAGGCCGGGATTCCGGGGTTGTCGGCGGGGCGTCCGGGCGGGCGGAACGGGGTGTACCGGATGCTTGCCCACAAGCAGCCCACCCGGGCCACTCCAGCGCCCGCTTCAGTTCACTTTCCGTTCACCCAGGTTGCCTACGTTCCACGTGCCACTGACGTCGAACGATTGCCTGGGTAAATGGAACACATCACGCTGCTGCTCGCGATTGTGATCGTGACAGCTCTCGTGTTCGATTTCACGAACGGTTTCCACGACACCGCCAACGCGATGGCCACGACCATCTCGACCGGCGCTATGAAGCCCAAGGCCGCGGTGGCCATGTCCGCCGTGCTGAATCTCGTCGGAGCGTTCCTCTCGGTCGAGGTCGCCAAGACCATCTCCAAGGGACTGGTCAGAGAAGAGGGCATCCAGCCCGAAGTGATTCTCGCGGCGCTCGTCGGCGCCATCCTCTGGAACCTGCTCACCTGGCTGATCGGCCTCCCCTCCAGCTCCTCGCACGCCCTCATGGGCGGTCTGCTCGGTGCGACGATCGCGTCCATCGGCGTCAGTGGGGTCAACGGCGGCGTCGTCGTCACCAAGGTCCTGATCCCCGCGGTGGCCGCGCCGCTGGTCGCCGGGATCGCCGCGTTCCTCGCCGCGCGTCTCACGTACAAGCTCGGCAAGAACGTCGGTGAGAAGTCCGGCGCCAAGGGCTACAAGGCCGGGCAGATCGCCTCCGCCGGTCTGGTCTCGCTCGCGCACGGCACCAACGACGCGCAGAAGACGATGGGCATCATCACCCTGGCGCTGGTCGCCGGTGGCGTGCTCGCGCCGGGCTCCAACCCGCCGGTCTGGGTCATCGTCTCGGCCGGTATGGCCATCGCCCTCGGCACCTACCTCGGTGGCTGGCGCATCATCCGCACCATGGGCAAGGGCCTCACCGACCTGCAGCCGCAGCAGGGCTTCGCCGCCCAGACCTCGGCCGCCGCGGTCATCCTGGCCTCGTCCAACCTGGGCTTCTCGCTCTCCACCACGCACTCCTGCTCCGGCGCCGTGATGGGCTCGGGCCTCGGCCGCAAGGGCGGCGTCGTGCGCTGGTCGACCGCGACCCGGATGTTCGTCGCCTGGGGCCTGACCCTGCCGGCCGCCGGTCTGGTCGCCGCCGCCGCCGAGTTCGTGGCCCGCCAGGGCGACTGGGGCATCGCCGCCGTCGCGGTCTTCCTCGTCGCGTCCTGCGCCGCGATCTGGTTCATCTCGCGCCGCCAGGTGGTCGACCACAACAACGTCAACGAGACCGACGGTCCCGCCGCCGATGCCGGCACCCCGGCGGACACGGAGCCCGCGGGCGTCGTGACCACCGCGATCGCCGCCGTCACCCCGCCCCCGGCCGGCTCCGCAGCCGCCGAGGAAGCGGCCGAGGAAGCGGCCGAGGCCGTCGAGCCCGACGCCGCGACCGCCGTCACGTCCGACGTCAAGCCCTCCATCCCGGCCCAGTCCGGTGCCGCCGCGGACTCCGCGCGGCCCGCGGGTGCGAACGTCTGATCCGGCGTCCGGACCAGCGAGCCAGCGAGCCAACGAGCTAAGGAACACGCATGATCGACATCGACTGGGCGGCGCTCGGCTCCGTCTTCGGCGTCAGCCTCGTGGCGACGGTCGCCGTGGTGGGTCTGTTCACCCTCGGCATCCTCGGCCTCTCCAAGCAGGAGGCGGCCACCGCGCAGGGCGGCACCGCGCCGCTCGCCCGCACCGGCGCGTACGCCTGCTTCGCGCTCTGCGTGGCGGCGGTGGCGTACGGAATCTTCCTGATCGTCGCCTGACCCCGTCCGCAGCGCCCGAACCGCCCCGCACCAGCCGCTTCGACGGCCGGTGCGGGGCGGTTTCCTGTGGGCCTCCACACACTCTTCCGACGCAGGTCAAAGCGGAGTTGACGGGCGTTGGCGGGCGTGGTGGACTGCCGGAGCCATTACGGCGGTCAGCGAGGAAGCCGGTGCGAATCCGGCGCGGTCCCGCCACTGTCACCGCGGTGCACGCCACCCCGGGAGCCAGGAACTCTCGCCGCCGTTCACGTCGAACCAGGGCGCGGACCCTGAGTGAGGACAACAACGCCATGCGCGGCTGCCGTTCGGACGCTTCCCGCTCCTTGAGTGCATCGAGTGCATCGAGAACGTCCAGCACGTCAAGTACGTCGAGCACGTCAAGTACGTCAAGTACGTCAAGTACGTGCCGTCCCCCGTTCCTTCGAGGCGTGACGGCGGTCTGAAGCGTGCGTGCCGATCGCGTCTTCGCGTACGGCGCCGCCGCCGGCCTGCTCGGTGACCTGCTGCTCGGCGATCCCCGCCGGGGCCATCCGGTCGCCGCGTTCGGCCGTGCCGCGGGCGCCGTCGAGCGGGTGCTGTGGCGGGACCACCGCGGGTGGGGCGCCCTGCACACCGCCGTCTGCGTGGGCGGCGCCGCGGGTGCCGCCGCGCTCTCCGCCGCCGCCGTGCGCCGCTCCCCCGCCGCCTCCGTCGCCCTGACCGCCGCCGCCACCTGGGCCGTGGTGGGCGGGACTTCACTCGGCCGGGAGGCACGTGCCATCGGCGACGCGCTCGCCGCGGGCGATGTGGACGCCGCGCGCGAACGCCTCCCCCATCTGTGCGGGCGGGACCCGCAGGCCCTCGACGCCGACGGGATCGCGCGTGCCGTCGTCGAGTCCGTCGCCGAGAACACCTCCGACGCGGTCGTGGGTGCGCTGGTGTGGGGCGCTGTCGGCGGGGTGCCGGGGCTGGTCGCGTTCCGGGCCGTGAACACGCTCGACGCGATGGCCGGGCACAAGTCGCGGCGGTACCGGCGGTACGGGTGGGCCTCGGCGCGGCTCGACGACGTTGCGGGGTGGGCCGGGGCCCGGCTCACCGCTGCGCTGGCGGTGGCGGCCGGAGGTTCCCCCCGCGCTGCCGTACGGGCGTGGCGGGACGACGCCGGGCTGCATCCCAGTCCCAACGCCGGGCCCGTCGAAGCGTCGTTCGCAGGGGCGTTGGGGGTACGGCTCGGGGGGACGTTGTCCTACGGGGGGAGAGTTGAGCATCGGCCGGTGCTCAACGCCTCGGGGCGGGCCGTCGAAGTGGCCGATGTCGAACGGGCCGTTCGGCTTTCTCGGCGCGTTGGTTGGCTTGCCCTTGGTGTGTGTGCGGCAGGGCGGTCCATCTGGGCGTTGACACAACGAGGAGGGGAAGCGCGCTCATGACTGGTGGACTGCTGATCGCAGGAACCACGTCCGACGCCGGCAAGAGCGTCGTCACCGCCGGGATCTGCCGGTGGCTGGCGCGCAAGGGCGTCTCCGTGGCGCCGTTCAAGGCGCAGAACATGTCGCTGAACTCGTTCGTGACCCGCGAGGGCGCCGAGATCGGGCGCGCCCAGGCCATGCAGGCCCAGGCCGCCCGGGTCGAGCCGACCGCCCTGATGAACCCCGTCCTGCTCAAGCCCGGCGGCGACCGCAGCAGCCAGGTCGTCCTCATGGGCAAGCCCGTGGGCGAGATGAGCGCCCGGGGCTACCACGGCGGACGCCAGGAGCAGTTGCTCGGGACCGTCACCGACTGCCTGGACCAGCTGCGCAGCACGTACGACGCGGTGATCTGCGAGGGCGCGGGCAGTCCCGCCGAGATCAATCTGCGGCGTACCGACATCGTGAACATGGGCATCGCGCGGGCCGCGGGATTCCCGGTCGTGGTGGTGGGCGACATCGACCGGGGCGGCGTCTTCGCGTCGTTCTTCGGTACGACGGCGCTGCTGAGCGAGGCCGATCAGGCCCTGGTCGCCGGGTACTTGGTGAACAAGTTCCGTGGTGATGTCACCCTGCTCGAACCCGGGCTCGACATGCTGGAGAAGCTCACCGGGCGGCGTACGTACGGAGTGCTGCCGTACGCGCACGGGCTCGGCATCGACGAGGAGGACGGGCTGCGCGTGTCGATGCGGGGCACCGTGCGGGAGTCCGTCGTCGCGCCGCCGGTCGGCGCGGACGTGCTGCGGGTCGCCGTCTGTGCGGTGCCGCTGATGTCCAACTTCACCGACGTGGACGCGCTCGCCGCCGAACCGGGCGTCGTCGTGCGGTTCGTGGACCGGGCCGAGGAGCTGGCCGACGCGGATCTGGTGGTGGTGCCCGGAACGCGCGGCACCGTCAAGGCACTTGCGTGGCTGCGGGAGCGCGGCCTCGCGGACGCCCTGGGCCGCCGCGCCGCCGAGGGCCGCCCGGTGCTCGGCATCTGCGGCGGCTTCCAGGTGCTCGGCGAGCACATCGAGGACGACGTCGAGTCCCGCGCCGGTGCCGTCGACGGGCTCGGACTGCTGCCCGTACGGGTGCGGTTCGCGCGCGAGAAGACCCTGGCCCGGCCCGTGGGTTCGGCCCTCGGCGAGCGGGTCGAGGGGTACGAGATCCACCACGGCGTGGCCCGCGTCCACGGCGGTGAGCCGTTCCTCGACGGCTGCCGCGTCGGCGCCGTGTGGGGCACGCACTGGCACGGCTCCCTGGAGTCCGACGGGTTCCGGCGGGCGTTCCTGCGGGAGGTCGCGCGGGCGGCGGGGCGGCGGTTCGTGCCCGCGCCCGACACGTCGTTCGGTGCGCTGCGCGAGGAGCAGCTGGACCGGCTCGGGGATCTCATCGAAGAGCACGCCGACACGGGGGCGCTGCTGCGGCTGATCGAGGGCGGGGCGCCCTCGTCGCTCCCCTTTGTTCCTCCTGGGGCTCCGCCCCAGCCCTCCGAACCCACTCCGTCCCAGGAGGCCACCCCTTGAACACCCCCTACCCCTTCACCGCCCTCGTCGGCCAGGACGACCTGCGGCTCGCGCTGCTGCTCAACGCCGTGTCCCCGGCCGTCGGCGGCGTGCTCGTGCGCGGCGAGAAGGGCACCGCCAAGTCCACGGCCGTACGCGCCCTCTCGGCGCTGCTGCCCGAGGTCTCCGTCGTGTCCGGGTGCCGGTTCTCCTGCGACCCGGCCGCGCCCGACCCCGGCTGCCCGGACGGGCCGCACGAGTCCGGCGCCGCGGACGGGCGGGCCGCGCGGATGGTCGAGCTGCCCGTCGGCGCCTCCGAGGACCGGCTCGTCGGCGCCCTCGACATCGAGCGGGCGCTCTCCGAGGGCGTGAAGGCCTTCGAGCCCGGCCTGCTCGCCGACGCGCACCGCGGCATCCTCTACGTCGACGAGGTCAACCTCCTCCACGACCACCTGGTCGACCTGCTGCTCGACGCGGCCGCGATGGGCGCCTCGTACGTGGAGCGCGAGGGCGTGTCCGTACGGCATGCGGCGCGGTTCCTGCTCGTCGGCACGATGAACCCCGAAGAGGGCGAGCTGCGGCCGCAGTTGCTGGACCGGTTCGGGCTGACCGTCGAGGTCGCCGCGTCCCGGGAGCCGGACCAGCGGGTCGAGGTGGTGCGGCGCAGGCTCGCGTACGACGACGGGCCCGAGGCGTTCGCGGCGCGCTTCGCCGACGACGAGGCGGAGCTGCGGCAGCGGATCGTGGCGGCGCGTGCGCTGCTGCCGTCCGTGCGGCTCGGGGACGCGGCGCTGCGGCAGATCGCGGCGACCTGCGCGGCGTTCGAGGTCGACGGGATGCGCGCGGACATCGTGATGGCCCGTACGGCGACGGCGCTGGCGGCGTGGGCGGGGCGCGAGGACGTGCTCGCCGATGACGTGCGGCAGGCCGCGCTGCTCGCCCTGCCGCACCGCAGGCGCCGCAACCCGTTCGACGCGCCGGGCCTGGACGAGGACAAGCTGGACGAGACGCTGGAGGAGTTCGGGGGTTCGCAGGAGGACGACGACCCCGAGCCCGACCCCGACCCGGACCCCGACCCGGACCCGGACGGCGGCCCCGGCGGCGGTGGCGGGCAGCCCCCGCAGGGCGGCGACGGTCCCGAGGTGCCGCCGCAGGGCGGTGAGGCGCAGGACGCCCCGCCTTCCGAGTCCACCGGAACGGAACAGCCCGCACCCTCAACTGCCCCCGAGCAGGCCCCCGTCGGAGCCACGGAACCGTTCCGCGCCAAGCTGCTCACCGTGCCCGGCACCGGCGCGGGCGCGGCCGGGCGGCGCTCGCGGGCCCGTACCGAGCACGGCCGTACGACCGGTTCACGCCGGCCGCAGGGCGCACTCGGCAAGCTGCACCTCGCGGCGACCGTGCAGGCCGCCGCGCCGCACCAGCGCACGCGCGGCCGCTCGGGGCCGGGGCTGGTCGTACGCCGGGACGACCTGCGGCAGGCGACCCGGGAGGGACGCGAGGGCAACCTCGTCCTCTTCGCGGTGGACGCCTCCGGGTCGATGGCCGCGCGGAAGCGGATGAGCGCCGTGAAGGGCGCCGTCCTTTCCCTGCTGCTCGACGCGTACCAGCGGCGCGACAAGGTGGGCCTCGTGACGTTCCGCGGCAAGGGCGCCGAGGTGGCCCTGCCGCCCACGTCGTCCGTGGACGCGGCCGCCGCGCGCCTGGAGCAGCTGCCCACCGGGGGCCGGACACCGCTCGCAGAGGGCCTGCTCCGGGCGCACGACGTGCTGCGCGTCGAGCGCCTGCGCGACCCTGCGCGGCGTGCGCTGCTCGTCGTCGTCACGGACGGGCGGGCCACCGGCGGGCCCGAGCCGGTCGCGCGCGCGGCCCGGGCGGCGGGCCTGTTCGCCGCCGAGGGCGTCGCCACCGTCACCGTCGACTGCGAGGCGGGCCCGGTCCGCCTCGGCCTCGCCGCGGAGCTCGCCCGGAACCTCGGTGGCAGCGCCGTCACCCTCGACGAGCTGCGCGCGGACAGCATCGCCGGGCTCGTACGCGACGTCACCGACCCCACCTCCAGCACCTCCAGCACCTCCAGCACCTTCAGCACCTTCAGCAGAAAGGCCGCCTGATGCCTCAGGGACAGCCGTCCGTCGTGCCCGACGACGGGCTCACCACCCGCCAGCGCCGCAACCGCCCGCTCGTCGCCGTGCACACCGGCACCGGCAAGGGCAAGTCGACGGCCGCGTTCGGGCTCGCGCTGCGGGCCTGGAACCAGGGCTGGCCGGTCGGGGTGTTCCAGTTCGTGAAGTCGGCGAAGTGGAAGGTCGGCGAGGAGCGGGCCCTGAAGGTGCTCGGCGCCTCCGGCGAGGGCGGCACCGTCGACTGGCACAAGATGGGCGAGGGCTGGTCCTGGGTCCAGCGCGACCTGCAGGGCGACAACACGTCCAACGAGGCCAAGGCCCTGGAGGGCTGGGAGCAGGTCAAGCGGGACCTCGCGGCCCAGACGTACCGGATGTACGTCCTCGACGAGTTCGCGTACCCGATGCACTGGGGCTGGATCGACGTCGAGGAGGTCGTGTCCGTGCTGCGCGACCGGCCCGGGCAGCAGCATGTGGTGATCACCGGGCGGAACGCGCCGCAGCCGCTGCTCGACTTCGCGGACCTGGTGACCGAGATGGGCAAGGTCAAGCACCCGATGGACGCGGGCCAGAAGGGCCAGCGAGGCATCGAGTGGTGAAGCCCGCACCTCAGCTCCGGAAGGGCCTCGCCCCGTGACCTCCGTACCGCGTCTCGTCATCGCCGCGCCCTCGTCCGGCAGCGGCAAGACCACCGTCGCCACCGGCCTGATGGCGGCGTTCGCCGAGGCCGGGCTCGCGGTCTCCCCGCACAAGGTCGGGCCGGACTACATCGACCCCGGCTACCACGCGCTCGCCTGCGGCCGACCCGGGCGCAACCTCGACGCGTACATGTCCGGCACCGGCCTGGTCGGCCCGCTGTTCGCGCACGGCTCGGCGGGCTGCGACCTGGCCCTGGTCGAGGGCGTGATGGGGCTGTACGACGGGGCCGTCGGGCAGGGCGAGCTGGCGTCGACGGCGCAGGTCGCGAAGCTGCTCAAGGCACCGGTGGTGCTTGTCGTGGACGCCTCCTCGCAGTCCCGCTCGGTGGCGGCGCTGGTGCACGGCTTCGCGTCCTGGGACCCTCAGGTGCGGCTCGCGGGCGTGATCCTCAACAAGCTGGGCTCGGCCCGGCACGAGGAGATCCTGCGGGACGCGCTCGGCGAGTCCGGGGTGCCGGTGCTCGGGGCGCTGCGCCGGGAGAGTCAAGTGAAGGCGCCGTCACGGCACTTGGGGCTCGTGCCGGTCGCGGAGCGGCGCGCCGAGGCCCTGGAGTCGGTGGCCGCGCTCGCCGCGCAGGTACGGGAGGGCTGCGACCTGGACGGCCTGCTCGCGCTGGCCCGCAGCGCGCCCGCCCTGCCGGACGCGCCGTGGGACCCGACGGCCGGGCTCGAACAGCCGGTGGGCGGCTCCCCCGTGGTCGCGCTCGCGTCCGGGCCCGCGTTCACGTTCTCGTACGCGGAGCACGCCGAGCTGCTGACCGCCGCCGGTGCCGAGGTGGCGCCGTTCGATCCGCTGCGTGACGAGCACCTGCCGGACGGGACCGCCGGGCTGGTGATCGGCGGCGGCTTCCCCGAGGTGTACGCGCCGGAGCTGTCGGCCAACGAGCCGCTGCGCAAGGCCGTGGCGGACCTCGCGCAGAGCGGGGCGCCGGTGGCCGCCGAGTGCGCGGGCCTGCTGTACCTCGCCAAGTCCCTGGACGGGAAGCCGATGTGCGGGGTGCTCGACGCCGAGGCGCGCATGTCGGAGCGGCTGACGCTCGGGTACCGGGAGGCCGTCGCCGTGTCCGACAGCCCGCTCGCGGCGACCGGTACGCGGCTGCGCGGGCACGAGTTCCACCGCACGGTGATCGAGCCGGGCGCGGGGGCGACGCCCGCCTGGGGCATGCATCTGCCGGAACGCCGCGTGGAGGGCTTCGTACAGGGCGGCGTGCACGCCAGCTATCTGCACACCCACTGGGCGGCCGCCCCGGACGTGGCCCGCAGATTCGTGGCAGGCTGCAACTCATGAACTCCGCCCCCGTGTTGGACGTTCGGGCGGGGAGTCGTACGGTCATGAGGCACCGCGCCCGCTCACTCCGCCGCGCCGACCACCAGCCAGATGAAGCCCACGCCCGCCACGGTGCAGCACAGCGTCGGCACGGCCGGGTGGTCGTGGTGGGCCTCGGGGAGGATCTCCGCGGCCGCGAGATACAGCAACGCGCCGCCGAAGAAGCCGAGATAACCGCCGAGCAGCCCCTCCGGCAGCGTGACGAACATCGTGGAAGCAGCGCCCACCACCGGCGCGGCCGCGGCGGCGAACAGCATCGCGAGCGCCTTGCGCCGCGCGTTCCCGTACAGGCTCGTGAGCATGTACGTATTGAAGCCGTCCGCGAAGTCATGGGTGATGACGGCGAGGGCGACGGTCAGGCCCATCGCGCCGCCCGACTGGAAGGCCGCGCCGAGCGCGACGCCGTCCATCAGGCTGTGCACGACCATCGCGGCCGCCGCGGTCAGCCCGACCTGCGGCACCCGCTCGCCGGAGCCGTGCGCGGCCTGCCGTACGGCGAGCAGCCGCTCCACGACGTGCGCGACGAGGAAGCCGCCGACGAACAGCAGCAACCCCTGCGGCACGCCGTGCAGTTCGCCGTCCGCGGCGGCCATGGCCTCCGGCAGCAGATCGAGGCCGACGACGCCGAGCATCAGGCCGCCCGCGAAGCCGAGGACCAGGTGCCTGCGGTCGGTGACGCGCTGGGCCGCCCAGCCGCCGACCAGCGTCATCAGGAACGCGCCGAGCGCGACGATCACCGCCATGGGCTCTTGCTAGCCGATGGACCCGGCCCCTTCGCCCTGCGACACACCTGATATCTCCTGGTCACACCTGCCCCACCCGTGTCCGCCCCCGCTGTTCGAACCGAGAGGAACCGCCCGCCCATGGCCGGTCCGCCGCCACCACCACCGCCACCGGAGCCCGTACCCGCGCCCGGCACGCTCGTCGTCGGCGTGGGCGCGGGGCGGGGCGTGCCGGTCGACGAGGTGCTGGGCCTGGTGCGGGCCGTGCTGCGCGAGGCGGGGCAGCCCGAGCGCGGCGTGGGCGCCCTCGCGACGGTGGACGCGAAGGCGGGCGAACCGGGCGTCGTCGCCGCGGCGTCGGCGCTCGGCGTGCCGCTCCTCACCTACCCGGCGGCCGAGTTGGCGCAGGTGGCCGTTCCGCACCCGGCGGGCGTGGTGCTCGCCGCCGTCGGCACGCCGTCCGTCGCCGAGGCCGCCGCGCTCGCTGCCGGCGGCCGGCTGCTCGTGCCCAAGCGGAGGTCGAGCCCCGAGGACCGGCCCGCCCGGGCGACCTGCGCGCTCGCCTCCGTCCCCGCCCGCCTCCTCCCCGAGGGAAACCGCGTGACCGAGGGAGACCGCGTGACCGAGGAGACCGCGTGACCGAGGAGACCGCGTGACCGAGGAGACCATGTGACCGAGGAGACCGTGTGACCAGACCTGTGACCGACCAGGCCGCCTCCCGGCCGGTGCCGCACGATGCCCTGGAACAGCGGGTCGAGGACGCGCTCGGCGCGGGGGCGCGCACGCCGGGCGACCGGGCGGGGGTCACGGTGCTGCTCGTCGGCCCCGGCTCCGGCGACCCGGAGGCCAACGCCGAGGTGTGCCGGGCGGCGCGGCTGCTGTGGGAGGGACGCGGGTACGCGGGCGTGGAACCGGCGTTCGCGTCGCTCGCCGCGCCGGACGTGCCGAGCGGCCTCGACCGCTGCGTACGGCTCGGGGCGCGGCGGATCGTGGTGCTGCCGTACGTCCCGCTCGACGGGGCCCTGCCCGCACGGGTGCGGGCGCAGGCCGAGGGCTGGGCGGAGGCGCACCCGGAGGCCGAGGTGCGCACCGCCGCCGCGGTCGGCCAGGTCCCGGCCCCGCCCGGCCTGGCGGCACGGCGCCACCACGCACCCGCGCACCACGCACCCGCGCACCACGCACCCGGCACCGCACCCGCACCCGCCCCCGCACCCGCCCCCGGGCCCGTACTCAAGGACCAGGACGGCCATGCAGCGACCGACTGAACCGGACACCCCGCTCGGCCCCCACGACCTGCGCCACCACGGCGACGCCGAGGTCAGGGACGACGGCTCGCAGCTGACCGACCTCGCGGTCAACGTCCGTACGGACACGCCCCCTTCGTGGCTGCGCGAGCACATCGCCGCGTCCCTCACGTCCCTCGCCGCGTACCCGGACGGCCGGGACGCGCGGGCCGCGGTGGCCCGGCGGCACGGGCTGGCGCCGGAGCGGGTGCTGCTCACCGCGGGCGCGGCGGAGGCGTTCGTCCTGCTCGCGCGGGCGCTGCGGGTACGGCGGCCGGTGGTCGTGCACCCGCAGTTCACGGAGCCGGAGGCGGCGCTGCGGGACGCGGGGCACGAGGTGCGGCGGGTACTTCTGCGCGCCGAGGACGGCTTCCGGCTCGACCCGTCGGCGGTGCCGGACGACGCGGACCTGGTGGTGCTGGGCAACCCGACCAACCCGACGTCCGTGCTGCACCCCGCCGCGCTGCTCACCCGACTCGCGCGTCCCGGGCGGACGTTGGTCGTGGACGAGGCGTTCATGGACGCGGTGCCGGGCGAGCGGGAGGCGCTCGCGGGCCGTACGGACGTGCCGGGCCTCGTGGTGCTGCGCAGCCTCACCAAGACCTGGGGCCTCGCGGGCCTGCGCATCGGCTACGTCCTGGCCGCCCCGGAGACGGTCGCGGACCTGGAGCGGGCCCAGCCGCTGTGGCCGGTGTCCACGCCCGCGCTCGCGGCCGCCGAGGCGTGCATGACCCCGCGTGCCCTGGCCGAGGCGGACACGGCGGCGCACGCGATCGCCGCCGACCGGGCGCACCTCCTCGCCGGCCTGGCCGAGTTCGACGAGGTCGCGGCGGTGCCGGCGGCGGAGGGCCCGTTCGTCCTGATCCGCGTCGGGCGGGCGGCAGCGGTCCGCGCCCGCCTGCGCGACCTGGGCTTCGCGGTCCGCCGCGGCGACACGTTCCCGGGCCTGGACGCGCACTGGCTCCGGCTCGCCGTACGGGACCGGGCGACGACGGGCCGGCTGCTCCAGGCCCTGGACCGGGCACTGGTGCTCGCGGGGCGGTGACCGGGCCCCCTCGGCGGGTGCGCGCGCCGGGCGAGACCGCGCCGCGCCCGCCAGGTCACCCCACGACGTTCCCGTTCACCACGACCCTGCGCGGGGCCGCGAGCGCCCGTACGTCCGCGCGCGGGTCCTCGTCGTACACGACCAGGTCCGCGGGGGCGCCCTCGGTGAGGCCGGGGCGGCCGAGCCAGTCGCGGGCGCCCCACGTGGTGGCGGAGAGCGCGGCGAGCGGCGGGATGCCGGCCCGGGTGAGCTCGACGACCTCGGCGGCGGCGAGGCCGTGCGCGAGCCCGCCGCCCGCGTCGGTGCCGACGAAGACGGGGATGCCCGCGTCGTAGGCGGCGCGCACGGTGTCGTAGCGGCGGTCGTACAGGCGGCGCATGTGGTCGGCCCAGATGGGGAACTTGCCGTCGCCGCCCGCCGCCAGCTTCGGGAACGTCGCGATGTTCACCAGGGTCGGGACGATGGCGACGCCGCGCTCGGCGAAGAGCGGGATGGTGTCCTCGGTGAGGCCGGTGGCGTGCTCGATGCAGTCGATGCCCGCCTCGACCAGGTCCCGCAGCGAGTCCTCGGCGAAGCAGTGCGCGGTGACGCGGGCGCCGAGCCGGTGCGCCTCGGCGATCGCGGCCTCCACCTCGGCGCGCGGCCAGCAGGCACCGAGGTCGCCGGTGGAGCGGTCGAGCCAGTCCCCGACCAGCTTGACCCAGCCGTCGCCGCGCCGCGCCTCCTGGCCGACGTAGGCGACCAGCTCGTCCGGCTCGATCTCGTGGGCGTAGTTGCGGATGTAGCGCTTCGTACGGGCGATGTGCCGGCCCGCGCGGATGATCTTCGGCAGGTCGTCGCGGTCGTCGATCCAGCGGGTGTCGGAGGGCGAGCCCGCGTCCCGGATCAGCAGCGTCCCGTTGTCCCGGTCGGTCAGGGCCTGCCGCTCGGCGGTCTCCGCGTCGACCGGGCCGTGCGCGTCCAGGCCCACATGGCAGTGCGCGTCGACGAGGCCGGGCAGCGCCCACCCCTCGACGGTCGTCACGTCGTCCGCGCCCGGCGGCCGCGTGAAGCTCACCCGCCCGCCGACCACCCACAGCTCGTCCCGTACGTCCTCCGGCCCGACGAGCACCCGCCCCCGGACCCTCAGCACGCCTGCGTGCACCCCTGAATCGCTCATGTCGGCAGCGTAGATCCCACTCGGTACGCTCGACCCGGCACCCGGACAAGAACACGTCACCCCGCACCGGTCCGGGACCGCACGTCAACCCCGGACCGGCCCGGGACCGCCGGACCTCTCCAGACCCGTCAAGAAGAGAGCACCACCGTGACGCACCCCCTCCTCGACCTGGCTCCGCTGACCCCCGCGCACTTCGCCGCGATCGAGCAGCGGGTGGCGCGGCTGCTTCGGACCGAGCAGGACGTCGTGATCATGCAGGGCGAGGCGCTGCTGCCCCTGGAGGCCGGCATCCGCTCCGGTGCGCGGCCGGGCTCCACCGCCCTGAACGTGGTCACCGGTCCGTACGGGCAGACCTTCGGCAACTGGCTGCGGGACTGCGGCGCCACCGTGGTCGACCTGGCGGTGCCCTTCCACACGGCCGTCACCGCGGACCAGGTGCGTCAGGCGTTCGCCGAGCACCCGGAGATCGACTTCGTCTCGCTCGTGCACGCGGAGGCGGCGACGGGCAACACCAACCCGGTCGCGGAGATCGGCGAGGTGGTGCGGGAGCACGGCGCGATGTTCTACCTGGACGCGGTGGCCTCGATCGGCGCGGAGCCGGTGCTTCCGGACGCCTGGGGCGTCGACCTGTGCGTCATCGGCGCGCAGAAGGCGATGGGCGGCCCGGCCGGGGTGTCGGCGGTGTCGGTGAGCGAGCGGGCCTGGCGGCGGTTCGCGGAGAACCCGCAGGCGCCGCGCGCCTCGTATCTGTCGCTTCTGGACTGGAAGGCGCGCTGGATCGACGGCGGCCGCAAGGCGCTGCTGCACGCCCCGGCGCAGCTGGAGATGCTGGCCCTTGAGGCGTGCGCGGAGCGGATCGAGGCGGAGGGCCTGGACGCGGTGATGGCCCGGCACGCGACGGCCGCGGCGGCGACGCGGGCGGGCGCGGCGGCGCTCGGGGTCCTGGAGCCGTACGTGTACGAGGCGCGGGACGCGGCACCGGTGGCGACGACGCTGCGCGCGCCTGCGGGCGTGGACGCGTCCGGCCTGGTGGCGCGGGCGCTCGCGGCCGATCCGGCGCTTCCCCTGGCGGCGGGCGGCGGGGCGCTGGCCAAGGAGATGATCCGGGTCAACCACTACGGTCCGGACGCGACCCGGGGCGCGGTGCACGCGAGCCTGGCGGCGCTCGGCGCGGCGCTCGGCGAGGCCGGGCTCGCGGTGGACCTGGAGGCGGCCCGGCGTGCGGTGACGGGTGCCTGGGAGTAGCTTCAAGGAGGGCTCGCGCATTTTCGCGCAGCCCACCGGAGCCACCGGCTGAAAAACCTTCCGGGGCCATAAACTAATCGCGTATTCACGAATACGGGGAGCCGCTTTCCACGCAGCTTCCCGTATTCTTCTGCCCGCTTCTCCCGGTTCTAAACGCAAAGATTTGAGAACGCCAAACGACGTAATTCGGGCAGATCTCAGGGGGGTTTCGGGCCTGTGACCGACGCCACACGTACAGCGATTCGCCCCGGCATTTCCGTACAAAATCGGGCATCTGGCGGGCTGTTTGCGCGAGCGCGCACGCCCGCGTGATAACACAAGATGCGCGTTCAGGTAACCCCTCCTCGCGATGCAATTTCAATTTTCGGTCGGTAAATTCAATATGCATGACAGCCGCACAAGCAGACCTTGCAAGTGCCCGTACCGCCTTTCGCGAAATGCCGGGGGACTTGCGGCTCGACACCCCGGAGGTGACGGACGGAGCCGCACTCTGGCGCATCGCCCGTGACTCGAAGACCCTCGACCTCAACTCCTCGTACAGCTATCTGCTGTGGTGCCGTGACTTCGCCGGCACCTCGGTGATCGCGCGAGACGCGCACGGGGAAGCGGTCGGGTTCATCACCGGATACATCAGGCCCGACCGCCCGCACACCCTCCTGGTGTGGCAGGTCGCCGTCGACGCCTCGCAGCGCGGCCGCGGCCTGGCCGCCGCGATGCTGGACGGACTGGCCCAGCGCGTCGGGAAGGAGTACGGGCTCCGGTCCCTGGAGACCACCATCTCCCCCGACAACATCCCGTCGCAGCGCCTGTTCACGTCGTTCGCGCAGCGCCACGGAGCCGACCTCGCGCGGGAGGTGCTGTTCAGCGCCGAACAGTTCCCCGACGGCGGCCACGAACCCGAGGTGCTCTACCGCATCGGGCCGCTGCCGTACTGACCCGCCCCCGGCGGGCCGCCCCGAGCGGTCCGCAGTCCACCCGCCAGACCCGATCCATCCACTCGGACCCCCCACGCCTATATCTCCCAGGAGGAGATTCGCTGTGACCATCACCCAGCCGGACCTGAGCGTCTTCGAGACCCTGGAGTCGGAGGTGCGCAGCTACTGCCGCGGTTGGCCGACGGTCTTCGACCGCGCGCAGGGCAGCCGCATGTACGACGAGGACGGCCACGAGTACCTCGACTTCTTCGCCGGGGCCGGCTCGCTCAACTACGGGCACAACAACCCCGTCCTGAAACGCGCCCTCATCGACTACATCGAGCGGGACGGCGTCACGCACGGCCTGGACATGTCGACCACGGCCAAGCGCGCCTTCCTGGAGTCGTTCCAGAACACGATCCTGCGCCCCCGCGACCTGCCGTACAAGGTCATGTTCCCGGGCCCGACGGGCACCAACGCCGTCGAGGCCGCGCTGAAGCTGGCCCGCAAGGTCAAGGGCCGCGAGTCGATCGTGTCCTTCACCAACGCCTTCCACGGCATGTCGCTCGGCTCGCTCGCCGTGACCGGCAACTCCTTCAAGCGCGCCGGCGCCGGCATCCCGCTGGTGCACGGCACGCCGATGCCGTTCGACAACTACCTGGACGGCAAGACCCCGGACTTCATCTGGTTCGAGCGTCTCCTGGAGGACTCCGGCTCCGGCCTGAACCAGCCCGCCGCCGTGATCGTCGAGACGGTCCAGGGCGAGGGCGGCATCAACGTGGCCCGCGCCGAGTGGCTGCGCCAGCTCGCCGACGTGTGCAAGCGCTGGGACATGCTGCTCATCGTCGACGACATCCAGATGGGCTGCGGCCGCACCGGCGGGTTCTTCTCCTTCGAGGAGGCGGGCATCGTGCCGGACATCGTCACCGTCTCGAAGTCCATCTCCGGCTACGGCCTGCCGTTCGCGCTGACCCTGTTCAAGCCCGAGCTGGACGTGTGGGAGCCGGGCGAGCACAACGGCACCTTCCGCGGCAACAACCCGGCGTTCGTCACCGCGGCCGCCGCGCTCGACGCCTACTGGGCGGACGGCCAGATGGAGAAGCAGACCCTCGCCCGCGGCGAGCAGGTCGAGCAGGCCCTGAAGGCGATCCGCGCCGAGCACCCCGGCGAGACCGTGGAGTACCGGGGCCGCGGCCTGGTCTGGGGCCTGGAGTTCCGCGACAAGGAGCGCGCGGGCAAGGTCGCGCACCGCGCCTTCGAGCTGGGTCTGCTGATCGAGACCTCCGGCCCGGAGAGCGAGGTCGTGAAACTCCTGCCCGCGCTCACCATCACGCAGGAGGAGCTGGACGAGGGCCTGCGCACCCTGGCCCGCGCCGTACGCGAGACCGCCTGAGCGCGGCCCTCACCCCAGCTGTACGCACGTAAGAGAAAAGGAACCAACTCACCGTGATCGTCCGTTCGTTCAAGGACATTGAAGGCACCGACCGGCACGTCAAGTCCGCCTCGGGCACCTGGGAGAGCAAGCGCATCGTGCTCGCCAAGGAGCGCGTCGGCTTCTCGCTGCACGAGACCATCCTCTACGCGGGCACCGAGACGTCCATGTGGTACGCCAACCACATCGAGGCCGTCGTCTGCACCAAGGGCGAGGCGGAGCTGACCGACGACACGACCGGCGAGAAATACATCATCACGCCGGGCACCATGTACTTGCTCAACGGGCACGAGAAGCACACGATGCGTATCAAGGAGGACTTTCACTGCATCTGTGTCTTCAACCCGCCGGTGACGGGCCGCGAGGACCACGACGAGAACGGCGTGTACCCGCTGCTCACGGAGCCTGACGAGAGCTGACACCAGGGCTGAGAGCCCCCCTTGACTCCCGGCTGCCGCATCCCGCCTCGGGGGCGGGATGCGGCAGCCGGGTACATCCCGAACAGGGCCGTACGAGAGGAGAGGCAGGCAACACCATGACCACCGCACCCGAACGCACCGCAGACCTGTACCCGACCCGAGGCACCGCCGAGGTGCTCACCGAGCGCAAGGACCCAGTCATCTGGTCCGAGCCGGGTACGGAGGGGCCGTTCGCGGCCGCGGAGCTGTCGGCGTTCGACCGGGACGGTTTCTTCCAGGTCGACGAGCTGGTCTCCGGCAACGAAGTGGGCGTCTACCAGGCGGAGCTGAACCGTCTGACCCAGGACCCCGCGATGCGTGCCGACGAGCGTTCCATCGTGGAGAAGAGCTCGGGAGAGATCCGTTCCCTCTTCGAGGTGCACAAGATCAGCGAGGTCTTCGCCAAGCTGGCGGCGGACCCGCGCGTCGTCGGACGGGCCCGGCAGATCCTGGGTTCGGACGTCTACATCCATCAGTCACGGATCAACGTGAAGCCCGGCTTCGGCGCCTCCGGCTTCTACTGGCACTCCGACTTCGAGACGTGGCATGCGGAGGACGGGCTCGCGAACATGCGGACCGTGTCCGTGTCCATCGCCCTCACCGAGAACTACGCGTACAACGGCAGCCTGCTCCTCGTGCCGGGTTCGCACCGCACCTTCCTCGGCTGCGAGGGCGCCACTCCGAAGGACAACTACAAGCGGTCCCTGCAGATGCAGGACGCGGGCATCCCCTCCGACGAGGCGCTGACGAAGCTCTCGGACGAACACGGGATCGCCCAGTGGGTCGGCAGCGCCGGTTCGGCCGTGCTGTTCGACTGCAACACCATGCACGGCAGTGGGGACAACATCACTCCCTTCCCGCGGAGCAACGTGTTCTTCGTCTTCAACAGCGTGGAGAACACGGCGCAGGAACCCTTCGCGGCACCCATCCGGCGCCCCGAGTACATCGGCGCCAGGGACTTCACCCCGGTACGGTGAGGCCCTCGCGGTGACCCAAGTGATGTGACGCTTGGCCCGGTTCCCCTTGAGGGAGCCGGGCCAACTGTCGTACGGACACAGGCGGTTCAGGCCAGCGCAGCCAGCAGCCGGTCCACGTCCGCGCCCGAGTTGTACAGGTGGAACGCGGCCCGCAGGCTGCCCGCCCGGTCCGACACCTCGATGCCCGCACGGCTCAGCTCCGGCTGCCGGAAGCCGAGCCCCGGCACGGACACGATCGCCGAGCCCGGCGCGTCGACGGGCCGGTGCCCCAGCCGGGCGAGCCCCGCCCGGAACCGGTCGGCCAGCGCGGTGTCGTGGGCGTGCACCGCCGCCACCCCGATCCGCTCGACGAGGTCGAGGCCGTGCCGGGCGCCGACGTACGAGAGCAGGCTGGGGCTGACGTCGAACCGCCGGGCGGAGTGCGCGAGTTCGCGGACCGGCCCGTAGCAGCTGTCCCACGGCTCCTCCCCCGCGACCCAGCCCGCGAGGACCGGCGTGAGCGAGCCGAAGTCCTCCGGCACGACGAGGAACGTGACGCCGCGCGGGCAGAGCAGCCACTTGAAGGCGACGGCCACCGTGAAGTCGTCGCCGGAGGCGTCGTACGGCAGCCAGCCCGCGGACTGCGAGACGTCGACGAGCGTACGGGCGCCGTGGGCGCGGGCGGCGGCGCGGACCGCGTCGAGGTCGGCGATGCGGCCGTCGGCGGACTGGGCCAGGCTGAACGCGACGAGGGCGGTGCCGGGTCGGACGGCCTCGGCGAGCCCGTCGAGCGGGACGGTGCGGACCTTGAGGTCGCCGCGCACGTGGAACGGGTTGACCAGCGAACTGAAGTCGCCCTCGGGGACCAGGACTTCGGCGCCCGGCGGCAGGGAGGCGGCGATCAGGCCGGTGTAGACGGCGACGGAGTCACCGGCGGCCACGCGGGTCGCCGGGACGCCGACGATCCGGGCGAAGGCGGCGCGGGCGGCCTCCACGTCGGCGAACATGTCCCCGGCCCGCCCGGCCGCGATCGCCGCGACGGCGTCCTGCACGGCGCGCACCCCGTCGGCGGGGAGCAGGCCGCTGCTCGCGGTGTTCAGATACGTCGTCTGCGGTGCGAAGGCCGCACCCAAGAGGCTCTCCATGCCTCCACTCTGGGGGGCGGCCCAACCCCTCGTCCATTGCGCGTTGTTACGGGGTGGCCCCAAGCGGTGCTTATACGTCACCCTTGACCTGCGGAACCTCGCAGCCGCGGCGGCGCAACCCGGCATTCCCGCCGGGAGCGGCCCTTCCGCTCTCAGTGGGCGGTTCTCGGAGCCGGCGATGCATGACGTACAGCGCGACCCGCCCCCGCGTCGGATGCTCGAAGGCCTCGGGGACGGTGCCGACGACGGTGAAGCCGAGGGAGCGCCACAGCGCGAGGGCCGGGTTGGTCTCGACGACCGCGTTGAACACCATCGCCTCGTACCCGTCCTGCGCGGCCGCGTCGAGGACATGCTCGGCCAGGCGGCGCCCGATGCCGCGGCCGGTGTGCGCCGGGTCGACCATGAACCCGGCGTTGGCGACGTGCGCGGCCGGTCCGCCGTAGTTCCGCTTCACGGACGCGGAGGCGAGGACGGTGTCGGGACCGGAGTCGTCGACGGCCACGAACACCCGCCCACCGGGCGGCATCCAGAGTTCCCGAGCGGCGTCCTTCGGGGTGTCCCGGTCCCAGGAGTACGTCTCCCCGGCGCTCACGATCTGCTGCCAGAACGGCCAGATGCGGTCCCAGTCCTGCGCGACGGCGTCTCTGATGGTCAGCATGGACGCAGTGTCGCAGGGCGGGACGGCATGGCCGAAACGAGTTTTCCCGCGCGCGGGGCGGACTCAGGCCGTCTTTTCCCGTGGGGCGGGGCGCGGCCCGGACCGCAGCCACAGCGTCGCCACCGCCGTCACCGCCAGCAGCCCCGCGCTGATCAGCATGCTCGTCCGCAGCCCCGGCACGAACTCCTCGGCGAGCAGCGCGCCGAAGACCGCGATGCCGAGGCCGCCGGACACCTGCCGGGCGGCGTTCAGGACACCCGCCGCGACACCGGCGCGCTCCGCGGGGACGGCCTCCATCATCGCGGCCGTCAGCGGCGGGATGGTCAGGGCGCAGCCGAGGGCGAGCGGGACGAGGAGGAACGCGAGGTGCAGGGCGGGGGTGTCGGCGTCGACCGGGACGACGAGCAGGAAGCCGAGGGACGCCAGCGCCTGCCCGGCGATCATCGGCACCCGGGGCCCGTAGCGCCCCGCGAGCTTGCCCGAGGCGACGTTCGTCACCGCGATGAGGCCGGTCATCGGCAGGAACATCAGCCCGGCTTCGAGCGCCGACCGCCCCTGCACCTGCTGGAAGAACAGGCTGAACACGAAGACCACCCCGTAGAACGCGACGCTGCACGCGGCGCCCGAGGCCACCACGACGGCCACGGTCCGGTCGCGGAACAGGCCGAGCGGCACGACCGGGTGCGGCTGCCGCGACTCGACGTACAAGAAGAGCGCACCGGCGGCGAGCGCCACGGCGCCGGAGACGAGGCCGGTCGTGCCGCCCTCGATGACGGCGAGGGTGAGCGCGATCAGGGCGACGGCGGCGGTGAGCTGTCCGGGCAGGTCGAGCGGTGCGGGGCGGCGCTGCACGCGCGGCGCGCGCACCAGCAGGGCGAGGGCGGCCGCACCGAGCGGCACGTTGACGAGGAAGATGCCGCGCCAGTCCCAGGCGGTGGTGAGGGCGCCGCCCGCGACCGGCCCGAGCGCGAGGGCGACCGAGCCGCCCGCCGCCCACAGCGCGACGGCGCGGGCCCGCGCGGCGGTGTCGGCGTACGCCTGCCGGACGAGGGAGAGCGAGGCGGGCAGGACGACCGCGGCGCCGATGCCCTGGACGACGCGGGCCCCGGTCAGCAGGCCGAGGCTCGGGGCGAGCGCGCAGGCCACGGACGCGGCGGTGAACAGGGCGACGCCGATTCCGTACGCGCGGGTGGCGCCGGCCCGGTCGGAGAAGGCGCCGGTGGACAGCATGAGGGCGGCGAAGGCGAGGGTGTACGCGTCGACCACCCACTGCAGTCCGGTCATGCCGCCGCCCAGCGCGTCGCCGATGGCGGGCAGCGCGACGTTGACGATGGAGGCGTCCAGAGTGATCAGGGCGAAGCCGAGGAGCGCGGCGAGGAGGGTGAGGGCCGGGGAGGCGGTGGCGTGCGGGGGCCTGCCGGATGCGCCCAACTCGGCCCCGCTCAGGCCTGGTGGGGACTTCCCGGGAGGTGTGGTGACGGTCATGCGGCCAGCCTGTCGATCTTCGCGGCCGTACAGTAGTGGCCTGAATGCCATACGTCCGGAGGTTCTGGCCATGCGCTCGTCGTCGCCCCTGCCGGTGCCGCACCGGGTCGCGGTGATCGCGCCCTCGCCCGTGTCGATGTTCAACCTCGCCATTCCGGAGCTGCTGTTCGAGAAGGTCGAGGTGGACGGCCGTCCCGGGTACGAGCTCGTGCTGTGTACGGCCGATCCGGGCCAGGTCGTCACCACGGGCGGGTACGCGCTCCGCATCGACCGGGGCCTGGAGGCGGCCGCGGACGCCGACACGGTGATGGTCGCGGGCACCGGCGACCGCTACGCCCCGGATCCGCGGACCGTGGCCGTCGTGCGCGCGGCGGAGGCGGCGGGCAAGCGGATCGCGTCGATCTGCAGCGGCGCGTTCGTGCTGGCCGAGGCGGGGCTGCTCGAAGGGCGCGCGGCGACGACGTACCACGGTCTGGCGGCGGAGCTGCGGCGCCGCTACCCGTCGGTGGACGTGCAGGGCGACGTCCTCTACGTCCAGGACGGCCAGGTCATGACGGCCTCGGGGTACGCGGCGGGGATCGACCTGTGCCTGCACATGATCCGTACGGACTACGGGGCGGCGGTGGCGAACACGGTGGCCCGGCTGGCGCTGGTCGCGCCGGTGCGGCCGGGCGGCCAGACCCAGTTCACGCAGACGCCGCTGCCGCCGGTGCGGGGCAACGCGTCGGCGGACACCCGGGGTTGGGCGATGCGCAACCTGGACCGCACGCTCACCCTGGCCGACCTGGCGCGGCACGCGGGGGTCAGCGTGCGGACGCTGACCCGGCGGTTTCATGCGGAGACCGGGGTGAGTCCGCTGCAGTGGCTGCTGCATCAACGCATCGAGCGGGCCAAGGAGTTGCTGGAGACGACGTCATTGCCGATGGATCAGGTGGCGCGCGCCTGCGGGCTCGGTACGGCGGACTCGCTGCGGCAGCATGTGCACCGACGCACGGGGCTCACACCGTCCGCGTACCGGGCTGTGTTCAGTCGGCTTGCGCCCGGGGCGGGGGCCCGGCCTACGACCCGTCCCTCAGCGCCCCCAGCCCCCGCCCCCTGAACTCCACCCCGTCGAACCGCACCCCGCACCCCTCCCCCTTCGGGGACTGGGCGAGGAAGCCGGTCAGGGCGTTGCGGGCCGCCGTCTCCTCGCCCAGGGTGAAGACGCGGACGAACGTCCAGTGCGAGCCGTCCGCCGAGGCGTGGAAGGCGAACACCTTGCCCGTGCGGGCGATGCGGAGCCAGACCGCCTCCCCGGGCACCTCGAACGCGTTCGCGTCGTCCGAGTGGCCGCGGGTCACGACCGTGCAGACGTACGCCCGGTCCGGCGAGAGCTCAAGGCAGAGCTTGGCCCACTCGTGCTCGCCGACGTGCAGGTAGAGCACGCCCGCGTCCCCCGGCGCCCGCAGCTCGGCCCGTACGCGGGCGATCAGCTGGAAGTCGCCCTCGGGCGCGCCGAGCAGCCGGGGCGCGTCCGAGGCCGGAGTCGGCGAAGGAGCGCCGGGCGGGACGAACCGGTCCTGGCCCGCGCCCGCGCGGCCGGAGAGCACGCCGTCCGCGTACGACCAGCCCCCGTCGGGGCCGAACTCCCGCAGCGGGAACGGCAGTTCGGGCAGCAGCACCGCGCTCACCCCTCGACCCGGCGCGGCAGGCCGAGCGGGTTGGCGTCGCGCAGCTCGGGCGGGAGCAGGGGCTCGGGGGTGTTCTGGTACGCGACGGGGCGCAGCCAGCGTTCGACGGCCGTGCCGCCCACCGAGGTGGACGTGGAGGTGGTCGCCGGGTACGGGCCGCCGTGGTGCTGGGCGGGGGCGACGGCGACACCCGTGGGCCAGCCGTCGACCAGGACGCGCCCGGCGAGCGGCGTGAGCTCGGCCAGGAGTTCCGCGCCCCGGCCGCTCTCCCCCGCCGACTCGGCCGCCGAGAGGTGCAGCGTCGCGGTGAGGTTGCCGGGCAGGCGGGACAGTACGGCGGTGACCTCGGCGGCGTCCGCGTACCGGGCGACGACCGTGACCGGGCCGAAGCACTCCTCCAGGAGCAGGTCGTGCGCGCCCTCGGCGGCGAGCCGGGCCGCGGGCACGGTGAGGCAGCCGGCGCCGACGGTGTGCTCGCCGCCCGCGCCGGGCGTCACCGGGGCGTCCACGTCCGGGAGCCCGGCCCGCTCGCGCACCCCGTCGACGTACGCCGACCGCATCCGGTGGTCGAGCAGGACGCCCGCCTCGACCTCGCTGACCTGGTGGGTGAGGGACGCGACCAGGCGGTCGCCGGGCTCACCGACGGGGGCGAGGACCAGCCCCGGCTTGGTGCAGAACTGGCCGACGCCGAGCGTCATGGACGCGGCGAGCCCGGCGCCGATCTCTTCGGCGCGCTCGGCGGCTGCCGCCCCGGTGACGACGACCGGGTTCAGGGACCCCAGCTCGCCGTGGAAGGGGATCGGGTGCGGGCGCGCGGCGGCGGCGTCGAAGAGCGCGCGGCCGCCGCGCACCGAGCCGGTGAACCCGGCCGCGGCGACCAGCGGATGCCGTACGAGTTCCGTGCCCGCGTCGAAGCCGTGCACCAACTGCACGACGTCGCCGGGCAGTTGGACCCGCTCGGCGGCGCGGCGCAGCGCGTCGGCGCAGAGCTCCGCGGTGGCCGGGTGGTCCGGGTGGGCCTTGATCACGACGGGGCAGCCGGCCGCGAGCGCGCTCGCGGTGTCGCCGCCGGGCACGGAGAAGGCGAGCGGGAAGTTGGAGGCCGCGTAGACGGCGACGACGCCGAGCGGGACCTTGTAGCGGCGCAGGTCGGGCCAGGGCGGGGTCTGGGTGGCGTCGGCGCGGCTGATGCGTACGTCGAGGTAGGCGCCCTCGTCGACGATGTCCGCGAAGGAGCGCAACTGGGCGGTGGTGCGGGCGAGTTCGCCGGTGAGGCGGCCCGGGCCGAGGGCGGTCTCCGCGTCGGCGGCCTCGATCACGTGCTCGGCGCTCTCGTCGAGGAGGTCGGCGGCGGTGCGCAGGAGCGCGGCGCGGGCGTCCCGGCCGGCGAGTGCGGCCCGCGTGGCGTGGGCCGCGCGTACCGCCTGGTCGACCTCTTCCGCGGTGGCCTCCACGGCAACCTGCTCGCGTGGCTTCCCCGTTCGGGGATCGACGCTCCAGACTGGTGCGGGGGAAGGTGCTGCCACGGCCGGTTCCTCCTGGTGTGACCAGATGTGACTGTTGGTGCCGCCACGTGCCGGGATGCGGGAGTTTTCCGCCGGCGTGACCCCACCCACCAGGGCGTTCGTTATGGTGAACGGCGTCTCCGAGGGTGAATGGTGGATCGGAGGCTATGTCCAGGCGAACGAAGGGGTCAAGGGCGATGCCGGCTGCCGGGGCCAGCGGTGGGGCGCAGGTCAAGTCCGCGGTGCGCACCGTGGAGTTGCTGGAGTATTTCGCCGGCCGCCCCGCAATGCACTCCCTGGCCCGGCTCGACGGCGTCAACGTCGTCTACCTGGCCACCCGCCGGTCCCAGCACTACCTGCGGCCCTTCACCCGCGTCGGCCGCCGCCTGCCCGCGCACTCCACCGCGCTCGGCAAGACGCTGCTCGCCACCCACACCGACGAGCAGGTGCGCAAGCTGCTGCCCAAGACCATGGCGTCGCTCACCGAGAACACGGTCACGGACCGCGAGCAGCTGATCGAGGACGCGCTGTTCGACGCGCGCGAGCGGCTGACTCTCGCCACCCGGAGGCTCTGATGGAGCGCCCTTCGTACGAGGTCGCGCTGCGGCCGGTCCACGACAGCGATCTGCCGGTCTTCTTCCGGCAGATGAACGACCCGGAGTCCGCCCGCGTCGCCGCGTTCACCTCGCCGAGGACCGCGGACTGGGAACTGTTCCAGGGCCACTGGGACCGCATCCGCAACTCCTCGGACGTGGTGCGCACGGTCCTCGTCGACGGTGACGTGATCGGCAGCGCCGCGGTGTACGGCGAGCCCGGCGAGCGCGAGGTGACGTACTGGATCGACCGCGCCTACTGGGGCCGCGGCATCGCCACAGCCGCGCTGCGCGCCCTGCTCGCCGAGGTGCCGGAGCGCCCGCTGTACGGAAGGGCCGCCGCCGACAACGCGGGCTCGGTCCGGGTCCTGGAGAAGTGCGGCTTCGCGGTGACGGCCCGGGAGAGCGGGTACGCGCACGCGCGCGGCGCCGAGATCCCCGAGTACGTCCTGCGGCTGGACTGAGACCTTCCGCATACGGCGCCTCCCGCGTGGACCGGCCCGGATGAAGACTTCCTGAGAACCCGCCCGGAAGGGAACACCGGCCTCCTCCCGACACGTCACCCCTGTGGGATGAACAAGACGATCAGGCGCGCTTCGGTCTTCTCGCTGCTGCTCGTGCTCGCCCTTCTCGTGAGGGCGACGTGGGTGCAGTTCTACGACGGCGAAGCGCTCGCAGACAACAAGCACAACCGCCGGGGCGCGATCGAGCAGTACGCGTACCCGCTGGGCGACATCGTGGTGGCCGGCGAGTCCGTCACCGGCTCGGAGAGGACGACAGGCAGCGACCTCGCGTACAAGCGCACCTACACCGACGGCAAGCTCTACTCCGCCGTCACCGGCTACAGCTCGCAGGTGTACGGGGCGACCCAGCTGGAGGGCATCTACCAGGACGTCCTCGACGGCACCGACAACCGCCTGAAGAGCCCGGTGGACGCGGTGACCGGCAAGCACGCCGACCCCGGCAACGTGGTCACGACGCTCGACCCGAAGGTGCAGAGGGCGGCGTACGAGGCGCTCGGGGACACCAAGGGCGCCGCCGTCGCGATCGACCCGGGGACGGGCGAGATCCTCGGCATGGTCTCCACTCCCTCGTACGACCCGTCGAGGATCAGCGGGTCCACGGACGGGGACGCGTGGCAGGCGCTCACCGAGGACGAGGACAAGCCGATGGTGAACCGGGCGCTGCGCCAGCCGCTGCCGCCGGGCTCCACGTTCAAGCTGGTGGTGGCCGCGGCCGCCCTGGAGAACGGCCTGTACGACTCGGTGGACGAGCGCACCGAAAGCCCCGACCCGTACACGCTGCCCGGCACGAGCACGGTGCTGCGCAACGAGAACCGGGCGGCGCCGTGCGAGGACGCGACGCTCCGTACGGCCCTGCAGTACTCCTGCAACAACGTCTTCGCGAAGCTGGCCGCCGACCTGGGCGAGGACGAGGTGAACGCGACGGCGGAGAAGTTCGGCTTCAACGACGACGAGCAGGACGTGCCGGTGCGCGCCTCCGAGAGCGTCTACCCGGACGGGATGGACCAGGCCCAGACGGCGCTGTCCGGCATCGGCCAGTTCGACGTGACGGCGACGCCGCTGCAGATGGCGATGGTCTCGGCGGCCCTCGCGAACGGCGGCGAGCTGGTCGGCCCGCACATGGTGTCCGAGGTGACCGACGCCGACGGCTCGACGCTGCAGGACCTGCCCGACGCGTCCTCGCACCGGGTGGTGAGCGAGCGCACGGCCGCGCAGCTGACGTCCGCGATGCAGACGGTGGTGGACCGGGGCACGGGTTCCAACGCGCAGATCCCCGGCCTGACGGTCGGCGGCAAGACGGGCACGGCCCAGCACGGCGAGAACAACTCGAAGACGCCGTACGCCTGGTTCACGTCGTACGCCGAGGACGCGTCCGGCAAGCAGGTCGCCGTCGCCGTGCTGATCGAGGACTCGGGGGCGGCGCGGTCGGAGGTCAGCGGGAACGGGCTGGCGGCGCCGGTGGCTCGGGCGATGATGCGGGCGGCACTGGGGTAGTCGGTCCCGTCGGTCCCGCACCGTCGGCTCGGTGACCGCCGATCGCCCTCCGGGCGCGTCCTCAGCGCACGGACCAGCTCGGATCCCGGCCGGCCAGTCCGACCGCCCGGTCGAGGAGCGGTGCGTCCTGCGGTACCTCGACCACCGGGCCGAAGATCGTCCCGCGCGACTCCGGCTCCCGGGACTGGTCGAGGAGCCCGTACGCCGCCGCGAGACACGCCGGGTCCGGGGCGTAGTCCTGGCCGGTCGCGCGGGCCAGGTCCCAGCCGTGGATCACCAGCTCGTCGATCGCGACCTGCGCCATCACGGCCGCCGGCAGCACGACCCCGCCCGCCCGCGTCTCCCCCTCCCAGGCGGACGGCTCGCGCCAGGCCCCGGCCAGCTCGTCCAGGACTTTGGGCAGCTCGGCCCGCCAGTCGGGGCCGATGTCCGGGAGGCTGCTGCCCGGGTCGGTGTCGGTGGTCGGCCCGAAGTCCTTGCGGGCGGCGTCCCGGAACGCGCCGGCCAGGTGGGTGAGGTGGCCGAGGAGGTTCCGTACCGCGTAGTCACGACACGGTGTGACATCACTCAGGCCGGTGTCGTCGACCCGCTCGGCGAGGCGGGCGACGATCCGCGCCTGCGGGGTGAGGTCGACGATTCCGTCGCTGGTCGAGGTGTCGGCCATGGCGTGCTCCCTGGTTCTGTTCGGGTGGTTCTCCTCAGGGTGGACCGGCGCCGGGGCGCCAACTCATCGGTGTTCACCCGGTCCCCCACCTCAAACCTGGCCTCCACGGAACCCGCCCGGTACAAATCTTCCCAGGGCACCCGAACGGGCACCCTTCGAGGAGAGGAGCCACCCGTGAGTGCCGAGGAACGCCGGCGGGAGATCGTCAGGGCCGCCCGACGCGCGGGCAGCGTCGACGTCACGGCCCTCGCGACCGAGCTCGGCGTCGCCAAGGAGACCGTCCGCCGCGACCTGCGCGCCCTCGAGGACCACGGCCTTGTCCGCCGCACCCACGGCGGCGCGCACCCGGTGGAGAGCGCGGGCTTCGAGACGACCCTCGCGCACCGCACCACCATGCACGTACCCGAGAAGCGCCGGATCGCGGCCGCCGCGGCCGACCTGCTCGGGGACGCCGAGACCGTCTTCGTCGACGAGGGCTTCACCCCCCAGCTGATCGCCGAAGCGCTGCCGACGGACCGGCCCCTCACCGTCCTGACCGCCTCGCTCGCCACCGCGAACACCCTCGCCGAGGCGGAGAACGACACGACCGTGCTGCTGCTCGGCGGCCGGGTGCGGCCCGGCACCCTCGCCACCGTGGACCACTGGACGGCCAGGATGCTCTCCGGCTTCGTCGTCGACCTCGCCTACATCGGCGCCAACGGCATCTCCCGCGAGCACGGCCTGACCACCCCCGACCCGGCCGTGAGCGAGGTCAAACGGCAGGCCATGCGGGCGGCCCGGCGGCATGTGTTCGCCGGGATCCACACCAAGTTCGGGGCCGTGAGCTTCTGCCGGTTCGCGCACATCGGCGAGTTCGAGACGATCGTCACGGACACCCAGCTGCCCGCCGCCGAGGCCCAGCGCTACGCCCTGCGGGGACCCCAGGTCCTCCGCGTCTGACCACGCCCCGCGCCGCATACGACGGCCGAGGTGTTCGCCGTCAACCAGAAGCCGGAGTAAGGGAACGGTAAAGCGGGGTCGTTCGTTACCCGAGGCATGACAGCTATGACCCCCGGCTCGAACATCCCTCTCTCCACCGCGCGCGTGACGGTGGACGTCGCCGCCCCGGTGCGGCTCGACGTATCGGGCCTGCTGCTCACCGCCGACGGCAAGGTGCGCTCCGACGACGACTTCATCTTCTACAACCAGCCCACGGGCCCCGGTGTCACGTACCGGTCGGGCGGCGGCACCGCGCCCGACGCGATCACCGTGGACACGGCCGCCGTGCCGTCGGGCATCGAGAAGATCGTGGTCACCGCCAGCCCGGACGCCGCGGGCCAGACCTTCCAGGGCATCGAGCCCACGGCCACCATCAAGGACGCGGACGGCGCCACCCTCGCCACCTTCACCCCGCCGCAGCTGGGCGCCGAGACCGCGCTCGTCGTCGTGGAGATCTACCTCCGCAACGGCGCGTGGAAGGCCCGCGCGGTCGGCCAGGGGTACGCGAACGGGCTGGCCGGCATCGCCACCGACTTCGGCGTCTCCGTCGAGGAGGAGCCCGCCGCCCCGGCCGCTCCGGTCGCCGCGCCCGTCCAGACCCCGCCGCCCGCACCGGCCGCCCCCGCCCCGCCGGCGCCCGCGCGCGCCGTGGCGCAGACACCGCCGCCCGCTGCCGCAGCCCCGGCCGCGCCCGCAGCCCCGGCCGCGCCCGGCACCGGCACCGGCAAGGTCAACCTGGACAAGGGCCGCGTCAGCCTGCAGAAGAACCAGACGGTGTCCCTGGTCAAGGGCGGCAAGCCACTGCTGTCCCAGGTCAAGATGGGCCTCGGCTGGGAGCCGGCGTTCCGCGGCAAGGACATCGACCTGGACGCCTCGGTCATCGCGTACGGCCCGAGCCGCAACCACGTCGACAGCTGCTACTTCGGCAAGCTCGCCATCCTGGGCGGCGCCGTCAAGCACTCCGGCGACAACCTCACGGGCGAGGGCGGCGGGGACGACGAGGTCATCGTGGTCGACCTCGGCCGGCTGCCGCAGGAGGTCTCCGGCCTGGTCTTCACGGTCAACTCGTTCTCGGGCCAGAAGTTCAACGACGTCGCGAAGGCCTACTGCCGCCTGATCGACGCCGCCACGGACGAGGAGCTGGTCCGCTTCGACCTCACCGGCGCCGAGCCGCAGACGGGCGTGATGATGGCCAAGCTGATCCGCCAGTTCTCCGGCGAGTGGGAAATGACAGCCATGGGCGACTTCGTCAAGTCCCGCACGGTCCGCGGCATGGTGAAGCCGGCGGCGCAGGCGCTGTAGCCCCGCACAACCCGCGGTCGCCCGCGCCTTCGCCGCGAACGGGGACCGCGTCGCCGTGCACTACCACTCCCGCCGTACGCAGGCCGACGCGACCCTCGCGTCCCTCGACGGCACCGGTCACGTCCTCGTCGGCGGCGACATCTCCGACCCGGCGGGTGCGGAGCGGGTCGCCGAGGCGGCGTTCGAGGGGCTCGGCGGGGTCGACGTGCTCGTGAACAACGCGGCCGTCAACGTCCGCCATCCGCTGCCGGAGACGTCGTACGGGGAGTGGGCCGCGCAGTGGCAGCAGCACGTCGCCGTGAACCTGCTCGCCACCGCCAACCTCAGCCATCTCGCCGGGCGCCGGATGATCGGGCAGGGCACGGGCGGGCGGATCGTCAACATCGGCTCGCGGGGCGCCTTTCGCGGCGAGCCCGATCATCCGGCGTACGGGGCGACGAAGGCGGCGGTGCACGCGCTCGGGCAGTCGCTGGCGGTGTCGCTCGGGCCGTACGGGGTCGGGGTGGCGTCGGTGGCGCCGGGGTTTTTCGAGACGGAGCGGGTGGCGGCGCGGCTTGAGGGCGAGGAGGGGGCGGCGATCCGCGCGCAGTCGCCGTTCGGGCGGGTGGCGGGCGCGGAGGAGATCGCGGGCGCGGTCCGGTGGCTGGCCTCCCCCGAGGCGGAGTGGGCGTCAGGGACCGTGCTCGACCTCAACGGGGCGTCGCATCTGCGGACTTGAGCAGCGCTCAGGGGCGGAGCCGACGTACCGCCCCGCCCCTGTTTCCACCTGCGCGTCAGCGGTGGGACCGCGCCTTGAACGCCGCCTTGCGGGCCTCCTTGGCCACCTTCTTGTCGGGGTGCAGGCGACCCATCGCCTCCAGGACGTCCGCCGTGGCGGGGTGGTCGACGCGCCAGGCCGTGTCGAAGAACCCGCCGTGCTGCTGCGCCAACCCCTCGACCAGGCCCTGGAGTTCCTCGGAGTTGCCCTCGGCGGCGAGCTGTGCGGCGACCGTGTCGATGGTCAGCCAGTACACCATCGCCTCCGAGGGCGGCGGTACGTCGGCCGCACCGTGCTCGGCGAGCCAGACGCGGGCGAGGCCGCCCAGCTCCGGGTCGTCCAGGACCTCGCGGAGCGCCGGCTCGGCCGCGCCGCCGACCAGGGACAGGGCCTGCTGGCAGCGCAGCCGGCGCAGCGGCGCGTCCTCGTCGCCGCCGCGGGCCGCGGCCAGCAGCTCCCGTGCTGCGGGCAGGGGCTGGTTGCGGGCCAGCCACAGCTCCGTCTCGGCGCGGGCGGCGGGCTCCGGGAAGTCGGCGGTCGCGGCGAGCAGCACGTCGGCGCCCTTGTCCGCGAGGTCGCCGACCGCCGGGGCGTCGATCCCGGCGTCCAGCATGCGGGAGCGGACGCCGTACAGGCCGAGCGGGGTGAGGCGGACCATGCCGTAGCGGCTGATGTCCTCCTCGTCCGGGGCGAGTTCCGCGGGCTCCTCGCCGGCCTCGGCCATCAGCGCCTCGTCGACCGGGGTGAACTCGACGAGCCCGACCGGTTCGAGCAGCCGGAACTGGTCGTCGAGCCGCATCATCGCGTCGGAGACCTGCTCCAGGACGTCGTCCGTGGGCTCGCCCATGTCGTCCGGCACGATCATGGACGCGGCGAGCGCGGGCAGCGGCACGGGGGCGTCGGCGGGGACCTCCTCGGTGACGGTGAGGAGGTAGAGGTTGCCGAGGACGCCCTCCAGGAACTCGGCCTCGGCCTCCGGGTCCCAGCCCAGGCTGTCGAGGTCGATCTCGCCGCCCTCCTCCAGGGCGTCGACCAGGTCGTCCAGGTCGGGCACGACGGCGTCGGCGAGGACGGTGTCGAGGGCGGTGAGCCAGATGCCGAGGATGTCCTGCGGGGAGCCGGAGGTGAGCAGGGCCAGCTCCTCGCCCTGGGTGACGGTGGCCTCGGCCGCCTCGGCCGCCTCGGCCGCCTCGTCCTCCGTGTCGCCCTCCGTGTCCCCCTCCACGATCTCCACGAGCCCGGTGTCGACGGCCACGCGCCAGGCCTCGCCCGCGTATCCGGGGCCGTCCTCGTCGTCCGCCGGGTACCCGAGGTGGGCGGCGGCCGCGGGCAACTGTTCGTCGACGAGTTCACCGGCCGCCCCGACCCGGGTGTCCTCCCCAGCCCAGCGGGCGAGCCGCACGGCGCGGGCGAGCAGCGGTACGGCGAGCGCGTCGCGCGCCAGTTCCGCCTCGGAGTTCAGCCGCACCGGCGGCAGGGTGGGGCGTTCTGCGGACATGGGGTGGTTCTCCTCGGACGGTCAGGATCGGCGGCCCCCAGCGTAGACGGATTTCGCCCCGCGCAACCCGGTTCATGGCAGCTTCGGCTCCCCTTCGACGGGCGTGCACCGGTGAAGCCTTGACAACTCCCTTGGCCACACAAGAGATTGACGCGCGTAGAGCCTGTGCAACTCCACCCCACACCCTCCTGGAGTCAGACGATGTCACCCCGCATAGCCCGCTCGCCCCGCAGATCCACCGCCGTCGCCGCTGTGCTCGCCACCGCGCTCGCGGCCGGCCTGATCACCGTCTCGGCCACCTCCTCCGCCTCGGCGGCCGAGATCCGCGTGCACGACATCCAGGGCGGCACCCGGCTCTCCCCGCTGGCCGGCGAGCAGGTGAAGGACGTGCCGGGCACGGTGACGGGCGTGCGGTCGTACGGCGCGCGCGGCTTCTGGCTCCAGGACACGGCGCCCGACGACGACCCGGCGACGAGCGAGGGCGTCTTCGTCCACACGGGCTCGGCGGCGCCGACGGTGAAGCCGGGCGATGTCGTACGGGTGTCGGGCACCGTCACCGAGTACGTGCCGGGCGGCGCCGACTCCGGCAACCAGTCGGTCACACAGATCACCGAGCCGGCGGTGACAGTTGCGTCCTCGGGCGGCGCGGTGCCGAAGCCGCGGCGGATCGACGCGGAGGCCGTGCCGTCGGCGTACACGCCGAAGGGCGATCCGGCGGACGGCGGCAGTATCAACGGGCTCCCGCTCCGACCGGAGGCGTACGCCCTGGACTTCTACGAGTCCCTGGAGGGCATGAACGTCTCGGTCGGCTCCTCGCGGGTCGTCGGCGCGACCGACCCGTACCACGAGCTGTGGATCACCGTGAAGCCGGACGAGCACCCCAGCGAGCGCGGCGGCACGCTCTACGGCTCGTACGAGGCGCAGAACGGCGGGCGGCTGCAGATCCAGTCGCTGACCCCGGTCGCGGAGAAACCTTTCCCCAAGGCGGATGTCGGGGATGTGCTTTCCGGTACGACCGAAGGGCCCCTGGACTTCAACCGGTTCGGCGGCTACACACTGGCGGCCCGCACGCTCGGCGAGGTCACCGGCAAGGGCCTCGCGCGCGAGCGGACCCGCAGGCAGGCCGCGGACGAGCTGGCGGTCGCGACGTACAACGTGGAGAACCTGGATCCGAAGGACCCGCAGGAGAAGTTCGACGCGCTCGGGCAGGCCGTCGTCGACAACCTCGCGAGCCCGGACGTCCTCGCCCTGGAGGAGATCCAGGACGACAACGGCGCGACGGACGACGGCACGGTGTCGGCCGAGGCGACGCTGAAGAAGTTCACGGCGGCGATCGCGCAGGCGGGCGGCCCGGCGTACGAGTGGCGCTCGATCGACCCGGAGGACAAGAAGGACGGCGGCGAGCCGGGCGGCAACATCCGGCAGGTGTTCCTCTTCAACCCGGAGCGGGTCGCGTTCAAGGACCGCCCGGGCGGCGACGCGACGACCCCGACGGACGTGGTGCGCAGCCGCGGCAAGGCGGCCCTGACGCTCTCTCCCGGCCGGATCGACCCCACGGACGAGGCCTGGGAGGACAGCCGCAAGCCGCTGGCCGGCGAGTTCGTCTTCCGCGGCCGTACGGTCTTCGTGATCGCCAACCACTTCGGCTCGAAGGGCGGCGACGAGTCGCTGGTCTCGCACCACCAGCCGCCGGCCCGTTCCTCGGAGGAGCAGCGCCATCTGCAGGCGGCGTCGGTCAACGCGTTCGTGAAGAAGGTCCTGAAGGCGCAGAAGGACGCGGACGTGGTGGTCCTCGGCGACATCAACGACTTTGAATTCTCGGCCACGACGCGGATCCTCACGGACGGCGGCGCGCTGACGGCGGCCGTCAAGTCCCTTCCGCGCGCGGAGCGTTACTCGTACGTCTACCAGGGCAATTCGCAGGTCCTCGACCAGATCCTGACGAGCCCGGGGGTCGGGCGGTTCGCGTACGACAGTGTGCACATCAACGCGGAGTTCGCCCGGCAGAACAGCGACCACGACCCGCAGGTCCTGCGGTTCCGGCCGTGAGGCGAGGTGACGCGGGCGTGGGCGGAGTGAGGCGGGAGTGAGGCGGGAGTGAGGCGGGGTGCGCCGGGCCGGACCGGCGCACCCGTCCCGCACACACGCCCCTGTCACCCGCTGCTGAGGCTCACGGCCGGCAGGTACCGCTTGACGCCGCCGCCCTCCGCGAGGCCCGGGTGGTGCTGCACCCGGTGCCAGGCCTCGGTGGCCGAGCCGACGCCGTCGCCGGGCGCGGCGAGCGCCTCGATGTGCGCCTGCTCGCTCTCCCACTCCGCGTAGTTCATGACCCGGGTGCCGTCGAGGCTGGTGTGGAAGGACCCGGAGATGCCTCCCGGGTGCGGTTCGTCGCCGTCGAGCGCCTCGAAGACGAGGTCGACCCACTCGCGCTGCCGCTGCGGATCGGGCCCGACGAACGGCACGTCGACGATGACGATGCAGCCGGGCACGCGCGCGTGGTCGGCCCGGTCGTTCAGCGAACGCCGGCGGTACAGCTCGTACTTGGTGAGCCCGAGCCGCTCGATGCCGGGGACGGCGGCGTCGATGTCGGCGTTCCGCGCGTCCCGCCCGTTGCGCGCGGCGGCGGAGAACTCCTCGTAGGCATCGAGGTCGCGCCACTGCGAGTGGTGCAGCAGCGTGGAGCCGTCGGTTCCGGTGCAGACGCTGTACGAGAGCAGCCCCTCGTGCGGCCACTCCCGGCTCTCCCAGGCCTCGGTGATCGCCTCGACGGCCGCCTTCTGCCGCTCGGGCGTGCCGACGGCCCAGGTGCTGGAGAGAACGATGCCGACCCCGCCCCTGCGCGGGTCGGGCAGGACGCTGCGCTGCACGGACATGGTGACCTCCCTGTCGATACGGGCACGGCCCCGGGCGGCGCCGTGATCACCATGCTCGAACGTGAACTCCGGTTGAGGTCAAGCGCGTTCGACCGCCCCCTTCGGACCAGCCGGCGCCGCTTCCCGGCACGCCCCCGCCGCCGGAGCACGCCCGCAACGCCCCTCGGGCGAGCGGACGTTCACACCCCGTCACCCTGGGTGTAGCGCCGCTTACCCGTACCCTGAAGCAGAATTAAGTGGAATCCGTGCCACCGCGTACCGAGACTGCACGCATGACCTCAGCCTCGCCCCTCGGCCGCGCCCTCTGCGCGATGATCACGCCCTTCGACGCTTCCGGCGCCCTCGACCCGGACGGCGCGGGGCGGCTGGCCGTGCGGCTCGTCGACAAGGGCTGCGAGGGCCTCGTCCTGTCCGGCACCACCGGCGAGTCCCCGACGACCAGCGACGCCGAGAAGGCCGACCTGATCCGCGCGGTCCGGGAGGCCGTCGGCGACCGGGCCTCGGTGGTGGCCGGAGTCGGCAGCGCGGACACCGCACACGCCAGGGAGCTGGCCCGGCAGGCCGAACAGGCGGGCGCGGACGGCCTGTTGCTGCTCACGCCGTACTACAGCAAGCCCCCGCAGGACGCGATCGAGGAGCACTTCCGTACGGTCGCGGACACCACGGGCCTCCCGGTGCTGCTCTACGACATCCCGCATCGCACCGGCACCCGCATCGAGCCGGAGACAGTGCTGCGCCTGGCCGAGCACCCGCGGATCGTCGGCGTGAAGGACTGCGCGTACGACCTGCTCGGCACGCAGAAGGTCCTGGCACGCACGGAGTTGGCGTACTACACGGGCTGCGAGGAGTTCATCCTGCCGCTGTACGCAGTCGGCGGCGCCGGGTACATCAGCACGGTGGCGAACGTCGTACCCGCGGAGCTGCGCGCGATCCTGGACGCGTTCGACGCGGGTGACACGGCGGGCGCCACGCTGCTGCAGCGGCTTGCGCTGCCGCTGATCGAGCTGATGATGGCGGACGGCCTGCCCGGCACGGTCACGGCGAAGGCCCTGCTCGGCGCGCTGGGGTTGCCCGCAGGTCCGGTACGAGCGCCGCTGCGGGCGGCGGACGAGAGGCGGACGGCTCGGCTGGTGACGGCGTACGAGGCCACAAATTCAGCCCGTCCGGCGTTTGAGGACGAGGCCGCAGGTCGATAAAAAAGCCCGTCCGGCGATTGAGGACGAGCCCGAAGGGCGACTTACGGCAACCGAGTCAACGGAACCCGCAAGTCGCCCCGGAACAACCTCAGTTGGAGTGCAGAACCTCGTTCAGCCCGCCCCACACCGCATTGTTCGGCCGAGCCTCGACCGCACCGGTCGTGGAGTTGCGGCGGAACAGGATGTTCGAGGCGCCGGACAGCTCGCGGGCCTTGACGATCTGACCGTCGGGCATCGTGACCCGCGTACCGGCCGTGACGTAGAGCCCGGCCTCGACCACGCACTCGTCGCCGAGCGCGATGCCGATGCCCGCCTCGGCGCCGATCAGGCAGCGCTTGCCGATGGAGATGCGCTCCTTGCCGCCGCCGGAGAGCGTGCCCATGGTGGACGCGCCGCCGCCGATGTCCGAGCCGTCGCCGATGACGACGCCCGCGGAGATGCGGCCCTCGACCATCGACGTGCCGAGCGTGCCGGCGTTGAAGTTGACGAAGCCCTCGTGCATGACGGTGGTGCCCTCGGCGAGGTGCGCGCCGAGGCGGACCCGGTCGGCGTCGGCGATGCGCACGCCCCGCGGCGCGACGTAGTCCGTCATGCGCGGGAACTTGTCGACCGACGTCACCGAGAGGTGCAGGCCCGCGGCGCGGGCGCTGAGGCGGACCTTCTCCAGGTCGTCGACGGCGACCGGGCCGAGCGAGGTCCAGGCGTTGTTGGAGAGCAGGCCGAAGACGCCGTCCAGGTTCTGGCCGTGCGGCTGCACCAGGCGGTGGCTGAGCAGGTGCAGACGCAGGTACGCGTCGTGCGCGTCGAGCGGCTTGTCGTCCAGGGAGGCGATGACCGTACGGACTGCGACGATCTCGACGCCGCGGCGGGCGTCCTCGCCGATGGCCTGGGCGGCGCCCCCGCCGAGGAGTTCGACGGCGCGGTCGGCGCTCAGCTTCTCGGTGCCCGCGGGGCCCGGCTCGACGGTGAGCTCGGGGGCGGGGAACCAGGTGTCGAGAACGGTGCCGTCGGCGGTGATGGTGGCGAGGCCGGCGGCGACGGCGCCGGTGGTGCGGGAAGTCGTGTCGGTCATGACAGGAAACCTAACCGGCGCGGCCCCGCCGAGGCGAACCGGTCTCACCGTCCGGTCGCGGCTCACCCGCCTGCGGCCCGTCGATGACCCGCGCCAGCACTTCATGCGCATACGCCTCGTCGTACGCGCCGCCGGTGAGCAGCACCTGCAGGCAGACCCCGTCGATCAGGGCGACGGTCGCGCGGGCCGTGACCCGGTCGGTGCGGCGGGCGATCAGCTCGGTGACCTGCTCGCACCACTCGGCGGCGACCGGCCGGAGCGCGGGCCTGCGCAGCGCCGCGAGGTAGAGCTCGTACTCCAGCTCCGCGCCGGGACGGTCGCCGTCGAGCCATGCGCCGGTGAGTCGGGCCAGCTCGGCCGCGAGGTCGGCGCCCGGGTCGGCGAGGGCGCCGCCGTGTTCCCGTACGACCTTCGCGAAGCCCTCGTTGGCCTGCCGCAGCGCGGCCACCAGGAGATCATCGAGGGTCTTGAAGTGGTACGTGGTGGAGCCGAGCGGGACGTCGGCCTCGGCGGCGACGGTGCGGTGGCTGAGGCCCGCGATGCCCTTGGCGCCGACCACCCGGATCGCGGCGTCGATGATCCGCTGGCGCCGCTCGGGGTCGTACCTGCGCGCGGCCATCAGTGCGCCCCGCCGAGGTTGAGCAGGACGACGCCGCCGATGACGAGTGCGATCCCGGCGACCTTGGCGAGGCTGGTGGACTCGCCGAGGAAGAGCATGCCGATGACGGCGACGGCGGCGGTGCCCACCCCTGCCCAGATCGCGTACGCCGTGCCGACCTGCATGGTCTTCAGCGTCTGCGCGAGCAGGGTGAAGGCGAGCAGATATCCGGCGAGCGTGCCGAGCGAGGGCCACAGCCTGGTGAAGCCCTCGCTGTACTTCATGGCCGTCGTCCCGGCCACCTCCGCCGCGATGGCCGCGGCCAGCAGTCCGTATCCCATGTGTACGAGGGTACACAACGTTGTGTACGTGCGTACACAGGTCGCCCTGGCCCGCCCTGCCCGGCCCGGCCCCGACCGGCTACCGTGTCCCGGTCCAGGGGGACGAACACATGGGAGCGAGAAGCATGTCGATGGACGAGGGGCGGGGCGGGGCCGAGCAGCCGGAAGAGGCGGCGGGCCCCGGCGGAACGGAACAGCCACCGCAGGACAGGCAGCCGCCGCAGCCGCAGCCGCCGCAGGCACCGCAGGCACCACCACCACCGCCGCCTTACGGGGCGCACGGGCAGCAGACCCCGCAGCAACACCCGCAGGACCAGCAACACCCGCAGGACCAGCAGCACTCGCAGTACCCGCAGCACTCGCAGTACCCGCAGTACTCGCAGTACCCGCAGTACGGAGGCCCGGGACCGTATCCCCCGCCCGGTCCCGGCGCGGGCCCCGGCTGGGGCGCGTGGGGCCCGCCGCCCGCGCCCAAGCCCGGCGTGATCGCGCTGCGCCCGCTGCAGCTCGGCGACGTCCTCGGCGGCACCTTCACCACGGTCGGCCGCTGCTGGAAGTCCCTGTTCGGGATATCGCTGATCGCGTACGGCGGCGCCATCCTCGCCCTGGCCCTGGCGGCGGGCATCGCGTACGGGTTCGTCGGCGACCATCTGGAAGCCGTCGTCGACACCCCGGCCTACGAGGATCCGGCCTGGTCCGACACGCTGCCGCTGATCGTGGCCGTCATCTCGCTGTATGTGTTCGCGCTGCTCGCGATGGTCGTGGCGTCCGCGATGGTCTCCGCGGTCTGCCCGGCGGCCCTGCAGGACGCGGTCCTCGGCCGGCCCTCGCGGTTCGGTGAGGTCTGGCGCCGCACCATGGCGCGGTTCTGGTCAGTCCTCGGCACCGGCCTGCTCCGCGCACTGATCACGGCCGTGCCGTTGCTGCTGTTCTTCGGCCTCGCCCTGACCGTCACGATCGCCTCGGTCGACGACGGCTCCTCGCCCGGCCCGGTCATCGCGCTGTGGCTGCTCGGACTGCTCGCCATGATGCCGCTGGTCACCTGGCTGTGGGTGCGCTTCAGCCTGGCCCCGGCCGTGGCCGTCTTCGAGACCGCGGGCCCGGTCACCGCGCTGCGCCGCTCCGCCCGCCTCGTGCAGGGCTCCTGGTGGCGGATCTTCGGGATCTCGCTGCTCGTGTACGTGATGGCGGGCGTCGCCGGATACATGATCCAGATCCCGTTCAACATGATCGGCACGTTCTCGATGATGCCCGGCCTGAGCGCGGCAGGACCGGAGCCCGACCCGGCCGAAGTCTTCGCCGTCATGGGCGTGTTCATGGTCTTCGTCCTGCTCGGCGCCCTCGTCGGCCAGCTGGTCACGGCCCTGTTCCCGCAGCTCGCCGTCGGCCTCCTCTACGTCGACCAGCGCATCCGCAAGGAGAGCCTGGACGTCACCCTGGCCGAGGCGGCGGGCGTCCCGCTGACGCCGGCCCCGGCACCGGGCCCGTACCAGGGCTGAGCACGCACGCAGGGGCCCCCGGAACTGGAAAGTTCCGGGGGCCCCTGCATACGTACGGGGTGGATCTCAGACGTTGAACCCGAGCGCGCGCAGCTGCTCGCGGCCGTCGTCCGTGATCTTGTCCGGGCCCCACGGCGGCATCCAGACCCAGTTGATGCGCAGCTCGCTGACCAGGCCCTCGGTGGCCGACTTCGCCTGGTCCTCGATCACGTCGGTCAGCGGGCAGGCCGCCGACGTCAGGGTCATGTCGATCGTCGCGATGTTCGCGTCGTCGATGTGGATGCCGTAGATCAGGCCCAGGTTGACGACGTCGATGCCCAGCTCGGGGTCGACGACGTCCATCAGCGCCTCGCGGACCTCCTCCTCGGAGGCCGGCTTCAACGTGGCCGTCTCGTTGTCACTCATGCGGTCTTCCTCGCTGTGGTCTCGTCCTCGCCGAATGCCTGGGCGGTCGCGTCCTTCCACGCCATCCAGCTCAGCAGCGCGCACTTCACCCGTGCCGGGTACTTGGAGACACCGGCGAACGCGACCGCGTCCTCCAGGGTCTCCTCCATCGCGTCGTCCGGCTCGATCCTGCCCTTGGACTGCATCAGCTCCAGGAACACTTCCTGGATCCGCTGCGCCTCGGCCAGTTCCTTGCCGACGAGCAGTTCGTTCAGCACGGACGCGCTGGCCTGGCTGATCGAGCAGCCCTGCCCCTCGTACGAGACGTCCGCGATGCGCTCGCCCTCGTACTTCACCCGGAGCGTGATCTCGTCACCGCACGTCGGGTTGACGTGGTGCACCTCGGCGTCGCCGTCGCGCAGACCGCGTCCGTGCGGGTGCTTGTAGTGATCCAGGATCACGTCCTGGTACATGGAGTCCAGCTTCACCAGTCAGCCCTGTCCGTCCCTGTTTCCCGTGTCCTCGGCGTTTCCGTGGCCTCAGCCGAAGAAGTTCCGTACGTGCTCCAGGCCCTCGACCAAGGCGTCGACCTCGGCCGGAGTGGAGTACAGATAGAACGACGCCCGCGTGGTCGCAGGAATTCCGTACCGCAGGCAGACCGGGCGCGCGCAGTGGTGGCCCACGCGGACCGCGATGCCCTGCTCGTCGAGGACCTGGCCCACGTCGTGCGGGTGGATGTCGCCGAGCGTGAAGGAGATCGCGGCGCCGCGGTCCTCGGCCGTGGTGGGGCCGATGATGCGGAGGTCCGGGACTTCCTGGAGGCGTCCCACGGCGTACTCCGTGATCGCGTGCTCATGCTGCGCGATCTTGTCCATGCCGATCGAGTTGAGGTAGTCCACCGCCGCCCCGAGGCCGATGGCCTGCGAGATCGGCGGGGTGCCCGCCTCGAACTTGTGCGGCGCCGGAGCGTACGTCGAGGAGTGCATCGAGACGGTCTCGATCATCTCGCCGCCGCCGAGGAACGGGGGCAGGTCCTCCAGGAGTTCCTGCCGGCCCCACAGCACACCGATGCCGGTCGGGCCGCACATCTTGTGGCCGGTGAAGGCGACGAAGTCGGCCTGCAGCGCCTGCACGTCGAGCGGCATGTGCGGCGCGGCCTGGGAGGCGTCGATGCAGACCAGCGCGCCGACCTCCTGGGCGCGGCGCACGATCGCCTCGACCGGGTTGACGGTGCCCATGATGTTGGAGACCAGCGTGAAGGAGACGATCTTCGTCTTCTCGTTGATGATCTCGTCGATGTTGGACAGGTCGAGACGGCCGTCGTCGGTGAGGCCGAACCACTTCAGCTTCGCGCCCGTGCGCTGCCCGAGCAGCTGCCACGGGACGATGTTGGAGTGGTGCTCCATCTCCGTGATGACGATCTCGGTGTCGCTGTCCACGCGGTAGGGCTCGTCGGCCCAGCCGAGCATGTTCGCCACGAGGTTGAGCGACTCCGAGGCGTTCTTGGTGAAGATCACCTCGTTGCGCGAAGGCGCGTTGATGAACTCGGCGACCTTGTCACGCGCGCCTTCGTACAGCGCCGTGGCCTCCTCGGCGAGGACGTGCACGCCGCGGTGGACGTTGGCGTTGTGCTGCTCGTAGTACTCGGTGAGCACGTCGAGGACCTGGCGCGGCGTCTGCGAGGTCGCCGCGTTGTCCAGGTAGACGAGCTTTTTGCCGTCGTGGAGCACACGGTCCAGGATCGGGAAGTCCTTGCGGAGCGTCTCCGTGTCGAGGAGGCCCGGCAGCTGCTGTGTCACGCCGTTGCGCCACCCTTCACGTACTTGTCGTAGCCCTCGTTCTCCAGCTGGTCGGCGAGCTCGGCGCCGCCGGACTCGACGATGCGGCCGCCCGCGAACACGTGGACGTAGTCGGGCTTGATGTAGCGCAGGATGCGCGTGTAGTGGGTCACCAGGAGGGTGCCGACCTCGCCCTGCTCGCGGACGCGGTTGATGCCCTCGGAGACGATGCGCAGCGCGTCGACGTCCAGGCCGGAGTCGGTCTCGTCGAGGATCGCGATCTTCGGCTTGAGCAGTTCGAGCTGGAGGATCTCGTGGCGCTTCTTCTCACCGCCGGAGAAGCCCTCGTTGACGTTGCGCTCGGCGAAGGAGGGGTCCATGTTGAGGCGCTCCATGGTCTCCTTGACCTCCTTCACCCAGGTGCGCAGCTTGGGGGCCTCGCCGCGGATCGCGGTGGCCGACGTGCGCAGGAAGTTGGAGACGGAGACACCCGGGACCTCGACCGGGTACTGCATCGCGAGGAAGACACCGGCGCGGGCGCGTTCGTCGACCTCCATCTCCAGGACGTCCTCGCCGTCGAGCGTGACGGAGCCGGAGGTGATCGTGTACTTCGGGTGGCCCGCGAGGGAGTAGGCGAGCGTCGACTTGCCGGAGCCGTTCGGGCCCATGATGGCGTGGGTCTCGCCCTGCTTCACGGTCAGGTCGACACCCTTGAGGATCTCCTTCGTGGCGTTGTCGGCCTCGACGGTGACGTGCAGGTCGCGGATTTCTAGAGTTGCCATGGGTGCCTCAGGACTCCTGGGTGAGGGAGGCGCGTACGTCGACAAGGACGTTGCCTCCTTCGATCTTTACGGGGTATACGGGGACGGGGCGCGTCGCGGGAAGGCCGGACGGCTTGCCGGTGCGGAGGTCGAACGCGGAGCCGTGCAGCCAGCACTCGATCTGGCAGTCCTCCACCTCGCCCTCGGAGAGGGAGACGTTCGCGTGCGAGCAGATGTCGTGGATCGCGTACACCTCGCCCTCGGTCTGGACGACGGAGACCGGCGTGCCGTCGAGTTCCACCCGCTTCGGGGTGTCCTCTTCGAGCTCGCTCAGCCCACAGACGCGTACGAAGGCCATCAGACGGTGGCCTCCAGCTCCGTCTCGATCTTCGCGATGAGGCGCTCCTCGATGTCCTTGACACCGATCTGCTGGACCAGCTCGGCGAAGAAGCCGCGCACGACGAGGCGGCGGGCCTCGACCTGCGGGATGCCGCGGGCCATCAGGTAGAAGAGCTGCTCGTCGTCGAAGCGGCCGGTGGCGGAGGCGTGGCCGGCGCCGACGATCTCGCCGGTCTCGATCTCCAGGTTCGGCACGGAGTCGACCCGGGCGCCGTCGGTCAGAACCAGGTTGCGGTTCATCTCGTACGTGTCGGTGCCCTCGGCGGCGGCCTCGATGAGGACGTCGCCGATCCAGACGGCGTGCGCGTCGTCGCCCTGGAGGGCGCCCTTGTACACGACGTTGGACTTGCAGTGCGGGACGTTGTGGTCGACCAGGAGGCGGTGCTCCTGGTGCTGGCCCGCGTCGGTGAAGTACAGGCCGAGCAGCTCGGCCTCGCCTCCGGGGCCCGCGTAGTTGACGCGCGGGTGGATGCGGACGACGTCGCCGCCGAAGGTCACGACGACGGACTTGAAGGTGGCGTCGCGGCCGACCAGGGCGTTGTGCTGGGAGACGTGGACGGCGGTGTCGTCCCAGTCCTGCACGGAGACCACGGTGACCTTGGCGCCGTCGCCGACGAGGAAGTCGACGTTGGCGGCGCGCACGGCGTCACCGGTGTGGTCGATGACGATGACAGCCTCGGCGAAGGCGCCGATGTCGAAGACGGTGTGCCCGAAGGTGGTGCCGCCCTCGCCGTGCAGGGTGACGCGCACGGGCTGGTCGAGCACCTGCTCCTTGGGGACCGAGACGACGGTGGCCTTCTCGAAGGACGAGAACGCCTGCGCGGCGATCCGGTCGACGGGCGTGCCCGCCTTGCCGATGCGCTTGTCGTCCCGGCCGGCCGACTCGACGGTGACGCCGTCGGGCGCGTCGATCTCGGCCTTGAGCGCGCCGTCGGCCTTCGCCGTGCCGTCGTGCAGGCCCTTGAGCCGGTCGAGCGGCGTGAACCGCCACTCCTCCTCGCGGCCGTGCGGGACCGGGAAGTCGGCCACGTCGAACGACGGGGGCGCGCTCATGCGCGTGGCGACGGTGGACTCGGCGGCCACTGCGACCGAGCCGGCGGTGGTGGAACCCACCGGGAGATTCTGAGCCTCAGCCATGGCTGTCGTGGTGCTCACTTTCTTGGGTCAAGACGTGTAGCTGCGGGTTTCAGGCACGGGGAGCCGACCCGGGCGGGACCGGCTCCCCACGGAAGGCGTCAGCCGACCGCGCCCTCCATCTGCAGCTCGATCAGCCGGTTGAGCTCCAGCGCGTACTCCATCGGCAGCTCCTTGGCGATCGGCTCGACGAAGCCGCGCACGATCATGGCCATGGCCTCGAACTCGGTCATGCCGCGGCTCATCAGGTAGAAGAGCTGGTCCTCGGAGACCTTGGACACGGTGGCCTCGTGGCCCATGGAGACGTCGTCCTCGCGGACGTCGACGTACGGGTACGTGTCCGAGCGCGAGATGGTGTCGACGAGCAGGGCGTCACAGAGCACGTTGGACTTGGAGCCCGGGGCGCCCTCGCCGATCTCGACCAGACCGCGGTACGAGGTGCGGCCGCCGGCGCGGGCCACCGACTTGGAGACGATGTTGGACGAGGTGTTCGGCGCCATGTGGACCATCTTGGAGCCGGCGTCCTGGTGCTGCCCCTCGCCCGCGAAGGCGATGGACAGGGTCTCGCCCTTGGCGTGCTCGCCCATCAGGTAGACGGCCGGGTACTTCATGGTGACCTTGGAGCCGATGTTGCCGTCGATCCACTCCATGGTCGCGCCCTCGTACGCCACGGCGCGCTTGGTGACCAGGTTGTAGACGTTGTTCGACCAGTTCTGGATGGTCGTGTAGCGGCAGCGGGCGCCCTTCTTGACGATGATCTCGACCACCGCGGAGTGCAGCGAGTCCGACTGGTAGATCGGCGCGGTGCAGCCCTCGACGTAGTGGACGTAGGCGTCCTCGTCGACGATGATCAGCGTCCGCTCGAACTGGCCCATGTTCTCCGTGTTGATACGGAAGTAGGCCTGGAGCGGGATCTCCACGTGCACGCCCTTCGGCACGTAGATGAAGGAACCGCCGGACCAGACGGCCGTGTTCAGCGACGCGAACTTGTTGTCGCCGACGGGGATGACGGTGCCGAAGTACTCCTTGAAGAGCTCCTCGTGCTCCTTCAGGGCGGTGTCGGTGTCGACGAAGATGACGCCCTGCTCCTCCAGGTCCTCACGGATCTGGTGGTAGACGACCTCCGACTCGTACTGCGCAGCGACACCGGCGACCAGGCGCTGCTTCTCCGCCTCGGGGATGCCGAGCTTGTCGTACGTGTTCTTGATGTCCTCGGGCAGGTCCTCCCAGGAGGTGGCCTGCTTCTCCGTGGACCGCACGAAGTACTTGATGTTGTCGAAGTCGATGCCGGAGAGGTCCGAGCCCCAGTTCGGCATGGGCTTCTTGTCGAACAGGCGCAGGCCCTTGAGGCGGAGCTTGGTCATCCACTCCGGCTCGTTCTTCTTCGCCGAGATGTCGCGGACGACGGCCTCGTTCAGACCGCGCTTGGCTGCGGCACCGGCCGCGTCGGAGTCGGCCCAGCCGTATTCGTACTTGCCCAGGCCCTCCAGCTCGGGGTGAGCAGTCTCCTCGATGGGGAGCGTCATGCGGGGTTCCTCCCGGCCGTGCTTGCAGATGCTGTGGTGGTCTTCGGTTCTTGCTGTGGCGAGACGGTCTCGGCGGTCTCGATACGGGGGATGAAGGTGGTGCACACCCCGTCCCCGTGGGCGATGGTGGCCAGCCGCTGCACATGGGTGCCGAGCAGTCGGCTGAAGAGCTCCGTCTCCGCCTCGCACAGCTGCGGGAACTGCTCGGCCACGTGGGCGACCGGGCAGTGGTGCTGACACAGCTGCTCGCCGACCGGTGCGCTACGCGCCGTAGCAGCGTACCCGTCGGCCGTGAGTGCCCTGGCCAGGGTCTCGGCGCGCTGTTCGGGGGCCGCGGCGGCCAGCTGCTCGCGGTACTTCTCCGCGGTCGCGGCGAGCCGGGCGCGCGCGAAGGCGGCGACCGCGGCGTCCCCGAGTTCCCCGCCGCCGGCCGCCTGGGAGATCCAGTGCAGCGCCTCGGCGGCGAGCTTGTCGTAGGACTGGTCGAAGGCGTCCCGGCCGCAGTCGGTCAGGGCGAACACCTTGGCCGGGCGGCCCCGGGTGCGCGCGCCGTAGACCCGCTGTTCGCGGGGCGCCACTACGTCGTCGGCGACCAGGGCGTCGAGGTGCCTGCGCACCGCCGCCTGGGTGAGGCCGAGGCGGCCTGCGAGCTCGGCCACGGTGGACGGACCGTGGTCCAGGATGGAGCGCGCGACCCGGTTGCGCGTACTGCGCTCGCCGGTCGCGAGTTCCTCCTGCGGAGCTTCGCCAACGTTTTTCACAACGCCATTGTTGCGTAATTCCTCTGGCCCCGACAAGCCGCGCCCCGGGCCCTCGCCGGTGGCCTCGATCACTAAGGTTCACCTAATTTCTGTGCGTTTCCACGGGCTGCGGCGGCCTGCGCGGCTTGTCCGTGGTGCGAAGCCACCAGGCCCCGTACCGGGCACCCGGCACCCCTCTCTAGACTTCCCGGCATGCATGAAGAGCCCGTCGCAGGCGGCGTCCTCCAGGTGCGCGGCCTGGTGAAGCGGTACGGACCGAAGACCGCGGTGGACGGCCTCGACCTCACGGCCCACGCCGGCGTCACCGCCGTACTCGGCCCGAACGGCGCCGGCAAGACCACCACGATCGAGACCTGCGAGGGCTACCGCAGGCCGGACGGCGGCCAGGTCCGCGTCCTCGGCCTCGACCCGGTCGCGCAGGCCGCCGCGCTGCGCCCGCGGATCGGCGTGATGCTGCAGTCCGGCGGCGTCTACTCCGGCGCCCGCGCCGACGAAATGCTCCGCCACATGGCGAAGCTGCACGCCCACCCCCTGGACGTGGACGACCTGATCGAGCGCCTGGGCCTCGGCTCCTGCGGCCGTACGGCCTACCGGCGGCTCTCCGGCGGACAGCAGCAGCGGCTCGCCCTCGCGATGGCCGTGGTGGGCCGCCCCGAGCTCGTCTTCCTGGACGAGCCGACCGCGGGGCTCGACCCGCAGGCCCGCCGCTCCACCTGGGACCTGGTGCGCGAGCTGCGCGCCGACGGCGTCTCCGTCATCCTCACCACGCACTACATGGACGAGGCCGAACAGCTCGCGGACGACGTCACGATCGTCGACGCGGGCAAGGTCGTCGCCCAGGGCAGCCCCGAGCAGCTGTGCAGGGGCGGCGCCGAGAACACTCTCCGCTTCACCGGCCGCCCCGGCCTCGACGTGGCCTCGCTCCTGAAGGCCCTGCCGATGGACAGCGCGGCGGCCGAGCTCACCCCGGGCTCGTACCGCGTCACCGGCACGGTCGACCCGCAGCTGCTCGCCACCGTCACGTCCTGGTGCGCGCAGCACGGCGTGATGCCGGACAGGATCTCGGTGGAGCGGCACACCCTGGAGGACGTCTTTCTCGAACTGACCGGTAAGGAGCTGCGCGGATGAGCGCGGACACGTCCACGTCCACGTCCACGGCTGCGGGCACGTACGCCCCGAAGCCCGGGGCCGCCCCCGTCGGGCGGATGATCGCGGCGCAGGCGGCCCTGGAGACGAAGATGCTGCTGCGCAACGGCGAGCAGCTGCTCCTCACGGTGGTCATCCCCTCGCTGCTCCTGGTCCTGTTCTCGACGGTCAGCATCGTTGACTTCGGCGACACGGGCAGCGGCGAAGCCGTGGACTTCCTCGCCCCGGGTGTGCTCGCGCTCGCCGTGATGTCGACGGCGTTCACCGGGCAGGCCATCGCGACGGGCTTCGAGCGGCGGTACGGCGTCCTGAAGCGGCTCGGCGCCTCGCCGCTGCCGCGCTGGGCCCTGATGACCGCGAAGACCCTGTCGGTCCTGGTCACCGAGGTGCTGCAGATCGCCCTGCTGACGGCGATCGCCCTGGCCCTCGGCTGGTCCCCGCAGGGCAACCCGCTGTCCGTCCTGCTCCTGCTCGTCCTCGGCACGGCCGCGTTCTCCGGGCTCGGCCTGCTGATGGCCGGCACGCTCAAGGCGGAGGCGACGCTTGCCGCGGCCAACCTGGTGTTCCTGCTGCTGCTCGTCGGCGGCGGGGTGGTCGTGCCGCTGGACAAGTTCCCGGAGGCCGCCCAGTCGGTGCTCGGCCTGCTGCCCATCTCGGCGCTCTCGGACGGGCTGCGGGACGTGCTGCAGGGCGGGGCGTCGATGCCGTGGGGCGCGGCCGGTGTGCTGGCGGTGTGGGCGGCGCTCGGTCTGGGGGCGGCGGCCCGGTTCTTCCGCTGGGAGTAGCCCGTACGTTTCCTGGCTGTTCGTGGGCTTCACTCCCCCTCGTGAACCGATGCACAAGGCCCCCTTTACGATGGTGCCCGTGCCGAAGTCGAACCGAGCCGAGCTGGCTCAAGCCGTGCGCAATCCGCTGGCCTTCATCGCCGAGCGCTGGACCCCCGAGAACCGGACGGTACGGCGGGCGGCTCTGACCGCTCTCGTGATGAGCTGCGTGATCGTGGTCACCGGCGGCGCCGTCCGGCTCACCGGGTCCGGCCTCGGCTGCCCGACCTGGCCGAAGTGCACCGCCGACTCCCTCACCGCGACCAGCGAGATGGGCGTCCACGGCGCCATCGAGTTCGGCAACCGCATGCTCACGTACGTGCTGTGCGCGGCCGTCGGCTGGGCGATCATCGCCGCCCGCTCGCAGAAGCCGGTGCGCCGCACCCTGACCCGGCTCGGCTGGACCCAGTTCTGGGTGGTCATGGGCAACGCGGTGCTCGGCGGCATCGTCGTCCTGGTGGGCCTCAACCCGTACACCGTCGCCGCGCACTTCCTGCTGTCCACGGCGCTGATCACGGTGGCCACGCTGATGTGGGTGCGCACCGGTGAGGGCGAGGGGGACGCCGCTCCGCGCCCGCTGGCCGGCAAGGCGGTGCGGCAGCTGGTGTGGTGCCTGGTCGTCGCGTCCGGGCTGCTTGTCGCGGTCGGCACGGTGGTCACGGGCTCGGGTCCGCACGCCGGTGACTCCAGCGACGTGCCCCGGATGGACATCGGTGCCCTCGGCCTGGACTGGGAGGGCGTGTCCAAGCTGCACGCGGTCCTCGCCTGGATCGTGGTGTCCCTGACCTTCGCGCTGTGGTTCGTGCTCAAGGCGGTCGACGCCCCGCGCGGGCCGCTGACCCGCACCCGTGAGCTGTTCCTGATCCTGCTCGCGCAGGGCGTGATCGGGTACGTCCAGTACTTCACGGAGCTGCCCGAGGTGCTGGTGGGGGCGCACATGCTGGGGTCGTGCCTGGTGTGGATCGCGGTGGTACGGGTGCTCCTCGCCCTGCACGAACGACCGCGTATGGAACCGGGCATTCCCGCCCAGGCGGACCCGGAGCTGTCGCCGGTCTGACCGCAGGGGGCTGTTCAGGGGCGCGGGGAACTGCGCGACCAGCCACGACGGCGCAGCAGCCGAACGACCGCCGCTGCAAGCTTTCGGGAAGGGGCGGGGAGGGGAGAAATCAGCTCAGCCCGTACACCCTGCGCGCGTTCCCCGAGCCAATAAGTCCAGCGACCCGATCCGCATCCCCCCGCGACCACGCCCCCTCCGCCACCCACCCCCCGAGCACCCGCCCCAGCGCCTGCCGGAACAGCTGCGCCCCGACCACATGCAGCTCGGGCAGCCCCTGCGCCCCGCTGGAGAACAGCAGCTTGCCGAACGGGGCGAGTTCGAGCATCTCCGCGAGCAGCGACGCCGCCCGCGCCCCGGTCCGTACGAGCGCGGGCCCGAGATCCGCGTAGACGTGCGGGAACACCCCGGCGAGGTGCGCGGCCTGACGGTGGTACGGGTAGCCGTGGAGCAGCACCAGATCCGTGCCGAGCCCGGCCGTGGCCCGCGCGAACTCCCCCACGTACCGCTGCGGATCGCCCGTGCCCGCGTGCAGTTGGAGCGGAAGCCCGGAGGCGACGGCGATCCAGACGAGGTGCCGGTGCAGTACGGGATGGGTGAGGCGGTCGCCGACGCGGCGCCCGGCGAGCCAGCGGTCGGCGGCGCCGCGGACCTCCCCGGCGTCCGGCGGCTGCGGCGCGAGGGCGAGGCCGTGCGCGCCCCCGACGGAGGCGAAGGCGACGGCGCCCGCGGCGGCTCCGTGGACGGACTCGGCGAGGTTGGCGAGGAAGGTCTCGACGGTGCCGGAGGTGTCGGCGACCTGCTCGGCGAGGAGTTCGAGGCGGACGATCTCGTGCGCCTCGGCGGCGCCCGCGGCGGCCAGTTCGGGCGGACCGGTCAGGTCGCCGGGCAGCCCGGTGTCGACCAGATAGGTGCCGATGCCGGTGGCCCGCAGCAGCCGGCGCCCGGCCTCGATCACGCCGAGCTCGCGGCGCCGGGCCAGATAGCGGGCGGGCGGGCAGTGCGGTTCGAGGCCGAGCAGCGGCGGGCACCAGCGGCGCACCGCGAAGCCGGTCTGGGTGTCGAAGAAGGTGGTGCCGGGGGCGGGCGGACCCTCGCCCCGGCCGAGGTGGGCCTCGAAGGTGCCGAGGCCCAGCTCCGTACGCAGCACCCCGTGGCAGTACTGGTCCACCAGGGGCGGTGTCTCGATCATCCGGGCTCCCGTACGTGGACCGTGGCGCGGACTGCTGTCCGTCTACGGTCCTAACGGGTGAACCCGGTCTCAGGTGTTGCTCGGGCCTCCGAGCTGGATGCCCGCCATGCGCGACCACTCGTACCGGCCGGTCGTGACCTTGGCCGCGAAGTCGCCGTCGAAGTCCTCGTGGACGGTGAGCCCGGACTTCTCCACCGCGGCGCGTGCCACCGCGTCGGTGCGGGCGACGAGGTCGCCCCAGCCGCCGTCCTCACCGACGAGGACGATGCGGGAGCCGCGCTCCCCGATGTACGCGATCTGCGCCTCGGCGCCGCCGTGCGCCCTCGCGAACGCGCCGATCTCCTTGGCGAGCTTCGCCGCCTGCCGCTCCGCGCGCGCGTCCGCGGGCTTCTCTTCGACCGAGCTGTCGACCTTGGTGTCTGCCATACGTTGATGCTACTTACGGGTATTCCGCGGCGGCAATGACCCCGGACACACCGGCGCCGGGCGGCTGACTGCGAGGTGCGAGGTCAGCGGCCCGGCGCACGGGGCTGTCGGGTGGCTCAGCGCAGGAACGGGTCCACCGCGACCGCCACGAACAGCAGCGACACGTAGGTGATGGACCAGTGGAACAGGCGCATCTCCTTGAGCTTCGCGCCCGTCACCCCGGCCTTCGCGCGGGCCTGCAGCGCGTGCGCCTCCCAGAGCCAGAAGCCGCCGGTGGCCAGCGCGACCGCGGTGTAGAACCAGCCGGTGTAGCCGAGCGGCTGGAGCAGCAGCGAGATGCCGACCATGACCCAGCTGTAGAGCACGATCTGCTTGGCGACGACCTTGTTGGAGGCGATCACCGGGAGCATCGGGACCTGGGCACGCGCGTAGTCGTCCTTGACCTTCATGGAGAGCGGCCAGTAGTGCGGCGGCGTCCAGAAGAAGATCACCATGAAGAGGATGACCGCGGCCCAGGACATCGAGTTGGTCACCGAGGACCAGCCGATGAGGACCGGGAGGCAGCCGGCGATGCCGCCCCAGACGATGTTCTGTGCGGTCCTGCGCTTGAGGATCATCGTGTAGACGACGACGTAGAAGAGCAGGGCGCCGAGTGAGAGCGCCGCGGAGAGCCAGTTGACCAGGAGGCCGAACCAGACCGTGGAGATCACGGCGAGCGAGACGCCGAAGACCAGGCCCTCGGTGGGGCTGATCAGCCCGGTGACCAGCGGTCGGCTCCGGGTGCGCTCCATGAGGGCGTCGATGTCCCGGTCGTACCACATGTTGAGGGCGTTGGCGCCGCCCGCGGAGAGGTAGCCGCCGAAGCAGGTCGCGAGGACCAGCCACAGGTTGGGCACGCCCTGCTCGGCGAGGAACATCACCGGGACCGTGGTGATGAGGAGCAGTTCGATGATGCGGGGCTTGGTCAGCGCCACGAACCCCATGACGAGGGGACCGATCGGCCGCCGGCCGGAGTTCGCCCCGAGCTCACCCGCCGCGTCCTCGGCATCGGCGGTGCCGCCGCCTGCTGGACGGGATTCAACGGCCGTCACGCACACCCCTGACAGAGACTCCCAGCAAGCCGACCATGGGTGTCCCTGAACATGAAGACCCGGTAAAGGCTCGCGCGTACCACGCCACTGTAGACGTAGGCCATACCCGGCTCTTCGCGGGGGTGGGTCGAGTTGGGCCGGTTGCCGGGGCGCCCCGTGTGAACGGCTCGGGAGGCGAAGGTGACATACCCCCGGCACTCTGGGACGAGTCGAAAAAATGCACGCTCGCGCGGCGGTAGGCTCGACGCAGACCGGCGCACGATGGCGCCGAGCGTCGACGACGTTCGACGGCGGACGACGACGTTCGACGACGACGTTCGACATGTAGAGCATGTGGAGAGGAGCCCTGACCCAGGGTGAGCACCAAGCCGACCACCACAGACCTCAAGTGGACCGATCTGGACCAGCGGGCCGTTGACACCGCCCGCGTCCTTGCCGCCGACGCCGTTCAGAAGGTAGGGAACGGCCACCCCGGTACGGCCATGAGCCTCGCGCCCGCCGCGTACACCCTTTTCCAGAAGGTGATGCGGCACGACCCGGCGGACGCCGACTGGGTGGGCCGTGACCGGTTCGTCCTCTCCGCGGGCCACTCGTCGCTGACGCTGTACATCCAGCTCTACCTGTCGGGGTACGGCCTGGAGCTCGATGACCTCAAGTCGTTCCGCACCTGGGGCTCGAAGACCCCGGGCCACCCGGAGTACGGCCACACCACCGGCGTCGAGACCACCACGGGCCCGCTCGGCCAGGGCGTCGCGAACGCGGTGGGCATGGCGATGGCCGCCCGCTACGAGCGCGGTCTGTTCGACCCCGAGACGCCGGCGGGCGAGTCCCCGTTCGACCACACGGTCTGGGTCATCGCCGGTGACGGCTGTCTGCAGGAGGGCATCGCCGCCGAGGCGTCCTCGCTCGCGGGCCACCAGAAGCTGGGCAACCTGGTGATGCTGTGGGACGACAACCACATCTCCATCGAGGGCGACACGGAGACCGCCGTCTCCGAGGACACCCTCAAGCGGTACGAGGCCTACGGCTGGCACGTCCAGCGGGTCGAGCAGCTGCCGAGCGGCGACCTGGACCCGAAGGGCCTGTTCGAGGCGCTGCAGGCGGCGAAGGCGGTCACGGACAAGCCGTCGTTCATCGCGGCCCGTTCGATCATCGCCTGGCCGGCGCCGAGCGCGCAGAACACCGAGGCCGCGCACGGCTCCGCGCTCGGTGACGAGGAAGTCGCCGCCACCAAGCGGGTCCTGGGCTTCGACCCGGAGCAGACCTTCGAGGTGTCGGACGACGTCATCGGCCACACCCGCGAGGCACTTGAGCGCGGCACGCAGACCAAGGCCGAGTGGGAGAAGGCCTACCAGGAGTGGCGCACGGCCAACCCGGAGCGCGCCGCCGACTTCGACCGCATCCAGGCGGGCGAGCTGCCGGCCGGCTGGGAGGAGAAGCTCCCCGAGTTCGAGACCGGCAAGGGCGTCGCGACGCGTGCCGCCTCGGGCAAGGTCCTGCAGGCGCTCGGTGCGGTGCTGCCGGAGCTGTGGGGCGGCTCGGCCGACCTCGCGGGCTCCAACAACACCACGATCGACAAGTCGAGTTCGTTCCTGCCGGAGGGCAACCCGCTGCCGGGCGCCGACCCGTACGGCCGGACGATCCACTTCGGCATCCGCGAGCACGCCATGGCCGCCGCCATGAACGGCATCGCGCTGCACGGCCACACGCGGATCTACGGCGGCACCTTCCTGGTGTTCTCCGACTACATGCGCAACGCGGTGCGCCTGTCGGCCCTGATGCACCTGCCGGTGACGTACGTGTGGACGCACGACTCCATCGGCCTCGGTGAGGACGGCCCGACGCACCAGCCGGTCGAGCACCTCGCCTCGCTGCGCGCCATCCCGGGCCTGAACGTCGTCCGTCCCGCGGACGCCAACGAGACCGCGATCGCCTGGCGCGAGATCCTGAAGCGCTACACCAAGGAGTTCGGCAAGGGCACCCCGCACGGCCTCGCCCTCACCCGCCAGGGTGTGCCGACGTACGAGCGCAACGAGGACGCGGCGAAGGGCGGTTACGTCCTGTTCGACGCCGAGGGCGGCGAGCCCGAGGTGGTCCTCATCGGTACGGGCTCCGAGGTGCAGCTGGCCGTCGAGGCGCGCGAGCAGCTCCAGGCCGAGGGCATTCCGGCCCGGGTCGTGTCGATGCCGTGCGTGGAGTGGTTCGAGGAGCAGTCGCAGGACTACCGCGACAGCGTGCTGCCGCCGTCGGTCAAGGCGCGGGTGGCGGTCGAGGCCGGTATCGGTCTGACCTGGCACAAGTACGTCGGCGACGCGGGCCGGATCGTCTCCCTTGAGCACTTCGGCGCCTCGGCGGACGCGAAGGTCCTGTTCAAGGAGTTCGGCTTCACGGGCGACGCGGTGGCCTCGGCGGCGAAGGAATCCCACGCGGCCGCCCAGCGCTGACGCCCGGTACACGACGACTTACCCCTCATCACAAGCAGGAGATGCAATTTCCATGACAGACGCACTCAAGCGCCTCTCCGAAGAAGGCGTCGCGATCTGGCTGGACGACCTGTCGCGCAAGCGGATCACGTCCGGCAACCTCGCCGAGCTGATCGACCAGCAGCACGTCGTGGGCGTCACCACCAACCCGTCGATCTTCCAGAAGGCGATCTCGGGTGGCGACGGTTACGAGCAGCAGCTCGCCGACCTCGCGGCCCGCAAGGTCACCGTCGAGGAAGCCGTCCGCATGATCACGACGGCCGACGTGCGTGACGCGGCCGACATTCTGCGCCCCGTCTTCGACGCCACCGGCGGCAAGGACGGCCGCGTGTCGATCGAGGTCGACCCGCGCCTGGCCCACAACACGGCGGCCACGGTCGCCGAGGCCAAGCAGCTGGCGTGGCTGGTGGACCGCCCGAACACGCTGATCAAGATCCCGGCGACCAAGGCCGGTCTGCCCGCGATCACCGAGGTCATCGGCAAGGGCATCAGCGTCAACGTCACGCTGATCTTCTCCCTTGAGCGGTACCGCGCGGTCATGGACGCCTACCTCGCCGGTCTGGAGAAGGCCAAGGCCGCGGGCCTGGACATCTCGCTGATCCACTCGGTGGCGTCCTTCTTCGTGTCCCGCGTGGACACCGAGATCGACAAGCGCATCGACGCGCTGGGCACCGAGGCCGCCAAGGCCGCGCGCGGCAAGGCCGGCCTCGCCAACGCCCGGCTCGCGTACGAGGCGTACGAGGAAGTCTTCTCGTCCGACCGCTGGGCCGCGCTCGACAAGGCCAACGCCAACAAGCAGCGCCCCCTGTGGGCCTCGACCGGCGTGAAGGACAAGGCGTACAAGGACACCCTGTACGTCGACGACCTGGTCGCGCCGAACACCGTGAACACCATGCCGGAGGCCACCCTGGAGGCCACCGCCGACCACGGCCGGATCACCGGCAACACGGTGGCGGGCACGTACGAGCAGTCCCGCGCCGAGCTCGACGCCGTCGAGAAGCTGGGGATCTCGTACGACGAGGTCGTGCAGCTTCTTGAGGACGAGGGCGTCGACAAGTTCGAGGCGTCCTGGAACGACCTGCTCAAGTCGACCGAGGCGGAGCTGAAGCGCCTCGCCCCTTCGGAAGGCTGATCTTGTCACCCACTGTCGACGGAGCCAACCCGCTCCGTGACGCACAGGACCGACGGCTCCCGCGCATCGCGGGGCCGTCGGGCCTGGTAATTTTCGGCGTCACGGGCGATTTGTCCCGTAAGAAGCTGATGCCTGCCGTCTACGACCTGGCCAACCGGGGGCTGCTGCCGCCGGGCTTCTCGCTGATCGGCTTCGCCCGGCGCGAGTGGCAGGACGAGGACTTCGCGCAGGAGGTGCACGACGCGGTCAAGGAGCACGCCCGGACCCCGTTCCGCGAGGAGGTCTGGCAGCAGCTGAGCCAGGGCATGCGGTTCGTGCAGGGCAACTTCGACGACGACGAGGCGTTCGAGACGCTGAAGTCGACGATGGAGGAGCTCGACAAGGCGCAGGGCACGGGCGGCAACTTCGCCTTCTATCTGTCGGTACCGCCGAAGTTCTTCCCCAATGTCGTCCAGCAGCTGAAGAAGCACGGCCTGGCCGACCAGCGCGGGGACTCCTGGCGGCGCGCGGTCATCGAGAAGCCCTTCGGGCACGACCTGGCCTCCGCCCGGGAGCTGAACGCCATCGTGCACGAGGTGTTCAAGCCCGACCAGGTCTTCCGGATCGACCACTACCTCGGCAAGGAGACCGTCCAGAACATCCTGGCGCTCCGCTTCGCCAACACCCTCTTCGAGCCGATCTGGAACCGGTCGTACGTCGACCATGTGCAGATCACGATGGCCGAGGACATCGGCATCGGCGGCCGCGCCGGGTACTACGACGGCATCGGCGCCGCCCGTGACGTCATCCAGAACCACCTGCTGCAGCTGCTCGCCCTGACCGCGATGGAGGAGCCCGCCTCCTTTGACGCGGACGCGCTCGCCGCCGAGAAGACCAAGGTCCTCGGCGCGGTGAAGCTCCCGAAGGACCTGTCGAAGCACACGGTCCGCGGGCAGTACGCGGCCGGCTGGCAGGGCGGCGAGAAGGTCATCGGCTACCTCCAAGAGGACGGCATCGACCCGCAGTCGAAGACCGACACGTATGCCGCGATGAAGCTGGGCATCGACAACCGCCGCTGGGCGGGCGTCCCGTTCTATCTGCGCACCGGCAAGCGCCTGGGCCGCCGCGTCACCGAGATCGCGGTCGTCTTCCAGCGCGCCCCGCACTCCCCCTTCGACCACACGGCGACCGAGGAGCTGGGGCACAACGCCCTGGTCATCCGGGTGCAGCCGGACGAGGGCGTCACGGTGCGGTTCGGCTCGAAGGTCCCGGGCACGTCGATGGAGGTCCGGGACGTGTCCATGGACTTCGCGTACGGCGAGTCCTTCACCGAGTCCAGCCCGGAAGCGTACGAACGGCTCATCCTGGACGTGCTGTTGGGCGACTCGAACCTCTTCCCGCGCACCGAGGAGGTCGAGCTGTCCTGGAACATCCTCGACCCGATCGAGCAGCACTGGGACAGGAACGGCAAGCCCGCGCAGTACGCGTCGGGCACCTGGGGCCCCGTCGAGGCGGACGAAATGCTCGAACGAGACGGACGGAGCTGGCGTCGGCCATGAAGATCGACCTCACGGACACCACGGCCAGCAAGGTCAACAAGGCCCTCGTGCAGGGCCGCCGCGCCATCGGCTCCCCCGCCGTCGGCATGGTGCTCACGCTGGTCATCGTCACCGACGAGGAGAACGCGTACGACTCCCTGCGGGCGGCCAGCGAGGCCTCGCGCGAGCACCCCTCGCGCACCCTCGTCGTCATCAAGCGGGCCGCGCGCTCCCCGCGTGACCGCACGTCCTCGCGCCTGGACGCGGATGTGCGGGTGGGCGCCGACGCGGGCACGGGCGAGACGATCGTGCTCCGCCTGTACGGCGATGTCCTCAACCACGCCCAGTCGGTGGTCCTGCCGCTGCTCCTTCCGGACGCGCCGGTCGTCGTGTGGTGGCCGGTGAACGCGCCGCTCGACCCGGCGAACGACCCGCTGGGCGCGCTGGCCCAGCGCCGGGTCACGGACACGTACGCGGCGGAGCAGCCCATTCACGAGCTGGCCGCCCGCGCGGAGACGTACACGCCCGGCGACACGGATCTGTCGTGGACCCGGATCACCCCGTGGCGGTCCATGCTGGCCGCCGCCCTCGACCAGGTGAGCTGCAAGGTCACGGCGGCCGAGGTGGAGGGCGAGGAGTTCAACCCGAGCTGTGAGCTGCTGGGCATGTGGCTCGCCGACCGGCTCGCGGTGCCGGTGACGCGCTCGCTGTCCAGCGGTCCGGGGCTCACCTCGGTACGTCTGGAGACCGACTGCGGTCCGATCGTGCTCGACCGGGCCGACGGTTCCCTGGCGACGCTCTCGGTGCAGGGCCAGCCGGACCGTGCGGTGGCGCTCAAGCGGCGCGAGACAGCCGAGCTGATCGCGGAGGAGCTGCGCCGCCTCGACCCGGACGACACCTACGCGTCCGCGTTGAAGTACGGCGTGGACCGGCTCGGGGAGGCGGACTCGGCGAAGACGGTCCCTTCGGTCGCGTCACCGGCGGAGGCTGCGTCTGCGTCTGCGTCTGCGTCTGCGGCAGCCGCGTCCGGCACGAAGAAGGCCGCCAAGTCCCCTGCCAGGAAGGCGAGTTCGGGTCCGGACTCCGGTACGTCGAAGGCGGCGTCGAAGTGAGTACGGCTCCGCAGCTCGTCGTCCACCGCGACAAGGATCTGATGGCCCAGGCCGCGGCGGCCCGCCTGATCACGAAGATCGTGGACGCGCAGGCCGCCCGCGGTTCGGCGTCCGTGGTCCTCACCGGCGGCCGCAACGGCAACGGCCTGCTCGCCGCCCTCGGCACGTCCCCCGCGCGGGACGCCATCGACTGGAGCCGCCTCGACCTGTGGTGGGGCGACGAGCGGTTCCTGCCGGAGGGCGACCCGGACCGCAATGTCACGCAGGCCCGCGAGGTGCTGCTCGACTCGGTGCCGCTCGACCCGGCCCGCGTGCACGCGATGCCCGCGTCGGACGGCCCGTACGGCATCGACGCGGACACCGCGGCCGAGGCGTACGCGACCGAACTGGCCGCGGCCGCAAAGCCGGAGAACCACTCGGAGGCCCCGTCCTTCGACGTGCTGCTCCTCGGCGTCGGCCCCGACACCCATGTGGCGTCGCTCTTCCCCGAGCTGCCCGCGGTGCGGGAGACCGAGCGGATGGTGGTGGGTGTGCACGGCGCGCCCAAGCCGCCGCCCACGCGGGTCTCCCTCACTCTGCCCGCGATCCGCTCCGCCCGTGAGGTGTGGCTGCTCGCGGCGGGCGAGGACAAGGCGCAGGCCGTGGCCATCGCACTGTCCGGCGCGGGCGAGATCCAGGCCCCGGCGGCGGGCGCACGCGGCCGCTTCCGCACGTTGTGGCTCCTGGACTCAGCGGCGGCTTCGCAGCTGCCGCGGGATCTGTATCCGCCGGCGTCGGCGTAGCGCGGTGCTTTTCAGCCCATCCGGCGTTTGAGGACCGGGGTCTGGGGCGGAGCCCCGATTACGGGAAGGGGCGGGACTGGGGAAAGGAAACCCAGCCCCGCCCCTTCCGACGTACAGCCTCAACGCCCCCGCAGCGACCGGTACTTCGCGACAAGGGCCCTGGACGAAGCGTCCAGCCCCTCCACCTCAGCACCTTCCGTCAGCGCCGGCTCCACCCGCTTCGCCAGCACCTTCCCCAACTCGACCCCCCACTGGTCGAACGAGTCGATGTTCCACACCGCCCCCTGTACGAACACCTTGTGCTCGTACAGCGCGATCAACTGGCCAAGGACGAACGGCGTCAGCTCGGCGGCGAGGATCGTGGTCGTCGGGTGGTTGCCGCGGAACGTCTTGTGCGCGACCAGCTCCTCGGGCACACCCTCCGCCCGCACCTCGTCCGGCGTCTTGCCGAACGCCAACGCCTGCGTCTGCGCGAAGAAGTTGGCCATCAGCAGATCGTGCTGCGCGACCAGGCCGGGCAGCAGATCCCCGACCGGCTTGGCGAAGCCGATGAAGTCCGCGGGGATGACCTTCGTGCCCTGGTGGATCAGCTGGTAGTACGCGTGCTGCCCGTTGGTGCCCGGCGTGCCCCACACCACGGGGCCCGTCTGCCACTCCACCGGGTTCCCGTCCCGGTCCACCGACTTGCCGTTGGACTCCATGTCCAGCTGCTGGAGGTACGCCGTGAACTTGGAGAGGTAGTGCGAGTACGGCAGGACCGCGTGCGACTGGGCGCCGGAGAACCCGCCGTACCAGACCCCCAACAGGCCGAGCAGCAGCGGGACGTTGGACTCGGCCGGTGCCGTGCGGAAGTGCTCGTCGACCAGGCGGAAGCCGTCGAGCATCTCCCGGAAGTGCTCCGGACCGACGGCGATCATCAGGGAGAGGCCGATCGCCGAGTCGAAGGAGTAGCGGCCGCCGACCCAGTCCCAGAACTCGAACATGTTGGCCGTGTCGATGCCGAACTCGGCGACGTTCTCGGCGTTCGTGGACAGCGCCACGAAGTGCTTCGCCACGGCGTCCTGCCCGGCCTGCAACCCGGTGAGCAGCCAGTTCCGCGCGGAGGTGGCGTTGGTGATCGTCTCGATCGTGGTGAAGGTCTTGGAAGCGATGACGAACAGCGTCTCGGCCGGGTCCAAGTCCCGTACAGCCTCGTGCAGATCGGCGCCGTCCACGTTGGAGACGAAGCGGAACGTCATGTTGCGGTCGGTGTAGGACCGCAGCACCTCGTACGCCATCGCGGGGCCGAGGTCGGAGCCGCCGATGCCGATGTTCACGACGTTCTTGATGGGCTTGCCGGTGTGGCCGGTCCACTCGCCGGAGCGGACGCGCTCGGCGAAGGCGCTCATCTTGTCGAGGACGGCGTGCACCTTCGGCACGACGTTCTCCCCGTCGACCTCGATCACGGCGTCCCGCGGGGCGCGCAGCGCGGTGTGCAGGACGGCGCGGTCCTCGGTGGCGTTGATCTTCTCGCCGCGGAACATGGCGTCGCGGAGCCCGAACACATCGGTGGCGGCGGCCAGATCGCGCAGCAGGGCCAGCGTCTCGTCCGTGACGAGCTGCTTGGAGTAGTCGATGTGCAGGTCGCCCACCTGTGCCGTGTAGTTCTCGGCACGCTGCGGGTCGGCGGCGAACAGTTCCCGCAGGTGTGCTTCGCCCAGCTGCTCACGGTGCTTGCCGAGCGCCGTCCACTCCGGCAACTGATTGAGCCTGGTGCGTCCCTCCCGTCGCCCGCCACCGCCCTTGTTCGGAGCGCTCCGCGCGCCGTCCTCAATTGCATTCATCTCGGACTTCAGCCTTCTCTCTACCTGAGCCTGCAACTTCCCCGCTGCCCCTCCAACCTAATTGATCAGCGAGCGGTATGAGCTGTCTGTCCCCTGTCGGCCGACTTAAGGAGCGGTGACGGGTGACTTGAGCGCGGGTATCAGCGCGGCGACGGAGAGCACGAACAGTGCGGCGGCAAGCAGCGCCGGGGTGTTGAGGCCCCACGCGGAGGCGGCGACACCGGCGAGTGCCGCGCCCAGCGGGGTGGCGCCGAGCGACAGGGTGCGGAAGGCGGCGCTGATCCGGCCGATCGCGTCGGTGGGGCTGCGCTGCTGCATGAGCGTGATCTGGTTGACGTTCCACACCATGCCCATGAAGCCGAACACCACGAGCCCGAGGAGGACGGCCCAGACGCTGCGTATCGTTCCGATCGCGAGCAGCGGCACGATCTGGACGAGCCCCGCGACGAAGATGCTCCGCAACCGCCCCGCGCGACGCCCGATCCGGTTGGCGCAGAACCCTGCGACGACACTGCCCACGCCGTACGCGGACAGGCACAGGGCGTACACCGTCGCGCCCGCGTCGAGCCAGCCGGTGACATGCAGGACGAGGGTGGCGATGAGACCGCCGACGCCTACGTTGCACAGCGTGGCCGCGAGGCAGAGGCCGCGCAGGATCCGGTCCCGCCACAGGATCCGCACTCCTTCGGCGATGTCGGCTCGCAGGGTGGATCCGCTGAGCGGTGCGGCGCGCTCGCGCGGTGCCGTGCGCAGGGAGGCTATGAGGGCGGCGCCGAGCAGATAGGTGGCGGCGTTCGCGGCGTAGGGCACGGCGATTCCCGCGGCGAGCAGCAGCGGCACCGCGGGCGTGGCCAGGAAGCTGCTGACGAGCATCTGGCCGGTCTGCAGGCGGGCGTTGGCACTGCCGAGGGCCTCGGGGCCGACCACGGCGGGGAGCAGGGCCGTGGCCGCGTTGTCGAAGAGGGTCTGGAGGGTGGTGAGAGTGAAGGCGAGGATCATCAGCAGCGCGATGGTGGCCTGGTCGAAGGCGACGGCCACGGCGAAGCCGCCGATCAGCAGTCCCCGTACGAGATCCACCGCCCACATGGCGCGGCGCTGGTCGACCCGGTCGGCGACGGCGCCGCCGATGAGGCCGAAAAGCATCCACGGCAGATAGCCGCAGGCGGTGACGAGGGCGACGAGCGTCGGTTCGTCGGTGAGGGTCGTGGCGAGCAGCGGCAGGGCGGCGATGCGCAGCGAGTCACCGAAGCGGGAGATGATCGCGGCCGACCAGAGCCGCCCGAATCCCCCGTGCCAGGACGGCGCGCGTTCCGCTGCGGCTACTGCGGTCTGCGCGGCGCCCGTTGCCCCGTCGGCCATGTCAACTCCCCCCTTTGGTCCGGTACTTGCAGACCTTAGAGGAGGCCACTGACAATCGGCCCCGGCACGTGTCTGACCTGGGAGAACAGACCCAGGAAACAGTCCGGCCGGACACCCTCGGGGTGTCCGGCCGCTCTCAATTCCTAGATCTCGCCGCGCAGTTTGGCGAGTGCCTCGGCGAGGATCGCCTCGCCGTCCGCGTCGCTGCGCCGCTCGCGCACGTACGCCAGGTGCGTCTTGTAGGGCTCGGTGCGCGGGGGGTCCGGCGGGTTGTCCCGGTCCTGGCCGGCCGGGAATCCGCAGCGCGGGCAGTCCCAGGTGTCGGGGACCTGCGCGTCGCTGGCGAAGCTCGGCTGCGTCTCGTGCCCGTTGGAGCACCAGAAGGAGATGCGCAGGCGCGGCGCGGACTCGCCCCGCTCGGCCTCGCCCATCGGCCCCGCTCCGACCCGGCTTCCACGGATCGCGTTGCCACTTGCCACGGTCGTAACTCCCTGCGTAACAGTGCTGCACAGCGTTGCTCACCGGCGGCCGTGCCGCGGGTGCCCCAGTCTACGTAAGGCCCAACGCGCGTCCAGTGTTCGGAGTTACACCCCCACCCCGGAGACGCACGGCCATAATAAGCCGCCTATAAAAGGCGTACGGCAATACTGCGTCAACCGGCAGGGCGATAAAGCGTCAGCTGTCGAGCTTCATCAGCAGGCCGAGCACGACAATGCACGCGAACCACAGCAGACCGACCACGACGGTGATGCGGTCGAGGTTGCGCTCGGCGACCGAGGAGCCGCCGACGGAGGACTGCATACCGCCACCGAACATGTCGGAGAGGCCACCGCCCTTGCCCTTGTGCATGAGCACCAAAAGCATCATGAGTCCGCTGAAGACGAGCAGGGCGATCGAGAACCCCATAACCACGGCTGGACCAACTTCCTCGGTATCTGTACGACGACGGGGCCCGAGTCTCGCGTGAATGAGCGGAAAGCTCAGAAAAGCAAGGCTCGGACCCCGCAAGGGTACGACGTTACGTCGCTACCGCATACTCAGTCCCGGTCGGTTCCCGGACTCACTGGTCGCGGAATCGGACGATCTTGACGAACTCGTCTGCGTCGAGCGCGGCACCGCCGATGAGGGCGCCGTCGACGTCCGGCTGGGCCATGATCGCGGCCACGTTCCCGGCCTTGACCGAACCGCCGTACTGGATGCGCACCTTGTCGGCGAGCTCCTGGTCGTACAGCTCGGCGAGCTTGCCGCGGATCGCGCCGCAGACCTCCTGCGCGTCCTCGGGGGTGGCGACCTCGCCGGTGCCGATGGCCCACACCGGCTCGTACGCGATCACGATGGACTCGGCCTGCTCGGCGGAGACGTCCTTGAGGGCGCCGTCGACCTGGTTCAGCGTGTACTGGACCTGCTGGCCGGCCTTGCGGATGTCCAGGCCCTCGCCGACGCAGAGGATCGGAGTCAGGCCGTGCTTGTAGGCGGCCTTCACCTTGGCGTTGCAGATCTCGTCGTTCTCGTGGTGGTACTGGCGGCGCTCGCTGTGGCCGATGGCTACATAGGTGCACTTGAGCTTCGACAGCATCGGGCCCGAGATCTCACCGGTGTACGCACCGGAGTCCTGGGACGAGATGTCCTGGGCGCCGTACTTGATCTTGAGCTTGTCGCCGTCCACCAGGGTCTGCACGGAGCGCAGGTCGGTGAAGGGCGGAAGGACGGCGACCTCGACGGCCTCGTAGTCCTTGTCGGCGAGCGCGAAGGCGAGCTTCTGGACGTGGGCGATGGCCTCAAGGTGATTGAGGTTCATCTTCCAGTTGCCCGCCATCAGGGGCGTACGCGTGCTCATACGGGGTCAGTCCTCCAGTGCGGCGAGGCCGGGCAGGGTCTTGCCCTCAAGGTATTCGAGGGAGGCACCGCCACCGGTCGAGATGTGGCCGAACTTCGACTCGTCGAAGCCCAGGTTGCGGACGGCGGCGGCGGAGTCGCCACCGCCGACCACCGTGAAGCCCTTGCTGTCGAGCAGGGCCTGCGCGATGGCCGTCGTGCCGCCAGCGTAGTCGGGGTGCTCGGCGACTCCGACGGGGCCGTTCCAGAACACCGTCTCGGCGTCGGTGATCTTCGAGGCGAACAGCTCGCGGGACTTGGGGCCGATGTCCAGGCCCTCCTGGTCCGCCGGGATCCGGTCCGCGTCGACGGTGTCGAAGTCGGCCGGGGCCTTGGTCTTCAGGTCCGGGAACTCGGTGGAGATCAGGACGTCGACCGGAAGGACCAGCTCGACGCCGTTCCGCTCGGCGCGCTCCATGTACTCCTTGACCGTCGGAATCTGGTCCTCCTGAAGGAGGGAGATGCCGACCTCGTACCCCTTGGCCTTGAGGAAGGTGTAGGCCATGCCGCCGCCGATGAGGAGACGGTCGGCCTTGCCGAGGAGTTCGTCGATGACGGCGAGCTTGTCGGAGACCTTGGCGCCGCCGAGGACCACGGTGTACGGGCGCTGCACGTCCTCGGTGAGCTTCTTGAGGACGCTGACCTCCTTGGCGATGAGGTAGCCCGCGGCGTGCGGGAGCCGGGCCGGCAGGTCGTACACCGAGGCGTGCTTGCGGTGCACGGCCCCGAAGCCGTCGCTCACGTAGAGGTCGGCGAGGGCCGCCAGCCGGTCGGCGAAGGCGGCGCGCTCGGCGTCGTCCTTGGCGGTCTCGCCGGCGTTGAAGCGGAGGTTCTCGATGACGGCGACCTGGCCGTCGGCGAGGCCCGCGACGACGGACTTGGCGGAGTCGCCGACCGTGTCGGTGGCGAACTGCACGTCGGCGCCGAGGAGTTCACCGAGCCGGGCGGCGGCGGGGGCGAGCGAGAAGGCCGGGTCCGGGGCGCCCTTGGGGCGGCCCAGGTGGGAGGCCACGACGACCCGTGCGCCCGCGTCGGCGAGGGCCTTCACGGTCGGGACCACGGCGCGGATGCGGCCGTCGTCGGTGATGGCGGTGCCGTCCAGCGGCACGTTGAGGTCGGCGCGGACGAATACCCGCTTGCCGGCGACGCCTTCGGCGAGAAGTTCGTCGATCGTCTTCATTTCTCAGGGACTCCTTGAAAGCTTCCGAGCAACAGCTACGGGGCCCGGGACCGCGCGAGATCGCGCTGCCCGAGCCCCGTAGCTCACATCGAATTGCCTGTCCGAATCAAATCCGGGTCAGAGCTGGCCGCCGACGAAGGTGGTGAGGTCGACCAGACGGTTCGAGTAACCCCACTCGTTGTCGTACCAGCCGAGGATCTTCACCGTCTTGCCCTCCTGGACCATGGTCAGGGAGGAGTCGAAGGTGCAGGAAGCCGGGTCGCTGACGATGTCCGAGGACACGATCGGGTCCTCGGTGTAGTACAGGAAGCCCTTGAGCTCGCCGTCCGCGGCCTTCTTGAACGCGGCGTTGACCTCGTCCTTGGTGACCTCGCGGGAGAGCTCGACGACCAGGTCCGTGGCGGAGCCGGTGGGGACCGGGACGCGCATGGCGATGCCGTCCAGCTTGCCCTTGAGCTGCGGCAGAACGAGGGCGGTGGCCTTCGCGGCGCCGGTGGTCGTCGGGATGATGTTCTCCGCGGCGGCACGGGCGCGGCGCAGGTCCTTGTGCGGGAAGTCCAGGATGCGCTGGTCGTTGGTGTACGCGTGCACGGTCGTCATCAGGCCCTTGACGATGCCGAAGTTCTCGTCGAGAACCTTGGCCATCGGCGCCACGCAGTTGGTGGTGCAGGAGGCGTTGGAGATGACGTCGTGCTGCGCGGCGTCGTACTTGTCCTGGTTGACGCCCATCACGATGGTGATGTCCTCGTCCTTGGCCGGAGCCGAGATCAGGACCTTCTTGGCGCCACCGGCGAGGTGCTTCGCGGCGTCTTCCTTCTTCGTGAAGATGCCGGTCGACTCGATGACGATGTCGACGCCCAGGTCGCCCCAGGGGATGTCGGCGGGGTTGCGCTCGGACAGCACCTTGATGGTGTGCCCGTCGACGGTGATGGTGTCCTCGGTGTGGGTGACCTCGGCCTTGAGGCGTCCCAGGATGGTGTCGTACTTCAGCAGGTGGGCGGTGGCCGCGGTGTCACCCAGGTCGTTGACGGCAACGACCTCGATGTCCGCCCCCTGCTCCAGGAGCGCCCGGAAGTAGTTGCGGCCGATGCGACCGAAGCCATTGATGCCTACGCGGATCGTCACGAACCGATCTCCTCGTTGGTACGCCGGTCTGTGCGCCGGCGAGCTGAATGGGATGTCCCCGACCGCCTCCGACCCTACCTCTCCTGAGACGTTCGAGTGACATCGAGACGGTCCGTACGAGTTGCGTCGGCGCGCACCGTGTTTGCGGATACGGGGCCTTGTTCGTCACTCAGCGTCAGCAGGGTGGGGAAGCAAGCGCTTGGCCCATCAGACGGGCGCAAGCGCCCTCATTTGAGTGCCCGCCGAGGCCGCCTCCGACACCTCCGCTGTCACGCCCCGTGACGACCGGGCGGGGCCTGCGAAAGTCGCCTCCGCGGCTCCGGAGGGCCCCGTTCCGAGGGTGATTCGGAGGGTGCCTCCGCAGGGTCGGCGGATCGCTTTGAGCGCCAGGGCGCTCGTTTGTCAATGTGGCGCCGGCAACATCGAGTGACACCGCGTGCCGGCAAAATCGTGCGGCCGCGGACGGCGATCCGCTCAGGTTGTGAGACGCGAGCCGCCTCGGCGGACGACGCGGCCGGGACCCGAGTTCCGCGTGGAGCGCGCAAAAGCCGTCGGTGTCCGGATCTCTCCGGACACCGACGGCTTTTGTGTGCGACGGGTCAGCGGGCCGGTCAGCCGACGAGGTTGTCGGCCATCTCCTCCGTCAGGTTCGACTCCGTACCCGGAATGCCGAGGTCCTGCGCGCGCTTGTCGGCCATCGCGAGCAGGCGGCGGATGCGGCCCGCGACCGCGTCCTTGGTCAGCGGCGGGTCGGCGAGCGCGCCCAGCTCCTCCAGGGAGGCCTGCTTGTGCTCCATGCGCAGCCGTCCGGCGGCCGCGAGGTGCTCCGGCACCTCGTCGCCCAGGATCTCCAGGGCGCGCTGCACGCGGGCGCCCGCGGCGACCGCGGCGCGGGCCGAGCGGCGCAGGTTGGCGTCGTCGAAGTTGGCCAGGCGGTTGGCGGTGGCCCGGACCTCGCGGCGCATCCGCCGCTCCTCCCAGGCGAGCACCGACTCATGGGCGCCGAGCCGGGTCAGCAGGGCGCCGATCGCGTCACCGTCACGGACGACGACGCGGTCCACGCCGCGCACCTCGCGGGCCTTCGCTGCGATGGACAGCCGGCGGGCCGCGCCGACCAGCGCGAGCGCCGCCTCGGGCCCCGGGCAGGTCACCTCCAGGGAGGAGGAACGGCCCGGCTCGGTCAGCGAGCCGTGTGCCAGGAACGCACCGCGCCACGCCGCCTCCGCGTCACAGGTGGCACCCGAGACGACCTGCGGGGGCAGACCGCGGATCGGGCGGCCGCGGCCGTCCACCAGGCCGGTCTGGCGCGCCAGTTGATCGCCGCCGGCCACCACGCGTACGACATAGCGGGAGCCGCGGCGCAGTCCGCCGGCGGCCATCACCATGAGCTCCGAGCCGTGCCCGAAGATCTCCAGGATGTCCTTCTTGAGCCGCCGGGCCGCCATCGCGGTGTCCAGCTCCGCCTCGATCACGATGCGGCCGCTGACCAGGTGAAGGCCGCCCGCGAACCGAAGAATCGCCGAGACCTCTGACTTCCTGCAGCAGGTCCGGGTGACGGGGAGCCGGGAGATCTCGTCCTTCACCGCTGCCGTCATCGCCATGGGCCGATCCTTCCATGCATCCGAAAAATACGGTCGTACGCGGCGGCCAGGAGCTCCGGATCGTGCTTCGGAGAACCGACGGCCTCGGCCACCGGCGCCAGCTCGACCGCCGCCCCCAGACGCTTGGCGGCGTCGGTGAGGCTGTCGCTGTCGGGCACGGCGGCCTCGTCGGCCAGCACCACGTCCAGGGCGAGTTTAGGGGCGTGTCGTCCCAAAACCTCCAAATGACGCTGCGGGGAGAAACCTTCGGTTTCCCCTGGCTGGGGCGCGAGGTTGAGCGAGAGGACCTTGCGGGCCTTGGTCTCGGTGAGCGCCTCAAGGAGCTCGGGCACCAGCAGGTGCGGGATCACCGAGGAGAACCAGGAGCCGGGCCCGAGGACCACCCAGTCCGCGTCCAGGACCGCGGCGACGGCCTCGGGCACGGCGGGCGGGTCGTGCGGGACCAGGTGCACGGACTGCACCTCGCCGCGCGTGAGCGCGACGTTGGCCTGCCCGCGGACCGTGCCCACCTCGTCCGCGCGCTCCGGGTCGTGCCCCTTGACCAGCGCCTGCAGTTCGAGCGGCACGGCGGACATGGGCAGCACCCGGCCGTGCGCGCCGAGCAGCTTGCCGACCAGGTCGAGCGCCTGGACGTGGTCGCCCAGCTGCTCCCAGAGGGCGACGATCAGCAGGTTGCCGACCGCGTGCTCGTGCAGCTCGCCCTGGGACTGGAAGCGGTGCTGGATGACGCGGGCCCAGGTCTGGCCCCAGTCGTCGTCCCCGCAGAGCGCGGCGAGGGCCTTGCGCAGGTCGCCGGGCGGGAGCACGCCCAGCTCGTCGCGGAGGCGGCCGCTGGAGCCGCCGTCGTCGGCGACGGTGACCACGGCCGTCAGGTCGCCGGTGATCCGGCGCAGCGCGGCGAGCGAGGCGGACAGGCCCATGCCGCCGCCGAGCGCGACGACCTTGGGCTGGGCCGAGCGCCTGCGGCTGAGGCGGGTGAGCCGGGCCCGGCGGGGCTGAGGACTCACCCGGCGGGGCTGGGACGTCACTCGCGCCCCATGTCCCGGTGGACGACGACGGTCTCCACGCCCTCGGTGGCGAGGCGCGCGGCGAGCTTCTCCGACATGGCGACGGAGCGGTGCTTGCCGCCCGTACAGCCCACGGCGATGGTGACGTACCGCTTGCCCTCGCGGCGGTAGCCCGTCGCGATCAGCTGGAGCAGTTCCGTGTACCGGTCGAGGAACTCCTTGGCGCCGGGCTGGTTGAAGACGTAACCCGAGACCTCTTCGTTCAGACCGGTGTACGGGCGCAGCTCCGGGACCCAGTGCGGGTTGGGCAGGAAGCGGCAGTCCACGACCAGGTCGGCGTCGACCGGCAGGCCGTACTTGTACCCGAACGACATGACGGTGGCCCGCAGTTCGGGCTCCTCGTCGCCGGCGAACTGGGCGTCCATCTTGGCGCGCAGCTCGTGGACGTTCAGGCTGGAGGTGTCGATCACGAGGTCGGCGTCGCCGCGCAGCTCGCGCAGGAGGTCGCGCTCGGCGGCGATGCCGTCGGTGATGCGGCCGTCGCCCTGCAGCGGGTGCGGGCGGCGCACGGACTCGAAGCGGCGCACCAGGGCGTCGTCGGAGGACTCAAGGAAGACGATCCGCCGGGTGACGTTCTTGGCCTCCAGGTCCGACAGCGACTGGCGCAGGTTGTCGAAGAAGCGGCGGCCGCGCACGTCCACGACGACCGCGATGCGCGCCACGTTGCCCTGCGAGCGGGCGCCGAGCTCCACCATGGTGGGGATCAGCGCGGGCGGCAGGTTGTCGACCACGAACCAGCCGAGGTCCTCCAGGCACTTGGCCGCCGTGGAGCGGCCGGCGCCGGACATCCCGGAGATGATCACCAACTCGGGGATGGCCTCCGCGGCGGGCTCGATGGTGCCCGTTCCCGTACTCACCTGTGCTCCGTCTTCTTCGCGCTCTGTCATGTGTCCTGCCCCCGTCTCTCCACGGCACCCGCCGGTGCCTGTGCGGCCTCCGCCGTCACGGGTGCCTCTTCTTCAATGATCTCTCCGGTCGCCGTGTTCACCGCCGGGGCGGCCGGGGCCGCCTCGGCGAGGGCCGCGGCGATCGTCCCGGCCGTCTTGCGGCCTATCCCGGGGACCTCGCAGATCTGCTCAATTGTGGCGGATCGCAGTTTCTTCACGGAACCGAAGTGTTTGATGAGCGCCTGTTTACGCGTCTCTCCCAGGCCGGGCACCGCGTCGAGCGGCCCCGCCCGGAACCTCTTGGCCCGCTTCTTTCGCTGATAGGCGATCGCGAAACGGTGCGCCTCGTCTCGTACCCGCTGGAGGAGGTAGAGGCCCTCGCTGGAGCGGGGCAGGACCACCGGGTCGTCCTCGTCCGGCAGCCACACCTCCTCCAGGCGCTTGGCGAGCCCGCACACCGCGACGTCGTCGATGCCCAGCTCGTCCATGGCCCGCTTGGCGGCCGCGACCTGCGGCTTTCCGCCGTCCACGACGACGAGCTGCGGCGGGTACGCGAACCTCTTGGGGCGGCCGTCCTCCTCGGTGAGCGCGTTCTCGCCGTTGAGGGAGTTCTCGCCGTCGAGGGGGTTCTCGCCGTTGAGGGGGTTCTCGCCGTCGAGGGCGTCCTCGGGCGTCTCGCCCGGCGCCTCCTCGGCCCACTCGCCGGTCTTCTCCTTCTCGGCGATGTACCGCTTGAAGCGGCGGGCGATCACTTCGTGCATCGAGCGGACGTCGTCCTGGCCCTCGCCGTGCCACACCTGGGTGTCGCCGATGCGGCCCTTGACCTGGAAGCGGCGGTACTCGCTCTTGCGGGCCAGGCCGTCCTCGAAGACCACCATGGACGCGACGACGTCGTCCCCCTGGAGGTGCGAGATGTCGAAGCACTCGATGCGCAGCGGGGCGCTGTCCAGGCCGAGGGCGGCGGCGATCTCCTCCAGGGCGCGGGAGCGGGTCGTCAGGTCGGAGGCGCGCTTCGTCTTGTGCAGGACGAGGGACTGCTGTGCGTTGCGCTGAACCGTCTCCATCAGTGCGCGTTTGTCGCCGCGCTGCGGCACGCGCAGGCCGACGTTGCTGCCGCGCCGCTCGGCCAGCCACGCCTGCACGGGCGCGACCGGTTCGGGCAGGGCGGGGACCAGCACCTCCTTGGGTACGGCGTCACCGCTCTCCTCGCCGTACAGCTGCTGCACCGCGTGCTCGACCAGGTCACCCGTGGTGACGGCTTCGACCTTGTCGGTGACCCAGCCTCGCTGGCCGCGGACCCGGCCGCCGCGCACGTGGAAGATCTGCACCGCCGCCTCCAGCTCGTCCTCGGCGAGGGCGATGAGGTCGGCGTCGGTGTCGTCGGCGAGGACGACGGCGCTCTTCTCCATGGCGCGCCGGAGGGCCTCGATGTCGTCGCGCAGGCGGGCCGCCCGCTCGTACTCCATCTCCTCGGCCGCGGCGCCCATCTCCTTCTCCAGGCGGCGGAGGTACGCGCCTGTGCGGCCCGCCATGAAGTCACAGAAGTCCTCGGCCAGTTCACGGTGGTCCTCGGCGGTGATCCGGCCCACACAGGGCGCCGAGCACTTGCCGATGTAGCCGAGCAGGCAGGGGCGGCCGGTGCGGGCGGCGTTCTTGAAGACCCCGGCCGAACATGTGCGCACCGGGAAGACGCGCAGCATCAGGTCGACCGTCTCGCGGATGGCCCACGCGTGTCCGTACGGGCCGAAGTAGCGCACGCCCTTCTTCTTGGCGCCGCGCATGACCTGCACGCGCGGATAGTCCTCGTTGAGGGTGACCGCGAGGTACGGGTAGCTCTTGTCGTCGCGGTACTTCACGTTGAACCGCGGGTCGAACTCCTTGATCCAGGTGTATTCCAGCTGCAGCGCCTCGACCTCGGTGGTCACGACCGTCCACTCGACGGAGGCGGCGGTCGTGACCATCGAGCGGGTGCGGGGGTGCAGACTCGCCAGGTCCTGGAAGTAGTTGGCGAGCCGTTGGCGCAGGCTCTTGGCCTTCCCGACGTAGATCACCCGGCGGTGCTCGTCGCGGAATTTGTAGACCCCCGGGGAGTCGGGGATCTGTCCCGGCTTGGGGCGGTAGGTGGAGGGGTCAGCCATGACTCTCACCCTACTGGCGGGCACCGACAGCCGGGGCCGGGCGCCGCGATGCCGCCCACGGGTGTGGGCGGCATCGCGTGGGGGGGTGGCGGATCGTGCTGGTCCTGCGTGCGGCCGTGTGCGGCCGTCAGGCGGTGTCGGCTGCCTGACGGCGAGTGCGGACGGTGCGTACGACGGCCAGGCCGAGGCCTGCGCAGGCCCCGAGGCCCGCGGCGGTGGCGGCCACGGCCAGGGCGGGGCCGGAGGCCTCCTCGGACTGGGGCTGCGCGCCCGCGGCGGCCTCGGACTGGGGCTGCGCGCCCGCCGCGGCCTCGGACTGGGGCTGCGCGCCCGCCGCGGCCTCGGACTGGGGCTGCGCGCCCGCCGCGGCCTCGGGCTGCGGTGCGGCCGCCTCGTGCTGCGCTGCGTAGCCGCCCGCCTTGCCCGACTTCGCGTACGGGGAGCCGGGCAGCTTGTCGCCGTACGCCCGCTCAACTCGGTCGCGGTAGGCGGACAGTGAGGTTCCGTCGGCGCCGATCGCGTGGGTGGCGTCCTGGTCGAGGGGCAGCACGCGCGCGTGGTGCGTGACGTACCAGGCGTTGATCTGCGGCTCGTGGAAGACGGTGCCTCCGGGGAGCTTTTCGGCGCCCACGCGCGCGTAGTGCGTCTCGTCGTCCCCGGTGGCGATGTTCACCACCTGCCAGGTGCCGCCCTGTTCCACCGTCCACAGGGAGGCCTCCTGCCCGTCGGACGAGACGGCCTTGCTGGCCAGGAACTCCAGGCGGGCGACCGGGGCGCCCTGCTCTCCGGCGACAAAATCCGGCGCCAAGTAGTACACCGGCACCGCCTCGCCCTGGATGCGGGGTTCGGCCGCACGCGCGGTGACGTTTCCCTCACGGGCGAAGAAGCGGGACAGCGTCGCCCTGGTGCCGGGCGCCTCTGCCGCCTTGTGGGCGGCCGCACGCGCGGCGGCGGACGGGGCGTCGTCCCGGTCGGGCGTCGCGGCGACGGCGTGCGGGGCACCGAGTCCGAGCAGCAGCGCGGCCGCCGTACCGGCGAGCACGGCCCTCAGGGGTATGGGTCGGCTCATCGCGCTCACGCCCCGATCCGGTAGAGCGAGTGGGTCCAGGAGAAGGTGCCGTTGTTCACGTACCAGGCGTGCGATGCCCAGTTGTAGCGGTCGCTGGAGGGCCAGGGGTCGCCCCAGTAGACCCAGCTGTTCGTGTCGTCGTAGCCGTACACGACGTGCATGTGGCCGCCGCCGTTGGACCACTGGATGCGGGTCTCCACGGGGCGTCCCGCGTTGACCTCGCTCTGCACCGTGGGGTAGCGCAGCCAGCCCCTGACGTACGAGCCGGGGTTGACGCCCATCCAGCGCAGGGCGGTCTGCACATGGCCGAGTGTGGCCTGGTTGTTGGGGCAGTCCGACCCCTGCCGGCGGTTGAAGGCGGCGTTGCAGAACTGGTTCTGCGAGTAGTTCTCGCCCAGGTAGGAGGCGATGGTGTTCCCGGCCGCCGCCCAGCACCAGTTGGACTTCTGCTGTGCCTGCATCGTGATGTCGAGGCGTTGCGCGGCGAGCGTCGAGACGTCCCCGGCCGGGGACGCGGCGCGGGTTCGGGTGTCGGTGGGCGTGGTGGGGCCGGCGTGGGCCGTGGGGGCGGTGAGGACGGCCGTCGCCGCGATCGCCGCGGCGGCGAGCAGCCGTCTCTTTCGGTTGCGCATTGCGTTCCTCCCGGAGCAGGGGTGGGGAGTGGAGGAGCGCGTCCGGACGCTGTGCAGGAGCATCAGGTGTTGTCCGGAGCAGGTCAACCCGCTTCAATGCGGGGTGGCACGGGACGTGAACGGGGGCGTACGGATGTGAACACGTCCCCCGCGCCGACCAGGCCGCGAGCCCCCGAGCGGGCGCTGGGGCCGCACGGTCGGCGTGAACGTTCACAAGGAGGGGTGCCTCATGCGAAGCGCCGGCGAGAACAACCCGGAGACGGCCGAGTTGGCGTCCGCCCTGCGCAGCGGCCCGTTCCACGTCGCCCTGCGCGCGGCGATCAGCGTCCGCGGGCTGCCCCTGCACCGGGTGCGGCACCATCTGGCCGGCAAGGGTGTGAACGTCGGCGTGACCAGCCTGAGTTACTGGCAGCAGGGCGCTCGCAGACCGCAGCGGCCCGAGTCGCTGCGCGCGGTCCGCGCCCTGGAGGAGGTGCTGCGGCTCCCCGAGGAGTCCCTGCTGAGGCTGCTCGACCTGAACTCCGCCACAGAACGGCCGCCGAACCGCTCGTACCGTTCACTCCTCGATGTCGCCGGTGTGATCGAAACGCTCCTCGGCGACCTCGGGGCGCCCCTCGACGGCGGGCTGCACACGGTCGGCCACCAGGAACGGGTGCGGATCGGCGCGCGGCGGGAGCTGCTCGGCCGCGATTCACAGCACATAGTGCGCGCCCACAGGGACGAGGGGGACCGCTATGTGGCCATCCACCATGGTGACCCGGGGTGCGCGCCGGACCGGGTGACGGTCAGGGCGATCGAGAACTGCCGTACGGGGAGGGTGCGTTGGCATCGGGCGTCGGGGATCCTGGTCGCCGAGCTGCTCTTCGACCACCGGCTGCGGACCGGTGACACCCATCTGTTCCACTACGCCTTCGAGGACGGCACGGCGGGCCCGAGCAGCGAGTACGTCCGTGGCTTCAGCTTCACGGGCGGGCAGTACGCGCTGCAGGTCCGGTTCCATCCGAAGGCGCTGCCGGTGCGCTGCCACCGCTTCGCCCAGCAGTCGTCGGCGGCCCGGCGCAGCGGCGTGGAGAACCTCACCCTGAGCGGCCGGCACCGGTTCGTGCACCTGGTGGAGCCGGAGGTGCGGGTGGGGTTGCTGGGGATCGGGTGGGACTGGGAGTGAGCGCCCGGAGTGCGCCTCAGGCTTCTGGGCCGGCGATCAGCTTGCCGTTCTCGGTGCGCACCGCGACCTTGGGCAGCGGCACGGTGGCAGGGCCCTTGATCGCCTTGCCGGTGTGGATGTCGAACCTGCTGCCGTGGCAGGGGCAGTTGCCCTCGTCCTTCTCGATCTTGTCGAGGGCGCAGCCGGCGTGGGTGCACTGGGCGCTGAACGCCTTGTACTCGCCGTCGGCGGAGCGCGTGACGAGGAGTCGCTGCTCGCGGTAGAGCTTCACGCCCCCGACCGGCACCGCCTCCGCGTCGCCGAGGTCGACGGGCGCGGTGGGTGTGGGGTTCCTGGCGTGCCCAACCTTGGACTCCGTCGAACAGGCCGCGACGCCCAGGCCGGCCGTACCCGCGAGGGCGGCGCCTTTCAGGACGGTACGACGGGCAGCGGCCTTGCCGGACATGGAGTCTCCACTGGTCAGGGGGGCGGTGACGCACCCGACGATACCGGCGCAGATCAGTACGGTGACGGGCGGGTCGGACGCTGGCCGACAGGACCCTACGGGTCAGTACGGGGACGTCCGGGCCTCCAGGAACTCGCGCAGCCGCTCGGTGTCCCGCTCCTGCCAGCCCTCGGGCGGCAGCACGGCCGCCCAGCCGTCGACGGATCCGGCCCCGTAGCGGTGGCCGTGCGGCGCCTCCACCCCGTACGAGACTGCCATGTCGACGGTGGTCTGCCAGAAGCCCACGAACGGGAACCAGTCGATCGCCGGGGTGATGTCCGGTCCGAGGGGCTGGTCCAGCCACTCGGGGCGTTCGAGGAGCAGGTCGGGCGACCACCAGACGACCGGGTCGGACGCGTTCTGCAGATAGACCACGCGCGGGTGGCCCCAGTCGGCGGGCGGGCGCCGCAGGTCCTTCTCCGGGAACTGTGCGAAGCGCACATTCCGACCGTCCTCGAACTGTGGCCGCCACACAGGGCTGCCTTCGTCGCGTCGGGCGCGGAGCTCCTCGGACACGGGCGAGAAGTGGGGTGCGCCCATGAGCAGCGCCCCGTCGGTGCCGGCGAGGAGGGCGTCGACGCTGCCGAAGGAGTCCTCGATGGCGTACGCGCCGAGGCTCTCGCCGGTGACGGCCAGCGCGGGCCGCCGCTCCTCGGGCAGCGCGTCGAGCTCTTCCCGTACGGCCTCGACGAGCGCGCGCGTGGACTGCCCGGCCTTCTCCTTGTCGACCAGGAAGGAGACCCAGCTCGGCAGGTACGAGTACTGCACGGCGACGATGGCCGTGTCACCGCCGTACATGTACTCCAGGGACTCGGCCACCGTTGCGTCGATCCAGCCGGATCCGGTGGTTCCGGCGATGGCGAGCACCTCGCGGTCGAAGGCCCCGGTCCGTTTCAACTCCCGTACGGCCAAGTCGGCTTGGGCCTCGAAGGGCTCACTCTCGTCCGTGCTGAAGGCCTCGGGTGCGGAGGAGCTGACGTAGACGCGCACCGGGCTCTTCGCGGGCTTCCCGGTGTACGCGGAGATGCGGGCGGCGCTGAGGGTGGATCCGGTGAAGTTCCGTCCCTGGAATCCGAGGTCCTGCCAGCGGATGAGGGAGGCGGGGCCGCCGGAGACGTAGCGGGAGGTGGGGCGGTGAATGCCGTCCTTGGTACCGAAGTTGGTGGCCTTGGCGATGCGGTCGGCGACGTCGATGACGCCGCGGTCGTAGACGACGTCGCGGATGCCGACGGTGACGAGCATGGTGCTGATCAGCAGACCGAGGCCGACGGCTGCGGGTCTGGGGAGCAGCCGGCCGAGGCCGTGGATGAGGCGGCTGGAGCCGAGGCGGATGAGGCGGGCGAGGCAGAGGAGGAGCAGGGTGATCGCCACGGCCATCAGCGCGATCATCGGGGTGTGCCAGGTGAGGGCGGGCGGCAGGCCTTGGAGGGCGCGCAGTTCGCGTTGCAGCTGCGCGCTCTGGGAGATCAGCCAGCCGGCGAGTAAGGGGCTGAGCACCCAGTAGGCCTGCCAGCAGCGGACGCGGGCGCGCTCGCTCGGCCGTCGGCGGACGAGGGCGCGGAACAGGGTGCTGAGGGTGGCGCCGACGGCGTATCCGATGGCTGCGGTGATGCCGCCGATGACGCCTTGCAGATACCAGGGCCGGGGGACGAGCGAGGGGGTCAGGGAGAGCCAGAAGAAGACGGTGGCGACGCAGGTGGCGGCGAGGTCGGGCCAGCGGCGCACGAGGCGGGACTCGTCGGGGCGGTCCTTGATGGGGTGCCGGGCGAAGGCGGCGATTCCTCTTGCGGCCCTCATGGCTCGGTCGGACTGTCTCGCCAGGGTGCGCATGGGTCCACGTTAAGGGGCTTCTGCTCCAACTGCCCTGTGATTATGGCCAGTTGGCGAGCTGGCGGGGAGCGGCGTCCTTGCCGGGGGGGGAGGCCGTGGGCTGTGTGACATGACCGGTGCGACGTGACCGGTGTGACGTGGGCCGTTGGGTCGTGGGCCGTTGGGTCGTTGGCCCTTGCCGTCGTCCGGGGCTCGCCGGACGGGCTCGTACTGCTGGTGTCGAGCCCGTCCGACGGGGTGGCCGCTGTCAGGCCTTACGCGTGCGTGCCCCCTTCTTGGCCGGGGCCGGGGCCGAGGCCGGGGCGGTGGCCTTGGCCGTCTTCTTGGCCGCGGCCTTCGCGGTCCCGGTCTTCGCGGTGTTGGTTCTCGCCGTGACGGTCTTCTTGGCGGGGGCCTTGGCCGCCACCGTGTTGTTCACGGCCTTCTTCGTGGTGCGCTGACGGGCCGGGGGCACCGTGGCGTCGCTGACCCGATCGGCCCCCAGAGTGTCCCGCAGGAACTTGCCGGTGTGGCTGGCCGGGATGGCCGCCACCTCCTCGGGGGTGCCTTCGGCGATGACGAGGCCGCCGCCGCTGCCGCCTTCGGGGCCCATGTCCACGACCCAGTCGGCGGTCTTGATCACGTCGAGGTTGTGCTCGATGACGATGACCGTGTTGCCCTTGTCGACCAGGCCGGACAGGACGTTGATCAGCTTGCTGATGTCGTCGAAGTGCAGGCCGGTGGTGGGCTCGTCCAGGACGTACACCGTACGGCCGGTGGAGCGCTTCTGGAGTTCGCTGGCGAGTTTGACGCGCTGCGCCTCACCACCGGACAGCGTGGGCGCGGACTGACCCAACCGCACGTATCCCAGGCCGACTTCGCTGAGCGTCTTGAGGTGGCGGGCGATCGTCGGGACGGCCTCGAAGAAGCCGAGCGCCTCCTCGATGGGCATGTCCAGGACCTCGGCGATGGACTTGCCCTTGTAGTGCACTTCCAGGGTCTCGCGGTTGTACCGCGCGCCGTGGCAGACCTCGCACGGCACGTACACGTCCGGCAGGAAGTTCATCTCGATCTTGATGGTGCCGTCGCCCGAGCAGTTCTCGCAGCGGCCGCCCTTGACGTTGAACGAGAAGCGTCCCGGCATGTATCCGCGGACCTTCGCCTCGGTGGTCTCGGCGAACAGCTTCCGGACGTGGTCGAAGACCCCGGTGTACGTCGCCGGGTTGGAGCGCGGCGTACGGCCGATGGGCGACTGGTCTACGTGCACCACCTTGTCGACGAGGTCGTCGCCGTCCACGCGCGTGTGGCGGCCCGGGACGTTGCGGGCGCCGTTCAGCTCACGGGCGAGGTGGGTGTACAGGATGTCGTTGACCAGTGTCGACTTGCCGGAGCCGGAGACTCCGGTGACTGCTGTGAGGACGCCGAGCGGGAACGCCACGTCGATGTCCTGCAGGTTGTTCTCCCGGGCTCCGTGCACCGTGAGGCGGCGGACCGGGTCGGCGGGGCGGCGGATGTCGGGGACCGGGATGGCCTTCTTGCCCGCGAGGTACTTGCCGGTCATCGACTCGGCGTTCTTCAGCAGTCCCTTCAAGGGGCCGCTGTGGACGACCTTGCCGCCGTGCTCACCGGCGCCGGGGCCGATGTCGACCACCCAGTCGGCGACCTTGATCGTGTCTTCGTCGTGCTCGACGACGATCAGGGTGTTGCCCATGTCGCGCAGGCGGACCAGGGTCTCGATGAGCCGGTGGTTGTCCCGCTGGTGCAGGCCGATGGAGGGCTCGTCCAGGACGTAGAGCACGCCGACCAGGCCGGAGCCGATCTGGGTGGCGAGGCGGATGCGCTGGGCCTCACCACCGGAGAGGGTGCCTGCGGCGCGGTTCAGGGAGAGGTAGTCAAGGCCGACGTCGACCAGGAACCGCAGCCGTTCGTTGACCTCCTTGAGGACGCGCTCGGCGATCTTCTTGTCGCGCGCGTTGAGCTTCAGCTCGGCGAGGAAGTCCGCGCAGTCGGCGATCGACATGGCGGAGACCTCGGCGATGGACCTCCCCATCACGGTGACCGCGAGGACGATCGGCTTGAGGCGGGTGCCTTCACAGGTGGGGCACGGCACCTCGCGCATGTAGCCCTCGAAGCGCTCGCGGCTGGCGTCGCTCTCGGCCTCGCTGTGCCGCCGCTTCACGAACGGGACGGCGCCTTCGAAGGGCGTGGTGTAGACCCGCTCCCTGCCGTACCTGTTGCGGTAGCGGACCTCGATCTGGGTCTTGTGGCCGTTGAGGAGGGCCTTCTTCGCGCGCTGCGGAAGCGCTGCCCAGGGGGTGTCCGTGCTGAAGCTGAGGGCGTCGGCGAGGGCTCCGGTGAGGCGGCCGAAGTACTCCTTGGTGTGGCCGTGCGACCAGGGGTGGATGGCGCCTTCGTCGAGGGACTTGTCCTCGTCGGGCACGATCAGCTCGGGGTCGACCTCCATACGCGTGCCGATGCCGGTGCAGTCGGGGCAGGCGCCGAAGGGCGAGTTGAACGAGAAGGAGCGCGGTTCGAGCTCTTCGAAGGAGAGGTCGTCGTGCGGGCAGTAGAGGTGCTCGGAGTACATCCGCTCGCGCTCGGGGTCGTCCTCGGGGAGGTCGACGAAGTCGAGTACGACCATGCCGCCGGAGAGGCCGAGGGCGGTCTCCACGGAGTCGGTGAGGCGGCGCTTGGCGGAGTCCTTCACGGTGAGGCGGTCGACGACCACCTCGATGGTGTGCTTCTCCTGCTTCTTCAGCGTGGGCGGCTCGGAGAGCTGGATGGTCTGCCCGTCCACGCGCGCGCGGCTGTAGCCCTTGGTCTGGAGGTCGGCGAAGAGGTCGACGAACTCGCCCTTGCGCTCCCGCACGAGCGGCGAGAGCACCTGGAACCGGCTGCCTTCGGGCAGCTCCAGGACCTTGTCGACAATGGCCTGCGGCGACTGGCGCGCGATGGGGCGGCCGCACGCGGGACAGTGCGGCTTGCCGATGCGTGCGAAGAGCAGGCGCAGGTAGTCGTAGACCTCGGTGATGGTGCCGACCGTGGAGCGGGGGTTGCGCGAGGTCGACTTCTGGTCGATGGAGACGGCCGGGGAGAGGCCTTCGATGAAGTCGACGTCGGGTTTGTCCATCTGGCCGAGGAACTGGCGCGCGTACGAGGAGAGCGACTCCACATACCGGCGCTGGCCCTCGGCGAAGATCGTGTCGAACGCCAGCGAGGACTTACCGGAGCCGGACAGACCGGTGAAGACGATGAGGGAGTCACGCGGAAGGTCGAGCGAGACATTTTTCAGGTTGTGCTCGCGCGCGCCACGGACGATGAGACGGTCGGCCACGCCGGTCCGCACCTTTCACTAGAGAAGCGGGGGCGGGGCCCCCGTCTCAACAGACTATGGGGGCCGCCACAGCGAAGGACTGCACTGCTTGAAACTCCTCGGCACCGCTTCGCATTCCAACAGTCCAAGAGTGCCTGGACCCAGGCTATAGCACGCGCATTCGATTTACGGCCACGGTTCGGCACCTTCACCCGTACGAGTGGCTGGGACTATCGTCGGAGCCATGAGTGATCATGTGCGTGACCTGGCGACTCTGCGTGAAGCGACCGATCGGGTCCTGACCGCAGTCGGCAAACTGGACAACGCGGCGATCGCCGCACCGTCACGGCTTCCGGGCTGGACCCGCGGCCACGTCCTCGCCCACCTCTCCCGCAACGCGGACGCTCTGGTGAACGTCCTCGCCGGCCGTCCCATGTACGAGAGCGCCGCCGCCCGCGACGGCGACATCGAGCGGGGCGCCCCGCGGCCGCAGCCGGAGCAGCTGGCCGACCTGCGCGCGAGCGCGGACCGGTTCGAGCAGGAGGCCGCCGCCGACGCCGACTGGTCTCGGACCGTGGAGCTCCGCAACGGCGTCACCGAAAGCGCCGCGCGTGTGCCGTTCCGGCGGCTGATCGAGGTGGAGTTGCACCACGTCGACCTGGACATCGGCTACGAGCTGGAGGATCTGTCGGCGGACTTCACCGCGCGCGAGATCACGTTCCTCGCGGACCGCTTCTCCGGCAATGCCGCGGTGCCGCAGATCGCGATCACCGCCACCGACGGAGGTCAGTGGACCACCGGCCGCGCGGACGGCGACGTCGTCTCGGTGATCGGCCCGTCCGCCGACCTGCTCGGCTGGCTCGCCGGCCGCCGCGAGGGCGCCGGACTGGACTGCGACAGCGGCCTGCTGCCCGTCCTGCCCGCTCTGTAGAACGGCTCTGTAGGGTGAATCCATGACGTACAGCGGAGCGGTGAAGGTCGGTGGACCCGCGGACGTGCACGAGCTCGCGGACCTGATGATCTCCAAGATCGCCGTCGGCCCCATGAACAACAACGCGTACCTGCTGCGCTGCCGGACCACCGGCGAGCAGCTCCTGATCGACGCGGCCGCAGAAGCGCGCACGCTGCTCGACTTCATCGGCCCGAGCGGGATCGCCTCGGTGGTCACCACGCACCGGCACGGCGACCACTGGGGCGCCCTGCAGGAGGTCGTGGCGGCGACGGGCGCGCGCACGTACGCGGGGCGGTTCGACGTGGACGGCATCCCGGTGGCGACCGATGTGGCGGTCGAGGACGGCGACACGATCAAGGTGGGCCGCGTCGAGCTGACCGCCCGCCACCTGGTCGGCCACACGCCCGGCTCGATCGCCCTGGTCTACGACGACCCGCACGGTCACCCGCATGTGTTCACCGGCGACTGCCTGTTCCCGGGGGGTGTGGGGAACACGCACAACGACCCGAAAGCGTTCGCGAGCCTGCTCGACGACGTCGAGACCAAGATCTTCGGACAGCTCCCGGACGAGACCTGGGTCTACCCGGGCCACGGCAACGACACCACTGTGGGCGCCGAGCGGCCGCACCTTCCGGAGTGGCGCGAGCGCGGCTGGTAGCCCGCCGACCGAGCTCGACCGGCCCCGTCACGCATTGCCGTGACGGGGCCGCGTTCCGTTCCCGCCGTGTGACGGTCAGGGCATACGCGCGGGGCGGGTGTCCCCGCCCGGCACTGCCGTGTTCGCGTCCGACGCTCCCGTGCTCGCGCCCGACACTGCCGTGTTCGCGTCCGACACAGCCACCTGACAACCGCAAGCCCAGAGGCCCTTCCGGGAGCCGGGGGCGAGGCGTGCGCGCAGCTTGGACAATGGTCGGGTGATCCCCCACTACCGCGTACTCGGCCCCGCGCGTGTGCTGCGCTCCGGCGGCCAGGAGGCCTCGCTCGGCGGCGCACGGCTGCGCGCGCTGCTGACCGCCCTGGCCGTCGACTGTGGCCGCACCGTGACCGTGGGGCAGCTGATCTCCCAGGTCTGGGGCCCGGAGGAGGAGCCTCCGGCGGATGCGGTGAAGGCGCTGCAGGCCCTGGTCGGCAGGCTGCGGCGCACCCTCGGGCACGCGGCGGTGACGTCGGCACCCGGAGGCTACCTGCTGGCCGCCGACCCGGACGACGTCGACCTGCACCGCTTCGAACGCCTCACCGTCGAGGGATCGGCCGCATCCACCGAGAGGGACCCCGCACGCGCGGTGACGCTCTTCGACGAGGCGCTCTCCCTCTGGGCCGGGCCCGCCCTGCTCGACCTGCCCGGACGCACGACGGACCCGCTGGCCGTACGCATGGAGCGGCTGCGCGAGACCACCCACCGCAACCGCCTCGCAGCACAAGTCGCCCTGGGCCGGGCCGACTCCGCGCTCGGCGAGATCGCCGAGCTGGCTGCCGAGAACCCGCTGGACGAACCGCTGCAGGCGCTGCACCTCCGCGCCCTGCACGCCGCCGGACGCACCGCACAGGCGCTCGCGGCCTACGAGGACGTACGGGCCGGCCTGGCCGAGCGGCTCGGCACGGACCCGGGCGCCGAACTGCGGGTGCTGCACCGGGAGTTGCTACGCCCATCGCCGAACACCACGCCGGAGACACCGGCCGAGGCGCCGCCGGAGCCCCTGGCGAAGGCACCGACGGCGCCGGACGTTGGGGCGCGGGCGGCTTCAGGGAGCCCGGAAGCGGCGCGTCCGCCTGTCGACCACTCGACGCACTCCCCCGCGCCCGGGGCGCGCGCCCTCGGCAGGGTTCGCGCTCCCCTCACTTCCTTCGTCGGCCGCGAGTCGGAACTCCAGCTCCTCGCCCGGGAGTTGCAGAGGCAGCGACTTGTCACGCTGCTCGGCCCCGGCGGCGTCGGCAAGACGCGTCTGGCAATCGAGGCCGCCCGCGCAGGGCGCGAGACATCAGGGAAGGAGGTGTGGCAGGACGGCGTGTGGGTGGCCGAGCTGGCACCCGTGCGTGACGCGGAGACCGTCCCCGAGACGGTGCTCACCGCTCTTGGCGCCCGCGAGACGACGGTGCGCGGCCCCGGTGCGTCCACCGAGGAGCTGCAGCCCGCGCCCCGCGACCCGTTGGCCCAACTGGTGGAGCACTGCCGACGCCGACGGCTGCTGCTCGTCCTCGACAACTGCGAACATCTGGTGGGCGCCGCCGCCGAGTTGGTGCACCTGCTGCTCACGGAGTGCCCCGGGGTGACGGTCCTGGCAACCAGCCGGGAGCCGCTCGGAGTGCCCGGTGAGACAGTGCGGCCCGTCGAGCCCCTGCCGCCGGACGTGGCGCTGCGCCTGCTCGCCGTTCGGGGTGCGGCCGCACGGCCGGGCTTCCGCGTCCAGGACGATCCGGACGCCTGCGCGGAAATCTGCCTCCGGCTCGACGGACTGCCCCTGGCGGTCGAACTGGCCGCCGCACGGCTGCGGTTGCTCACCGCACGGCAGCTCGCGGACCGGCTCGACGACCGGTTCCGGCTGCTCGGCAGGGGCAGCGGCAGCCGGACGGCGCTGCCCCGGCAGCAGACGCTGCGCGCCGTCGTGGACTGGTCGTGGGACCTGCTCGACGAGGCCGAGCGGACGGTGCTGCGGCGGCTCGCCGTCTTCTCCGGCGGGTGCGCCGTGGAACAGGCGGAGGACGTGTGCGGCGCGGGCACGTTGGAGACGCTAGCGTCCCTCGTCGACAAGTCCCTCGTCGTGGCGACACCGGAGGGAGCGGAGCGAAGCGAAGGAGAGGAGTCCGATTCCTGGAACACGGGCAGAACGACAACTTCATACGCCCACGAGGGCATGCGGTACCGGCTGCTCGAAACGGTCGCCGAATACGCCGCAGAGCGCCTCGCGGAGGCCGGGGAGCGCGAGTCCGTCGCACGGCGGCACCTCACCGCGTACCGGGAGTTGCTGCGTGTCGGCGAACCGGAGCTGCGGGGGCCGCAACAGGTCGGCTGGCTGGGGCGGTTCGAGCGGGAGCACGACAACGTGCGCACGGCGCTGCGCACCGCGGTCGAGCTGGGCGCCGAGCAGGACGGGCTGTGTCTGGCGCTGTCGATGAGCTGGTTCTGGCAGCTGCGGGGCCACCAGGCGGACGCCCGGATCTGGTCCTCGGCGGTCGCTGCTCTCGGGCCGGATCCCTTCGAGGACCCGGTGCGGGTGGCCGTGCCGCTGGAGGAACGCTGCACCGGCCGCCCGCCGCCGTGGGACGAGGATCAGCTGTGGGAGGCGCGGCGTGGGGTGCGGCTCCTGGTGCAGGCCACCAGTCCCGAGGGGGACGCGGATGCGCTCACGCGGACGGACACGCAGGCGTATCTGCGCCGGGTCGTGGCGGCGTACCACTCCGGCATGCCGCAGGTCAGCCGACAGCCGGGGTCGGTGTGGTACTTCGCGCGGCTGATGACGGGCGAGTTCGCGGACGTCGAGGAGACGATGAACGCCGTCGTGCGGGACATCGAGGGCCTCGGCGAGCGCTGGCGGGAGGGGCACGCCTGGGAGCTCGGGTTCACGTACCTGATGCGGGCCCGGCTGGCACATGACCGCACGGAGCCGGCGGAGGCGGCGGCCGGCGACGCCGACCGTGCCCTCGCGTACTTCGAGCGGGCCGACAACCCGTGGGGCATCGCCGAGTCGCTGGCCGCCCGGGGCGAGGAGCACGCGCGCAGGGAGCGGTACGCCGAGGCCGCCGCCGACCTGGAGCGGGCGATGGCGGAGGCCGGAAGGATCGGGGCACACCATCAAGTGCCCCTGTTCAAGGCGAGGTTGGCCGACGTACGGCTGCGGATCGCGCGCGACGAGGCGGAGCGGGCGGAGGCGGAGGGGCTGCTGCGCGAGGCGGCGCGGGAGGCTGACCGGTTCGGGGGCGAGCCGGTCAGCACAGCCCGGCTGCTGCTCGTCCAGCACTACGGCGGCTCGGGCCGGACGGGTCGGGCGCGGGAGGAACTGACCGCGTTGGAGCGGTCCCTGCCCAGCGGGGTTTCGGGGCTGTTCGAGGGGGAGCTCGCGGGGCAACGGGCCTGGCTGGACTGCCTGGACGGGAGGTTCGAGCAGGCGGCGAAGCACGTCGGGCGGGCGGTGCGGGGGATGGAGAGCGTGGCGTACCTGGTCGCACCGTGGCTCGTCTCCGACCAGTTCCTCGTCGCCGCCTGGGCCAAGGCGCGGCTCGGCGCGGGCGAGGACGGTGCGCGGCTGCTCGGCGCGTACGACGGCTATGGGCTGAGCGGGAGTTTCGGCCTCAGGCCCTTCCCCGACGCGGGCCGGATGCGGTCCCGCGCCGAGGCCGAGCTGCGCGCCGCGCTGGGGTCCGAGGCGTACGAGGCGGCCCACGCGCGAGGCACTGCCCTGTCCATACGGGAGGCGGCCGCGCTGGTGTGAGGTGCAGCCGAGCCCGGCCGGATCCCCCAGAGGGCCTGGGCCTGGGCCTATGCCTGGGCCTGGGCCTGGGCCTATGCCTGCGCCTGCGCGAGGAGGTCCTGCGCGTCGGCCAGGTCGTCCGCCGTGGGGGCGTCGTCCTGGGTGCGGCGCAGCCGCCAGTACCCGGCGAAGCCGATGTCCTTCTTGGCCACGCCCCGCTCCCCCACGAGATGGCGACGCAGCCCGCGCACGGCCCCGGCCTCGCCGGCCAGCCACGCGTAGGCAGTGCCGTGGGGGAAGGTGGCCGCCCGTACCGCGTCGAGCAGCAGACCGGCGTGCCCTGCGGGCGCCGTGCCCCGGTGCAGCCAGTGCACGGTCAGTTCGGCGCGGGTCGTGAATTGCTGCTCGTCGGCCGCGTCCTGGACCTCGATGTACGCGACCGCCTCGGCGCCCTCCGGCAGGGCTTCGAGGATCGTGCCGAGCGCCGGAAGTGCCGTCTCGTCCCCGGCGAGCAGCGTCCAGTCGGCTGCGCCGAGCGGGAGGGGCTTCGCGAAGTGGGCGGAGGGACCGAACATGCCGAGGATGTCGCCGGGTTGCGCGGCGGCCGCCCAGCGGGTGGCGGGGCCCGCGGCTCCGCCGCCGTGCAGGACGAAGTCGATGTCGATCGTGGCGTCCGCCGGGTCGTGGGCGCGCACGGTGTAGCTGCGCATCCAGGGCCGCTCCGCCTCGGGGAGCGCGGTGAACTCCTCGTACCAGCGCATCGGATCGCCGCCCTCGACCGTCGGTTCCGGCAGCCGCGGGCGGTCCTGGCCCGGCTTGGGGAAGTACAGCTTGACCTGCTGGTCGGGGCCGTCGAGGCGGAAGTCCGCGAGGTCGGGGCCACCGAAGGTGATGCGGGCCATGCGGGGGGTGAGGCGTCGGGCGCGGACGACGTGCAGGAGCCGGACCGGGAGCTGCGTCTCGTAGGAGGTCATGTCCCGACCTTCCCGCGCGGCGTCGACAGATCGGCGACAGCCCGTCCACACCCCGTGCGGGGCGGAGACGGGCTGTCGCCGTGGCCGTGATCCTCGGAGGGCCGACCGTCGGGCCGTCAGGCCTCTATGTCGTCCTTCGAGCGCTCGGACTTCGCCGGACCGTCTTCGGTCCTGAGCTGCTTGGCCTGGGACGGTTCGCCGCTCGGCAGGTCAGCCCCGCCCTTGGCGGCCTCCTGGGCCTCCTGGGCCTCCTGGGCGTCCTGCTTCTTCGAGGCGATCAGGCTGGTGATCGTCGTGACGATCAGCACGGCGCAGATGACGCCCAGCGAGAACGGAATCGAGATCTCCGGCACGTGCACGCCGTTCTCGTGCAGTGCGTGCAGGACCAGCTTCACGCCGATGAAGCCGAGGATGACCGACAGGCCGTAGCTCAGGTGGACCAGCTTCTTCAGCAGTCCGCCGATGAGGAAGTACAGCTGCCGCAGACCCATCAGGGCAAAGGCGTTGGCGGTGAAGACGATGTACGGGTCCTGGGTCAGGCCGAAGATCGCGGGGATGGAGTCGAGGGCGAAGAGGACGTCGGTCGTGCCGATCGCCAGCATGACGACCAGCATCGGCGTCATGACCTTCTTGCCGTTCTGCTGGATCCACAGCTTGGTGCCGTGGTAGCGGTCGGCCACGCCGAAGCGCTTCTCGGCCGCCTTCAGCAGCTTGTTCTCCTCGTACTCCTCCTCGGGCTCGTCGGCGCGGGCCTCCTGGATCAGCTTCCAGGCGGTCCAGATCAGGAACGCGCCGAAGATGTAGAACACCCAGGAGAAGCTGGCGATGATCGCGGCGCCGGCGGCGATGAAGATCGCTCGGAGCACCAGGGCGATCAGGACACCGACGAGCAGCACTCGCTGCTGGTACTGCGAGGGCACCGCAAACTTGCCCATGATCAGGACGAAGACGAAGAGGTTGTCGACGCTCAGCGACTTCTCGGTGATGAAGCCGGCGAAGAACTCGCCGGCGGGCTGTCCGCCGCCCCAGATCAGCAGGCCGACACCGAAGAGGCCGGCGAGGACGATCCAGACGACCGTCCAGATTCCGGCTTCCTTGATGGACACGTCATGGGGCTTGCGCCCGATGAAAAAGTCGGCACCGATCAGGGCACACAGACCCACGATCGTGAGGACCCATAGGGTCAGAGAAACATCCACTGCGCCTCCGGCAGTACGTAACGGCACAAACACCAGCGTCGTCGCTGCCGGAGGTCTCTTCCACCCGAGGCGCCGCTCTCACGGACACCGACGGGCCGACGCCCCGGGACCTGGCCCAGGTCCGTACTGACGGGAACGCCGCATTCAGGGAGTACTCCCCTCCGCGAGATGAAGAGTACGCGAACTACCAAGGAAAGGTAAAGCGTGAAGTAAAGCACAAACCAAAGTTGCAGGTCAGAGGGGTTTTGCGGCCGAGGTCGTGAGCAAAACCCGCATCCTGGGAGCGAGCAGGCCCCCGGCCCGCCTCAGCGGCCCCAGGCTCTGCGCGCGTCCGCGACCCGGGCCAGGACGTCGCCGAGCACCTGACTGCCGGGCGGTGTGAGCGAGGGCTCGTACGTCCACGCATGACCGACCCACGGGTCCGCGAGGTGGTCGTCGGGCACCGGTGTGAGCCGCAGCAGCGAGCGCCACAGCGGGTCGAGGACCGGACCGTACTCCGCGGCGTCCTCACGGTCGGCGACCATCATCAGGTGCACGCCGACGGCCGGGCCCTCGTCGGCGAGGTACCGCAGCTGGGTCACGGCCCGGTCGTCGAAGCCGTGCGGGAAGTCGTTGACGATCAGCAGCTGCTCCGCCGTGTCCACGTCGGGCGGCAGCGAGTCGGTGGCACGTGCCCGTACCGCCATCTGCACCAGGTCGACCCGGCGCGTCAGCCGGGCCAGCACCTCGGACACTCCGGCCGCTCCCGCGGCGGGCGGCTCGGCGAGCACGCCCGCGTCGCGCAGCGGCGTGAGCGGTCCCGCCGCGGCGCCCGCAGGGTCGATGACGTGCACCGCGAAGTCGCCGGGCGGATAGACGGCGAGCAGGCGGGCGGCGTGCGCGACCGCCGTGTCCACGGCGAGGCGGCGCAGGTCGTCGCCGTCGGCGAACGAGCCGGTCGCCGAGGAGGCGGTGCGTCCGCTGTCGATCCAGAGTCCGCGCTCCAGTGGCAGCCTGATCAGCATCGGGATCCGCAGCTCGGCGGACTCGGGCAGTCTCAGGTCGCCCAGGCGCAGCGCCATGGGCGGCTCCATCGGGACGCGGTACGCGTGCCAGACCGGGTTGTCCCAGGACGCGAAGGACGGCGGCAGGGCGGGCTCGACCACCTCGGCCTCCGCGGCGAGCTGGGCGAGGTCCCGGTCCAGGACCTCCCTGGCCTGCTCGACCAGCTTGGCCTGCTTGGCGCGGGCCGCCGCACGCGCGGCGTCGCCCTGCCCGCTGATCCGGCTGCGCGGGTCGGTGAGGACCTGATCGAGCTCCTGCTCCATGCGGGACTCGGCGAAGTCCACGGCGCTGCGGAACGCGGCGACGGTGCGGGCCAGGTCCTCGAACATGCCCCACACCTGGTTGTAGAGCCGCTCCTCCATGGACCAGCCGGTCGCGTCACCGGCAACCGGTTGCGCGGGCTGCCCCGGCTGCGCGGGCTGCGCGACCGGCGCGGCCGCGGCCGCGGGCGGTGCGGCCGCACGGCGAGCGGGGTGGGTGTAGTCGACGGGGCCGCCCGTGGACGCCGGGGCGGCGGACTGCGACTCGGGGCGGTCGGGCTGCGGATCGGGGTGGTGGGGCTGGCCGAGGCGGTCCTGGTCGTGGCGGTCCTGGTCGTGGCGGTCCTGGTCGTGGCTGATGTGCCGGTCACCCTGACCCCGCGGGGCACCCTGACTCGGCAGGCCGTCCTGACCGTGCGGGTCGTCCTGGCTTTCGGGGGCGAGGGGCGCCGGCGCTTCGGGCGACGGGGCGGTGGCGGGCGGCTGCGGAGCAGTGCCGTCGTCGGCCGATGTGGGGGACGGCGGCTGCGCGACGTGCCCCTCGGGCGCGAAAGTCGCCGCAGGACGCGCGGAGTTGGCGGACGGTGCTGCCGCCGCGCTGTGGGCCTCCTGGGCGGCGGGCTGCGCGGCCTGCGCCGAGTGCCGCAGCCGGTCGGCCTCGGTGGTGCGCTGCGGGGGCGCCGCGACGGAACGGGCCATACCGCGCGCCACGGCGTCCAGGATCTCGGTGGCCAGCGACGGGCCGTCGGACAGCCCCTGGTCGGTGAGCATCGCGGCGAGCCCGCCCGCGTATCCCTGGCCCACGGCGCGCACCTTCCAGGCGCCCTGCCTGCGGTACAGCTCCAGGGCCACCACCGCGGACTCGGCGTCGAGATCGGTGATGGTGTAGCTGGCGATCTCGGAGCCGTCGAGTCCGGTCACCGCGACGAAGGGTGCCGCCAGCGCGCCGAACCTGGCCGGGTCCTCCCCTGCGCCGGCTGCCGGGGCCCCGTCCGCGAAGGGCAGGGCCAGCAGGATGCTGACGCGCTCCGCGCCGGGCGGCAGGGCGCCGAGGTCGACGGCGAGCCGGTGGTCCGCGGCGGCCTGCTTGGATACTTCGAGGCCGGGCATTCCGGGGGACGCGGGATGGGCCACCCAGTCGGCGCCGCGGACCTTGCCGTGCTCGTCGCTGAGCGTCGCGCCCGCCACGACCGGCCGGCCGGCCGACACCCGGATCTCCAGTCGGGTCTGGGGCAGTACGTGGTTCTGGCCCCTGACCAGCTCGGCCGTCATCGCCTTGGTTCCCCTCGTTGCGCTTCTCTTCAGTGGCCACCGACGCCGGCACTCCGGGCTTCGATCCAACTGCCGTCGCCAGAACGGTAGTTGACGCCCCGACGCGTACACGACGGTCCGGGCACCCGGTGCTTACAGGTGCGGCAGGATCGACGGCATCAGGTCCTGGAAGGTGCGGCCGTTGGCCGGGGTTCCGAGGGCCGTCATGGACCAACCGGAGCCGGTGCGGTGCACCTTGGCCATGATCTGAGCGGTGTACTGGCCGCCGCCGTCCAGCGTGTACCGGGACATCTCCTGGCCGTTCGTCTCGTCCACCAGGCGGCAGAAGGCGTTCTGCACCTCCTGGAAGGTCTGGCCGGTGAAGGAGTTCACCGTGAAGACGATCTGGTCGATGTGGACCGGGACGCGCTGCAGGTCGACGAGGATCGCCTCGTCGTCCCCGCCCTGGCCGACGCCGCCGACGAGGTTGTCACCGGTGTGCCGGACCGAGCCGTCGTCGCTGACGAGGTGGCGGAAGAACACCACGTCCACCGGCTGCTGGTCGGCGAACAGCACCGCCGACGCGTCGAGGTCGACCTCCTTGGTCCGGGATCCGAACAGGCCGCGGCGCTGCGCCGCCTGCCAGCCGAGCCCCATGCGCACCGCGGTCAGGGTGCCCCCGTCGTTCTTCTGCAGGCTGATCGCCTGCCCCTTCGTCATGTTGACCGACACGCGCTGTCCCCTCTCGAACCTTCCCCTACGACCAACCGCCACAGATGCGGTTGATCAGCACCCTACGCAGTGGCACTGACAGCGCCGCAGTCCGGACCACGCTTTGTGGCGGTCTTGCAACACATCCGGCCAACTCCGCCGGCCGACGCCGCCCGGCCGGTCGGCTCCGGCCGGACAGAGCCGGCGGGCGCGGGCGTTCCCCGCCGCCGTCAGGCGAGGCCCGCCTCCTTCATCTGCCGCAGCTCCTTCTTCATCTCGGACACCTCGTCGCGCAGCCGGGCGGCGACCTCGAACTGGAGGTCCGCGGCCGCGGCGCGCATCCGGTCGGTCATCTCCTCGATCTGCTCGGCGAGTTGGGCCGCGGGCCGGTCCGTCGGTACCTGCTCGGCCTTGCCCTTGGCCGCCTTGCCCGACTTGGCCGAAGTGCCCCCCTTGGCGCCCTGCCCCTTCCCCGCACCGAGCGACGGCACCGGGGCCTTGGCGCCCTTGCCGTCCTTGGTCTGGCGGTAACCGGAGCCGAGGAGCTCCTCCGTGTCGACCTCCTCGCGAGCGATGGCCGACACGATGTCGTTGATCTTCTTGCGGAGCGGCTGCGGGTCGATCCCGTTCGCCTTGTTGTACGCGATCTGCTTCTCGCGGCGCCGGTTGGTCTCGTCGATCGCCCGCTCCATGGCCGGGGTGATCTTGTCCGCGTACATATGGACCTGGCCGGAGACATTGCGCGCCGCGCGGCCGATGGTCTGGATCAGGGAGGTGCCGGAGCGCAGGAAGCCCTCCTTGTCGGCGTCGAGGATCGCCACCAGGGAGACCTCGGGCAGGTCGAGGCCCTCACGGAGGAGGTTGATGCCGACCAGGACGTCGAACTCGCCCGCGCGCAGCTCGCGCAGCAGCTCGACACGGCGCAGGGTGTCGACGTCGCTGTGCAGGTAGCGGACCTGGATGCCCAGTTCGAGGAAGTAGTCCGTGAGGTCCTCGGCCATCTTCTTGGTGAGCGTGGTGACGAGGACGCGCTCGTCCTTCTCCGCCCGGGTGCGGATCTCGTGCACCAGGTCGTCGATCTGGCCCTCCGTGGGTTTGACGACGACCTCCGGGTCGACCAGGCCGGTGGGGCGGATGATCTGCTCGACGTGCCCGTCTCCGCGCGAGAGCTCGTACGCCCCGGGAGTGGCCGAGAGGTACACACTCTGGCCGATGCGCTCCTGGAACTCCTCCCACTTGAGGGGGCGGTTGTCGAGCGCGGAGGGCAGCCGGAAGCCGTGGTCGACGAGGGTGCGCTTGCGGGAGGCGTCGCCCTCGTACATGGCTCCGATCTGCGGCACGGTCACATGGGACTCGTCCAGGACGAGCAGGAAGTCGTCCGGGAAGTAGTCGAGGAGGGTGTGCGGGGGCGTGCCGGGCCCGCGGTCGTCGAAGTGCATCGAGTAGTTCTCGATGCCGGAGCAGGAGCCGATCTGGCGGAGCATCTCCAGGTCGTACGTGGTGCGCATGCGCAGGCGCTGGGCCTCCAGCATCTTGCCCTGCTTCTCCAGCTCGGCGAGGCGCTCGTCCAGCTCCTTCTCGATGCCGTTGACCGCCTTCTCCATGCGTTCGGGGCCGGCGACGTAGTGGGAGGCGGGGAAGACGTACAGCTGCTCGTCGTCGCTGATGACCTCGCCGGTGAGGGGGTGCAGGGTGGAGAGGGCCTCGATCTCGTCGCCGAACATCTCGATGCGGACCGCGAGTTCCTCGTACACCGGGAAGATCTCGATGGTGTCGCCGCGGACGCGGAAGGTGCCGCGTGTGAAGGCGAGGTCGTTGCGCGTGTACTGGATGTCGACGAAGCGGCGCAGGAGTTCGTCGCGGTCGAGCTCGTCCCCGATCTTGAGCGAGACCATGCGGTCGACGTACTCCTGCGGCGTGCCCAGGCCGTAGATGCAGGAGACGGAGGCGACCACCACTACGTCGCGCCGGGTGAGCAGCGAGTTGGTGGCGGAGTGGCGCAGGCGCTCCACCTCCTCGTTGATCGAGGAGTCCTTCTCGATGTAGGTGTCCGACTGCGGGACGTACGCCTCTGGTTGGTAGTAGTCGTAGTACGAGACGAAGTATTCGACGGCGTTGTTCGGCAGGAGTTCGCGGAACTCGTTGGCCAGCTGGGCCGCCAGGGTCTTGTTCGGCGCCATCACGAGGGTGGGGCGCTGCAGCTTCTCGATCATCCACGCGGTGGTGGCGGACTTGCCGGTGCCGGTCGCGCCGAGCAGGACGACGTCCTTCTCGCCCGCTCGGATGCGTCGGTCGAGGTCGGCGATAGCGGTGGGCTGGTCACCGCTGGGCTGGTACGGGCTGACGACCTCGAAGGGCGCCACCGTGCGTTCGATCTTGGATGAGGGCCGCATGAAACCCACCGTACGACTCCCCACTGACAACCGGCCCCGCATCCGCATCGGCGGTGCCGTTCTCCCTGGTCACGGGCGTGGGGGCGGTGCCCGGTGATCACCGGTCCAGGCGGGAGCGCGGTCCTCGCGGCGGGGCCGGGGCGAGGGTGCGGCGGCGCGGCGGGCGGCCTCGGGCCGCGTCGGAGCCGGGGCCGTGGGCCGGGATGCCGGGGCGGGGTACCAGGGCGGGGCCGGGGCGCAGGCTCAGCTCCGCGCGCTGCCGGCCGGGTCCGTGCGCCATCAGCGGGTCGAACATCACGACCACACCGGCCAGCACGAGGAAGGCGAGCGGGCCGACCATCATGGGCGCGAGCAGCGCACCGGCCGGGTCGCCGGACGGCATGCCGCCGGATCCGTGCAGGTGCACGTCGAGCGCAGCCATCCCCATGTAGTGCATGCCGGTGACGGCGAGCCCCATGACGAGGCTGGCCCCGAGGCTCCACAGGAAACCCCGCACCTGTACGGCGGCCCAGAGCGCGGCGGTGGCCGCGACGACGGCGATCACTACAGAGAGGGTGACGGTCAACGTGTCGTACCGGAGGGACCCCGGCAGGCGCATCCCCGCCATGCCCAGGTAGTGCATGGAGGCGACGCCGAGTCCGGTGATGGTGCCTCCGGTGAAGAGGGCCATGACGGTCGCACCGCGGTAGCCGACGATGAAGATCCCGATGCCGACCATCACGATGGCCAGGCCCAGGCTGGCGAAGGTGATCGGGGCGTCGTACCGGACGGGCACACCTTCGACCGCGAAGCCCATCATCGCGACGAAGTGCATGGTCCATATGCCGGACCCGATGGCGGCCGAGCCGAGGGCGAGCCAGCCGGGCCGCCAGGAGTTCTCCACGAGCAGCGATCTGGTCGTGCAGCGCAGGCCGAGCGCACCGCCGAGACAGGCCATCAGGTACGCGACCACGGGCGTGACGAGCCCGTAACTGAATCCGTCGACCGTCCCCTGCATGCGCGACAGCCCTCCGCCCGAATTGACTTGGTATCACCTGAGAGCCCCCGTACAACCACCCTCCCTGTGCGGGTGATTGAGCAGAGATTAGAGCGCACGGGCAAACGCACGAGCGATTTTTCGGCAAAGAATCCGGCGGGATGGGCGTGTTCGGCCCGTCTCGGGGCAACTCCGTTCAACCTGTGTCCATCCGGCGCCCGTCCCTTGTTGGTCATCGACTGTCACTCTCGTCCGGTCCGCGATCTCTCGACCCGAGGAGTTCACGTGTACGCACGTCCCGCAGCCGCAACAGCCGCAGCGCTTCTGGGAGTCGGCGCGCTCTTGCTCCCCACGACGACGGCCCACGCCGCCGCTCCGCGGAGCACGGGCGCCGTCCAGGCCCCCACCGAGACCGACGGACCTCTTGTCGTGGCGCACCGGGGTGCGTCGGCCTACGCGCCCGAGAACACCCTCGCCGCCATCGACAAGGCCCGCGACATGGGCTTCCGTTGGGTCGAGAACGATGTGCAGCGCACCAAGGACGGTGAGCTCGTCATCATGCACGACGACAACCTGAAGCGGACGACGAACGTCGAGGAGGTGTTCCCCGACCGCGCTCCCTGGAAGGTCGCGGACTTCACCGCCGCCGAGATCGCCAAGCTGGACGCGGGCAGTTGGTTCGACGCCAAGTACGCGGGCACGCGCGTGCCGACGCTTGAGCAGTACATGAACCGGGTCGAGCAGAACCACCAGAAGCTCGTCCTTGAGGTCAAGAAGCCCGAGCTGTACCCCGGCATCGAGCAGGACACCCTGCGGGTGCTGGAGAAGACGGGCTGGCTCGACCGCAAGCACGTCAAGAGCAAGCTGGTGTGGCAGAGCTTCAGCGAGGAAAGCATGCGCAAGGTGCACGCGCTGCGGCCGGACATCAAGAAGGGCTTCCTGGGGACGCCCTCGGTCGCCGAGCTGCCGGAGTACGCGACGTTCGTCGACCAGATCAACGCGCGGCACACCACGATCTCGCACGGGTACGTGGCGGCGATCCAGGCGATGCGCGGCCCGCACGGCAAGCCGCTGGAGATCTTCACGTGGACCGTCGACGAGGCGGCCGATGCGCGGCGGGCCGCCGGGTACGGCGTCAACGGCATCATCAGCAACAAGCCGGACGTGGTGCGCTCGGCGGTCGGCAACGAGGACTGAGGCGTCCCGGTTCGGCAGCGGCCCCGGTCCGGCACGGCCCAGGAGGTCTCGCCGGGTCGGCACGGGAGCGCGGCGCGCGGTCGGGGGGCTGCGCGGCGCGCGGTCGGGGAGCTGCGCGGCGCGCTCCCGTCTTCGCCGGCCCACGGGCCAGGCCGTGGTGCCGGTCAGCCGCGGCCCCGGAATTCCGGGGCGGGGCCCGGAGGCGGGGCGCGTTGTCAGTGCCCCGCCGTACGGTTGTCTGCGTGAACGCGAACCGTGATCCGCAGACCACCGGACCGGACGTCGAGTGGGCCGTCGTCGAGAGCGACATCGGCCGGCTGCTCCTGGCCGCGACCGGCCAGGGGCTCGTCAATGTCGTCTTCCACGCCGACGCCCGGACGCAGCGGGCGGCCGTCGAAGGGCTCGCCACCCGTTTCGGCGGCACGCCCGTCGAGGCCCCCGGCTCCACTCGTCTCGCGGAGCCGATACGCCAGCTCGCGGCCTACTTCGCGGGCGAGCTGCGCACGTTCACGCTGGACCTGGACTGGACGCTGGCCTCCGGCTTCAACCGCGAGGTGCTGCGCGAACTCGCCAGGGGCGTGCCGTACGGCACGGTCGTGGGGTACGGCGAGCTGGCGTCCCGGGTCGGTCAGCCCGGGGCCGCCCAGGCCGTGGGGGCGGCGATGGGCGCCAATCCGCTGCCCGTCGTGGTGCCGTGCCACCGCGTGGTCGAGAGTGACGGCGGGATAGGCGGCTTCGGCGGCGGCCTGGAGACCAAACGTCGGCTGCTCGCCCTCGAAGGGGTCCTGCCGGAACCGCTGTTCTGAGCGCGAACGACCCGGCCCGGTCTCCGGTCGCACCTCTCCAGTCCAACGTGCCGCTGAGCCCTAGAGGTTGATGTGGTACGCCTTGCGGAGGGTCTCGTGCACCGTCCAGGTCGTACGGTCGCCCGCGCGCAGCACGGCCAGGTCGCCGGGGCCGACCTCCAGCACGTCGCCGCCCTCGACGTCGACGGTGGCGCGTCCGCTGACGACCACGAAGAGTTCGTCGGAATCCGTGTCGGTCACCACCCCGGGCGTGATCTCCCTCTGCTTCTTCTGCGGCCGGTGCAGCAGAGCGTGCAACGCGCTGCTCGGGCTGGCGGAGAGACGGCTGCTGCCGTGGGCGGGGGCGCGCGGAGGAGCCTGAGGGCGCGCCGTGCTGCTGCCGCGCCCGCAGATCCGCAAGCCCACTCTGCCGACAGCAGAGTCGAGTTTGCGCGGTGGGCGCCGGCGCCAGGATGAGACGAGAGGCAGCGGGGCGGGACGGCCGGACGGCCGCTTGACTGGACGGCTGGCAGGACGGCCCCTCGGCGGGGTCGGCCTCGCGGCCGGACGGCGGGTCCCGGCGGGTCCCGGCGGTTGGCGGGTCGGCGGTTGGCCGGACGGCGGGTCGGCCGGTCGGCCGGACGGCGGGTCGGCCGGTCGCCCGGTCGGCGGGTCGCAACGGGGGCGGGGCGGCGAGGCGCTGGGCTGGGCCGGGCGGGGAGGGGGAACAGGTGTCGGTGATCCGTGATGGGAGGCCACGGGTGCTGATCGTGTCGGAAGAGGTCAGGGAGGCGTTGGCGGCGGGGCGGCCGGTCGTCGCCCTGGAGTCGACGATCATCGCGCACGGGCTGCCACGCCCGCAGAACCTCCAAGTAGCCCTGGAACTGGAGGAGTCGGTCCGTCGCGAGGGCGCCGTTCCGGCCACGGTGGCGGTGCTTGACGGGCGGGCCAGAGTCGGCCTCGACAAGGAGCAGGTCGAGCGGATCGCCACGGGCGACGGTATCCGGAAGCTGGGACACCGCGACCTGGCGCCGGCGCTCGCGACGGGGGCGAGCGGTGCGACGACGGTGTCGGCGACGGCGTTCCTCGCGGCACGCGCGGGGGTGCGGGGCTTCGCGACGGGCGGGCTCGGCGGGGTGCACCGGGAGTGGACGTCGACCCAGGACGAGTCGGCGGACCTGGCGCTGTTGTCGCGTACGCGGATCGCGGTGGTGTGTGCGGGGGTGAAGTCGATCCTGGACGTGCCGGCGACGCTGCAACGGCTTGAGACGCTGGGGGTGACGGTCGCCGGATACGGGACGGACCGGTTCCCCGGCTTCTACCTCACCGACTCGGGGCATCCGGTGGACTGGACTCTGGCCTCGCCCGAGGAGGTGGCGGCGGTACTGCGGGCCCAGGACGCGCTCGGCGGGCCCGAGTCGGCGCTGGTCGTGGCGAATCCGGTGGCCGAGGAGGACCAGTTGGGCCCCGGGCTGCACGCGCGTGTGCTGGCCGAGGCGCTGCGGGAGTGCGCAGAGCGCGGCATCACCGGGCAGGCGGTGACGCCGTTCCTCCTCGACTTCCTGGTGCGGCACACGGACGGGGCGTCGCTGCGGGCGAATCTGGCGGCGGTGCGGGGCAATGTGCGGCTGGCCGCTCGGGTCGCGGGGGCGTGGTCGGGATGACCCCGCCGATGCGGCCGGTCGACCCGGCGGCGCCCAGGCCGGGCGCAGCTGCGGGGCCCAGGCCGGGCAAGGCGGCGGGGCCAAGGCCCGTCGCAGCGGCGGGGCCCAGGCACGGTGGGCTGCTGGTGCTCGGCGATGTGGTGACGGATGTGGTGGCGCGGTATCGCGCGCCGCTGGCTCACGGCACCGACACGGCCGCCGCGATCCGCCTCCTGCCGGGCGGGGCGGGCGCCAACGTGGCGTGCTGGGCGGCGCGTTGGGGCTGTGCGGACGTGACCCTGCTCGGGCGGGTGGGAGCCGAGTCCGCGGCGTGGCACGAGCAGGCGCTGCGCACGGCCGGGGTGCGGCCGCGCCTGGTCGTCGACGAGGAGGTGCCGACAGGCACGGTGATCTGCCTGGTGGACGGCGCGGCTGAGCGGACGTTCCTGACGGACAGCGGGGCGGTGCTGCGGCTGCGCCCGGGCGACTGGTCGCCGGCGCTCCTGGACGGGGTGGCCCAACTGCACCTGTCGGGCTACCTGTTCTTCGCGGACGGCAGCCGGGCCACGGCACGGCTCGCGCTGTCGGCGGCACGCGCGCGCGGCATCCCGGTGAGCGTCGACCCGGCGTCGGCGGGGTTCCTGGCGGAGGCGGGCGTGGACCGGTTCCTGGACGCGGTGGAGGGGGCTGAGGCGCTGCTGCCGAACCGGGAGGAGGCGGCGCTGCTGGCCGGCATACCGGCGGCCGACCCGCCCGGCCCACCCTCGCCGGCGGAGGCCGGGGAGGCGGCGGCGAAGCTGGGGAGCCGGTTCCCGCTGGTGGCGGTGACGGCGGGTGCGGAGGGTGCGCTGGTCGTGGAGGACGGGGCGGCGCCGGTGCGGGTGCCGGGCGTACGCGTGACGGCGCGGGACACGACCGGCGCCGGGGACGCGTTCACCGGCGCCTTCCTGGCCGCCCGTCTCGGCGGCGCCTCGGCCGTGGAGGCGGCGGCCGAGGGGTGCCGGGCGGGCGCACGGGCGGTTCTGCGGGTGGGGGGTCGGCCGGGGTGAGGGCGCCTGTCCACCTCACCCCAACGGCCCACGGCCCACCGCCTCAGGCCCCACAACCCACACCCCACGCCTCACACCCCACACCTCACACCCCACGCCTCACACCCCACGCCTCACACCCCACACCCCACAACCCACAACCCACAACCCACGCCTCACGCCTCACGCCTCACGCCTCACGCCCTACGCCCTACGCCTTACGCCCCCAAGCAGAGATCAGTGGAGGTGTGGCCAAGTCCAGGGTGCCGCTGGAGAGTTGGGCGAGGTAGCGGTCGATGTCGGCGTTGGTGACCAGGGAGCGGGCGACGAGGAGGTCGCGGGCCTGCTGGACGGTGGCCGTCTCCAGGGCGGCGGCCGCCGGGGAGGTCAGCGGGAAGTACGCCTCGGCGGCGACCTGGACCAGGCCCGCCTCACGCAGGAGCCGCGGCAGCCTGCGCCCGTAGGCGGGGTCGGCGCCGCGTTCGGCGAGGAGGGCGCGCAGGCCATGGCGTACATGGTTGGCCAACTGCTGTGCGGGGCCCTGCTCTTCGGGGCAGCCGAGCGGCTGGAGGGCGACGTCGGCGTCCTCGACGAGCAGGCGGCCACCGGGGCGCAGCGCCCGGACCATGAAGTACAGGGCACGGTCGCGGTCGGTGACCTGGGAGAGGACAAGCCGGGCGTGCACCAGGTCGAAGCCCTCCCCGGGCGGTTCCTGCGCGGTCACGTCGTGGCAGCGGACCTCGACGGGCGGCCGGGCGACGGCGCTCGCGTGCGCGATGTCGAGGTCCGTGCCGACGACTCGGCCGGTGGGGCCGACCCGTTTGGCCAGCCAGCCGAGCACGGACCCGCCGCCCGCGCCGACCTCCCAGCAGCGCCAGCCGGGGCCGACGCCGATGTGCTCGAAGTGCCGGAACGTGCTCGCGTCGAAGAGGGCGGCGGTCGCGTCGAAGGGGCGGCCGGCCTCGGCGGGGCGGGGGTCGAGGAGGTATCCGTGGGTTCGCGTCTGCGTCATGGCGCGATCATCCCAGTTGATCCGCATTTATTCCGGAGCATCGGGCCGCATCGGGCCGCATCGGGCCCCTATGCCCCACACCGGACATGCCAGATATCCCGTACGGGGCTATGCGGTTACCTCCCGGACCACCCGCTACCTACCGGACCACCCGCCCCGCCCCCGCAGAACCGTCGATTCCCTACCGGGCAGTCCGTATCGCTGCCTGGCAATCCGATTCGTTTCGGGGCCGTACGGCCGGACGGTTCACGCCCTCGCGTACACCATCCCCGCCCAGGCGGCGATCTGCTCCTCGGTCAGGTGCTGAGCCAGGTCGGCCTCGCTGATCATGCCGACGAGACGCTTGTCCTCGATCACCGGGAGCCGGCGGATCTGGTGCCCCTGCATCTCCTGGAGCACGGAGTCGATGTCGGCGTCGGACGCGATCCAGCGCGGCGTGCCCTTGGCCATCTCGCCCGCGGTGACCTTTGTCGGGTCGTGTCCCATCGCCACGCAGCCGACGACGATGTCGCGGTCGGTGAGGATGCCGCAGAGCCGCTCGTTCTCGTCACTGATCGGGAGCGCGCCCACGTTGAGCTGGCGCATCAGCTGCGCGGCGCGGTCCAGGGTTTCGTGGGCGGGGATCCACTGGGCACCGCGGTGCATGATGTCTCCGGCGGTGGTCATGTCGTGCCTCCGTGAGCCGGGTCGTGGCCGGGGTCTCGGACCGGAAGTGAGGATTCCGGCGCGGCACGGGTCGCGCCGCGGCCACCGGCGCAGTCAATTCTCGTCCCACGAACGGCACCCCGCACCTGCGCCAGCGCCAGCGCCAGCGCCAGCGCCAAGGCCACTCTCCGTAGCACCCCGGGCCACCCCTCGCTCAGCCCGTCGTTCACCTGGCGAGTGATGAGTGGCGAGTGATGAGTGGCGAGTGATGAGTGGCGAGTGATGAGTGGCGAGTGATGAGTGGCGCATCAGGCCGGGCCAGCCCCCCAGGCCGGGCGCCGGGGATCGTCGGCGCGGACCAGGACGTCCGCCGCGGACTCGGGGGCGACCTCGTCCTCGTAGCGGGCGAAGGCCGGGAGGGTCCACCGGGCCTCCGGGGGCGTACGGCGCCGCAGCGCGCCCGGGGCCAGGGCGAGGTGGACCGTGAGGTCGAACGGGAACCACTTACCGAGGAGCAGCGGGCCGTGCAGCAGCAGGACGGCGCCGGGCGGGAGTTGGACGTACGGGCTGCGGGTGGCGCGGTCGGCGGCCGGGTCCCACAGGTCGGGCAGGATCCGGCCGTCGCCGCCGGGGTCGAGCGGGCCGAGGACCTCGCGCCAGAGCGCGCCCGTGTCGAACCAGCCGTCGTAGTACGCATCGGGGTCCTGGTGGCCGTACTCGAAGCGCAGCGACGCGGGGCGCAGGAAGCCCTCCGTGTCCACGACCTGCGCGGACCGGCCGCGTACGCGCAGGGCTTCGGCAAGGCTGCGGGCGAGGCCGCCGGTACCGGCGGCCGGGGCGCCGTCGAGGCCGATCCGCGGCCAGGCGCCGCCGTCGGCCGGGTCGAGGGCGGCGATACGGTCGGCGAGGGTGTCGGTCAGGCGGTCCCAGGTGATCGGTTCGAGTCGCACGCGGCCATGATGCCGGGCCGGGCCACCGCGCGGGCCGGTGCGAGCGCCACGCCCGGCAATCCGCTTGCCCCGTACCTCCGTCACGGGCAGGATCAACGGGGCGTGCTCAAGGGGGAGTTGCCGTGATCGACGGACCGTACTTCGTACTGACGCTGCTGGCCGCGCTCGGCTGCGGGCTCGTCGCGGGTGTCTTCTTCGCCTTCTCCACCTCGGTGATGCGCACGCTGGCCGCGCTGCCGCCCGCGCAGGGCATGGCGGCGATGCAGAAGCTGAACGTGCTGATCATCAACCCGCTGTTCCTGCTCGTGTTCGTCGGGACGGCGGGCGTGTGCCTCGTGGTGGCGGTGGTGACGTTCGTGCTGTGGCCGGAACCGGGCACGTTTCCGCTGCTGCTCGGCTGCGCGCTGTATCTGTTCGGCTCGTTCGGGGTGACCGTGGCGGCGAACATCCCGCGCAACGAGGCCCTGGCGAAGCTCGACCCGGAGGCGCCGGAGAGCGTCGCGCTGTGGCGGTCGTACGTACGCGAGTGGACGGCCTGGAACCATGTGCGGGCGGCCGGTGCGCTGGCGGGATGTGCGGCGCTCGTCCTGGGGCTCGCCGCGTGAACCGCCCCCGCCCATCGGGTACATACCGCTCATGTCACCTTCAGCCGCCACGGTCAGGCCGTCAACCGACCTCTCTCACCCTGGACTTGTCGCGCTCCAGCCGTACGGCCGGAGGCGGCGGCACTGCGCGGAGTGCGCAGCGGGACCGCTCGCGCTGCTCGTGCTCGCGGACGGCGCACCGCACTGTCTGGACTGCGCGGACCTCGGGCATCTCGTCTTCCTGCCGCGCGGGGACACGGCGCTGACCCGCCGCGCCAGGGAGGCGAGTTCGCTGTCGGTGGTCGTGGTGCGCCGGAATCACCGGAAACGGCGGTACGAGCGGCAGGGCGTGCTCGTCGAGGAGGCCGCGCTCGCCCTGGCCGAGCGGCGTTGCCTCGCGGACGCGGAGGCGCGGGCGCGGCGCAGGCAGCGGGACGCGGCACGCCGGGCGGCGGAGGACGTACGGTTCGCGGCGGCCTTCGCGGCGGAGATCCGCACGCTCTTCCCCGGTTGCCCGGCCGGGCGCGCGGAGCGGATCGCGGCACACGCGTCCCGGCGCGGCAGCGGCCGGGTGGGCCGCAGCGCCGCGGGCCGGGCCCTGGACGAGACCGCGGTCAGGGCCGCGGTGCGGGCGGCGGTGCGGCACGACGACTCGGACTACGACGCGCTGCTGATGGCCGGAGTGCGGCGGGACGAGGCCCGGCGCCGGGTACGGGGAGTGGTTGACGGAGTCCTGGACGGCTGGCGCGCAGCCGGTACGAGCCGGTGACCGGGCCGCCCCGCCGCACCCGGAGCCGAGCGCCGGTCCAGTCGAGCACCCGAGTCAGCGGGGTACGCGAGTCCGCCTAGCACCCGAACCACACGAGGCCCCGAGCCCGCCAAGCACCCGAACCACACGAGGCCCCGAGCCCGCCAAGCACCCGAGTCACCCGGCCACCCGAGTCACCCGAGTCACCCGAGGACCCGGATCGGCTCCCCCGCCAGGTACGCCGCGATGTCCTCCACCGCGCCCTGGAAGTACCCCTCGTAGTTGCGTCGCGTGACGTAGCCGAGGTGCGGGAGGCCGAGGAAGTTCGGGGCGGTGCGCAGCGGGTGGCCGGCGGGCAGCGGCTCCTGGTCGAAGACGTCGGCGCCGGCGCCCGCGATCCAGCCCTCGCGCAGGGCGCGGACGAGGGCGTCCTGGTCCACGAGTGCCGCGCGTGAGGTGTTCACCAGGTACGCGCCGGGGCGCATGAGCCGCAGCTCCCGCTCGCCGATGAGACCGCGCGTACGGTCACCCAGCTGGACGTGCAGGGAGACGAAGTCGCTGCGGGACAGCAGGTGTTCGAGGGAGTCGGCGAGCTCGACGTCGGCGGCCGCGGCGCGCTCGGCCGTCAGGTTCTGGCTCCAGGCGGTCACGTCCATGCCGAACGCGCGGCCGACCCGGGCGACCTTGGTGCCGATCTTCCCGAGCCCGACGACGCCGAGGCGCCGCCCGTGCAGGTCGGCGCCGAGCGTGGACTGCCAGGGCCCGCCGTCCCGCAGCGCGCCGCCCTCCGGCAGGACGTGGCGGGCGAGGCCGAGGATCAGGGCCCAGGTCAGCTCGGCGGGCGGCTCGGAGTTGCTGGGCGTACCGCAGACCGTGACACCGTGCCGGGCGGCCGCGTCCAGGTCGACGGAGGCGTTCCGCATCCCGGAGGTGATCAGCAGGCGCAGCTTGGGCAGCCGGGCGAGGAGCGAGGCGGGGAACGGGGTGCGCTCGCGCATGATGACGACGATCTCGCAGTCGGCGATCTCCGCGACCACGGCGTCCTCGTCGCCCAGGTGGCGGCGTACGACATGGAGGTCGATGTCCTCCGCGAGCGGCGACCAGTCGGCCGTGGTCAGGGCGACGCCCTGGTAGTCGTCGAGCACGGCGCAGCGCAGCTTGGCCATTCCCACTCCCTCAGCGTGATCGTCCGCACATCAGCAGTCCGCCGTCACCCGTCAGCCGTCCGTCGTCCGCGGTCAGCAGTTCGCCGTCAGCAGCCCGCCGTCAGCAGTCCCCGGTCAGCAGTCCCCGGTCAGCAGTCCGCCGTCAGCGTAGACGGCGCTGTCGTACGGGAGTCAGCCGCCCGCCCGCTCGTCCGTGCCCGCCACCTTGGCCGTGGCGATGGCGACGCGGTTCCAGGTGTTGATGGCGGTCATCAGGGCGATCAGCTGAGCCAGTTCCTCCTCGGAGAAGCGGGCGGAGGCCTCCGCGTACACCTCGTCCGGGACACCGCCCGCGGCGACCAGGGTCACGGTCTCGGCGAGGGCGAGCGCGGCCTGCTCCCGCTCGGTGAAGAAGTGCCGGGCCTCCCGCCACACGGCCACCATGTGCAGCCGCTCCTCGCTCTCGCCCGCCTTGCGCGCGTCGCTGGTGTGCATGTGCAGGCAGTACGCGCAGCCGTTCAGCTGCGACGAGCGGATCTGGACCAGCTCGACCAGGGCCGGGTCGAGGCCCGCGCGGGCGGCGGCGTCGAAGCCGATCAGCGCCTTGAAGACACGCGGGGCGGCCTTGGCGAGGTTCACCCGGACCGGCTTGGCGGCGGGGGCGACGGAGGCCGTGGGGTACATCGTGTCTTTCATTTCGTTCGTGTCGTTCGTGTCGTTCGTGTCGTTCGTGTCGATCATGTCGATCATGTCGATCGTGTCGTTGCTCATGACCATGAACCTACGGGCCGGAAAGACCCGCTGTAGGGTTCAATTCCATGGCAGTTTCCGAGGTCAATTCAGTTCCCGAGGTCAATTCCGGACCCGCCGCACCGCCGTCCGGCACCGACCTGCACCTGGACCTCCCGCCCACCGGCAGTCGCCGCGCAGCCCTGCTGCACGCCCTGCGCTCCGCCGTACGCTCGGGCCGTCTCGCGCCCGGCACCCTGCTGCCGCCCTACCGCGCCCTCGCCGCCGACCTGGGCATCGCCCGCAACACCGTCGCCGAGGCGTACGCAGAACTGGTCGCCGAGGGCTGGCTCGTCGCGCGCCAGGGGTCGGGCACCCGGGTCGCCGAACGCACCGCCCCGGCGAGCCCCGTACGCGTACCGAAGAAGGCGCCCGGGAAATCGCCCGCACGCGCGCGTGGGCCCCGGTTCGACCTGCGGCAGGGGCAGCCGGACCCGGCCTCGTTCCCGCGCAACGCCTGGCTGGCGTCCGTGCGGCGGGCGGTGCACACGGCGCCGCACGAGGCGTTCGGGCCGGCGTCGCCGCACGGCCGGATCGAGCTGCGCACCGCGCTCGCCGCGTACCTGGCACGCGCGCGTGGCGTACGGGCCGACCCGGAGCGGATCGTGGTCTGCGCGGGCTTCGCCCACGCCCTGCGGCTGCTGTTCGGCGGCGCGGGCGGGAGTCGCGGCGGCGTCCTCGCGGGGCCGCTCGCCGTGGAGGAGTACGGGCTCGGCTTCCATCGCGCGCTGCTCGGCGACGCCGGAGTGCGGACGGTCCCGCTCTCGTTGGACGAACAGGGCGCCCGCACGGCCGAGTTGGGCGGGCAGCGGGCGGTGCTGCTGTCCCCCGCGCACCAGTTCCCGACCGGCGGCCCGCTGCACGCGGAGCGGCGCGCGGCGGCCGTCGACTGGGCACGCGCGCGTGGTGCCCTGGTTCTGGAGGACGACTACGACGGCGAGTTCCGCTACGACCGCCGTCCGGTCGGCGCGGTGCAGGGCCTCGACCCGGATCGGGTGGTCTACCTCGGCTCGGTCAGCAAGAGCCTCTCCCCCGCGCTGCGCCTGGGCTGGATGGTGCTGCCCGAGCACCTGGTCGACGACGTGCTGCGGGTCAAGGGCGAGCGGGAGGCCTGGACGGGCGTGACCGACCAGCTGGCGCTCGCGGACTTCCTGGAGTGCGGCGCGTACGACCGGCATGTGCGGCGCATGCGGTTGCGTTACCGGCGCAGGCGCGACCGCCTGGTGCAAGCGCTCGCCGCGCACGCCCCGCACATTCCGGTCACCGGGGTGGCGGCGGGCCTGCACGCGGTCCTGCGGCTGCCGCCCGGCGCCGAGCGGTCCACGCTGAAGGCGGCCCACTGGCAGGGCCTCGCGCTGGACGGCCTGGCGGAGTTCCGCCACCCGGACGCGGCGGGTCCGCACCGCGAGGGCCTGGTCGTGGGGTACGCGACCCCGCCGGAGCACGCGTACCCGGCGGCCCTGGACGCGCTGTGCGCCGCCCTTCCGCCCGACACGTACTGACCGTGCGGCTCAGGACAGACGTACTGACCGTGCGGCTCAGGACAGCAGGAAGTCCGCCTGGCCGGACTTCGCGCCCTGGATGAACGCGTGGATCTCGCTGGTCGTGTAGATCAGCGCGGGCCCGTCGGGGTCGGCGGACTGACGGACGGCGACGCGGCCGTCGGCGAGCTTCATCGCCTCGACGCAGTTGCCGCCGTTGCCGCCGCTCCAGGGCTTGTGCCAGCCCTCCGTGCCCAGGTCGCGGGCGGGCATGCCGTTGTAGACACAGCCGTCCGCGCCGGTCTGGTCCAGGGCGCCCTCGACCGGTATGCGGTCCATTCACAGCTCCTTGCGGAGATCGCGGAGGATCTCCTTCGTGCGGTGTGCCGTCGCCGACTGCGCCGCCATCCGGTCCATGACCTCCAGGTACGTCACGACTTCGGCGCGCCGGTCCAGATAGACCGCGCCGGTGAGGTACTCGGCGTAGACCATGTCCTGCAGCTCGGGCACGCCGAAGCGGAAGAGCACGAACGGGCCGTAGGTGCCCGGGTGGTGGCCCTGGGCGAACTCGGCGACCTGCAGGGTCACATGGGGCAGCTCCCCGGCCTCCAGGAGGCGGTCGATCTGCGCCCGCATCACCTCTGGCCCGCCGACCGTCCGGCGCAGCACGGTCTCGTCCATGACGACCCACAGCCTCGGGGCGTCGTCCTGGGCAAGCAGTTCCTGGCGCTGCATGCGCAGCGCGACGTGCCGTTCGATCTCGGCGTCGTCGGTGCGGCCGACGGCCCCGGAGCGCATCACGGCACGGGCGTAGTCCTCGGTCTGCAGCAGACCGGGCACGAAGTGCGGTTCGTACGACCTGATCAGGCCGGCGGCGCCCTCCAGGCTGACGTACATGGAGAACCAGCCCGGCAGGATGTCGTGGTAGCGCTGCCACCAGCCGGCCTTGTTCGCCTCCTCGGCGAGCGTGACGAAGGAGTCGGCCTCCTCGTCGTCGACGCCGTACGCCTTGAGCAGGAGCTGGAGGTACGGGATCTTCAGCGTGACCTCGGCGGTCTCCATGCGGCGGACCGTGGCGGGGGCGACGCGCAGGACGCGGGCGGCCTCCTCGCGCTTGAGTCCGGCGTGCTCACGGAGATCCTGGAGGCGTTTGCCGAGAACGACCTGACCCACGGTGGGAGCGGACCGCGGTTCGCTCACTGCCTGCCTCCGTCTCGCCTCGGTCCGTAGTCGCCGATCGCCGTCGCCGATCCCTGCCGGCAGCGGCGGAATCGCTGCCCGCGCGGCGCCGTAGGGATGCCGCTGGAGCAGTGTGCCACGGGCGTCCCGCGAGGAACACTGCACTCTGCACTTTTCAGAGTGGCGCTTGCCAAGTGTTCGCGGCGGGGAGATAGTGGCAGGCGTGAACTCGTCCGCCCCGTTAGGAACCGGCCGTGGCACTCGGTAAGACCCAGACTGTGCAGTCCCCTGCCGGGGCGCCCTTCGGCGACCGCCGCTGCCGTTTCGAGCTGGCCGCACGCCCCGATTCGGTGGCGCGGGCCAGGCGCCTGACGCGCGAGCACCTCTCGAACTTCGCGATCTGCGACGACACCTGTGACACGGCGGCGCTCGTCGTCTCCGAGCTGGTCACCAACGCCCTCGTGCACACGGTGAGCCGGCTGATCGTCTGCGACCTCACCGACGACCCGGTCGCGGGGCATGTCCGGATAGTGGTCCGCGACGAGGGCCCCGGCCAGGACGGCGGCCCCCACCCGCACCCGGCGCGCTCCGGCGACGAGGACCACGGCCGCGGACTGCTGCTCGTGTCAGCGGTGAGCACCGCCTGGGGCGCGCAGGAGGACGGGCTCGGCCTGCGGGTCTGGGCCGAACTGCCGCGGTCGGCCGGGGCGGCGGCCGCGTGACCCGGGCCGACGGCGGCGCGGCCCGGGAGACCACAGGAGACCGGACGGCCACGGCGGCCGGGGTGGCCCCAGCGGTCCGGGCGACCTCGGCTGCCCAGGTGACCGCGACCGCCCGGGTGACCACGGCTGCCCAGGGGACCGCGACCGACCAGGTGACCGGGGCCGACCAGGTGACCGCGGCGGCCCGCTCGGGGACGGCGGTGGCTCCGTGCGCGTACTGACGATGACGACGCTCGCCTCGCTGGCGCGCGTCCCCCAGGACGTGTTACTGGAGCTGCCCGAGGGCATGACGACCCCGCTCGGCTGCGACGCGGTGGGCATGCCCGAGGAGTACGGGCGCCAGGTGCGGGCCCGGCTGCCCCGGACGGGCTGTGTGTACGCGGACGGCGCCCGCTGGTGGTGGATCGTGCCGTCGGGCTCCTCGGTCTCCCTGGACTGGCCGGTTCCGCTGCGGTACGCGACGGGCGCGCGGGTCCCGGCCGGGCCGAGCGCGCCCCGCCTCGTCCACCGCCCCGAGGGCACGGCGCCCTACACCCCGCCGATCCCGCTGTACCTGACGGTGTGCCGGATCACGGGCACCGTCCCGCTGTGGATGCGTACGACGGAGCGCACGGCTGCGGCCTCGCGCACGACCCGGCGTTGAGCGGCGCGCACGGCGTGTTGAGCGGCGCGCACGGCCCGCGTTGAGCGGCGCGCACGGCCCGCGTTGAGCGGCGCGCACGGCCCGCGTTGAGCGGCGCGCACGGCCTGCGTTGAGCCTCGCCCACGGCCCCGCGTTGAGCGGCGCCCTTCAGTGCCGGTAGTCCTGGATCCGCCTTCCGGGTGCGCGGCGGGTCAACTCCGGCAGCCTTTCCTCCAGCTGGGCCGCGATCCGGTCCACATCCAGGGTGCGCAGCTCGCGGTCGCGCATCAGCACCCGGCCGTCGACGATCGTCGTGGTGACGTCGGCGGAGCGCGCGCTGTGCACCAGTGTCGCCGCCAGGTCGTGCACGGGACGGGTGTGCGGGCCGCTCAGGTCGACGAGGATCAGGTCGGCTCGATGCCCCGGCGCGAGAGAGCCGACGGTGTCGCCGAGGCCGACGGCGCGGGCGCTCTGCAGGGTCGCGTGGTGCAGGGCCTGACGGGCGGTGAGCCAGGCAGGGTCGCCCGTGGACTGCTTCTGCACGAGCGCGGTCAGCGTCATCGACTCCCACACGTCGAGGGTGTTGTTGGAGGCGGCGCCGTCCGTGGCGAGGCCGACGGGGATGCCCAGCCCGGCGAGGGCGCGTACGGGTGTGGTGTCCCAGGCGAACTTCAGATAGCCGCGCGGCGCGCTCGCCACGGCGACCCGGCCGCGGGCCGCCCCGAGCACGTCGAGGTCGCGCTCGGCCAGGCCGGTGGCGTGCGCGATCAGCAGTTCGACGCCCTCGTCGAGGAGACCGGCGCGCTGCAGGGTCTCGATGGGCGTACGGCCGGTGCGGGCGACGCTCGCCTCGGTCTGGTCGCGGTTCTCTGCGGCGTGGAGGTGCACGGACAGGCCGTGCTCCAGGGCGAGTTGAGCGGTGGCGGCGAGGTCCGCGTCGGTCACGGTGTACGGGGCGTGCGGGGCGAGGCAGGTGGTGATGCGGCCGTCGGCGGCGCCCCGGTGGTCGAGGGCGAACTCCAGGGAGCGGGCGCGGCCCTCGGGGCCCTGGGAGGAGAAGTAGGCCGCGCCGAGGTGCGCGCGCAGGCCGCTGTCGGTGACGGCCGCGGCCACCGACTCCATCGCGAAGTAGTGGTCCGCGAAGCAGGTCACGCCGCCGCGGATCATCTCGGCGCAGGCGAGCCGCGCCCCGAGCTCCACGTCGCGCTCCGTCAGATTGGACTCGATCGGCCAGATCCAGTCGTTGAACCACTCCTCGACGGGCAGGTCCTCGGCGATGCCGCGCAGGGCCACCATCGGGCTGTGCGTATGGCAGTTGACCAGGCCGGGCAGGGCGAGCTGTCCGCGCGCGTCGAGCCGTTCGGCGGCGGGCAGGCGGGCGGCCCCGGCGCTGGAGGTGAGGGCGGCGATGACGCCGCCGCGTACGACGATCGCGCGGTCCGCGGCGAAGCCGACGTTTCCCTCCGGGTCGTGCACGAGCGCGGTGCAGCCGGTGACGACGAGGTCGGCGGGGGCCTGCGGGTGTCCTGCTGCGGGGTCGGTCGCGGTCATCCCGCCAAGGTAGAGGGGATTGCGTACGGCCGTGCGGTGTGCAGCCGAGCGGCGTGTGGCCGAGCGGCGTGTGGCCGAGCGGCGTGTGGCCGAGCGGCGTGTAACGGACAACTCGGGAGATCTCCTTGCCATAGTGAGCGGCGCCGGACGCCGGGCGGCAGCTCGCGCGGCCGGTCCCCGTTCCCCTCCGACCAAGGGATCCGCATGCCCCGCACCGCGTCCGCCCGTACCCGACTCGCCCTCGCCGCCGCCGCGTTGACGACCCTCACGGTGGGCGCGCCCGCCGCCTACGCCTCCCTCGACGCGCGGCCGACAGCCACGGCAGGCACGCGCGGAGACGCGTACGTCGAGACCCGGCTGCTGTTCGGCACCGAACGTCCCGATGGCGGACCGGATGTGACGGACCGGCAGTTCATGGCCTTCGTGGACCGCGAGGTGACCCCGCGATTCCCGGAGGGCCTGACCGTGCACACCGGCCGCGGCCAGTGGCGGGACGCGCGGGGCACGGTGGAGCGGGAGCGGTCGTACGAGCTGGTGCTGCTGTACCCGGCGGCCGCGGCGGCGCAGCGGGATCCGCAGGTGGAGGCGATCCGGGCGGCGTACGTCCGCGCGTACGGGCAGGAGGCGGTGGCGCGGCTCGACGACCGGTTGAGCGTCGATTTCTGAACGCGCGGTCACAGGACCGTGGTTGACTGCGCGGCATGGACCGCACGCCTGACGCGCGCCCGCCCGCCGACCTGCACGCCGCCCCGAAGACCGGCCCGCACGCCGACCCGAACACCGGCCCGCACGCCGCCGTCGCCCTCGGCCTGTTCGCCGCCTGGCTGCTGCACGACCTGGAGGAGCTGGCGACGGTGCCGCGCTGGACCCGGACGCGGGTGCCGGAGCTGCGGCGGCGCTTCGCCCAGGCCGCCGTGGCCCGCGGCTACACCCCCGGCTCCGCCACCTCGCCGCTGCTCGTGGTGCCGTTCACGCTGTGGGCGCGGGGGCGGCTGCGCCGGGCCGGGGTGCTGCGGCCGACGACCGCCAGGGACGCGGCGCTGAGCCTGGGGCTGGCGGGGGTCGCCGCGGTGGGGGCACATGCGGCGGCGCGGAAGGTGCTCGCGGGGCGGCGAAGGGGCTGATCCACTGATCGACCGGGCCCGAGCCCCGCAGCGAGGGCTGCCCCGGTCCGCACCGCAAAGGCTCCGCCCCCGAACCCCCGCAGACGTACGCAGGCCCGCACGCCTCAGCCGCGCGGGCGTCGGTAGCCCAGCGACGCCTCGATGCGGCCGATGAGGCGGTCGCGGCCCGCCGGGCCCGCCGGGTCGGTGCCGGTGAGCCAGACGCGGCACCGGCTGGCGAGGAGCAGGCCGAAGCTCTCCGCGTCGCTCTCGTCGTCGTGGTCGAAGTGCGTGCGGGCCGCCACCTTGAGGACCGTGGCCCGCAGGTCGGCCTCGTCGGCCAGCAGTCGGGCCGCGACGCCCGCGCCCTCCACGTGGTGCCCGGCGTGCCCGGCCTCCATGTGCCACAACTCATGGCCCAGGATGACGAGTTGATGGTCGGGGGCGGTGCGTTCCTCGATCACGATCAGGTCCTGGTCGGCCATGTCGAGCCACAGTCCGCTGGCGGTGCCGGGCGGGAACGAGGCGGTGCGCAGCCGTACGGGGCGGCCGCGGCGCCGGCTCATCGCCTCGCAGAGCGCCGCGTGCAGGTCCTGGGGGCGGGCGGGCGCGGCCGACTCGACTCCGGCGAGCAGGTCGGCGCAGAGCCTGCGCTGGTCCTTGGCTATCCCCACGGTTCTCCCCGCGCCTCGGCTGTCCCCACGGCTGCCCGTGACTCGGCTGTCCCCACGGCTGCCCGCGCCTCGGCTGTCCCGACGGCTGCTCGTGCCTCGCTCCCGGCCATCAGGACTCCGACCGCCGCACGTTCTCAAGGAGCATGTCCAGCCATTCCGTGACCGTGTCCCGGTGCTTGTCGGTGGGCAGTTGGGCGGCGCGCCAGGCGATGCCCCGCACCCCGTGGTCCTGCAGCAGCCGCTGCAACGGGTCGTCGGGGGCATCCTCGGCCACGTCCCCCGCGGCCGCGGGCACCGTTGCCGTCACCGGGTCCGTACCGGAGGCGGAGGGAAGCGGTCCGGCGGGCGCGGCCGGGGCGGGCGACGCACCCCGTTGCGGCGGCCGGACGGCCTGGCGCTGGCGCAACTCCTCCTCGACGCGGCGCAGCGCACCGGTCAGCGCGTCGGCGTCCTCGGCGGTGAGGAACCCGGCGTGCACCTTGAAGAACCGCTGGATGGCGGCGCAGTGCTCCATGGTGGGGCGCCGGTCGCCGTTGATGAGGGCGCCGGCCTGCTGGCGGGACATGCCCGCGCCGTCGGCGATCTCCTGCTGGGTGTAGCGGCGCCCGTCGGGCTTGAGGCGGGTCTTGCGCAGCAGGGCGAAGCGCTGCAGGAAGCGGGCCTGCAGATCGGCCTCGCCCGCGGGCCGCCCGGCGAGCAGGTCCTCGACGACCGCGACGGGCACCCCGGACTCCGCGGACAGCTTCGGGGGCCGGAAGACCTCACCACGGGGCACGCCGAGCCGGTCGGCGAGCTCGGCGACACGGGCGACCACCACGGCGAGCGGTCCGGCGGCTGCCGGGCCGGGAACCGAGAAGTCATCTGTCACCGGTGGGTCTCCTACGTCGGGGGGCGGCTGGAACGTCCAGGCGTCTGCGTCGTCTGGGTGTCTGAGTCTCTGCGTCGTCGGGGTGTCTGAGTCTCTGCGTCGTCTGGGTGTCTGAGTCTCTAGGGCATCTGGGTGTCTGAGTCTCTGGCGTCTAGGTCCTGAACGTCTGAGTCGTCCAGGGTGTCGCATCCGATTCGGCCAACTGTTGTGCCGGGCTGCCCAGTTGCCTGCGCCAGACCCCCTCACGAGGCGCTGACCTCGGCGAACTCCCCTTGTTCGGGGCGCACTCGGGAGCCCTGACCCCTGTGCCGTACCGGCTTCGGACAGCAACCGGGGCTGCCCGGAGGCTAGTCGGTCCGCCGCGCCCCGGCCAAGGTCTGCCACAGCTGTGGCGCAAAGCCATCGGCCTCGGGCAGGAAATGCCACGATCATTGACATGCGGTCTGCGGGACAAGGAGTATCGCCTTCAACAAAGTACGTAGGGGTCGGTCACGCCGGGCGGGGAGCACCGCGGACCGGCCCAGGGTCGCGCAGCGGCAGACGCCCCGCGGGCCCGCGTACGGAAGGTCTCACTCCACGGGAGGGACAGCGTCTCGATGACGAATGATCTCGATGGCGAATGACCCGGCGTCCGGATCCCCCGGCCCCCTGAAGTCCTGGCCCCACGGTGCCGTCCCGGCCCAACCGTCCTCCGCGGAGCGCGAGTTGGGGCTGCGGTCCTACCTCCGCGACTACACCGCGCTGATCGCGGCCACACCGCACCCGTCGCTCCTCTTCGACCAGGCCTGGAACGTCCTGGCCGCGAGCCCCGCGTACGAGAGCCTCTTCCGGGACGTGCGGGAGGTGCCCGGGGCAATGCCGGGCGAGAATCTGCTGCGGTTCGTCCTCTTCCACCCGGACGCGGGGACGGTGCTGTGCGAGCACGAGACCCGCTGGTGCCTGCCGCTGCTCGCCCAGTTCTCGGCGGCCCTGGACGCGTACGGGCAGGACGCCACATTGCGCGGCATCCGCGAGGACATCGCCCGCGACCCGCTGATGAACGCCGCCTACCAGCAGGGCCTGCCCCGCTGGATGCACAGCGTGGGCCCGGCCGCGCTCGACCACGACGGCGCGGTACGACCGCTGCGGCACCCGGATCCGGCCTGGGGCAGCACCACGTGCCGGATCGTCACGGACACCCCGGGCACGCTGCGCGAACGCGGACTGACCAGGCTGACGTTGATCCTGCACCCGAGGAGCGACGTGCCGGGCCGACGGCGGGCAGCGACCGCGGCACCGCCCGGCGCGAGCGCCGCACAGGGCTCGTCGCCCCGGCTGCGGGTGGTGCGGCCGCGGGAGTGAGTTTGCCGGGGGGACGCCCCCGCCCCCGGTCCCCGGTCCCCTGGCCAAGCTCTCGGCTCCGCTCGACCAGGGGCCCCCGCCCCAAACGCCGGAGGGGCTGAATTCAAGCCCCTCCGGCGTTTGGGGACGAGCTCAGCCGCCGATGTTGACGTCGATGCACGCATAGAACGCGTTCGACGTGTCGGCGATGTTCCACACCGCGAGCACCTTCTGCTTGCCGCTGATCCCGCCGAAGTTCACGTTGTGCGTGACCGTCTCGCCGGGCCTGGCGCCGCCGTCGTCGAACTCCGCGACCTTGCTGCCGCCGACGTAGTACTCCCACGTACTCGTGGCGTGCCGGGCGGTCAGCTTCCAGGTGAAGTCCTGGGAGCTGCCGACCGGGGTGACGACCCAGCCCTTGCTGTCGTCGTCCAGCTCGGCGAAACCCTCGTTGCCGCCGCTGCAGCTCTTCAGGCCCTTCGGGCCCTCCACGCTCTGCGGCTCGTACTTGATCGCGCCGCACGGGACGGTTTCCGCGGCGCACTGGGCCTGCCTGCTGGGCGGCGAGTTGACGTACCCGTGCGCGCTGGCGGTGCCGGTGGACAGGGTCAGGGCGACGAGCGGGGCGATGCCCGCGCCCAGGGCGAAGGCCAGCTTCCGGTTCCTCTGCATGGCTACTCCTTCACTGCGAAGTGCAGGGAGGCGCCGCACGCTTTTGGCGTACGGCGCCTCCCGCTCGGTGGGGGGAGGCGAAGGAGCGTGAAGGTGCGCAGCCCGACGGGCCGTCAGGGCGCCGACTCGGCGGCCCGCAACGGGAGTTCACGCTCTTCCTTGGTCTAGACCTTGGGTCTAGACCATAGCGGCTGTCGGGCCACGGTCAAGGGGTCAGGAGGCCCCCGCCTCGCCCGTCGACTCCCCCGCCTCCCCCGTCACCTCTCCGCCTCGCCCGCCTCGCCCGCCTCGCCCGCCTCGCCCGCCTCGCCCGCAGCCTCCGGCGGCTCCAGGGGCGGCGCCGCGACCGCGCAGTTCGTGCGGCACTCCGGATGGCAGCGCTCCGCGCGCTCCGCCTCCGGCGCCCGTACCGTCCACCACGCGACGACGGCGCCCAGGGCGAGCAGCCCGGCGCACAGCGGCATCGCGCGCCGGAACGCGCCCCCGAACTCCGCCGCCGAGCGGTACGCCTCAGGCCCCATGCCCACCAGGAGCGGCAGCGCCGCCACGGTGACGAGCCCGGCGGCGCGGGCGGCCGCGTTGTTGACCCCGCTGGCGAGCCCGGCGTACGCGGTGTCGACCGAGGCGAGGACGGTCGAGGTGAGCGGGGCGACGAGCGTGACCATGCCGAGCCCGAGCACGACGACGGCGGGCAGCACGGCGGAGAAATACGAGGCGTGCGCCCCGTCGACCCGCAGCATCAGGAGCATCCCCGCGGCGCACAGCAACGGCCCGACGGTCAGCGGCAGGCGCGGCCCGGTCCGCTGGGCCAGGTCGCCGGAGCGGGCGGAGAGCAGCAGCATCAGGACCGTCGTCGGGAGCAGCGCGGTCCCGGCGCCGAGGGCCGAGTAGCCCGCGACGACCTGGAGCTGGAGCGCGGCCAGGAAGAAGAAGCCGCCGAACGCCCCGTACACGCAGAGGGTGACGACGTTGACGGAGGTGAACAGGCGGGCCCGGAACAGCGACGGCGGCAGCATCGGCTCGGGGCGGCGCCGCTCGACCCTGACGAACAGCCAGGCCAGGACGAGTCCGGCGACGGCGGAGCCGAGCACGGCCGGGGAGGCGGCGCCGTCGGGGGCGGCGATCAGGGCGTAGGTGAGCAGGGCGAGCGCGAGGGCGCCGAGGGCCGCGCCGAGCACGTCGAAGGAGTGCGCGCGGGCCTCCTCGCCGCCCGCCGACTCCGGTACGTGGCGCAGTGCGACCGGCACGCACACCGCGGCGAGCGGGACGTTGAGCAGGAACACCCAGCGCCAGCCGGGCCCGTCGACCAGCCAGCCGCCGAGGAACGGCCCGACGGCCGCGCCGACCCCGCCGAGCCCGGACCACACGCCGACCGCTCTGGCCCGGTCGTCGGGGTGGAAGGAGGCCTGGATCAGGGCGAGCGAGCCGGGCGTGAGCAGCGCGCCGCCGACGCCCTGCAGGGCCCGCGCGGCGATCAGGACGCCCGCGTTCGGGGCGAGCCCGCACAGCAGCGAGGCCGCCGCGAACCAGACCACGCCGAGCACGAACACCTTCCGCCGCCCGAACCGGTCGCCGAGCGCACCGCCGAGCAGGATCAGCCCGGCGAGGGTCAGCATGTACGCGTTGACGGTCCACTGCAGCGCGGCCAGATCGGCGTCGAGGTCCGCGCCCATGCGGGGCAGAGCGACGTTCACGACCGTCGAGTCGAGCAGCGCCATCGCGGAGCCGAGGACGGTGGTCAGGAGCACCCAGCGGCCCGCGGCGCTGTGGGTGCGCAGGGCTCCGGCGGCATCGGCGGAATCTCGGCTCATGCCCGGATCATCCCTCGCGGGGCGGGCCCACGCCGCTCACTGTCGGCTGATCGTCCGAGTCACGCCCGCCGCGATCGTCGTGGCGAACACCCAGCCGGTGATGATCAGGCCGTACGCGAGCCACTGCGCCCCGCCGTCCGGCGCGTACGCCTTCTCCTGGCCGAGGTCGACGATGGGCAGCAGCAGGTCGAGGGCGTACGCGAACGCGTTGAACGGCGGTGACTCCTCCGGCTTGAGCGCGCGCGGGGTGTCCAGGGCGAACGCGACCGTCCCCACGAGCAGCAAGGACGCGAGCCAGCCGGCCGCCCGCACGGGCCGGAAACCGTAGCCCACGGTGAAGTCCTGCAGATGCCCCCAGGCCCGGGCGTAGACCGGCAGGGTGGCGCGGTGCCGGCGCTGCTTGGCGAGTTGCACGGTACGGGCGGCCGAGTCGTCGCCGACCCGGCGGTAGGCGGTGGCCAGCTGCTCGTAGGCGTGCGGAACGTACCCCTCCGACTCCCGCTCCAGGAGGGCCAGCCGGCGCTCGGCGGGCTGGTGCGGGGAGAGGGTGGTGTAGACGAGGCCGTCGAGGAGGACGCTGTCCGGGTAGCTCTCCGGGGCTATGTGCAGCAGCTCCATCTGCGAGCGGCGCAGCGTCACTTCGCCCTCGATCCGGGGCGCCTCGCGCAGCCACAGCTCGCCGACGACGGCGCTGCTGACGCGCAGCGCCGTGCCGCCGGGGTTGGCGAACCGCGCGTACGCGAAGTTGATCTGCCCGGGGACGCGCACCCCGCGCAGGTTGACCCGCCCGCTCGCCCGCAGCCGCATGCCGTGCAGGTCGGAGCCGACGGTGAGGGTCTTGGCGTACAGGGCGTCGCCGCCGGGGTGGTCGAGGTGGGCGTCGTCGAGCTTCACCGCGCCGGTGACGTTGGCGCCGAGGAGCCTGGCCTCGCCGTGCACCACGATTCCGAGGGCCCACAGATCGTCGCCGACCGCCACCTGGTTGAGCTGGAGCACGGGTTCGCCCGACTCCCGCCCCGGTAGCCCGAGTTCGGCGCGGGTGAGGAAGACCGCACCGGCTATCCGGGCCCCGGCGAGACGCACCGGCCCGCGGACGCGGCAGTGGGCGAGGGTGAGCGTGCCGTCGACCCGGAGGGTGGCCGCGTAGAGCGCGGGCAGGGTGGAGCCGCGGAGGCTGAACCGGCGGAACTGGGCGCCGTACAACTGGGGCGGCTCCTCGAACACGCAGGTGCGCAGGCTGACCGCGCAGTCCACCACGGCGTGCGCCAGGTCGAGTTGTCCGGTGACGCGGGCGTGGTCGACGTGCAGACCCGGCACCTCACCGTCGCGCCGGTGCTCGCCGAGGAGCAGGGCGCGCAGCACGGCGGCGCGCAGGACCCGCCCCTCCTCCGGTTCGTCGGCGAGGTCGACCCGGTCCCCGCGCGCAAACGCCTCCCACACGCGCCGCTCACTGCCCGTCAGCTCACTGATCTCCACCGCGTGACTCTGACCCGGAAGCCGGTACGAGTCAACCAACTGTCCGGCAGGCGCGCACTGTTGTCCGCAGAGCGCTCACCCCATAAGAATGCGCATGACAAAAGCCGAGGGCACCAAGGCTCTCGGCGACGGAGGGGACCCCCACATGAAGAAACCTCTCGTCGGCGCGTTCGCGGCAGCGCTCCTGCTGGCCGGGGCGGGCGCCGCGCCCGCCGTGGCCCAGGACGGCGCGGCCGCCACGCCCGGCAAGGCGGCCGGCAGCAGCACGTTCGGCAAGGCGCTCGGCAGCAGCACGTTCGGCAAGGCGCTCGGCTCGGAAGTCGACCAGGTGATCGACCAGGCGCTCGGCCAGGCACTCGGCAAGGCGAAGAAGCGGCCGAAGGCCGTGGACTTCGCCGGCACGGTGGCGCTGAGCAACTGTTCCGGCTCGGTCGTCCGCACCCCCGACGCCGAGCCCGGCGACCCGGCCCTGGTGATGTCCAACGGGCACTGTCTGGAGGGCGGGATGCCCGGCCCCGGCGAGGTCCTCGTGGACCAGCCGTCGAGCCGCACCTTCGACCTGCTCGACGCCTCGGGCGGCGAGGTCGGCACGCTGAAGGCGAGCAAGCTGGCCTACGGCACGATGACCGACACGGACCTGTCGCTGTACGAACTCACCTCCACGTACGAGGAGATCGAGAGCGAGTACGGGATCAAGGCCCTGGAGCTGAACGCGGAGCACCCGAAGGCGGGCACCGCGATCACGGTCGTCTCCGGGTACTGGAAGAGGACGTACAGCTGCGACATCGACGGGTTCGTGCCCACCCTCAAGGAGGGCGACTGGACCTGGAAGGACTCGGTCCGCTACACCCCCGCCTGCAAGACGATAGGCGGCACCTCGGGCTCCCCGGTCGTGGACGACGCCACCGGCAAGGTGGTCGCCGTGAACAACACGGGCAACGAGAGCGGCGAGGAGTGCACGGTCAACAACCCGTGCGAGGTCGACGAGAACGGCGAGGTCACGGTCCGCAAGGGCATCAACTACGCACAGCAGACGTACCAGATGGTGCCGTGCGTGGGCGCGGGCAGCAAGATCGACCTGACAGCGGAGGGCTGCGGACTGCCGAAGCCCGGCGCGGGCAAGTAGGCCCGGGCACCCGTGCGTGAGGGCGGGCCGGGGGAGGTCTCCCCGGCCCGCCCCCGCCTCGCGCCGCACGCCTCAGGCCTTACGCCTTACGCCTCGCGCCTCGCGCCTCGCGCCTTACGCCTCACGCGGGCGGAAAATCCGTGGTGTCCAAAGCAGTTCGCCCTGCACACTGCTCTCATGAGTCAGCATGACCAGAAAGCGACGACGAGGATCGCTGCACCCTCCGCCCACCGCGTCCGCGCCCGCCACACCGCCGACACCATCACCGTCTACCAGGCCTACTCCCCCGCGATCGGTGTCCCCGCCGCCCGCGACGGCCGCTTCCCCGCCGGGTGGAAGCGGGGCCGGATGACCTGGGTCAAGCCGTCGTTCCTGTGGATGATGTACCGCTGCGGCTGGGCCACCAAGGACGGCCAGCAGACCGTGCTCGCCGTGGAGATCACACGCAGGGGCTTCGAGTGGGCCCTGCGCAACGCCTGCCTCTCGCACTACGACCGGGATCTGCACGCCGACCACGCCGCCTGGCGCGCCCAGCTGCGGTCGGCGCCCGCGCGGGTGCAGTGGGACCCCGAGCGTGACCTCCGCCTGCAGCCGCTGCCGTACCGCTCCCTCCAGCTGGGCCTGGCCGGGGAGGCGACGCGGCGGTACGCGGACGAGTGGATCGTCTCCGTCACCGACGTCACCGGGACCGCCCGCGCCGTGCACGCGCTCGTACGGGAAGGCCAACTGGACGCGGCACGGGAGCTGTTGCCGGAGGAGCGGGAGTACCAAGGCGCACCGGGGCTGCTGGCACACCTGGGGGCGTGAGATCCGGCCGGCCGACACCGACGCGAAACACCAGCCCGTCTGGGGGGCACCTCCCAGCGGTAGCCTGCGGAGCTTGAGGACGAGCCCGCAGGGCGATCGGCGGCATCCGCGTCAACGGCACCCGGCCGGACCGCCCGGGGCTCAGACCGTAAGCACGATCTTCCCGCGCGTACGCCCCTCCTGGCTCAGCCTCCATGCCTGAGCCGGGGCTCCCGGCGAAATTCGGGTGCGAGGGGTAGTCCCTCCCGTACATGATCCGATCGGCAGTCCCCGCAGGCACGTCGGCAGGCATCCAGGAGGCCGCAACCGCGATCAGGCGCACCGTCGTCCCCACGCTCTTCGCCCCGCCCCGCTACACCCACGCGTCCGTCGTCGAGGCGGGCACGCGGCTCGCGTTCCTCGCCGGGTCGATGCCGCTCGACGCGGCGGGGGTCCTGGTCGGCCCGGGGGACCATGTCGCGCAGGCCCGGCAGGTGATCGCCAACCTGGAGGAGCAGCTGAAGGCGGTCGGCAGCGAGCTCCCCCTCGTCGCGTACACCGATGTGTACGTGGTCGCGGACGGCCCCGGTCCGCTCTCCGAGGTGTGGCAGGTCGTGGAGGAGTCGGGCCTGGCCACCGGCGCCTCGGGGCCGCACTCCTCGACCTTGATCGGCGTGAGTACGCTCGGCTGTCCGGGGCAGCTGGTGGAGATCACGGCGACGGCGGTCGTGCCCGAGGACTGACCGGCACCGCGCCCGGGGCTCAGTCCGGCCGCACCGACCGCATCCGCCCGTACGCGTACACGCACCCCGCGAGCGCCAGGTCGGACAGCAGCATGAAGCCGATCGAGTACGAGTCCTTGGCGCTGTAGATCGCGCCCATGACCAGCGGCGGGACAAATCCGCCGAGGCCGCCGACCGCGCCCACGATGCCGGTGACCGAGCCGACCTGCGGCTGCGGCGTGACCTGCGCGACCATCGCGAACACGCTGCCGCTCGCCGCGCCGAGCCCGGCGGCCATACCGAGCAGGCAGACCGTGCCCATCGGCAGGAGCGACGGGTCGAAGGCCTGCAGGATCGCGAGCAGAGCGACGAGGACGAGCGAGCCGGCGGTGACCAGCGCCGGGTGCACGCGGTCCGAGAGCCAGCCGCCGACCGGCCGGAACACGACGGTGACCAGGGCGAACCCGGCCGCGCGGGTGCCGGCGTCGGTGGGCGACAGCTCGTACCAGGTCTTCAGGTACGTCGGCAGGTACACGCCGAACGCGACGACGCCGCCGAAGCCGACCGCGTACAGCGCGGACAGTTCCCAGGTCACCCGCAGCCGTCCGGCCGAGCCGAGGCGGGCGGAGAGCGAGGCGGTGGGCACCGGCCGGTCGGGGCGGTCGGTGATCAGGAGCGCGCCCACCACCGCGAACACGGCGAGGGCCACGGCCACCACCAGGAACGGCAGGTTCTCGCCGTGCTGCGCGATGCGCGGCGTGAAGTAGCCGGAGAGCGCTACGCCGCCCATGCCCATGCCGAAGACGCCGATCGCGAAGCCCCGTTTGGCGGGCGGGAACCAGGAGTTGACCAGCGGCACCCCGATCGCGAACGTCGTGCCGCCGAGCCCGAGCAGAAAGCCGACGCCGATCAGCGCGGCGTAGGAGTCCCGCGCCGGGATCAGCAGCAGCACCGGCACGATGGTGCCCGCCGTGACCAGCGGGAACATCCGGCGGGCACCGTAGCGGTCGGTGAGCGCGCCCACCGGGATGCGGCCGATCGAGCCGACGAGCACGGGCACGGCGACGAGCAGCGACTGCTGGAAGGAGCTCAGACCCAGCCGCTCCTTGTAGTCGCCACCGAGCGGCGAGATCAGGTTCCAGGCCCAGAAGGTCAAGGTGAAACCGACGGTGGCCACGATCAGATTGCGGTACGCGGCGGCGCCGGGACCGGCGTGAGCTGCGGCTGCGGCGCGCGGGCGGTCAGCGGTGTCTGTCACCCCGCCCAAGTTAGGCTCGCTGCACGTTTTGCGCAGTCCGGCTGTTATACGGCTTTTGCCTAGCTGGACTGCTGCGCGGCGTTCGCTACGACTGCGGGTCATTCCGGGCGTACGGGGAGTCCGGCCGCCGTCGCCGCCTCCCGGAGGACCTCACGGAGCATCGCGGGCGTCAGCCGCCCGGTGAAGGTGTTGCGCCGGCTGACGTGGAAGCAGCCGAACAGGTCAAGGTCGCCGGGCGCGCCCCGCAGGGTCGTACGCGCGCCGTGCGCGAAGGCGGGCCGCGGCCGGGGCACCTCCCACCCGGCCTCGGCGAACGCGGGCAGCGCCGCCTGCCAGCCGAAGGCGCCCAGCAGGACCGCCGCGCGCAGCGTGGGCGCGAGCAGCCGCACCTCGTCCACCAGCCACGGGCGGCAGTCGTCCCGCTCCTGCGGGGTCGGCCGGTTGGCGGGCGGGGCGCAGTGCACGGGCGCGGTGACCCGCACGCCGTGCAGGGTCAGCCCGTCGTCGACGCCGGTCGCGGCCGGCTGCGAGGCGAGGCCGATGTCGTACAGGGCCTGGTAGAGCACGTCGCCGGAGCGGTCGCCGGTGAACATCCGCCCGGTGCGGTTGCCGCCGTGCGCGGCGGGCGCGAGGCCGACGATCAGCAGGGCGGCGTCCGCCGGCCCGAACCCGGGCACCGGCCGGCCCCAGTACGTCTCGTCGGTGAACGCGGCCCTTTTCGTACGGGCGACCTCCTCACGCCAGGCGACGAGGCGGGGGCAGCGACGGCAACCGACGATCGCGCGGTCGAGCGAGGCCAGGTCCCCGTACGCCCCGAAGGGCCCTGCCGGGCCGTACGTGGGTGGGGCGGGCGCCGGTGGGGCGTTCGCCGGTGGGCGGGGTCCCGACGGGGCGTGCGGCGGTGGGGCGTTCGCCGGTGGGCGGGGTCCCGACGGGGCGTGCGGCGGTGGGGCGTTCGCCGGTGGGGCGTTCGCCGGTGGGCGGGGTCCCGATGAGCCGTACGCCGGTGCGCCGTGCCCCGATGGCCCCTGCGCCGGGGCGCCGTACGCCGGTGGGCCCTTCGCCGGTCGGCCCTTCGCCGGTGGGTCGCTCACCACTCCACCCGCACCCCGTCGCGGAAGAACCCGCCGGTCGGGCCGCCGCCGGGCAGGGTCGCGGCCCAGACAATCCCGGCCGCGCCGTCCGCGACGGGCCGCCCGCCGGGACCGCCCATGTCCGTGTCCACCCAGCCCGGGCAGACCGAGTTGACCAGGATGCCGTCCGCCCGCAGCTCGGCGGCGAGCATCCGCGTGAGGGCGTTCAGGGCGACCTTGGTGGTCGCGTACGCGGGGGTGCCCGCGCCCATGTCGGCCAGCGACGCCGCCCCGCTCGACACGTTCACCACCCGCCCGCCCCGACTGGCCCGCAGCAGCGGAAGCAGCGTCTGCGTCAGCCGCCACGGCCCGTACAGATTGGTCTCGGCGGCCTCCCTCACCACGTCCAGATCGGCGCTGACGGCACGCTGCCAGGTGTCGTACGCGATGGCCGCGTTGTTGACCAGGACGTCGAGCCGCCCGAAGCGCTCCCCGACCTCACGGGCGACCCGCTGCCGGTCGTCCTCGGCGGTCACGTCGAGCTTCAGGGGCACGACGGACGGCCCGAGTTCGGCCGCCGCCTTCTCGGCCGCCTTGGCGGAGCGGGCGGTGAGCAGCACGACGTGGTCGAGCCCCGCGAGCTGTCGGCAGACCTCGCGGCCGATGCCGCGATTGCCGCCGGTGACCAGGGCGACGGGGGCGGTGGAGGTGTGCGCGTGCGCGTCCGGCATGTCCCCACGGTACGTACCGGCAGCCCGGAAATCTCGGCGTACGGCGACTCCGAAATCTCGGCGTACCGGCGGCCCGGAATCTCGGCGGCGTAGGCACCCTGGCGAGCACTACAGTGCGGGCATGACTTCGCAGCCCGACCGGCCCGACCCGCAGCGCCCGGCGACGCAGCCGCAGGAGGGCGGCAGCGTCCGCGTCGACAGCTGGATCTGGTCGGTACGCCTGATCAAGACCCGCTCGGCGGCGGCCACCGCCTGCCGCGCCGGCCACGTCCGCGTCAACGGCGACCGGGTCAAGCCCGCGCACGCGGTGAAGGCGGGCGACGAGGTGCGGCTGCGGTACGCGGGCCGGGACCGGGTGGTCGTGGTGAAGCGCGTCATCCGCAAGCGCGTCGGCGCCCCGGTCGCGGTGGAGTGCTACGTGGACAACAGCCCTCCGCCCCCGCCCCGCGAGGCGACGGCCCCCGCAGGCGTACGCGACCGCGGCGCGGGCCGCCCGACGAAGCGGGACCGACGGGAGATGGAGCGGTTGCGGGGCTTCGGGCAGCCTCCGTCCGGCGAGTAGCCCCCACCCCGTCCGGCGAGCAGCCCTGGAACCCGTCTCCGCCCCGTCCGACACCGCCCGCACGACCACCCCCTGCCCCACGTCAGGCCGCGGCGAGCGGGCGGGCCCGCACCCACGTCCCGTCGCCGGTCAGGTACCGGTCCACGGCGAGCCCGGCGCCCGCCAGGTGGGCCTCGAACTCCTCGCGGCTCAGCACCCGTGCCCGGAAGGTCTGCGTCCAGGTGGCATCCGGCCATATGTACTGCGCGTGCACGGAGTTGACCCCGTCCCCGAGCGGCGTGGACGACACAAAGCGGACCGTGTACCCGGCGGGGTCGAAGCGTTCTCTCGGCAGGTTCGTGTGGTAGTCGGCGCCCTCGCGCTGGATCAGGACGCAGCCGTCGTCGGTCACATGGCTGCGGCAGGCGCGGAGTATTCCGTCTCTCACCTCGGGGTCGGCGGCGTGCACGAGGAAGGAGGCGAGCAGCACGACGTCGAACCGCTGCCCGAGCGCTCCCCCGTCCAGCGCCTCGATGGGGCTGCGCACCGCACGGGCCACGCCCGGCAGGCCCTCCACATGCGCCAGCATCTCCGCCGACTCGTCGACCGCGGTCACCGTGAAGCCGCGCTCGGTCAGCGGGCGCGTCATCCGCCCGGCGCCGCAGCCCAGTTCGAGCAGGCGGGCGCCCGGCGGCACGGCGCCCTCGATCACATCCGGCTCCGCACTGGCCTTGAGTCGCGCGTACAGCTCGACCGCGCAGCCGTCCGGCGTGATCGCCCCCGGTCCCGTACCCGAATACCCCTCGCGCTTCACTTCGCTCATACCGGCTCAACGGGCAGGCACAGCAAGGCAGTTCCCGCCCCCCACAGGCATCACCCGTTCGTGGCGACGGCCCCGCACCGGGCGGGTGCGGGGCCGTGTTGCGGGTGTGGTCAAAGGCGTGGGCTCAGCTCGCCTGCGCCTTCTCGTACAGGTTCTTCGCGTCCTCCCCGAAGTAGGGGCCGAACATATAGCCCGGCAGGAAGTTGTAGCCGAAGCTGTTCACCGAGGCCTGCAGGCCGGTTCCGGTGGATTCGTCGAAGTCCTGGAACCAGGGGCCGCCGCTGGACCCGCCGGTCATGTCGCAGGACAGACCGTGGTCGTTGGACAGCAGGAAGTCCCTGATGGAGTTTCCGCTGCAGTGGATCAGCTCGGAGCCGTCGTACGGATCTGCGGCCGGCCAGCCGAAGGCGTACATCTTCTTGTTGTAGCCGGAGTTGAAGGCCACGCCCTGGGCGCCGACGACATCGGTGAGCTTCTTGCCGTCGAGCGGGTTCACGACCGCCGCGCCGACGTCGTAGTTGATGTCCTCGCTCGCGGTCCACTGCGGCGTGGACAGGGTCTTGGCTGCCGTCCACTTGCCGTGCGGCGCCTGGCCGTCGTTGTAGCCGGGGACGAAGACCCAGTTGGTGTGCCAGGCGCCGTCCATCTTCACGCAGTGCCCTGCGGTGAGGACCGTGGACTTGTTCGCGCTGGTCACGGCGTTGCCGGAGCAGGAGGCCTGGCGGCCTTGGTACGTGAAGAAGACTCGGCCCGCGGTGCTGGTGACCTTGCCTCCGCCGGTCCACGGACCGCCCTGCTCGGGGAAGGCCTCGGCGCCGGGCAGCCCGGTCGGCGGGACCAGCTTCTCGACCCCTTCCTTGACCTTGCTCAGGTCGCCGGGGCTCACGGGCAGCAGGTCGAGCGGCTCGGCGGCCCGCATCCGCTCGGCCGTCCAGAAGTCCTCCGCCGAGGGGGCTGCGGAGGCGGAGGCGGAGCCGGTCTGCAGCAGCATTCCGGCGACGAGGGCACCGGTCGCTGCGACGGCACTCATGGCCCTGTGGGGTATTCGAAGGCTGCGTCTCACGCTGCGTTCTCCTTCGTTGGGGGTGGTGGGTGCACGGGGCAGCGTGCCATGAATTCGACACCATGTCAGGAGCGCGACAACACAAGGTCGTTACGGTTCCACCCGGCCCGCTCGACGGCGCCGCACGGCCCCGCCTCGGCCGACGGCCGACGCCCCTCGGCCGTCGCCGACTCCCCCTCCGCCCCGCCGACTACCGCAGGTCCGCCCCCGGGAGGATCCTGGAGAGAGCAGCACAGCAGCGACAGCAGCGGGAGATGACTCCGATGCGCACGGGCAGTGAACCGGTGACTGCGCGCAGTCCGCTCCGTATGCGGTTCTGGCTCAGCCTGTGGGGCCTGATCTGGGCGACAGCGGGCACCATCGCCTTCGCCCTGGCGGGCCGCCCCGGCTGGGCGGCGGCCTGCGGCGTGCTGTGGCTGATCGTCACCGTCGACATGACGATGGTTCTCCGCCACATCCATCAGGGCCCCCACTACCAGCCGGGCCGCGACGTCCCCCCGTACGAACCGGATCACGGCAGCCCGAGGCCACCCCACCCGGGCCGGGCCTGACGCGCCCGCCCGGCACCGGCACGGCCAGGCCCGCGGCGCCTCAGTACACGCGCACGGCCAGCCCGCACAGGCCGAGCCCCGCAGCGGCCGCCTCGCGCCGGGAACCAAGGAGGAAGTTCCCGCACCAGCCCGGGAGTTGGGCGGCACGGCGCGGCCCGCGCCCAACGGGCCCAGCGTCGCTCGGCCTCCGGATCGCTTGCGGCCGCCTCGATATGGGGACGCATCCATGGGGCCGGCGCCGCCACGAAGGCATCGTCATGAGCGGTGATCAGCCAGGCCGATGTGGATCCCATGAACTGCGCCCTTCCCCCGTGGGCGCCTCCCCGTGACACGCCCGCACATCGCGGCCACGCGGCGGCCGTGCGGCGCGCTCGTGACCCGACTGCCTCCACCGTAGGCGCCACCACTGACAACGCCCCGCGACCGGCGCACCGGGTCCAGCGGGACCGGCGGGGCCGGGACCGCGGTAACGGGCCTACCCGTCGAACCGGGCCGCCGCCACGTACTCCGGCTGCGGATCGAGCGCTGCGGCGAGACGGAAGTGGCGGCGGGCCTGGCCGGGCCGGTTGGCGCGTTCGTACGTACGGGCCAGGGCGAAGTGGGCGAAGGCGTTGTCCGGTTCGCGCTCCAGGACGACGGAGAACTCCAGCTCGGCGGCGCGGAGTTGGGCGGAGGCGAAGAACGCGCGGGCGCGCAGCAGCCGGGCCGCGGTGTTCTCGGGGTGGGCGGCGATCACCTCGTCGAGCAGCTTGACCGCGCCCCGCGGATCGCGCGCGGCGAGCAGCTGCTCGGCCGCGCGGAAGTCGATGACATGCGTCTCGGCGTTGCGGCCGACGGAACCGCCACCGCCGGATCCGCCGTTGGGACCGATGCTTTCGGGCACGACTGCGTCCTTCCCTCACTGCACAGTTTCAACGCCCCGTGCGCAGACGGTATTCCGCCGCTCGACGGCATTCCGCGCGTCAGACGGCCCGCACCACCAGCACCGCGCCCAGCACCACCAGCGCCGCCCCGGCGACCATGAACGCCTGGTCGACGCGGACCCGGTCCCGGCTGAGAAGCACGATCTCGCGCGGGTCGTCGGCGTCGTACGCGATCCGCAGCTCGCTGCCGTCCCGCAGCGGCCTGCGGCGGGTCCGGCGCACCGGGGAGGCGATCTCCACGACCTGGCCGTCCGCGGTCCCGAACTGCATCCGCGGCCGGTCCGCGCCCGGCTGCGGCGGCTTGACCAGCGCGTCCACCGACTGGACCGACTCCTCCAGGCGCCGGGTCCGGTGCAGTCCGTAGCCGCCGGCGAGGAACGCGACGAGGCCGCCGAGGGCGGTCAGCACCGCCAGGACGAGCACGCCGTGCCCTCAGGCGCCGCTCGCGGCGGCGCGGTGCGCGAGGTCCTCCCACACGGTGCGGACCTGGGGTGCGAGCGCGTCGAGGGGGCCGTCGTTGTCGATCACGATGTCGGCGATCTCCAGGCGCTTCTCGCGCGTGGCCTGCGCCGCCATCCGCGCGCGGGCGTCCTCCTCGGTCATGCCGCGCAGCCGTACGAGCCGGTCGAGCTGGGTCTCGGGGGACGCGTCCACGACGATCACCAGGTCGTACAGCGGCGCCAGGCCGTTCTCGGTGAGCAGCGGCACATCGTGTACGACCACGGAGTCCTTGTCGGCGGCGGCCTCCAGCTCGGCGGAGCGTGCGCCCACCAGCGGGTGCACGATGCCGTTGAGGACGGCGAGACGGTCCGGGTCGGCGAAGACGACGGAGCCGAGCCGGGGCCGGTCGAGGCTGCCGTCGGCGGCGAGGATCCCGGGCCCGAAGGCCTCGACGACCGCCGCCAGCCCGTCGGTCCCCGGTTCCACGACCTCGCGCGCGATCCTGTCGGCGTCGATCAGGACCGCGCCGTACGAGACGAGGAGCCGGGACACCTCGCTCTTGCCCGAGCCGATTCCGCCGGTCAAACCCACTTTCAGCATGCCCGGCAGCTTAGGGCCTCGCTTCACGCTCCGCTGCCCGCCCCCTCGGGATCTTCACGTCGGCCGCAGCAGTCGGACGGCCCCCGCGCGGGTCAGCCCTCGCCCTCCCGCTCCGCGAGGAACCGCTCGAACTCGCGGCCGATCTCGTCCGCGGAGGGGATCTCCACCGGTTCGGCGAGCATGTTGCCGCGCGTCTCCGCGCCGGCCGCCGCGTCGTACTGGTGCTCAAGTCCCTGGATCATGGCGACCAGTTCCTCGTCGCCCTCCTGGATCTGGCGGTCGATTTCGTTCTGGGTGCGGTGCGCCTCGGTGCGCAGGGCGTGCGTGGCGGCGGGCAGCACCAGGCCGGTGGCCGAGGTGACCGCCTCCAGAGCGGTGAGGGCCGCATCCGGGTAGGCGGAGCGGGCGATGTAGTGCGGGACGTGCGCGGCGACGCCCAGGACGTCGTGCCCGGCCTGCATCAGGCGGTACTCGATCAGCGCGGCCGCGCTGCCCGGCACCTGCGCCTCGTCGAACGGCGAGCCGTGTCCGGGCACGAGGTCGCTGCGGTTGCCGTGCGGGGTGAGGCCGACCGGCCTGGTGTGTGGTACGCCCATGGGGATGCCGTGGAAGTTCACCGCCAGGCGGACGCCGAGACGCTCGACGATCTGCCGGACGGCGGCCGCGAACCGCTCCCACTCGACGTCCGGTTCGGGCCCGGAGAGCAGCAGGAAGGGCGCGCCGGTGGCGTCCTGCAGCAGGCGCACCTCAAGGGCCGGGACCTCGTAGTCGGTCCAGCGGTCGCGCTCGAAGGTGAGCAGCGGGCGCCGCGCGCGGTAGTCGACGAGCCGGTCGTGGTCGAAGCGGGCGACGACCTGGCCGGGGAGCGTGTCGACGAGCTTTTCGACGATCTGGTCGCCGGTCTCACCGGCGTCGATGTACCCGTCGAAGTGGTAGAGCATGACGAGCCCCGCCGACTCCTGCGCCAGCGCCATGTCGACTACCGCCAGGCCCTTCGGCTCCCACGTGTACAAACCCTCGGGATCAACCACAGTGACCGCTCCTCCTCGTGTTCGTACTCCACAACACGTCCCGCGGCACGAGCATTCCCGCCCGGCCTCGTGAACACCTGCGGCGGTACGGCGAGTTCGACGGGCACCTCTGGTCCAGACCTTGCGTACAGCTTGCGTACAGGGGGAACTTAGAGACGACGACGGCGGGCGGCGGCTACGGGCGGCGGGCGGCGGCTACGGGCTGCACCTCGACGGGGGCGGCCTCCCCACCAGGGATGCGGGGAGCTGCGCGACCAGCCACGACTAGAGCCGCACCCACAAAACAAGCAGGCACCCCACGGCGAGTGGGCGAAAAGACAAGCGGGCCCACACCGGAAGGTGCGGGCCCACTGTCGCCTAGCTAAGAGCTACTTCAGCTCTGACCACCAGCGAGCTTCTCGCGCAGAGCGGCCAGCGCCTCGTCCGACGCCAGGGCGCCGGAGTTGTCGTCCGACTCCGAGGAGTAGGAACCGCCGCCGCCACCACCGGCCGCGGCCGGAGCCGCACCGCCGGCCGCAGCCGCACCCTCGGCCTCAGCCTGGGCGTCGGCCTCGCGGGACTTGATGACCTGGGCCTGGTGCTGCTCGAAGCGCTGCTGCGCCTCGGCGTACTGGGTCTCCCAGGCCTCACGCTGCGCCTCGTAACCCTCCAGCCAGTCGTTGGTCTCGGGGTCGAAGCCCTCGGGGTAGATGTAGTTGCCCTGGTCGTCGTAGGACGCGGCCATGCCGTACAGGGTCGGGTCGAACTCGACGGCCGACGGGTCGGCGCCGAAGGCCTCGTTGGCCTGCTTCAGCGAGAGGCTGATGCGGCGGCGCTCAAGGTCGATGTCGATGACCTTGACGAAGATCTCGTCGTTGACCTGGACGACCTGCTCCGGGATCTCCACGTGGCGCTCGGCCAGCTCGGAGATGTGGACCAGACCCTCGATGCCCTCGTCCACGCGGACGAACGCACCGAACGGAACCAGCTTCGTGACCTTGCCGGGCACGACCTGGCCGATCTGGTGGGTGCGGGCGAACTGCTGCCACGGGTCTTCCTGCGTCGCCTTGAGCGACAGGGAGACACGCTCGCGGTCCATGTCCACGTCGAGGACCTCGACGGTGACTTCCTGGCCGACCTCGACAACCTCGGACGGGTGGTCGATGTGCTTCCAGGAGAGCTCGGAGACGTGAACCAGACCGTCGACGCCACCCAGGTCCACGAAGGCACCGAAGTTGACGATCGAGGAGACGACGCCGGAGCGGACCTGACCCTTCTGGAGGGTGGTGAGGAACGTCTGGCGGACCTCGGACTGGGTCTGCTCCAGCCAGGCACGGCGGGACAGGACCACGTTGTTGCGGTTCTTGTCCAGCTCGATGATCTTGGCCTCAAGCTCCTTGCCCACGTAGGGCTGGAGGTCGCGGACGCGACGCATCTCGACCAGGGAGGCCGGGAGGAAGCCGCGGAGGCCGATGTCGAGGATGAGACCACCCTTGACGACCTCGATGACGGTACCGGTGACGATGCCGTCCTCTTCCTTGATCTTCTCGATGGTGCCCCAGGCACGCTCGTACTGGGCGCGCTTCTTCGAGAGGATCAGGCGGCCTTCCTTGTCCTCCTTCTGGAGGACCAGGGCCTCGATCTCGTCACCGACGGCGACGACCTCGTTGGGGTCGACGTCGTGCTTGATCGAGAGCTCGCGGCTCGGGATGACACCTTCGGTCTTGTAACCGATGTCGAGCAGGACCTCGTCCCGGTCGACCTTCACGATGACGCCGTCGACGATGTCGCCGTCGTTGAAGTACTTGATCGTCTCGTCGATCGCGGCGAGGAAGGCTTCCTCGTTACCGATGTCGTTGACCGCAACCTGCGGGGTGGTGGCGGTGGTCTCGGTGCTGCTCGTCATGTGGGAAAGGGCTCCGGTACGGACATTGAAGTCGTAGGTACTGCTACGCCGAGAGCCGATTTCGCCCTGCAGAAGCCGGACAGTTCAGGAGGCGCGGTCTTCCCGGGAAGAATTCCACCGGAAAAAACGAAAATCGCCTCGACAACCGAGGGGACATACAACAGATGCGAGCGCACCCTGCTCTGTCTGAGGAGCGCAGGCCGCCAGCGCAACTTGTAGCATACGGGGGCTGCCGGGCAGGGTCAACGCGGAAGGCGGGCACCCGGGGCGGATCGCCGCATACCCGGCACAAGAACTGTCGCACGAGGCCAACGGCGCCCCGCAACATCCCACAGCGACAGCGCTCCGTCGGACAAGACCGACGGACCGGACGGAACAGTACGACGAGGGAGCCGACCATCCACGAGCACGAGCTGCCCGAACCGGAAGCCACCCGGCGCGCCTCGGGCAACGCCGAGAGCAGCCGCGCGAACCGCGGCTGGTGGGACCGGAACGCGGACGAGTACCAGGTCGACCACGGCACCTTCCTCGGCGACGACCGCTTCGTGTGGGGGCCCGAGGGGCTGGACGAGGTCGAGGCGGAGCTGCTCGGTCCGGCCGAGGAGCTGAAGGGCCTGGACGTCCTGGAGATCGGCGCCGGCGCCGCGCAGTGCTCGCGCTGGCTGGCCGCGCAGGGCGCCCGCCCGGTCGCCCTCGACCTCTCGCACCGCCAGCTCCAGCACGCGCGGCGGATCGACGACCAGCGCTCGGGGGCGCCGCTGCCCCTGGTGCAGGCGGACGCGGGTGCGCTGCCGTTCGCCGACGGCTCCTTCGACCTGGCCTGCTCCGCGTACGGGGCGCTGCCGTTCGTCGCCGATCCGGTGCTCGTGCTGCGCGAGGTGCGGCGGGTGCTGCGGCCCGGCGGGCGGTTCGTGTTCTCCGTGACGCACCCGATGCGCTGGGCGTTCCCGGACGAGCCGGGCCCCGAGGGCCTGTCCGTGTCGGCCTCCTACTTCGACCGCACCCCTTATGTGGAGCAGGACGAACAGGGCCACGCCGTCTACGTGGAGCACCACCGGACAGTCGGGGACCGGGTGCGGGACGTGGTGGCGGGCGGTTTCCGTCTCGTGGACCTGGTCGAGCCGCAGTGGCCGGAGTGGAACACCCAGGAGTGGGGCGGCTGGTCCCCGCTGCGCGGCGGCCTGATCCCGGGTACGGCGATCTTCGTGTGCGCGCGGGACGACCGCGGCTGATCCCGTACGGCCGGGGGCTTGTCAGTGCCGTCCGGGAGACTGGTGGGCATGATCCGTAGCGACGTCCTGGAGCAGCTGCCCGTACGGCAGGCCGTGCCCGAGCTGCGTGCCGCCCTTGAGGGGCACGGCGCGGCGGTGCTGTGTGCGCCGCCGGGCACGGGCAAGACGACGCTGGTGCCGCTGGAGCTCGCCGGGCTGCTCGGGGGTGCGGAGCGGCGCCGTGTGGTGGTGGCCGAGCCGCGGCGGATCGCCGCGCGTGCGGCGGCGCGGCGGATGGCGTGGCTGCTCGGCGAGAAGGCCGGCGAAAGCGTCGGGTTCACAGTGCGCGGGGAGCGTGTCGTCGGGCGGCACACGCGCGTGGAGGTGGTCACGACCGGTGTGCTCCTGCAACGCCTGCAGCGTGACCAGGAGTTGACCGGTGTAGACGTCGTCGTCCTCGACGAGTGTCACGAGCGGCATCTGGACGCGGACACGGTGGCGGCGTTCCTGCTCGACGTACGGGCGGCGCTGCGGCCCGAGCTGGAGCTGGTGGCGGCTTCGGCGACGACGGACGCGCAGGGCTGGGCGCGGCTGCTCGGCGGTGCGCCGGTGGTCGAGGCGCGGGGGGCCGCGTACCCGGTGGATGTGGTGTGGGCGCCGCCCGCGCGTGCGGTGCGGCCGCCGCACGGCATGCGGGTGGATCCGGCGCTGCTCTCTCATGTGGCGGCGGTGGTGCGGCGGGCGCTGGTGGAGCGGGACGGGGATGTGCTGTGTTTCCTGCCCGGCGTCGGTGAGATCGCGCGCGTGGCCGGGCAGTTGGGGGAGCCGGCCGGCGTCGAGGTGCTGCAGGTGCACGGGCGGGCGCCGGCCGCCGTGCAGGACGCGGTGCTGTCGCCCGGCGCGGGCCGCCGGGTGGTGCTCGCCACGTCGGTCGCGGAGTCGTCGTTGACGGTGCCCGGGGTGCGGGTGGTCGTGGACTCGGGGCTCGCGCGGGAGCCGCGTACCGATCACGCGCGGGGGCTGAGTGCGCTGACGACGGTGCGGGCCTCGCAGGCCGCCGGTCGGCAGCGGGCCGGGCGTGCGGGGCGGGAGGCGCCGGGTGCGGTGTACCGGTGCTGGGCGGAGGCGGAGCAGGGGCGGCTGCCGCGCTTCCCGGCGCCGGAGATCAAGGTGGCGGACCTCGCGGCGTTCGCGCTGCAGGCCGCGTGCTGGGGCGATCCGGACGCGTCGGGTCTCGCCCTGCTCGACGCGCCGCCCGCGGGCGCGATGGCGGCGGCGCGGGAGGTCCTGACGGCGCTCGGCGCGCTGGCCTCGGAGACCGGACGGGTGACCGAACGGGGCGCGCGCATGGCCCGGTTGGGGCTGCATCCGCGCCTGGCGCGCGCACTGCTCGACGGCGCGTCCGAGGCGGGTGCGCGGGGCGCCGCCGAGGTGGTGGCGCTGCTCAGCGAGGAGCCGCCACGCGCGTACGGGGACGATCTGGCGGCGGCGCTGCGGTCCGCGCGCCGCGGCGGTGACGCGTACGGGGCGCGCTGGCGGCAGGAGGTGCGCAGGCTCACCGCGGCGGTCGGCGAGCAGCGGGGGCGTGGGGCTGCGCTGGGGGACGACCGGGTGTGCGGGCTCATCGCGTCCCTGGCGTTCCCGGAACGGGTCGCACGCGCGCGTGGGGACGGCACTTTCCTGATGGCGTCGGGCACGGCCGCCGCGACGGGCCCCGGGTCGCCGTTGCACGCGGCGCCGTGGCTGGCGGTGGCGGTGGCGGACCGCCCGGTGGGCTCGGCACACGCGCGGGTGCGGCTCGGTGCGGTGGTCGACGAGGAGACGGCGCTACGGGCTGCCGCCCCGCTGCGGTCCGACGGCGCGGAGGTCGCCTGGGTGGACGGTGACGTGGTCGCGCGGAGCGTGCGGCGTCTGGGTGCCGTGGAGTTGGCGGTGCGCCCGCTCGGCGACGCCGATCCCGCCCTGGTCCGGGAGGCGCTGCTCACCGGTCTGCGCGAGGAGGGCACGGCTCTGCTCAAGTGGTCGCCGGACGCGCGGGAGTTGCGCCGCCGCCTGGCGTTCCTGCACCTGCGGTTGGGGGCGCCCTGGCCCGACGTAGCGGAAAACGCCCTCTACGCGCGCGTGCAGGAGTGGTTGGAGCCGGAGCTGTCCAAGGCGCGCAGGCGGGCGGACCTGGGCCGGATCGACGCCGGGCCGTGCCTGAACCGGCTGTTGCCGTGGGCGGACGGGCAGGCCGCGCGCCTGGACGAACTGGCCCCGGAGCGGCTCGCGGTGCCGAGCGGTTCACGGATCCGGGTCGACTACTCCGATCCGGAACAGCCCGTCCTCGCGGTCAAGTTGCAGGAGATGTTCGGGCTGGCGCGGACGCCGGAGGTCGCGGGGGTGCCGGTCCTGGTGCATCTGCTGTCCCCCGCAGGCCGGCCCGCGGCGGTGACCGCGGACCTGGCGTCGTTCTGGCGGGACGGGTACCGGGGCGTGCGGGCGGAGCTGCGCGGACGCTACCCGAAGCACCCGTGGCCGGAGGACCCGGCGACGGCGGAGCCGACCCGCCACACGAACGCGCGGCTGAGACGCTAGGGGACGTCTCCCCGATCTTTGCGGGCCCGCAGAGTCCCCTCGTCCGCCCGGCGGGGCGGGAGGGACTTTACGGACACGGCCTGGGCGGCCCGCGGGTTCAGACGTTGACGGGTTCCGGTTCGGGCACGGCCTGTTCCCCGGGCTCGCCGGGCCTGCGGCTGCGGGCCTCCAGGACGAGGGCGAGGGTCAGCAGGGCGGCGCCGAGGGCGAGGAAGCCCCAGGGCAGGTAGCTGGTGAGCAGCAGGACCAGGGTGCGCTGGGACTTCACCAGGTCGACGGTGTAGTCGATGTAGTCCTCGCGGATCTTGGCGTGGCCGGCGAACGCGGTGACCTTGTCGCGGCCGCTGCCCTCAAGGAGGGTGCCGCCGCGCATCTCCTCCTTGTGGATCTCCTCCCCGTACACGGGCGCCCCCGTGGTGGGTTCGACCCAGAACTTGCGGACCGTCGTGTACCAGAACTCCGTGCCGGTCTTGCGTACGGACTCCGGGGTGATGCCCTTCACGGGCAGGGTGTTGGGGACCTCGACCTCGGTCCAGGGCACGGTCTGCTCGAAGTAGTAGACCTCGACGCCGCGGAAGTTGCGGGTGCCCTTGTAGTGGATGGGCGCGGTGGTGTCGGAGCGCGCGTCGTAGTAGGCGTAGTCCCGTTTCTCGGTCAGGAAGGGCCACTTGAACTCGATGCCCTCGCGTTTGACGGCGCGCCCGTCGACCATCTCGCCCTTGGCGTGCACGGGTTCCTGGGTGTGGGCGTCGAAGATGTAGCGCTCGGGGATCTGGGAGACCATCTTGCCGTCGGGGCCGACGACATGGACGAGCGCGTCCCAGACGACGACGTCCTTCCCGACCTTCTTCTCGATCTTCTCGGACTCCTCGACGTTGCCCTTGAGGGTCTGCACGATGGTGAGTTTGTCGACCTTCTTGGGCTGCATGGTGCTGTAGTCGATGAGCGTCGCGGGCTTCACCTCCAGGACCATCTCCTGGTACTGGCTGGGCGGGATCTTCGCCAGGCGCGGGAAGGCGTAGAACCGCATCAGGGGGGACAGGGCCGTGAAGAACACGGCGAACGCGAGCAGTACGAGGCCGGCCTTGCGGCGCATCGCGGCCCTCCCTACGGGTGGTCGGGGACGGTGGTGAGCAGCGGCTTCGGCGAGGTCTCGCCGGGTGGCGCGCCGATCGCGGTGATGGTGAGAACCAGCGCGAGCGCGGCGACGAGGCCGATGGCGGCGGAGATCAGGGCGCGCATGCTCGGCCTCCCGTGGTGGTGGCCAGGCCGGCCGGAACCGCCGACCTGATACGGCGTCAGGGCGGGCACCGTAGCAACGGGGCCGCGAGATGAGAACACGTTGCACCCGCATCCGGGTCGACCGGACATGGCACCGCCCCCGGGCCCGGTGGGGGCGCGGGGGCGGAACGCTCGCGTCCGGTCAGGAGACCTTCAGTTCGACGGTGACGCTGCCGCCGCCGACCGTCTCGATCCGCAGCAGGTACGTGCCCTTGGCGTCGCCCGCGTGGATCTTCGGGAGCTCCAGGGTGCCGTCGGCCCCGGTCTTGAGGCCCTTGAGCGTACGGGTCGGCTTGCCGTCGGCGTCCTTGAAGTACGGGCCCTTGTCGTTGACGGTCGGGTCCTCCGCCGACTTGATCATCGTGCCGGTGGCTTCGACTCCGGGGGCCGCGGCGCCCTTGTACGTGGCCTTCAGCTCTACGGGCTCGGTGTACTCGGCGCCGGACGCACAGGTCAGCTCCCGGTCTCCGACTCGGGTGAGCTCGTCGGCCTGGCGTGCGGTGACCTTCGCGGTGTGGTCGACGGGGTCCAGGGTGCGGCCGACGACCTTGGCGCGGACGGTGAACTCGCCGCTCTTCTCGCCCGCCCGGAGCTCGGGTGCGACGGCCTTGCCGCGGCTGTCGGTGGTGACGGTCGCGGTGGTGGTCCGCGTCTGGCCGGCGTCGCTCGCGAAGCGGCTGTCGGTGTCGCCGACGATCTCGAAGCGCACCTTCACTCCGGCGACGCCCGCGCCGTTCGCGTCGTGCGCCCGTACGGCAGGCCGTGCCGCGAACGCCTCGCCCGCGGTGGCGGTCAGCTCGCCGGTGCCCGCGTCGGCGAGCTTCGCGACCCGGTCCTCGGGCGCGGGGGTCGGGGTCGGCGTCGGGGTCGGCGTCGGGCTGGGGGTCTCGCCGCCGCCACCGGTGCCCGGGGCGGAGCCGCCGGGCTCGGACGGATCGGGGTCTGACGGGCCGGTGCCGGGCTCGGACGGGCCGGGGTCTGACGGATCGGGTTCGGACGGGCCGGGCTCGGACGAGCCGGAGTCGGGGTCCTTGTCGCCCGTACCGCCGCCGGACTCCGTACCACCGCCGGACTCCGTACCACCGCCGGACTCCGTACCACCGTCGGACTCCGTACCGGCGTGGCCGTCGGAGCCCTTGCCGTCACCCGAACCGCCCGTTCCGGCACCGGACTTGGCGTCGTCCTCGCTGCTGCGGTTGACGGGCAGGACGCCGGTGCCGTCAGGGATCTCGTGGGTGCCCTTGCGGTAGTACTCCAGCCACGACAGGACCGTACGCAGATAGTGCTGGGAGTGGTTGTAGCTGAGGATCGCCTGGTGCAGGCCCGCCGTGGTGGACAGGTCGCGGTCGCCCGCACAGAGGTAGCGGCCCGCGGCGAGGGCGGCGTCGTAGATGTTGTCGGGGTCCTTCTTGCCGTCGCCGTTGCCGTCCTGCGCCCAGGTCGCCCACGTGGACGGGATGAACTGCATGGGGCCGACGGCCCGGTCGTGCGTGGTGTCGCCGTCGTACGAACCGCCGTCGGTGTCGCGGATGTTCGCGAACCCGGCGCCGTTGAGCTGCGGCCCGACGATCGGCTTGAGGGTGGTGCCGTTGCCGTCGACGCGGCCGCCGCGGGCCTGTCCGGACTCCACCTTGCCGATCGCGGCGAGGAGTTCCCACGGCAGCCGGCAGCCGGGCTTGCTGTCGCGCAGTTCCGCCTCGGCCTTCTTGTAGGCGTCGAGGACGGTGGCGGGTATCCCGGCCTCGGCCTCGCCGGTGCGCGCCTGCTCCTCCTCGTCCCCCGGCGGGATCGGGCTGTCGAGCGGCGGAAGGTCCGTGTAGTACGGGGAGTTGCCGGTCGCGGAGTCCTCCGCGGGCGGGGCGGAATCGACGGTTCTGCGGCCCTGGGGAGTGTCGGTGATGCCCGGGGCCTGCGACGCGGAGAGCGCCGCCACCGCAGCCGCGGCCACCGCCGCGCTCACCGCTGTCTTGCGCAGCCGTCGGCCGTGCAACGCTGCCATACGTCTGATCCCCTCCGCCGGTGACGGCGCGCTCTCCCCAGCGCGCTGACGCAGGCGACCCTACGGCAACTTCCCGCACACAGACACCCGTTCCCGACCGCTTTTCACCGGTTGGCCACAGGCCGGCCCGCCGCCGGAAGGCACCCATCCGCCCGTGTTCACTGCCGGCGCACGCTGCCGGAGGCTGTGGTGTGGGCGCGTAGGGCTCGCTGCCCGGCTCGGGTCTCGGCGCGGGTCAGTCGGCGCCCCAGCTCCTGCGCCCGCCGCAGCACCGTCTCGACCAGCAGGGCGCGGGTCGGGCCGGTGGCGTCGTGGCGGTGCCCGCCGCCTTCGAGCGCACACCAGAGCACGCTCTCGTCCTCGGGTACGGGGATCGGCTCGGGGTGCTGCGGCCCGTACGACGACGCCGCCCGTACGTCCGGGGACGTACGGGCGGCGGGTGCCGGGGCTGCTGCGGTGCGGCAGGTCGCGGCGCGGCGTGCGCGCCGGTCCTCGGCGCGTGCCGCGAGCGCGGATATCGGCACGAGCAGGGCGGGGGCCAAGGCGGCGAGTGCGACCGCGCGGCGCTGGTGGCTGACCATGCCCGCCACGTTGCCGCCTGCCGCGCCGCACGGCACGGGCACGGCGGCCATACGGGTGTGTGACCTGCTGTTACGGGCCGTTACGGGCCGAGGGCTCCCCCTCGCCCCCGTGCCCTCACCCGCGCGCCCGTACGCGTACCCCTGGCTCAGTGCGCTGCCGACTCCCAGTCCGCTCCGACGCCGACCGAGACATCGAGCGGGGCCCGCAGGCTGACCGCTCCGGCCATCTCGCGGCGGACCAGCTCCTCGACCTGCTCCCGCTCCCCTGCGGCGATCTCCAGGACGATTTCGTCGTGCACCTGGAGCAGCATCCGGGAGGACAGCTGGGCCTTCTCCAGGGCCTGTCCGACCCGCAGCATCGCGATCTTCACGATGTCGGCGGCGGTGCCCTGGATCGGTGCGTTGAGCGCCATGCGCTCGGCGGCCTCGCGGCGCTGGCGGTTGTCGCTGCTGAGGTCCGGGAGGTAGCGGCGGCGGCCGAGGATCGTCGCCGTGTACCCCGTCGCGCGGGCTTCCTCGACGACGCGGTGCAGATAGTCGCGTACGCCGCCGAAGCGCTCGAAGTAGGTGTCCATCAGGGCGCGGGCCTCGGACGCCTCGATGTTCAGCTGCTGCGACAGTCCGAACGCGGACAGCCCGTACGCCAGGCCGTACGACATGGCCTTGATCTTGCGGCGCATCTCGGCGTCGACCTGGTCGCCGGGGACGCCGAAGACCTGGGAGGCGACCGTGGTGTGCAGGTCCTCGCCGGAGGTGAACGCCTCGATGAGGCCCTCGTCCTCGGAGAGGTGGGCCATGACGCGGAGTTCGATCTGGCTGTAGTCCGCGGTCATCAGGGACTCGAAGCCCTCGCCGACGACGAAGCCGCGGCGGATGGCGCGGCCCTCGTCGGTGCGCACCGGGACGTTCTGCAGGTTGGGGTCCGTGGAGGACAGGCGGCCGGTGGCGGCGACGGTCTGGCTGAACGAGGTGTGGATGCGGCCGTCCGCCGCGATCGTCTTGATCAGGCCCTCGACGGTCACGCGGAGCTTGGCCTGCTCACGGTGGCGGAGCATGATCACCGGGAGTTCGTTGTCCGTCTGGGCGGCGAGCCAGGCCAGGGCGTCGGCGTCCGTGGTGTACCCGGTCTTGGTCTTCTTCGTCTTGGGCAGGCCGAGTTCGCCGAAGAGGACTTCCTGGAGCTGTTTGGGCGAGCCCAGGTTGAACTCGTGGCCCGCGGCGTCGTGCGCCTCCTTCACGGCCTGCTGCACGGCGCCCGCGAACTGCTGCTCCATGGCCTCCAGATGGGCGCGGTCGGCGGCGATGCCGGAGCGCTCCATCCTGGCGAGGAGCGCGGAGACGGGCAGCTCCATGTCGGTGAGCAGCTCGGCGGCGCCGACCTCCTTGAGGCGCTCGCCGAAGGCGGTGCCGAGGTCGAGGATCGTGCGGGCCTGGTGCATCAGGGCGTCGGCCTCGGCGGTGTCGTCCGCGCCGAACGCCAGCTGGCCGTCGGCCTCGGCGGCCGGGGCGAGCTCGCGGCCCAGGTACTCCAGGGAGAGGGCGTCCAGGGCGAAGGAGCGGCGGCCGGGCTTGACCAGGTAGGCGGCGAGGGCGCTGTCCATGGTGATGCCCTCGATGGTCAAGCCGTGCTCGGCGAAGACCCTGAGGGCGTTCTTCGCGTCGTGCACGACCTTCGGCTTCTTCGGGTCGGCGAGCCACCGCGCGAACGCGTTCTCGTCGGCCTCGTCCAGCTGGGACGGGTCGAACCAGGCGGCCGCTCCCCCGGCGGCGGCGAGGGCGACCTCGGCGACGGCGCCGGTGCCGAGCTTCCAGGAGGCGACGGTCGCCATGCCGAGGACGGCCTTGCCGTGCTCGGCGAGCCACGGGGCGAGCTCGCCGGAGCCGAGGACCGTGCCGTCGATCTCCACATCGTCGGCCGCGGGCGTCTGGTCGGTTTCCTCGGCGCCCGGGTCGACGGCGAGGAGGCGCTCGCGCAGCGAGGGGTTGCGGATCTCCAGGGTGTCCAGGACGACGGCCACGGCCTTGCGGTCGTACGCCTCGCGCTCCAAGTCGGCGACAGTTCTGGGGAGTTCGACGTCCCGGACCATCTCGGTGAGGCGGCGGTTGAGCTTCACCGCCTCCAGGTGGTCCCGGAAGTTCTGCCCGGCCTTGCCCTTGACCTCGTCGGCGCGCTCCACGAGTTCGGCGAACGAGCCGAACTGGTTGATCCACTTCGCGGCGGTCTTCTCGCCGACGCCGGGGATGCCCGGCAGGTTGTCCGACGGGTCGCCGCGCAGGGCCGCGAAGTCCGGGTACTGGGCGGGGCTCAGGCCGTACTTCTCCTGGACCTTCTCCGGGGTGTACCGGGTCAGCTCGGAGACGCCCTTCGTGGGGTAGAGCACCGTGACGTGGTCGGTGACCAGCTGGAAGGAGTCGCGGTCGCCGGTGACGACGAGGACTTCAAATCCCGCGGCCTCGGCCTGGGTGGCGAGGGTGGCGATGACGTCGTCCGCCTCGAAGCCGTCGACCGCGAACCGCTCGGCGTGCATCGCGTCGAGCAGCTCGCCGATCAGCTCGACCTGGCCCTTGAACTCGTCGGGGGTCTTGGAGCGGTTCGCCTTGTACTCCGCGAACTCCTGGGAGCGCCAGGTCTTGCGCGAGACGTCGAAGGCGACCGCGAAGTGCGTGGGCTCCTCGTCGCGCAGCGTGTTCGCCAGCATCGACGCGAAGCCGTAGATCGCGTTGGTGGGCTGGCCCGTCGCCGTCGTGAAGTTCTCCGCGGGCAGCGCGAAGAACGCCCGGTACGCGAGCGAGTGCCCGTCCATGAGCATCAGGCGCGGGCGCTTGCCGCCTGCGGACGGGTCGGCGGCCTTCGCGGCCTTCGGCTGGGCGGGGGTCTTCTTCGATGCTGTCTCTGCCACGTCCCCGATCCTGCCACGCCCCACTGACAATCCGGTCCGCGTGCACCCACCGCGGCCCTCGAACCCGGGGGCCGCCGAGTTATCCACAGGCCTGCCGGGCCGGGGCGCGGGCGTGCGAGGATCGAGATGTACGCAGACAGTGACTGTTCGAAGGAGACCGGTCATGGCAGGCAAGCCCCCCTCCGGCGATCCGGTCCAGGACGCACCGCAGGTCGAAGGCCCCCAGCACGCCGCCGCCGGGCTCCCCGCCATCGGGCACACGCTCCGTGTCGCCCAGGAGCAGATGGGTGTGCGGCGGACGGCGCTGACCCTGCTGCGGGTGAACCAGAAGGACGGCTTCGACTGTCCCGGCTGCGCCTGGCCCGAGCCGGAGCACCGGCACAAGGCCGAATTCTGCGAGAACGGCGCGAAGGCGGTCGCCGAGGAGGCCACGCTGCGCCGGGTCACCCCGGAGTTCTTCGCCGCGCACCCGGTGGCGGACCTGGCCCGCCGCAGCGGTTACTGGCTGGGCCAGCAGGGCCGCCTCACCCACCCCATGTATCTGGCGGAGGGCGCCGAGCGGTACGAACCGGTCAGCTGGGAGCAGGCCTTCGACATCGTCGCCGACGAGCTGGACGCCCTCGGCTCGCCGGACGAGGCGCTGTTCTACACCTCGGGCCGCACCAGCAACGAGGCGGCGTTCCTGTACCAGCTGTTCGCCCGCGAGTTCGGCACGAACAACCTGCCGGACTGCTCCAACATGTGCCACGAGTCGTCGGGTTCGGCGCTGACGGAGACGATCGGCATCGGCAAGGGCAGCGTCCTCCTGGAGGATCTGTACCAGGCGGATCTGATCATCGTGGCCGGCCAGAACCCGGGCACGAACCATCCGCGCATGCTGTCCGCGCTGGAGAAGGCGAAGGCGAACGGCGCGCGGATCATCACGGTCAACCCGCTGCCCGAGGCCGGGATGGAGCGGTTCAAGAACCCGCAGACCCCGCAGGGGATGCTGAAGGGCACGGCCCTGACGGACCTGTTCCTGCAGATCCGCCTCGGCGGCGACCAGGCCCTGTTCCGCCTCCTCAACAAACTGATCCTCGCTGCGTCCGACAGCGGCTCCGCCGCGGAGAGCGGCGCCGTGGACGAGGAGTTCGTCCGCGAACACACCCACGGGTACGAGGAGTTCGCCGCCGCCGCGCGTGCGGCCGACTGGGACGAGACGCTGGCCGCGACGGGCCTGGAGCGGTCCCGTATCGAGGAGGCGCTCGCCATGGTGCTCGCCTCGAAGCGGACGGTGGTGTGCTGGGCGATGGGCCTGACGCAGCACAAGCACGCGGTGTCCACGATCCGCGAGGTCGTGAACTTCCTGCTGCTGCGCGGGAACATCGGCCGCCCCGGCGCCGGCGTGTGCCCGGTGCGCGGCCACTCCAATGTGCAGGGCGACCGCACGATGGGCATCTTCGAACGGCCCGCACCGGCGTTCCTCGACGCCCTGGAGCGGGAGTTCGGCTTCGCGCCGCCGCGCGAGCACGGCCTGGACGTGGTGCGCGCGATCCGGGCGCTGCGCGACGGCGCGGCGAAGGTGTTCCTCGCCATGGGCGGCAACTTCGTGTCCGCGTCACCCGACACGGAGGTCACGGAGGCGGCGATGCGCCGCGCCCGCCTGACGGTGCACGTGTCGACGAAGCTGAACCGCTCGCACGCGGTCACCGGCGCGCGCGCCCTGATCCTGCCGACGCTCGGCCGCACGGAGCGCGATCTGCAGGGCAGTGGCGAGCAGTTCGTGACCGTCGAGGACTCCATGGGGATGGTGCACGCCTCGCGCGGCCGCCTGGAGCCCGCGAGCCGGCACCTGCTGTCCGAGCCGGCGATCGTGAGCCGGCTGGCCCGCCGCGTCCTCGGCGAGAAGAGCAGCACGCCCTGGGAGGAGTTCGAGAAGGACTACGCCACGATCCGCGACCGCATCGCGCGCGTGGTGCCCGGTTTCGAGGACTTCAACGCGCGCGTGGCCCGGCCCGGCGGCTTCGCCCTGCCGCACGCCCCGCGCGACGAGCGCCGCTTCCCGACGGCCACCGGCAAGGCCAACTTCACGGCCGCGCCGGTCGAGTACCCCGAACTGCCAAAAGGGCGGCTGCTGTTGCAGACGCTGCGCTCGCACGACCAGTACAACACCACGATCTACGGCCTCGACGACCGCTACAGAGGCATCAGGAACGGCCGCCGCGTGGTCCTGGTCAACCCGGCCGACGCGCGCGAGCTCGGCGGCCTCGCGGACGGCGCGTACGTCGACCTGGTCAGCGAGTGGCAGGACGGGGTGGAGCGGCGCGCACCGGGCTTCCGGGTCGTGCACTACCCGACGGCCCGCGGCTGCGCGGCGGCGTACTACCCGGAGACGAACGTGCTGGTGCCGCTCGACGCCACCGCGGACACCAGTAACACCCCGGCGAGCAAATCCGTCGTCGTACGCCTGGAGGCCCGGCCGTAGCGCGGGGCGTGCGGGCGGTCTGGAACAATCGGCCCCCGTCTAAGCGTTTGCTCAGGCGAGGGTACGGTGCACCGCACGGCCGGCCGCCGCCACAAGGACGACGAACTGGAGTCGAGGCCCCATGGGCGAGAAGCACAACGTCAAGTTCCCGCAGGAGATCGTCGACGAGTACGCCGCGCTCGGCGTCGACCTGCCCGCCCTGTTCTCCGCCGGACACCTCGGCACCCGGATGGGCATCGAGATCGTCGAGGCCGCGCCCGACCGGGTCGTCGGCACCATGCCCGTCGAGGGCAACACCCAGCCGTACGGGCTGCTGCACGGCGGGGCGTCCGCAGTGCTTGCCGAGACCCTCGGCTCGGTCGGCTCCATGCTGCACGGCGGCAGCTCCAAGCTCGCCGTCGGCGTCGACCTCAACTGCACGCACCACCGAGGCGTCCGCTCCGGCCTGGTCACCGGTGTTGCCACGCCCGTGCACCGCGGCCGCTCCACCGCCACGTACGAGATCGTCATCAGCGACGAGCGGGACAAGCGGGTCTGCACCGCGCGCCTGACCTGCCTGCTCCGCGAAGTCGACGCCGGCGTCGACAACACCCAGGAGCCGCAGGCAAGTTGAGGCCCGGACACTCCGGGTCACCGCGGGGGGGGGGGGGGGCCCCCCGGGGGGGGCCCCCCCCC
>NZ_JASCIR010000001.1 GCF_029968095.1 Streptomyces solicavernae | reverse complement strand
CCGAACAAGTGATTCATCGCAGATGTGTCCCGTCATCCGTCGTCCGTCATCCGGTCTCGTGCATGGCACTCAGTACCCTGAAGTATGCACACTCAGTGCCATGCGTCCAGTCCGTGGGTCGTGACGGTCGGTGTATCTTCCCCGCATGACTGAGGCACAGGGGCGCGGTGCGGGCGTCGACGACGGTGCGGCCGCCAAGCCCTCGATGCGGGACGCGCTGATCTCGGCGGCGTTCGAGTTGTTCGTGGAGCGCGGATTCGAGCAGACCACCATCGACGACATCGTCCGGCTCGCCGGTGTCGGCAGGCGGTCCTTCTTCCGGTACTTCCCGTCGAAGGAGGACGTGGTCTTCCCCGACCACGAGCAATGCCTCGCCGAGATGACGGCCTTCCTCGACGAGGCGAGCGAGGAGGAGCCGGTGAAACGGGCATGCGACGCCGCCCGGCTGGTGTTGCGGGTGTATGCCGCCGATCCCTCGTTCTCCGTGCGGCGGTACCGCCTGACCAAGAGTGTTCCGGGCCTGCGGACCCATGAGCTGTCCGTCGTCCGCCGCTACGAACGCACCCTCTCGGAGTACCTGCAGCGGCGCTTCGCCGGCCGGCCCGACAGGGGCCTGCGCGCCGAGACGATCGCGGCATCGGTGGTGGCTGCCCACAACCACGCGCTGCGGTCATGGCTCCGTTCGGGCGGACGCGAGGACGTCACGGCCCGGATGGACCACGCTCTGGGCTTCGTGCAGGAGTCCTGGGGCCGCCCGAGGGAGGAAGCGGGCGAAGGGGATCGGGAGCCCGAGGATGTCGTCGTCGTGATCACCAAACGCGGGACCCCTATGTGGCGCGTGGTCCAGGAGATCGAGTCCTGCGTCGAGGAGTGAGATCGCCGCAGGTTCGAGGGGCACTCAGTGTTCTACCCTGGGGTACTGAGTGTCATGTCGTGGCGGGCCAGGACTCGGCCTTGGCTCCGTCGTTGGTCTCGTGCGGGAACTCCCCGACCAGATGTGGGGGCTCAGAGGGGTACCAGGGTGATCTCCGTGGCCTTGACGCCGGTGTAGACCTGCGTGCCCTCCGTCAGGGCGAGGTCGGCCGCCGCCTGGGGGGTGATCTCCGCGACCAGGTCGGGGGCGTGTTCGGCGGTGACCAGGACGCGGAGGCGGCTGCCGACCGCGGTGATCTCGCGGATCGTGCCGGCCCACACGTTGCGGGGGCTGCCCTCCGGGCGTGTGCGGTGCAGCGAGACCGCCTCGGGGGCGATGACGGCGAGCGCCTCCGTGCCGGCCGGGACGGGGTCGGCGACCACCAGGCGGCCGCCGTCGGCCAGCTGGAGCGTGCCGTCCGGACTCCCCGTCCCCGCAAGGGCGTTGCGGCCCAGCATCCGGGCGACCCAGGGGGAGCGGGGATGGCGGGTGACCTCGGCCGAGGGGGCGTCCTGGAGGGCGCGGCCGTCTTCCAGTACGAGGACCCGGTCGGCGAGGGAGACCGCCTCGACCGGGTCGTGGGTGACGATCAGGCAGACGCCGCCGAAGCCGGACAGATGGCCGCGCAGCGTGTGCCGTACCTGGGCGCGGGTCGTCTGGTCGAGGGCGGCGAGGGGTTCGTCGAGCAGGAGCAGGCGCGGACTCGGGGCCAACGCCCGTGCCAGCGCGACGCGTTGGGCCTGGCCGCCGGAGAGCTGGGCAGGCTTGCGGTGCGCGAGGTGACCGACGCCGAGCCGGTCCAGCCACCGCTGTGCGGTGCGCCGGGCCTCGGCACGGGGCACGCCGTGGGCCCGGAGCCCGTACGCGGTGTTGGAGAGGGCGCTCAGGTGCGGGAAGAGCGCCCCGTCCTGCGGCACCCAGGCGACACCCCGCTTGTACGGGGGCAGGGCGCTGACGTCCGTGTCGCCGAGGCTCAGGTCGGCGTGGGCGCGCGGGGTGAGGCCGAGCAGGGCGCGCAGCAGCGTGGTCTTGCCCGCGCCGTTGGGGCCGACGACGGCGATGGTGGTGCCGGGGTCGGCGTCCAGGGTGAGTTGGTTGAACCCGGTGACGTCGGCGTGCAACGGCCAGTGTTCCTGCGGGGCTTCGGACCGTCGGGGGGCGGTCGGCGCTCCGGCGCTGGGCTGGGGGAGCCGCGGCGCCTCAGTCGGGGCATCCGGGGCATCCGGGGCATCCGGGGTGTCCGAGATGTTCGATACGTCTGGGGCTTCCGGGGTGCCCGGGGTGCCCGTCGTGCCCGGGGCGTCGTCGTTGCGGGGGCGGCGCGCTGCCCGCGCCTCGCGCCCGGCGGCGCTCCCGCCGGTCCACCGCCCGCGCAGTGCGATCAGTACGGCCATGGCGATGGCGAGGAGCAGCAGCGACACCGAGGTCGCCGCCTCGGGCTGGTCCTGGAGGAGCAGGTAGACCTGCAGGGGCAGGGTCTGCGTGGCGCCGGGCAGGTTGCCCGCGAACGTGATGGTGGCGCCGAACTCGCCGAGCGCCCGCGCCCAGGTCAGGGCGGCCCCGGCGGCGAGACCGGGGGCGACCATGGGCAGCGTCACGGTGCGGAACACCCGTACCGGAGAGGCGCCGAGGGAGGCCGCGGTCTCCTCGTACGCGGGGCGCAGGCCCGCGAGCGTGCCCTCCAGGCTGATCACCAGGAACGGCATGGCCACGAACGTCGCCGCCACCACCGCACCCGAGGTGTGGAACGGCAGCACGATCCCGAACGTGTTCTCCAGCCACGGCCCGAGCAGCCCGCGCCGCCCGAAGCCGAGCAGCAGCGCCACCCCGCCGACCGTCGGCGGCAGCACCATGGGCAGCAGGACGAGCGAGCGTACGAGCGCCTTGCCGGGGAAGCGGACGCGGGCGAGGAGCCAGGCCAGCGGCACGCCCAGGACCAGGGACAGGCCGAGCGCACAGAAGGACACGTACAGCGACAGCCGCAGCGCCTCGGTGACGCCGGGGCTGGTCAGGTGCGCGCCGAGCTCGGCCCATTCGGTGCGCGCGAGGATGCCGACGAGCGGCATCAGCAGGAACGCGATCGCGAGGACGGCGGGCACGGCGAGCGCCATGGGGGTGCGGGGGCCGTGGCCCTGGGGCCGGGGCCGGGTACGTCGGCTGCTCATCGCGGAAGATCCTGGGGGTGTCGAGGAGAACGGTTCGGTGCCGGGCGCATGCCGTGCCGGGTGCATGCCGTGCAGGCGCACGTCGTGCAGGGCGCGCCTACGGCTTCTGGAAGCCCGCCTCCTGCAGGATCTTCTGCGCCTCGGGCGTGCCGAGCCACTTCACGAACTCGGCGGCGGCGTCGGCGTGTTCGGATGTCTTGAGGGTGGCGGCGGGGTAGGCGGCGATGGCGTTCTGTTCGTCGGGGATGTCGACGCCCTCGGCCCTGCCGCCCGACGCGGTGACGTCCGTCTTGTAGACGATGCCGGCGTCGGCCTCGCCGAGCTCGACCTTGCTCAGGACGGCGCGGACGCTGGGCTCCTGCGAGACGGGCTTGACGGTGATGTCCTGCTTGTCGAGCACCCGCTTGCTGTAGCGGCCCACCGGCACCTCGGGCGCGGCGAGCACCACCTTCAGCTCGCTCCCGGCGAGGTCCTTGAGGTCCTTGATGTTCTCCGGGTTGCCCTTGCCGGTGGCGATGACCAGGCGGTTCTTCGCGATGATGGCCGGGGTGCCGGTCTCGGACCGCAGCCCGGCCATGGTCTTCTCGTCGGCGGTGACGAGGGCGTCGGCGGGGGCGCCCTGCTTGACCTGGGCGGCGAGGGCCTGCGAGCCGGCGAAGGAGAACTTCACCTCGGTGCCCGGGTGCTTCTTCTCGTACGCGGCGCCCGCGGCCTTGAACACGTCGGTGAGGGACGAGGCGGCAAGGACGGTCAGCTCGGTCTGCTGCCCGTCCTGCTGCGCGCCGTCGGCACCCTTCTTGCCGTCGTCGCCGGTGCCGCAGGCGGCCAGCGGGACGAGGAGGGCGGCGGTGACGAGCGAGGCCGCGGCGCGGCGGGTGGTCAACACGGTGGACATCGCGGTGGTCATCGCGGTGGACATGAGAGGGACTCTCCTGGGGCTTCGGGCGGCGCGGGCTCAGGCGCGGTCAGGCGTGGGGCTCGGCTGGGGCTCAGGCGCGGTCGATGTGCACGTTGGTCGACTTCACGCGGGCGGTGGCCTGCATGCCGACTTCGAGGCCGAGTTCATCGACCGCTTCGCGGGTGAGCAGGGAGACAAGGCGGTGGGGTCCGGCCTGGATCTCGACCTGCGCGGCCACGTCGCCGAGCTTGACGGCGGTGACGATGCCAGGGAAGGCGTTGCGCGCCGAGGTGTACGACGCGTCCTCCTCGCCGACGCCGCCCTGCCCGACCTCGACGGAGAAGGCGGCCAGGTCGCGGCCGTCGACGAGGCGGCGCCCGGCCTCGTCGCGATGGGTGGCGACCCGGCCGGCATCGGCCCAGCGCCGCGCGGTGTCGGGGCTGACGCCGAGCAGACGCGCGGCCTGACCGATGGTGTAGGACTGCATGTGCGACAAGATACGGCCCGTTTCCTGGCATGTGCAATCCCTTGGCGGAATATCCATGGCAGGTGCCGGTCGGCTGGAGGAATCGCCGAAGTGGGCGAGTGTTTCTCGTCTGCCGGGAAGCCGGGCTCTGGCGGCGGCCAAGGTTGACATCGCTCTGAGGCAACCCCCAGACTCGTTGCGTAAAGTGAAGTCTGTTTCTTTATGTGCAACGCCTCTGTGTGCAACACCTCTATGTGCAACACCTCTGTGTGCAACAGCTCTGTGTGCAACGAATCTCTGTGTGCAACGACGCGTCGTGATTCCCCTTCCGTCGTCGTGATTCTCATTCCAAGGAGTGCCGCATGAAGACCGTGGCCGTGATCGGAGGCTCGCTCGCGGGTCTCTCCGCCGCTCGCTCGCTGCGGGGCCAGGGGTACGAAGGGCGACTGGTCGTCGTGGGTGAGGAGCTCCACCGCCCGTACGACAGGCCGCCGTTGTCGAAGGAGTTCCTGAAGGGCACGCTGTCCGAGGCGGACCTCGCCCTGGAGTCGGACGACGACCGGCTCGACGCCGAGTGGCTGCTGGGCGCCCGCGCCGCCGGCCTCGACCTCCGGGACCGCTCGATACGGCTCGACGACGGGCGCACCCTCGGCGTCGACGGCGTGGTCGTCGCCACCGGGGCCGCCGCGCGGAGCCTGCCCGGCGCCCCCGGCCTGGCGGGCGTGCACGTCGTCCGCACCCTCGACGACGCCCGCGCGCTGCGGCAGGACCTGGCGCGCGGCGGGCGGCTCGTGGTCGTCGGCGGCGGCTTCGTCGGCGCCGAAGTAGCCTCCACCGCACGGGAGTTGGGCCTGGACGTGACGCTCGTCGTGTCCGGCCCCGCGCCGCTCTCCGGCGCGCTCGGCCCGGCCATGGCGGCGGCCGTGGCGCCCGTCCACGCCGACCACGGCGTCCGGGTCCTGACCGGCACCGGCGTGCACGGCGTGACCGGGACGCCCGCCGCGGTGGGCGTCCCCGGCAGGGTGCAGGCGGTCCGCCTTCAGGACGGCCGCAGCATTCCGGCGGACATCGTGGTCGTCGGGATCGGCGCGACGCCCCACACCGACTGGCTCCTCGGATCGGGCGTCGAGCTGGACGACGGGGTGCGCTGCTGGTCCGACGGCACGACGAACATCCCGGAGGTCGTGGCGGTCGGCGACTGCGCGGCGTGGTACGAGCCGTCCCTCGGCCGGCACCGCAGGGTCGAGCACTGGACCGGCGCCAACGAGCGCCCCGCCACGGCCGTCGCCGCGCTGCTCTCCGGCGGCACGGCCCCGTTCAAGGCGCCGCGGCCCCCCTACTTCTGGTCGGAGCAGTACGGCGTACGGATCCAGTTCGCCGGGCACGCGGCGCGGGCGGACAGCGTCACCGTCGAGGACGGCAGCCCGGACGACCGCAGCTTCCTCGCGGTCTACCGCAGGGCCGGGGAGCCCGTCGCCGTCCTGGGGGTGAACCGGGCCAAGCTGTTCACCCGCCTGCGCAAGCAGCTCGCCGCCGCGGCGGTCGGAGCCGGCACCGCATGAGCACCGCCGCACCGCCGGGCCCGGGAGCCCCCGCGCCGTCTCCGCGGGGGCTCCCGGGCCACGCCCGGACGCAGGTCATGAGCGTCGTGATCGCCGCCCCGACGCGTTCTCCGACGGTCGGCCCCGACGCTGTGATCGGCACGCCGCATCCCGGCACCCCCACCCCGGTCGAGCCCGGCGGCTGCGGGGCCCCGGCTGAGCCCGCCCCTCGACGCTCAACCTGAGCGGCACGCAAGGACGTTCAGCCGTCCGGGCCCGGCGCGCCCCCGCCCCGGCGTTCACCCCGCCGAGCTCAGCCGCAGGCTGATCCGGTCGGCCCCCGCCATCAGTGCCGGTGCGATCTCGTGCATGCGCTGTTCCGTGAAGCGGTACGCCGGTCCCGACGCGGTCAGCGCCGCCACCGTCTCGCCGTCGGCCGAGCGGACCGGGGCGGCGATCGCGTTGAGGCCTTCCTCGTACTCCTCCAGCGTCAACGCGTAGCCCCGCTCCCGGACTTCGGCGAGGGCCCTCTCCAGCTCCTCCTCGGACGTCAGCGTGCGCGGAGTCGTACGCGGCAGGCCCGCCTCGGCGATCAGTTCGTGCCGAAGGCCGGGGGAGAGGTGGGCGAGCAGGACCTTGCCGTTGGACGTGGAGTGCAGCGGGGTCTGCCGGCCCACCCAGTTCTGCGCGGCGATGGCGGCGGGGCCGCGCACCTGGTCCAGGTTGATCACGCAGTGAGCCTCCAGGACCGCGATGTTCATCGTCTCGCCCAGCTCCTGCGCGAGCCGGTCGCAGATCTTCCGGCCGTACCGGGTCACGGCGATGCGCCCGGTGACCGCTCCGGCGAGGCGGACGATGCCGAACCCGAGGCGGTACTTGCCGCGCTCACCGTCCTGTTCGACCATGCCGTGCGCCTCCAGGGCGCCGAGCAGCCGGAACGCGGTCGACTTGTGGACATCCATCGCCGACGCCACCTCGCTCACGCCGAACTCGCCGTGCTCGGCAAGGATCTCCAGGACGGCGACGGCCCGGTCGACGGACTGCACCCCGCCGCCGGCGACACCCGTGGACCCAGCGCTGTTGTTGCTCATGGCGCAACTATATGCGAACTGCTCAACTTGACCACCTCTGTTGGGTGACTTTTCTCAGCGGAACACGACCGTGCGGTTGTCGTTGATCATCACGCGGCTCTGGCTGTGCCACTCGACCGCGCGGGCCAGCACCCGCGCCTCCACGTCCCGGCCGAGCGCGACCAGGCTGGCCGAGTTCTGGGCGTGGTTCACGCGCGTGACGTCCTGCTCGATGATGGGCCCCTCGTCCAGGTCGGGCGTCACATAGTGGGCCGTGGCGCCGATCAGCTTGACCCCTCGCTCGTGCGCCTGGTTGTAGGGCTTCGCGCCCTTGAAGCTCGGCAGGAACGAGTGGTGGATGTTGATCGCCCGGCCTTCGAGCTGCTTGCACAGGTCGTTGGAGAGGATCTGCATGTAGCGGGCGAGCACCACCAGGTCGACGTCGAGCTCGCCGACGAGTTCGAGGAGCCACGCCTCCGCTTCTTCCTTCGTCTCGCGCGTCACCGGGACGTGGTGGAAGGGGATGCCGTAACTCTCCGCCAGCGGCTCGAAGTCCCGGTGGTTGGAGACGATCGCCGGGATCTCGATGTTGAGCGAGCCGGTGCTCTGCCGGAACAGCAGGTCGTTCAGGCAGTGGCCGAACTTCGACACCATGATCAGCGTGCGGGTCGGCGTGGACGTGGCGTGCAGCTGCCAGCTGATCCGGTACGCCTCCGCCACCGGGCCGAAGCCGGAGCGCAGCTCGTCCAGGGAGGTGCCGGGGTCCGAGACGTCGAACTGGACGCGCATGAAGAAGCGGTCCTGCTGCCGGTCGTCGAACTGCTGGCTCTCCTGGATGTTCCCGGAGTGCTGGACGAGGAACCCGGTGACGGCGTGGACGAGGCCGGCGCGGTCGGGGCACGAGAGGGTGAGGACGTACTCACTGCCGGGGTTCGGGCGAAGGGACACGGGGTCCTCCCAGAGATGCGTATCGCGCAACACAGTGATTGATGCGCAACATGGTCCGGGTCGGGGCACCCTCGGGTCAAGGGCGTTCCCCGACCTTGTTCCCTGCGATTTCCGGGCACTCGGCCGCCCTCCGGAACCCTCGGGAAACTCGCCCTCCCGCTCTGGAAACTCCCCTTGACACCGGGTGGGGGCGGCTGCAGTGTTTGTTGCGTAACCCGATGTGCGTTGCACATCAAGCAACTTTCTTCCGAGTGTCTGATGGGTCTGATGGGAGAGTGGCGGCGATGGCGGGACCGCGCGTGGTCATCATCGGTGCGGGCGTCGTGGGGGCGGCGCTGGCCGACGAGCTGTCCGTACGGGGCTGGACCGAGGTGACCGTGGTCGACCAGGGGCCGCTGCCGGCCACCGGTGGCTCGACCTCACACGCCCCGGGGCTGGTGTTCCAGACGAACGCCTCCAAGGCCCTGACGGAGATGGCCCGTTACACGGTGGAGAAGTTCTCCGCACTGCAGGTGGACGGCAGGCCCTGCTTCCTGCCGGTCGGCGGCCTTGAGGTCGCGACGACCCCGGAGCGCCTGGCCGAGCTGCAGCGCCGGCACGGCTGGGTCACCTCCTGGGGCGTCGAGGCACGTCTCGTGGGACCCGAGGAGTGCGTACGGCTGCATCCCCTGGTGAACGCCGAGCGGGTCCTCGGCGGACTGCTGATCCCGACCGACGGGCTCGCCAAGGCGGTCAACGCGGTCGAGGCGCAGCTCAAGGCCGCCGAGGAATGCGGCGTACGGCTCCTCGGCGGACATGAAGTCCTCGACGTGCTCACCGAGGAAGGGGACGGGGACGGGGGTGACGGCGGCGAGCGGGTCACCGCGGTCGTCACCGACCAGGGCGAGATCGCCGCGGACATCGTGGTGTGCTGCGCCGGTATCTGGGGCCCCAAGGTGGCCCGCATGGTCGGCATGAACCTGCCGCTGACCCCGCTGGCCCACCAACTCGCCTGGACCGGCCCCGTTCCGGAGCTCGCCGGGCAGGCGGAGGAGGCGGTCCGCCCGATCCTGCGCCACCAGGACGCCGACCTCTACTACCGCGACCACCACGACCGCCTGGGCATCGGCTACTACGGCCACCGCGCCATGCCGGTCGCCGCCGACGACATCGCCTCGGTGACAGAGGCCGAGGAGATGCCGTCCGTCCTCCGCTTCACGCCCGACGACTTCGCCGAGGCGTGGACCGAGACGCAGTCGCTGCTGCCCGCCACCCGCGAGGCGAAGGTCGAGGAAGGCATCAACGGACTGTTCTCCTTCACCACCGACGGCATGCCGCTGCTCGGCGAATCGCCCGAGGTGAAGGGCTTCTGGGTGGCGGAGGCGGTCTGGGTCACGCACTCCGCGGGCGTCGGCCGCGCCGTCGCCGAATGGCTGATCGACGGGCACTGCTCTACGTTCGACCTGCACGAATGCGACGTCAACCGGTTCGAGCAGCACCAGCTGGCCCCCGAGTACGTCCTGGCCCGCGACTGCCGGAACTTCGACGAGGTCTACGACATCCTCCACCCCCTCCAGCCGCCGGGCGCGCCCCGCCCGCTGCGCACCAGCCCCTTCCACGCCCGCCAGCAGGAGCTGGGTGCAACCTTCCTGGAGGCCGCCGGCTGGGAGCGGCCGCAGTGGTACGCGGCCAACGAACACCTGGTGACCGGGCGGGACATCCCCGTCCCGGGCGACTGGGCCGCCCGGTTCTGGTCACCGGTCGTCGGCGCCGAGGCGCAGGCCACGCGCGAGAACGTCGCGATGTACGACATGACCGCGCTCAAGCGCCTGGAGGTCACCGGCCGCGGCTCCGCCGCCTTCCTGCAGCGCCTGGTCACCGGCAACATCGACAAGTCCGTCGGCTCGGTCACGTACACCCTGCTGCTCGACGTCGACGGCGGCATCCGCAGCGACGTCACGGTCGCCCGCCTCGGCAAGCACCGCTTCCAGGTCGGCGCCAACGGCAACCTCGACCTCGACTGGCTCACCCGCCACCTCCCGGCCGACAGCCGCGTCCAGGTCCGGGACATCACCGCCGGCACCTGCTGCATCGGCCTGTGGGGGCCGAAGGCCCGCGAGGTCCTCCAGCCGCTCACCGACGCCGACTTCTCGAACGCGGGCCTGAAGTTCTTCCGCGCCAAGGAGGCGTACATCGGCTCCGTCCCCGTCACCGCGATGCGCCTCTCGTACGTCGGCGAGCTCGGCTGGGAGCTCTACACCACCGCCGACCAGGGCCTCAAGCTGTGGGACACGCTGTGGGAGGCGGGCCAGGAGCACGGCATCATCGCCGCAGGGCGCGGCGCCTTCAACAGCCTCCGCCTGGAGAAGGGGTACCGCTCCTTCGGCACCGACATGACCTACGAGCACGACCCGTACGAGGCCGGTGTGGCCTTCGCCGTGAAGAAGGACAAGGACGACTTCATCGGCAAGGGCACCCTGGAGCGCCGCGCCGGGAACGTCACCCGCCGCCTCACCTGCCTCACCATCGACGACCCGGACGACGTCGTCATGGGCAAGGAGCCCGTCCTCGACGGGGACCGCCCGGTCGGGTACGTCACCGGCGCCGCCTACGGCTACACCATCGGCAAGGGCATCGCCTACGCCTGGCTGCCCGCCGAACTCGCCGTCCCGGGACGGCAGTTGACCATCTCCTACTTCGACCGGCGGGTCGCCGCGGTCGTCGCCGAGGAGCCCCTGTTCGATCCCAAGATGCAGCGCCTGCGCGGCTAGGCGACGCAGAGGAAAGGTGACAGAGATGAGCGCGAAGATCCTCGACGGCCGAGGCACGGCGGCCGCCCTCCGCACCGAACTCGCCGCGCGCGTCGCGGTGTTGGCCGAGCACGGCGTCGTACCCGGACTCGGCACCGTCCTCGTCGGCGACGACCCGGGCAGCCGCGCCTACGTCGGCGGCAAGCACCGCGACTGCGCGCAGGTCGGCATCGCCTCGATCCGCCGGGACCTGCCCGCCGACGCCACCCAGGAGCAGGTCGAGGCGGTCGTCGACGAGCTCAACGCCGACCCCGCCTGCACCGGCTACATCGTCCAACTCCCGCTCCCCAAGGGCCTCGACGCCAACCGCGTACTGGAACGCATGGACCCGGCGAAGGACGCCGACGGCCTGCACCCCGTCAACCTCGGCCGCCTCGTCCTCGGCGTCGAGGCCCCGCTGCCCTGCACCCCGCGCGGCATCGTCGAACTGCTCCGCCGGCACGACATCCCGCTCGACGGGGCCCGGGTCTGCGTCATCGGCCGCGGCGTCACCGTCGGACGGCCCATCGGCCTGCTGCTCACCCGCAGGTCGGAGAACGCCACGGTGACGCTCTGCCACACCGGCACCAAGGGCGTCTCCTGGCACGTCCGCGAGGCGGACATCGTGGTCGCGGCGGCCGGCTCGGCCGGGCTCATCACCCGCGACATGGTCCGCCCCGGCGCGGCGGTCCTCGACGTCGGCATCAGCCGTACGGAGGACGGCCTGCTCGGCGACATCCACCCGGACGTCGCGAACATCGCGGGCTGGGTGGCACCGATGCCCGGCGGGGTCGGCCCGATGACGCGGGCGATGCTCCTTGCCAACGTCGTAGAGGCGGCCGAGCGCGCGGCGGGCCTCGCCCGATAGCCCCTCAGCCCTTCCCTCGCGCATGCGCGCATGCGCTCGTTCTCACGTGATCACACCCCTGACCCACCCGGCCGCCCGCGGCCGAGGTGGCTTCTCTTCGAGGTGAACCATGACTACTCCCGGACTGCCGGAGAGCCTGATCCCGACGCTTCCCGGTGAGCACTACACGGACCCGGAGATCTTCCGCCTGGAGCAGGAGCGCATCTTCGAGACGATGTGGTTCTGCGCGGCCCGTTCCTCGGACCTGGCCAAGCCCGGTGCGTTCAGGACCGTCGACGTCGGCCGCGAGAGCGTCCTGCTGTCCCGGTCGCGGAACGGCTCCGTCCGCGCCTTCTACAACGTGTGCCGGCACCGTGGCGCGAAGCTGTGCACCCAGGAGTCGGGCCAGGTCAAGCGGTCGTTCCAGTGTCCGTACCACGCCTGGACGTACGACCTGGACGGCAAGCTCGTCGCGGCGCCGAACCTGACGAAGATGCCGGATGTCGGCCGCACCGAGTACGGCCTCGCGCCTGTCTCCGTGCGCGAATGGCTCGGCTACGTGTGGGTGTGCCTGGCCGAGGACCCGCCCTCGTTCGACGAGTCGGTGATCCAGGACATCGTCGACCGGCTCGGCGACGCGGACGCGATCGTCGGGTACGACATGGAGAACCTGGAGGTCGGCAAGCGGATCGTCTACGACGTCAAGGCGAACTGGAAGCTGATCATCGAGAACTTCATGGAGTGCTACCACTGCGCGACCATCCACCCCGAACTCACGGAAGTACTCCCCGAGTTCGCGGACGGCTTCGCCGCCCAGTACTACGTGGGGCACGGCGCGGAGTTCGGCGGGGACGTGCAGGGCTTCACCGTCGACGGTTCGGCGGGCCTGGACCGCATCCCGGGGGTCTCGGAGGATCAGGACCGGCGGTACTACGCGATCACTGTGCGGCCGCAGGTGTTCATCAACCTGGTGCCGGACCACGTGATCTTCCACCGCATGTACCCGGTGGCGGCGGACCGGACGATCGTGGAGTGCGACTGGCTGTACCTGCCGCACGTCGTCGAGAGCGGCAAGGACGTCAGCCGCTCGGTGGAGCTGTTCGACCGGGTCAACCGCCAGGACTTTGACGCCTGCGAGCGCTGCCAGCCGGCGATGAGCTCGCGCCTGTACGCCAAGGGCGGCGTCCTGGTGCCGAGCGAGCACCACATCGGCGAGTTCCACGACTGGGTTCAGGCCCGCATCGGCAACCACTGACCCCGAACCCGAGAAGGGCGCCACGGTCCCGGACCGCGGCGCCCTTCTCGTCGTCCACAGGCGCGGCGAGTGCCGGGGCGGGGGCCCGACGCGACAGACGGCCGGCCCGGCCGCCCCTTCGGTGGGGTGGCCGGGCCGACCGTCTGTCGCGAGCTCCGTTCAGGAACGTTCAGGAACGTTCGAGTTCGCCGTCCGCAAGTCCCGCGGCCCCCTTGGCCGGGGGAGCGGAGCGGCGGGCGGGGGCGGTGGGCGGTGCGCTGGTCTCCGCCAGGGTGCGGCCGCGGGTCTCCTCCGCCCAGAGGAGGGACACCAGCCAGCCCACGAGCGTGATGCCGGCCCCGATCAGCATGGTCGGGCCGATGCCGAGGCGGCTCAGCGAGATCGGCAGCAGGTACGTACCGAGCGCCGCCCCGACGCGGCTGATGGACGTGGCCACACCGCCCGCGGTGGCGCGGATGCCGGTCGGGAAAAGCTCGTTGGGGTACGTCCACTCAAGCACCGTCGGCCCGCCGGAGAACAGCGCGTACGCGCAGAAGCACAGGATGACCGCCGCCACGGGAAGCGAGGAGCCGCCCCCGAGCACCACGAGGGGCACGGCCATCAGGGCGAAGGACCAGATGATGACGGGGCGGCGGCCGATCCGGTCCACCATGCGCAGGGCGGGCAGACAGCCGAGGACGAACACGATGCTGATGAGCGCGGAACCCAGATGGCTGCTGTTCCCTTCGCCCAGCCCGAAGGACCCGAGGATCGTGGGGCCGAACGTCATCAGGGCGAACATCGGCGTGATCTGACACATGTAGAACAGGCCGCAGAACAGGGTCCTGCGCAGATACGCACCCTGGAACAGGTCGCGGACCCGGCTCTGCACCACCGACTGCTCGGCGGCGGAGGCGGCGATCAGCTCCCGGGTCGGCACGGTGCGGCCGAGCGCGCGTCTGATCGCCGCCTGGGCCTCGTCCGTACGCCCCTTGCTGACCAGCCACAGCGGCGACTCCGGGGTGCCCAGACGCATCAGCAGGACCAGCGCGCACAGGACGGCGGAGGAGCCGACCATCCAGCGCCAGGTGCCGTGGCCGCCGATCTCGGCCATGACGAAGCCGACCGCATAGGCCGCGGCCGCGCCGATGTACCAGGCGAGGATGAGGACGCCGAGCAGTCGGCCGCGGTGCTTGTTGGGCACCCATTCGGCCAGCAGGGAGGTCGCGATCGGGTAGTCCGCGCCGATGGCGACGCCGAGCACGAAGCGGAGTATGACGACCTGCCAGCTCTCGGTGACGAAGACCGAGAGCACCGAAGCGCCGACCAGGACGGCCAGGTCGATGGTGTACATCGCCTCCCGGCCGAGCCGGTCCGTCACGGCCCCGAAGAACAGCCCGCCGACGAAGATGCCGACCAGCGCGGCGGCGCCGATCAGGCTCTCCTCGGCCGTGGTCAGGCTGAGTTCGTGGCTCATGCCCACGAGGGAGACGCCGATGATGCTGAGCAGGTAGCCGTCCAGGAACGGGCCTCCGGCGCAGGCCCAGGTGAGTTTGCGGTGGAATCTGTTCAGGGGCGCCTCGTCGATGGCACGGATGGACATCAGACCTCCCGGGATAGGGGACGGGGGACGGCGCAGGCGGCCGCGCGGGCGCACGCGCACCGGGGCACACGCAGCGGCGCACGCGCACCAGGGCACAGTCAGCGGCGCACGCGCACCAGGGCACAGTCAGCGGCGCACGCGCATCAGGACACGGCTGTGCGCGGCGGCTGAAGGGATCGGGGGGCTGCGACGCTCACGTCGTCGTTGCACAACACAGGACGTGTTTCTGCATGCGCAACAATCCATCGATGCCGGGGAGTCGTCAAGACCAACGCGCGAAGAACGCCGCGGTCTTGGCGGGGCCGTCCTTGACAGGCTTCCCGCCGGACGCCATGGTTGCGCAAAATGCATTGCGATGCTCTATATGCAACGTTCCTCGCGACGTTGCCCGCAACGTTGGTTGCAACGTTCCTCCCCGGTCGGCCCCATCGAGGAGCTTGGCAGTGACACATGAGGTACGCGCCGTCGTCGTGCGCGAGACGGGCGCCCACCCCTCGGTGGAGACGGTTCTGGTTCCCGACCCCGGGCCCGGTGAGGTGCTCGTACGGGTGCGCTCCTGCGGGATCTGCCCGGCCGACCTGGACTGGCGGGAGGGCGGCCCCGACGGCAGGTTCCCCGTCCTGCTCGGGCATGAGGCCGCCGGTGTGGTGGCAGCGGCGGGCGCGGGCGTGGCGGGGGTGCGGCCGGGGGACTTCGTGGTCCTCAACCCGCATGCCCCGTGCGGGAGTTGCCGTTCCTGCAGGCATGCCCGCGCCCGTGGCTGCGCCGCCCCGCGCAGGGCCGCCCGCCCGATGACGCTCACCGACGGCACCGAGCTGTCGCCGGCCCTCGGCGTCGGCGCTCTGGCCGAGTGCACCCTGGTCGCCGCGGGCCAGTGCGTCAAGGCCGACCCGGCCGTGTCGTCCGCCGCCGCCGCGCTGCTCGGCTGCAACGTCCTGGCGGGGTACGGCGCCGCCGTCCACGCGGGTGCCGTCGGCCGCGGGGACTCCGTCGCCGTCATCGGCTGCGGCAGCGTGGGCCTGGCCGCGGTCGCCGGCGCCAGGGCGGCCGGGGCGGGCCGCGTCATCGCCGTCGACCCCGACGGCCGCAGGCTCGACCTCGCCGAGCGGTTCGGCGTCACCGGCACCGTCAACTCCGCCCGGATCGACGCCGTCGAGGGCGTCCGCGCCCTGACCGGCGGGCTCGGGGCGGACGTCGTCGTGGACGCGGTGGGCAGCCCCGAGACGTACGCGCAGGCCTTCTACGCCCGCGACCTGGCCGGCACCGTCGTCCTCGCGGGCGCACCCGCGCGGGCGGCGACCGTACGACTGCCGCTGTCCGACGTCTTCGCGCGCGGCGGCGTGCTGAGCTCCCCGCGGCACGGCGGCGGGCTGCCAGCCCGGGACATCGGCGCGCTGCTCGACCTCCACCTCAAGGGCCGCCTCGACCTGGGCGCCTTCCTCGGCCCGAGGATCGGCCTCGGCGACGTGGGGGCGGCGTTCGAGGCGCTGTGTCACGGCGACATGCCCGCCCCGGTCGTCCTGCTGTGAACCCTGCTGCGAAACCGCGGCGCCGGGCCGGGACCCGGCATCCGATTCCGGTGTGGCGCCGCGCCGGAATCCGGCATCCGATTCCGGTGTCCTGAAGCCTCTCCGTACCCCCGTCGGCGGCGTGACCGGCGGGTTTGCCGTGCCGTTCGGGCGTGCGCTCCCGGGGGCGCGGAGCCGCCTGGAATTCCCCCTTGACACCGCCCGGAGACAGCAGGAAAAGTGTTGCGTATAGCAGGGTGCGTTGCGCAATACACAACAAGTTCAACTAAGTATCCAGCACCTACGCGTGCCCCGTCCCACAGCTCCTCGCCCAGTCGGGCACCCGCTCTCTGGAGGTTCTCTCATGATCACGGTGTGCCGTATCGAAGACCTGCCGCCCGGCGAGTCCATCCGCGTCACCGAGGGCGTCCCCGCCCCCGTCGCCCTGTTCCACACGGAAGAGGGCGAGGTCTACGCGATCGACGACACCTGCTCGCACCAGGACGCCTCGCTCAGCGACGGCTGGCTGGAGGGCTGCTACGTCGAATGCCCCCTGCACGCCGCCTTCTTCGACCTGCGCACGGGCGCCCCGACCTGCGCGCCGGCGAAGTTCCCGGTCCGCACCCACCAGGTCTCCGTCGAGAACGGCCACGTCCTGCTGCACGTCTCCGTCGGGGAGCCGGCATGAGGAGCGTCACCGTCGTCGGCGCGTCCCTCGCCGGACTCAGCGCGGTCCGCGCGCTGCGCGCCGAGGGCTTCGAGGGCGACATCACGGTCGTCGGCAAGGAGCTCCATCTCCCGTACGACCGGCCGCCGTTGTCGAAGGACTTCCTCAAGGGGGACGTCGACGCCGGCTCACTCGCGCTCAGCGAGCCCGACGAGTACGAGGACCTGGAAGCCACCTGGCTGCTCGGCGAGGGCGCCGTCGGACTCGACCCGGCGGCGCGCACCGTGACCCTGTCCGGCGGGCGGGAACTGCGCACCGACGGCGTGGTCATCGCCACCGGCGCCACCCCGCGGACGCTGCCCGCGGCGGACGGCCTGGCCGGCGTGCACACCCTGCGCACCCTCGACGACGCCCTGGCGCTGCGCGCCGAACTCCGCGACGGGATGCCGCGCGTCGTCGTCATCGGCGCCGGCTTCATCGGTGCCGAGGTCGCCTCCACGGCCCACCGCCTCGGCCTGCACGTCACCGTCGTCGAGGCCCAGGAAGTGCCGCTCGAACGCCAACTGGGCCGCGACATGGGCCGGTTGGCGGCGGCACTGCACTCCGACCACGGCGTCGACCTGCGCTGCGGCACCGGCGTGACGGGCTTCTCCGGGGACCGCCGCGTCACCGGCGTCCACCTCGCGGACGGCCGCGTCCTGCCCGCCGACGTCGTCGTGATCGGCGTCGGCGTACGACCCGCGACGGACTGGCTCATCGGCTCAGGCGTGGACCTCGACGACGGCGTGGTGTGCGACTCCGGGTGCGCCACGGCCGTCCCCGGCGTGGTGGCCGTCGGCGACATCGCCCGCTGCCCCAACCCCTTCACCGGCCGGCACGCCCGCATCGAGCACTGGAGCAACGCAAACGAGCAGTCGAGGACCGCGGTCCGCACCCTGCTCTCCGGCACCTCCGCCGCACCCCCGGCCACCGCCCCGTACTTCTGGTCGGACCAGTACGGCGTACGCATCCAGCTCGCCGGACACGTACCGGCCGGCGCCGAAGCCCGGGTCGTCGAGGGCGACATCGACAGCCGCTCCTTCGCGGCCGTGTACGAGGTCGCGGGCGCGCCCGTCGCCGCCGTCGCCATGAACCGGCCGAAGCTGTTCAACCGCCTCCGCCGCAGGCTCACCCCCGCCCTGGCGGCGGTCGGCTCCTGAGGCCCGTCCGCCCGAGCAGGGTGACTCAGCCCAGGTAGCCCATGCGGTGACTGATCTCGTCCGCGCCCTTGATCAGGGACGGGGCGATCTCCTCGATCCGCTCCTCGGTGAGGCGGTACGAAGGTCCGGAGGCGCTCAGCGCGGCGATGACGTCCCCGTCCCGGTCGCGCACCGGGGCGGCCATCGCGTGCAGGCCGATCTCCATCTCCTCAAGGGTCAGCGAGTAGCCGCGCTCCCTGGCCTCGGCGAGGTCCTTCTCCAGCTTCGTCTTCGCCGTCAGCGTATGCGGCGTGATCCTCTTCAGGCCCGCCTCCGCCACCAGCGCCGCACGCTCCTTGGCGGGCAGGTGCGCGAGCAGCGCCTTGCCGCTGGACGTGGCGTGCAGCGGGGTCAGCTGGCCGACCCAGTTCTGTGCGGTGATCGCCGAGGGGCCGCGCACCTGGTACAGGTTGATCGCGTAGTGCTCCTGCATCACCGCGATGTTGACGGTCTCGCCGATCTCCTCCGCAAGCCGCTCGCACACGGCGCGGCCCTGCTGCGTGACGTCGATCCGGCCCGTGACGGCGCCCGCGAGCCGGACGATGCCGAAGCCGAGCCGGTACTTGCCGCGCTCCCCGGTCTGCTCGGCGAGCCCGCGCGCCTCCAGCGCGCCGAGCAGCCGGAACGCCGTGGACTTGTGAACATCGATCTCGGCCGCGACCTCGCTGACGCCGGCCTCACCGCGCTGAGCCAGGATCTCAAGCACGCTGATGGCGCGGTCGACGGACTGCACCCCGCCAGGCTGGGACGTTGTCGTCGTTCCATTATCTGGACTGTGGTTGCTCATGACGAAACTATACGCACAGTAAACAACTTCGGGGCAAGTGTGGGGACGTCCCTGTGCTCGACGGTTGCGTGACTCACAACGCCGGACCCACGCGCCGCCCCGGCGAGGGTGCCACATGCGAGCGGGCCACGAACACGCCCCGACGCCGACTGCCTCCCTCCGTAGCGCGCGCTCACTGTCGGTGACACGGAGGAAGGGGCGCTCTCCTCGCCCGGCTCCCCGTCGGCGACAAGGACGCCCGCCGAAGGTGAGCTTCCGTACGACCTGCTGCCCTGCCCGGCGCCGCCGGGCAGGGCTTTCTGTCTTTTCCGGGCCCGTCGGATGGGCTCGTAGGGCAAGGGTGCGCCATGGGTGACGCCATGAGGGCTTGCTGATGGCGCCATGGTGGTGCCATCATGGTGTCACTCACCTCCGCGAGTCAGAAGGACGGCACAGCCATGACTGCCTACGACACCCCCGCCCCGGTCTCCGTGACCGCCCACGTCGACGCCGGCTCGATCCAGTTCCTCGCCGGCGACCGCGCCGACACCGTCGTCGAGGTCCTGCCCCGCGACCCGAAACGCGACCTGGACGTGCGGACCGTCGAGCAGACCCGGGTCTCGTACGCGAGCGGCGGCCTGACCGTCAGGACGCCCAAGAGCAACGTGTTCGGCCGCACCGGAACCGTCGACGTCACCGTCGAACTGCCCGCCGGCTCGCACGTCGAGCTGACCGGCGCCTGGGTCCAGGCCGTCGGCGAGGGGCGCCTCGACGAGGTCCGCGTGAAGACCGCGACCGGCGACGTCCGCCTCGACACGACCGGCCCCCTGCACCTGAACACCGCACACGGCTCGATCACCGTCGGCCGGGTCGAGGGCGCCGCCGAGATCTCCACCAGCTCCGGCAGCCTGCGCGTCGGCCGCATCGAGGGCCCCGCCGTACTGAAGAACGCGCACGGCACCACGACCGTCGGCGCCGCCACCGGACCGCTCACCGTCAACGGCGCCAACGGCGACATCGACATCGCCCGCGCCGAGGACTCGGTCACCGCCACCACCGCCCACGGCACCCTGCGCGTCGCCGAAGTGGCGCGCGGCACCGTCGAGTTGGAGACCGCGCACGGCACCATCGAGGTCGGCGTCCGCAAGGGCACGGCCGCCTGGCTCGACGTCAGCTCCGGCTCCGGGAGGGTGCGCAACACGCTCACCACCGCCGAGGCCCCGGACGACGCCGAGGAGACCGTCACCGTCCGCGCCCGCACCCGGCACGGCAACATCGACGTCCTCCGCGCCGCCGACCAGGCCTGACGCCACCGCCACCCCGCCGGCCCCCACCCCGCCAGCCCCCACCCCGCCAGCCCCCACCCCGCCAGCCCCCAACCCGGGAGACCCCATGCCTTCCTCGGCCCCGCCCGCGAACGGCCGCCCCGGCGCCGGACGCGCACCGCTCGCCATCTCCGCCACCGCACTGCGCAAGTCGTACGGCGACAAGCGCGTCCTCGACGGCATCGACCTGCGCATCCCCGCCGGAACGGTCTTCGCGCTGCTCGGCCCCAACGGCGCGGGCAAGACCACCGCCGTGCAGATCCTCTCCACCCTCATCGCCGCCGACCCCGGCTCGGGACCCGTGCACGTCGGCGGCCACGACCTGGCCGTCGACCCGCAGGCCGTGCGCGCCGCGATCGGCGTCACCGGACAGTTCTCCGCCGTCGACCAGCTGATCACCGGCGAGGAGAACATGCTCCTCATGGCGGACCTGCACCACCTGCCGCGCCGCGAGGGCAGACGTGTCGCCGCCGGACTCCTGCGCCGCTTCGACCTGGTGGAGGCCGCGAAGAAGCCCGCCGCCACCTACTCCGGCGGCATGAGGCGGCGCCTCGACATCGCCATGACCCTCGTCGGCGACCCACGGATCATCTTCCTCGACGAGCCGACCACCGGACTCGACCCGCGCTCCCGGCACGCCATGTGGGGCATCATCCGCGAGCTCGTCGCCGACGGCGTCACCGTCTTCCTCACCACCCAGTACCTGGACGAGGCCGATGAACTCGCCGACCGCATCGCCGTGTTGAGCGACGGCCGGATCGCCGCCGAGGGCAGCGCCGATGAGCTGAAGCGGATCGTCCCGGGCGGCCACGTCCGCCTCCGCTTCGCCGACCCGGCCGCGTACCGGCACGCCGCCGACGCCCTGCGCGAGTACAGCGGACACGTGGAGTCCCTGTCCCTGCAGGTGCCCAGCGACGGCAGCCAGCGCGAACTGCGCTCCCTGCTCGACCAGTTGGACGCCCTCGGCATCCAGGCGGACGAGCTGACCGTGCACACCCCCGACCTCGACGACGTGTTCTTCGCCCTCACCGGCGGCGACACCCGCGTACCCGCCCAGACCGACCGGACCGCCCGGACCACCGACCGGACCGCCCGGACCGACCAGACCGCCCGGACCGACCAGACCGCCCGGACCGTCAAGCCCGAGGAGACCCTCCGATGACCGCCCTCGCCGTACGCGACTCGGCCACCATGCTGCGCCGCAACCTGCTGCACGCCCGGCGCTACCCCTCCCTCACCCTGAACCTGCTGCTCACGCCCATCATGCTGTTGCTGCTGTTCGTCTATCTCTTCGGCGACGTGATGAGCGCCGGCATCGGCGGCGGCGGGCCGGACCGCGCCGAGTACATCGCGTACATCGTCCCCGGCATTCTGCTCATGACCATCGGCGGCACCGTCGTCGGCACCGCGGTGTCCGTGTCCAACGACATGACCGAGGGCATCATCGCCCGCTTCCGCACCATGGCCATCCACCGCGGCTCTGTGCTCATCGGACACGTCGTCGGCAGCGTGCTGCAGGCGATCCTGAGCGTCGTCCTCGTCGGCGCCGTCGGTGTGGCCATCGGCTTCCGCTCCACGGACGCCACGCCGCTGGAGTGGCTGGCCGCGCTCGGACTGCTCGTCCTGTTCGCCACGGCGCTCACCTGGATCGCCGTCGGCATGGGCCTGATCAGCCCGAACGCCGAGGCCGCGAGCAACAACGCGCTGCCGATGATCCTGCTGCCGCTCCTTTCCAGCGCGTTCATCCCCATCGGCACGATGCCGGGCTGGTTCCAGCCGGTCGCCGAGTACCAGCCCTTCACCCCGGCCATCGAGACCCTGCGCGGACTGCTGCTCGGCACGGAGATCGGCCACAACGGCTGGCTGACGGTCGCCTGGAGCGTGGGCCTCGCGGTCCTCGGCTACCTGTGGTCCACGGCGCGCTTCAACCGCGACCCGAAGTAGCCGCGGGCTCGGCCGTGGTGCCCAACAGTGCGGCGGTGAAAGGGTGTTGAGGATGCTTGAGGACATCACGCGTAGCGCCCTCCTCCACCGCCTCGCCCCCGTCCAGTACGACGATCCGCGAGGCCAGGGCGGCCGTGTCCAGGTCGTGAGTGATCAGGACCAGGCACAGCTCGTCCCGCTCCCGCCGCAGCGCGGTGAGCGTGTCCAGGAGGCCGCGCCGGGTGACGGTGTCGAGGCCCGAGGTGATCTCGTCGCAGATCAGCACCCTCGGCCGGGCCAGCAGCGCCCGCGCCAGGGCGGCCCGCTGCAGCTCCCCGCCGGACAGCCGGTCCGGCGGACGGCGTACGAGATCCTCGCCCAGGCCCAGGTCCGCCAGCGTGGCCACCGCCTCCGCGAGCGCCGCGCCCCGGTCGAGCCCGCGCAGCCGCACCGCCGTACGGGCCACCTGGTCCAGGACCGGCCGGTGCTCGTCGAAGGCGGCGCGGGCGTCCTGGAACACGTACTGCACGGCCGCCAGTTGACCCCGGCCGCGGGCGCGCAGGCTGCGGGGGAGCGGGGTGCCGTCCAGCTGGAGTGTGCCGTCGTGGTCCCGGTGCAGTCCCGCCAGGCAGCGGGCCAGGGTGGTCTTGCCGCTGCCCGAACGGCCGACCACGGCCAGGGAATCGCCCGTACGGAGCGTCAGGGCGGGCGCGCGCAACACCGCCGTACGGCCGTGGCGGGCCGTGAAAGGGCCCGTGCGCAGGACGGCCCGGCCTGCCCCGCCGTCCGGCCCGGCCGGTTCCGCGGCGCCGTGGGCCGCCAGGAGCGCCGCCGTCCAGGGGTGCCGTGGCGCCGACCACAGGCGTGCGGCCGGGCCCGACTCGACCACCCGGCCCGCGCGCAGCACGAGGACGTCGTCGGCCAGCTCGCGTACCACGTCCAGGTCGTGGCTGAGCAGGACGACGGCGATGCCCGCCCGGCGCAGCGCCGCGAACCGTTCGACGACATGCCGTTTGGTCAGGGCGTCCTGCCCGGTCGTCGGCTCGTCGGCGACCACCACGCGAGCACCGAGCAGCAACGCCTGGGCCAGGACGACACGCTGCTGCTGGCCTCCCGAGAGCTGATGCGGGAAGCGCCTCAACAGGGCGTCGCCGTCGGGGAGTTGGGCCTCCGTCAAGGTGTGCAGGATGCGCTTACGGGCCGCCTGTCTGCGCTCCCGCCGCGGCAGGTGCCGCACCTGGGTCCGTGCGATGTCCCACAGCAGCGCGCCGACGCGGCGCACCGGGTTGAGGACCGCGCCCGGGTGCTGCGGTACGTACCCCACAAGCCCCTCCGGCGCGCGCACGCGGCCGGTCACGCGCGCGCCGGCCGGGTACTCGCCGAGCAGCGCGAGCCCCGTGGTCGTCTTGCCGCTGCCGGACGCCCCGACCAGCGCGGTGACCGTGCCGGGCCGCACCCGCAGCCGCACCCCGTCCACGATCGCCCGGCCACCGGCCTCGACCCGCAGCCCGTCGATCTCCGCGACGCATTCCGTGTTCATCTCTGCCTCTTCTTCCGGTGTTCCAGCGCGGAGTCGACCAGCAGATTGCCGCCCATGGTCAGCGCGACGATCAGCAGGGCGGGCACGACGACGGCCCAGGGCTGCACGAACAGCCCGGTGCGGTTGCGGTCGACCATCACCGCCCAGTCGGCCGCGTCGGGTTCGACGCCCACCCCGAGGAACGCGGCGGTGGCCACCAGGTACAGGACGCCGGTGAAGCGGAGACCCGCGTCGGCGGCAAGCGTGCGGGTCGCGGAGCGGCCCACGTAGCCCACCGCCGTGCGCCACCACGACTCGCCCTGCATCCGCAGCGCCTCCACGGCAGGACGCGCGGCCGCCTCCGCCGCGGCGGCGCGCACGATCCGGGCCGCGTCCGGGATGTTGACGAGCGCCACCAGGAGCGCGAGCCCCACCGCCCCCGGCGTGAGGACCGCCGCGACGAGCAGGATCATCAGCAGCGACGGTACCGCGAGCAGCACGTCCAGCGGCCGCATCAGCAACTCCTCCAGCCACCCGCGGCGGGTGAGCGCACTCGCCAGGCCGAGGGGCAGCGCCACCGCGTACGCGAGCACCGTCGCGGCGAGCGCGACCAGGACCACCGAACGGCCGCCGAGCAGCACCAGCCGCCAGACGTCCCGCCCCACGAAGTCCGTCCCCAGCCAGTGCCCGCCGCCCGCGGTGAACGACGCGGCCCGCGGCCCCGGCTCGCCCGCGAACAGCGGCCCGAGCAGGGCGAGCAGCAGCGGTACCCCGACGATCAGGCCGCCGAGCAGGAAACGTGAACTGCCCGGTCCGGTACTGGACTTCACGCGGCCACCTCCGCACGCGGAGCCAGCCGGCGGGCGACCAGGTCCGCGCCGGTGTTGAGGACGACGGTCAGCACGCCGAACACGACCGCCAGGCCCTGCACTACGGGCAGGTCGCGTTCGGCGACGGCGTTGATGAGCACGGTCCCGAGTCCGGGGATCACGAACAGCGCCTCCACGACGATGACTCCGCTCAGCAACCAGTCGACGGTGCGGGCGAGTTGCTGGGCGGCGGGGGTGACGGCCGCCGGCAGGGCGTGCGCGTACCGGATCCGGGCGCCCCCGATGCCGTACCGCCGGGCCTGCGCGACGTACGGCGAGGCGAGCGCGTCGATCATCCCGGCCCGTACGAGCCGCGCCAGCGTGCACACCGGCCGGGCGAGCAGCACGAGCACGGGCAGCACGAGCACCGCCGGATGGGCGGCCAGGTCCGCGCCGTAGCCCACGGCGGTCGGCGGCAGCCAGCCCAGGCGGATCGCGAACACGGTGCTGAGCAGCACCCCGCAGGCGAACTCCGGCACGGCGTACAGGCCGAGCGTCACCGAGCTGACCAGGCGGTCCGCCCACCGCCCCGCGTGCCGGGCGGCGAGCACGCCCAGGCCGACGCCGAGCGGGACGAGCAGCGCCAGGGTGAGCGCGGCGAGCAGCAGCGTCGGCCCGAAGCCGTCGCTGATGTACGTGCTGACCGGGCGCCCGGAGGCCAGCGAGGTGCCGAGGCCGCCGTGCGCCAGGCCCGCCGCCCAGTCCGCCAGGCGCTCCACGGCCGGCCGGTCCAGGCCCATCGACGCACGGATCGCCGCGATCCGCGCCGGGTCCGGCCGGTCGCCGGCCAGGGCGACGGCGGCGTCGCCCGGCAGCGCCTCGGTGAGCGCGAAGACCAGCAGCACGACGGCCGCCGTCTGCGCCGCACCGAGCAGCAGCCGCCGGGCGAGCAGGCGGCGCAGTCCGCTCACGCGAGCCACACCTTGTCGAACCGCGCCCAGTCCAGGGAGTTGGCGGGCGCGTCCGTCTCGACGCCCCGGACGTTACGGGCCGTGCCGAGGATCCAGTCCGCGAACCCCCAGACCAGGAAGCCGCCCTCCGCGTGCAGGCGGCGCTGCATCCGCCGGTAGACGGCGCCGCGCGCCTTCTTGTCCCGGGTGGACTGCGCCTGCTGGTAGAGGGCGTCGAAGTCCTTGTGCCTCCAGTGCGTGGCGTTGGTGGTGGAGCCGGTGAGGAGGCGCTGCGAGAAGTGCGCCTCGATGGGCATCGCCCCGGAGCGGTACGAGCAGATCGTGCCGCCGTCGAGGATGTCCCGCCAGTAGCTGTCCTTGCTGCCGCTCTTCACCCTGACCTCGACGCCTGCCTCGGCGGCCTGGTCGCGGAAGATCGAGGCGGCCTCGGTGAACCCGGCGGCGACGGGTGAGGTGTCGAGGGTGACCGTGAGATCTTCGGCACCGGCCTTCTTCAGCAGCGCCTTGGCCCGGCCGAGGTCCTGCTCGCGCTGCGGGAGGCCGTCGGCGTAGTACTCGTACCCCTTGCCGAACAGATCGTTGCCGATCTCGCCCGCGCCCGACAGCGCGCCCGCGACGAGCTCCTTGCGGTCGGCGATCAGGAAGAACGCCTCCCGGACCCGCGGGTCGTCGAAGGGCTTGCGGTCGGTCTTCATCGCGAAGGACTGCATCGCGCTGTTGCTCAGGCGCACGATCTCGATCCGGCCCCGGCCCTCGTGGGCGCGGCCCGTGGTGGGGTTGAGCTCGTGCGCGTACTCGACCTGGCCGCCGAGCAGGGCGTTGATACGGGCGGACTCCTCGTTGGCGACGACGATCTCCAGCTCGTCGAGGTGCGGGGCGCCCTCCCAGTAGTCCGGGTTGCGCCGGAAGACGGCGGACCGGCCGGGCGCGAACGACACGAAGCGGAACGGGCCGCTGCCGACCGGCTGCTCGTCGAACTCCTCGGCGCCCTCGGGCACGATGTACGCGCCGAACGTGGCCAGGATGTTGGGGAACTCGGCGGTCGGCCGTTTCAGCACGAACTCGACGGTCCGCTCGTCCACGGCCCGGCTGGCCTTCAGGTCGATGGGCTCCAGGGACGCCTTCGCGCGGAACGCCTTCTTCGGGTCGGCGATGCGGCGGTAGCTGTAGAGCACGTCCTTGCCGGTGACGGGCTTGCCGTCGTGGAAGGCCGCCTTGCGCAGTCTGACCGTCCAGCGGTCGAGGCCCGCGTTCGACTCCCAGCCGGAGGCGAGGCGCGGCTCGGCGGACAGGTCGGAGCCGTAGTCGGCGAGCTTGTCGAACAGGGCCTTGGCGCGGGCCACGTCGGCGAACAGGTTGCTCAGGTGCGGGTCCAGGGTCTCGCTGGCCCCGCCGCCCGCGAAGGCGGCCCGGAGGCGGCCGCCCCGCTGCGGCTTGCCGTCGCCCTTGCCGCCGGCCGTGGTGTCGGTACCGGCGCCGCAGCCGGTCAGCGCGAGCGCGCCGAGCCCGGCGGCGCCGGACACGGCGAGAAAGCCTCGGCGGCCGAGTCCGGGGAAGCGGTGGTCAGGGGTGTCGTTCATGGCGGTGTCCTTGTCGTGTGCGGCCCGAAGTGACGGGCAGATCAGGTCGGTTGAGGCGGGCGACCAGGTGCAGCCGGTCGGCGTCCGTGACCGATCCGGGCGCGTCCCCCTCGCGCCAGGCCGGTTCGGAACGGGGCCCGGGCCCGTCGTGCAGGGCCAGCACCTCGAAGCCGTGGCCGGCCAGCATGTGCCGCAGTTCCTGCGGGAAGAGCAGCCGCCAGGCGGACCGCTGCTCCACCGGCGCCGCCCCGTCGTCGCTGGTCCACACCCGGGTGCGGCGCAGGAGTTGCGCGGTGCGGTCGACGGACAGCGTGGTGGTGGACTCGTACGCGACGCCCCGCCACATGAAGCCGTCGACGCGCGGCGCGCCGAGGAGTTCCGTACGGCCCAGGAAGAACGCGCCGTTGCGCAGCTCCGCGACAAGCAGCCCGCCGGGCGTCAGGCACCCCCGCACCGAGGCGAGGAACCCGTCGAGCTCGGCATTGGTGTGGCAGTGGAGCAGCGCACTGTCCAGACACACCACCGCGTCGAACTCCCGCCCGGGCAAGGCGAATTGCCGCAGGTCGGCGCGGCGGTACTCGGGGCCGGGGTGCTGGGCGCGGGCGTACGAGAGCATCGCGTCGGACAGGTCGGCGCCGGTGACCGTGCGGCCCGCGCGGTGCAGGTGCGCGGCGTCCCGGCCGGTGCCGCAGCCCAGGTCGAGGACGCGCGGGCCCGATCCGTACCGGCGCAGCGTGTCCTCGGCCCAGCGCCCGGCGAGCCGATCGGGGTCGGGGAAGCGGGCCTCGTACAGCTCGGGGTTGTCGGTGAGCAGGTTCTGGGTGCTCAGCCGTGGCCCGCTCATGCCGTCGCCTCGGCGGGCGCGGCGCGCTCGGCGGGCGCGGCGGGTGCGGGCAGGGCGGCGCGCCGGTGCAGCCAGGCCACCGCGGCGGCCGAGGCGAGGCCGAAGGCCAGGCAGCACACCCAGGGCAGCCAGCCGAGGCCGGTGCGCGCACCGGTGTCCATGGCCCAGCCGACGCCGGTGTTGCCGACGGCGGCCGCCACCCCCGAGACCACGTAGAACAGGCCGAAGTACGTGCCGGTCAGCTCGGGGCGGCCGAAGCCCGGGATCAGCTCCATGACGAACGGCTGGGCGATCATCACGCCGAGGTACAGGAGCAGCGCACCGGCGAGCACGGGCACCGCCCGCAGCGCCGCGTCCGCCACACCGTCGGGGGCGCCCTCGTACAGCGTCACCGCCAGCGGAGGCAGGAACGACAGGCCCATCAGCGCCACCCCCGCACTGATCCAACGCGCCCTGCTGCCCCGGCACTTGAGGGCGCGCGTGATGCGCAGCTGGAGCCACAGGTTGGTGAGCGTGCCGACCAGGAAGACAAGTCCGGCGGCGCCGTCCCAGCCGGTGGCGCGGCGCGCGCCGTCCGGGAGCAGCAGATACAGCTGGTTCTCCAGGGTGAACAGGCCGACCATGGCGAGCGCGAACGCCACGAAGCGCCGGTTGCCCACCACCTCCCGCCAGTCCGCGACGACGCTGTTTGCGCGGGCCTCGACCTTCCGCGCCGGAAGCACCACCGCCTGGGCGACCGTCAGCACCGCGAAGATCCCGGCGGCCGTGAGCGCCGAGGTGCGGAAGTCGACCAGGAGCAGCGCACTGCCGAGCAGCGGGCCGATCAGCGCGCCCGTGGTGGCGAACACGTTGAACAGCGCGAACGCCTCCGCCTTGCGCGCGCCCGCCTCCAGGGCCAGATAGGCGCGCACGGCCGGGTTGAACAGCGCCCCGGCGAGCCCGCTGAGCACCGAGGCGGCGAGCAGCACGGCAAGCCCGTCGCCGAGCGCGAACAGGCCGAAGCCGACCGTGCGCAGGGCGCATCCGGCGATAATGACGCCGCGCGCCCCGAGCCGGTCCGCGGCCGAACCGCCGATGAGGAACAGACCCTGCTGGCTGAGGTTGCGCACGCCGAGCACCATCCCGACGACCGCCGCCGACAGGCCGAGGTCGTCGCTCAGGTGCAGGGCGAGATAGGGGACGAGCAGGTAGAAGCCGGTGTTGACGCCGAGCTGGTTGACCAGGAGCAGCCGGATCGCGAGCGGGAAGGAGCGCGCCTCGCGCAGCAGCGGGAAGGAGCGCGTCGCGCGCAGCAGCCGGAAGGAGCGCGTCGCGCGCAGCGCGTTCACGCCTCCGCCCCCGCCGCACGCAGCCGTACGCCGAGTCCCGAACCCGCGGGGGCGGTCACGGTTCCGTCGGCGCCGCCGATGCCGGTCCACGGGTCGTCGGCGAGCAGCAGATGCCCGTCGAGGTCGACCCAGCGGGCCCGGTCCACGAGGTGCACGGCGGGCGCGATGCCGAGGGTGCTGGCGGTCAGGCAGCCCAGCATCAGCGCGGTGCCCGTGCCCTCGACCAGCTCGGCGATCCGCAGGGCCGCGCCGGCCCCGCCGCACTTGGCGAGCTTGACGTTGATGCCGTGCACGCGCCCGGCGAGCCGCGCCGCGTCCGCGAGGTCCGCCGCGTCCTCGTCCGCGATGACCGGCAGCGGCGACGCCTCGGCGAGCCGCGCCAGCTCGTCCGGAGTGCCCGGCGGCACCGGCTGCTCCACGGCCTCCACGCCCAGATCGGCGTACTGCGGGAGCAGGTGGCGGGCGGTCGCGAAGCCCCATGCCCCGTTGGGGTCGAGCAGCAGGCGGGCCCCGGGCGCGGCGGCCCGTACGGCCCGGACGCGCGCCAGGTCGTCCGCGGGGTCCGGGGTGCCGGCCTTCACCTTGAGCACGGAGAACCCGGCGCGGACCAGTGCGGCGGCCTGGGCGGCGGCCCGGTCGGGCCGGGTGATGCCGATGGTGCGGGCGGTCGCGGCGGAGGGGCGGGCCGCGGCGGAGCCGAGGAGGCGGTGCACGGGCAGGCCCGCGCGCCGGCCGGCGAGGTCGAGGAGCGCGGACTCCACGGCGGCCATCACGCCGGGCGCCGCGCCGGGCCCCGAGCTGCGCGCTGCGCCGGGCGCCGCGCCGGGCCCCGAGCTGCGCGCTGCGCCGGGCGCCGCGCCGGGACGCCCGGGCTCGTCCCGCAGGGCGTCAAGGGCGGTCTCCGGGTCGGGGAAGCCGGTCAACCACCGCCCGCAGGCGTGCAGTTGACGCTCCAGTTCGGGGGCGTCGAGGCCGTAGTACACGCTGCTGACGGCCTCGCCGTGGCCGCGCTGCCCGTCGTGCTCGACGGTCAGCCACACGGCGTCACGGGCGGCCATGGTGGAGCGGGATATTCGCAGGGGTTCGGTGAGCTGGAGGCGCACGGTGCGCAGAGTTGACTTCACTGGTGTTCTTCCACTGGGGTGCTGAGGCCCGCCGCAGGGTGGGCGAGCGGGTCGGTGACGGTGCCGCACCGCACCCAGCCGGCGGCCTCCACGGCCCGGGGGTACGGGATCTCCACGGGGCGTACGGCGGCGGTGCGGTCGAGTCCGTGCGCGGCGGCGAAGTCGTCGTCGTACACGCTGTTCAGGTAGCGGTGCGGGCCGTCGGGGAAGACCGTGGCGACCACCGCCCCGGGGTGGACGCGGGCCGCCCACGCGGCGACGAGGGCCGCGGCCCCGGTGCTCCAGCCGCCGCTGACGAACGCGCCCGCGGCGAGGCGGCGGCAGGCGTCGGCGGCCTCGGCCGGGCCCACCCAGTGCACCTCGTCGAACGCGTCGTAGGCGACGTTGCGCGGATGGATGGAGCTGCCCAGGCCGCGCATCAGCCGGGGCCTGGCGGGCTGCCCGAAGATTGTCGAGCCGGTGGCGTCCACGCCGATCAGCCGCAGCTGCGGCCAGTGCCGCCGCAGCGGACCGATCACGCCCGCACTGTGCCCGCCGGTGCCGACACTGCACACCAGGATGTCCAAGTGGTCCAGCTGCGCGGCGAGTTCGGCCGCGAGCGAGGTGTAACCGGCGGTGTTGTCCGGGTTGTTGTACTGGTCGGGCCAGTACGCGCCCGGGAGTACCGCGAGCAGTTCCCGGAGCCGGGCGAGCCGCGCCGCCTGCCAGCCGCCCTCGGCCGCCGGACGGTCGACGATCTCAAGCCGGGCGCCGTGCGCCCGCAGCAACTGCCGCATGGACGGCTCCAGTTCGGCGTCCCCGACGAGCACGATCGGATGCCCCAGCGCCTGACCGGCGAAGGCGAGGCCCACGCCGAGCGTCCCCGAGGTGGACTCCACCACCGGCGCACCCGGCCGCAGCTCGCCGCGCTCACGGGCGCCGAGCAGCATCGACACGGCTGCCCGCGCCTTCATGCCGCCCGCCCCGAGCCCTTCGAGCTTCGCCCAGAAACCGGGCTGCGGACAGGGCAGGTCGACGGTGACATGCGCGAGCGGGGTGCCGCCGAGCAGCCGCAGCAACTCCCGGTTGCCGTAGGTGTGTTGAGGGCGGCGGTCGGTCAGGACGCTCATCGGGCGGCCCCGTACCGGTGCACCGTGCCAGGACCGCCGTCCAGCCAGAAGAACGGGTACGGCTCGGCGCACACCGCGCTCACGCCGGCGCCGATCAGCCGGGGCAGCACCGCGCTGCCGGTCTGCGCGAACATCACGAGCGGCTTGCCGTGTGCGAGGGCGTGCTCCCGCAACGGCTCGAAGCTGCCGTTGCCGAGCGTCATCCCGGACGCGAGCACCACCTCGCAGCGCTCAAGCGCGGCGTGCGCGTCCGTCCGTACGGGCTCGCCCCATTCGGTCGTACCGCCCTTGAGGTCGCACGGCACATACCGGAGTCCGCGCTCCCGCAACGCTTCGAGCAGCGAGTTCACGACGCCGACGACCAGCACCCTCGCACCCGGCGCCGCGTCGATCAGCTCCACGACGGCCCGCGCCCGCGCCCGCGACTTGTCCAGGGAGCCACCGGCGGGCAGGGCGAAGGGCCGCGCACCGTGCGCGGGGGAGTGCGGCCGGGCCCGCATCAGATACGCGTCGAGCGCCGCCACCCGCACCGGAAGGGGCGCGTGGCCCAGGAGTCGGGCGATGTCCGCACCCACGCACTCCTCCACCGCCCCGTCGGACAGCTCGCCCGGCTCGACCGCGCAGGACCCGACGGCCTCGCCGAGGCGCAGGCTGAGCACCTCGTTGCGGTAGCCGCCGCAGCGCCCCTCGTGCCGTACGGCCTGCCGGGTGGTGAACGCCACCGACACCCGCTCGGCCCGCGGATCCGGCCCGAACTCCCCGCGCAGCACGGCCGCGACGAGATCCTGGTACGACGACGCGTCGGCCCGTACGGCCGTGGCGGTGCTCATCGGGCGGCCTCCACCTGCGGACCGAGCACGGCGAGCAGGGCCTCGACACGGTCGCGGGCGCCCGGACCGTCCGCGTCACCGGCCATGACGTGGCCCAGGTACTCGTTGTTGCTCCCGGCGGCCCTGACCGCCCGCCCCGGCTCGGCGAGCTGCAGCTCCAACAGCCCCTCGGCGTCCCGCACTTGACCGGCCCCCGCGATCTGAGTCAGCGTCCCTTCCGTCTCCGGTACGAGGAACCCGATCGCGGCGCTGCTCAGCCCCGTCGCCCTGCGCTCCAGGTCGGGTGCGCGGCCGAGGGCGACGTCCACCGCGGCCGCGGCCAGGTCGACGCCGGTGACGTGCCGGACCAGTTCGGTGATGCGGTTGCCCGCGGGCCGCGGGTTGACCTCGACGACGCGCGGCCCGTCCGTGGTCAGCTTGACCTCGGTGTGCGCCACGACCTCGTCGAGGCCCAGCGCCTGCACGGCCGCGCACGCGGTGTGCACGGCGGCCTCCGCGTCCGCCGCCGCAAGTGCCGCGGGGAACATGTGGCCCGTCTCGATGAACGCGGGTGCCCCGCCCACACTCTTGTCGGTGACGCCGACGACGTGCGCGGTCCCGCCGTACGACACCGTCTCGACGCTGACCTCAAGGCCGTCGAGCAGCTCCTCCAGGAGGACGACCGGATCGCGGCGCTGGCCCCGGGCGTTCACCGGGAAGCCGGCCAGGGCGCGGTGGGCGCGGGCCAGCGCGGCCTCGTCGTCCACCCGGCGCACGAACATGCCCGCGCACAGGTCGACCGGCTTGAGCACCAGCGGAAAGCCAAGACCGCGCGCCGCGTCCGTGGCCTCCGCCAGGCTCGCGCACACCGCGAACCGCGGCCCCGGCACCCGGGCGTCGGCAAGGACCCGACGCGTCAGGTCCTTGCGGCAGGCGCTCCCGACCGACTCCGCCGTGGGGCCGGGAAGGCCGAGCCGGCCGGCGATCCGGGCGGCCGTGGGCAGGTAGTAGTCGCACGACGTGATGACCCCGTCGAAGCGCAGCGCCGCGTGCGCCCGCTCGACGAACGGCAGCAGCGCCTCGGCGTCGTTGGTCTCGGCGGTCAGCACATGCCGCGCCCCGAGCAGCGGATGCGCGGCGGCCTCCGGGGCGGCGCGCAGGTAGTGGTGCAGGTCACGGGTGAGGAACGTGAACGCGTGCCCCGCCTCGCGGATCGCCCGAGGCAGCAGTCTGCTCATCGATCCCACCCAGCTCTCGACCATCAGCAGATGTGCCACAACGTCCCCTTTTCAGCGCTTGATTGGGCATGACGGCCCTGCGTACGACGGCCCTCGGCGGGCGGCGTCGGCTTGACCGAGAGGGACCTTATCGACAATCGTTTTCATTGTCATCTGATGTCGCCGAGCCCTCCGCCCGGCCGACGCCCCCTGCCCCGGAAACGTGAGACCCGTGCCCCCTGCCGAACACCGCCCCCGCCGCACCGCGCTGTGCGCCCGCCCCGCGCTGTGCGCCCGCCCCGCGCTGTGCGCCCGCCCCGCCCGTCGCTCCGGCCGCGCCGCCTTCGCCGCGGTCACCTTCCTCACCGCCACGCTCGCCGCGTCGCTCCCCGCGCCCGCCGCCCACGCCGGGCCCACGCTGCGCTTCGGCGACTGCCCGGACTCCGTGCCCGCGCCGCCCGCCCCGGACCGCGTCGAATGCGGCGAGCTCGACGTCCCCCTCGACTGGGACCAACCGCACGGCGAGCGCATACGCATCGCCGTCTCCCGGGTGCCCGCCTCCGGCACCCCCGCCGAACGGCGCGGCGCGCTGCTCGTCAACCCCGGCGGGCCGGGCGGCTCCGGGCTGCCGTACGCCGTGACGAAGCGGGCCAGACTCCCCGAGAGCGTGCGCCGCTCGTACGACGTCGTCGGCTTCGACCCGCGCGGCACCGGGCGCAGCGCACCCGCCGACTGCGGCCCGATGGGCGGGCTCTTCGCCAGCCCGGCCGCCGACCCGGTGCCGGTCGGCCGCACCGCGGAGGCCGCGTACCTGCGCTCCCTGGACCGGATGGCCGACGACTGCGCGGCCGGGGTCGGCGCGGCCCTGCCGCACCTGTCGACCGCCGCCACGGTGCGCGACATGGACGCCCTGCGCGCCGCGCTCGGCGAGCCCCGCACACACTTCCTCGGCGTCTCCTACGGCAGCTACCTCGGCGCGGCCTACGCCCACCGCTTCCCGCACCGCGTCGGCCGGATGGTGCTCGACAGCGTGGTCGGACCGTGGTCCTGGTACGAGTTCGACGTACGCCAGAGCCGTGCACTGCTGCGCCAGCGCGCCGTGTTCTTCGCCTGGACCGCCCGGCACGACTCCCGCTTCGGCCTCGGCGACGACCCGGCCGGTGTGCGGGACTCCTACGAGCGCACCCGGCGCGGACTCGCCGCCGAGCCGCAACAGGGCTTCGGGGCCGCCGAGTTCGACCGCGCCGTCTACCGTGCCCTCGGCCGCACCGAGCGCTGGGAGCCGCTCGCCGACGGCATCCGCACATATCTGCGGGACGGCGAGGTGACCGGGCTCCGGCCGGACGAGCCGCACGACAGCCCCGCCGCACGCACCTTCGAGGCCGCCAACCGCACCGTGAAGTGCGCGGACGGCCCCGGGCCCACGCCCGGCCGGATCCTCGCCGACCTCCGCGCCACCCGCCGCGTCGACCCGCTCCCCGTGCTGACCGGCATGGAGGCCACCACCTGCGCGTACTGGCACCACCGGCCGGCCGCCCGCACCCCGCTCGGCAGCGACTCCGCCCCGCCCGTCCTCCTGGTCGCCTCGGAGCACGACCCCGTCACCCCCGTCGAGGGCGCACGCCAACTCGCCCGCAGGCTCCCGGGATCGCGCCTGATCACCCTGCACGACGACTACTCGCACGGCGTGTTCGCCAGCCGTGGCAACGCGTGCGTGGACTCGGCGGTCGCCGCGTACCTGGTCGAGGGGGAGGTGCCGGAGGCGGACGTGCGGTGCGCGGGACCCGGCCTCCCCGAGCCGGCGCCGACCACCTGACCCGTTCGCGCCGCATGCCCGGACGCTGGTGCGGCAGGCCCGCGGGTTCGCCGCGGCGACCGCCGGCAGGCGCGAGTCAGCCGTTGCGGTACAGGCTCGTGAGGAGTTCCACCGCCGCCTGCGTCGCCGGGTGCGCGTCGTCGCGGCACCAGGCGAGGCGGACCGCGACGGGTTCGGCGTCGCGCACCGGGCGGAAGACGACGCCTGGGCGCGGGTACTGGTGCGCGGTGGCCTCCGCGGTCATGCCGATGCAACGCCCGCCGGCGATCACGGTGAGCCAGTCGTCCACGTCGTGCGTCTCCTCCGTGCGCGGCCGGGCGTCGGGCGGCCACAGTTCGGCCGTCGTGGTGCCGGTGCGCCGGTCGACGAGGATCGTGCGCCCTTCCAGCTCGGCGAGACGGACCGAGCGGCGCCGGGCCAGCGGGTCGTCCGCGGGCAGCGCGCACAGCCGCCGCTCCAGGCCGACGATCGCCGAGTCGTACCGCCGCTCCTCCAGTGGCCTGCGGACCACCGCCACATCGCAGGCGCCCTCCGCGAGCCCGGCGGTCGCGGAGTTGACCCGGACCAGGCGCAGCTCCGTGCCGGGGTGCGCCTGCGTCCACCGGCGCTGGAACGCGGCCGTGTGCCGGCCGAGCGCCGCCCAGGCGTATCCGACCCGCAGCAGCGTGTGGCCCGACGTGGCCTCCTCGACCAGCGCCTTTGCCTCCCGCAGCACCCGCCGGGCCTGCGCCACCACCCGAAGCCCGGCCGCCGTGGGCGCCACCTCGCGCGATGTGCGCCGCAACAGCCGTACGCCCAGGGCGCGTTCGAGCGAAGCGAGCGTACGGGACACGGCCGCCTGGGAGACGCCGAGCGCCAGGGCCGCGTCGGTGAATCCGCCCTCGTCGACGATCGCGACGAGACAGCGCAGCTGTCGCAGTTCCACATCCCTATCCATGACTCCAGCGTATAGATAACTTCGTACACGCATTTTGCGTATGGCCGGAGCGGGTGGATTCTCGGGCCATGCGAGCCCTCCGAGCCTCCCGCGCCGCCGCCCCCGCCTCCACGTCGCTCTCCGCCCCTGCCGCCGCCCCTGCCGCCGCCCCCGCCCCGGTCGGCGGTGGCCGGGGTGCCGGGGTGGCCGCGATGCTCGGCAGCGGGCTGTCCAACCAGACCGGCGCCGCGATCGGCTCGCTCGCCTTCCCGGTGCTCGGCCCGGTGGGCGTCGTGGCGGTACGGCAGTACGTCGCCGCCCTCGTCCTCTGCGCCGTCGGCAGGCCGCGGCTGAAGTCGTACACCTGGGCGCAGTGGCGGCCGATGCTGCTGCTCGCCGTGGTGTTCGGCACCATGAACCTCTCCCTGTACAGCGCCATCGACCGCATCGGCCTCGGCCTCGCCGTCACCCTGGAGTTCCTCGGCCCGCTCGCCGTCGCCCTGACCGCGGTGCGGCGCCGTGTGGACGCCTGCTGTGCGGTGATCGCCGCGGCGGGCGTCGTCGTCCTGATGCGCCCGCAGCCCTCCACCGACTACCTCGGGATGGCGCTCGGGCTGCTCGCCGCCGTCTGCTGGGCCTCGTACATCCTGCTGAACCGCACCGTCGGCCGCCGGGTGCCCGGGGCGCAGGGGAGTGCGGTCGCGGCGGGGGTGTCGGCGCTGATGTTCCTGCCCGTCGGGCTCGTCGTGGTGCTGCGGGAGCCGCCGACGCCCGCGGCCGTCGGGTGCGCCGTCGTCGCCGGGGTGCTGTCGTCCGCGGTCCCGTACCTCGCGGACCTGTTCACGCTGCGGCGCGTGCCGGCCCAGGCCTTCGGGCTGTTCATGAGCGTCAATCCGGTGCTCGCCGCGCTCGTCGGCTGGATCGGCCTCGGGCAGGGGCTGGGGTGGGCCGAGTGGGCCGGCATCGGCGCGATCGTGACCGCCAACAGCCTGAGCATGCTGACGCGGCGCTGACCCGGTGCTGACCTCGCGCTGACCCGGCACCGACCCCGGCACCGACCCGGCGTGTGTCACCCTCCGGTGGGAAAATAATCCAACGATGAGTGGTTTGCGGCATTTCTCGGCGCGGGTCGGCGGCAGGTCATCGGGCCGCCGGTCCGGCGGCAGGTCCGACCAGGGGTGGGAGCTGCCGCGCCGGTCGCCGGGGCAGTGGCTGCGGTACCTGTTCAGCCCGCGGAGCGTCGCCGGGCAGGTGTTCCTGCTCCAACTGGCCGTGGTCGTGCTGCTCGTCGCCGTCACCGTCGCCGCGCTCGTGGTGCAGGCCCGGAGCCAGAGCACCCAGGCGGCGCGCGAGCAAGTGCTGAGCACCGGCGAGGCGTTCGCGAACGCCCCCGGCGTCGTCGAGGCGATCGACGGCCCCGACCCCACCGCCGTACTGCAGCCCCGTGCGCAGACGGCACGGCAGCGGTCCGGCATCGACAACCTCGTGGTCGCGACCCCGGCCGGCATCCGCATCACCCACCGCAACCCGGAGCTGATCGGCCGGCACGTCGTCGGCCACTACCGGGAGGCGGCCGGGGGCGAGGCCATGACCTTCATCGACGAGGGGCCGATCGGCCCGTCCGTGTACGCGACCGTGCCCGTCTTCCGGCCCGACGGCTCGGTCGCCGGCGTCGTGATCCCCGAGATCACCGTCGAGAACGTCAACGAACAGGCCCGCCGCCAGCTCCCGGTCCTCCTCGCCGCCGGGGCCGGTGCCCTCGTCCTCGCCGCGGCCGGTGCGGCCCTGGTGAGCGGACGACTGCGCCGCCAGACCCGGGGCCTCGGCCCGACCGAGATCACCCGGATGTACGAGCATCACGACGCGGTCCTGCACTCCGTCCGCGAGGGCGTCGTCATCGTCGGCGGCGACGGCCGGCTCCTCCTCGCCAACGACGAGGCCCGCCGCCTCCTCGGCCTCCCCGAGGACGCCGAGCGGCACCAGGTCGCCGACCTCGGCCTGGCCCCCGGCATCGCCGGACTCCTCGCCGCCGGACGCAGCGCCACCGACGAGGTGCACCTGGCCGGGGACCGGCTGCTCGCCGTCAACGTCCGCCCCGTCGACCGGCGCGGCACCCCGGCCGCCGGCCCCGCCGGAAGCGTCGCCACCCTCCGCGACACCACCGAGCTGGAGGCCCTCACCGGCCGGGCCGAGATCGCCCGCGAGCGGCTGCAGCTCCTGTACGACGCGGGCGTCCGGGTCGGCACCACCCTGGACGTCGTCCGCACCGCCGAGGAGGTGGCCGAGGTGGCGGTGCCCCGGTTCGCCGACGTCGTCACCGTAGAACTGCTCGACCCGGTGCTGCGCGGCGAGGAACCGGACGGGGCGGGCACCGAGCTGCGCCGCACCGCCATCGTCGGCCTGGCGGGCGACCACCCCCTCTACCCGGTGGGCGAGCTGATCCGCTACGGGCCCTCGGCCCCGATGGCCGCCGGCATCCTCAGCGGCGGCGCCGTCCTGGAGCGCGACCTGCCGGGCGACCGGGCCTGGTGCGAGCACGACCCGGACCGCGCCCGCCGCATCCTGGAGCACGGCTTTCACTCGCTGGTCGCGGCGCCGCTCGACGCCCGGGGGAGGGTGCTCGGCACGGCCACCTTCTGGCGGAAGGGCTCCTCCCCGCCGTTCGACGAGGACGACCCGTCGTTCGCGGAGGAGCTGGCGGCCCGCGCGGCCGTGGCCATCGACAACGCCCGCCGTTACACCCGCGAGCACACCCTCGCCGTCACCCTGCAGCGCAGCCTGCTGCCCCGCGCCCTGCCCGCGCAGTCCGCGCTCGACGTGGCCCACCGCTATCTGCCCGCGCAGGGCGGCGTCGGCGGCGACTGGTTCGACGTGATCCCGCTGCCCGGCGCCCGCGTCGCCCTGGTCGTGGGCGATGTCGTCGGGCACGGGCTGCACGCCGCCGCGACCATGGGCCGCCTCCGTACCGCCGTGCACAACTTCTCCGCGCTCGACCTGCCGCCCGACGAACTCCTCACCCACCTGGACGAGTTGGTGGCCGACATCGACACCGAGGAGGCCACCGAGTCCGAAGCGCCGGACGTCACCGGCGCCACCTGCCTGTACGCGATCTACGACCCGTCCGACGGCGTGTGCACCGTTGCCCGCGCCGGACACCTCGGCCCCGCCCTGGTGCACCCGGACGGCTCGGTCGCCTTCCCCGACGTGCCCGTGTCGCCGCCGCTCGGCCTGAGCGCGGGCCTGCCCATCGAGACGGCGACGCTGCGGCTGCCCGCCGGCTCCCGGCTCGTCCTCTTCACCGACGGGCTCGTCGAGCGCCGGGACCGCGACATCGACACCGGCCTCGGCCTGCTGAGCGACGCCCTCGCCGGACACCCGGGCCGGGACCCCGAGGCGACCTGCACGGCCGTCGTCGACGCCCTGCGCCCCGAACACCCCCTGGACGACATCGCCCTCCTCGTGGCCCGCACCCGCCTCCTCGACCCGGACCAGGTCTTCGTCCGGGAGGTGCCGGACGACCCCGCGGCGGTGCCTCCCGTACGCGCGGACGTCATCGAGCGCCTGGAGGCCTGGGGGCTCGGCGAGATCGCGTTCACCACCGAGCTGATCGCCAGCGAGCTCGTCACCAACGCCATCCGCTACGGCATCCCGCCCATCGGGCTGCGGCTCGTGCACGACACCGGCAGCCTGATCTGCGAGGTCGCGGACGCCAGCAGCACCTCCCCGCACCTGCGCCGCGCGGCCACCACCGACGAGGGCGGTCGCGGGCTCTTCCTGGTCGCCCAGTGCGGCACCCGCTGGGGTACGCGCTACACCGCGCGCGGCAAGGTCATCTGGGCCGAGCAGTCCCTGCACGAGACGGTCACCGAACCGGCCCTGTCGGCGGACGACCTCCTCGACCAGTGGTCGGACGACACGTTCTGAGCGCTCGCGCCGCGCCCGTTTCCGCCGCGCCCGTTTCCGCCGTGGACGTGTGGCCCGGAACGGGCATGGGGTGAGCGGTGCGCCCGCCGAAGACGGGCGACAGGCCCGCCGACGCCCCCTCCCGCTCACCTCGCATGCCCGTTTCGGCCTCCGTACGGGCAAAAGATCTCACACTTTCTGTGAACTCAACGATTGATTTAACGTTTACGGCGTGGTTACAGTCCCGGCAACCCCAAGCCGCAGCAGCCGAAGGCGGAGTCAGGAGCGAGAGCCGATGCGTGCAGTTCTGGTCAAAGGTCCCGGGCAGATCACGGTGGCCGAACAGCCCGACCCCACACCGGGTCCGGGCGAGGTGGTCGTCGAAGTGGCGTCGTGCGGCCTGTGCGGCACGGACATGCACATCCTCGGCGGCGAACTCCCCTCCGCCACCTACCCGTTGGTGCCCGGGCACGAGCTGACCGGCCGCGTCGTCGCCCTCGGCCCGGACGTCAGCGGACCGAAGGCCGGCACCCGCGTCGCCGTCGACCCGAACATCCCCTGCGGGGCGTGCCACTCCTGCCGGATCGGCCGCGGCAACCTCTGCGAGGACTACCGCGCCGTCGGCGTCACCCGCCCCGGCGGCTTCGCCGAGTACGTCGCCGTACCGGCCCGCTGCGCGTACGTCCTGCCCGAGGGGCTGTCCGACGCCGCCGCCGGTCTCGTGGAGCCGCTGTCCTGCGCGGTGCACGGCCTGAACCGGCTGCCGCGCCGCCCCGGCGAGCACCACCTCATCTACGGCGCGGGCACGATGGGCCTGATGATGGCCGCCGTCGTACGCCAGGCGGGCGCCGCCTCCGTCTCCATGGTCGACCTGAACCAGGACCGGCTCGACTTCGCCAAGTCCTTCGGCGCGGACGAAGCCGCCGCCGCCGCCGACGCGTTCGACCGCCCGCACGGCTTCGAGGTCGTCATCGACGCCACCGGCGCGATCCCCGCCATCGAGGACGGCCTCGGCCGGGTCCGCAGGGGCGGCACGTTCCTGCAGTTCGGCGTCAGCGACCCGGCGCGCAAGGCCGCGTTCTCCCCGTACGCCGTCTACCACCGCGAGATCGACATCATCGGCTCCATGGCCGTGCACCACAGCTTCCAGCCGGCCATCGACCTGCTCGCCGCAGGACTCGACCTCGACCCGCTCGTCAGCGACGTCCTCGCCCTCGACGACTTCGACACCGCCGTGGACACCTTCCGCGCGGGCACCGGCCGGAAGATCCACCTCGCGCCGAAGGGAGCGGCCCGGGCATGAGCACACCGAACGCCACAGCCGCTGCCACCGCCCGCCATCCGCTCGACCGGATCGGCATCCCGGGGCCGCTGATCTGGGGCTATGTCGGCCTGCTGTTCTTCATGATCGGCGACGGCGTCGAGACCAGCTATCTCTCCAAGTACTTCGGCAGCGACCTCGGCTTCTCCGCGACCGGCGCCGGCGCCATCATCACCGTCTACGGCGTCACCGCCGCCGTCGCCTCGTTCCTCGGGGCGGGCCTGCTCTCCGACCGCTGGGGCCCGCGCCGCGTCATGGCCGTCGGCGCGGGCATCTGGATCGCCTTCCACGTCCTGATGCTCACGGTCGCGATCCCCGCCGAGAGCTATCCGCTCGTGATGGTCACGTACGGCATCCGCGGCTTCGGCTATCCGATGTTCGCGTACGGATTCCTGTCCTGGATCATGGCGGTGGCGCCGAAGGACCACCAGAGCAAGGCAGTCGGCTGGTTCTGGTTCTTCTACAGCTCCGGCTACCCCATCATCGGCTCGTTCCTCTTCGCCGCCGCCATGCCCCTGCTCGGCTTCTACGCCACGCTGTGGGTCTCCCTCGCGGTGATCGCGATCGGCACCGCCATCGTCCTCGTCCTGCTGCGGGAACGCACCGGCTTCACGGGCCTCGCGCCCGGCCGGGACGCGCGCGCCGAGCTGGCGGGCACGTTCCGGATTCTCTTCGAGAAGCCGAAGCTCGGGGTCAGCCTGATCATCCGGCTCATCAACACCACCCCGTCGTTCGGCATGTGGGTCTTCATGCCGTTCTTCGTACGGGACCTCGGCTTCAGCGACGGCCAGTGGAACACCCTGCTCGTCCTCATGATGGTGACCAACCTCGGCGCCCTGCTCGTCTTCGGCGTCCTCGGCGACAACTGGAGCGGCCGCAAGACCTGCGCCCTCTTCGGCGGCGTCCTCGGCGCCGCGGGCTGTCTGGCCTGCTACTACCTGCCGGCCGCCGGGGGGTCGAACTTCCTCGTCGCCGCGATCGCCGTGGCCGTGTACGGAGCGGGCCTCGCCGGGTACGTCCCGCTGCCCGCGATGATGGTCGCCCAGGCCCCGGAACGCCGCGGCCAGGTCATGGGCGTCTACACCCTCGGCGCGGGCCTGAGCGTCGCCGTCGGCCCCCTCATCGGCACGCTCTCGTACGACACCTGGGGTTTCGAGGGCCTGATGTGGATCTACGCGGGCCTGCTCCTGCTCAACGCGGCGCTGTGCCTGTACGTGACCTCGCCGGGGGACGGGATGCCCGAGGAGTCCTCCGGTCCCGCCGACCGCCGCGACCAGCCGCTCCCGACCGTCCCGGCCGCCTGACGAAGGACCACCCATGTCACCCCTCCTCCCCGCCACCATGCGCGCCGCCGTCCTGCACGGCCCCGGGCAACTCCGCATCGAGGAGCGCCCGGTCCCGGCCCCCGGCCCGCGCCAGGTCCTCGTCCGCGTCGACGCGGTCGGCGCCTGCGGGTCCGACGTCCACTACTACCGGCACGGCCGCATCGGCGACTTCGTCGTCGACGCCCCGCTGGTCCTCGGCCACGAACCCTCCGGCACGGTGGTCGCCCTCGGCCCCGGCGTCACCCGCCACGAGGTGGGACAGCGCGTCTCCGTCGAGCCGGGCACCCCGTGCGGCACGTGTACGGAGTGCCGCACCGGCCGCTACAACCTCTGCCCGCGGATGGTGTTCTACGCGACCCCGCCCGTCGACGGAGTGTTCTGCGAATACGCCGCCGTGCACGAGGAGTTCGCCCACCCCGTGCCCGACGCGCTCGGCGACGAGGCGGCCGCGCTCCTCGAACCGCTCTCCGTCGGCGTCTGGTCCTGCCGCAAGGCGCGGGTCGCGCCGGGGGACCGGGTCCTGGTCACCGGGGCGGGCCCGATCGGCCTGGTCGCCGCCCAGACGGCCCTCGCGTTCGGCGCGCGCGAGGTCACGGTCACGGACGTGCTGCCCCAACGCCTGGAACTGGCACGGACGTTGGGGCTGACCGCGGTCGACGTGTCCCGTACGCCGCCGGCGGAGCTCGCGTTCGGGCCGAGCGTCCTGCTGGAGTGCAGCGGCGTGCCCGCGGTCATCGGGGAGGCGGTCCGGGCGATGGCCCGCGCGGGCCGGGTCGTCCTGATCGGCATGGGCGGCGACGAGGTGCCGCTGCCGCTCGCGCAGGTGCAGAACTACGAGCTGGAGGTGACGGGCACGTTCCGGTACGCCCACACCTGGCCCACCGCGATCGGCCTCGCCGCGTCCGGCCAGGTGGCCCTGGACCCACTGGTCACGCACCGCTTCGGCCTGGCGGAGACGGAACGGGCGCTCACGGTGGGCGCCGAGGACCCGACGGCGGTCAAGAGCGTGGTGCTTCCCCAGCGGTGACCTGCGTGACCGTGACCCCGAGCGCGCGGAGCGCGTCGGCCTCCGCGCCCGGGGTCCCGGTGTCGGTGACGACCTCCTCGTAGCGGGCGGCGGTGCCGTACGCGTACGTGGCGGTCTTGCCGAACTTGGAGTGGTCGGCGAGGAGGACGGCCCGGCCCGCGGAGTCGAGCATGGCCTCCTTGACCTCGGCGTACTCCTGCAACGGGTGGAAGAGCCGGCCGCCGTGCACGGCCGTCGCCGACATCAGCGCCAGGTCGGCGTGGATGCGGCCGAGGGCGCGCACGACGTCGGGCCCGGTGCAGGAGTTGAACTCGCCGTGGAACCGGCCGCCGAGCAGGGTGACGCTCAACTCCTTGGCCGCACCGAGCCGTTGGGCGAGCCCGACCGAGTTGGTGACGACGGTCAGATTCCTGACGCCTCGGACCATCTCCGCCAGCGGGAACAGCGTGGACGAGTCGTCCATCAGCAGCGTGGCCCCGGGGGTGATGCGCTCCGCGACGGCGGCGCACAGCGCTTCCTTCACGTCGACGTTGCTGCCTTCCCGGAAGCGCGTCGCCGTCTCCATGGTGAGCGCCGGAAACGCCACGGCCCGCCCCCGCACCTTACGCAGCAGATGCCGCCCGGCCAGGTGGTCCAGGTCCCGGTGCATGGTCATGAGGCTCACGTCGAACCGCTCGGCGAGCACGTCGATCCGTGTCTCCCCGTGCTCGGCGACATGCCGCAGAATCTCCTGCCGACGCTGCTCGACGGCTGCCTGCGACGGCCTTGGCCTGGACACGGGGGTCTCCTTTCGGGGTGCGGCTGACCCCGAGTTTTCCATAACCGCCCGAATCACGACCGCGCCCCTGGGATGCGGCACGAAGTGCGCATCCCAGGGGCGCGGGGCGGTGACACATGCGGATCCGCCGCAGCGGTCGTACGCGGTGTCAGTCCGTGCCCGACTCCATCGCCGCACGATCCAGCGCCTCGTCCTCGGCGGAGACCTCGCCGCGCGAGGCGATCGCCTGGGCGCCGCCGCCCGGCATGTCCGGCATGGTGCCGATGAGGCCCGTCGCGGCGGCCTGGTCGGCGCCGATCGACGGGGTGGCCGTGCCGATCAGGCCGATGCCCGCGTACTGCTCCAGCTTGGCGCGGGAGTCGGCGATGTCGAGGTTGCGCATGGTCAGCTGGCCGATCCGGTCCAGCGGGCCGAACGCGGAGTCCTCGGTGCGCTCCATCGACAGCTTGTCCGGGTGGTAGCTGAACGCCGGGCCCGTGGTGTCGAGGATCGAGTAGTCCTCACCGCGCCGCAGCCGCAGCGTGACCTCGCCGGTGACGGCGGCGCCGACCCAGCGCTGCAGCGACTCACGGACCATCAGCGCCTGCGGGTCCAGCCAGCGGCCCTCGTACATGAGGCGGCCGAGGCGGCGGCCCTCGTTGTGGTACTGGGCGAGGGTGTCCTCGTTGTGGATCGCGTTGACCAGGCGCTCGTACGCGGTGTGCAGCAGGGCCATGCCCGGTGCCTCGTAGATGCCGCGGCTCTTGGCCTCGATGATCCGGTTCTCGATCTGGTCGGACATGCCCATGCCGTGGCGGCCGCCGATCGCGTTGGCCTCCATCACCAGGGCGACCGCGGACTCGAACTTCTGGCCGTTGACCGTGACCGGGCGGCCCTGCTCGAAGCCGATCGTCACGTCCTCGGTGGCGATCTCGACCGACGGGTCCCAGAACTTCACGCCCATGATCGGGTCGACGGTCTCGACGCCGGTGTTCAGGTGCTCCAGGACCTTGGCCTCGTGGGTGGCGCCCCAGATGTTGGCGTCGGTCGAGTACGCCTTCTCCGTGCTGTCGCGGTACGGCAGGTCGTGGGCGACCAGCCACTCCGACATCTCCTTGCGGCCGCCGAGCTCGGTCACGAAGTGGGAGTCGAGCCACGGCTTGTAGATCCGCAGGTGCGGGTTGGCGAGCAATCCGTAACGGTAGAACCGCTCGATGTCGTTGCCCTTGTACGTCGAGCCGTCGCCCCAGATCTGGACGTCGTCCTCAAGCATCGCGCGGACCAGGAGGGTGCCGGTGACGGCGCGGCCGAGCGGGGTGGTGTTGAAGTACGCGCGACCGCCGGAGCGGATGTGGAACGCGCCGCAGGTGAGCGCGGCCAGACCCTCCTCGACCAGCGCGGCGCGGCAGTCGACCAGACGCGCGATCTCGGCACCGTAGGTCTTCGCACGGCCGGGCACCGAGGCGATGTCGGGCTCGTCGTACTGACCGATGTCGGCGGTGTAGGTGCACGGGACGGCGCCCTTGTCGCGCATCCACGCGACCGCGACGGACGTGTCGAGGCCGCCCGAGAAGGCGATGCCGACGCGCTCGCCGGCCGGAAGGGAAGTGAGGACCTTGGACATAGGAAGAGTATGCATGCATACGCATGATCATGCAAAGTTGGCGCGTTACACGATGCCCTGGGCCTGCATGGCGTCGGCGACGCGGAGGAAGCCCGCGATGTTGGCGCCGAGGACGTAGTCGTCGGGGGTGCCCGCGTACTCCTCGGCGGTCCGGCGGCACTCCGCGTGCACGTCGCGCATCACGGCGGCCAGCCGGTCCTCGGTCTGCTCGAACGTCCAGCGGTCGCGGGCGGCGTTCTGCTGCATCTCAAGCGCCGAGGTGGCCACCCCGCCCGCGTTGGCCGCCTTGCCCGGACCGAACAGCACACCCGCCTCCCGGAGCACCTCGACCGCCTCGGGCGTGCAGGGCATGTTCGCGCCCTCGACCACCGCGAGCACCCCGTTCTTGGCCAGCGCCACCGCGTCCTCGCGCCGGATCTCGTTCTGCGTCGCGCACGGCAGCGCCACCTCGCACGGCACGTCGTACAGCGTGCCCCGGGCCGAGAACCGCGCCGCCGGCTTGCGCTCCGCGTACACCGACAGCCGCTCACGGCGGACTTCCTTGATCTCCTTCAGGAGCGCGAGGTCGATGCCGTCCTCGTCGACCACGTACCCGGAGGAGTCCGAGCACGCGATGACACGGCCGCCGAGGGCGTGCACCTTCTCGATCGCGTACAGCGCGACATTGCCGGAGCCGGAGACCACGACCCGCCGCCCCTCAAAACCCGTGCCGCGGGCGGCGAGCATCTCCTGCGCGAACACCACCGTGCCGTAACCCGTGGCCTCGGTCCGCGCGTGCGAACCGCCCCACGCCACCGGCTTGCCCGTCAGCACCCCCGCCTCGAAACGGTTGGCAAGGCGCTTGTACTGGCCGAACAGGTAACCGATCTCCCGCCCGCCCACACCGATGTCACCGGCCGGGACGTCCGTACGCTCACCGATGTGCCGGTACAGCTCGCTCATGAACGACTGGCAGAACCGCATCACCTCCCCCTCCGAGCGGCCCCGCGGGTCGAAGTCGGAGCCGCCCTTGCCGCCGCCGATGCCCATGCCCGTCAGCGCGTTCTTGAAGATCTGCTCGAAGCCCAGGAACTTCACGATCCCCAGGTTCACGCTCGGGTGGAAGCGCAGCCCGCCCTTGTACGGGCCGAGCGCGCTGTTGAACTCGATCCGGAAACCCCGGTTGACCCGCACCACACCCGCGTCGTCCACCCACGGCACCCGGAACACCACCTGCCGCTCCGGCTCGCACAACCGGTCCACGACCGCACCGCGCACATACTCCGGGTGCCGCTCCAGAGCCGGCCCGAGCGAGGACAGCACCTCGGTGACGGCCTGGTGGAACTCCGCCTCGCCGGGGTTGCGCCGACGGACCTCCGCCTGGACGGCCTCGATGTGCGTACTGACGTCCATGTATGTCTCTCGCTCTCTCTGCTCTGCGGCTCTGCGGCTCTGCGGTGCTGCTCTGCAGTGCTGCTCTGCGGTGCCGTCCCGTGGCGCGCCGTGCGGGGCGGGACCCTCGGGTTCTGATCGATCGTCCTTGCCGGACCCCACGGGTGGCAAGGGCGCCCCGGGTGTGTGCAGCGCCACGCGGTCCGGCGGACGGCCGGACCGTCACACTCGGGTCAGGTTAGGCCGCACGCCCGTCACCAGCCACGACGTGCTCAGCAGGCGGACACCCTCGCCCTCCTTCTCGTGGTCCCGCAGGTGCTCCGTGAGCGCCGTGCGCGCCCGGGCGGCGGCCTCCGCGGAGACCTGGGCGGTCATCGCGCGGCCGGGGCCGGTTCCCAGCATGAAGTCCGCCGCGTCCTGCGCGTCCCGGCCCCAGGTGCCGTACGCCTCCACCGGGTCCGTACGGACGTCGGCGAACCCGGCCCCGGTGAGTACCGCGCGGGCGCGGTCCGGGTCGGTGAAGGCGAACATGCCCGGCCGGCCCGGCGCCGCGAAGTCGCCGACCGGCAGGTGGTCCCGCAGGGACAGCATGGCGCGCAGCCACCCGTTGCCCTCCGGCTCCGCCGGGCACACGAACGCCAGCCGGCCGCCGGGGCGCAGCGCACCGCCGATGTTGGCGAACGCGGCGACCGGGTCGGCGAAGAACATCACCCCGTACCGGCTGACCGCGGCGTCGAACGCGCCGGGGGAGAAGGCGTGCACCTGGGCGTCGGCCCGCTCGAACGTCACGTTGTCCAGGCCCTCGCGTGCCGCGCTCGCCCGCGCCCGGTCCAGCATCGGGGCCGACAGGTCGACCCCGAGCACCCGCCCTCGCGCGGCCCGCCGCGCCGCGAGCCGGGTGGTCTGCCCGGAGCCGCAGCCGATGTCCAGGACCCGCCCCTCGGGCCCGAACCCGGCCGCGTCCAGGAGGAGTTCGTTGAAGCCGGAGTTGACCGCGTCCCAACGGTCCTGGTTCTGCACCCAGTACGCGCCCTCGGGGCCGTTCCAGGCCTGTTCCTGATCGGTGTTGACGATCTCCGGGTCGACGAAGTCGCGCATCGGATGCCTCCTGCTCGGGCCGGTGCCGGCGAACCTATGATGGGCGTACGCCCAAACAGTATGGGCACGCGCCCAAACTCGCAATGCCCTTTGGCCGTACGGGTGTTGGCGCGTCCTGCGACGGAGAGTGAGGTGGTCCTGTGGCACCGCGGGGTGTGGCGATACCGGACGCGCGGGAGCGGCTGTTCGCCGCCGCGGAGCGGGTCCTGGAACGGGACGGTGCCGGCGCGCTCACCAGCAGGGCGGTCACCGACGAGGCGGGCTGCTCCAAGGGCCTGCTGCACGCCCACTTCGCGGGGCTCGACGACTTCACGGCGGAGCTGTGCCTCGACCGGTTCGCCCGCACCGCCCGCCTCGCCGAGCGGCTTCCGGCGCGGGCGGGGGAGGGCGACGTGGCCCGGACGCTCGCCGGTGTCGCGCTCACCCTGTTCCGGTCCGGCGGCCCGACGATCTCCGCGCTCGCCCTGTCCCGGCCCGCCGCCGCGCACCGGGTCAGGGAGGCCCTGCAGTCCGGTGCGCCGGGGTTCGACGCGATCGAGGCGGCGGTCGCCGCGTACCTCGAAGCGGAGCTGCGGCTCGGGCGGGTCCCGCCGCACACGGACACGGCCGCGGCGGCGCTCGCGGTGGTCGGCACGGTGCACCACCTGCTGATGACGTCCCGTCCGGGCGGGCCGGACCCTCAGGGGCGGGTGGAGGGGGTGGTGCGGGTGGTGTTGGGGGCGGGTTGAGCCGGTGGGGGAGGCGCGGCGCAGCCGCAGGCTCCAGGGGCGCGGGGTACTTCAGCGGCGCGCGGCCCGGGCCTCCCGCGGCGGCGGGATGAACTGAAGCTCCAGCGTGGGAGGGGGAGGAGCCACGCCGGGCCCGCCCGCCGTGACCCAGGCGATCAGGTCGTCCGTGCAGTCGTCGTCCATGGCGAAACCGATCCACGTGGCCTTGCCGCCCGCCTGCCGCCCCGCTGTCGAGGGCTGCACGACGACGACGTTGGCCTGGTCGCAGGGGCCGAGGCAGTCCGAGACGCGGACGGCGACCCGGCCGCCCGACCCGGCGGCGGCCGCGCGCAGCCGGTCGAGCTGCCAGTCGTGGTCGACGCGCGGGTACTTGCGCGGGTTGCCGCAGCAGCAGCCCCGGCACACGACGAGGGTGCAGGGCCGGGCCGCCGCACCCACCCGGAACGTACGCCTGGGCTGCGCGGCGGCGGGGGCGTGCACGGCGTCGGTCATCGGGGGCGGGCTCCTTCGGGGGGGGTGGCGTACGCCCCGATCTCATCAGACTCCGCCGAGGCGAGGACGCGCGGGTCGGCCCGCAGGGACAAGTCGGCCGGGTGAGCGGCGAGTTGCCGCCCGCAGGGGGTACGAGGGCCGTGGGTAGGCTGCGCGCGAAGGGGAGTCGGGCGAGAGGGGCGCGGAACTCATGGCACGTCAGAAGTGGTGGGGGCGGGGCGCGGCGGTCCTGGCGGTGCTGGCCGTGGCAGGCTGCTCGCCGGCGGGAGGAGGCGCCGCCGGGCCGGACGCGACCGACGCCGAACCGTCGGCGGGCGTCGACGGCGGTACGGGCGCGGGCGGTGGCGGCGGCGACAGCGCCGGGACGCTGCCGGGGGTGCCGTCCGTCGACCGGGCGCGGCAGCAGCTGGCCGGCCTGAAGGTCGCCCCGCACGGCTCGATGACCGGCTACAGCCGCGACCGGTTCCCGCACTGGTCCGCGCAGGGCGAGAACTGCGACACCCGCGAGACCGTCCTGGAGCGCGACGGCACGGACGTACGGCGGAACGAGGAGTGCCGGGCCGTCTCCGGCACGTGGCAGAGCGCGTACGACGACGAGAAGATCACCGACTCCTCGGACCTGGACATCGACCACATGGTGCCGCTCGCCAACGCCTGGCGCTCCGGGGCGGACGAGTGGACCCAGACCCGGCGCGAGGAGTTCGCCAACGACCTCACCCACCCCCAGCTGATCGCCGTCTCCGCCTCGTCCAACCGGTCCAAGGGCGACCAGGGCCCGGACGAGTGGCAGCCGCCGGACAGGACGTACTGGTGCGTGTACGGCCGGGCCTGGGTCTCCGTGAAGTCGACGTACGAACTGACCGTCACCGAGGCCGAGGAGCGGGAGCTCGACGCGATGCTGGACACCTGCGGCTCCTGAGCGCACGGTGAGCCCCTCGGCAGGTGACAGGCATCGAGAGAGGGTGGAGGCGCTGTCCGGGGCGTACGAGATGGGGGAGCAGGGCCTCATGGAGCGTGCGGGGCGACCCGGTGGCCCGGGACACTCCACGAGGCCCTGCTCGCCCCGCACGCCCCCTCTACCGGCGCGGCTCCGGCACCTTGAGCAGATCCCAGCTGACCTTGCCCGGGATGCCGTCCGCGTCCTTGCCCTTGAAGCCCAGGTGCTGCTGCCAGGCCTGGTACGACCTGCGGTCCGCGTCCGTCCACCTCGGGCCCGGGCCCACCTCGTACCGGCTGCAGCCCTCCTCGGCCAGGCGCCTACCCATCGCGTCGATGACCGGGTGCACCTGGCCCACGTGGAAGAAGCCGCTGCCGGGGAACTCCGCGAGGCCCGCGGGCTGTTCGGGCTTCGGGCGGGGCTCGGGCTTCGGCATCGGGTCGTCGCCGCCCCCGCCGCGCAGGCGTTCCGCGATGCGTTTGCGCATGCCGTCCATGGTGAAGCCGCGCGGGTCGATCTTGCCGGGCTGCCACTCCTTGTGGCCGATCACCGAGCGCTCGTTCCAGCCGTGCGCCCGGCAGATCGCCGCCGACACCCGCTCGACGGCCTCCTTCTGCGCGGCCGGCCACTCGTCCTTGCCGTTGCCGAGGTTCACGCACTCGAAGCCGTAGAAGCGCCGGTTGCCGTCGATGTTCGCCTCGTTGTCCGCGGGGAGCCGGGACTCGTTGACCACGGCCCGCAGGACGTCGTTGTCGCCGAGACCCGCGTGGTTGGCGCGGCCACTGCCGACCAGGTGCACCTCGCCCTTCTTGTCGATGACGCCGTGGCACAGCGGACCGGGCAGGTCCGCCCGGCCCTCGTAGCAGAGGTTCACCGAGCCCTCGGTGCCGGAGGACGCCGTGTGGTGGATCATCACGCCGTTCACCGGACCCCACGGGCCCTTGTGGTTGCGGTTGTGGCGGCGCCAGTTGCGCACCTCGTGGACCGTGAGGCCCTCGGCGCGCAGGATCTCCGCCAGCTTCCCCGCGGACAGCGGCTTCGCCATCACATCCCCCCTTCGTCGACGGCCGCCTCCGCGGCGGCCGTCGTCTCCGACCTGCTCATGCCTGAAGGCGCCGCGTTCTCCGCCGCGTACTCCTCGTCGCGGGCCCGCGCCTCCGCCGCCAGCTCCGCGTCGCTCGCGTGCGGAATGCTGCGGGTGGCGAGCGCGCTGAACGCGAGGCGCAGGTCCACCGGCTCCTGCTCGCCCTTGACCAGGGCGAGCGGCGCAAAGTGGCGCACGATGCCCGCGGGCCGGGCGAGCAGCGGCTTGCGCGCGGCGTTCACCGGCCACTCCACGTCCCCGGTCGAGGTGCGCGCGGCGACCGTCCAGTAGTCGCCGGTGCGGTAGTGGCCGCCCTTCTCGAAGTACACCTCCACCCCGTCCTCCAGCGGCAGCCACGTGCCCTCCTCGACCTGGACGGCGCCGCCGCGCAGCTGCGCCGTACGGCCCTTGCGGCGCACGCCCTCGCGGTGGTCCCAGCGGCGCAGGAACGGGTGCAGCTCCGGGCGGCGCCCCACCCGCGTGTCCGGCTCGGCGGAGAGCCGCACCCGGCGCCCCGGCAGGTCCAGCTCCTCCACCCGGAGCAGCGGCAGCGGCTCCAGGCGCGACACGTACGCCGTGTCCCCGAACTCCACCAGGTCGCCGACGTCCAGGTCCAGCTTGTCGTCCTGCCCGAGCGAGCCCAACTCGACCCAGGTGCCGTCGAGTTCCGCCACCGGGAACACCACCGAACCGTTCTCCCGCGACCACTTGAACGTGGCCGCGCCGGCCTTGCCGCCCTCGTGGACCTCGACCCGGTACAGCTGGTTCTCCGGGCCCCGGTAGCGGGCGTCCGGCTTCACCAGGCAGGGGTCCTCGTCGGCGTGCCCGGGCCGCTGCGCGCGCGCCGCGAACCGGGCCGTCGGGGCCTGCTCCCTGGCCCACTTGTCGAACGCCGAGCGCACCTCGGCCGGGTCGGCGCCCTCGGGGTCGTCGAGGTCCAGGGCCGAGGCGGGCAGCGGCAGCGCCTGCCAGACGACCTTGGCGCGGGCCGCCGTGTCCACGAGCGCCGCGCCGAGCGCCACCTCGCGCAGCGCCGGGTCCTCGACGGCCGTCACCGCCCGCTCCCACACCTGCAGATACATCACGTACGGGTACGTGGTGGGCAGCCGGTCGCCCGGCCGCTCCGGGTCGCGGTACGCGTCGGGCTGGTCCCAGTAGTGCCAGATCCTCGGCTCCGCCGCGGGCGTGTCGTCGTCCTCCTCGCCCTCGTCCGGGACCGCGTCGCCGTCCGTGGGCCGGTCGGCGTCGCAGACGATGCCGTCGACGTAGTAGCGGCCGCCGTGGATCTCCAGGTCGTCGATCTCCCGGTTGCCGCCGGGGAAGTGGATGTGGAAGCCCGCGCTGTCGCGCGGCCCGCCGTGCCGTCCGATCAGGTCTGCGGCGAGCGTACGCGCCTGGTGGAGCTGGATCGCGGCCTGCTCGTTGGCGTCGGCGTCCAGCTGTACGCGGCCCTGCTGGGCGAGGACCGCGGAGTAGTGCCGGCCGGGCCGGAACGTCGAGCGGGAGAGGTCAGCGTGCATGAAGGGGGTCCCCCTGGTTCAGGAAGTGCGGTTCGGCGAGTCGGTGGTGTGCGAGCAGAGCGGGGTTCATGTCACGAACCCGGGGTCAGGACCCGTGGTTCACGTCACGAACCCGGGCTTCACGTCACGAAGAAGATCCCGGCGTCGGCCCCCGCGGGCACGTACTCCGCGAGCCGGGCGCGCAGGCTGTCCTCCCGCTGCGGGCGGTACAGCTCGTGGAACGCGCCGAGTTCGGCCCCGTCGTCCGCGCCGCGCCGGATCTCGGGCGCGCAGCCGTCCGCCAACTGCCCGTACCACGGCGTCCCGTACCGCTCCGAGACGAACAGCGGACGCACCCGCGCCGCCTCCTCCGGGGACGGGCCCACCAGGTCGGGCCGGCAGCGGTGCCGGCGCGGGGTGCGGGAGCCGGGCGGCACGTACGAGTAGCGCATGCAGCCGATGCCGCGCCGGGCCACGTGCACGCGCCCGGTGAACACCGCGTTCTCGGCGATCTCCACGGCGTGCGTGTGCACCTCGCCGATCACCGTGGAGCGGTGCAGGTGCAGCACCGCGTGCGCGTGCCGGCAGTCCGGGGCGGACAGCGCCTCGCGGTCGTGGCCGGTGGCGTCGAGGACGCTGTCCCGGATGTGGATGTCGAGGGGGTCCTCGGACACCTCGTCGCCGATCACCTCGATGGTGCCGAGAATGCTGTCCTCGACCTGCAGGCAGGCCGTGGTCCGCTCCAGGACGATGCTCGGCTCCTCCGGCGAGTGCGGGTCGCACTCCGGCTCAAGTGACCATCCCGGTACGAGAGTTGCATGCCTGACCACGACCGCGTCCACCGGCCCGGCGACGTTGATGCCGCGCCCGGCGATCAGCAGCCCGTCGAGCGTGACCCGCGGCCGTTCGCCGGGCGCGCAGTCCTCCGCCAGGCCCCGGATGTTCAGCGCGTCCGGCCGGTTGCTGTACCAGTCGAGCAGCCGGATCACCGGCCGCGCGCCCTCGGCCGCGCGCAGCTCGAACCGGTCGCCCGGGTCCAGGTCGAAGTCCAGCTGCTCCTGGTAGGCGCCGCTGTGCGTGATCTCCACGATCCCCTCGGGCCCGCACCGCCCGGCCCTGCGGTCGTGCTGCCAGGCCCGGTAGGCGTCCATGATGCGCTGGTACGGCTGGTCGGGCCCGACCCGGTAGAACTCGGCGTTGGGCCGCTCGGGCCGCGTGCGCGCGTACTCGCCGCCGCCCATGTCCGCCCCGTACGCGTAGTGGTAGTCCACCCACACGCCCTGCCGGGGCGCGGAGCGCGAGCCGAACGCGATCCGGCCCAGCTCCGGGTCGACCGCGACCTGGCCGCGCTTCGGCCGGTACCGCCAGTCCGACAGGTCGGCGACCACGATGTCCGCCATCGGCACCGGCCGGTCCTCGCCGTCGCGCCGGATCACGAAGCTCTTGCCCGGGCCGTAGTAGTCGGCGAGCCGGTCGTGCAGCCGGCGGCGGCGGATGAACGCCGGGACGTTGTCGACCGTCGCGATGTGCGTGGGCGACGGCTCCGGGACCGGCTTGGTCGCCAGCGGGCTGTCGTTGCCGAGGATCGAGAACGTGTACAGGTTCCGGGCCCGGTCGATGCAGTACGCGGGCGACTGCGTCAGCGCGTACGCCTTCAGCCGCCACACGAACAGCGCCACCCCAGCAGGACCCGAACTCCCCTGCCTGCGGGCCGAGTTGGCGCTGCGCACATCGACCGTACGGGCCGTGGACCCGAACGGACCGCCCGCCAGATCGAGTTCGGCGCCTTCCCGCACGTCGACCAGGCGCCCGCGCGCGGACCGGTGCGGCGACCCGTCCGCGAGCAGCTTCACCGGCTGCTGGTGCGCGACGAGCCGGGACAGCTCCACCGCACGCGCCGGCCACGCCGCGACCTGCTCGGAGATCTCCTCCAACAGGTGCAGCGTGCCCTTGCGGCGCCGGTGCCCGACCGTCGCCGCCACATCGGCGCGCGGCGCGAGCGCCCGCGCGAGGGCCGCCGGGCCCGACCCCTTCAGGCCCGTCGTCAGGACCCGCTCGTACCCCGGAAGGGAGCGGTGGCCCACCAGATCGCCGATGTACGGCAGCACCCAGGGCGCCGCCGTCTCCACGAACAGGTCCTCGTAGCCCTGCTCCACGCCGTCCCGCACCCGGTCCAGCTGCTCGGCCATGACGGCGAGCAACGCCCGCAGCGGCTCGCCCTCCGCGGCGTCCTGCAGCCGGTGCCACTGCGGCAACAGCTCCGCGAGCCCGTCCGGTTCCCTGGACATCACACGACCTCCCGTACCAACTGCGTATCCAGGGCCATCACTTGACCTCCGAAAGAATCAACGTATCCGCGGCCTGCGGTGAGAACAGCGCCAGCTGGGCCGGGCGGATGCCGCGGAACACGAACACCGAACGCCCCTTCTCCAGGCGCCGCGTGTCGGTGATGCCGGGGTTGAGGCGCACCAGCTCGGCGAGCGGCAGCCCGTACCGCGCGCAGACCGACGACAGCGTCTCGCCGCCCTCCTCGCGCACCGTGTGCACCCGCTCGTCGTACGCCGCCGTGCGCGCGGGCACGGCCGCGCGCGCCTCGCCGGGGTCGCGGACCAGCTGCAACAGCTCCGCGGGCGTCGCGGACGCGGGCACGCCCGTGAACACGTCGACGTCCACATAGTCCACACCCGGCACCGAGTGCGCCGCCGCCAGGACCTCCGACAGCGCGGCCGGCTGCCCCAACTCCCGCCCCTCGAAGCCGAGCCGGCGCAGCAGCGCCCGCCGGAGCCGGGGCTCCACCACCGGCCAGGTGTGATCGGGGGCGACCTTCACCCGCGCCGCGCACAGCAGCAGCACCAGCTCCCGTACGTCCACCCGCACCGCGAGCCGCGGGTCCCCGTACTCGGAGAGCGAGGACCTGAGTGCCCGCAGCACAGCTGCATCCCCGTCGGCACCGGCGATCGGCACGTCGTCCGTGCCCGCCACCGTGACGTGCAGGAGCCGCCGCCGGCCGTCGTACAGCTCGCGCGCAGAGGCGCGGCCGATGCCCGCGCGCGAGCGCGCGAAGTCCTCGTAGTCGACGGGGGAGACGAGCCGGTCCAGCGCCGCCACCGCGAGCGGCACCGTGCGCCGCGTCAGGCCGGGGCCGTCCGCGTCCGAACCGCCCGTCGCGGGCACCGGGTTGGTGACCGCGGTGACGCCGAGCGGACGCGTCACGGCCTGCGTGATCCGGTCCGCCGGGACGTTCGCGGCCCGGCCGGTGCCGAAGCGGTAGCGGGCCCGTACGTTCTCGTGCCCGCTGGGCAGCCGGGCGCCGTGCACACCGTCCCCGAACGTCACCGTCGTCCGGCCGTCCGCCGTGGACCCGCTGATGTACACCCGCTCGCGCGGCCCGCGCCCGGCGAGGCTGTCCACCTCGTGCCACAGCACCCCGTCGACCCGGATCTCAAGCACCGGGGTCGCACCCAGGGGGTTGTCCGCGGCGAGCCAGGTCAGCGGGGACTGCCACAGCGCGAACGTCTGGTTGGTGCGGTCCGAGTCGCCGCTGCCGACCGGCTCGTCCCGGCCCTCGCCGTGCGTCGCCGCCACCACGTTGCCGAGCACCTTCACCGTCTCGCGGCGGTAGCGGTACGCCAGGTCCGTGGTGAGGGTCAGCCGGGTGTGCGGGGCGCCGCCGGGAGGCAGGGGATCGGCCGCCGCCTCCGCCCGGTCCAGGACGACCACCTCGGTGGCCGTCACGCCCCGCGTGCCCGGCACGTCGCTGCGCTCCCCGGACACGATCAGCGTCCGGCCCGGCTGCAACCCCGCGTACAGCTCGGCCAGTTCGAGCTCGTTGCCGTGCACGTCCTCGCCCAGCGGCTCGTCCGCCATCCGCAGCGGCTCGCCCGCCGCGTGCACGGTCGCGTCCCTGATGTGCGAGAGGAGGACGTCGTACTCGTCCAGCCACGGGTCGGCGAGCACCAGCTCCGTGCCCCGGCCGGTGGTCCCGTACTCGGTGTACGCGGCCGTGCGCACCTCCTTGACCTGCGTCGTCACAAACGCCAGCCGCGGATCGCCCGGGATGCCGCCGTCCTTCGGGTCCTTGCCCTTGCGGGGCCGCTCGACCGCCACCCAGCTGCCCACCGTGATCCGGTCGTACACGGTGTCGAGGCGCAGCACGTTCCGGTGCACCGGCTCCGGCTTCGAGGCGATCACGATCTCCACGTTCGCGGGCGCGCTGCCCACCGTGTACGCCACGGCCACCTCGTACTCGCCGTGCGTGAACTGCCGGGACTCGCCGGGCTTGAGCGTGTGCGGCGCCGAAGTGCCGTTGTGCAGCAGCACCTGCACGTTGCCGTCGTCGTCCGGGCGCGACACGAACAGGCCGCGCTCCGGCAGCCCCGGAAGCAGCCGGGCCGTGACGCCGGGCTCCTGCGAGTCGGTCGGGCGCCGCCCCAGCCAGCTCAGCTCCCGGTCCTGCCCGGCCCGCGCGGACAGCCGCACCCGGCCAGGACCGAGCGGGAACTCCACCGGCTGCGCGCCGATCAGGTTCTCCGAGCGCTGGTCCGAGCCCGAGCCCTCCACGTACTGGAACTCGGCCTTCTCCGGCACCTTCCCCGAGGTGTCGAAGACGACCCGCATCGACGTCAGGACGGCCCCGGTCAGCGGCCAGTCCGCGGTGCGCACCACCCGGCCCCGGTCGTCCTGCACCGGCTTCAGCGGCGCGGTCGCACCGAACGGCGTCGCCCGCGCCCGCATCGCCAGGACGGCGCGCAGCACCTGCGGGCCCCCGCCGGGTGCCTTCACACCCCGCCAGGCCCGCTGCAACGGGCCACCCAGCTCGGGGTGCAGCGCGGAAAGGAGTCGTACGGGATCGGCTCCCGGCACGCCGACTCCGGTGGTACGGACACGGGTTGACGCCTTGCCGCGCAGCGCGGGGAGGAGGTGTCCGAGCGCGGCCAGCGGATCGCCCTTGTCGCCTTTAGCGCTCTTATCGCTCTTGCCGCCTTTGTCGCTCTTATGGCCCGCCCCGCCCGCTGCCGCCGCACCCGGCGGACCGGACGCCGCTGCCTCCTCCTCCTCGTCCTCCTCCTCGTCCGCCGCCTGCGCGGGCGCCAACTCAAGGGCCCGCTCGGCCAGTTCGGCGAGGACCGCCTCCAGCTGCTCGAACCACTGGGCGACATCCTCGTACGCCCCGGCGAGCACCTGCGCCTCGCCGAGCCGCTCCACCGGACCCGCGAGCCGGGCCGCGAACCGCTCCGGGGTGCCCGCCGACGGCAGCGACTCGCGCAGCGACGCGAGCACCTGCTCGTCGAAGTCCTCGATGTACCGGCTGACCGGGCGGGGGTTGGGCACCCGGGGGGATGGGGGTACCGCCCGTTCGAGCGAAGCCGAGAACGGGGGAGGCTCCTCGCCCGGCTCGCCGGGACCCTCCGGCGCCGCGATCCAGCGCAGCGCCTCGGTCACGAGCTCCTTGAGGGTGGGCGGCGCCGAACGCGGCAGGGTAAGGGCCGTCACATCGTCGTCCCGGTCCGCGCGCACCCGCGCCACCGGCAGCAACTTCCTCTCCCCGCCCGCCTGTTCACCGAAGACGAAGAGCAGCCGGTCCCCGGTCTGGAGGTGGGTGGCGGTGCCCTCCACGAACAGTTCGGAGCGCCGCTCCAGGTCCCGCGGGGTGAGCAGCGTCGGCCTGCGGCGCCGCACCTTCAGCTCGTTCCAGTCCCAGCGGGCCGTCAGATCCTCGGCCGTCTCGAAGGTCTGCGCGTCCTCGTCCCCCGATGCCGGCACGCTGTGGCTGCGCGCCCCGCGCGGGACGAGCACCTGCAGTGACTCGGCGCGCGGATCACGGTCCAGGCGGTACGCGAGATGCGTCGAGGCCGCCACCCCGGGACGCGGCCGGTGCCCGACCAGACGGCCGAGCAGCACCAGGGAACGGTGCTCGTTGGCGGTCCGCAGATACGCCTCGTCGGCGATCCGCTCCGAGTGGAACGTCAGCAGGTCACCGAGGACCGCCGTCGCGTCGAGCAGCCCGACCGCCGGGTCGTCCGGCGTCCGCACCGTGAGCCCTTCGAGCGCCGGGTACGCGGGCGAGGCCAGCCGGTCCAGCTGGGCGGACAGGAACGAACCGTACGTCCCCACCCGGTAGTCCAGGGCCGTACGTCCCGGCGGATTGTGCGGGGCGACCGGGGCCCGCCGCTCGTCGTGGCCGCCGGCGCCGCACGCGCCGCCGCAGGAGCAGGCGTCGCTCATCGGGCACCCCCCAGGGATATCTCCAGCAGGCCGTTCTCCGGCCGGTCCGGGTCGTTCTCGCACGTCGCGATCTCCAGCGGGCCGAGCCGCAGCACGCCGTCCTCCCTCTCTCCGCGCTCCTCGTGGAACAGCCGCTTCAACCGGGTCACTTGTACGCTCTCCACCCCCGGCACCGCCGCCGCGACGGCCACCAGACGGCTCAGCCGCACCGGCTCGCCGAACGTCAGCGCGTCCGGGTGGAAGAAGCCGAGCCTCCCGCCGGGCAGCCGCCCGGCGCCGAGCACGCGGTACAGCTCGGCGAGGATCTGGCCGTGCTGATGGCCGGGCAGCGCGCACACCGTCAGCGCGATGTCCAGCGGCACCGTGCGGGCCGGGCCCACCACCAGGTCGTGCCCGATCCGACGGTACGCCTCCAGGGAGTGCGCCACCGCGTCGAGCAGTTCCTGCGGCGGCGTGCCCGTGCCGTGTGCGTCGACCGCGACGTGCGCCTCCTGCACGCTGCCCGTCCAGCGGATCTCGGCCGCCGCGCGCTGCACGCCCGGCAGGCCCGCGGCGAGCGCCGCGTAGTCCTCCGCGGTCACCGCGCGCAGCCGGGTGCGCCGCAGGTCCAGCGGCGCCAACTGCCGTACCTGCTCCGCGGGTTCGGGCTCCGTGCCGCCCGTCGCGGGCAGCGGATTGCGCACCCCCGCCACCGGTGCCTGCACCGCTTCGTCCGGCTCGCGGCACACCACCAGATGGTTGATGGCCTCCGCGCCGACGTTGCCGCCCGTGCCGCCGCCGAGCCGGTACCGCAGCTCAAGTCGCGCGCCCGGCGTGGGCCGCGCCCCGTGCACCCCGTCCCCGAACCGCAGCGCGAGCCGCCCGTCGTCCTCCAGCTCGCCCACGAAGTGCCGGTCCCGCGGCCCCGAGCCGAGCAGATCCCGGCGCGGCTCCCACACCTGCTCGCCGTCATACAGCCGTACGGCGGGCAGCGCGCGCCGCGGATCCTGGTCCAGGGCGGCCCCGGCGGCACCGCGGAGCACCGGCTCGCCCGGGTGCAGACCCGCCGCGTACGACGGACCCCAACTCTGGGCGATCTCCCAGGCGATGTGCCCGTCCAGGACCGTGCCCGCCCGCGCCCGCGCCGTCAGCACCTCGATCCGGCGCCGCTTCTGCGCCAGCAACCGGTCCTCGCGGTGCAGGAGTTCCCGCAACGCCCGCACCGGATGCCGGCGCAGCTCGAACCGCTCGACGACCTTCGGGCCGAACACCACGGTCAGCTCGTCGATCTCCTCGTCCCCGAGCCCGTCGCAGTCCCGCGCACTGCGCCACAGCTCCACCAGACGCCGCCGCACCCGCCCGGGGACCGCCGCGAGCCGGTCCGCCTGCCCCGCGGCCACCAGCGCCGGGTCCGGGTACGGGCCGACCTGCGCCACGGGGGAGCGGGACAGGCGCGGCCGGAACCGCGGCACGAGCCCCGGGTACACCGACTGCGCGAGCAGCGTCCTGAGCGCCGCGGCCTGCGCGTACGCCGTGCCCGGCACCACCCGCTCCGCGCGCGTGCCCGCCCGCTCCAGGCCGATCCCGGCCCGGGTGACCGCCGCGTCGCCGACGACGGCGAACAGCTCCTGCACGTCGTCGGGGACGAGCGCGGTGCCGCATTCCGCCTTGTCCGTAAGGGAGTTGATGAGCCGGCCGGGCGCGTTGCCCTCCTCGGGGCCGGTGCACCCGAACCCGGGCGGCGCGCAGTCGCCCGCGACCGCCGGGTCGTGCGGAACGGTGAGGGTCTCCGCGAGACCGTCGCCGCACCAGCCGAGGGTCCGCCCGTGATCGACCAGGCAGACATTGCCGCGTGCCAGGGTCACGTCCGCCACCGGCTCGCAGTCCCGCCCGCCGAGCGTCGCCAGGCGCAGCGGGAACCGCAGCGCGTCCTCGGCCGCCCAGGTCACCTCCACCAACGGCTGGTCCTCGACCCGGTCAAGCCCCGGCGTCACCGACGTGAGCCGCACGACCTGTCGATGACTCGGATCGGCGTCGCCAGGGGTGCCGGTACGCGCGCCCTTCACCTCCTCCAGGATCAGCAAGTCCCCGGCACGCAGGTCGAGTCGACGCTCCGCGCAGGTCTCCGGGTCCCGCCACGCGTCCCGCAGCGTCGCCGCCGTCGCCCCCTTCGGCAGCGCGCACATGTCGCCGCCCCAGGTCCACAGCCGGATCGCGTTGTGCGCCGCGCGCAGCCGCAGCGGCTCGTCCGCCGCCACCGGCTCGAACACCTCGACCGAGCCCCGCTCGTCCAGGTCCACCAGGTCGCCGTCGTCGATGACGGTGCCCGGCTCCGGCCGGTCGTGCGGGTCGACGGCGCGCACGTCCACCGAGGCGAAGCGGTACGTCCCCGGCAGCAGCGTGTGCTCGCCGACGGTCTCCACGGACACGTACGCCCGCGCCGCCTGCCCGTCGTGCATCGCGTAGTCGATCAGGCGCACGTGCCGCCGCACCGACACCCGCAGCCGCGCCGTGTCCAGATACGCCTCGGTCGCCACGGCATCCTGCTGATAACTGATCTGGTCCCCGGTGTACGCCAGCAACTCGACCAGCGTCATCCCGAGGTCCGCCGGGTTCCGCTCCACCCAGTCCGGGGTGGTCAGCGCCAGCCGGTCGAGGAGCAGCTTGCGGATCGTGTCGTAGTCGCGTGCGGTGTAGTCGACGACGGGCGCGGCGGGGAACTCCGGCTCGTCGTCCGTCTCGCCCTTGCAGTCGAAGGGAGTGGGACAGTCCGGCCGGAAACCGAACTCCGCACTGTGGTAGCGCTGGTCGAACCCCCGGAACGGCACGTCCCCCGGCCGCCCGTACGGGTCCGTCTCGACGACCGACAGCCGGTACCGGGAGGTGTCCCCGGCCTTGTCGACCGTCACGTACAGCCGGTCGTCGAGCTCCGGGTCCTCCTCCCGCTCGACGCTGATGTCCACGGCGGAAATGTCCGTGATCCGGCGCCCGCCGTCGATCCGCACGTTCTCGGCGCACAGCCCGTGCGGCGCCTTCCCGAGGAACGTGACGGTCAGGACGAGCCCGTCGTCACTCACCTCGACCGCGTCGACCCCGTTGAGCTGTGCGGCCCGTACCCTGGCCCGGCGGGGCGCTGTCGCGCTCGTCATGCCGCGGCCCTCCCCTCGAACACCTCGTCGCGCACGGCCCCGGAGGCCCGTACGGCATACCGCAGACTCACCCGTACGGCGTTCTCCGCACCGGACACGTCCAGGGCCTCCACCTCGATCAGCTCGCCCAGCCAGCGCTGCAGCGACGCCTGCACGGACAGCTCCAATGTGCTGGTCAGCTCCGGGCTGTTGGGGGCGAAGACCAGATCGAGGAGGCCGCACCCGAAGTCGGGCCGCATCACCCGCTCGCCCGGGCTGGTGAACAGGACCTGCTCGATCAGATCGCGGACGTGCGCGTCATGGCCGGCGTGCGCGGTCCGCCCGCGCCGGTCGACCCGGAAAGGAAACGCCCAGTCGCTGCGTATGCGGGTACGGGTGCTCATCGGACGCTCACCTCTCGCTGCGCGCTGTGGACGACGGGCGGCCCCTGCGGCACCGAAGCCGCCGTGAAGCACTGCGCCGCCGAGGTGTCGAGCAGCACCGGGGCGCCGCCGACGGTCACCCCCGTCTCGCCGGCCGCCCACCGCACCGTCACACACGGCGTCGGCACGCCGTCGACGGTGTGCGGACAGCCGGTCACGGTGAAGGTGTGCGCGGCGGTGGCCACGGGCACGCCGCCGATATGCACGGCCGCACCCCCCGCCGCTGCCGTCGCCCGCCCCCCGTGCGGACAGCTGACCAGCGCACCGGCGCCGAGCAGATTCCCTGATATCCCGGACACGTCTCTTCGTCCCCCGTCTCTATCGCTTCGCAGCGACGTTGAACTGGCCGTCGTTGAGGATGACTTGGTCGCCATCAAGGGTGATCTTCGCCCCGGCCCCGTTGGCGATCACCACGGTCTCCTTGGTGATCCGGATGTACGCGCCCCCCTGGGCCTGCAGCAGAATCCCCTGATCCGGACCGGCCGGATCACTCATCACGATCTTGTGCCCGCCGGGTGTCTGCACCACGACGGGCTTCACCTGCGAGCCGCCCTGCACGAGCCGCCGCGCGTCCGGCGGCAACTCGTCCTCCTCCCCGTACCAACACCCCGTCCAGATGGGAAAGCTCGGATCGCCCTGCTCGAACTCCACCCACACACCAGTCCCCGGCGTCGGCACCACGAACTGTCCGGCCTGCGGTCCGGTGAACGGCAGGCAGGGCAGCGCCCACGTCGACGGCTCGTCCCCGAGCACGTCCGGCACCTCGACGGTGACCCGCCCGATGTGCAGCGGATCGTCGTTGTCCACGACGCGGCCGCGGAACTTGCCGACGTATCGATTGCTGGGTGCGGCCATTTCTGGGGTGCTCCTGGTGTGTGCGGTGCGACTGGTCCTGGTCTGTTACGGCCGTACGTACGGGCTGCGCGCCTCCAAACCCTCCCGGCTGAGGGTGAAGTTCTGCTGGAAGGAGCCGGGGCGCAGGTTGTGCGTGACGGACTTGACGTAGTAGTCGCCGTCGTAGGCCCGCCCGGAGCCGCGTACGCCGACGAGCTGTCGCGGCTGGAGGATGTACCCGTGCCGGTTCACGTCGAGCGATCCGGAGCCGGAGATGACGTCGGCGGAGGTGGCGGCGCGGGCGAGGAGTTCGGCTTCGGCTTGTGCGCGTTGCTGCTTGGCCGTGCCGGAGAGTGTCCTGCGTTTCAGCGCCGGCGTCGGCCGCTTTCCGAGGGGCGGGCGCAGCGGGCTGATCGACGGCTGGGGGAGCAGGTCCGACTGCCGTGTCCCAGGGTTCTGCCAACGGGCCTGCGGCTCTTCGCGCGCGGTCCCGTCGTACGCGAACGTCAGCTGGTCGACCGTGGAGTTCGCGTCCATGTTGACGCTGAGCGCGTGCTGGCGAACGCCGAGGCGGATTTCCGGGCCCCAACGGGCCGAGGACTGACCCGGGTTGGGGCCCGGTTCCAGGTAGAAGGTGTAGCCGTTGGCGCGGGCGAGCTCGGTGACGTACTGCAGGTCGGTCTGCGTCTGGTAGTGCACGCGGAGGTCCTGGTGCGGGGGTTGGGCTATCTGCTCGGCGTACACATCGGGCCGAATGCCGTAGTCCGAGTACCGGCGCAGGATGGTGAGCACCCGCTCCGAGGGCGGCAGATTGGGGTATGGGGCGGTGCGCTCCTCCAAGTCCATGAGGAGGGTGAGGTCCTCGCCGGTGACGGTGAGCGTCGAGTTTCCGGGCTGGTTGCTGGCGCCGACCTCGTGACGGACGATCAGCCCGTCGAAGAGCACGTCGGAGGTGCCCCGCACGGTGACGGTGACGATGAGCCGCGTCTTCGGGTCGAAAAACCCCTCCGGGAGGAGGCGTCGGCTGATGAGCCCGTTCTTGGTGAGGTCGAAAGCGAGCTGGAAGCCGCTGCGTTCCCCCGCGGTCGCGGTGATCTGCGCGGACAGCAGGGCCTCGGTCACCTCGGCCGGGACGGGCCGGGCGAGCTTGGGCCCCATGGAGAGCGTGATGTGAACGGGGCCCTGCCCCACGGGCAGATCAAACACGCCGGTCACCCCTGCCACCGGCGAACCCTCCGGCGCGCGGGATGTCGATCCCGCGTCCGGCCCCGTCGGTCAACTCCCGCGGATCGAGTACGGGGTTGGCGTCGGTGATCTGCCACCACTGGCCGGGGTCGCCGAAGTAGCGCTGCGCGAGCAGGTCGGGCCGCTCCCCGGCGCCGACGGTGTGCGCCTGGACCTCGTCGTCGCTCTGATCGAGCGGGGGCAGCAACCGGCGCTTGGTGTACCGCACTTCGGTCCCGTCGGGTTGGCGGTGGATCCCTGTCTCGGCGTCGTGGTAGCGGCTGGTGCGCGGGTAGGGGTGAGCACCCGGTATCGCGTCCAGGGTGTTTTCGTACGGCTCGGTGTCGGCCATGTTGTTGTCCTCAGCCCCTTCCGGTCGCGGCGTTGCTTCCGGCGAGCCCGAGGGACCCCATGCTCCCGCCGCGCGCGGCTGCGGCGAGCCGCTCCTTCTGCGCGAGGTGCGCCATGTAGAGGTCAGCGCCGCGGTGTCCTGCGGGCAGATCGCTGACGGTGAGGATCTTCATGCCGATGCTGAGGGAGGCGCGGATGGGGTTGAGGTTCACGTCGAAGGCGGACTCGTTGACGGAGAGTTCGGTGAGCCGGACGGGCATGACGCGCTTGCTGCCCCAGGTGAACAGGGTCAACGGCATCTCGATCGGGCTGATCTCGATGGCTCCCTTCTGAGAGAGCTTCATCGCGGCACGAAGTTGGGCGGTGGTCGGCTGCACGAGCATTTCGAGCGTGGCGAGCTGCGGGTGAATGCCGTCGGGCGCGGCGATCTCCAACTGGTCGGTGGCGTCGATCTCCGCGGTGAACTTCCAGGTCTCCTGGGCGGGCCCTTTCAGGCGGAGCGCTTCGTTCCGATCCCCGCTGCCGGCGCCACCGCCTCCCGCGTCTCCGCCATCACCGGCGGACTGGGGGGAGACGCTGCGCTCCAGGGTGTCCGGGTTGAATTGAAGCACGATGATGCGCTGCGGCGAGCCGGTGTCGGGGTTGACCACGACTATTCCGGAGCGGATGGGTTTGGGGATGTCGGCGTAGCGGGTCATGCGCGCTCCCGGAAGCGGGCCTTGAGGTCCGAGTAGTCGTGGTCGGGGAAGAGTCGCGGAAATACGTCCAGCATTTCCTTGAGTCCTCCGACAATGGGTGTGAAGCCCGAATCTCCGAAACCTGCGTCACAGAACAGGTACTGCCAGCCGATGGCCCCCTTGGTTACCATCAGTGTATCCAGATAGGTTCCGTAATCGAGTTCCATCTCCATGGCGCCCTGCCGCATGTCGAAGAACCAGATCTCGGGGTCCGTGGTGCCGGGTGAGGCGCGCAGTCCGGCCATGCGTCCACTTCCCGTCCGAGGCGTGTTGTCGAAGATCCTTAACTCTTTATAGAGGTTGCGCTCCCAGTCGTCGGTTCCTTCCCAGGTGTGCGACATGAGCCTTCGGCTGTAGACGTGATTCAGCTGAAATTCGCCGACCAGTTCAGAGCCTTCTTCTGTCGATTCCCAGTATGCTGAAATTTTGTCAAATCGGAAGAAGTTTCGCTGGACCGCCGGGCTGAACGGCAAACCGTAGTCCTGGGCCAGGCTTCCGAAGACGTATTCTGGGTCATCCAAATATCGTGGTACCTCACCAAATTGAGTCTCCCATGCCGTGAGGTCGGAGGAATCGTGAATCTCTTTGAAAGTCTTTGCGCAGTACTCTTCGAACGGAAATTTCTGGTTATTGGCGTCGGGATCCATGAATCCTCACACTGTCAGTCTGACCTTCTTCTGCGTGATCAGCGCATCAAGTTTTTCAAGCATGTCGGACAGTCCGGGCATGAACTGGGGGCCGCGCCTCCTCTTCCAGGCGCGGAGGGTCGGTGCGATGTCAAGCAAATTCTTGAACTTCCCTTCCTCTTCGCGTGCATCAATGACGTGCCCGGCGAGTCTCTCGGAGCATTCGAGCATGCCAGCGATGGTTGTCGCACCAGCAGTGTTGATGAAGAGAATCCCCCCTTCGTCCTTGGTGGGTGGCTCAACGTTCCGATGGTAATGCTTCACCGCCCCCTTTCTCGCCCAGTCGCTGCGCTTTTTCCCGGTGCCACGGACTTTTTCGTACCCGCCGTATGAGGCGTAGATGTAGCTGGGGAAATCTATGAAGTCCTTGAGGCGTGAGTGACCGAACCGGACCTCCGTCTTGTACCAGATGATCTTTTGGTGCTCCGGGATGGCGTCGTAGGCCTGGTCCTCGATTTTCTGCCGGAATGGAATATTGGTCTGCGGGCCCCGGGCAGGTACGAGATTGTTACCAGTAGCCTTGCCGCCGATTCGCTCCGGGAGTAGGTGCATCTTCACCCAGGCAGAGTTCTCGCCCAAACCATTTTTGGAGATGTAGTCCCAACCCGGTGGCTGCCCCTTTTTTGCCTTGTAGGCGTCCTGGCCCGGACCGCCGAACACCGTCTTTGCGGAACGCCCAAGATACTCCGAGAAATGCCCTGCGGATCCGCGACTGGGCTTGACATCATGAAAGTCGGGGAACTTGGGGGCGGGGATGTCGTTGTACTCGCGCAGTCGTGCCGCCCGAGCGAACTCCTGCATCTTCTTCTTGAGGGCCAGCTTGCGGGGGTTGTACTTTTTCCTGTCGCTCTTACTTATTTGTGCTGGAATGCCCTTCTGGATTCTCTTGGCTCGGTTGTACCTGCCGGCGGCAGCCTTGAGATAGATCTCTTGGTTTTCTCTCTCAGGTGACGGTTCCTGTTTCCCGATATCCGCTCGCCATTCATTCAGGAACTCAGGCACCTCTTCCGGAATGCTGTGCAGGTAAAGACCTGCGTCTCTGCCGCGGCCATGGAACCTCAACATGTGCCGTTCCCCGTCGTCGGCATCGGCGAACGCCACATCTGGCAGATCGATTGGCACGGTCGCGTCGTCCCGGCGGTCCGTGCCCGGCCTGCGGGACCTGTCGTCGCGCATCCGGTCCCGCCGGCGTCGCCACAGGTCCTTGAGGCGACGCAACCGGTCGTGCAGACGGTTGCCCAGCTTGCGCCGGGCCTTGCCGTAAAGCTTGCTCGCGGCGCGCCGGGCCCTCTTTCGGGCCGACTTGACGGTCTGCCGGGCGCGCCGGGTACGTCGGCGGTCCTTGTCCCGTTTCCTGTCCGTGTCCCTGTCCCTGTCCCTGTCGCGGTCCCCGTCTTTGTCTCTGTCGCGACCCCTGTCCTTGTCTCTGTCCGTGTCACGGCGTCGGTCGTTCTTGTGGTCGTCGTCCGGACGTTTCCTGCCAGTCTCCCCGTCGTCCTTGCGGTCCGTGTCCGTACCGCGGCGGTCGGGGCGGAGAGTGTCGCGGGCCGGGCCGCGGCGCGCCGGGGCGTTGGGGCTGTCGTCCTTGTCGTCGCGGGTCCGCCGCTCCCCGTCCCTTATCCGCTTCCGAGCCGCGTTGACCTCGCGCCCCTCCTCGCGCCGCTCGTCGTCGTCCCGGCGTTTCCTCGACCGGGTCGTGTGCGTGGGCTTCTTCTCCGGTGACGAACGCTTGCCCGGGCGCGGCCGATCCGGTGGGCGGGACGTCTTGTCGGGCGGCGGCTTGCGCGTGGGTGGGGTGTCTGTGTCCTTGTCGCCCGGCTTGTCGGAGGACTTGTCGGGCGTGGTGCGTTCGTCGTCCTTGGACTCGTCACCCTTCGGCTTGCTCGGTGCGTCCGGTGGAGGAGAGCTGTCAGATTCGTCCGGCTTATCCTTCTTCTTTCGGAGGTCCTTCAGCATGCCGCCGAGTTTCTCGGCCACCTTGCCCATGAACTTTCCGACGCCCTCGATCAGGAACTCGTAGATCAGTTCAAGCAGGGCGACAACACCCGCCGCCACCGCCTTCGCGAAGGGCAGCGCGCCATTCCCGCTCTTGACCGACTTCAGGAAGTCCATGAACAGGCCGAATGCGGCGAGGATTTCGCTGAGTGCGCCCCACGCCGTCTTCAGGGCGTCGATGATCGCCATCACCCAGCCGGCACCGGGGATCAGTTTCGCGACGACCTTCTCCACGACCAGTACGCCGATAATGACCGGGAGTTGAGGCAGCGCCTCGTCCCACGCCATCTGAGCCATCTGCTCGACCGTCACCCCGCCGGAGATCAGCTCCTGGAAGTCCTCCATCGGGATCCCGACGATCTCCTGGACCTTCTGGTTGAACCAGGCCTTCACCGCGCTGGTGACCTCGTTGAACAGGTGCTCCTTGGCGCCGGTTTCCGCGGCGGCTCCGGCCTTGCTGATCCAGTCACCGGGGTCGGAGACGATGTCGTTGAAGATGGCGGCCCATTCACCAAGGCCCTCCACCACGGCGGCACCGAATTCCAGCGCACCGACGGCTGCGGTCTCGGCGACGTCGACGGCCGCCAGCATCCCCGTCTCCAGGACGTCGAGCCCGGCGAGCAGAGCCTTGCACAGTCCGTCGAGCAGCTTCCCGGCGATCTCCTTGAGCCCGTCCGCGAGCTGGTTGACCTTGTCCACAGCCCAGTCGCGCGCACCGTCGATCGTGTTGCGCCACTTGTCGCGCATCGCCGGGTAGTCGGCGAGGAGTTCGTCCCCGAGAGCGATCAGGGCGTCCGCGAACGTGTTGATCTTGTCGATCACCCAGTTGCGGGCGTCGTCGATGAGCTTGAAGACCTGTTCCTTGAACTTGTCGATGAGATCGGTGACGATCTGCCGCGCCTTCTCGAAGACGCTCATGATGGCGTTCCTGAGGTCCTCGAAGAACTGCTTCAGCTTCTCGATGGCCTCTTCGAGCCAGTTGTCGGCGTCGTTCTTGCCGTCCTCCTGCTTCTTCTCCGCCTCCTTCTCGGCGTTGGTCTGCTCGTCCGTGATCTTCTTGTTGTCGTCCTCGGTCCGCTTGTCGACGTCCTTGTCGGTCTCCTCTTCCTTGCCCTTGATGTCCTTGCGGACCTCGTCGTACTTCTTGCCCTTCTTGCCGTCGATCTCCGACGTCTTGTCGTCCTGCTCCTTGCGCCACTTGTCGCGGGAGTCGTCGATGTCGGAGCGGCCCTTGTCCCGCGTGTCGGCCTGCTGTTTGCTGCTCTTGTCGACCTCGCGCTTCAGGTCCTGATCGTGCTTTTTCCGGTCCTTCTGCGCCTTGTCGTCCTTGGTCTTGCGCTCCTGCGACATCTTCTGCCGGCCCTTGCTGAAGCCGGCCTGGATCTGCGGACCGCGGTCGTGCTCGGCCACGGCGGACGCGGACTCGATCGGAACCCCGCCACGGGACATCGTGCGCCCGGCTCCCTCGGCCTTCTTGCCGTCGCCGCCGGGCACCTTGCCCGTGAGGGTCTCCTTGGGCACATCCGGGTAGATCTGGTCCTCGCCCATCGGACGGGCCGCGTCCTCCCGGCCGGAGCGGTGCAGCTCGGCCTTCCGCTCGTCGAGTTTCTGGCTCTGCTCGTCGGTGCGCTGCGGATCGGAGTCGTTCTCCAGAGGCAACCGCGGTGCGTCGCCCACCTTGGTGTTCTGCAGGCCCTCGTCCGTCGTCGGGATCCCGAGGATCGAGTCGATCAGGTCGTCGAGCGGCAGGATTTCCTTGAGGAGCTTGCCGAAGAGCTGCGCACCCACGGTGACGGCGATGTCCCACCAGCTGGGCTCGGGCATATTCGCGCCCGGCACCTCGCCTTCCGGTTTCTGCTCGCCGGTGATCTCGGGCGTCTTGCCCGGTGCCGCGTCGGTCCGGGCCACCTTGGCGTTGGTGTACGTGCCAGGGGCTGCCGGTGTCGGACCGCCCGGCACCGTCCGCGGGGAGCCGGACGGGCGCTGCTCCTTCGGCGGTGCCTTGCGCAGCGCCGTACGTTCCTTGTCGACCGAGCGGCCGACGGCACCGTTCACGCCCTTCAGTGTGTCCAGCATCTGATGTGGCTTCAGGCCCGCGGCGGTCGCGAGTCCCGCCTCGGGTGTGGCATTCGAGACGTCCGGGGCTGCGTCCTTCTTGGGCTTCGCGGGCACCGAAGCACCCCGGCCGCCACCCCGCCCGTGGCCGGGAGCGGTAGCCGGAGCCGAGGCCGGACGTCCCCGTCCCTCGCCGCCTCCACGGCGGGCGCTGCGTGCGGCCTGCTTCGCGGCCTGCCGCTTGCTGCCGGACGACTTGGCGCGCGGTGCGGAGCCTGAGGGCCCTGATGCGGAGGGCTTGGGGGCATTCGTTCTCGCCTCAGAACGGGACATGGGGGAGGGGCCATTACCCGACGCCAGCTTCGGAGCTGAGGAGGGGCCTGGTGCGGAGACCCTGTCGGGACCGGTTTCGGGGCCGGGCGACGTGGCGTCGCCCTTGCCCTCGGTCACGTCCGTGTCTCCCGGAGTCGGGGCGGGGATGTTTCCCGGGGTTCCCGGGCCGGTGTCACTGCTACTGTCCCCCGCGGCTTCCCCCTGATCCGTAGGCTTCTCGGCACCCTTGTCGGCCGCGCTATTGTCGGCGCCGGAGCTCGGCCTCTCCTCGTTCCGGGCCGACTTCTTTTCCGAGGACTCACGATCCCCGGCACCCTCGTCCCGCCCCTCGCGATCCCCCTTGGCACCCGAGCCGGAGGCCGAACCACCCTCCTGGGTACGGGCGTCCTCGTCCGCCTTGGCCAGGCGCTCGGGCCCGGGCGACTCACTCACGGTCGGCGGAGCCACGGCTCCCGCATCGTCGGAGGCACGCGCCGCCTCGTCCGCCCGGCGGGCCTCGGCGTCCTCCGCGCGCTGTTCCGCCTGGTCCTCCTCGGCATCCCTTTCCTCGGAGTCCGCAGACGACGCTGTCGTGAGCCCGGACAGCAGCCCTGCCTCACTCGTCCCTTCTGCGACCCCGGGCCCGAGATCCTGCTCGGCGGAGGTGACCTCCCACAGTTCCTCGGCGGTCCTGCTCTCGGAGGCCGGCTCGTCCGTGCGGTCGGGGGCGCCATGGGACTCCTTGGGCTCCGCCGTTTCCTCGACGGGTTCCGGCTCCGAATCGCCCTCGACGGACGACATCCCGGGTGCCCGAGGTGCACCCCGCTTCCGCCGCCGGAACAGCCGCGGGTCGTCCGCGGTGTCCGCCTCGTTCAGGTCGGGCCCGGTGCCGGCCACACCGGAACTGCCCATCTCCTTGTCGGTGTCCGGCTCGCCCTCTGCGCCCTTTTCGGACACCGACTCCAGCCCCAGCGGTTCATCGTCGGCATCCTGTTCGTTCTCCGGATCGCCTGAGGTACGAGTCGGCCGGTTGTCACCAGTACGGGACTTCTCCCCGGGCTCGACGCCGCTCCTGTCAACGGGCGTCGGGGCAGGGGCAGTCCGGGCTGTGGCCGTGTCCTCGCGTGCCTGCTGCTCCGCTTCCTTCGGGGACTCCTCCCGGCGCTCCTCCTCCTGCTCTCCCTGCTCCTCTTCCTGTTCCCCCTGCTCCTCCTTCTTCCCAGGATCCGCAGCGTCCTTCTGCGCAGCCTCCCCGGCCTTTTCCTGCTCCTCCTGAGCAGCGGCATCCTGGACAGAGCTGTCCCTGTCTCCCTGCTGCGACTGCGACCGTTCCTGCTCCCGGGCCGCGGCCTCTTCCTGATCCTGCTGGTCCGCTTCCCCGGGAGATGTTGCCTGCTCGTCCTCGGCGGAGCTGTCGAGCTCCCCGGCCCCCGTTCGTCCGTCGCCGCCACCGGACTCCTGCCCGTTCGTGCCGGGCCCGCCTTCCCGGGGCTCGCTGGCATCCGGCTGCAGTTCGGCGCGCCCGCGTTCCTCGGACCGCTTCTGCTCGTCGGAGTGTTCGCGCTCCTCCGCGATCTCGTCCCCCGCCCCAGGCACAGCCAGCGGCGCCACAGCAGCGTCCACCGGTAGTGGTCCCGCTGCCTCCTTCTCATTCACGAGGTCCAGCACCTGGTTGAGGACCGGCGTGGGGAGCCGTACTTCCAGCTGGTCGAGGACGAGGTCCTGCACCTGGGAAGACATCTGGGCCAGTTGGAGCCGCACACGGCCCGAGCGGTCTTCGGGATCCCCGCGCAGGGAGCGCAGGACTCCGTTCGCGACGCGGTCGATCAGGGTCGCGGGGTCCAGCTCCTCCAACCGGCGCCGATCGGCGTTCACGGTCGCGTACCGCAGCCAACCGGGCGTGGCCTGCCCCTGCTCAACCTCCGCCTGACCTTCGGCCCTGCCTTCCGGTTGCTCCACCAGATCCCGCGCCGCCGAGTCCGCCTCCCGCTCGATCGCCTGTTGCGGCAGGCTCACCGCGCCCAGGTCGCGCCCGGCCAGCAGTGCGCCCAGGCCGTGCGGGTTCTGCACCGTGTGCAGGAGCTCGTGCGCGAGGAGGCGGCGGCCCTCGTCCGTGCCGGAGCGGAACGCGCCCTCGCGGAAGAAGATGTCCGTGCCGACGGCGACCGCATCCGCCCCCAGCAGCTCGGTGAGCACGCCCGCGTCCCGGTCCGTGTGCAGTCGTACGGCGCCCAGGTCGTGACCGAGCTGCTCCTCCAGCTCCCGGCGTACGCCGACATCGAGGGGCTGGCCCGCGCCGCTGACGATGTTCTTCGGGTCGGGTGCGCGGTTCTTCGCGGACTGTTCCTTGCGGCGCTTGCGCCGGCGTTCCGCGGCCTGCTCGGCGGCCTGGGAGTCCTGTGCGGCGGAATGCGTCATCGGGTCACCTCCCCGCGCCCCGAGAGCCCCGCGTGCACCGCGCGCGCCAGCTCCTGGCCGATGCGGCGCGCCGAAAGGCCGGAGGGGAGCGGCGGCAGACCCGACAGGGCGTCCACGGACACGCCCCCGTCCGCCGCCAACGGCACCCCGTGTTCTCGTACGAGACGGGTCAACTCCCGTTCGAAGGAGGCCGATACGCGCCCGGCGTCCACCGACGGGCCGAAGCCGTCCAGGACCAGTTCGCCGATGTCTACGCGGATCTCGCGCGGCTCGGCCGCCCGTGCCGGTGTGTCATGACGTGGTCCATTCGAACTATTCGGACCAGTCGGACCAGTCGGACCATTCGGACCGTTCAGACCGTTCAGACCGTTCAGACCGCTCGGATCGTTCGGATCAGTCAGCAGACCGTTCAGGCCGTTCAGGCCGTTCAGGCCGTTCACACCCATCCGCGGACCTCCGTCGGCGTCAAGGAGCGCTCCAGTTTCAGGTACTCCGTACGGGCCGCCGCCAGCATGTGCCGCATCTGCAGCCGGTCGCCCTCCTCGGCGGCGAGGAACGCGCCGGACAGGGCGATGTTGCGGATCGAGCCGCCCGCGACGGTGAGTTGGGCGAGGAGGTCCGGGTCGATGCCCTTCGTCGGGGTCTGCGGCGGAAGCACCCGGCGCCAGATCTCCGCGCGCTCGTGCTCGGCGGGGAACGGGAAGTCGACCACGAAGCGGATGCGGCGCATGAACGCGGTGTCCAGGGCCTTCTTCATGTTGGTGGTGAGGATCGCCAGGCCCCGGTACGCCTCCATGCGCATCAGGAGGTAGCTGACCTCCAGGTTCGCGTACCGGTCGTGGCTGTCCTTGACCTCGCTGCGCTTGCCGAACAGCGCGTCGGCCTCGTCGAACAGGAGGAGCGCGCCGCCGCGTTCGGCCGCGTCGAAGACCTTCCGCAGGTTCTTCTCCGTCTCGCCGATGTACTTCGACACCACCTGCGACAGGTCGATGACGAACAGGTCGAGGCCCAGCTCCTTCGCCATCACCTCGGCGGCGAGGGTCTTGCCGGTGCCCGAACCGCCCGCGAACAGGGCCGTCACGCCGAGACCGCGCCGCAGCGTCGCCGCGAAACCCCACTCCTGGTGCACGGTCGCCCGCTGCCGTACGTGGGCCACGATCTCCCGCAGCACGCCGGTCTGCCGCTCGTGCAGCACCAGGTCGCCCCAGCCCGCCCCGGGTTCGATACGGCGGCCGAGCTCGTCCATCCCGACCCGGGCCTCGTCGAGCGCGGCGCGCCAGGCGAGTCGCGCCGGGTCGGTCTCGTCGTCCCCGGCCATCCCCGGCGTGTCGCGGGCCACGATTGACGCGGCCGTCCGGACGACGTGCGGCGGCAGCTGGAACTGGGCGACCAGGGACCGCAGCTCGTGCTCGTCGAGGTCCGCCACCCCCTCGAACGCGCCCGACCACAGGCCGAGCTGCTCCTCGTCGTCCAAGTGCGGCACGGTCACGCGCTCGCCGCGCGCCCGGTCCGTGCGGCGCGGGTCGGGGCTGGACACGACCGTCGGCACGGCCGCGCCCGCGAGGAACGCGTCGGTCGCCGCGTGCTGGTCCCGGTCAAGGTCGCCGACCTCGACGAGCAGCGCGGCGGGCAGCAGGATCGCCTCGCGCTGCCACAGCCGGGCGAGCCGGTCGCGCTCGGCGGGATCGGTCGGGATGTCGTCGGCGGCCATCGCGTACAGGCCGAGCCCCGAACGGGCGGCCGCCGCCGCGGCGATGTCGGCGCGGCTGCGCAGGTCCCCGCCGACCAGCTCGACGAGCATCGGCGTGTCGGGCCGCGCCCCCGCCGTCCACGCCCCGGAGAGCCGGTTCGCGGCCAGGTCGTACGAGGGCGGCAGCAGGTCCGGCACCGGGGCGCGGCGCAGCTGGCCGTGCAGCCGGGCGTCCAGGTACGGCGAGTCGAGCAGGAAGTGCAGGATGCGCTCGTCGAGGCGAAGCCGGGAGGTGGTGAGGCGGGTCTCGTCCTCCAGGTCCAGGAGGCGCCAGCGGCGCAGCGGCGCCACCGGGGTCAGCGCGCTCCAGTGCGGCTCCGCGAGCGCGGCGAGCGCGAGCGAGTACGTCGGGTACGCCCGCTCCGGATCCCCGCTCGCGGCGGCACACCGGGCGGCCGCGGTCGGGTCCAGCTCCTGCGCGGCGGTGAGGAGTACGAGGTCCCGCTCGAAGGCGGACAGACCGAAGCAGGCGGCGAGTGCGGTGAGCGGGGCGGAGCCGCCGGAGGGGGCGGTTTCGGGGAGCGAGCCGCTGGTGGGGGCCGTTTCGGGGCGCGGGGTGTCGGGGCGCGGGGTGTCGGGGAGCGGGGTGTCGGTGGGCTCGCCGGTCCGGCCCTTGCCCTCCCGCGTGTCGCCGCCGCTCGCGCGCTCCGCGTGCGCGTCGACGCGCGCCAGCACGCGGGCGATCTCGGCGGACAGCGGCAGCGCGCCGCCGCCGCGTATGTGGGCCGCGTCGCCGCTGCCGCCCGCCGCCATGTCCTCACCTGCCCCGGAAGTCGCCACGCCGCCGCCTCAGCTCTCCGTGTCCGTGTCCGTGCCGGGCTGCGCGCGCTTGCGGCTTCGGGGGGTACGAGATGTGCCGGACGTACGAGAACCGCCGGACCTTCGGGAAGAGGAAGCGGTCTTCTTCGCCGACCGCTTGACCGGAGGAGCACCAGCCTTGGCCGGGCCCTTCGCCGGAGCATCAGCATCAGCATCAGCCTCGGCCTCGACCTCGGCCGGAGCCTTCTTCGAAGCGTCAGCCTTGGCCGGAGCCTCCTTGGGCGTGTCGGACGCGTCCACGGAGCCCCCGGGAACCCCGGCCTCGGGCGCGTCGGCGGCTGCAGGCCCGGAAGCAGGCCCGGAAGCAGGCCCGGAAGTCGGCCCGGCAGGCGACCCGGCAGGCGACCCGGAAGCCCCCGGCCGCTGCGGCGCGCCCGGCGCGCCGAACGGCGCCACGCGGACCGTGTGCCGCTCCACCGGCCGCGCCGGCTCGGGCACTTCGCGCCCCTCGATGAAGACCAGCGCGGCCTGGTACGCCACGGAAAGCGTGTACGGCGTCTGGTGCAGCATGCCCCACAGCTTCGACGTCTCGTCGATGTCCATGACCGTGGGCGTGAACCGTACCCGCTGCACCGCCTCGGCCAGATCGCTGCCGGTCAAGTACGGGCGTTCTCCGGCGAGTTCGATGACGTCCGCGGGCAGCACGGGTATCTCGTGCAGCGTCCGGACCACCGAGCCGATCAGCCGCTGTCCGACGAGTTCGCTCTCCTCGCCGTACGCGCTGATCAGGAAGTGCACGTCGAGCGCGGCGGCCGGGCGCCCCAGCAGCGTGCCATCCGACGACCGGGTGGGCAGGTCGTTGTTGCGCTGCGAGGTGTTGGGCGTGACCTGGTACGGGAACACGGTGATCGTCGGCTCGGCCGGCGGGTCGGCCGGGGGTTTGCGCGGCTCGACCTTCACGGCCATGTCGATCTCGGGCTGCAGGTTGGCCTCGATGAGCAGGGCGAGGGCCTGGGTGACGTGGGCGATGGCCAGTGCGTTGCTCATGGGGTCGGTTCCTCGCGTCCCTCGTGCCCTACGGATTCCACCGTGCGTCGTACGGGTCGTTCCTGGTGTGCGTCGTCGTTCACTCGCGCCCCCGTGCCAGGTAGTCGGAGAGGCTCACCGTCGCCTCGCGTCGCTCCCGCGCGGCCGGGCGGCGAGGGGCGGGCGACTGGCCGGCCGACGTGACCTCAAGCCGGCCGATCTGTACCTGCACCACCTGCTCCGGAGGCTGCCCCCGGCGCCGCGCGCCGCTCTGCCGCACGGCCTCGCGCGCCGCCGCCGTGTCCATGCCGCTCGGGCGCAGGGGAGCCGCCGGTCCGGGCGCGGCGGCGCCGTCCGCCGCCGGGGTGCTGGGCGCCGCGGGCGTGTCGCGTTGTGCCGCGGGCGCGCCGTCGCGGTCCGTACGGCGTGTCGCGTCGGGTGCGGGCCGCAGCCGGGGCGCGGCGGCCGCGGCGGGCCGAAGCAGCGGGGCCGCCGGGGGAGCGGGGAGTGCCGGACGCGGCCCCTGCGGCTGCTCGGTCGCGGGCTCGCGTTCGGTGCGTACGACGGTCCGCTCCCGCTCGGTGAGCCGCCGCACCTCGGGCACGGAGGGACCCAACTCCCCTTCGGAAGAAGCGGGTTGATGTCTTGTCGTCGGCCACAGAGGTGCCGTGCCCTCCGGCTCCTCCGCGGGCCCGCGTACCGCCTCGACGCGCTCGAACGGTCCGGCCAGGCGCGGCTGGACGCGGGCGACACCGGGGCGCGCCGGGGCGGCCGGCCGGTGCCGGGCGAGCAGCCGGTCGAGGAAGTCGGGGCCGGGGTCGGGCGCTGCCCCGGTGGAGTCGGTCATGGTGCACACAGCTCCAGGTAGTAGCGGCGCCGCAGCGGGCTGAGCGCCAGGATCTGGGGTTCGCTCCAGCCGTAGGCGGTGGCGAGGAGGTGGACGTCGAGCAGGACGTCGCGGGCCCAGGCGTCCAGTTCGGTCCACAGGTAGGAGGCGATGTCGAGTTCGGCGCGGGTGGCGGTGGCGCAGTCGGGGCAGCTGATGGTGAGGTTGACGTCGGCGGCCGGGTCGGCGGCTTCGGCGGCCTCGGCGACGCGCCGCTCAAGGGCTTCGGGCAGCGCGTCGACGGGCTGGGGTTCCCCGTCGCGTACGACCGCCGTCACGCAGGCGTGCAGCAGGGCGCGCCGCGCATCGGGCCGCCGGGCCGCCGCGGCCAGGTCGGCGACGGTCGGCGGCCGGAACTCCACCTGCCAGGAGTCCTCGGCCACGCGCAGCACCTTGGACTCGACCGGGGCCAGGGAGCGCGCGAACTCCCCGGCGTCCAGCTCGAATTCGAGGTCCTCGCCGCACGCGGAGCAGTCGAGCCGCACCTGCATCCGGTCCCCGAACAGGGCGCGGCGCAGCGCGAACAGGTCGGCCTCGCGGGCGCCGACGGGGAGCGCGAGGTGCGCCCCGCCGTCGCCCGCGAGTTCCGGGCGCGCGGTGCGGTGCAGGAGCAGGGCGCGGCCGAAGCCGTCCTGCCCGAGCCCGGCCTCCCAGGTGGCCAGGAGGTCGGCGGCCTGTGTGCTCGCCATGCCCGCCCCCGTTTCCTATGCCGCGTCGCCCCGAACGTGCCGTTCCCCTCGAACCTCAACCGGCCCTGGATCAGGCCGGGTTGAGGAAGGAGGGCTCCTGCGGTTCTGGGACTTCGTAGTCCCGTTCCCAGCCCTCGCACTCCAGCTTCAGCGACTGGATCGCCACCGCGTTGGCGTTGGCGTCCATCTCGCCGAGGACCTGGTACTCGCTCGGCCAGCTGCGGTACAGCTTGTGCGAGACGGCGACCTGACCGGCTTCGTTGAGGACCTGGATGACGAGGTCCTTGCGGAAGTCGGCGAGCGACACCTCGGAGCCGAGCCCGGCGCCGACCTGCCACACCTTGTTGGCCCAGCGGTCGAACTCCGGGTCGTGCGTGACACCGCGCTCCAGGGTGACGCCCTCGAACTCGGAGCGGCCCGGCGACTTCCGCGGCGAGCTGGGGTCGCCGCCGTGCCGGTGCTTGACGACCTCGGTGGTGCGCTTCAGCGGGCTGATCTTGCTGATGCCCGCGACCGTCCGACCGTCCCACAGGACCAGGAACTTGAAGTTCTTGTACGGGTCGAAGCGTTGGGCGTTGACTGTGAACTCAGGCATCGGATTCCTTCTCGGTCTGGCTCAGAGCGCGAACTGGCCGGCCGTCTGCTGGAGTTTGACGATCACGAACTCGGCGGGCTTCACCGGCGCGATGCCGACCAGCACGTTCACCACTCCGTTGGCGATGTCCTCGTCCGTCGTCGTGTCGTGGTCGCACTTGACGAAGTACGCCTCGCGCGGCGTGCCGCCCTTGAAGGCGCCCTGCCGGAACAGGTTGTGCAGATACGAGGAGGCGCTGAGGCGGATCTGCTGCCACAGGTTCTCGTCGTTCGGCTCGAACACCACCCATTGCAGTCCGCGGTGCAGGCTCTCCTCGACGTGCAGCGCGAGCCGCCGCACCGGCACGTACTGCCACTCGCTGTCCAGCGCGTCGGAGCCTTCGAGGGTGCGCGAGCCCCAGACCAGCGGGCCGGCCATCGGGAAGGTCCGCAGGCAGTTCACACCGAGCGGGTTGAGCAGGCCGTTCTCCCGGTCGGTGAGCTTGACGTCAAGCGAGTGCACGCCCGCGAGCCGCGCATCGGTGCCGGCCGGCGCCTTCCACACGCCGCGCTCCGCGTCCGTACGCGCGAACACGCCCGCGAGGGCGCCGGACGGCGGGAAGGAGCGGAGGCGGCCGGTGAGCGGGTCGGTGACCTGGATGTGCGGGAAGTACAGGCCCGCGTGGTTGCCGCGGACCGGCTCGAACGCGGCGAGACCGGCGCGCGCGGTGTCGACGCTGACCCAGGTGCCGGGCGCGTCGACGAGCAGGAAGATCCGCCGCTCCTGGCAGAGCCGCTGGGCCGCCGAGACGACGGTGATCATGTCCTCGACGGACTCGTACGCGGCCAGCTCCGGCAGCACGAGCAGGTTGACGTCGTCCGCGTCGCGCAGGGCCTGGATGCCGGTCTTGCCGGACTCGCTGCCGATGAGGTCGCGCGGCCCGGGCGGGTCGCCGTCCTCGCCGCCCTCAAGGGGGAACACCGGCGGGTTGACGGAGGCTTCGAGGCCCAGGTCGTTGGCGCACTCGCCGACGAAGCGGACCACGTCGTCCGGGGCGGTGGAGCCCGCGACGACCTGGATGCGGTTGCCGAACGGAGTGACCTCGACGCCCGCGAAGGCATGCTTGCCGGGGGCGTCGGGCAGGGCGCGCAGCTTGCGCTCCAGGAGCTGGGCGAGCTCGGTGACGGTGCACGGCGCCTCGCCGTCGGCGTCCGGGTCGTACAGCGTGAACTCGCGCTCCACCTCGCCGATCTTCACCGTCAGGTCGACGGCCAGGTCCGGGAGTTCGTGGCCGAACAGCTTGGAGACGGTGCCCGAGGGGTCGGGCCGGCCCTCGCCGACGGCCTCCACGCGGATCAGCCGGGAGCCGGAGTTGATCACCGTGGGTGCGTACCGGCCGTGCGCGGCGTCCATGGAGAGGCCGGTGAAGGCCTCGCGGGCGCCGCCGCGCGCGTCGTACACGCGCAGGTTGAACGTCTCCTCGGGGTTGGGCGTGTCGTAGTCGACGGCGGCGCGCAGGCCGTTGCCCCAGACGCCGGGTTCCTTGGCGTGCACTTCGAGGACGGGGCACTCGCTCTTGCCCTCGGTGGACTCCAGGGTGACGCAGGCCGCCTTGCCGGTGCGGGCCTTGGCCACGCGGACGATCACGGCGACGGTGCCGCCGTTGCCGAAGAACTGGTGCACCGCGTAGCCGACGGCGCTCTGCGAGCTCAGGCCGCCGAAGCGGCGTTCGAACTCGGCGAAGCTGGTGATACGCACCGGCTCGTTGAGCGGGCCGCGCCGGGTGTGTCCCACGAACGCGGTCACCGAGGTCGTGACGGTCGAGATGGTGCGGGCACTGCTGGGAAGCTCTTCGACGTAGACGCCGGGATACGTCGGCTTGGCAGCGCTCACTGCATGCGTCGGCATTCCCCCTCCTATCCCTTCTCAGGCACCGGTTGACAGGCACCAAGAGGCGGCAGAGGGATGCGACACCACGTCGCGCGCCGCCGCGTCTGGCCGGACGCGGCACACGCGCACTTGATCAGTTTCCCCCGTCAGTGCCCGGGCGTTTCGACCGACCGGGCCAAGCTGTGCGCTTGTGACTCCTGATGCTCTAGTGCTGAACGCAGTATTAGGCGCCGGGAGTTGACGTAACAAGGCGTCTTCAGGACACCTGGGGAGGAGGTTGTGTGAAGAGTTGCGTCGGAGGCGTTACTCCCCCAACTTGGCTGCAGATAAACAGAGTTGGCCGGTCGTGCGTCGGCGTGGCGGGGTTGACACGGCGCACCGCGCCGACACGCAGCGCGCCGAGCGAAGGCCCGTATATGACGTGCCGTCATGGTGTGGCGCGGGGCACCCCGTTGCTCGTACGGGCCGCCGAACCGTCCGCCGGGGGCGCGCCGCACACCGCGCACGGCTCGCGTGGCGCGTCCAGTTCGGGCGGCAGTGTCTGCCAGTCCGTGAAGCACTGTTCGAGCCCGGTGAGCAGCAGGACGCGCCGCACCCGGGGGATGCCGCGGACCAGGCGCACGCGGGCGCCGCGTGCCGTGCAGTGGCGTCGGACCCGGACGAGCAGCCGCAGCCCGCTCGCGTCCAGGAAGGTCACCGGACGGAGATCCACGACGACTTCACGCCAGGGCAGTTCGACGAGCAGGCCCGTCAGGCGTGGCGCCAGTACCTGATGGGCCCATGCGTCGATCTCGCCGTACAGGACGAGCACGAGCGTCTCGCCCACTGAGCGGTGCTGGAGGCCGAAGGCCGGCTCAGAGAACTTCATGGCCCACCTGGAAGACTCAGCTCCTTATACGAGGAGTGACGAAAATGGTGTGGCGCCGAGTGAGGCTCCGGCGCCCGTGGCCCCCCGTCAGCCGGGGAAGCGCGACGGTGTCGAAGGCATCATTCCCGCTCAGGGCGTTCGTAAGCGTGTTCCGTCGGTGCGGTCGCCTCTTCGGTGCCCTGTGAAGCTGGCATCTGCACCGACTACGTACAGTAACTGCCCGGGAGTTGGGCTGTCCGTTGCTCCAACCTTGGCCGTACGCAAGGGAATTGACCGGTGGAGCCTGCCCCTTCCGTATTCTTGAAACGCGTTCTACCGTGTGCGCCGCCGCAGGACCGCGAGAGCCTGGAGGGGCCGTGCACCTCGAATACACGCCTGAGCAGCAGCAGTTGCGCACCGAACTGCGCGCCTACTTCGCGGAGCTGGTGCCGGACCAGGCCTACGCGCGCTACGAGGACCCCGCCGAGCAGAAGCGGTTCTACCGTGAGACCGTGGGCCGCCTCGGCAGCGATGGCTGGCTCGGTGTGGGCTGGCCGAAGGAGTACGGCGGCCGGGGCCTGACCCCGATGGAACAGTTCATCTTCTTCGACGAGGCCGCGCAGGCCGGCGTACCGCTGCCGTTGATGGCGCTCAACACCGTCGGGCCGACGATCATGCAGTTCGGCACCGACGAGCAGAAGGCGTACTTCCTGCCGAAGATCCTCGCCGGCGAGATCGACTTCGCCATCGGCTACAGCGAGCCGGAGGCGGGCACGGACCTCGCGGCGCTGAAGACCAGGGCGGTGCGCGACGGGGACACGTACGTCGTGAACGGGCAGAAGATCTGGACCACCAACGGCGACACCGCGGACTGGGTGTGGCTCGCCGTGCGCACCACGGTCCCCGAGGAGGGCGTGGCGCCGCACAAGGGGATCACCATGCTGCTCGTGCCGACCTCGGACCCCGGCTACTCCTGCACCGTCATCAACACCCTCGCCTCGCACGACACCACCGCCAGCTACTACGAGAACGTCCGCGTGCCCGTCTCGCACCGCGTCGGCGAGGAGGGCAAGGGCTGGCGCCTGATCACCAACCAGCTCAACCACGAACGCGTCACCCTCGCCGCCCACGGCACGATGGCGATCCGCGCCCTGCACGACGTCCAGCGCTGGGCGGCCGGCACGAAGCTCGCCGACGGGCGCCGCGTCCTCGACCTGGGCTGGGTCAAGCAGCGCCTGGCCCGCACGCACACCAGGCTCGACGCGATGAAGCTGCTCAACTGGCAGATGGTGAACGCCGTCCAGCACGGCACCCTCACCCCGCAGGACGCCTCCGCCGTCAAGGTGTACGGCTCCGAGGCGCGGCGGGACGCGTACGCGTGGCTGATGGAGGTCGTCGGGGCGGCGGGGGCCCTGAAGGAGGGGTCGGCAGGGGCGGTCCTCCACGGCGAGCTGGAACGGGGCTACCGCTCCGCGGTGATCTTCACCTTCGGCGGCGGCAACAACGAGATCCAGCGGGAGATCATCTCGTGGATCGGGCTGGGGATGCCGCGGGTACGGCGTTGAGGTGCGGCTCCGGCGAGCGCGGCTTCTTTCCCCTCCCCGCCCCTTCCCGAATGTCCTGCGGACAGCTCCCCGGGGCTCCGCCCCGGACCCCGTATCGCGCTGAGGCGCTCGTCCTCAAACGCCGGACGGGCTGAAAAACAGCCCCTCCGCCTCTCAGCCCCCAGCCGCCCTGCGCAAAGCGTCCAGCACAGGGCGAATCAGCGGATGCGCCTCCGCCCCGTGCCGCACCGCCGCGAACACCTTCCGCTCCGGCGCCACCGCGTCCACCGGACGTACGGCAGCCTCCGCCAGGTCCACCCCGCGCAGCGCGGAGCGCGGGACCAGGGCCACGCCCGCGCCCGCCGACGCGAGGGCGACCACCGCGCGGAAGTCGTCCGACGAGTGCTCGAACTGCGGGGAGAATCCCGCGTGTTCGCAGGCGAGGACCACCACGTCGTGGCACGGGTTGCCGGGGTAGGGCCCGATCCACGTGTCCTGCGACAGATCCCCGAGCCGGATCCACTCCGCGCCCGCGAGCCGGTGCGTGGCCGGAAGGACCGCGTCGAAGGGCTCCGCGTACAGCGGCACCCGCGTGATCCGGTCGTCGTCGGCGCCGGGCGCGCCCCGGTACTCGACGGCCACCGCGACGTCGATCCGCCGGTCGAGCAGCATCGGCAGGCTCGCGTCGCCCTCGGCGTCCTGGACGCGGACCCGGATGCCGGGCGAGGAGATTGCGAGGTGCCCGAGGGCGGGGCCGACGACCAGGCCGATCCCCGTCGCGAACGAGGCGAGCGTCACCGTGCCCGCCTCGCCCGTGCGGTACGCGGCCAGCTCGGCCTCGGCCCGCTCCAGCTGGGCGAGCACGGCGTTGGTGTGGGTGAGCAGGATCTCCCCGGCCGCGGTGAGCCGGACGCCCCGCGCGCCCCGCTCGACCAGCTTGTGACCGGTCTCCTGCTCCAGGGCCGTGAGCTGCTGGGAGACCGCGGACGGCGTGAGGTAGAGCGCGGCGGCGGCCGCCGTGACGGTGCCGTGGTCGGCCACCGCCCGGAGGATGTGCAGCCGCCGCGCCTCGATCATGACCCCGATTATCCCTGGTCGGCCGCGGCGAGCTCCGCGCGGGCCGCGACGAACGCGTCCACGGCCCGGTTCACGTCCTCGGTGGAGTGCGCCGCCGACAGCTGGACGCGGATCCGGGCCTGGCCCTGAGGGACCACCGGGTACGAGAAGCCGATCACGTACACGCCGCGCTCCAGGAGCAGTTCCGCCATACGGCCCGCGACCGACGCGTCGCCGATCATGACGGGCGCGATGGCGTGGTCGCCGGGCAGGATGTCGAAGCCCTCCTCGGCCATCCGGGTACGGAAAAGGCGGGTGTTCGCGGCCAGCTGCTCCCGCAGGTCACCGGCCGACTCCAACAGGTCCAGCACCTTCAGCGACGCCGCCGCGATCACCGGCGCGAGGCTGTTGGAGAACAGGTACGGACGCGAGCGCTGGCGCAGCAGGGCGACGATCTCCGCACGGGCCGCGACATAGCCGCCGGAGGCGCCGCCGAGGGCCTTGCCGAGGGTGCCGGTGATGATGTCCACGCGGTCCATGACGCCGTGCAGCTCCGGCGTGCCGCGGCCGCCGGGGCCGACGAAGCCGACGGCGTGCGAGTCGTCGACCATGACCATCGCGTCGTACCGCTCCGCGAGGTCGCAGATCTCGGCGAGCGGCGCCACGTACCCGTCCATGGAGAACACGCCGTCGGTGACGACCAGGCGGCGGCGCGCGTGAGACGCGTCCTTCAACTGCCGCTCCAGATCGGCCAGATCACGGTTGGCGTAGCGGAAGCGGCGGGCCTTGGAGAGGCGGATGCCGTCGATGATCGAGGCGTGGTTGAGGGCGTCCGAGATCACCGCGTCCTCGGGGCCGAGCAGCGTCTCGAAGACACCGCCGTTGGCGTCGAAGCAGGACGAGTAGAGGATCGTGTCCTCCTGGCCGAGGAACGCCGAGAGCCGCGCCTCCAGCTCCTTGTGCACCTCCTGCGTACCGCAGATGAAGCGCACCGACGCCATGCCGTAGCCCCAGCGGTCCAGCGCCGCGTGGCCGGCCGCGATCACCTCGGGGTGGTCGGCGAGGCCGAGGTAGTTGTTGGCGCAGAAGTTGAGGACCTCGCCGGGCCGGCCGCCCGCGGTCACCGCCACGCTCGCGGACTGCGGGGTGCCGATGACCCGCTCGGGCTTGTGCAGTCCGGCCGCGCTGATCTCGTCGAGGGTGGTGCGGAGGTCGTCTCGTACGTTGTCGAACATGGCGAAAGTCCTTAAGGGGGAGGGGAGTTGACGGGCGCCGGGACTCGGGCTCAGGCGGTCCAGTCGAGGATGACCTTGCCGCCGCGGCCGCTCGCCGCGTCCTCGAACGCGGCGTCGAAGTCGGTGTACGCGTACCGGCCGGTGATCACAGGGGAGAGGTCGAGGCCGCCTTCGAGGAGGACCGACATCGCGTACCAGGTCTCGAACATCTCGCGGCCGTAGATGCCCTTGACCGTGATCATCGACGTGACGATGCGCGCCCAGTCGACCGCGAACTCCTCGGACGGCAGGCCCAGCATGGCGATGCGGCCGCCGTGCGTCATGTTGGCGAGCATCTCGCGCATCGCCGCCGGGTTGCCGGACATCTCCAGGCCGATGTCGAACCCCTCACGCAGGCCGAGTTGCCGCTGGCCGTCCGCGACCGAGGACTTCGACACGTCGAGGGCGAGGCTGACGCCGACCTTGCGGGCCAGCTCCAGACGCTCCTCGCTGACGTCGGTGACCACGACGTTACGGGCCCCCGCGTGCGCCGCGACCGCCGCCGCCATCAGGCCAATCGGTCCCGCGCCGGTGATCAGCACGTCCTCGCCGACCAGCGGGAACGACAGGGCGGTGTGCACGGCGTTGCCGAACGGGTCGAAGATCGCCGCGATGTCCCGGTCCACCGGAGTCCGGTGCACCCACACATTGGACGCGGGCAGCGCCACGTACTCGGCGAACGCCCCGTCGCGGCCCACGCCCAGGCCGACGGTCGCCCGGCACAGGTGGCGGCGCCCCGCGAGGCAGTTGCGGCAGGTCCCGCAGACCAGATGGCCCTCGCCGCTGACCCGGTCGCCGACGTCGATCCCGGTCACGTCCCGGCCGGTCTCCACGACCTCGCCGGCGAACTCGTGCCCGACGACGAGCGGCGCCTCGATCGCCGACTGCGCCCAGCCGTCCCAGGCCCGGATGTGCAGATCGGTGCCGCAGATCCCGGTCCGCTCCACCTTGATCAGCACGTCACCGGGGCCGATCGCCGGTTCCGGCACGTCCGCCAGCCACAGTCCCGGTTCGGCCTTCTCCTTGACCAGTGCCTTCAACGGCTCGACTCCTTCTCGTCGCGCACGCGGGCAGGGCAGGGCACGGCCCGGTACGGGGGAGAGTGTTGGGTGGCGGCCGTCCCACCGCCACACCCGACTCTTCCGTACCGGTGGCCCCCGGGTCCATCGAGGTTTTCTTAAGCGCCGCCGCAGCTCTCCTGCACGCCCGTTTCCTGTATGCCCGCCCCCATGGCCGTCAGGGCAGATGCCGCCGGCTGTGCCGCGCCGTGAACATCAGGCAGAGCAGACCCACGGCCGCGAGACCCGCGAGCAGCGCCGGGTACGAGGCGGAGCCCGCGGTGAGCGAGAGCAGCAGCGGCGTGACGAAACCGCTGTGCGCGGCGCCCTGGTACAGCGAGGCGGCCGAGGTGCGGTCCTTCGGCGGGGCGAGCCGCTCGATCTCCCGCAGCCCGGACACGAGCGTCAGCCCGTACCCGGCGCCCAGCAGCACCGCCGCGACCAGCACGAGGCGCGCCGACTTCCCGTACACCGCAAGAGCGCTGACGAGCAGCCCGCCGATCACGGCGAGCATCGCGGCGAGCGTGGCCCGCGCACTGCGGGCGTGGTCGAGCCGGTCGGCGAGGGGCTGCACGAGGATGCCCGTGCCCAGGGTCAGCGCGGTGACGAGCCCGCTGAACAGCGGCGCGTACCCGGGCACCCGGTCGGCCACCAGCGGCGGCAGCACCACGTACGCGACGGTCGCCGCCGTGAACACCGCCGGGCTCGCCGGCAGCACCACCCGGACGAACCGGGGATGGCGGAGCGCCCCGCGCCACAGCGGTGCGGCGAACGGCTCGGGCCGCCCGCCCGCGAACGGCGGCGCCGTCTCGGGCGTACGACGCGTCGCGGCGAGCGCGGCCACGGCAAGCAGGGCGTGCACGACGGCGGGCAGCACCATCGGCGACGGCAGCCACTCGGCCACCGCCCCGGCGGTCAGCGCCCCCGCGGCGAACCCGCCCCCCGTCGCCCAAGTGGCCCTTCGCAGCCGCGCGTTGGGCCTGCCGGAACCGGCGGAGAGCTCCTGCAGCCACGAGGTGCCCGCGGTCAGAAGCACGCCCGCCGCGAGCCCGGTGGCGAGGCGGCTCACGTACACCACGCCCGGTTCGACGGCCGCCGCCGCGAGCAGCGCGCTGGCGGCGGCGGTCAGGGCGAGCGCGGGCCGCACCGCGCGCCGCCTGCCGAACCGGCCGGCGGCCGGGATGCCGAGCAGCAGACCGGGCAGCAGGCCGAGCAGATACGTGGTGAACATCGCGGCGACCGAGACGGCCGGCCACTGCTCCTGCGTGCGGTACACCACGGACAGCGGCGTGAACTGGTTCGCACCCCACCCGGCGACGGCGACCGCGAACCCTGCCGGGAGCCAGCGGTGGCCGGTGCGGTCCGTACGCCGGAACATGATTCAGGTGCGCCCTTACTCGCTGTATTACTGGTCGTGGTCCAGAGAATTCTCCGGGGTTCGAGAGGATTCTCCGGGGTTCGAGAGAATCCTCCGGGGTTTGTGCGAGGTGCGTCAAAGCGGTAATGCCGATGGGTCGATCGGTGCCGCCTATCAAGCTCGGACGGCCCTGACCTGCTGTAAATCCGGATAACCGGCGCCTATTACGTCATAGATAATTCCGTCCGGGCACTGCCTTGACCGGGCGGGGGTCATTCACGAACAGTGGCAGCACGACCGGCTCGGGAAAGGGCAGCCCGGGAAGGGCAGCCCGGGAAGGGCGGCTCGGGAAAAGGTGAGGAGAAACGTGTCGAATTCTCTGGTGGACCGTTTCGGCCGGGTCCACACCGACCTGCGGGTCTCACTGACCGACCGCTGCAACCTGCGGTGCACGTACTGCATGCCCGCGGAGGGCCTGAACTGGCTGCCCCGGGCCGAGGTGCTGAGCGACGACGAGGTGGTCCGGCTGGTCCGGATCGCCACCGAACGCCTCGGCATCACCTCGGTGCGCCTGACCGGCGGCGAGCCGTTGCTGCGCCGTGGCCTGCCTCAACTCATCGCCCGTATGGCCGAGTTGCAGCGGGCGCCGGAGTTGTCCCTCACCACCAACGGCATCGGTCTGGGCCGCCTCGCGGGCGCTCTGCGCGCGGCGGGCCTCGACCGGGTCAACGTCAGCCTGGACACCCTGGACCCGGAGCGCTTCGCCGCGATCACCCGCCGCGACCGGCTCCCCGACGTCCTCGACGGGTTGCGCGCCGCCCGCGCCGCCGGGCTCACCCCCGTCAAGGTCAACGCGGTCCCGGTGCGCGGCACCAACGACGACGAGATCCCCGACCTCGCCGCGTTCGCCGTCGCCCACGGCTACCGGATGCGGTTCATCGAGTCCATGCCGCTCGACGCGCAGGGCGCCTGGGACCGCGAGCGCATGGTCACCGCCGCCGAGATCCTGGACCGCCTCGGCGCCCGCTTCGGGCTGACGCCCGTCGAGCGGCGCGGCAACGCACCCGCCGAGGAGTGGCGCATCGACGGCACCGACGCGACGGTCGGCGTCATCGCCAGCGTCACCCGGCCGTTCTGCGGCAGCTGCGACCGGGTGCGCCTCACCGCCGACGGCCAGCTCCGCAACTGCCTCTTCGCCACCGACGAGTCGGACCTGCGGGCCCTGCTGCGCGGCGGCGCCGACGACGCGGCGATCGAGGCCGCCTGGCGCGGCTCGGTCCGCGGCAAGGGCCCCGGCCACGCCATCGACAGCCCCGAGTTCCGCCGCCCGGAACGCCCGATGTCGGCCATCGGCGGCTGACCCCGGGCGCCCCGTCAACTCCCCGTCAACGCCCCGTCAACCACCCTCGTACATACGGGAGTTGATCCTGGTGGACCTCAACTGCCCGCCGCCGGACGGATCGTGACCCGTACGTGCTTCATGATCGGCTGGTCGCTCTGCGTGCTGTAGTCGCCGAGCGCGCACAGCACGTTCATCTCCGGCATGTACCCGGCCGCGCAGCCCCGCGGAATGTCGTACGGCACCGCCAGATAGCCCTCGACCGACCGGGTGCTGCCGTCCCGCGCCGTGCTCGTGATGTCCACCGGCGCCATGTCGTCGATGCCGCGCTCGCGCATGTCGGCCCGGTTCATGAACACCAGCGTGCGCAGGTTCGTGATGCCGCGGTAGCGGTCGTTGTCGGAGTAGATGGTGGTGTTCCACTGGTCGTGCGAGCGCATCGTGCCGAGCGTGAGCGTGCCCGGCTCGGGCACCACGTTCGGCAGCGGGGCGGCGGAGAACTCGGCGCGCCCCGACGGGGTGAGGAAGACCAGCTCGCGGGCGGGCTGCTTGATGCGGAAGCCGAGCGGCAGCCGCACCCGCCGGTTGAAGTCCTCGAAGCCGTCGAGCGCTCGGGCCATGGTGTCCCGGATGCGGTCGTAGTCCTCGACGTACCACTCCCAGGGCGTCTGGCTGTCCGGCAGCGCCGCGCGCGCCATGCCCGCGACGATCGCCGGCTCCGAGAGCAGCTGCTCCGACGCGGGCCGCTTCATGCCGAGCGACAGATGCACCATGCTCATCGAGTCCTCGACGGACGTGCGCTGGATCCCCTTGCGCTGATGGTCCTTCTCCGTACGGCCGAGACACGGCAGGATCAACGCCCGCTTCCCGTGCACCACATGACTGCGGTTCAGCTTCGTGCTGACCTGCACGGTCAGGTCGCAGTTGCGCAGCGCGCCGTACGTGACGGGCGTGTCCGGCGCGGCGAGCGCGAAGTTGCCGCCCATGCCGACGAAGACCTTCACGTCGCCGCGCTGCATGGCCTGGATGGTGTTGACGGTGTCCAGGCCGTGCTCGCGCGGCGGGTCGATCCCGCACACCTCGGCGAGCCGGTCGAGGAACTCCTCCGTGGGCCGGTGGTCGATGCCGCAGGTGCGGTTGCCCTGGACGTTGCTGTGCCCGCGCACAGGGGAGGGACCGGCGCCCTCGCGGCCCAGGTTGCCGCGCAGCAGCAGGAGGTTGACGATCTCCCGGACCGTGTCGACGCCGTGCTCGTGCTGGGTGAGGCCCAGGCACCAGCTGATGATCGAGCGGTCGGCCTCCTCGTACACCCGGGCCGCCTTCAGGATGTCGGCGCGGCTCAGGCCCGACTGCTCCTCCAGCTCCTCCCAGGACGTGGCCTCGCACAGCGTCCGGTACGCGTCGAAGCCGGTGGTGTGGCGGTCGATGAACTCCCGGTCCAGGGCCTTCGGATCGGTCGCCGACTTCTCCAGGATCGCCTTGGCCATGCCGCGGAGCAGCGCCATGTCGCCGCCGATGCGCACCTGCAGGTTGAGGGTGCTGGTCCGGGTCGTCTTGAAGATCGCCATGTCGACGAAGTCGTGCGGCACGATCGTGCGCGTCGCGGCCGCCTCCACCAGCGGGTTGACGTGCACGATCTGCGCGCCGCGGTGGTGGGCCTCGGCTAGCGCGGTCAGCATGCGGGGCGCGTTCGAGGCCGCGTTGACGCCGATGATGAACAGCGCGTCGGCGGTCTCCCAGTCCTGCAGGTCGACGGTGCCCTTGCCGGTGCCGAGCGCGGCCTGCAGGGCGCGGCCGCTGGCCTCGTGGCACATGTTGGAACAGTCCGGAAGGTTGTTCGTGCCGAGCTCGCGGGCCATCAGCTGGTACAGGAACGTGGCCTCGTTGCCGAGCCGCCCGGAGGTGTAGTACGAAGCCCGGTTCGGATTCTCCAGCCCGCGCAGCGTGCTGCCGACCAGCTCGAACGCGTCCTTCCAGCTGATCGGCACGTAGTGGTCGGTGTCCGGGTCGTACACCATCGGCTCGGTGAGCCGGCCCTGGTCCTCCAGGTCGTAGTCGCTCCACTCGTACAGCTCGGTCACCGAGTGCGCGGCGAAGAACTCGCGGCCGACCCGCTTCGGGGTCATCTCCCACGTGACGTGCTTGATGCCGTTCTCGCAGATGTCCAGGTGCAGGCCCTTGGTGTCGTCCGGCCACGCACAGCCGGGACAGTCGAAGCCGGTCCGCTCGTGGTTCATCTTGACGATCGCCCGCGGCCCGTCCACGAACGCGCGCTCGCGCATGAGGAACTTGCTCACGCTCTTCGCCGCGCCCCAGCCCGCGGCGGGATGGTGGTACGGGTGGAACTCGGGCTCCCCCTCGGGGGCGGGGCCCACCTCCGGCTCGCGGACGTCCGGTCGTTGCTCGTCGATGCTCAAGACTCTCAACCCTTCCGGTGTACGGGTGCGAGGCGGGCCCCGAGGTGCGGCGTCCGGCGGCGGTCGCGTCCTTGCGCCGCGGCGGCGGGGCTGCACCCTCGCACGGCCCCGCCTAGGCTGGCGCTGACCGATCAGTCCTTTACGCCCGCATTGCTGACTGTTTGCGTCATGTGCGAGGCATTGCCATTCATTGTCCGACGGGAGTCCCATGGCCGCAGCGCAACCCGTCATCACCCCGCCCGCCAGGGCCGCGGTCTTTCTCGTCGCCACCGTGAACCCCGGCGGCGAGGACACGGTGCGCGAGACGCTCCAGGGCCTGGCGGGGCTGATCCGCTCGGTCTCGTTCCGCGAGGCCGCCGCGGGCCTCGCCTGCGTCGCCGGGGTCGGCTCCGCCGCCTGGGACCGGCTCGCCGGCGACCCCCGCCCCCGCGAGCTGCACCCCTTCGAGGAGCTGCGAGGCCCACGGCACCGCGCCCCGGCCACCTCCGGCGACCTGCTCTTCCACGTCCGCGCCCGCCGCCTCGACCTGTGCTTCGAACTGGCCCGCCTCATCGTGGACGCGCTCGGCGACGCCGTCACCGTCGTCGACGAGGTGCACGGCTTCGGCTACTTCGACGCCCGCGACCTCCTCGGCTTCGTCGACGGCAGCGAGAACCCCACCGGCGGCGCCGCGAGGGACGCGGTGTACATCGGCGACGAGGACCCGCCCTTCCGCGGCGGCAGCTACGTCATCGTGCAGAAGTACCTCCACGACATGGCCGCCTGGAACGCCCTCGGCGTCGAGGAGCAGGAACGCGTCATCGGCCGCCGCAAGACGGACAACGTCGAGCTGCCGGACGACGTCCAACCCGCCGACTCGCACGTCGCCCTCAACACGATCGTCGACGCGGACGGCACCGAGCGGAAGATCGTCCGCGAGAACATGCCGTTCGGGCAGGTCGGCCGCGGCGAGTTCGGCACGTACTTCATCGGCTACGGGCGCACCCCCGACGTGACCGAGCGGATGCTGCGCAACATGTTCATCGGTGAACCGCCCGGCAACACCGACCGCATCCTGGAGTTCTCCACCGCGGTCACCGGCGGCCTCTTCTTCGTGCCGAGCGCGGAACTCCTGGAGGACTTCCCCGCCCCGCCGTCCGACGCCGGGCAGAGCCAGGTGCCCGCCGAGCCCGCCGAGTCGCCGGAACCCGCCGTCAACGGCACGCCCACCCACGGCTCGCTCGGCATCGGCAGCCTGAAAGGAACCCCATGACGCCCCCCGCCGTCACCAACCTGCACCGCGAACTCGCCCCGATCACCCCCGCCGCCTGGGCCGAGATCGAGGAAGAGGCCCGCCGCACCTTCCGCCGCCACGTCGCGGGCCGCCGCGTCGTCGACGTCCCCGACGAGGGCGGGCCCCAGCTCTCCGCCGTAGGCACCGGCCACCTCATCGACATGACCCCGCCCGCCCCCGGCGTCACCGCCCGCCTGCGCGAGTCCCGGCCGCTCGTCGAACTGCGCGTCCCGTTCACCGTCGACCGCTCCGCCGTCGACGACGTGGACCGCGGCGCCCAGGACTCCGACTGGCAGCCCGTCAAGGACGCCGCGCGCACCATGGCGTACGTCGAGGACCGCACGATCTTCGACGGCTACACCTCCGCCCAGATCGACGGACTGCGCGCCTGCTCCTCCAACCCGGTCGTCAGCCTCCCCGCCGAGGCCCGCGACTACCCCGACGCGGTCAGCCGCGCCCTCACCGAACTCCGCCTCGCCGGGGTCGACGGCCCGTACCAACTCCTCCTCGGCGCCGAGGAGTACCGGGCGGTCAGCGAGACCTCCGACCACGGCTACCCGATCGCCGCCCACCTCACCCGCATGCTCGACGGCCCCCCGATCTGGGCCCCGGCCCTCAGCGGCGGCTTCGCCCTGTCCACCCGCGGCGGCGACTTCGAGCTCCGCCTCGGCCAGGACGTCGCCATCGGCTACACCTCCCACGACGCCCACCAGATCGACCTCTACTTCCACCAGACCCTGACGTTCCTCGCGTACACGGACGAAGCGGTCGTCGTACTCGAAGCCTGACCGCACCTCCCCACCCCCTGCTGGCGCACCATGCCGGACGCGTTCCCGTACCGGCTCAGCCACCTCGACCCGCACCCGTACGGAGGCTGACTCCGGCCCCTCCCGCCCCGCGCCCCACACGACTACCCTGGGTAACAAGAGCGGGAGGTGCCGACGTGCGGGACGTGAGCGTGCGGGCGGGCGCGGACCCCGGCTACTTCGGGCCCGCCTCCGTGACCTGGCAGATGCACGGCGACCCGATGATGTGGATCGCCGGCATCCGCGCGCTCTACCTCCAGGCCCTGCACCCGCGCGTCGTCCGCGGCGTCCTGCAGAACAGCGACCCCGGGCGGGACCCCTGGGGCCGCCTGCTGCGCACCGCGGACTTCGTCGGCACCATCAGCTACGGCACCGTGCAGGACGCCGAACGGGCCGCCGCCCGCATCCGCCGCCTCCACCGCCGCCTCCAGGCCACCGACCCCGACACCGGCGAGGTCTACCGCGTCGACGAGCCCGAGCTGCTCCTGTGGGTGCACTGCGCCGAGGTCGCCAGCTACGTGGAGGTCCTGCGCCGCTCCGGGTTCCCGCTCACCCCCGCACTCGCCGACCGCTACCTCTCCGAACAGCGCGAGAGCGCCCGCCTCGTCGGCCTCGACCCCGCCGACGTACCCGCCGACCGGGCCGCGCTGCGGGCCTACTTCGCGCGCATGATGCCCAGGCTCGCCGTCGGCGACGAGGCGCGGGGGGTCGACGCCTTCATCCGGCGCCCGCCCGCACCCCCGCTCCTCGCCCCCGCGCGCGACCTCGGCTGGCGGCGCGTGGCGAACCTCGCATACGCCGCACTGCCCCCGTACGCCCACGAGTTGTACGGCCGGCGCGCGCCCGAACCGGGGGCGGTGGACCTGCGGCTGCGCGCCGCCGGTAACATCCTGCGCTGCGTCCCCGGACGTCTGCGCTGGCAGCTGCCGCCCCCGCACATCCTGCGGGCCATGGACCGGCTCGGCCCCGGCAGCAGGCCCGCACCGTACAAACTCCGCGGGCGGGCAGCCATACTGGACGGGCCGGGGAGGGCGATCCGAGGCGACGGGGGCGATATCACGCGATGGCGGAAACCAGGCTGATCCAGGGCCGGTACCGGCTGCTCGACCTGATCGGGCGCGGCGGCATGGGCGAGGTGTGGCGGGGCCGGGACGAGTCGCTCGACCGGCACGTCGCCGTGAAGTGCCTCAAGCCGCTGGGCCCGCAGCAGGGCGACCCGGGCATCGGCAGGGTGCTGCGCGAACGCTTCCGGCGCGAGGCCCGCGTCGCCGCGTCCCTGCAGCACCGCGGCATCACCGTCGTGCACGACTTCGGCGAGGACGACGGCGTGCTCTACCTCGTCATGGAGCTCCTGGAGGGCCGCAACCTCAGCCAGTTGATGGACGACGGCGTCCAGGGCCCGCTCGCCGTGCCGGACGTCGTCGAGGTCACCGAACAGGTCGCGCACGCCCTCGCCTACTGCCACGACCAGGGCATCATCCACCGCGACCTGAAGCCGGCCAACATCATGCGGCTCACCGACGGCACGGTGAAGATCTGCGACTTCGGCATCGCCCGGCTCGGCCACGACGCCGGGTTCACCGCGAAGCTCACCGGCACCAACATCGCCATGGGCACCCCGCACTACATGTCGCCCGAGCAGATCGGCGGCGAGAGCGTCGACTACCGCAGCGACCTCTACTCGCTCGGCTGCGTCCTGTACGAGATCGCCACCGGCGCCCCGCCCTTCGACCACGGCGACGCCTGGGCGGTACTCCTCGGCCACCGCGACACCGCACCGGAACCGCCGCGCGCGAAGCGCCCCGAACTCCCCGACTTCCTGGAGCAGATCGTCCTCGACCTGCTCGCCAAGTCCCCCGACGACCGCCCCGGCGACGCCCGCGAGCTCGCCCACCGCATCACCGCCGCCCGCGGCGGCACCCTCGCCCACCCGGCCCCGGCCGCCCGGGCCCCCGTACCGCCCGCCCCACCCGCCGAACTGCCCGACTGGACCCGCGGCATGACCAACGGGCCCAAGGCCACCGGCGCCGTCGACCTGCGCGCCGCCGTCCCGCTCGACGCCGCCGCCGGACTCACCGGCGAGTGGATCTCCCGCATCGACGGCCGCCGCACCCCCGACGCCGGACAGGCCCGCCGCACCGAACGCTCCACCGCACCACCGGAGTTGCTCTCCGTCCTCGCCACCCGGCACACCGCGGGCCTCAGCCTGAGCCGCCTCGGCAAGTGGGAGGAGGCCGTGGAGGTGCACCGCGGCGTCGCCGCCGAACGCGAACAGGCCCTCGGCGCCGAACACCCCGACACCCTCGCCAGCCGGTACGAAGTCGCCTTCACCCTCAGCCGTACGGGCCGTCCGGCCGACGCGCTGCGCGAGTACGAGCATGTCGCCCGCGGCCGCGAGCTCGCCCTCGGCGCCGACCACCCGGACACGCTCGGCGCCCGCCAGGAGATCGCGTACGTACTCGGACAGCTGGGCCGCCACTTCGAGGCGCACGACCTGTACACGGCCGTGCTCGCCGGCCGCGAACGCTCCCCGCACCTCGGCCCCGACCACCCCGACACCCTGCGCTGCCGCCACAACCTCGCCTACAACCTCAGCCGCATCGGCCGCCTGGAGGAGGCCCACCGCACGGCCGGCGAGGTCGCCGACGCCCGCGCCCGCGTCCTCGGCCCGCTGCACCCGGACACCCTCGTCACGCGGTACGAAGTGGCGTACGCGCTCGGCCGGCTGGGCCGCTGGGCCGAAGCCCTGCAGACGTACCGCGAGGTCGCCGAGGCGCGCGGGCAGGCCCTCGGCGCCGACCACCCGGACACTCTCGCCGCACGCTACGAGGCCGGCATCAGCCTCGGCCGCCTCGGCCACAGCGCCGACGCCCTCGCCCTCTACCGGGACCTCGCCGCCGACCGAGCCCGCGTGCACGGCCCCGAACACCCGGAGACCCTGCGCGCCCGGCACGGCATCGGCGTCAACCTGGGCCGCCTCGGCCGCTGGGAGGAGGCGCTGGAGGAGGCCCGCGAGGTGTGCGCCGCGCGCGTCCGCGCCCTCGGCCCCGGCCACCCCGACACGCAGGTCAGCCGCCGCGAGGTCGCCGTCGGGTACGGCTGGCTCGGCCGCTGGGACGAGTCCCTCGCCGAGTACCGCCAGGTCGCCGAGGACCGCGAACGCGCCCTGGGCCCCGGCCACCCGGACGCCCTCGCCGCCCGCCAGGACGAGGCACAGCTCCTGGAGCGGCTGGGACGCGGCGCGGAGGCGGCGGAGGTGTACGGGCGCATCGCGCAGCGGCGGGGGGAGTAGGCGGGGGGAACAGCGGTCCTGGCCTGGCGGAGGGAGTAGCGGTCCTGGTCTGGCGGAGGGAGTAGCGGTCCTGGCCTGGCGGAACTTGCGCCGTCGGACGTGGCTCGGTCGCTCCGGGGCCTTCCCCCGGACCCCGCTCCACCGGCCTCCGGCCTCGTCCTCGAACGCCGGACGGGCCGCAGGGTGGCCCCCGACCCGCCCCCGTGTTACCAAGAGCCATGCCCACCCCAGCTCGCGATGCCCGCGTCTACGACGCCGTGATCGTCGGCGGCGGCCACAACGGCCTGGTCGCCGCCGCCTACCTGGCCCGGGCCGGACGCCGCGTCCTGCTCCTGGAACGCCTCGACCGCACCGGCGGCGCCGCCGTGTCCACGTACGCCTTCGACGGGGTGGACGCGCGGCTCTCCCGGTACTCCTACCTGGTCAGCCTGCTGCCGAAGAAGGTCGTGCGGGACCTGGACCTGCCCTTCGCGGTCCGCAAGCGGGACGTGTCCTCCTACACGCCCGTCAGCCGCGGCGGCCGCGACACCGGCCTCCTCGTCACCGGCCAGGCCGCCCGCACCCGCGAGGGCTTCCGCGAACTCACCGGCTCCGACCGGGAGTTCGCGTCCTGGCAGGAGTTCTACGCGCGGACGGCACGGGTCGCCGAACGGGTCTTCCCGTCCCTCACCGAGCCGCTGCCCACCCGGGCCGAGCTGCGCGAACGCGTCGACGACGAGGCGGCCTGGCGGATGCTGTTCGAGGAGCCGGTCGGCACGGCGATCGAGGAGCACTTCCACGACGACCTGGTGCGCGGCATCGTCCTCACCGACGCCCTGATCGGCACCTTCGCCGACGCCCACGACGCCTCGCTGCGGCAGAACCGCTGCTTCCTCTACCACGTGGTGGGCGGCGGCACCGGCGACTGGGACGTGCCCGTCGGCGGCATGGGCGCGCTCACCGACGCCCTCGCCGACACCGCGCGCGCCGCGGGCGCCGACCTCCGTACCGGCCACGAGGTGCTGCACATCGACACCGACGGCACCCGCGCCGAGGTCACCCACCGCACCCCCGAAGGCACCGAGGCCACCGTCACCGCCCGGCACGTCCTCGTGAACGCCGCACCCCGGGCCCTCGCGGAACTCCTCGGCGAGACCCCGCCCGACCCCCCGGCCGAAGGAGCCCAGCTCAAGGTCAACATGCTGCTCAAGCGGCTGCCCCGGCTCCGCGACAGCGCCGTCGACCCGCGCCTCGCCTTCGCCGGGACCTTCCATGTCGCCGAGGGGTACGCGCAGTTGGCCGCCGCGTACGCCGAGGCGAGCGCGGGCCGGCTGCCCGGGTCGCCCCCCTCGGAGATCTACTGCCACTCGCTCACCGACCCGTCCGTCCTCGGCCCGGACCTCGCCGCCGCGGGCTGCCAGACCCTCACCCTGTTCGGCCTGCACACCCCGGCCCGGCTGTTCGCCGCCGACAACGAGGCGGCCCGCGACACCCTCCTGAAGTCGACGCTCGCCCAACTCGACGCGTACCTCGGCGAGCCGCTGGCGGACTGCCTCGCCACGGACGCGCAGGGCCGCCCGTGCATCGAGGCGAAGACCCCGCTCGACCTGGAGCGGGACCTCGGGCTGCCCGGCGGCAACATCTTCCACCGCGACCTGTCCTTCCCGTACGCGCAGGAAGGGACCGGGCGCTGGGGCGTGGAGACCGGGCACGCCAACGTCCTGCTGTGCGGGGCGGGCGCGGTGCGCGGCGGGGGCGTCAGCGGCATTCCGGGACACAACGCCGCGATGGCCGTCCTGGGCCGGTGACCGGGAACGGGAGCGGTTCCGCAGCTGCCCCGCGGGTGTGAAAGGCTGGCCCGACGGCGGAATGTGCAAGGTCTGCTCCCGCCGGGGAGGGAGAACCGTGAGCACTGGCCAGGTCCGCACCATGGTGAGCCTGATGGCGCAGGGAGCGCCCGTGGAGGTCACCAGCATGTGGGCGACCGTGGGCAAACTGTCCCGACTCGCCCACCTCGGCGAGCAGTTCGGCTACCAGTACGCGGACGCGCGGTACGTCAGCAAGGGCACTCAGCTCCTGATGGTCCCCGACCCGCAGCCGCAGGCGCGGCAGCGCGCGCAGCAGACCTGGTCGCAGTTCCCGCAGGCGGGCACGGGCGGACAGCTGCCGCCGCTGCCCGCGCAGGCGCCCGAACTCCTCAAGACCCAGGTCAACTTCGACCTCAGCGGCCGGCACAACGAGAAGCGCCGGCTCCTGGCGGCCATCCCGATCACCGTGGTCTGCCTGCTCCGCATGATGCGCGGAGACGAGGACGCGATGGTGTTCTGGGGCGCGTTCTGGGTCCTGGCGATATGCCTGGCCGTGGGCATGGTCTTCTACACGCGCAAGCGCCATGCGGCGTACGAGGCCCAGCTGCAGGCCGCCGGTTACGTCCAGGTCCCGGACCCGACGGGCCGCATCCACTACGTCCCGGCGGGCAGCTCCCTCGCGGCGGCGGCGCCCCCGGTCCCGCAGCAGCAGCCTCAGCCTCAGCAGCAGCACCAGCCTCCGGCCTACGGCCACCAGGCCCCGCCGCCCGCCCAGCCGCCGTACCAGCAGCAGCCTCCGGCCTACGGCCAGCAGCCGCAGCCTCCGGTGCACGGCCAGCAGCCGCAGCCTCCGGCCTACGGTCAGCAGCAGCCGTACGGGCAGCAGGCGCCGTACGGTCAGCAGCAGCCGTACCAGCAGCAGCCGTACCAGCAGCAGCCTCCGCAGCAGTACTGAAGCGCGGTGGAGGGGGCTGCCCGCCCGGCCGCCCCCTCCAAACAATCTGACGCTGCATCAGAAAATCTCTTCCGTCGGCCGACGCGCTGCGGCATCCTGCGCCCATGCAGACGGAGCTGAGCAAGAAACTCGGAGTCGAGCACGCCGTCTTCGGCTTCACGCCCTTCCCCGCCGTGGCCGCCGCCATCAGCCGGGCCGGCGGTTTCGGCGTGCTCGGAGCGGTCCGCTACACCGCCCCCGACGACCTCAAACGCGACCTCGACTGGCTGCACGCGCACACCGACGGCAAGCCCTACGGCCTCGACGTGGTGATGCCCGCCAAGAAGGTCGAAGGTGTCACGGAGGCGGACGTCGAGGCGATGATCCCGGCCGGGCACCGGGAGTTCGTCGAGGCCACCCTCGCCGAGCACGGGGTACCCGAACTCCCCGAAGGGGAGGCCTCCGGCTGGCGCATCACCGGCTGGATGGAACAGGTCGCCCGCAGCCAGCTCGACGTCGCCTTCGACTACCCGATCAAGCTCCTCGCCAACGCCCTCGGCTCACCGCCCGCCGACGTCATCGAGCGCGCCCACGCCCACGACATCCTCGTCGCCGCCCTCGCGGGCAGCGCCCGGCACGCCCGCAAGCACGCCGACGCCGGGATCGACATCGTCGTCGCGCAGGGTTACGAGGCGGGCGGCCACACCGGCGAGATCGCCTCCATGGTCCTCACGCCCGACGCGGTCGAGGCGGTCGCCCCGCTCCCCGTGCTCGCCGCGGGCGGCATCGGCAGCGGCGAACAGATCGCCGCCGCACTGGCGTTGGGCGCGCAGGGCGTGTGGACGGGCTCCATCTGGCTCACCACCACCGAGGCCGAGCTGCACTCCCGCAAGCTCACCGAGAAACTCCTCGCGGCCACGTCGTCCGACACGGTCCGCTCCCGCGCCCTCACCGGCAAGCCCGCGCGCCAGCTCCGCACCGAGTGGACCGACGCCTGGGACGACCCGGCGGGCCCCGGCCCCTTGCCCATGCCCTTGCAGGGCCTGCTCGTCGCGGAGGCGGTGTCCCGTATCCAGAAGTACGAGGTGGACGCGTTGCTGGGCACGCCGGTGGGGCAGATCGTGGGGCGGATGAACGCCGAGCGGAGTGTGCGGGGTGTCTTCGACGAGCTGACCCGGGGGTTCGAGCGGGCGATCGACCGCGTGAATCGGATGGCCGGCCGATGACCTGAGGGGCGTCGGGGACGGCGCACGAAGTGCCCATCCAGGGGCGCGGGGAACTGCGCGAGCGACCACGACGAAACCCGCACCCGGCCAGGAACTGAACTCCGCAGAAGGGATGCCGCACATGCCCGACCACCCCAACGGCTTCTGGGCGCAGGCCCAGGCCGACCCCGACCGGCACGTCCTGATCGCGCCCGACGGCGAAACATGGTCCGCGGCCCGCCTGCACGCCGCGACCAACCAACTCGTCCACGGCCTCCGCGCAGCCGGCCTCGAACGCGGCGACGCCTTCGCCGCAGTCCTCCCCAACGGCGTGGAGTTCCTCACCGCCTACCTCGCCGCCGCCCAGGCCGGCCTCTACCTGGTCCCCGTCAACCACCACCTCGTCGGCCCCGAGATCGCCTGGATCGTCTCCGACTCCGGCGCCAAGGTCCTCATCGCCCACGAGCGCTTCGCCGAGGCCGCCCGCGCCGCCGCCGACGAGGCGAAGCTCCCCGCGGCACAGCGGTACGCGGTAGGAGAGGTCGCGGGATTCCGGCCGTACGGTCAACTCCTCGACGGACAGCCCGAGTCCGCGCCCGCCGACCGGACCCTCGGCTGGGTCATGAACTACACCTCCGGCACCACGGGCCGCCCCCGGGGCATCCGACGCCCGCTGTCCGGGAAGCTCCCCGAGGAGTCGTACCTCGGCGGGTTCCTCGGCATCTTCGGCGTCCAGCCCTTCGACGGCAATGTGCACCTGGTCTGCTCGCCGCTGTACCACACGGCCGTGCTGCAGTTCGCGGGCGCGTCGCTGCACATCGGGCACCCGCTGGTCCTGATGGACAAGTGGACGCCCGAGGAGATGCTGCGCCTCATCGACCGGCACGCCTGCACGCACACCCACATGGTCCCCACCCAGTTCCACCGCCTCCTCGCGCTGCCGCAGGAGACGAAGGACCGCTACGACGTGTCCTCGATGCGGCACGCCATCCACGGCGCCGCGCCCTGCCCGGACCATGTGAAGCGGGCGATGATCGACTGGTGGGGGAGCTGCGTCGAGGAGTACTACGCGGCCAGCGAGGGCGGCGGCGCGTTCGCCACCGCCGAGGACTGGCTGAAGAAGCCCGGCACCGTCGGCAAGGCATGGCCGATCAGCGAGCTCGCCGTCTTCGACGACGACGGCAACCGGCTGCCGCCCGGCGAACTCGGCACCGTCTACATGAAGATGGCGACCGGCGGCTTCGCGTACCACAGGGACGAGGGCAAGACCCGGCAGAACCGCATCGGGGACTTCTTCACCGTGGGCGATCTCGGGGTGCTTGACGAGGACGGCTATCTGTTCCTGCGCGACCGCAAGATCGACATGATCATCTCCGGGGGCGTCAACATCTACCCGGCGGAGATCGAGTCGGTGCTGCTCTCCCACCCCGCCGTCGCCGACGCCGCCGCGTTCGGCATCCCGCACGACGACTGGGGCGAGGAGGTCAAGGCCGTCGTCGAAGTCGCCGAGAGCCACCGCGCCGGGGACGCGCTGGCCGCCGACATCCTCGCCCACTGCGCACAGCGCCTCGCCGGCTACAAGCGGCCGAAGTCCGTCGACTTCATCACCGCCATGCCCCGCGACCCCAACGGCAAGCTCTACAAGCGCCGGCTGCGCGCACCGTACTGGGAGGGGCGGGAGCGGGCCCTCTGACCTGGTACACCGGCCGGGTTCGGGCGGCGGAGGGGGTCGGGGGCTGAGAGCGTGGGGCCATGGCTTCGCATCCGGGTCCGCTCACCAAGGTCGGTACCGTCGTGGTGCCGCTGCTCGCCGTCGTCCTGCTCGCGCTGACCTGGGGGCGCGATCTGCCGGGGCCCGTGGTGGTGGTCGTCGCGCTGTTCCTCGCGGGCGCGGTGCTGTGCGCCGTGCATCATGCCGAGGTCGTCGCGCACAAGGTGGGCGAGCCCTTCGGGTCGCTGGTGCTGGCGGTCGCGGTGACCGTCATCGAAGTGGCCCTCATCGTCACCCTGATGGCCGACGGCGGCGCCAAGACGTCCTCGCTGGCCCGCGACACCGTCTTCGCCGCCGTGATGATCACCTGCAACGGCATCGTCGGCCTCGCGCTGCTCGTCGGCGCCTGGCGGGGCGGCGTCGCGCCCTTCAACACCGAGGGCACCGTCGCCGCCGTCGCCACCTGGACGACCCTCGCCACGCTCAGCCTGGTCCTGCCGACCTTCACCACCGGCAAGCCGGGGCCGGAGTTCACCGGCGCGCAGCTCGCCTTCGCCGCCGTCGTCTCCGTGGTGGTGTACGGGCTCTTCGTGGCGATGCAGACCGTCCGGCACCGCGAGTACTTCCTGCCCGTCACCCGCGACGGCGAGGTCCTCGACGAGGACGACATCGCCCACCCGCCGACCAACGGCGAGACCTACCTCAGCCTCGGCCTGCTGCTCGTCGCCCTCGTCGCGGTGGTCGGCAACACCAAGGGCATCTCGCCGGTCATCGAGTCCGGCGTCGAGGCGGCGGGGCTGCCGCAGGCGTTCGTCGGCGTCGTCATCGCCCTGCTCGTCCTGCTCCCCGAGACCCTGGCCGCGTACCGCTCGGCCGTCCGCGACCGCACCCAGATCAGCCTCAACCTCGCGCACGGCTCCGCGATCGCCAGCATCGGCCTGACCATCCCGGCCATCGCCGTCGCCTCCGTCTGGATGGACGGCCCGCTGCTGCTCGGCCTGGGTGCGACGCACATGGTGATGCTCCTCCTGACGGTCGTGGTCAGCGTCCTGACCGTGGTCGCCGGCCGCGCGACGCTGCTGCAGGGCGGCCTGCACCTGGTGCTGTTCGCCGCGTTCGTGTCCCTGGCGATCAGTCCTTGAAACGCGTGCCCCCGGCGGTCAGTCCCTGAGCGCGTCTCCCCGGCGGTCAGTCCCCGAGCGTGATGGCCGCCGCCGGGCAGACCCCCGCCGCCAGCCGGGCCGCGGCGCGCTGCCCGTCGACCGGCCGGGCGGTGAGCAGCCGCACGCGTCCGTCCTCCTCGTCCTGGTCGAAGACCTCCGGCGCGGTCAGGGCACACATGCCGGCCCCGGCGCACCGCTCCCGATCGACACCGATCTCCACGGCCGTCCTCCCTCTCCTTCGCGTACGCGGCTCCTTCGCGTACGCGGCTCCTTCACGTACGCGGCCCGGTCAGGTCTGGTCCCAGGTGACCGGGAGGCTCCGTACGCCGTAGATGTTGTTCTGCTCGCGCAGCGGCACCTCGGAGGGTTCGACGGCGAGACGCAGCGTCGGGAAGCGCCGCAGCAGGGCCGGCAGGGCGATCTGCATCTCGACGCGGGCCAGTTGCTGCCCGAGGCACTGGTGCGCGCCGTGCCCGAACGCCACGTGTCCGGTGGCCGCGCGGCGCAGGTCGAGCCGGTCGGGCCCGGGGAACCGCGCCGGGTCGCGGTTGGCGGCCTGGAAGGACAGCGTGACCGTGTCGCCCGCCCGGATCAGCCGGCCGTCGACCTCGACGTCCTCAAGGGCGGTGCGCACCGCCGGGTCGGCCACCGTCAGGTAGCGCAGCAGCTCCTCGACGGCCGGCCCCGCGAGGCCGGGTTCGGCGCGCAGCGCGGCGAGCTGCTCGGGGTGGCTGAGCAGCGCGAACGCGCCGAGGGCGATCATGTTGGCGGTGGTGTCGAGCCCGGCGCCGAGCAACAGGCTGCCCACACCGGCCAGTTCCTCGTCGGTGAGGTCGGTCCCGGTCAGGTCGCTCAGCAGGTCGTCGGTCGGCTCCGCCCGCTTGGCGGCGACCAGGCCCTTCACGTACGACTCGACCGCGCCGTAGGCCGCGCCCTTCGCCTCAATGTCCGCCCGCTGGTCGAAGAGCGTCGCCACGTGCCCGGTGAACTGTTTCCGGTCGGCGTACGGGACGCCGAGCAGCTCGCAGATCATCTGGGCCGGGACCGGGTGCGCGTAGGCCTCCACCAGGTCGAGGCCGGGGCCCTGCGCGGCCATCGCGTCCAGGTGCTCGGCGGTGAGCTCCTCGACCCGCTCGGTGAGCAGACGCATCCGGCGGACCGTGAACCTGCCGGTGAGCAGGCGGCGGTAGCGGGTGTGGCCGGGGGCGTCCATGCCGGTGAAGTCGCCGGGGGCGGCCGGGGGAATCTCGACCTCCTCGAAGCCCGGCATCGGCAGGTGCAGCAGCTCGTACCGGGCGCTGAACCGGGGGTCCGCCATGATCGCGCGGACCGCTGCGTGCCCGGTGGCGAGCCAGCCGTGGTGCCCGTCCGGGTAGCGCATCCGCCGCAGCGGCGACTCCTCGCGCAGGGCGGCGAGTTCGGCGGGCGGGTCGAAGGGGCAGCCGGTGTGGCGGGCGGTGGGGAACGCGGTGACTTCGGCGGGGGCGGTCGTGGGTTCGTGGGCCGTGGGTTCGTGGGCCGTGGGCTCGTCGTGGGTCTTGGGCTCGTGCGTCGTGGGCTCGTGCGTCATGGGGTCCTCCGTGCGGTGACGACTGGACGGCTCGATGGCGCCATGATGGCACATGTATGGCGCCATAGCGAGCGGTATTGACGCATGCGCGGCGCCAAATACGAAGAGGGGGCCGGATGTCCGGCCCCCTCGATGCGCGCGTACCGCCACGCGCCGCCCCGCCTACCGCTGCCGCACCTTCACCACCCTCAGCTCGGGCGAGGCGAGGATGTCCCGCTCGCAGAAGCGCGAGGTCACCCAGCGCTTCTGCGCGTACAGCCGGGTCTGGTCGCTCAGGTGCGGCGACTCGGGGTTCTCGGACTGGGAGTACGTCAGGAGCGTGCGGGCCACCGGACAGCGGCCGCCGTCGAAGCCCACGGCCTGGATGTAGCTGGAGCCGTGCGTCACCTCCGTGTACCCGGCGGCCGGGTCCCAGGCGGGCTCCAGCTTGTTCCACACACCCAGCGACTCGGTGCCGCCGTGCACCGGAATGCGGTCACCGGCCCGCCGCACCGACTGGTGGGCGGAGAGCGGCGCGTCCGGCGCGATGCCCGCCCGGTCGAGCTCCGCGACCGCGTCCGCGAGCGCGCGCTCGAAACCGGCGTGTGCGGTGTCGAGGGTGTGCGGGGTGCGCACCGGGTCGGCGGCGGAGAACGGCACCTTCCACCGCTCGTCCGCGGGAACACCGGCCGTGAGCTTCCGCCAGAACCGGTCGAAGAGCAGCGCGCCCCGGCTGTCGAGGTTCATCGTGCGGTCCCAGGCGCCGATCGCCGCACACGCCGCCCGTACGTCGACTTCCCTGCCGTCGCTGCCCGTTGCCGTGCCGCCCGGCAGCGCGGCGCACGCCTTCGCCACGTCGGCGGCGGTCCGGTCACCGGCCGGAACGCGGTTCGCGAACTGCTGCTCCTGCAGGTCCCGCACCGTCAGGCGGCCCTGGTCCGCCATCGCCGCCACGTCCTCGACGGCGCCCCGCGTCCGCATCGAGCGCTGCGTGCCCACGGTGCCGAAGATCCGCTCGTACCCGGTGAGCGGCCGGTCCAGGTTGGTCAGCCAGGCGCTGTCGTTGGAGTTCTCGGCGTACGGGGCGTCCTCCAGGACCGGCATCCGGCTCGGCCCGAACACCCCGGGCTGCAGCGCGTCCGGGTCCTGGCCCAGCTCGCACTCCGTGCGCGAACCGTCGAGCACCGCGAGCCCCGCACTCGGGTACGTGGCCCTGCCGAGCGCCGTCGAACAGCGCTCCGCCAGCTCGTCCGTGATCCGCGGCAGCACCTGCGACTGCGTGAACAGCGAGTGCCCCGCCGCGTCCGCCGCGATCGTGTTGACCCACGGAAGCCCCTGCGTACGGGCGAGCGCCGCCTTGACCTCCTTGATGCTGCGCGCCTTGTTGAGGGCCAGGGAGGCGTCGCTGATGCGCATGTTGGACGCGTTCGGGTCGTTCAGCGCGTACGCCGTCGACTCCGTCCACGGCAGTGGAAGGCCGGCGCCGAGCGAGGTGACGACCGGGCCGTAGCGCGTCCACCACTGGGTGCGGGTGACCTGCTCGCCGTTCTCCGTGTCGACGGTGACCGTGCGCTTCTTCATGCGGTGCCGCTCGCCGTCCACGAGGTACGCCGTCGGGTCGGACGGGTCGAGCTTCAGCTCGTGCAGGTTCACCGGCACGCCCGTCGCCACGGTGTGGCTCCACGCCACGGACGCGTTGTACCCGATCGACACGGAGGTGGAGCCGAGCAACAAGCCTCCGGAAACGTTCAGCTCCCCCGGGATCGTCTGCTGCGACTGCCAGAACCTGCGGCCCCCGTGCCACGGATAGTGCGGGTTGCCGAGCAGCAGACCGCGCCCGTTCGCCGTGGTCGAGCCCGCGAAGGCCACCGCGTTGGAACCCATGTCGGCGTCCTGCGCGGAGAACAACTCACGGGCTGCTTCGGCGACTTGGTCCGGGTCGGGCGTTTCGGGCGAGGTTCCCGGCGTCGGCGGCCGAGCCGAGACGATCGCGTCGGCCGCCCGCCCCTGACCGCCGAGCACGGCGAGCGCGAAGCTGCGCCGGGCCACGTCCAGGGAGGTGATCGGCCGCACCCATTCGGCGTCCTTGCACGCCGGGTCCGTGATGCGGTTCTGCTCCAGCCAGGCGTTGTAGCCCGCCGCGTACCCCCGCATCAACTCCCGTACGTCCCGGCTCGGCCCGACCGGCGCCGGCTCGTCGAGCAGCTTCTCCACGGTCCTGGCGTCCCGTACGCCGCGGAAGAACAGGTCGCTGGAGAGGTTCGTGGACGCGGACGACAGCGACCGGTCGGGCTTCGCGTCGGCGCCGAAGTACTTCGACCGCTCGCCGCGCAGCGTCACATGCCCCTCGGCGAGCGTGCACACCTGGTCGTTCGCCTGCGCCCACCCGGTGCCGAAGCCGAGGTTCGCGTAGTCCTTCGCGACGATGTGCGGGATCCCGTACTCGGTGTACCGGATCGTCGCCGAAAGCCCGCGGCCCGAGGCCCGCTCCGGCGCGCCCCCGGTCTCCGCGGGGGCGGGGGACGCGGCGGCCGCCACGGATAACAGCGCGGTGCCGATCAGTACGAGCCGTCTCCAGCGGTTTCGCATGGTGCTCCCAACTGTCTGGCCAACTGGTCTGCGGACAGGTCCGGTTGAGCGTACTAAGCGGTATGTCGCTGACGCGAGGGTTCGGCACACCTACTTGACCGCCCGCGCGCGGCGGCCGAGGATCACGGCATGACGGACGTACGAGGCGAGAGCCCCGCGCACGGCGGCGCACGCGGCAACACCGTCGACGGGCTGCTCCGGCGCAGCGCCCGCCGCACCCCCGACCGGACCGCGCTGCACTACGGCGACCGCGCCTGGACCTACGCCGAGCTCGACGACGCGGTCTCCCGCGCGGCGCGGGTGCTGCTCGACCAGGGCCTGCGCCCCGGCGACCGGGTCGGCGCGTACGGCCACAACTCCGACGCGTACCTCATCGGCTTCCTCGGCTGCGCGCGGGCCGGGCTCGTGCATGTGCCGGTCAACCACCACCTCACCGGCGCCGACCTCGCGTACATCGTCCGCCAGTCCGGCAGCGCGCTGGTCCTCGCGGACCCCGGACTGCAAGGTGAACTCCCGGACGGAGTACGGGTGTTGCGGCTGCGCGACACGGACGACGCGCTCCTGAACCGGCTCCCGGCGGCGCATCCGTACGACGGTCCGCAGCCCGGCGCCGAGGATCTGGTGCAGCTGCTCTACACCTCGGGGACCACGGCCGACCCCAAGGGCGCGATGATGACCCACCGTGCCCTCGTGCACGAGTACGTCTCCGCGATCCACGCGCTCGGCCTGAGCGAGGCCGACCGGCCCGTGCACTCGCTGCCGCTGTACCACTCGGCGCAGATGCACGTGTTCCTGCTGCCGTACCTGGCGGTCGGCGCGGAGAACACCGTCGTGGACGGCCCGCAGCCGACGCTCCTCTTCGACCTGGTCGAGGCGGGCCGCGCGGACAGCCTGTTCGCGCCGCCCACGGTGTGGATCGCACTCGCCAACCACCCCGAGTCCGCCACCCGCGACCTGGGCGCGCTCCGCAAGGCGTACTACGGCGCCTCGATCATGCCCGTACCGGTCCTGGAGCGGTTGCGCGGGCGGCTGCCGGGTCTCGCCTTCTACAACTGCTTCGGCCAGAGCGAGATCGGCCCGCTCGCCACGGTCCTCGGGCCGGACGAGCACGAGGGGCGGATGGACTCCTGCGGGCGGCCCGTCCTCTTCGTGGAGGCGAAGGTCGTGGACGAGTCGGGCAAGCCGGTGCCGGACGGCACGGCCGGTGAAGTGGTGTACCGCTCACCGCAGTTGTGCGAGGGCTACTGGGACAAGCCGCAGGAGACCGCGGAGGCGTTCCGCGACGGCTGGTTCCACTCCGGGGATCTGGCGGTGCGGGACGCGGACGGCTACTTCACGGTCGTGGACCGGGTGAAGGACGTCATCAACTCCGGCGGTGTCCTCGTCGCCTCGCGCCAGGTCGAGGACGCGCTGTACACGCATCCGCAGGTCGCCGAGGCCGCGGTGATCGGCCTGCCGCACGAGCGGTGGATCGAGGCGGTGACGGCGGTGGTCGTGCGGCTCGGTGAGGTGGGCGAGGCGGAGCTCGTGGCCCACGCGCGCGGGTCCCTCGCCGCGTTCAAGGTGCCGAAGCGGGTGGTGTTCGTGGACGAGCTGCCGCGCAACGCGAGCGGGAAGATCCTCAAGCGGGAACTGCGGGACCGCCTCTCCTGAGACCGCGGGGCGCGCACGCGGCGCCTCCGGATCAGGGCGCGGGGCCCGGTGGCCGCACGCGGCGCCCCTCCCGGCCCTCACTCCGGGATCACTCCGGCCTCACTTCGGCCGCTCGTCCACGATCCGCCGGAACTTCCCGACCGACCGCTCCAGCGTCTCCGGGTCCACGATGTCGACCGTCACCGAGACACCCACCCCGTCCTTGACCGCCGCCGCGATCGAGCGCGCCGCCTCCGTCCGCTGTCCGGGGCTCGCGTCCGGCCGGGCCTCCGCGCGGACCGTCAGGGCGTCGAGGCGGCCCTCGCGGGTCAGGCGGAGCTGGAAGTGCGGGGAGACGCCGGGGGTGCGCAGGACGATCTCCTCGACCTGGGTGGGGAAGAGGTTCACTCCGCGCAGGATCACCATGTCGTCGCTGCGGCCCGTGATCTTCTCCATCCGGCGGAACGAGGGGCGGGCCGTGCCGGGGAGCAGGCGGGTCAAGTCCCGTGTCCGGTACCGGATCACGGGCATCGCCTCCTTGCTGAGCGAGGTGAACACCAGCTCGCCCTGCTCGCCCTCGGGCAGCACCTCGCCGGTCAGCGGGTCGACGATCTCGGGATAAAAGTGGTCCTCCCAGATGTGCAGGCCGTCCTTGGTGTCCACGCACTCCTGCGCCACGCCGGGGCCCATGACCTCCGACAGGCCGTAGATGTCCACCGCGTCGATCGCGAACCGCTCCTCGATCTCCCGGCGCATCTGCTCGGTCCACGGCTCGGCGCCGAAGATGCCCACCTTCAGGGAGGTGGCGCGCGGGTCGACGCCCTGCCGCTCGAACTCGTCGAGCAGCGTCAGCATGTACGAGGGCGTGACCATGATGATCTCGGGCCGGAAGTCCTGGATCAGCTGGACCTGCCGGGCGGTCATGCCGCCGGACGCGGGCACGACCGTACAGCCGAGCCGTTCCGCGCCGTAGTGCGCGCCGAGGCCGCCGGTGAACAGGCCGTACCCGTAGGCGACATGGACCGTGTGGCCCGGCCGGCCGCCCGCCGCGCGGATCGAGCGGGCCACGACGTCCGCCCAGGTGTCCAGGTCGCGGTCGGTGTACCCGACGACCGTCGGCCGGCCCGTCGTACCGCTGGAGGCGTGGATGCGGCGGACCCGGTCCCGGTCCACGGCGAACATGCCGAAGGGGTAGTGGTCCCGCAGGTCGGCCTTGGTGGTGAACGGGAAGCGGGCCAGGTCGTCGAGGGTGCGGCAGTCCTCGGGGCGCAGGCCCGCCTTGTCGAAGGCCTCGCGGTAGTACGGGACGTTCTCGTACGCGTGCCGCAGGGTGGTGCGCAGCCGCTCCAGCTGGAGGGTGCGCAGCCCGTCCAGGTCGAGCCGCTCCGCCGCGTCGAGTTCCGCTGCCGTCATCCCGCTTCTCCGTCCCACAGCCTCTTCGGTCAATCCGGGGTGAACCGGACGACCGATCATTCGGTTGATTCTGCTGGGTTCAGTTATCCAGGGGGTGGGCGGGGGCGTCAAGACGTACGACGTGATCTTCGGCGGTGGGGCGGCGCGGCGCGGGTCAGACGTAGTCCTCGATGCGGGCCACCGCGTAGCCCTGCTCGGTGATGGTCCGCAGCAGCTCCACCGTGAGCTCGGTGAGGGTCCGGTCGCCCAGGCGCTCCGGCGGGAAGAAGTGGAAGAGGACGATCTCGCCGGGCCGCAGCCGGTCGGAGCCGTTGTCGTACCGCAGGCCGTCCGGCTGCATGTTGACGCCCCACATCACGCAGGCCCGCAGCCCGCAGTCGGCGGCGGCGCGGAGCGTGGTGCGGTCGTAGTGGCCGCGCGGCGGCCGGAAGAGCGTGGGGTGCTCGCCGAACTCCCGCTCCAGGCGCGCCTGCTGGCCGCAGATCTCGGCCCGTTGCCGCGCGTACGGCAGTCCGGCGAGGCTCGGGTGGGTCAGGGTGTGGTTCTGTACGCGGTTGCCGCCGGGCCGCAGCCGGTCGAAGTAGCCGTAGTCGTCGCCGGCCATGGAGTCGGTGAGGAACATGCTGAACGGCACCCGGAGGTCCCGCATCAGGCGGGCGAACTCCGGGTCCTTCGCGAGGCCGTCGTCGATGGTGAGGAACACGACGCGGTCCCGGGTCGGCACCCGCTCCACCACGGGCGCGGACCGCCCGGCGGCGGGCAGTGCGGGCTTCACGCGCGGCGCGGGCGGGGGTGCGAGGAGCGTGGGGAGCGCGGGGTGGTCCGGGCGTTCCGGGCGGTCCGGGCGGTCTGGGTGATCCGGGCGGTCCGGGCGGCCCGGGTGGTCCGGGCGTTCCGGGCGTTCCGGCCGGGCGGTGCGGCCCGGCTCGGGTGCGCCGGGGTGCGTGCCGCCGGCGGTGCAGCCGCTCACACCGCCCCCCAGGAGGAGTGCGGCGCCGAGCAGCCCGAGCAGCCTCCGCCGTACGACCTGCCCCTGCCGCACGCCCATGTCGTCCCGCCTCCCTCGTCGCGTACGGACCCTGCACCCGGCAGGTCACGCGGGGGTGAGCGGAAGGTGAACGCGCGGGGACCGGCGGCGGGTTCGGCCGAACAGCACGGCGGCGACGGCCCACCGGCCTCACCCCGCCCCGCCCGCCTCCACCCCGTCCGCCTCCACCCCGTCCGCCTCCACCGCCACCGCCTTCGCCCACCGGTAGTCCGCCTTGCCGCTGGGCGAGCGCTGGATGGAGTCGGTCACGACCAGCTGGCGCGGGATCTTGTAGCCCGCGACATGCGTACGGCAGTGCGCCTGGACGTCCGGCAACGTCAACTCACCGGCCCCCGGCCGAAGTTGCACCACCGCCGCCACATGGTTGCCCCACTTCGCATCCGGCACCCCCGCCACCAGCGCGTCGTACACGTCCGGATGCGACTTGAGGGCCTGCTCGACCTCCTCCGGATACACCTTCTCCCCACCGGAGTTGATGCACTGCGAGCCACGGCCGAGCACAGTCACGATGCCGGCCTCGTCGACGGTCGCCATGTCGCCGAGCAGTACCCAGCGGACCCCGTCCTTCCGGAAGAACGTCTCGGCGGTCTTCCTCTCGTCGTTGTAGTAGCCGAGCGGCACGTGCCCGCGCTGCGCGAGGCGGCCCACCTCACCGACCGCGACCGGCTCGTACGTCGCCGGGTCGACCACCCGCGTACGCGCGTTGACCTCCAGGCGGAAGCCCTTCTCGGGCCCGGAGTCGTCCGTCGCCTTGCCGTTGGAGCCGGACTCGGACGACCCGAAGTTGTTCAGGAGCAGCACGTTCGGCACGAGGGCCTGGAACTCGGCGCGTACCGTCTCCGACATGATCGCGCCCGACGAGGAGACGCTGAACAGCGACGACATGTCGGTGCCCTTGCAGGGGCCGTGGAGCGCGTCGACGAGCGGACGCAGCATCGCGTCGCCCACCAGGGACACGCTGGACACCTTCTCCTTCTCAATCGTACGGAGGACTTCCTCGGGCGCGTACTTGCGGTGGATCACCACGCGCTGCCCGTAGTTGAACGCGATGAACGAGGTCAGCGTGGACGTGCCGTGCATCAGCGGGGGCGTGGGGAAGAACGTGATGCCGCTGCCCCCGGCGGCGACGCGCTCGGCAAGTTCCCCGGGCCGCGAGACCGGATCGCCCGCCGGGTCGCCGCCGAACAGGCCCGCGAAGAACAGGTCCTCCTGGCGCCACATCACGCCCTTCGGCATGCCCGTGGTGCCGCCGGTGTAGATGATGAACAGGTCGTCGCAGGAGCGCGGCCCGAAGCCCCGCCCGGGTGAGCCGTCCGCCTCGGCCTGCGCGAACGGCACCGCGTCCAGGACGGGAGCCGCGGCCGCAGGGGCGCCCACCCGGACCAGGTGGCGCAGCTTGTCGGCGCGTGGCGCGGCGGCCGCGACGCGTTCGGTGAACTCGGCGTCGAAGACGAGTGCGGCGAGGTCCGCGTCCCGGTAGAGGTAGGTCAACTCCTCTTCCACATAACGGTAGTTGACGTTGACCGGCACGATCCGGGCCTTGAGGCAGGCCAGCACCGTCTGCAGGTACTCGACCCCGTTGTAGAGGTGCAGGCCCAGATGCTCGCCGGGACGGATGCCGCTGCCGATCAGGTGGTGGGCGAGGCGGTTGGCGGCCGCGTCCAGCTCGGAGTAGGTCAGGCGGCGCTCCGTGCCGGTGCCGGGGTGGTCGACGTACACCAGCGCCTCGCGGTCGGGCACCACGTCGACGACGGACTCGAACAGGTCGGCAAGGTTGTACTCCACCGCTCCTCCTGACCCCGGAAGTTGTTGGCCCGGCCGTCATTAGAGCGCCGCCCGGCGCTTGAGGGAAGAGGGCCCGCCAAGAAATCTGACTGACTGTCAGAAAGCTATTGAACTGCGACCCGGGCTCCTGCAACCTGTTCCAGGTCTGAGACGGGAGGACCCAACCCATGGGACCAAGTGGTGGGACGGAACACCTGGACGTACGGCGCGAGGGCGCCACCCTGGTGCTCACACTGAACAGGCCCGAGGCCAAGAACGCGCTCTCGCTGCCGCTGCTCGTCGGGCTCTACGACGGCTGGCTCGCAGCGGACGCCGACGACACGGTCCGCTCCGTCGTCCTCACCGGCGCGGGCGGTGACTTCTGCGCCGGAATGGACCTGAAGGCCCTCGCGGGCGAGGGGATGGCGGGCGAGCAGTACCGGGACCGGATGAAGGCCGACCCGGACCTGCACTGGAAGGCGATGCTCCGCCACCACCGCCCCCGTAAACCCGTGATTGCTGCCGTGGAGGGCCACTGCGTCGCCGGCGGCACCGAGATCCTCCAGGGCACCGACATCCGCGTCGCGGGCGAGTCCGCCACCTTCGGCCTCTTCGAGGTCAGGCGCGGCCTGTTCCCCATCGGCGGCTCGACGGTACGGCTGCAGCGGCAGATCCCCCGTACCCACGCGCTCGAAATGCTGCTCACCGGCCGGCCGTACACCGCCGCGGAGGCCGCCGCGATCGGGCTCATCGGCCGGGTCGTGCCCGACGGCACCGCGCTCGACCGGGCCCTCGCCGTGGCCGAGCAGATCAACGCCTGCGGGCCGCTCGCCGTCGAGGCCGTCAAGGCCTCCGTGTACGAGACGGCCGAGCTGACCGAGACGGACGGCCTGAAGTCCGAACTGGAGCGCGGTTGGCCGGTGTTCGCGACACAGGACGCGAAGGAAGGGGCCAAGGCCTTCGCGGAGAAGCGGCCCCCCGTCTACCGGCGCGCCTGACACCCAAGGAGTCCCAGTGCCCGAAGTCCTCAAAGCCCCCCTCGTCGTCGAGTTCCCCTTCACCCGTTCCCTCGGCCCCGTGCAGAGCGCGTTCCTCACCGGACTGCGCGAGCGCACCGTGCTCGGCGTCAGGACGAGCGACGGCAAGGTGCTCGTTCCGCCCGTCGAGTACGACCCGGCGACCGCCGAGGAGATCCGCGACCTCGTCGAGGTCGGCGCCACCGGCACCGTCACCACCTGGGCCTGGAACCACGAGCCACGCCCCGGCCAGCCCCTCGGCACGCCCTTCGCCTGGGTGCTGGTCAGGCTCGACGGCGCTGACACCGCCCTCCTGCATGCCCTCGACGCCGAAGGCCCCGACGCCGTGCGCACCGGCATGCGCGTCCGCGTCCGCTGGGCCGCCGAACGCACCGGCGCCATCACGGACATCGCCTGCTTCGAGCCGTACGACGGTGACGAGACCGGTCGACCCGAGCCGCACGGCGGGGAGTTCGAGGACGCCGTCACCGGCATCGTCGCCCCCGCCCGGCTCGACTACACCTACGCGCCCGGCCGCGCCCAGACCCGCTACATCCACGCCCTCGCCGAGCGCCGCACCGTCGGCGAGCGCTGCCCCTCCTGCCGCAAGGTGTACGTGCCGCCGCGCGGCGCCTGCCCCACCTGCGGCGTCGCCACGAGCGAACAGGTCGAGGCCGGGCCCGCCGGGACCGTCACCACGTACTGCATCGTCAACATCAAGGCGAAGAACCTCGACATCGAGGTCCCGTACGTCTACGCCCATATCGCCCTCGACGGCGCCGACCTGGCCCTGCACGGGCGCATCGCCGGGATTCCCTACGACCAGGTCCGGATGGGGCTGCGGGTCGAGCCGGTGTGGCGGGAGGGCGGGCGCTATCCCGACCACTACCGGCCCACCGGCGAGCCCGACGCCGACTACGAGACGTACAAGGAGATGGTCTAGATGGCCGCCGCAGCCGCCGCAGGGCCCCTGAGGGACGTCGCGATCGTCGCCTTCGGACAGAGCGACCACACCCGCACCAGCGACGAGCACTCCGAGGTGGAGATGCTCATGCCCGTCCTGCACGAGGTCCTGCAGCAGACCGGCCTGAGGACCAGCGACATCGGGTTCACCTGCTCCGGCTCCTCCGACTACCTCGCGGGCCGCGCCTTCTCCTTCACCATGGCCCTCGACGGCGTCGGCGCCTGGCCGCCGATCTCCGAGTCCCATGTCGAGATGGACGGCGCCTGGGCGCTCTACGAGGCCTGGGTGAAGATCCTCACCGGCGAGGTCGACACCGCACTCGTCTACTCGTACGGCAAGTCCTCGCCCGGCTCCGTACGCGACGTCCTCACCCGGCAGCTCGACCCGTACTACGTCGCCCCGCTCTGGCCTGACTCCGTCGCCCTCGCCGCGCTCCAGGCGCAGGCGCTGATCGACGCGGGGGAGACGGACGAGGCCGCGCTCGCCGGGGTCGCCGCCCGCAGCCGCGACTTGGCCCTCACCAACTCCCATGCCCAGGTGCCCGGTGCACGCGGTCAGGGGGACTATCTCGTACGGCCGCTGCGTACCGGGGACGTGCCGCCCGTCTCCGACGGCGCGGCCGCCGTGATCCTCGCCGCCGGGGACCGGGCCCGGGAACTGTGCGAGCGGCCCGCCTGGATCCGGGGCATGGACCACCGCATCGAGGCGCACTCCCTGGGCGTGCGGGACCTCACCGACTCGCCGTCCACCCGGCTCGCCGCCGAGAAGGCCGGAGTGTTTCACCTGCCCGTCGACACCGCCGAGTTGCACGCCCCGTACACCTCCCAGGAGGTCGTCCTGCGCAAGGCCCTGAAGCTGGGCGACGAGGTGGCCGTCAACCCCTCCGGCGGCCCGCTCGCCGCCAACCCCGTGATGGCCGCCGGGCTGATCCGGCTCGGCGAGGCCGCCGCCCGCATCCACCGGGGCGAGTCCGAGCGCGCCCTCGCGCACGCCACGTCCGGGCCGTGCCTGCAACAGAACCTGGTCGCCGTACTCGAAGGGGAAGCACGTGGCTAAGGAACCCGTGGCCGTCGTCGGGATCGGCCAGACCAAGCACGTCGCGTCCCGCAAGGACGTGTCGCTCGCCGGGCTCGTCCGGGAGGCCGCAAGGCGGGCCCTGGCGGACGCCGAGTTGACCTGGGCGGACATCGACGCCGTCGTCATCGGCAAGGCGCCCGACTTCTTCGAGGGCGTCATGATGCCGGAGCTGTACCTCGCCGACGCGCTCGGCGCCGTCGGCAAACCCATGCTCCGCGTGCACACGGCCGGTTCCGTCGGCGGCTCCACCGCCCTGGTCGCCGCGGGCCTGGTGGCCGCCCGCGTGCACGGCACCGTCCTCACCCTCGCCTTCGAGAAGCAGTCCGAGTCCAACGCCATGTGGGGGCTCTCGCTGCCCGTGCCGTTCCAGCAGCCGCTGCTCGCCGGGGCGGGCGGGTTCTTCGCCCCGCACGTGCGCGCGTACATGCGACGCACCGGCGCCCCGGACACGGTCGGCTCGCTCGTCGCGTACAAGGACCGCCGCAACGCCCTGAAGAACCCGTACGCACACCTCCACGAGGAGGACATCACCCTGGAGAAGGTCCAGTCCTCCCCGATGCTGTGGGACCCCGTCCGCTACTCCGAGACCTGCCCGTCGTCCGACGGGGCCTGCGCGATGGTCCTCACCGACCGTGCGGGCGCGGCCCGTTCACCCCGGCCGCCCGCCTGGATGCACGGCGGCGCCATGCGCAGCGAACCCACCATGTTCGCCGGCAAGGACTTCGTCTCGCCGCAGGCCGGCCAGGACTGCGCCGCCGACGTGTACCGGCAGTCCGGCGTCACCGACCCGCGCCGCGAGATCGACGCCGTCGAGATGTACGTGCCGTTCTCCTGGTACGAGCCGATGTGGCTGGAGAACCTGGGCTTCGCGGCAAAGGGCGAGGGCTGGAAGCTCACCGAGTCGGGGGTGACGGAACTCGACGGGGACCTTCCGGTCAACATGTCCGGCGGGGTCCTGTCCACCAACCCCATCGGCGCCTCCGGCATGATCCGCTTCGCCGAGGCCGCCCTGCAGGTGCGCGGCCTCGCGGGCGAGCACCAGGTCGACGGGGCCCGCAAGGCGCTCGGGCACGCCTACGGGGGCGGCTCGCAGTTCTTCGCGATGTGGCTGGTGGGGGCCAAGCCGCCGAGCAGTTGACGGGGCCGGGGGCGCCGGACCGGCCAGGGTCCTCCTTCCGTGGCCTGTCCGGCGCCCGCACCGCTCGCTAGGCTGGCCGCAGACCGAACGGGAAGTACCGGGAGGAGCACGGACGTGGCCGACAGCACCATCACCCAGCGGACCTTTGCGAGTTGGCAGAAGCCCGACCTCGACCTCAGCAACGCCGCCTGGCAGTCCAGCAGCCAGGGCCGGGGCGACGTGCAGATCGCCTTCGTCGAGGGCTTCATCGCGATGCGCAACGGCGGCAGTCCGGACAGCCCGTCCCTGATCTTCAGCCCGGCGGAGTGGCGGGCGTTCGTTCTCGGGGCGCGCGAGGGGGAGTTCGACCTCACGTGAGCGCCCCGAGGAGCGCGGGGCCGCGACCTCTGCGGCTCCGCCTCGGGCGACGGATGTCCTGGGGCCTGTCCGGCGGATCTTCGTGGACCCGCGAAGATCCGCCGGACAGGCCCTAGTTCACGACATCCCCCGCCGGCTTCCCCGCCAAGAACCCCGCCACATTCTGCGCCGCCGCGAGCGCGATCCGTACGACCGTCTCCCGGGTCACGCCGCCGACGTGCGGGGACAGGACCACGTGGGGCGCGCGCAGCAGCCGCAGGGACGCCGGCGGGGGCTCCGGGTCGAAGACGTCCAGGCCCGCGCCCGCGAGCGCGCCCGACTCCAGCGCGTCCGCCAGCGCCTCCTGGTCGATCAGCGCACCCCGCGCCGTGTTCACGACGAACGCCGTGGGCTTCAGGAGGGCCAGACGCTCCGCCGACAGCAGGTTCCGGGTCGCCTCCGTGAGCGGCGCGTGCAGGCTCACGTAGTCCGAGGTACGGAGCAGCTCGTCCAGGTCCATCTGCCGGGCGCCCGACCGCTCCTCGGCCTCCGGTTCCGCGCGGCGGCGGCCCGCGTAGACCACGTCCATGGAGAACGCGCGCCCCCTGACCGCCACTTCCTGCCCGATCTGCCCGAGGCCGACGATGCCGAGCCGCTTGCCGGACAGTTCGGTCAGCGACGGCTTGAGGCGGGGCAGCGCCCAGTCGGCGTCGGCCAGCGCGGTGTGCGCGGGGACCAGCTGCTTGGCGAGGGCCAGCATCAGCGCGAAGGTCTGCTCGGCGACGTTCTGCTTCTCCGCGTCGCTCGACCCGATCGTGCACACGGACACGCCGCGCTCGCGCGCCGCCGCCACGTCCACGTAGTCGAAGCCGTGGCTGGAGCACTGCACCAGCTCCAACTCCGGTGCGGCGGCCAGGTGTCCGGCCGTCACCGGGGAGAGGGCGGTGATCAGCACGCGGGCGGTGCGCAGCGCCTCGGGGTCCTCGTCGACGGACTCGACGACCGTGACCCGGGCCGGGGCGGGCAGCAGCGCCGCGAACCCGGACCCGGCCGCGCGCCCGCCGACATGCGCGGGGACCACGGCCAGGACGTGCGGCCCGTCGGCGGGCGTGTCGGCGGGCGTGGTGCTCGGCGCGGTCGTGTCGTCGCTCATCACTGCTCCAGGTCGAGGTCGGCCGAGCCGACGGTGCCGGGGCGGGCATGGCCGGTCAGGGCGAGGGTCAGGTCGAACTCCGCGAGCAGGCAACGGATCACGTGCTCCACCCCGGACTGGCCGTCGAGGCCGAGCCCGTACGCGTACGGCCGTCCAAGGAGCACCGCCTGCGCGCCGAGCGCGAGGGCCTTGAACACGTCGTCGCCGGTGCGTACGCCGCTGTCGAACAGGACGGTCAGCCGGTCGCCGACCGCCTCCGCGACGCGCGGCAGGGCGTCCGCCGCGGCCACCGAGCCCGCCACCTGACGGCCGCCGTGGTTGGACACCACCACGCCGTCCATGCCCGCGTCCGCCGCGAGCCGCGCGTCGTCCGGGTGCAGGACGCCCTTCAGGACGATCGGACCGTCCCAGTTCTCCCGCAGGAACGCCAGGTCCGGCCAGGTCTTCGCCGGGTCGGAGAACATGCCCACGAAGTGCATGACCGCCGCGTCCGGGTCCTCGTGCACCGGCTTGGCCAGACCGGCCTGGAACGCCGGGTCGGTGAAGTAGTTGGCGGTGCCCACGCCGTGCAGGAACGGCAGATACGCCTGGTCCAGGTCGCGCGGCCGCCAGGCGAGCAGCGGCGTGTCGAGGGTGACGAGCAGCGCCGTGAACCCGGCGGCCTTCGCCCGGTCGAGGAAGCTCTTCGTCACCTCCCGGTCCCTCGCCCAGTACAGCTGGAACCACCGCTCGGCATCGCCCATCGCCTCCGCGACCTGCTCCATCGGCGTGCTCGACGCCGACGACAGCACGAACGGCACGCCCTGCGCGGCCGCCGCCCGCGCCGCCGCCGACTCCGCGTCCGGGTGCATGATCGACAGGACGCCCACCGGCGCGAGCGCGAGCGGCGCGGGCAGCGGGCGCCCCAACACCTCGACGGACAGGTCCCGTTGGTGCACGTCCCGCAGCATCCGCGGCACGATCCGGCGCCGGTCCAGGGCCGCGCGGTTCGCGGCGGCGGTGCTGCCGCTGCCCGCGCTGCCCGCCACATAGCCGACCGGCCCCGGGCCGAGCCGCCGCTCGACCAGCTCCTCCAGGCGCGTCAGATCCGTGGGCAGCCGGGGCACGGACCCCGTCAAGCCGTTCAGATAGATCTCGTTCTGAAAGTCCGCCCAGTGCTGCGCCATCCGAACTCCCGCCTCCCGCAACGGTTCACGCTTCCTGTGGCCCCCGTCGTGCACCGGCCCGCATCGTGTGCCGGCCGCGTCGTGCGCGCTGCGGGAGATCTTGGCACGGAGTGCCGGTCCGGCAGTAGGGGCCGGGGCGGGACTTTACGAACAGGCCTGGTCAGCCGGTACGGCGGCCGCTCCCCGACAGGGGCGCGGGGAACTGCGCGATCAGCCACGACGGCGCGGCAGGCGCAAGGACAAACGGGGGCACGGGGGCGGAGCCCCCATAGCGCGGTGCTATCGCGGGCATTGCCCAATGACGCATTGTGGGCGTCCCCGGCAGGCGCGAGCCTGACCCGAGGTGCCGGCACCGCGCCGGCCCGGTCCAGCGAAGGGGAGGGCAACCCCGTGTCACAGCACCTTCGGCTCAACTTCGTCGACGGGCGATGGTCCCGCGCCGAATCCGGACTCACCCGGGAGAACGTCAACCCGGCCGACTTCTCCGACGTACTGGGGGAGTTCGCCGAGTCCGGCGGCGTGGACGCCGACCGCGCCGTGGACGCCGCGGCGGCCGCGCTCCCGGCCTGGCGCGCCCTCGGCCCGATCAAGCGTGCCGCCCACCTCACCGAGGCAGGACGCCTGCTCGACGCCCGCGCCGACGAGGTCGCCGCCGCCATCACCCGCGAACAGGGCAAGCTCCTCGCCGAAGCCCGCGGCGAGGTCCGACGCGCCCTCGCCGTACTGGAGTTCACGGCCGGCCAGGCCCGGCGCCTCGGCGGTGTGACCGCGCCCGCGGAGGACGAGCGCACCTTCGCGTACACGTTCCGCCGCCCCATCGGCGTCGTCGGCCTCGTCACCCCCTGGAACTTCCCGCTCGCCATCCCGATGTGGAAGGTCGCGCCCGCCCTGCTCTCCGGCTGCACCGCGGTCCTGAAGCCGTCGCCGCTCACCCCGCTCACCTCCGCGCTGCTCGTGGAGGTCTTCCAGCAGGCGGGCGTGCCGGATGGGGTGCTCAACCTCGTTCAGGGCGACGTCGCGGCCGGTGAGGCCCTGGTCGCCAACCCGGCGGTGGCCGGCATCAGCTTCACCGGCTCCCTCGGCGTCGGCACCGCCATCCACACCGGCGGCGCGGACCGACTCCTGCGTACGCAGCTGGAGTTGGGCGGCAAGAACGCGGTGGTCGTGTGCGACGACGCGGACCTGCACCGCGCCGTGGACGCGGTCGTGCACGGCGCCTTCGGCCAGGCGGGCCAGCGGTGCTCCGCGACCAGCCGGGCCGTGGTGGACATACGTGTACGGGACCGGTTCCTGGACCTCCTGGTGGCGCGGGTCGCCGGACTGCGCGTGGGGCCCGGCGACGACCCCGCCTCGCAGGTGTGCCCGGTCGTCAACACCGTACGCAGGGACGCCGCGCTCGCCGCGGTCGAGGGCGCGCAGCGCGACGGCGGCAAGGTGCTGTGCGGCGGCGGCCCCGAGGAGCGGCCGGGCCTGCCGGAGGGCTGTTACGTGCAGCCGACGGTGATCCGCGACGTGCCGTGGGACAGCGAGCTGGCGCAGGAGGAGGTGTTCGGCCCGGTCCTCGCGGTCGTCGACGCGGACGGGTTCGACGACGCGCTGCGCATCTCCAACTCCGTCAAGTACGGGATGAGCGGCACCGTGTTCACGGCCTCGCAGGCGCGGGCGTTCGAGGCGGTGGAGCGGTTCGAGGCGGGCATGCTGCACGTGAACCGGCCGGGCGTCGGCGCGTACGCGCACCTCCCGCACACCGGCGCGAAGGCCTCCCAGTACGGGCCGCCGGAGTGCTCGCCCGAGGTGTTCGACTTCTACACTGCGTGGCATTCGGCTTGTATCGGGTACTGAGTCGCGCTGCGCGCGCAGGCCCCGGCGGGATCGTTCCCGCCGGGGCCTTTTGCTTCCGGTTGCTTCCGGGCCGGGAAATCAGCCCCCGGCCCCCGCCCCCACCACCTCCTCCGCCAACCCGAACGACAGCGTCATCCCCGCCCCGCCCACGCCGTTGACCACGGTCACGCCCGGCTCCGGGGACGTCACGAGTTCCGTGCGGCCGTCGCGCAGGGACGGGTAGTAGCCGGTCCAGCGCTCGGTGACACGGGGGTCCGGCAGGTCGGCGAAGGTGCCCAGGTAGTCCCGTACGGCCTCGTTGACCGCCTCGTCCTCGAACGGGTCGTGCGTCATGGCGTAGGCGTGGCTGTCTCCGATCGTCAGGCGGCCGTCGGCGGTCTGGGAGAGCAGGACGTGAATGCCGTGCTCGCGGTGGTACGGCAACTCCTCGTCCATCCGCGCGGCCAGCGCATCGCGCGCCGCGAGGCCGTCGAACGCCGCGTAGTGCAGCAGCGTGAGGCCGCCGCACAGCATCGGGCCGAGCGGCCGGCCGCCGGGCTGCACACCGGTGCGCATCATCTGCAGCTTGCAGCGCACCAGGCCGCTGTGCGCGTACACCTGCGGGTAGAGCGTCGCGAAGTCGTTGCCGCTGCACACGAAGACCCGCCCCGCCCGCCACTCACCGGCCGTGGTGGACACGGTCGGCAGGTCGACGGAGCGGACGGTGGTGCCGAAGCGGATGTCGACGCCGTACTCGGCCACCAGGTGCTCCGCGACGGCGGGGAGCGCGTGCCGCGGGTCCACGTTGAGCTCGGTCGGGCTCCACATCGCCGCCAACAGCCCCTCGGGCCGCGCCACATGGCTTCGCTCCACGGCCTCGCGGGCGCTGAGCATCCGCACCCCCCGCTCGCGTGCGGCCGGCGTGGCGGCGACGAACTCCTCCAGGACCGCCACCTCGTCCGGCCGGTGGGCCAGGTGCAGGGAACCGCTCTGCTCGGCCCACAGTCCGGTTTTGGCGGCTGTCTCCAGCCAGATCTCGCGGCTGCGCAGGGCCCGCTCGTAGATCGCGCCCCGCTGCTGCCCGACGGCCCAGATCATGCCGAAGTTGCGGATGGACGCGCCCACGGCGTAGTCGTCGCGCTCGAAGACGACGACGCGTTCGCCGCGGCGGGCGGCGGCGAGGGCGTGCGCGAGGCCGACGATGCCCGCGCCGACGACGACGGTGTCGGCCTGGTGTACGTGTGCGCCGCTTATGGAGTCGCGCTTGGAGTCGCGCATGGAATCGCTCATGAAGGAGAAACCTCTCTCGGGGTGTCGGGCCGGGCGCCCGGTCAGGAGGAGACGGCGGCGGCGCGCGGCCGCCGGTTCCAGTGCGGCAGCATCAGCAGTCCGGCGAGCAGCGCGGCCCCGGCGAAGCCGGTGAACAGCACCCCGCCGGAGAGGAACCCGGGCAGCAGCCCGCCCAGGATCGCCCCGACGGAGCCACAGCCGTTGACCAGCCCGGCAGCCGTGCCCGCGCCCTTGTCCGTGCCGAAGTCGACGGCCGCGACGCAGGAGATCATCGAGTCGGCGGCGTACACGGTGAGACCGATGACGGCTAGCACGGCGACCATCACGGGCACGCTGCCGGTGGCGGTGAGCGGCATGAACAGCGTGAGCGTCACGGTCAGCAGGCCCAGCGCGAGCACGCACGGCGGCACCCGGCGGGAGCCGAACAGCTTGTCGGAGAGCCAGCCCACCACGATCGGAGCGAGCACCCCCGCGACGCCGAACGCGACCGGGATGAGGACCGCGCCCACCTTGTCGACGTCCGGCAGCCGGCGGCTGACCAGCACCGGACCCCACAGCAGGATCGCGTACCGGGCGGGCTTGAGCAGGAAGTACGCGGCGCCCAGGGTGAGCACCATCCGGTCGCGCAGTGTCTCCCGGTAGAGCGCGAGCCCGGCCCGGCGCGGCTCGGGGCCGTCCTGTCCGGCCTGCGTCTGCGTCGTCTCCTCCGCCTCGATGCCGGCGTCGTACGGCGAGTTCTTCTGCAGCAGCACGAACAGCAGCAGCACCACACCGAGCGTGGCCGCGCCCGCGAAGAACGCGATCCGCCAGCTGTCGGACAGCGAGTACGCGACCCAGCCGAGGAACGGCGGCGCGGCGAGCCCGCCGAAGGCGTAGTTGGTGGACCACAGGCCGAGGACGCGCCCGCGCTGCCGCATGGGAAAGAAGCTGCCCATGTTCTTGCACAGCGGCGCCCAGCCCGTCGACTGCGCGAGGCCCTGCACCACCATGGCGCCGCCGAACACGAGCAGAGCAGAGCTGAGGCCCATCACACAGGCCGCGGCGATCGCGCCGACCATGCCGCCGATGACGACGACCCGCGGCCCGAACCGGTCGGCCCACATGCCCCACAGGAACTGGCCCACCGCGTAGGCGGCGAGATAGACGGCGTCGAGGACGCCGAGAACCTGCTCGGTGAGGACCGTGTTGACGCCCGGGTCCTCCAGGATGCCGAGCTTGGCGACGGAGAAGGCCTGGCGTACGAAGTAGAAGCCCGCGTACGCGAGCCAGGTGACCGCGAAGATCCGCCAGCGCCAACGGGTGGCGTCGGTGCTCCCCCTGACGGTCCGTGAACTGCCCTGCGGTGGTGCGAGGTCGGCCATGGCGGTGTCCTGTCCCTCGTCCTGATGCCGATACGGGTACGTGGGGGGTGGCGCGGTGGTCGTTCTCCGGGCGGGTGCGGGTCCCGCGCGCGGGCACGGGACCCGGTCGTTCAGGCGGCGGGCGGCTGCTCGCCCGCGGCGACGGCGGCGCCGACCCAGTACGCGTCGAAGTTGCGCAGCCGGTGCCCCGCGGGCAGGCCCCCGACGGGTGCGTTGACGAGGAACGGCACCTTCTGCTCGGACAGCCCGCCGTGCGAGCGCAGCGGCTCCTTGAAGCCGGAGATGTCGTGCCGGGCGGGTGTCGTGCCGAGGACCGTGTTGCGCTCGGCGATGACGACGAGGTCGCCGATCCGGTCGCCGGGCAGCTCGAACCGCGCGCAGGCCGCCTCGCGCGTCAGCACCTCGTCGACGCCTTCGAGCCGGGCGAGCCCGGCGGCCACCGCCTCCCGGTCGGCCGAGGCGGGCAGATGCACGGTCGCGTACGAGCCGAGCGCACCGTGGTGCACCGTGTACGGGTCGGTGATGGGCAGCACGACCCGCGCCGCACCCGGTTCGAGACGGGCGTCGAGGTCGTCCTGGAGATGGACGACGCGGGCCGTGCCCTCGCCGTCGGCCTTGGCGTTCATGCCGTGGTCGGCGGTGACGACGAGTACGGCGCCGAGCGCGTCGATCCGCTCGAAGTACCGGTCGAGCATGGCGTAGAAGTCGTTGGCGACGGGCGAGCCCGGCGCGTGCTTGTGCTGGATGTAGTCGGTGAGCGACAGGTACATCAGGTCGGGCCGGTCCTTGTCGAGGATGTCCGTCCCCGCGGCCATGACGAGTTCGCTGAGTTCCGCGCTGTACACGGACGGCAGCTCCATGCCGGTGCGCTCCAGGACCTTGCCGATGCCGTTCTCCGCCTCGGTGGCCTGGTCGGCCTTCTCGGCGGAGAAGCAGATGCCGTCCTTCAGCCCGCTGCCGAGGAGCCTGCGCAGCTTGTCCTTGGCGGTGATCACGGCGACCTTCGCCCCGGCCTGCGAGAACGCGGCGAACAGCGTCGGCGCGCGCAGCAGCTCGGGGTCGTTCATCATGACCTCGGCGCCGGAGGCGGTGTCGTAGAAATAGTTGCCGCAGATGCCGTGCACGGCGGGCGGCACACCGGTCGCGATGGACAGGTTGTTGGGGTTGGTGAAGGACGGCATGGTGCAGTCGGCCCGCAGGTCCGCGCCCGTGCTCAGCATGCGCTCCAGGAACGGCATGCGGCCGTCGGCGATGGCCCGCTCGTGGTAGGCGTCCTCGCTGCCGTCGATGCACACGACGACGACGGGCCGGTGGGGCCGGTGGTAGCGGCGCCCGTTCACAGTCAGCGGTTCGGTCATGTACGGATCCACCCCTGAGGTCGAAGTCTCGCGGCCGGCCTGAACGTTCGCCGTGCCGCGTTTCATGGGTACACCGGCGGCCGGGCCGGAAGAACCACCGGATTCGCTATGGCCGCCATAGCCCCACCGGCCGCGACGTTCCTGGTCCGGGGCCTCCCCGGCGGGCGGCGGCCCGGCTAGGCTCGGCGGCCGGTTGACCGACGAGGTCGGCACGAGGACGGCACGAGGGCGGGCGGAGGGGCGCGTGTGGAACTGAACCTCCACCGTTTGTGGATCTTCATGCAGGTCGTGGAGCACCAGGGGTTCTCCGCTGCGGCACACAGGCTCTACATGAGCCAGCCCTCGGTCTCCAACCAGGTGCGCAGGCTCGAACAGTCCCTGAAGGTCACCCTGATCGACCGCTCCGGCTCCCGGGCCCGGCCCACCGCCGAGGGCGAGGTGCTCGCCGAGTACGGCAAGCGTGTGTTCCTCCTCGCGGAGGAGGCGGTGGCGGCCGTGCAGCAGGTGAGCGGCCTGGCCTCGGGGCGACTCCTGGTCGGCGGCTCCACGACCGTCGGCACGTATCTGCTGCCGTCGCTCCTGGCCCGCTACCAGGAACGGCACCCCGGCATCGAGTGCGACGTGTTCGTCGGCAACAACGAGGCCGTACTGGAACGCCTGCTGGCCGGCGACATCGGTGTGGCGGTCGTCGCCGGCGTGCCCACCGCGTCGCAGCTCCTCACGGAGACCGTCCTCGACGAACGCCTCGTCCTGATCGCGTCCCCCGCCCACCCGCTCGCCGGGCGTACGGAGGTCCGGCCGCAGGACCTCGCCGACTGCCGCTTCCTGCTCCGCGAACCCGGCTCGCAGACCCGCGTCCTGCAGGAACAGGCCCTCTCGGAGTGGGGGTTGGACACGGTGTCGCGCGGCGCGGTGTGGGGGCCGGAGGCCGCGAAGCAGTGCGTGGCGGCGAACCTGGGGATCGCGCTGATCTCGGAGCACGCGATCGTCGACGACGTACGCGCCGGCACCCTCGTCGTCCTCCCGGCCAGCCCCGCCCCCCGCCCCCGCCCGGTCAACCTGATCCGCCGCCGCGACCGCCTGCTCTCCCCGGCGGAGCGCGCGTTCATGGACCTGCTGCGCTCGGCGGGCGCCTGGCCACGGGAGCTGCCGGCCGGGCCGACGTGACAGCCCCTCGGACTCAATCATCTAGGTGCAGCCCGAAGGCCCCGGGAACACCACGGCCCGGCACCCCGCACCCGGGCCTCGTCGGCGAGCCGGGCGAGCTGCCGCAGGTTCGCCGGACGTCGGCGGGGGCACAGGTGAACCGGGCTGTCGCGATCTTCATGGAGCGCAGCGTGCCAGGGCCTCCGGCGCACTCACCACAGCACCACACACCCCTGCGCGACCGGCCACGACGGGTCGGCAGCCGAATGACGGCCTCGAAACCGGGGCCCGGGGGCGAAGCCCCCAGGCGCACGGCCGCCGGAGAAAGCCACGTACCATGGACCGCATGTCCTTCCTCCGCCGCCGCAGCGCCCCCACCCCCGCGGGCCCGGACTTCGACGTCCTGGCCATGGACCCGGGGGACTGGCCCGGCAACCTCGGCGCGGGCCTGCTGCCCGCCCCCGACGGCAGCTGCCAGGGCGTGTTCCTGCGGTACGACCTGTTCGGCGGCCGCGGCCCCGCCATGGTCATCGGCAACCTGCCGGAGGGCTCCCCGGCCCGGGAGACCGGCGACAAGGACGTGCCGTTCGAGGTGGCGCAGCTGCTGCTCGCGCTGGAGAACGACGAGGACATCGAGGTCGTCGAGACCGAGGACGTCCCCGTCATGCAGGGCGACAACCTGCTGATCGTGCGCCGCGTCAAGCTCTCCGAGTCCCGGATCTCCTGCGTCCAGTTCGACCGCAGCGACAACGTCCTGGTGACCATCGCCGCCTGGGACCGCCCCATCACCGACGACCTGTACGCCCTCCTGAAGCCGCTGCCCGCGGAGCTCTTCCAGCAGGGCTGACCCCAGGGCACACAGGCACCGGACCTACGCCCCGCTACGACCCCGACGGCACCACCCGCACGTCCGCGGCCCGTACGAACGCGATCCTGTGGCCGAACTGGATCTCGTAGTACGTGTCCTTGCCACGCACCACCTTGTGGTCGGACGTGTCGAACGTTGTCGCGTAGTAGTACTCGGCCGGGACCTTCCCGCCCGTCGCGTACTTCTGGCCCTTGAGCAGCTTGTACGGCAGCGGCGACACCGGCTGCGGCTCGATGCCGGAGGGGTAGGCCGAGGCCTCCGGGTACGGGCGGCCGTAGACCGGGACGTCCGCCGCCCCCTCCTTCGGGGTGACCGTGAGGCCCCGCGCGTCGACCGCCGTCGGCTGCTCCTTCGGGTTCTTGAACCAGGCCTTCTGCCCGAGGAACCAGATCGCCGTCCAGTCGCCCTTGCGGTCCGCGACCGCGTACTGCTGGCCCGTGGACAGCCGTGAGCCCAGGTCGTTGACGCCGGTCGTCGACTCACCGCCGCCCGGATGCAGGCCGATGTCCTTGACCAGCGGAGCGTCGTCACGCGGCTCGGTGCGCACCCGCACCGCGCTCGAACCGTGCGCCGGGCACTTCTCGCCGGCCTCCGTGCAGCCCGTGAACTCCGGCTTGTGCTCGTCGTATGGGGGCGCCACGGTCACCAGACCGCCGTCCGGTCCCGCCGTCCGCTTGAACGGCTTGCCCATCAGCGTGAAGTAGTGCTGCCAGTCCCAGTACGGGCCCGGGTCCGTGTGCATGCCCGGGATCGACGAGGTCGTCGTGCCCGGCACCGTGTCGTGGCCGAGGATGTGCTGCCGGTCGAGCGGGATGTCGTACCGCTTCGCGAGGTACTTCACCAGGCGGGCCGAGCTGCGGTACATCGCCTCCGTGTACCAGGCGTCCGGCTCGGTGAGGAAGCCCTCGTGCTCCAGGCCGACCGACTGCGCGTTGACCGCCCAGTTGCCCGCGTGCCAGCCGACGTCCTTCAGCTTCAGGTGCTGCGCGATGTGGCCGTCCGTGGAGCGCAGCGTGTACTGCCACGACACGTACTCCGGGTCCTGCACCAGCTTCAGGGTGGTGTCCCAGCTGCCCTCGGTGTCGTGCACCACGATGTACCGGATCTTCTGGTCCTTCGGCCGGTCCGCCTTGTCGTGGTTGCCGTAGTCGTCCTCGCCGAACTCCTCGTACGGGGCCGGGATCCACTCGCACGACACCGACTTCGGGCAGTCCGTCGGCGCCGCGGAGGTGCGGCGCAGGCCCAGCCGCTCCAGACGGGACGCGTCCGGCTCCAGGCCCTTCGTGGCGGCGAGCCGGACGTGCTGGCCCGCGTCGGTCGTGCGCTCCTGGCCGTCCCGGATCACCGCGAACACCTCGTTGGCGTACGAGGCGGCGGTGGCGCGGTCGTCGGCGCCGGAGAACTTCGCGACCGCCGCGTACCAGTCCGCCGGGTCCGCGCTGTCGGTGTCCCCGCCGGCCGCGCGCTGTGCGGCGGCCAGCAGGGCGGCGCCGCCGCGGACGTTCGCCGCCGGGTCGGTGCGCAGCTCCTCCGCGTCGATGCCGGTCAGCTCGGCCGCCTTCGGCAGGGTGCGAAGGCGCTCGGGCAGGTCGGCCGGGTCGGGCAGCTTCGCCTCGGGGGCGCGCGCGGGGCGCCGGGTGTCGCCGCGGGCGTCCTCCGTGCCGTGGCTGTGGTGCGGGGCCTTGTCGAGGGCGGTGCGCGCGTCCGTCAGGTGCATCGGGCCGTAGCCGCCGCTGACACTCGCCGCGCCTCCGTGCCCGTCCCAGCGGGACTGCAGAAAGGAGACGCCGAGCAGCACGCTCTGCGGCACCCGGTACTCGGCGGCCGCCGCGGCGAACGCGCCCTGCAGCCGCGCGGACGCGGCGACCGGGGCGCCCTCGGACGGTGCCGCCGCAAGCAGCGGCAGCAGCAGGGCGGCCGCTGCCACGGCGCCCGAGGTCCTCGTCAGACGTCGGCGCACGGTCACATCTCCGGCAGTCACGTCTCTGGCAGTCACGTCTTTGGCAGTCACGTCTCTGGCAGGGGCTGACCTTCGCAATGCTGCCTCCCGGGGCGATGAGTCGCGATGGGGCGTGCGGGGCCGAACGTGGGTGTCAGTGGTACCGGCTCTCCGACGTTCCGTCAATCATGCCTACAGGAAGGGGAATTCCCATGTCAGGGCGGTTCCCGGCGGGTTTCCCCCGCGCACGTCCGCCCGCCTGCGCCGCGTCAGTGGCCTGGACCACTGAACGCCCGCTGAGCGGCCGCGAAGCGGCACCGAAACGGGGAGGCGGCGAGCGTCTGCCCGCCGCCTCCCCGCTGCCGTTCCCCGCGGCCGTTCCCCGGGCGCCAAGGCCCCACGGCCCCAAGGCCCCAAGGCCCCAAGGCCCAAGGCCCACGGCCTCGAGGTTGCCCCACGGCTTACGGCTGCACGTGCGCGTCCGCCGTCTCCGCACGCCCGGGCGCCTCGGCCTTGGTCCGTGCGGCTGCCGAGGCCGAAGGCGAGCCGCCCGCGTCGCCCCCGCCGCCCTGGCGCCGCTTGATGAAGAACCCGGCGATCGGCTGCGTGTACCGCGCGGTCAGCGGGCCCACGATCACCAGGATCAGGACGTACGCCGTCGCCAGCGGGCCGAGCGACGGCTCCACGCCGGCCGTCACGGCGAGCCCCGCGATGACGATGGAGAACTCGCCGCGCGCGACCAGTGTGCCGCCCGCCCGCCATCGGCCCTTCACGCCGACCCCGGCGCGCTTGGCCGCCCAGTACCCGGTGGCGATCTTCGTGAGTGCCGTGGCGACGGCCAGGACGAGCGCCGGCAGCAGCACCGGCGGAATGCTCGCCGGGTCGGTGTGCAGACCGAAGAAGACGAAGAACACCGCGGCGAACAGGTCCCGCAGCGGGCTGAGCAGTGTGTGCGTACCCTCGGCGACCTCACCGGACAGCGCGATGCCGACGAGGAACGCGCCGACCGCGGCCGACACCTGCAACTGCTGGGCTATGCCCGCCACGAGCAGCGTCAGGCCGAGCACCACGAGCAGCAGCTTCTCCGGGTCGTCGCTGGAGACGAAGCGGGAGATCACGCGCCCGTAGCGCAGCGCGACGAACAGTACGAGGCCGGCCACACCGAGTGCGATGGCCAGCGTGTAGCTCGCCGCGGCGAGGCTCACACCCGCCAACAGGGCCGTGATGATGGGCAGATACACCGCCATCGCCAGGTCCTCAAGGACGAGGACGCTGAGGATCACCGGGGTCTCGCGGTTGCCGACCCGGCCCAGGTCGCCGAGGACCTTCGCGATGACACCGGACGACGACACCCAGGTGACGCCCGCGAGCACCACCGCCGCCACCGGCCCCCAGCCGAGCAGCAGCGCGGCGAGCGCGCCGGGCAGCGCGTTCAGGCCGAAGTCGACCAGACCCGCCGGGTACTGGGTCTTCAGGTTGGAGACCAGGTCGCTGGCCGTGTACTCAAGGCCCAGCATGAGCAGCAGCAGGATCACGCCGATCTCGGCGCCGATCGCCACGAACTCCTCACTCGCGCCGAGCGGAAGCAGCCCGCCCTCGCCGAACGCGAGACCGGCGAGGAGGTACAGCGGGATCGGCGAGAACCGGAACCGCCCGGCGAACCGCCCGAGCAGACCGAGCCCCAGGATGATCGCGCCGAACTCGATCAGGAAGAGAGCAGAGTGCACGCGGTCACTCCTGACCGAGGATCGCCGCGGCCGCCTCGACGCCCTCGCGGGTGCCGATCACGATCAGCGTGTCCCCGCCGGCCAGCCGGAAGTCCGGTGCCGGAGACGGAACAGCCCCGGAGCGCCGCAGTACGGCGACGATGGACGCGCCCGTGTCCGTACGCATCTTCGTGTCGCCGAGGACCCGGCCGTTGAAGTGCGAGTGCGTCGACAGCTCGATGCGCTCGGCGACCAGACCCAGATCCGTGGTGTGCAGCACGTTCGGGCTGTGGTGCGCGGGCATCAGCGCGTCGATCAGCGAGGCCGACTCGGGCCCCGTCAGATGCAGCGACTGGGCGCACGCATCCGGGTCCTCGGCCTGGTAGACGTTGACGGTCCGCGTACCGTCGCGGTGCGCGACCACCGAGACGTGGTGGTCCTCACGCGTGGTGAGGTCGTACTGGACGCCGATGCCGGGCAGCGGCGTCGTGCTCATCCGTGGAGCAGGCACAGCCTGTCCCCTCCCTGGTCCCCTGACTGGCTGATGGAACAGCCGCGTCGGCGCTCGGCGCGCGACACGGCAAGAGCGCAATCGTGCCATCCCCGGGTTTTCGCCCGACATGGGTGTCAGCACGGATGGACACGGGCCGTGCCCGGAGGTGAGGGTGGCGCGGGGGCACTGCGTTCTCGCGGGTCAGCGAGGTGCAGTCGGGGTGAGCCCCGCGCCCCTGACGGGGCCCCGACACGGGCGCGGGGCTGTGACACGGGCGCGGGGCTGTGCGCGACCAGCCACGACGGCGGAACAGCCGAACAACAGCGCCGCAGGCTTTCGGGAAGGGGCGGGGAGGGGAGACGCCCCCGCGCGCCCCCGCGCGCCCCCGCGCGCCCCCGCGCACCCCTCAGCGCGTGCCGACCGCCGCCCGTACCGCCCTGCGGGCCAGCCCGCAGTCGTCGTGCAGCCGCCGCAGCAGCAGCCGCTGCTCCTCGCCGGACGACGCGGCTCCGGACGACGCGGCTCCGGACGGGGTCTGGCCCGGTGCCGCCGGGGGCTGGTCGTGCAGGGCGCGCTGCGCGGCCGTCTCGTACCGCCGGATCTCCCGGGTGAGGACCAGCATCAGGTTCACCAGGAAGGCGTCCCGCGCCGCCGGGCCCGCGGACTGGGCGAGCTGGCTGATCTGACGGCGCGCCACGGGGGCGTCGCCGAGACAGGACCAGAGCGTCGCCAGGTCGTACCCCGGCAGGTACCAGCCCGCGTGCTCCCAGTCGACCAGGACCGGGCCCGCCGGGGAGAGCAGGACGTTCTGCAGCAGCGCGTCGCCGTGGCAGAACTGGCCCATGCCGCCGGGGCCGGAGGACAGCGCGATGCCGTGCAGCAGCTTCTGCAGGTCGCCCAGGTCCCGGTCGGTGAGCAGGCCGAGGTCGTGGTAGCGGGAGATCCGCGAGCCGTAGTCGAGCGGGGCGTCGAACATCCCGGCCGGCGGCCGCCAGGTGTTGAGCCGGCAGATCGCGCCGAGCGCCGCGCGGATGTCCGCCCGCGGCGGCGCCTCCGCCGGGTGCCGCTGAACTGCCGCCACCCGTCCGGGCATCCGCTCGATCACGAGCGTGCCGCCCACCGGATCGGCGGCGATGAGCCGCGGAGCTCGTACCGGCGGACGGTGCCGGACGAACGCGCGGTATGCCGCTATTTCGTGCTGGAGCCGCTCCGACCACGCGGGGGAGTGGTCCAGTAAACACTTGGCGACCGCGGTGGAGCGTCCGGTCGTGCCGACCAGGAGGACGGAGCGCCCGCTGCGCCGCAGTACCTGTACGGGGTTGAACTCCGGGCAGATCCGCAGCACGGACGTGATGGCCGTGCGCAACTGCGCGCCCTGGGCGCCGGACAGGTCGAGTCTGCCGCTGAGGTGCTGCCCGCCGGCCGCCGGGCGTCGCAGCCGGTCGCCTATGGCGGGGACGGCCTGCCGGGGCGGTGCCAAGTACGGGCCGCTGCCCTGACGGTGGGCCTGCGGCCGGGGCGGAGCGGACACGGAGGACGATGCTGCGTACATGGGCGAGACAGATCCCTTCGTGGTCCGACGAGTCACATACGCCACCCGCCCGGCCGCAGTGCCGCGCCCTGGGGAGTGCGGTACGACCGCCGGGGCGGGGTGGCGCATATCTACCTGACACCTCCCGGCGCCTGGCACACCACGTAGCGCACCCTGGCGAACCCTGGCGAATAGTCGCACCGCATCTGACAGGCGGTTACTGTCAACTCAGCCGAGAACCTGGGGGCTTGACGTGAGCAGCGAACCCAACACTCGCCTGCAAGACCTGTTCGGCCTGGCCGGCTGGTCCAAGGGCGAACTGGCGAGACTCGTGAACCGGCAGGCGGCGGCCATGGGCCATCCGCAGCTGGCGACCGACACCTCGCGGGTGCGGCGCTGGATCGACATGGGAGAGATCCCGCGCGATCCCGTGCCGCGGGTCCTTGCGGCCCTGTTCACCGAGCGACTCGGCCGTGTCGTGACCATCGAGGACCTCGGTCTGGTCCGGCACGGGCGTACGGGAAAGAGGCAGAGCAAGGGGCAGCAGGACAACCCCGACGGACTGCCTTGGGCGCCCGAGCGGACTGCTGCGGTCCTCACCGAATTCACGGGAATGGACCTCATGCTCAACCGACGCGGCTTGGTGGGCGCGGGCGCCGCGCTCGCCGCGGGATCCGCACTCAGCAGCGCCATGCACGACTGGCTGCACACCGACCCGGCCCTGTCCGCCGACGCACCCCGCTCCCACGACCCCCTGCACGCCGACCCCGCTGGGTACGACCGGTACGAGGCCGCCCCCATCGGGTCGCAGGAGATCGAGGAGCTGGAGCGTTCCGTGGAGGTGTTCCGCGCCTGGGACGCGTCCCGTGGCGGCGGACTCCAACGCAAGGCGGTCGTGGGCCAGTTGAACGAGGTGGGCGGCATGCTCGCCTACCACCACCCCGACCACCTCCAGCGGCGCCTGTGGGGCGTCGCCGCCAACCTGGCGGTCCTCGCGGGCTGGATGTCGCACGACGTGGGCCTGGAGCCCACCGCGCAGAAGTACTTCGTGATCGCCGCGCACGCGGCCCGCGAAGGCGGGGACCGGCCGCGCGCCGCCGAGGCGCTCTCCCGGGGCGCCCGCCAGATGGTGCACCTGGGCCGGCCCGACGATGCCCTGGACCTGATGAAGCTCGCCAAGTCCGGCTCGGGCGACGAAGTCCTGCCGCGCACCCAGGCGATGCTGCACACCATCGAGGCCTGGGCGCAGGCCGCCCTGGGCAAGGGCCAGGCGATGCGGCGCACCCTCGGCGAGGCGGAGGAACTGTTCGTCTCGGACAAGGGCGATGTGCCGCCGCCGAGTTGGATGCAGATGTTCGACGAGGCCGACATGCACGGCATGCAGGCCCTGGCGTACCGCACGCTCGCCGATCACGACCCCAGCGCCTCCGCCATCGCCCAACGGCACGCCAAGGAGGCCCTGGAGCTGCGGGTCGGCGGGCGGCAGCGCTCGAAGATCTTCGACTACATCTCGCTGGCCTCCGCCTGCTTCATCGCCGACGACCCGGAGCAGGCCGACCGGTACGCACGGCTGGCCCTGGTGTCCATGGGCGAGACCTCCTCGCACCGCACCTGGGACCGGCTGCGCGAGATGTACCGGCTCACCGGGCAGTACGCCTCGTACCCGAAGATCCAGGATCTGCGCGAGGAGATCGAGCTCGCGCTGCCGAAGGGGAAGGGCAAGAGCATGAGGGCGTGAGGGCGGACCTACGCGAGAGGCGGCTTCGCCGGCCTCTCGCCGGGAACGGACTCAGGAAGCCCCGATCCGCGCGACCAGTACGCACGCGTCGTCCTCGCGCTCGGTCTGCCCGAACTCCTCGACGACCGTGCGTACGCAGTCCTGCGCGCCGCGCGCCCCCGCGAACCGGGGGGCCAGGGCCAGGAGCCGCTCGGCGCCCGCGGTGCCGTCGCGCCCGGGGACCAGGCCGTCGGTGTGCAGCAGCAGCAGGTCGCCGACCTCCAGGCGCTCCTCGGCCTGCGCGTACACGGCACCCGAGGTGGCGCCCAGGAGCACGCCGTCGGGCGGCGTCAGCGCGCGCCCCGTCCCGCCGCGGAACAGCAGCGGGGCGGGGTGTCCGGCCTGCGCCCAGGTGAGGGTGCGGCGCACCGGCTCGTACCGGCAGCACACCGCGCTGCCCAGGGCGGGCTGCACGGAGGCGTCCAGCATCTGGTTGAGGTGGCCGAGCAGCGGTCCCGGCTGCGAGCCGGCCACCGCCATGCCGCGCAGCGCGCCGAGCAGCAGCGCCATGCCGGAGGTGACGGCCACGCCGTGCCCGGTGAGGTCGCCGACGCTCAACAGGGCGTCGCCGTCCGGGAGTTGCATGGCGTCGTACCAGTCGCCGCCGATCAGTGCGCTGGACGAGGACGGCAGGTAGTGCGCCGCCAGGTCCAGGGCCGCGGGGCTGCCGTGCGGGAACTGGAGCGAGCCGCGCCACGGCGGCAGCACCGCTTCCTGGAGTTCCACGGCGACGCGGTGCTCGGTCTGCGCCAGATGCTGCTGGAGCTGCAGTGACTCTCTGCTCTCGCGGACGGCGAGCTGGCTGCGGCGCAGCTCGCTGACGTCCCGCAGGACCGCCCACATGGAGGCGGTCATGCCGTCGGAGTCGAGCACCGGCTCGCCCATCATGTGCACGGTGCGCACCTCGCCGCCGGGGCGGACGATGCGGAACTCGCCGTCGATGGGCCGGCCGTCCACGAGGCAGTCCGTCACCATCGTGGTGAGCAGCGACTGGTCGTCCTCGTGGACGAGGGCGGGCAGTTCGTCGAGCGTGAGCGGCTGCTTGGCCGGGTCCCAGCCGAAGATGGCGTAGAGCTCGCCGGACCAGGTGACTTCGTCCGTCAGCAGGTTCCACTCGGCGCTGCCGACGCGGCTGAGCAGGGAGCCGCGCGGCGGTTCGGGCCGGGGCGCGGGGATGCCGGCCCCGGGCGCGCCGTCGCCGTCCTCGACGGATGCGGCGGACCCGGCTGCCTCGGTGGAGGCGGCGGAGGCGGCGGAGGCGGTGGAGGTGATGGCATCGGCGGGGGTGCCGGCGCGCAGCTGGCCCAAGTGGGCGTTCAGGTCGTCGAGTTGGTGGACGGCGAGCTCGCACAGGGCGCGCTGCCAGCGGCCCTGCGGGTCGGTGCCGTCGGGCACGGTGTCGCGGCGCACGGCGTCCACATCGCCGCGGAGCTGCTGCGTCTGGGAGATCAGCGCGTCGACCGTGCCGCGCTCGGGCGGCTGAGGCGCGGGGCGGTCCGCAAACAGATGGGACGGCATGACGTACTCCGATGCAGGCGCGGTGCGACCAGGGCTGACGGAAGAGCCGGTTACGACTGTTGCACAGGCAGCCATGCCCCGTAAGGGATTTGGCAACACACGATCCGGTGGTGCTGTCGGCATATGCCTGCGTCCTCGGCTGCGCGATGTCCCGGTTCGGGCGGATTAGCGGCCGCTTTACGGGGTTGCGGGCGCCCTTCAACTGTGCCTCGGGGCGCCTGAGGTGCGGCCGAAAATAGCCGTTTGCCCGGGGTGGGCGGCCGTCCCGGACGGGGCGCGCTCAGGGGCGGGTCGCGTACCGCAGGAACACTGTGCCGCCTGCGAACCGGCGCTGGTCGAGCAGTTCGAGGCCGCTGCGGAACCCGGCCGGAAAGGCCTGCTTGCCGCCGCCGATGAGCATGGGGACGACGAACACCCGGCACTCGTCGACCAGCCCCGCGGCGAAGGCGTGCCGGGCGAGCCCGGGGCCGCCGATCACCAGGTCGCGCGCGGCCGTCTCCTTGAGCCGGGCGATCTCCGTGGGGTCGAATTCGCGCTCGATCCGGGTGTGCGCGGTCGAGACCTCGGTGAGGGTGCGGGAGTACACGATCTTGTCGGCGTCGAGCCACTGCCGCGCGAAGTCCGCGCCCGCGGGCGTCTGGCCGGGCTCGTCGAGCGCGGTCTCCCAGTACCGCAGCACCTCGTACATCCGCCGCCCGAGCAGCTGGGTGCCGACCGTCCGCTCCTGGTCGTCGATGAACGCGTGCACCTCCTCGTCGGGCTCGGACCAGTCGAAGGAGCCGTTCTCGTCGGAGATGTATCCGTCGAGCGAGGTGATCACGGTGTAGAGCAGGCGGGCCACGGGTCCTCCGGTTTCCGGCGGGGTGTGTTGCGCCCATTGTGGTACCGCCGGGCGGTGCGCACCCGTCGTAACCGCCCGGCGGACGAGGGCGTGACGGGTGTGACCCGTACTGGGCGAGTGCCGCAACCCGAATTGCACCCCCTGCAACGCAGGTTGGGGCCAGTCGGTCAGGCAGGCACCCGATCCCGAGCGTCCAGCCGCTGGGCCGCCACCCCGGACCGGCCCGGTGCCACCTCCGGTCGCAGTACGAGCTCGTCGTCGTAGTCGCCGCCCTGCTCGTGCCGGTAGCGGAGGGGGGCCTCGTCGGACAGGCCGCGCAGGCGGTGGCTCAGGGCCTCGGTGGCGTCCTGGGCGCCCGCCGGGGTCATCCGGTCGGCGCCGTAGACCGTGAACGGGGCGAGCGGGGCCATGCCCGTGTACCAGAACGTGCCGTGCAGCAGCGGGAACAGCACCTCGTCGACAGGGCCGTGGATGCCGCGCGGCCCGAAGCCGGACTCGCGCGCCCCGACCGAGGTGACGATCAGCACGCGCTTGCCCGCGAGGCCGCCGTCCCCGTACCGCAGGGTCGTGCCCGCCGCGTCCTTGAGGCCGAAGGCGAAGCCCTGCACCAGGACCCGGTCGAACCAGCCCTTCAGGATCGCGGGCGGCCCGAACCACCACAGCGGGAACTGGAACACCACGACGTCCGCCCAGGCCAGCTTCTCCTGCTCGGCACGGATGTCGGCGCTCAACTCCCCCTGTCCGTACGCCTGTTCCTGCGCAGCGCCGACGACCAGGCGCTCGTGGCCGGGCCCCCGGAAGTCCTCCGCGTCGACGACGGCCTTCCAGCCCATCGCGTACAGGTCGGAGACGCGGTGCTCGTGGCCGAGGGCGTCGAGGGTGCGCAGTCCCTCGTCGAGCAAGGCGCCGTTGAGGGAGTGCCGTTCGGGGTGGGCGAAGATCCACAGAATTCTCATGCCTCGATCCTGCGGCCGGGCCCCTGCGCGAACCAGTGGCCGGATGGACCAGAACCGCAAGCATCTGGCCACCCCGCGAACCTCCCGCGCGAGTACGGCGGCCGCCCCGCGGCCCGGACGCCCGAGGGTCGGAGCCCCTCCGGTCATCCAGGACTAAAGTCCGGTCTCGTCATAGAGTGCAAAACGTTCATAACGCCCATTAGTGGGCGTCAGGGTCGCTGCCGTAGTAGCTCATGGGGAGAAGTCGATGGGATACCGTCCGAGCCGCCGCACCACCAGGATCCTGTTGGGCAGCTCCGTGGTTCTAGTGCTGGCGGCGACCAACGCCCCGGCGGTCTACGACTTCGCCTCGGAGCGGTACCACGCGTACGAGATCGATCAGCCGGAGTACAAGGCGAAGCACGGCCAGTGGAAGGTCGTGGACGTACCGGAGAAGTACCGCATCAACACCATCCACGCCGCGCTCCTGCACACCGGCAAGGTGCTGCTGATCGCGGGCTCGGGCAACAACGCGAAGATGTTCGACGCGAAGACCTTCCGCACCGTCCTGTGGGATCCCGTGAAGAACACCTTCGAGAACGTGGAAACCCCCGCCGACCTGTTCTGCGCCGGACACACCCAACTCCCCGACGGCAACCTCCTTGTGGCGGGCGGGACGCAGCGGTACGAGACGCTCAAGGGCGACGTGGAGAAGGCCGGCGGCCTGATGATCGTCTACAACGAGAACCCGGACAAGCCGAAGACCCTGCCCGCCGGCACCCGCTTCACCGGCCGGGAGAACGGCAAGACCTTCGAGTCGCAGGCGAGCCTGGTCGTGCCGCGCGCGAAGAAGACCACCGACCCGAAGACCGGCAAGACCAAGGTCACCGCGAGCAGCGCCCGCGTCTACGTGGAGGCGCTGGAGAAGGGCGAGGAGCATCAGACCGGCGCGCAGGACCAGTACCGCATCTCCGGCCTCAAGGGCGACGAGCGGCAGAACATCTACGGCATCGCGCAGAAACTGTCCTTCGACAAAAAGGACTTCCAAGGCATCAAGGACGCCTACGAGTTCGACCCGGTCGCCGAGAAGTACATCAAGGTCGACCCGATGGGCGAGGCCCGCTGGTACCCCACGCTGACCACCCTGGAGGACGGCAAGGTCCTCTCCGTGTCCGGGCTCGACGAGATCGGCCAGGTCGTGCCGGGGAAGAACGAGGTGTACGACCCGAAGACGAAAAAGTGGAGCTACCTCCCCAAGTCCCGCTTTTTCCCGACCTATCCGGCGCTTTTCCTCGCAAGCGACGGGCGGCTCTTCTACACCGGCTCCAACGCCGGGTACGGGCCGGACGACCAGGGGCGCGAGCCCGGACTGTGGGACCTGGACACCAACGAGTTCACCAAGGTGCCCGGTATGAGCGACCCGGAGATCCTGGAGACCTCGATGTCGGTGCTGCTGCCCCCGGCCCAGGAGCAGAAGTACATGGTGCTCGGCGGCGGCGGCGTGGGCGAGTCCGAGAAGTCCACCGACCGCACCCGCATCGCCGACCTCAAGGCGGCCAGCCCGCGCTTCGTGGACGGCCCGGACCTGTACGACCAGGCCCGCTACCCCACGAGCGTGATCCTCCCGGACGACAAGGTGCTCACCACCAACGGCTCCGGCGACTACCGCGGCAAGGGCGACACCAACATCCTCAAGGCCTCCCTCTACAACCCGGAGACCAACAAGTTCGAGCCGGCCGCCGCGCCGCTGGTGGGCCGCAACTACCACTCCGGCGGGCTGCTGCTCCCGGACGGCCGGGTGATGACCTTCGGCTCGGACTCGCTCTTCGCCGACAAGGCCAACTCCAAGCTGGCCACGTTCGAGCAGCGGATCGAGCTCTACACGCCGCCCTATCTGCACCAGGGCGGCGAGCGGCCCGAGCTGCGCGCTCCCAACGGCGGGCGCAGCAGCGTCGAGCTGGGCGAGAAGACGCGGTTCAGCAGCAAGGACGCGGCGTCCATCAAGAAGATGCGGCTGCTGCGGCCGGGCGCGTTCACGCACGTCACCAACGTCGAACAGCGTTCCATCGCCCTGGACTTCAAGCGTACGAAGGACGGCGTCGAGGTCACCCTGCCGAAGAACCCTGCGCTGGTGCCGCCCGGCTGGTACATGGTGATGGCCCTGGACGACCGCGACGTCCCGTCAAAGGCGGTCTGGCTGCACGTCCCGGTCAGCGAGGACGCGCCCACCCACAAGACGACTTCGAAGATTCCGGCCGCGGCGCCCTGAGAGGTCCGCTCCGCTCCGGCGCGCGAACCACAAGAGCCGGGCGGCACCTTCCACAAGAGCCGGGCGGCACCTTTGCATGCCGCGCCCGCCCCCGGGTACCGGCTAGGAATGCGTATGGGAGTGATCGATGTCGGTTCGAACACGGCACGTCTGGTCGTCGCGGACACGGACGGTGCCGTCCCCTTGCCGGTGCACACCGCGAAGCGGGCCTTGCGCCTCGCCGAGCACGTGGACCGCGGCGGCCATGTGCCCGACGACCAGGTGGACCGGATCGTGGACGCGGTGGCCGCGGCCCGCGCCGAGGGCCGGCGCTGGGGCGTGACCGAGCCGTTCGCCTTCGCTACGGCCATCGTCAGGGACGCCCCGAACCGCGCGGAGGTGCTGCGGAAGGTCACCGCCCGCACCGGGGTCCACCTGAACGTGCTGCCCGGCGAGGTCGAGGCCGAGCTGACGTTTCTCGCGGCGCGCCGCTGGATGGGCTGGCGCGCGGGCCCGCTCGCCATGCTGGACATCGGCGGCGGTTCCCTCGAAGTCGCCTTCGGGCGCTCGAAGCTGCCGGACTTCGCGCTGTCCCTGCCGCTCGGCGCGGGCCGCCTCACCCGCGAGTTCTTCGGCGCCCAGGACCCGCCCGCGCCCCGCCGCGTCAAGGAGCTGCGCCGGCACGTACGCCACCAGATGCGGGACGCGGCGGCCCGCGTCCGCTGGGAGGCGCCCCGGACCACGGCGGCGACCTCGCGTACGTTCCAGCAGCTGGCGCGGCTGTGCGGGGCGCCGCCCGGACGGTTCGGGCCGTTCACCGCGCGCGGCCTCGCGCGCACGGATCTGCGCGTGGCCCTGGACCAGCTGGCGCGGCGCACGAGCACGGAGCGGGCCGAGCTGCCGGGCATCTCGGCGGCGCGGGCCCGGCAGTCCCTCGCGGGTGCGGTCGTCGCGCACACCGTGATGAAGCTGACCGGTATCGACGAGCTGACGATCTGCCCCTGGGGCCTGCGCGAGGGCATCCTGCTGCGCTGCATCGAGGAGGGCGGTACGGACTGGTGGCACCGGACCACGTCGGGCGAGCTCGTCCCGCCTGCCCCTCTCGCCTCGTACGCGAACGTCCTGCCCGCCCTCCAGGCCGTGCCGGAGCAGGAGGGGCTGTGCAACGGGCGGACCACGTGAGGCGGTGGACGTCACGCCGCCACCGTCGAGGAATCCGGAGGGCTGAGGGGCGCGTCCGCGCGTACCATCCGGCCATGCGACCCGCCCAGTACAGCGACGACGACCTCGAACAGCACTCCCTGCGCCGCCGGGTGTCCGACGACGGGCAGCGGTCCGGCTTCGAGCACGACGTGGACCGCATCCTCTACTCCACGCAGTGGCGGGCCCTCGCCGGCAAGAGCCAGGTCGTCGCCAGCGGCGAGCTGGGCGCGTACCACACCCGCCTCACCCACTCCATGAAGGTGGCCCAGCTCGGCCGCCGCATGGCCGAGCGGCTGCAGCGCCGCTACGGCGGGCCGAACCCCGCGCTGGTCGAGGCGGCCTGCATGGCGCACGACATCGGGCACCCGCCCTTCGGGCACGCGGGCGAGACCGCGCTGCGCGCCACCATGGACCAACTCCGTGGCCAGGGCAGCCAGTTGGACAGCTTCGAGGGCAACGCGCAGACCTTCCGCGTGGTCACCTGCCTCGCCGCGCACAAGTACCCCGGCCACCGCGGACTCCACCTCACCCGCGCCTGCCTGGACGCCGCGACCAAGTACCCCTGGGAGCGCGCCCCGCTCGCCGAGAACCCGGCGCGGCACTACAAGTGGGGCGTGTACGACGCCGACCTGGCCGCCTTCACCTGGGTGCGCAACGGCCGTACGGACACCGAAGTGCCCGTCGAGGAACAGCTGATGGACTGGGCCGACGACGTCACGTACGCCTGCCACGACGTCGAGGACTTCTACCGCACCGGGCACATCCCGCTCGCCTCCCTCTTCCCGCCGCCCGGGGCCGCGGGCGGCGACACGGAGCGTGAGGTGCGGCGCTTCCTCGACTACGTGCAGGCCAAGCGGGCCCGCGCCGGGGAACCCTTCGACCGGGCCGCGGCCCAGGAGCTGCTGTCGGAGATCGGCAAGCGCCTGACCGTGCCCGCGCCCTACACCGGCAGCCACGACGACGCCGTCGCCGTCAACCGCCGCACCTCCGACCTCATCGACTACTTCACCCGCGGCATCACCCTCGACATCGGCGCCGGCGCCCCCATCCGCTACGGCGCCCGGCTGGTCATCCCGGCCGAGCGGCGCGCCGCCTGCGATCTGCTCAAGGAGCTGGTGTGGGCCTACGTCATCGACCGGCCCGCCCTCGCCACCCAGCAGCACGGCCAGCGGCGCATCGTCGCCGAACTGCTTCGCTGGACCCACGAGTCGCCCGACCTGCTGCCGCCGGACCGGGCCGAGGAACTCACCCAGCACGGCGACGTGTTGCGGGCGGCCGCCGACCATGTCGCCTCGCTCACCGAGGACCAGGCGGTTGCGCTGCACCGGCGTCTGTCCGGCACCGGCCTGGGGTCGTTCAGCGACAACGTGTCGCCCTGAAGGAGGCCAAGGACGAGGTGGAGCGCCTCGCGGGGACGCGCCGCTGAGGCGGACCGCCCGATCGGGCCCGGGACGCGGCGCGTCAGCGCGTTCGTGCGTTGTCGTACGGGCTCAACTCACCGCCGACAGACAGGTGGTGGGCTCCGCGTGCTCCGGGTCCAGGGCGTTGGCGACCTCGTGGAACGCCAGCCGGTCGGCCAGGCCGATCGCCACATGCCCGGACAGGTCGGCCGCGCACTTGTCCTGGATCAGCACGTTGGTCACCTCCGGCCCGTCGAGGAACTGCGAGCGGTAGGGCGTCACGACCTGGTCGTACTTGGTCGCGATGACCGTGTACGTGACGCCGGGCACCGTGTCGCCGCCCTCGTTGAGCCTGGTCAGGAACGGGGAACCGGCGACCTGGTCGGTCAGCGCCGGGGTGTTCTCGGTCACGTACTCGCGGGCGCCCGGGAACACGTCGAGGAGTTTGGTCAGGCCGTTCATGGTCGTGCCGTGGCTGCTGGGCGCGATGCCGACGAGCGCGTTCACCTCGTCGGCGCCGCCGAGGAACTTCAGGTAGTGGCGCGGCATCATCCCGCCCTGCGAGTGCCCCACCAGATCGGCCTCGCGGGCGCCGGTCGCGGCGAGCACCTTGTCGACGTACGCGTCCAGCTGCCCGGCGGACTTCTCGACCGGGCCGAGGCCGTGGAAGAGCGGCACGCCCGGCAGCTGTCCGTAGTCCAGGGAGAAGACGCAGTAGCCGCGCGCGACCAGATACGGGGCGAGCCCCAGCCAGTTGTCGACCGAGTTCCCCAGCGTGCCGTGCACCAGGACGACCGGGCGGGGATGGGCGGCCGAGGGCTTGCAGTCGTAGTCGTTCCAACCGCGGTCGGGAGCCGCGGACTTCGTGGGGCCGGCGTCGGCGTGGGCGGCGGTGCCGGGCGCCAGCGCGGCGGCGGCCAGCAGCAGGGCGGCGAGGGGGCGCAGCCCGCGGGCTGTGCGTGACCAGGGCAGCATCGGACGAACTCCTTGCGGCTCATGGGTGGGGGTGCTCAGGACGGAAGGAGATGCGGTGTCAGGGCCCGGACCACGTGCGCGCGTACTGGCGGAGCGTTGTGCTCCAGCCAAGTTACGCGCGGGTACGCACGGTGGGGAAGTAACGGGTCGGCAAAATTGACACAGAGTCAATAACGACGACTGGCGGCTAGGGTGACGGAATGTTCACCTCCCAGGGGCCGACCCTTCGCGAACTGGCCGAACAGGCGCTGACCTCCGTGGAGCGCGGCTACGACCTCCTCGCCCCCAAGTTCGACCACACCCCGTTCCGCACCCCGGACCGCTTCCTCGCAGCCACCGAGGCCGCACTCACCCGCCTCGGCCCCTTCGACTCCGGCCTCGACCTGTGCTGCGGCACCGGCGCGGGACTCGACGTCCTGCACGCGGTCTGCCGCCGACGGGTCACCGGAGTCGACTTCAGCGCGGGGATGCTCGCGCGGGCGGCCGAGGGGAAGGCGGGGGCGTCGGCGCAGCTCGTACGGGCGGACGCCCGCGCGCTGCCGTTCGGCGCGGCCTTCGACCTCGCGGTCAGCTTCGGGGCGTTCGGCCACTTCCTGCCCGCGGAGCGGCCCGGCCTGCTCGCCGGGATCCACCGCGTCCTGCGCCCCGGCGGCGTCCTCGCCTTCCCGGTCGCGGCCCCGCCCCGCATCGGCACACCGGCGTACTGGGCGCTGCTCGGCTTCGACGCGGCGATGCGGGTACGGAACCGGGTGCGGCGGCCGCCGTTCGTCATGTACTACCGCACGTGGCCGCTCGACGCGGTCCGCGCGGACCTGGAGCGGGCGGGCTTCACGGTGGAGCTGCACCCGCTTGAGGAGTTCGGCCGCCGCGCCGACGGAAGCCCGCGGTGCAGGTTGATCGTGGGACGGAAGGGCTGAGGTCCCAGTACGGCAGCGCGCCGGCGTCAGTCCGCCAGGGCGGCGAACATGCCCGGCTCGTACGACCCTCCGGGGTTCTGCACGATCACGTTCATCCGTGTGGCCGCGTTGATCAGGGCGATCACGCAGACCAGGGCGCCCAGCTGATCGTCGTCGAAGTGCTTGCGCGCCGCCGCCCACGTCGCGTCGGACACGCCGCCGTCGCCGAGCAGCGTGCCCTCCTCGGCGAGCGCGAGCGCGGCCCGCTCCGCCTCGGTGAACACGGTGGTGGCGCGCGCCCGGTGCGCCGCGCCGTACGCACACAGGACCCCGGTGCGCCGCATTCTGTGACACCCGGGCCAGGAAAAGTCCTGCGGAGTCCTGCGGGGTCCTGCGGAGTCCTGCGCGGTACGCCCGGCGCTCACCTCACACGGTCGCCAACCGGCCGATCAGCGCGCCGAGTTGGGCGGCCGTACGGCACTCGTACATGTCGACCACCTCCGCGTACACCGAAGCCGCCGAGTCGCCTGTGTCCCACGCGGAGCGCCGCTCCGGGTTGAGCCAGTACACGCGCTGCGCCCGGTCGCGCACCGCGCGCAGCGCCTCGGCGTTCGGCGGGGTGCGGTTGGTGCGGGCGTCGCCGAGGACGAACACGCAGGAGCGCGGGGAGAGCGCCGCGGCGTGCCGCTCCGCGAACTCGCCGAGCGCCGTGCCGTAGTCGCTGCTGGAGTGGAAGCGCGTGACCTCCGCCTGCGCCAGGATGCGGGAGCTGAGGCCCTCCGGGTCCGCGCGGCCCTGCTCGATCAGGTCGGTCACCTCGTCGACGCTGTTGACGAAGGCAAACACCCGCACCTTGCTGAACTGGTCGTGCAGCGCCTGCACCAGCAACATCGTGAACTGCGCGAACCCCGCCACCGAACCCGACACATCGCACAGCAGCACCAGCTCGGGCCGGCCCGGCCGCCGCCGGCGCAGCACCGGACGCATCGGCACCCCGCCCGTCGACAGCGAGCCGCGCACCGTACGCCGCAGATCGATCCGCCCGCGCGCCGCCCGGCGGCGCCGCGCCGCGAGCCGTGTCGCCAGCTTCCGCGCCAACGGCCGCACCGTGCGGTGCAGTTCGGCCAGTTGGCCACGGTGTGCGAACAGGAAGTCGACGCGGTCGGCGGTGGGGGCGACGGCGCGCCGGGCGATCGCGTCGGCGCCGCGCCGCTCGGCGACCCGCCGCCGCGCCTCGGTCGCCACCAGCCCCCGGAATCCCTCGATACGGCGCCGGATCTCGTCGGCGGCGAGCCGGTCCGTGAACGCCGCGCCCTGCTCCTGGCCCTCGCGCAGCTCCTGGCCCTCGCGCAGTCCGGCCAGCACCCGCGCCAGCAGCGTCTGCGGCCGCAGCCGCTCAAGCGTCTGGTACGCGGACCAGCCGTCCGAGCCGGACGCGTCCCCGTACCCGCCGAGCGAGTCGACGGCCTGCGCCGCGAGCTGCGCCATCGCCGCCGCGTCGTTCCCGGCGAGCGCCGCGGCCAGACGGTCCCGCAACTCCTCGCGGACCAAGGGAACTTGGGCGTCGCCCTCCGGTACGGGCGCTCCGACCGTCCGCGGGAAGTACAGGTCGAAGACCTGGTCGAACACCGGTCGTTGCGCCTCCTGGTGCAGCAGAGTCGCCGCGAGCCCGGCACGCAGCCGCTCCCGGTCGGCGAGCCCGAGCGCCTCCGCCGCGAGGCCCGCGTCCACGCTCTCGCCGGTGCCGACTCGCACGCCCTGCTCGCGCAGCGCCCGCACGAACCCGGTCAGCCGCCCGGCGAGGCCGGAGCCGCCGTTCACACGGCGTCCAGGTCCAGCTTCGCCGCCGCCTTGGCCACGTCCTCCTGATGCTTGAGGACGACACCGAGACTCCGGCGTACGACGGACTCGTCCAGGGTGTCCGCGCCGAGCGCGAGCAGGGTGCGCGCCCAGTCCACGGTCTCCGCGACCGAAGGGGCCTTGCGCAGGTCCATCGCCCGCAGCGCGCCCACCACCCGCACCACGGACGCCGTGAGCGCCGCGTCCAGGCCGGGCGCCTTCAGGCGCACGATCCGCTGCTCCAACTCCTCCTCGGGGAAGCCGATGTGGAGGAACAGGCAGCGCCGCCGCAGCGCCTCGGACAGCTCGCGCGCCGCGTTCGAGGTGAGCACGACGAACGGGCGGCGCTCGGCGCGCACGGTGCCCAGCTCGGGCACGGTCACCTGGAAGTCGCTCAGCACCTCCAGGAGCAGGCCCTCCACTTCGACGTCGGCCTTGTCGACCTCGTCGATCAACAGGACCTTCGGGTCGCGGCCCCGGATCGCGGTGAGCAGCGGCCGGGCGAGCAGGAACTCCTCGCTGAAGATGTCCGTGCGGGTCTCGTCCCAGCTCTCGTCGCGGCCCGCGGTGATCCGCAGCAGCTGCTTGGCGTGATTCCACTCGTACAGCGCCCTGGCCTCGTCCACGCCCTCGTAGCACTGCAGTCGTACGAGCCGGGCCCCGGCGACCTCCGCCACGGCCTTGGCCAGCTCGGTCTTGCCGACGCCGGCGGGGCCCTCGATCAGGAGCGGCTTGCCGAGGCGGTCGGCCAGGTAGACGGTGGTGGCGACGGCGGGGGAGGCGAGGTATCCGGCCTCGGCGAGCCGGGCCTCGACCTCGTCGACGGAGGCGAAGTGCCCGGCCGCCGCCGCACCGTCGGCAACGTCCTCGCTGGTCCTCAACTCGGCCTCCCTGGGGGTGGATACGGGTGTCGGCGCACTCTAGCCGGTGGGTGTGGCGGGGCTGTGGGGGGAGGTGGGGGCCGCCGTCTGTCGCGGTTCGCGCGCTCGATCGCCTGATCTTCGTCCGTACTGTTCGAATTCGTCCGGCGAATTCCCCTGCGGCCGCTGCCGAGTTGACCAGGGTCGATTACCGAGCGCGAAGAACAGCCGCAGCGGAGGCCTTCGTTCCGTCACCCATGTGGGGTAATGGGGCTCGGTACGCGCTTATGGCGATTCTGTGAAACTGCATTCCTGTCCGATGACCGGGCGCCGGAGGCCGAGGCGTGGACGGGGTGGTGCGCGTCGGCGGCCCCACGGCGTTCCCGGGCCGGATGCGCGGATGCCGGACGCGGCTGGCTCGGCATACGCGGCGGGGGCTCCGGCGCACCACGGAGCCCCCGCGCAACCACTGCGGTCACTGGCTACTGGCTGCCGCTGCCCCTGCTACTGCTACTGCCACTCCCGGCGCGCAGGCGTTCCTGGTCGGCCTGCTCGATCGCGATGATCTCCGGGTGGTGCAGATCGAACGCAGGGGACTCCGACCTGACCCGCGGAAGCGTCGCGAAATTGTGCCGGGGCGGCGGGCAGGCCGTGGCCCACTCCAGCGAACGCCCGTATCCCCAGGGATCGTCCATGCCGACCGGCTCACCGTATTTCGCGGTCTTCCAGACGTTGTAGAGGAACGGCAGGACGGAGAGCCCGAGCAGGAACGAGCTCAGGGAGGAGATCGTGTTGAGAACGGTGAATCCGTCGGCCGCGAGATAGTCCGCGTACCGCCGCGGCATTCCCTCGGCGCCGAGCCAGTGCTGCACCAGGAACGTGCCGTGGAATCCGACGAACAGCGTCCAGAACGAGATCTTCCCAAGCTGTTCGTCCAGCATTTTTCCGGTGAACTTGGGCCACCAGAAATGAAACCCGGCGAACATCGCGAAGACCACGGTGCCGAACACCACGTAATGAAAGTGCGCCACGACGAAGTACGAGTCGGAGACGTGGAAGTCCATCGGCGGCGAGGCCAGGACGACGCCCGTCAGGCCGCCGAAAAGGAAGGTGACGAGAAAGCCCGTCGTCCACAGCATCGGCGTCTCGAAGGAGAGACTTCCGCTCCACATCGTGCCGATCCAGTTGAAGAACTTCACCCCGGTCGGCACGGCGATGAGCATCGTCATGAATGAGAAGAACGGCAGCAGCACGCCGCCCGTGGCGTACATGTGGTGCGCCCAGACCGTCGCGGAGAGGCCCGCGATGGCGATGGTCGCGCCGATGAGGCCCATGTAGCCGAACATCGGTTTCCGCGCGAAGACCGGAATGACCTCGGAGACGATCCCGAAGAACGGCAGCGCGATGATGTAGACCTCCGGGTGCCCGAAGAACCAGAAGAGGTGCTGCCACAACAGCGCACCCCCGTTGGCCGGGTCGAAGACGTGCGCCCCGAATTTCCGGTCCGCCTCAAGGGCGAACAGGGCCGCCGCCAGAACCGGGAACACCATGATCACGAGCACGGCCGTGAGCAGCACGTTCCACGTGAAGATCGGCATACGGAACATCGTCATGCCCGGCGCCCGCATGCAGATGATCGTGGTGATGAAATTGACCGAGCCGAGAATCGTGCCGAACCCGGAGAACGCCAGCCCCATCAGGACCATGTCGGCCCCGATGTGCGGCGAGTGCATCCCGTCCGACAGCGGGGTGTACATGAACCACCCGAAGCCCGGCGCGCCGTTCGGCGTCAGAAACGAGCCCACGGCGATGAGCGAGCCGAAGAGATACAGCCAGTACGCGAACATGTTCAGCCGCGGAAAGGCCACGTCCGGCGAACCGATCTGCAACGGCATGATCCAGTTCGCGAATCCGGCGAACAGCGGCGTCGCGAACATCAGCAGCATGATGAGGCCGTGCATCGTGAACGCCTGGTTGAACTGCACGTTGGAGATCAACTGCGTTCCCGGGCGCGCCAGTTCCGCCCGCATCGCGAGGGCGAGCAGTCCGCCGAAACAGAAGAACGCGAACGACGTGACCATGTAGAGCGTGCCGATGCTCTTGTGGTCCGTGGTCGTCAGCCAGTTCACCACCGCGAGTCCGCGCCCGGTCTGCCGTGGTGCCGCCTGCGCGTCCGGGGCGCCCTCGTCGGACGCGGGCCGCGGGGAGGGGGACGAGGGATGGATGGCCACGCGGACACCAGGCTCTCTGCATCGACGACATCGGCGCGGGGCCCGCCTGCGACGGACTCCCGCGTCGACGATGTCCCTCCGCCCCGACGGGGCGCACGAAGCCACTCGGGTGCGTCACCCGATCGCCGGAGGGGCACGGTGTGCCCCATTCAGGCTGAGGCCGGCGGTCGGCGATGGCGCCGAACCCGGTCCGCGCTTACGTGTAGGGGCTGTTGCCGTGCGACGGGCCGCCGCCGGGGCCGGACTGCTGCTGCCCGGGCGCACCCTGAATGCCGTGGCCGTGGCCACCGTGGCCACCCTGGTTCCCGGCGCCGTGCGCGAGCAGCCCGTCCGCCTGCTCCTTCGGCACCTTGTGCTCGGTTCCGCAGAACGTGCACTGGGTCTGGTACGAGGTGGCGATCGGGAACAGCGGCACGAAGAACAGCGAGAACTTCGTGACCTTCTTACGCAGTGAATGCGCCGCGGGATTACCGCAGTTGCCGCACACCAGCGTGACGATGGCCAGCTGGTACAGATAGCTCTTCGTGCCGAAGATGATCACGCCGCAGCCCCTCCCGGTCCCGGTCGCCCGCCGCCCGCCTGCCAGGGGCGACGGCTTGTGCGGTCATCGTACGTGGGTACGGCAGCGGCCGCCGGAGCAGAGTCGTGCCACCGTCGGGCCGTGCGCAGTGCGCAGTGCGCAGTGGCCAGTGGGCAGTGGGCAGAGGGTGGTCGAGGTCAGCGGCCCGGTGATCGTCGCGGGAGCCGAGCGCCCAGCAGCCCCGCCCACCACACTTCACCAACTGCCCGCCGCCGGGGTCGTCCACTGTGAGCTGCGATTCAGATGACCGATGCAGGCATGCGGCGGCAGTCGGCGGGTATCCGCGCCCCAGGTGAGAAGTACATGAGAAGTTCATGAGACCTACGGCACCGTTCCCGCCGACATCGTGAGGGCGGGGAGCACGACAGAACGAGCACCAGGAGAGGGTCGCGACCATGCCGACCGGCTGCAGCAGCACTTACGCGGGTGCGGCTTTCGAGGGCCGCACGGACAGCGCCGTACACGCCAGGAACCTGGTGTCGGAGTTCGTCGCCCAGCTGCGTGCGAGCGCCGCGTTCACCGTGCCGGCGGAGGCGCTGGGTGCCGCGCTGCTCGTGGTCACGGAACTGGTCACGAACGTCGTCAAGCACGCCTCGGGGCCCTGTGTCCTGGAGCTCGAACTGGCCGCGGACGCCCTGGAGATCACCGTCTGGGACACGGAACCGGCGCTTCCGGTGATGGCGGCGCCGGACGCGCTGCGCCCGTCCCGGCACGGCCTGGAGATCGTGCACGCGCTGAGCCGTGCCGTGACCGTGGAGCAGCGCGCGGGCGGCAAGCGGATCTGCGCGAGCGTGCCGCTGGGGTGAGGTTCAACGGCCCGCGCGGGCGGGCTGGTTGGCTCGTCGAGCGGGCAGGGGCGAGTGTCAGTGGTGGCGACTACAGTCCGGCCTCATGACTGATTCCCACCGCACTGAGTCCGAGCTCACTGAGTCCGGCCTCATGACGGACTCCGGCCTGATGACGGACTCCGGCCTGATGACGGACTCCGGCCTGATGACGGACTCCGGCCTGATGACGGACTCCGGCCTGATGACGGACTCCGGCCTGATGACGGATTCCGGCCTGATGACGGATTCCGGCCTGATGACGGATTCCGACTTCCTGACGTCGACGCGCGTCTTCTACGACACGATCGCCGCCGACTACGCCTCCCGGTACGGCGATTCCCTCGGCTCGAACCCGTACGACAGGGCGGTGCTCTCGCTCTTCGCCGAGCTGGTGCGGACCGGCGGGGGTGGGCCGGTTGTCGAGGCGGGGTGCGGGGAGGGCCGGGTGACGGCTCATCTGGACGGCCTCGGCCTCGATGTGTCCGGCGTGGATCTGTCGCCGGGGATGCTGGCGCAGGCGCGTCGGGCGTACCCGGGGATCCGGTTCACCGAGGGTTCGCTGTTCGACCTGGACCTGCCGGACGGAGGGCTCACCGGCCTCGCCGCGTGGTACTCGATCATCCATATGCCGCCGCACCGGCTCCCGGACGCGTTCGCCGAGTTCCGGCGGGTGCTCGCGCCGGACGGGCTGCTGCTGCTCGCCTTCCAGGTCGGCGAGGAGCCGCTGCGAGTGGCGGACGCGTGGGGGCACCCGGTGTCCCTGGACTTCCACCGCCGCGATCCCGACGAGATCGAGTCGCTGCTGCGCGGGTCCGGGTTCGAGCCGTGGACGCGGATGGTGCGCCGGGCCGAAGCGGACGAGAGCGCGCCGCAGGCGTATCTGCTGGCCCGCAGACGGGATTCGGCCACTGGGCAGTGCGGGTCCCAGGACCGGCCGTAGGCGGGCTAGGCCGCGGTCACTTCGAGGGTGCTGAAGTCGAGCACGCGGTCGGCTTCGCGGAGCGCTTCCTCGGCGGCTTCGCGTACCTCGGCAGGAACGTCTCCCCGCTCTTCCACCAGGTCGGCGTAGATCGGAGCTTCGGCACTGTCAGCGGGGCTCACCGTGAAGCCTCTTTCCCTCGGGGACTTGTTTCGTGCTGCCTGGCGACAGCGAGGAGTGAGTCTACGAGCTCATTTCCCGGGTTGGCAGGGGGGTCGATCAAACTCCTTGTCACCAAATCGTCACAGGCGGGGACGGAAACATGGCCCCATTCCGGGACAGGACATCCCTCAACGCACCCGATCTTGGCCGGAATGCGCCGTTCCCCATGACGCAGATCACCCCGGTCGCCCGCCCCGCCCGCTGCCCTTGCGGCGTACGCCACACTCCATACGTCCCGTGCGGTACGTCACAGGCCGGGCGGCTTGCGGGCGATCCGGGGGAATCCTGTGCGGTGCTGTGGTGACCTGTGGTGTCCTGTGCGGTGCTGTGCGGTGGAGTGCTATGGGGTGTGGCGCGTCCTGGTCGCCTTGTTCAGGCCGCTGCGTACGTCCAGGCCGCTGCGTACGTCCAGACCGCGCGCATCAACGTCGCCGGGAACTCCGTCGGCTCGAAATCGCCCGCGCCGTCGGCCCGCGCCGTCGGCCCGTACGTCGCCGTGCGTCGCGCTGCGGATGAGCGACCAGGTTGGCCGCCTGGGACGACGGGTCCGACGGCCTGCCCCGGTCGTTGACCACGTGCCGGATCGTGCCCGTGCCGCCCAGCGGCACCGTGACTGTGTCGCGGAGACGTAAACGGTTGCGCAAACGTTTACGTCACGTCGTTCGTGAGGTAGGTTCTGGCCCGGTCGGAGCGCGGGAAGGGCAGCGCGCGTACGGAAGGGGCCGGGAGAGCGATGGCGACCATGGTGGATGTGGCGCGGCGCGCGGGCGTGTCCGTGGCCACGGTGTCGCACGTCGTCAACGAGACCCGGCCGGTGCGGCCCGCCACCCGCGCGGCGGTCCACGCCGCGATCGACGAACTCGGCTACACGCACAACACGCTGGCCCGCTCCCTGGTGACCGCGCGCACCCACTCCATCGGGCTCGCCGTGTCGGCCACGAGCAATCCGTACTTCACGGACATCCTGCGGGGCGTCGAGTCGAGCGCCCTGGAGCACGGCTACAGCCTCCTGATCGCCGACCCGCACGACGACCCCGAGCACGAACTGCGGGCCGTGCAGCTGCTGCACGAGCGCCGCGTCGACGGGCTCATCGTCGCCCCGTCCGCACGCCCCGGCGCGCTCCTCGACTACGTGCGCCGCGCGGCGCTCCCCACGGTGTTCGTGGACCGGCTCGCCGGCGTAGGGCACGACCAGGTGTGCGCGGAGAACGAGGAGCCGGTCGCCCGCCTCGTCGCCCACCTCGCCGAGGCCGGCCACCGCAGGATCGCCCTGGTCGCCGGCGCCCCGGGCCTCTCGACCACCACCGAGCGCACCGCGGGCCACCGCACCGGCCTCGACCGCGCGGGCCTGCCGTACGACCCGGCGCTCGTCGTCGACGGCGAGTCCAGCGAGCAGGGCGCCGAGCGGGCCACGCGCGGGCTGCTCGCGCTCGACCGCCCGCCCACCGCCCTGGTCACCGCCAACAACACGATGACGCTCGGCGCGCTGCGGGCCCTGCGCACCGAGGGCCTGCGGGTGCCCGACGACATGGCGCTCGCCGGGTTCGACGACTTCGCCTGGGCGGACGTGTTCGAGCCCCGCCTGACCGTCGTGGACCAGCCAAGCCGCGAGATCGGCGCCACCGCCCTGCGGCTGCTCGTCGACCGGCTCGCCGAGCCCGGACGGGCGCCGCGCACCGTCCGGCTGCCGTGCGCGTTCGTGCACCGCGCGTCGTGCGGCTGCGAGCCGGGCGATCGCGCGGCGGACGAACGCGAGCCGGGCGATGGCGCCGCGGACGGACGCGAGCCGGGTGGCCGAAAGCCGGGTAGCCGAAAGCCGGGTAGCCGAAAGCCGGGTGGCCGAAAGTCGGGCGGCGGGTGAGGCCGACCCGCGCGCGAGCCCCGTACCACCTGCACCGAACGACCCGTACCCCCTCCAGCCGTACCCCCTCCAGCCGTACCCCCTCCAGAAAGGCCAGCCCATGATCGTCGTCGCCGGCGAAGCACTCATCGACCTCGTCCCCGCGGGGCCCGCCGCCGAGGACGAACTGCCCGCGCTGCTGCCCAAGCGGGGCGGCGGCCCGTACAACACGGCCGTTGCGCTCGGTCGGCTCGGCTCGCCCACGGCGTTCTGCTCGCGCCTGTCCACCGACCACTTCGGCACGGCCCTGCTCGGCGGGCTCGCCGCCGACGGGGTCGACACCTCGCTGGTGCAGCGCGGCGACGAGCCGAGCACCCTGGCCGTCGCGCACATCGCCGCGGACGGCTCCGCCTCCTACAGCTTCCACGTCGAGGGCGCCGCCGACCGCCTCTTCGCACTGCCCGGCGCGCTGCCGACGGGCACACGCGCGGTGTCGTTCGGGACGTGTTCGCTGGTTCTGGAGCCGGGGGCGAGCGCGTACGAGGAGTTGATGCGGCGGGAGTCGGAGCGGGGCACGTTCACGGCGCTCGACCCGAACATCCGGGCCGGCCTGATCGCCGACCCGGACGCCTACCGGGACCGGTTCCGCTCCTGGCTGCCGTACGTGTCGCTGCTCAAGCTGTCCGAGGAGGACGCGGTCTGGCTGGCCGGGTCGGACGACCTGATGGCCGCCGCGAAGGAGTGGCTGGCGCTCGGTCCCGAGGCGGTCGTCCTCACGCGCGGCGGCGCGGGGCTCACGGCGCTGACCCGCGAGGGCGCCCGGATCGACGTGCCCGGCGTGCCGGTGGACGTCGTGGACACGATCGGCGCGGGCGACACGGTCAACGCGGCGCTGCTGCACCGGCTCGACTCGCACGGTGCCCTCGCGGCGCGGGGGGCACGGCTCGACGCGGAGCGGTGGCGGGACGTGCTGGGGTACGCGGCGAGGGCGGCGGCCCTCACCTGCTCCCGTGCGGGGGCGGAGCCGCCGTATGCGGGGGAGTTGGGGTAGCTCGCACGCCCGCCGGTCCCGCACCGTCGACTCGGGCGCCGTCGGTCTGCTCGCCTCCCCGCCCCTTCCCCGCCGTCGTGGCCGGTCGCGCAGTTCCCCGTGCCGCTGCCGGGCGCGCGGCGGGGCAGATGCCGGTGAAGGAGTCCATGAAGGCGCGGCCGACCGTGGCCGCGGGGGTTCGCGAACGACCGGACGAAACCAGATCGCTGCCGACGAACGCCGCCACCGCGACCGGGGTGGGCTGCGGGCGGCCGATGCGGGTCAGCCCGTGGATCAGCAGCACCAGGCCCGCGGTGGCGACGGCCTCCCAGTGAGCGTCAGACGATGCCCTCCGCGATCTCCTCCCGCTCCCGCTCCGAGCCGTACGCCGAGGGCGTGCTGTACGAGCGGCGGGCGGCGAACCACCAGGCCGTGGCGAGGATCAGGACGACGGCGAGGGCGATGGACGCGTAGTTCATCGAGTCGGCCGTCACCGGCGCGGACTGCGGCAGGCAGAACAGGACGGTCACGAAGCCCACCCAGATCACCGCGGTCCAGCCGACCGGCCTGCTCCACCGGCCCAAGTTCCACGGCCCCGGCGTGAACCGGTCGCCCGCGCGCAGCCGCAGGAAGATCGGGATGGCGTACGCGGGCGTGATGCCGATGACGTTGATGGCCGTGACGGCGCCGTACGCGGTCGCCGAGTACAGGGAGGGCGCCGCGATCAGGGCGGCCAGGCCGACGGAGAGCCACACCGCGGGCACCGGCGTCTGGGTGCGCGGGCTGACCCTGCGCCACAGCGCCGAACCCGGCAGCGCCTTGTCCCGGCTGAACGCGAACACCATGCGGCTCGCGGCGGCCACCTCGGCGTTGCCGCAGAAGAGCTGGGCCACGATCACCACGAGGAGCAGGCCCGTCGCCCCCGTCGTACCCACGGCGTCGATCATGATCTGGGCGGGCGGGACGTCGGCGGCCGCGGTCTTCTCGTAGTCCTGGATGGCGAAGGTGAGACCGGCGAGGAGGACGAAACCGGCGATCCAGGAGGCCCAGATGGCGCGCACGATGCCGCGCGCCGCCGACACCGAGGCGTTGGAGGTCTCCTCCGACAGGTGCGCGGAGGCGTCGTACCCGGAGAACGTGTACTGGGCGAGCAGCAGACCGATCGCCGCGACGTACAGCGGGTTGGACCAGCCGGTGTCGTTGACGAAGTGGCCGAACACCTCGCCCGGGGTGCGGTGGCTGTCCGGGGCGATGATCAGCACGCCGACGATCAGCGCGACACCGGCCACGTGCCACCACACGCTGATCGAGTTGAGCAGGCTGACCAGGCGGACGTTGAACAGGTTGAGCAGCGCGTGCAGGAGCAGGATGCACAGGAAGATCACGAAGGTGGAGCCCGGCGTCGCCTGGAAGCCGAACTGCAGGTCGAGCAGCGCGCCCGTGAACAGCGCCGCGCCGTAGTCGATGCCCGCGATCGCGCCGAGCAGACCGAGCAGATTCAGCCAGCCTGTGTACCAGCCCCAGCGGCGCCCGCCGAGCCGGTCCGCCATGTAGTAGAGCGCGCCCGAGGTCGGGTACGCGCTGGTCACCTCGGCGAGCGCCAGGCCGACGCAGAGCACGAACAGGCCGACGCCCGCCCAGCCCCACATCATCACCGCGGGCCCGCCGGTGCCGAGGCCGAAGCCGTACAGCGTCATGCAGCCCGACAGGATCGAGATCACCGAGAAGCTGATCGCGAAGTTGCCGAAGCCGCCCATGCGGCGGGCCAGGACCGGCTGGTAGCCGAGCTCCCTGAGCCGGGCTTCCTCGTCCTGCACCGGTGGCGGCGGTGCGGAGTTCGACAGGGTGGAGCGGGACACGCGCGTACCTCCTGGGGGACAGGGGTGAGGTGGGGGGGGTGAGGTGGGGGGGCCGGGCGGGGATCGGGGCGGTGGGTGCGGGTCTCAGGAGCCGTCGCGGCCGCCACCCCCGAGCGCGCGGCGTCCGACGGCGGCCCGGCAACGGTCCCGGGCCTGCGCGAAGAGGCCGGCGGCGGCCTCGGCCGAGCCGGGGGATGTGCCGCGGTACGACCAGGGGACGACCGTGAAGTACGGGTCGAGGGCGTCGAACACCCGCAGCGCGTCGTGGAACTGATGCGCGCCCCACAGGGCGTGCGCCAGGTGGTTGAGGTCGAGCAGCGACCGCGCGTCGGGCGCGGCGTGGTCGAACCACAGGCGCAGCGCGCGTAATGCGCCGCGCGTCGCCTCCTCGGAGATCCAGTGCAGGTCGAGGGCGCGCTCCTGGCCGCCCTCGCGGCGGTAGCGCTCCACGCGCGCGTAGAGGGGGAGTACGTGCAGGGCGGAGCCGGCCGGGGCCGAAGAGGCCGCCCACTGCACGAAGTTGACGGCCGCCGTCATCGACGCGCCGGGCCGGTGCCGGTACGCGAACTGCAGCATCCGGTGGTACGCCTCGCGGTTGCCCGGGTCCCGCTTGTCGGCCTGCGCGAGCAGCTGCCAGGGGCCGTCGAACAGCATCGGCTCGGGCGCCGGCGCGCGATGCTCCTCCCGGCGCCGCCCCTCGTCGAGCTGCGCCAGGGCGAGCAGGCCGATCCACGGCACCGGGTCCTCGGGCGCGGCCTGCGAGGCGTGCCGGCAGGCCGCGGCCGCCTCGCGCCACAGCTCGGCGGTGCGCTGGTGGGTGGAACGGTGGGCGCGCAGGGCCCGTTCGACGGCCACGCGCGCGTGCAGCACGGTCAGGACGACGCTGTGCGGCTCCTCCGCGCGCCACGCCGCCAGGACGTCGGAACCGGCCACCGCCGCGGCGAGGATCTGGGTGCGCTGCGTCCACACCGTCCAGTCGGACGTCTCGGCGAGCAGTGTGCGGGTGGAGACCCAGCGGCCCGCCCTGAGGTCCTCAAGGACGGCGCGCAGGGCGGCGTCGTGCCCGGCTGGGTGGTACACCGGGCGGGCGGGCGGCATAGGCATGAATCCTCTGGTCAACCCCTCTTCCCCGAGGGCGGGCAGGACCGTGCGCGGGCCGTCCGGGCGACGTTGCCCGAACTCCCGTACGGCAGGGCCTGGTTGGTCGGCGATCAGTGTAGAGCGGAAGATTCCGATTCTGGCCGGGTACGGGGAAATGTCTTGATCAAGTCTGTCGGGGTCGGTTCCAGGAATGAGCGAACCAGGGGCGGGGCAGGGGTTCTTGACTGGGCCGCGACGCCTGTTGCACGCTGCCGCGGTGATCACAGCCGACCGCGCAGCGCAACCCGAAGGGTCCCGCCCGGTGCTCGCCGTCGACCAGGGCACCTCCGGCACCAAGGCCCTCGTCGTCTGCCCCGAGCGCGGCGTGATCGGCACCGGCTCCGCGCCGTTACACCCCCGCCATCTGCCCGGCGGGCTCGTCGAGGCGGACCCCGGCGAACTCCTCGCCTCCGTCGTGACGGCCGGACGCGCGGCACTCGCCGACGCGGGCGAACCCGTCGCCGCCGTCGGACTCGCCAACCAGGGCGAGACGGTCCTGGCCTGGGACCGGGACACCGGCGCACCGCTGACCGACGCCGTCGTCTGGCAGGACCGCCGCGCCGCCCCCCTCTGCGCCGAACTCGCCGCGCACGCCGAGGAGTTACGGCACCTCACCGGCCTGCCCCTCGACCCGTACTTCGCGGCGCCCAAGATGGCCTGGATCCGCCGCCACCTGACCCGCCGAGGCGCCGTCACCACCAGCGACGCCTGGCTCGTGCACCGCCTCACCGGCGCCTTCGTCACCGACGCCGCCACCGCCGGACGCACCCAGCTCCTCGACCTCGACACCGCCACCTGGTCACCCCGCGCCCTCGGCCTCTTCGGGCTCGCCGACGAGCCGCTGCCCGAGGTCGTCGATGCCGCCGGGCCCGTCGGCACCACCACCGCCTTCGGGCCCGAACTCCCGCTCACCGGGCTGCTCGTGGACCAGCAGGCCGCCCTCCTCGCCCAGGACGTGACCGAGCCCGGCGGCGCCAAGTGCACCTACGGCACCGGCGCGTTCCTCCTCGCCCCGACCGGCGACTGCCCGCGCCGGGGCGAGGCCGGCCTGGTGAGCTGCGTCGCCTGGCGCCTCGACGGGCGCAGCAGCTACTGCCTCGACGGACAGGTCTACACGGCCGCCTCGGCGGTGCGCTGGCTCACCGAACTCGGCGTCATCCAGGGCGCGTCCGACCTCGACCCGGTCGGCGCGGGCGTCCCCGACGCCGGTGGCGTCACCTTCGTCCCCGCGCTCGCCGGGCTCGCCGCGCCCTGGTGGCGGGGCGACGTCCGCGGCTCCCTCACCGGGCTCGGCCTCGACACCGCGCCGGGACATGTCGTACGCGCCCTCTGCGAGGGCATCGCCGCGCAGGTCGTCCAGCTCACCGACGCCGTCGCCGCCGACCTCGGCGCCCCGCTGCGCTCCCTGCGCGTCGACGGCGGCCTCACCCGCTCGGCGCTGCTCATGCAGACACAGGCCGACCTGCTCCAACTCCCCGTGGAGGTGGCCGAGTTGCCGGACGCCACCGCGCTCGGCGCCGCCGCCGTCGCCCGCATCGGCCTCGACCCGCAGCTCACCCCGGGCGAGGTCGCCCCGCCGCGCGGACTCGGCACCGTGTACGAGCCGCGGATCGGCGCCGACGAGGCCGCGGCGCGCCTCGACCGGTTCCGCGAGGCGGTGGCCGCGCTCGTCGGACGGAGCCCGGCGTGAGGGCCCCGACGGCCGAGGGCCGCGTCACCCGCTACGGCCCGCTGCCCGGCCCCGCCGCGTCCGACGCCCCGTACGAAGGCCTGTACGACGCCCCGTACGAAGCCCCGAACCACGCCCCGAACCACGCCCCGAACCACGCCCCGTACGACGCCCCGTACGAAGGCCCCTACGACGTCGCGGTCGTCGGCGCGGGCGTCGTCGGTGCCGCGATCGCCCGCGAACTCGCCCGCCACCCAAACCTGCGCGTCGCGCTCGTCGAGGCGTCCGGCGACGTCGGCGACGGCACGTCCAAGGCCAACACCGCCATCCTGCACACCGGGTTCGACGCCACCCCCGGCACCCTCGAAGCCCGGCTCGTCCGCGAGGGCCACCGGCTCCTGAACGCCTACGCCGCCGAGTGCGGCATCCCCGTCGAACCGGTCGGCGCGCTCCTCGTCGCCTGGGACGCGGACCAGCTCGCCGCCCTGCCCGGCCTCGCCGCCAAGGCCGCCCGCAACGGTTACGACGCGGCCCGCCTCGTCGACGCCGACGCGCTGTACGCCCGTGAGCCGCACCTCGGCCCCGGTGCGCTCGGCGCCCTCGCGGTGCCGGACGAGAGCGTCATCTGCCCGTTCACGACCCCGCTCGCGTACGCCACCCAGGCCGTGCGCGCGGGCGTCGACCTGCACCTCAACTCCCCGGTGCAGAACATCACCCGGGCGGACGGCGGCCACACCCTGCACACCGCGCGCGGACCGCTGCACGCCCGCTGGCTGGTCAACGCGGCCGGACTGCACGCCGACGCCGTCGACCGCATGCTCGGCCGCGCCGCCTTCACCGTCACCCCGCGCCGCGGCCAGCTCATCGTCTTCGACAAGCCCGCCCGCGACGTCGTACGGCACATCCTGCTCCCGGTGCCGACGGCGCTCGGCAAGGGCGTCCTCGTCGCGCCGACCGTCTTCGGCAACGTGCTGCTCGGCCCGACCGCCGAGGACCTGGACGACAAGTCCGCCACCCACTCGACCGAACAGGGCCTCACCGCGCTGCGCGCCCAGGGCGCCCGGATCCTCCCCGCACTCCTGGAGGAGGAGGTCACCACGGTGTACGCGGGCCTCCGCGCGGCCACCGAGGAGGACGACTACCGCATCGAAGCCCGCCCGGAACAGCACTGCGTCACCGTCGGCGGCATCCGCTCCACCGGCCTCACCGCGTCCCTCGCCCTCGCCGCCCACGTCACCGGCCTCCTCGCCGAAGCGGGCCTCGACCTGGGCCCGCGCGCGGAGCTCCCCCCGGTCCGCATGCCGAACCTCGGCGAACGCTCCCCGCGTCCCTACCAGGACGCGGCGCGCATCGCCGAAGACCCCGACTACGGCCGCATCGTCTGCCACTGCGAGCGGGTCACCCTCGGCGAGATCCGGGACGCGCTGGCCAGTACGGTGCCGCCGGCGGGCCTCGACGGCCTGCGGCGGCGCACGCGCGCACGGGCCGGACGCTGCCAGGGGTTCCACTGCGGGGCGCTGTTGCGGGACGTGCTCGACGGTGAGCTGTCCCGGCAGGAAGGACCCAGGCAGGAAGGGCCCCGCCAGGAAGAGTCCCGGCAGGAAGGGCCCCGCCAGGAAGGGACCGGGCACGAAGAGGAGTCGAGGCCGTGGTGAGCGAGGCGAGCGGGGCCGAGGGGCGCCGCGCACGTACCGTCGACGTACTGGTCGTCGGGGCCGGGCCCGCCGGACTGACCGCCGCCGCACACCTGGCCGTCGCGGGCTGCGGCACGGTCGAGGTCCTGGAACGCGAGCCGCACGCGGGCGGCGCCCCGCGCCACTGCCACCACGGCGGCTTCGGCACCCCCTGGACCACCGGCCCCCGCTACGCCGCCCGCCGCCTGCACGCCGCGACGGACGCCGGGGCCGCCGTCCGCACCTCCGTCACCGTCACCGGCCTGCCCGCACCCCGCACCGTCGACGTCACCGGGCCCGACGGCCTGGAGCGGATCACCGCCCGCGCCCTCGTCCTCGCCACCGGAGCCCGCGAACGCCCCCGCGCCGCCCGCCTCGTGCCCGGCACCCGGCCCGCCGGGATCTACACCACCGGCGAACTCCAGCAGGCCGTGCATCTGTACGGGCAGCACATCGGCCGCCGAGCCGTCGTCGTCGGCGCCGAACCTGTCGCGTACGCCGCCCTCGACACGCTGCGCCGCGCCGGCGTCACCGTCGTCGCCCAGCTCACCGACCTCGACCGGCCGCAGGTCCCGCCGCTGCGCGCCGCCGACGCCCGGCTCCGGCACGCCGTGCCGCTGCTCACCCGCACCACGGTCGCCGAGGTGCTCGGCCGCGGCCGCCTGACCGGTGTCCGCCTGCTCCACGCGGACGGCCGTACGGTCCAACTCCCCTGCGACACCCTCGTGTTCACCGGCGACTTCGTCCCGGAGCCGGAGCTCGCGCGCGCCGCGGGCCTGTGCCTGGACCGTGCCACCCGGGGTCCGCTCGTCGACCCCGGGTTCCGCACGGACGTCCCCGGGGTCTTCGCCGTCGGCAACGTCCTGCACGCCGTGGAGACCGCCACGACCGCCGCCGCCGAGGGCCGCACGGCCGCGGCGGCCGTGCGGCGCCTCCTCGCCCACGAGGGCGAGCCCCCGGCGGACCCCGGCCCTCGCCTCCTGGTCGCCCCGCCGCTGCGCTGGATCACCCCGGGCCGCCTCTCGCACGCCAAGGACGCCACCGCGGCGACCCGGTTCCTCGTACGGTCCTCCGTACCGCTGCCCGTCCGCAGCGGAGCGGCGCTGACGGTCACTCAGGACGGCCGCACCCTGCACACGGAACTCTTGAAGGGTCCGCTCCGTACGGGCAACTCCTTTGCCCTGTACGGTCATTGGCTGACCGTCGCCGAGCCGGAGGGCGGTCCGGTGCGCCTCGCCCTTGAGGGCCTTCCCGGTCCTCGGCGGTGAGTGGCCCGCGCCCCTGAAGGGGCGCGACCGCACCCTCGGAGGCGTCCGATAGCGTGCCCCCGGAAGATCGACACGGAGGGGGAACGGCATGCACACGGCCGACGGGGGAACAGTGCAGGGACAGGTGGACGACGTGCAGGACGTGGACCACGACGAGGGCTTCCCGCAGATCCCCGACCCGGAGGACGGCGTCCGCTGGCTCGCGCCGAGCGACGTCGAGCAGCACCTGTACCGGCTGACCCGCCGCGACGACACGTACGCCTGTCTGCGCACACTCGCCGCCGAGGGCGTCTACTACCCGGTGTGGCGCGAGGACGCGGACGCGGCCGGCGAGGACGAGTTCCCGATGTTCTCGCGCGAGCGCGACGACGGCCTCTACGTGCCCGTCTACACCGAGGGCCTGCTGCCCCGTCCGCACCCCCGGACCGTCTTCGAGTTCGCCAACCTCGCCCGCCTCGCCCGCATCGTCCCCGACGCCGCCGTGTGCCTCATGGTCAACCCGGGCACACCCTGCCAACTCCTGCTGGCCGTCGACGAGGAGGAGCGCGGCGCCTGGTACGACCTGGGCTGCGACCTCTTCGACCCCGACTACTTCAGCGACCGCCTCCTGGCCCGCCGGAGCGGCAGCGGCGTCCCCGACGTCGGCCCGCTCCTGCACGGCCTCGCCTGCGGCGCCCACCTCTGCTACGGCAACGGCGACCCCTGGAACACCCTGCACTGGCACGGCGCCGGCTTCCGCAACGAGATCGAGCGGCTCAGCGGATCGTGGGGCGTGGAGAGTCGCGCCGACTGGCTGGAGACCCAGGAACGCCTCCTCACCCGCCGAGTCAGCCCCTGGTACTGGGACTTCGTCCTCGCCGCCCGCGACGGGCTGCTGCCCGCGGCCCGCGGAGTCGTCGAGGAGGCCGCCTGGCGCGACACCGTCGAGGCGACCCTCCGCGAACGCGTCCGGCGCCGCGGCGGCGACCACCAGCCGGGCGCGGACGCCGAGTTGGACGCGTTCGTCGTGGAACTCCGCGGCCTCGTCGGCAAGATCATGCGGTACGAGGCCCGCTTCCGCGCCGACGGACTCCTCCCGCCCGGCGGCATCGTGCGCACCGTCGCCGCCTGGGACGTCGGCCGCGCCTCGAAGATGGCCCGCTGGGGGCGCGGCGCGCGCTATGCGACCGAGCCGGAGATGTACGAGGCGATCGAGCGGGCCGGCGCCGGGGCGCGCGCCGCCTACCACTCGTGGGAGGAGTTCTCCGCGGGCTACGTCCTCGGCCGCTGCCTGCACTTCGACGAGGGGGAGTTCGGCAGCTGGTACACGACGGTCCTCGAAGCCCACCGCGCCCTCGTCACCGACCCGGACAGCCCGTGGCGGACGGTGCCGTTCCTGGGCGCGGCGGTACGCGGACGGTGAGGCGGCGGAGGCGGCGGGCTGCGGTCCGGGCTTGACCCGGAGGCGTGCCGGACCGCAGGATGAGGACGTGATCGCGCACCTGACCTGTACCGCAGCCCCCTCCGGCACCGTGCCGGACCGCTGCGGCTGTGCGCGCAGCGGCCTGTAGCGAACGTCCCGCCCCAGGGGTTTCTCTCCCCTCCCTGCCCCTCTCGCCGCCGCCTTCTCCACCCGTCTCCACCACCGCCGGCGGGACGCACCGCGCCCCATCCGCCGCCCCCCGTAGCCGCGTACCTGCGCACCCGCGTACCCGCGTACCCGCCTACGCCCGAGGGCCCGGCATCCGGGACGTGCTGCCCCGCCCTCAGTCACCGGGAGCCCGTCGATGACCTCGACCGCCACACCCACCCCCGCCCCCACCCCCGCCACGCCCGCGCTGCGCCCGGCCCAAATCCCCCCGAACGGCCTCTACGAAGGCCGGCGCGTGCTGCGCCGCCTGCCGGACGGGGTGGCGGAGCGACCGTACGAACTCTTCGACGTCGCACCGCAGTCCGCGACGATCGGGGCCGAGATCAGCGGCGTCGACCTGTCCCGGCCGCTGACCCCCGCACTGCGCGAGGAGCTGGACCGGGCGCTGCTCGAATGGAAGGTGCTGTTCTTCCGGCGGCAGCACCTCAACTCCGCCCAGCAGCGCGCATTCGCCCGCAACTGGGGCGAGTTGGAGACCAACCCGCTCCTGGAGACGGGCGACAGCGACGACGTCGTCCGCTTCGACAAGGGCGCGTCCGGCCCGCCCAGCTTCGAGAACGTGTGGCACACCGACGTCACCTTCAGGACCCGCCCCGCCATGGGCGCGGTGCTGCAGCTGCGCGAGGTGCCGGAGCGCGGCGGGGACACCATGTGGGCGGACATGGCGGCCGCGTACGACAACCTGCCGCAGGAGGTGCGCGACCGCATCGACCGGGCCACCGCCGAGCACGACTTCCTGCCGGGCTTCCGCCGCTTCTACGGGCCCGAGCGGCTCGCCCCGCTGCAGGACGTGTTCCCGCCCGTGAGCCATCCCGTGGTGCGCACCCACCCGCAGAACGGGCGCCGCATGCTGTTCGTCAACACGTCCTTCACCACGCGCATCCACGGCCTTGAGCGGGCCGAGAGCGACGAACTGCTGCGGCTGCTCTTCCAGCAGGCGCACGTCCCGGAGTTCCAGGTCCGTTTCCGCTGGCAGGCCGGCGACATCGCCTTCTGGGACAACCGCGCCACCCAGCACTACGCCGTGAACGACTACGGGAACGCACGCCGGGTCGCGGAGCGCGTCGCCATCGCGGGGGACCGCCCGCACTGACGCCAGGGGGCTCAGGCGCGGGACTGCAGCCCACCGCTCAGGCGCGCCGCACCACAATGTCCCCCGCACTCGTCGTCGCCCGCACCTCCACCGTCTCCTCCGCGGCCCCCGGCCCCTCCGCCGGGCCCAGGGAGTTGAGGACCGTGCCGACGCCCGTGCTCACGTCCAGCCACGCCGCCGTCGACTCGCGGACGCCGACCTCCACGTCACCGGCGGCCGTCCGCAGGGTGATCCGGCCGCGCGCCACGTCCCCGACCCGGATGTGCCCGTTCGCCGCCTTGGCGTCGACGGCGGCGTGCGCGACGTCCACCGAGATGCGGCCGTTGGCCGCGTTGGCCTTCAGGTCGCCCACCGCCTCGCCGACGGTCGTGTCACCGTTGCCGTTGCGCACGGTGGCCGCGGCGCCGAGCCGGCCGATCTCGATCCGGCCCGCGCCGGTCACCTCCGCCGCCCCGTCGACCCGGCCGAGGGTGAGGTCGCCGTGGCTGGTGCGCAGCCGTACCGTCGCCGCCCGCTGCACCTGGAGGTCGCCGAGCGAGGTCTTGAACTCGCAGTGCCCGAGCGGGCCTTCGCAGACCAGGTCGGCCATCGGGGAGCTGCCCCGCAGGTCCGAGCCCGCGGGCAGTTCGACGGTGATGTCGAGGCTCCCGGGCCGGCCGAAGAGCGACCGCTTCCGCGGGCCCCTGACCAGCAGCCTGCCGCCCGCGAACGTCACCTTGGTCTGCTGCGCCGCCTGCACGTCGTGGTCGTCCGCGCCGTTCCGCGGCAGCACCTCCACCACGGTGTCGGCGCGCGCGCCCGCGACGATCCGCGCCGCGCCCAGGTCGAACTCCAGGGTCAGCGCGATCGGTTCCGGGGTGTCGAAAGTCGGCATGGCCGTCCTGTCCTCGTGGTGGCGGTGGGCGGTGCGCGGTGGGCGGTGGCTGCGGCGGTGAGGCGGTGCTGTGGGGCGGTGGGGCGGTGGCTGCGCAGGCTGCGGGGGAGGCAGGGGCGGGGGCGGCGGTCAGCGGACCCAGCCCGTGAACCCCTGGTGACCGCGGCCGCGCCCGGCGGAGCGCACCGCGGTGTTCGGGTCCATCGCCGTGGCCACCGCCCGCACCAGCCATGCGTTCACGGACAGCCCCTCGCGCCCGGCCGCCTCCTCGACCCGCGCCTTGAGGTGCGCGGGCAGCCGGAAGTTGATGCGCGACGTGCCGCCGTCCTCCCCGTCCACCGGCGCGGACGGCGCCGCCGCGGGCGCGGGCGCCTCGGCCCGCTCCTCGTACGGCTCGGGGCCGGCCGGAGCCGTCACCACGAACTCGGGCTCGCGCCCGCGCAGCCGTACGTCGACGGAGCCGGGGGCGAGTTCCTGGGTGACCTCGGCCATCGCCGCCGAGAGCGCTTCGAGCAGCGTCAGGCGGGTGGCGGACTCCAGGGGCGCGGAAAGGCGCTCGGCCAGCGCGCGGCTCTCCTCGCCGCCCGCCTCCGCGGCGACGGCGAGCTCTTGGCGGAGGTGGTCGACGTAGGGCGTGAGATCCATGGCGCCAGTATGGCGTTACGGTGGCGTCAGGACAAGTTCCCTGAGGCCGCCCACCGGCACGACGTGGCTGGTCACGGGCGTGCCGCGCGGTAGGCCGGGTGGTGCGGGCCGGGCGCTGTGATTGCGCGGGTGGGCCTGTGCCCGCGATGGTGGCAGAGCGGGCCGGAAGCCGGGCGGCAAGACAGCCCGGCGCGCGAGTCCGCAGTGCGACCTGCGACGGAGAGGACCGGCCGTGAACCCTGACACCGCCTCCCACAGCTCCACCGACAGCTCCACCGACAGTTCCACAGACGGCTCCACCGACGGCTCTCCCGACCGCACCGGAAGCGCCCCCGAGGACGCGGGGAGCCCCGCCACCGACGGCAACGCCGCGTACGGGCACAAGAAGTTCAAGCGGTCCAAGAGCCACTTCGCCGACCGCATCACCGCCGACGGCCGCGACGGCTGGCCCGTCGAGCCCGGCCGCTACCGGCTCGTCGTCAGCCGCGCCTGCCCCTGGGCCAGCCGCGCCCTGGTCTCGCGGCGCCTCCTCGGCCTGGAGGACGCCCTGTCCCTCGCCGTCGCCGACCCCATCCAGGACGACCGCAGCTGGCGCTTCACCCTCGATCCCGGCGGCCGCGACCCGGTGCTCGGCATCCGCTACCTCCACGAGGCGTACGACGCGCGCGAGCGGGACTACCCGGGCGGGGTCAGCGTGCCCGCGATCGTCGACGTGCCCAGCGGCAAGCTCGTCACCAACGACTTCCAGCGGATCACCCTCGACCTCGCCACCGAGTGGACCGCCCTGCACCGCCCCGGCGCCCCCGACCTCTACCCGGGGCCGCTGCGCGACGAGATCGACACCGTCATGGACGGCATCTACCGCGACGTCAACAACGGCGTGTACCGCGCCGGGTTCGCCCGCGAGCAGAGCGAGTACGAGGAGGCCTGCCGGGACGTGTTCCGCCGCCTCGAACAGGTCTCGCAGCGCCTGGCCGACCGCCGCTACCTGGTCGGCGACACCATCACCGAGGCCGACATCCGGCTCTTCACCACCCTCGTCCGGTTCGACGCCGTCTACCACGGCCACTTCAAGTGCAACCGCTACAAGATCGCCGAGGACCCGGTCCTGTGGGCGTACGTCCGCGACCTCTACCAGACGCCCGGCTTCGGCGACACCGTTGATTTTGAACACATCAAGCGGCACTACTACCAGGTGCACACCGGCATCAACCCCACCGGCATCGTCCCCCTCGGCCCCGACCTGGACGCCTGGCACAGCCCGCACGGCCGCGAGGCCCTCGGCGGCCGCCCCTTCGGCGACGGCACGCCTCCCGAACCCGCCGCAACCACGAGGAGCTGAGCTCGCCCACGGCTGCGCGGCACGCACCGGCCCCGCCCGGCGGCACGTACAACTCATCGCGCCCCTCGCGTGTCACACCGGACAACGCCCGTACGCATCCAGTGAACTGACCCTTCCGACCGTGAACCGCGAGGGAACCGCCATGCACACCCGCACCGCCGCCACCGCGCTCGCCGCGGCCCTGCTCCTCACCGCCACCGCCACCGGTGCGGCAGCCGGCCAGGCCGCCGCGCCCGAGGCCCGGGGCAAGGGGACGCCGCAGTGCCGCGCCAACCAGGTGCGCGTGGCCGCCGCGACCGTCGAGCCCGAGACCGGCTCGTACCCGAACGTCCTGCACATCCGGGTGACCAACGAGAGCGCCGAGAAGTGCGCCGTCGACCGCATCCCCACCGTCGTCTTCGGCGACCTGGACGGCCCCGCGCTGCCCGTGCCGCCGGGCCAGAGCGGCCCGTACGTCCTGGCCCCCGGCAAGACCGGGCACGCCGCGGTCCGGACGATCGAGGACCCGGCCGACCCCGAGACCCGCCGCGTGGACGACATCACCGTCGCCGGCGCCCCCGCCCACCCCGGCGCCCGCTTCACCGCCGACGACCTGGACATCACCGGGCAGATCAGGGTCTGGGAGCCCGTCACGACCTGGTGGCAGCCGACCTTCGCGGAGGCGGCGGAGGTCCTGGCCAACCGGTTCCAGGCCTGACCCGCCCTCGCGCGTACGACGACGGGCCGGGACCGCCTCCCTCGGTGGGGGCGGTCCCGGCCCGGACGTTTGTGCGGGTGCGGAGCCTCGGGCCCCGGGCGGTCAGCGGCCCTGCTCGGCGGCCTTCCGCGCCTGCTCCGCCTTCTTCTCCTTGAGGCGGACCGTCTCCTTGCGGACCTCGGCCTGCGTGGCGCGCTCCTTCTGCAGCCACTCGGGGGACTCCTCCTTCAGGGCCTCGATCTGCTCCGTCGTGAGCGGCTCCGTGACGCCGCCGCGGGCCAGACCGGCGATGGAGACGCCGAGCTTCGAGGCGACCACGGGACGCGGGTGCGGGCCGTTGCGGCGCAGCTCCTGGAGCCACTGGGGCGGGTCGGCCTGCAGCGCGTTCAGCTCCGCGCGGGAGACGACACCCTCCTGGAAATCGGCGGGGGTGGCCTGGAGGTACACACCCAGCTTCTTCGCCGCGGTCGCGGGCTTCATCGTCTGGGAGTTCGCTTGCGTCGTCATGCGTTCCAGGGTAACGAGCTCCGAGCACTCCCCGTGACCACGCCCGGTACGGCGACCAGGCACGGTGCCGGTAACCTGGCGGCGTGACTGGCTCGGAAACACCCCCTTCGTTCCGCCTCGCCTACGTCCCCGGCGCGACCCCCGCGAAGTGGGTGCGGATCTGGAACGAGCGGCTGCCCGACGTCCCCCTGAACCTCGTCGCGGTCCCGGCCGCCGAGGCCGCGGGCCTGCTGAGGGACGGCGACGCGGACGCGGGCCTCGTGCGGCTGCCGGTCGACCGGGACTACTTCAGCGCCATCCCGCTCTACACCGAGACCTCGGTCGTGGTGATCCCCAAGGACCACCTCGCGGCCGCCTTCGACGAGGTGACCGCGGACGACATCGCCGACGAGATCGTCCTGCACCCCCTCGACGACCCCTTCGACTGGGAGAAGCCGCCGGGGCAGCCCGCGTTCGAGCGGCCCGCGACGACCGCCGACGCCGTCGAACTGGTCGCCGCCGGCATCGGCCTCCTGGTCGTCCCGCAGTCCCTGGCCCGGCTGCACCACCGCAGGGACCTCACGTACCGGACGATCACCGGCGTCCCGCAGTCGCAGGTCGCCCTCGCCTGGCCGGAGGAGCGGACCACCGACCTGGTGGACGACTTCATCGGCATCGTCCGCGGCCGCACCGTGAACAGCACGCGCGGGCGCCGGGGCGGGCAGGAGGAGGGCAGGGCGGAGAAGAAGGGCGCGGCGTCCCCGGGGAAGTCCAGCTCTTCGCGGACGGGAAAGCCCGGCGGCAAGACCCCGCGCGCCGGCGGCAAGTCCGGCGGATCCAGGGCGGGCGGTGCCAAGGCGGGCGGTGCCAAGGCGGGCGGCTCCCCCCGGACCGGAAGCGGCGCCAAGCGGGGCAAGCCGCGGCGCCGGTCGTAGCCCTCCCGGGGGCTGTGCCACCAGTCCACAGCCCCCGCGTCCACAGCCCCCGCGTCCACCGCCCCCGCGTCCACCGCCCCCGCGTCCACCGCCCCGAGTCCACCGTCCCCGAGGCCGCGGATCTCAGAGCCCTTGATCAGAGCCCCTGAACCGACGCCTCCACGAACCGCTCCCGACCACCGGCGCCGCCCTCAAGCGGCTTCCAGTCGGCGGTGACGTGCCGCTGCGGGGCCTCGCCCTCCACGGACTCCCGCTGCCCGAGCACCCGGTGGATCCGCAGCTCCACGCGAGCGGCGGGGTCCGCGGTCTCCACGACGACCCGCGTACCCTCCGCATCGTCCGCCGCGGACAGCGAACCGATGCCCGCCCCGATCGCCGCACCCTCGTACCGCGCCACCACCGACCGGTCCGGCACGTCCGTCTCGTTCTGCGCCTGGGCCTGCGCACGCCCCTGCAGGAGCGCGAGCAACTCGGCGACGGCGACCGGGTCGTGAGCCGCGTCGTACACCCAGCGCTTGCCGAGCACACCGTGCTCGACCGTGCCGACCAGCCCGTCCTCCGCGCCGTCGAGCGGCGCGCCCCGGTAGGTGAGCGGCACGTGGTACGCGACGGGCGCGGAGCCCGAGGTGTCGGCGACCACCATGAACTCGATGCCGACCTCACCCGCCGGATCGTCGAGCCGGAAGCCGCCCGCCTTGCCGAGTGCGGGAGCCCCCGTACCGGCGTACCAGGCGCGCGTCGGCAGCCAGTTGGTGAGGAGTTCGAGCTTGGTGGGCTTGACGGTGGTGTGGTGAATGACAGCCATGCCTGATGGATACCACCCGCACCTCACCGCGCGTCGAGCAGCCCCCCGTCCACGAGGTCACGCGGCAGCCCGCAGCGCGAATGGTCGCTGACCAGGCGCAGCGAGGGCCCTCGAAGGTCCCACAGCCCCGGTACGCGGGACATCCAGGCCGATGACTCAGTCGCCCTTCTTCCGCGAAGCGTCCCGGAAGCGCCCGAAGGCGTTGGTGAGGGTGGCGGTGAGGGCGGAGCCCTCGGGCCGCGGTGCCGGAGGTGCCGGTGGTGCCGGTGGTGCGGACGGTGCGTGCGCTGCGGACGGTGCGTGCGGTGCGGGCACCGACAAGTGGCCGCGCAGCGGGGCGGACTCGCCGCGTTCGGCCAGCGCCGCCTGGGCGAGCTCGGCCGCCTCCCGGTACAGGTCACGGGACTTGGTCATCGCGTCCAGCGCGTCGGCGTACTTCGTGACCAGTTCGCGCGTACGGGCCAGCTCCTCCTCGACCGTCAACAGGTGCCAGCGGCGGCGCAGTTGCTCCACGGCCTGCTCCGCCTCGGCGGTCAGCGGACGGGGCAGGGACGCGAACTCCGTGATCCTCTCGACGAGTTCGGCCGGCTCGGAGCCGTCCAGGAACACGCTGCGCACGGCGAAGCGGTCCGCGTCATACCCCGGCACCGGCGGCGTCGAGGGCAGGACGACGGCGCCACCGCGCGGGACACGGACGTGCAGGTCCTTGATGGCCCAGTTGACGATGTCGAACTGCTCGGGCGTCGCGCGGTGTTCCACCACGCGGTGGCGCAGGCCGGGCGGCAGATGCCGGGTCAGGGACTCCAGGCCGCGGGCGTCCGGCGTCATCGCCTCGTGCACGACGACGTGGATGTTCCAGCTGCTGCGCGTGCAGTTCCTGAGGAGGCGGCGCAGGTCCTTGTCGTCGTCGGCGGTCAGGCGGTGCGGGCTGCGCAGCCTCGGCCCCGGCACCACGTCGTGGTCCCAGAGGGTGAGGTCGCTGTCCGGCCAGAACACCGTGGCCGGCGAGAGCCAGTCCAGGTCCCACGGGCGCTCCGCCTCGGCGGCGATGACCCACGGCACCGCAGCCACCGCGGAGCCGCCGCGCCTGCGCCCCGGAGCGTCGTACGTCGTCAACTGGGCGCGCACCGTGACCTCGTCGTCGACCCGCCAGCGGGCCTCGAAGAGGCGGCGCGCGGTGGGCGCGGGGACCGCGGCGTCGTCGTCGGACGCGAAGGGGTCGGGCGGGCCGGCCCGGCCGCCCACACCGGCCGGGGACGAGTCGTCGGGCGCGAGGTCGAGGAAGTCGTCGATCAGCCCGGCCGACTTCAGCGCGATGAGGTTGCGCCGGACGTCCTTCTCGGGCTCGGGCCCGAGGTGGCGCCCGTGGCCCAGCCATGTCGTGTCGGGGGCGGCGGTCACGGATGAGCTCGTCTTAGGCATGGAGTCGTTCTGTCGGGTGGGTGCGCGTGAGTGCTCCAGTATGGGCCAGTCGCCCGCGCGGCGGCACGGGGAGGGGGGAACGACATGCGGTGATCGCATCTCCGTCTCACAGTGCGGGCTCACAGTGCGGGCAGCCGGGTGCGGGTGCCCGTACGCACCGTTGACCGTGCCCCGGTCACGGCCTACGTTCACCAGGCAGGCAGAAAGCGCTTGCCCAAGCGCCAAGCGCCAAGCGCCAAGCGCCAAGCGCCAAGCGCCAAGCGCCTTCCGCCCGTGCCCATGGCGCCCGCCGGACCCGAGGAGGACCCGTGGCGACGTCCCCGGAACGCCGAGCGGCCCCCGCGCTCGCGGACCCCCTGCCGCCCGCAGGACCGCCGGAACCCTTCACCGGACTCCCCGGTTCCGTGGCGGTCTCGCACCTCAGCGTCTACCACTGGGGTGCCGCCGACGGCCGCCGCGGCGGCACCCCGCACATGCATCTCACCTGCAGCGAGGGGTACGTCGTCACCGCCGGCCGCGGCGCCGTGCAGACCCTGACCGCCTCCGGGTACGAGGAGACCCCGCTCGAACCCGGCACCGTCGCCTGGTTCACGCCCGGCACGATCCACCGCCTCGTCGAGGTGGACGGCCTGCGCATCGTCGTCCTGATGCAGAACGGCGGACTGCCCGAGGCCGGGGACGCCGTGCTCACGCTGCCCCCGGACCTGCTGGCCGACCCGGAGGCGTACGCGGCGGCCGTCACGATCCCGCCGGACGCGCCACGCGCGGAGCAGGCACGGCTCGCGCGCGCCCGCCGGGACCTGGCCGTCGACGGGTATCTGAGGCTCCGCGAGGCCCGCGACCCGCAGGCCCTCGCCGACTTCCACGCCGCCGCGGCCGCGCTCGTACGGCATCGGCTCGGCGACTGGCGGGAGCGCTGGGAGCGGGGTGCGCGGGCGGCCGCCGACGCGACGGGGGAGCAGCTCGACCGGCTCGCCGCCGGGGACGCGTCGCATCTGGCCGACGCGGTGGTGCGGTCCCAACGGCCGGTGGAGCAGGGCAGGTTCGGGATGTGCGGGCACTTGGACGTGTACTGCTTCTGAGGCCCCGCATACGGGCGCCGGGCCCGCCCGGACGCATTTCGGGCACCGGCGCCTGAAGGGAGCCCCTATCTGAAGGGAGCCCTTAGAAGAACACCCCGCACCGCAACAGCACGTTCGCGTAAGGCCGCGCCTCACCTGTCCGTACGACCAACCGCGCGCCCGCCGTCAACCGCTTCAGCTCCTCATGCGGCACATGGCTCAGCCCCGGCACGCGCCCCGCGAGCAGCCGTGCCGTCTCCGGGTTGGCGTCCCGGACCTCGTCGGCGGCCGTTCCGCCCTCGATCACCAGCTCGTCGATGAGCCCGTCCAGGACCTCCGCGAAGGACGGCACCCCGGCCCGGAAGGACAGGTCGACCACGCGCGGCCCGTCCGGTATCGGCATGCCCGCGTCGCAGACGAGGACCCCGTCGCCGTGGCCCAACTCGGCCAGGGCGCCCGCCAGTTGACGGTTCAGGATGCCTGAGCGCTTCACTTGAAGTCCCCCGCGTTCTTCGCCGTGACGACCTTGACCGCCACCTTCACCTCGCCCGGCACATCCTTGCCCTGCGCCGCGCGCACCGCGTTGATCACCGCGATCCGCCCGAGCTCGGCGGGCTGCTGCGCGACCGAGGCGTACAGCGTGCCCTGCTCGACCGCCTTGATCCCGTCGGGCGTGCCGTCGAAGCCGACCACGGTCACCGACTTGCCGGCCTTCGCGCCGAGCGCCTTGACCGCGCCGAGCGCCATCTCGTCGTTCTCGGCGAAGACCCCGTCGACGTCGGGGTGCGACTGCATCAGGTTGGTCATCACGTCCAGGCCCTTGGTGCGGTCGAAGTCCGCGGGCTGCTTGGCGACCACCTTGATGCCCGGGTACGCCTTGATGCCCTCGGCGAAGCCCTTGCCGCGCTCCCGGCTCGCGGAGGCACCCGGGGTGCCCTGCAGCGTGACGACCGTGCCCTTGCCGCCGAGCTTCTCCGCCAGCGCCTTGGCGGCCTGCTTGCCGCCCTCGACGTTGTCGGACGCGACGAATGTGGTCGTCTCCGCCTTGTTGACCCCGCGGTCGGCCGCGATCACCGGGATGTCGGCCTTGTTGGCGGCCCGTACGGACGGACCCACGGCATCCGAGTCCACCGGGTTCACCACGATCGACTGCACGCCCGCGCCGGCGAAGTTCTGCAGCTGGTTGGCCTGCTGGGACGGGTCGTTCTGCGCGTCCGTGACCGTCAGTTCGACGCCCCTGCGCTCCGCCTCGGCCTGGGCGCCCTCCTTCATCTGTACGAAGAACGGGTTGTTGAGCGTCGACAGGGACATGCCGATCTTCGTCGTCGTACCGGCGGGACCGGAGTTGAACAGCGACATCGCGCCGAGCACCGCGGCCACCACGACCGCCGCGAGCGCCAGCCTGAACGCGCCCCGCCTGCCGCCCGCACCGCCGCTCGCACCACCGGCGCCCGCGCCCGCGGCACCGCCCGAGCCGCCGCCGACCTTGCGCCGCACCGTGTCGAGGAGCACCGCGAGGGCGATCACGACACCGATCACGACCTGCTGCCAGAACGCCGACACGGACAGGAGGTTGAGCCCGTTGCGCAGCACCGCGAGGATCAGCGCGCCGATCAGCGTGCCGGACGCCTTGCCGACACCGCCCGCGAGGCTCGCGCCACCGATCACCACGGCCGCGATGGCGTCCAGCTCGTACCCCTGCGCGGCCTGCGGCTGTGCCGAGACCAGACGGGAGGCGAGAACGATGCCCGCGACGGCGGCGAAGAGACCCGAAAGGGCGTAGATCACGAGCTTCTGCCGCGGCACCCGCAGCCCGGAGAGCCGCGCGGCCTCCTCGTTGCCGCCGATCGCGTACATCGAGCGGCCGATGAACGTACGCCCCAGGATCAGAGCCGTGACAAGCCCCGCCGCGATCATCACGAGCACGGGCACCGGCAGCCAGCCGCCGAGGGTGTCACCGAGCACGGACACCGAGTCGGGGAACGGGATCGGGCTGCCCTGCGAGACGACCAGGGACAGACCGCGGCCGATCGACAGCATCGCCAACGTCGCGATGAACGGCGGGAGTTTGCCGTACGCGACGAGCGCGCCGTTCACCAGACCGCAGCCGATACCCGTGGCCACGGCGAGCAGCACCGCGATCCACACCGGCACCCCCTGCGAGGTGGCCGTCCAGGCGAGGACGGTGGCCGACAGGGCCGCCACCGAACCTACCGACAGGTCGATGCCCGCCGCGACGATCACGAATGTCACACCGAACGCGAGGATCGCCGTCACGGCGGCCTGCACGCCGACGTTCAGGAGGTTCTGGGCGGTCAGGAAGTTGCCGGAGAGCGACGACATCGCCACCACCAGAACGATCAGCGCGGTCAGGGCGCCGTTGTCGAGCAGGAAGCGGCGGACTGTCCTGGCGCCGCCCGCGCCCGTCTTGCTCTGGAGCGTGTCAGCGGCCATCGGAGTCCTCCACTGCGTCGTCGTGGTTCTTGTCGTCGTGGTTCTTCATGAGGCCAACGTCGGCGGCCTGCGGGGCGGAGACCGCCAGGGCCATCACGGCGTCCTGGCTCGCCTCTTCGGCGCTCAGCTCGCCCGCGATCCGGCCCTGCGCCATCACCAGGACCCGGTCGCTCATGCCGAGCACCTCCGGCAGGTCGCTGGAGATCATCAGGACGGCGTGGCCGGACGCGGTCAGCTCGTTGATCAGCTGGTAGATCTCGACCTTCGCGCCCACGTCGATGCCGCGCGTCGGCTCGTCCAGGATCAGCACCCGGGACTTGGCGAGCAGCCACTTCCCGATGACGACCTTCTGCTGGTTGCCGCCCGACAGGGTCCGCACATGCTGGTCGATCCCCGCCATCCGCACGCCCAGCTGCCCGGCGACTTCGACGGCCGCGGCCCGCTGCCCCTTCAGGTCCACGAGGCCCGCGCGCGTGGCCGCGCGCAGCGTGACCAGGCCCAGGTTCTCCTGCACGGACGCGTCCAGGACGAGTCCCTGGCCCTTGCGGTCCTCCGGTACGAGGCCGATGCCGGCGCCCATCGCGGCGTTCACGTCGTGCCGGGGCAGCCGCTCGCCGTGCACGTCCACCCGGCCGCCGTCGTACGGGTCGGCGCCGAACACCGCCCGCGCCACCTCCGTACGACCGGCGCCGACGAGCCCGGCGAGGCCCACGACCTCACCCGCGCGCACCTCGAAGCTGACGTCATGGAACACGCCGTTCCGGGTCAGCCCGCGGACCGACAGCAACGGCCGCTCCCCGTCCGCCTCCTGGACCGGGCCACGCTCGCGTGGGTACTGCTGCTCGATGCTCCGGCCCACCATGAGGCGTACGAGCTCGTCCTCGGGCGTGGACGCGGGCACCTGGTCGACGCTGCGGCCGTCGCGCAGCACCGTGACGCGGTCGCCGAGCGCGGCGATCTCCTCCAGGTGGTGGGTGATGAACACGATGCCGACGCCGTCCTCGCGGAGCCTGCGCACGATCGCGAACAGCTTGTCCACCTCCTCGGAGGTGAGCACGGCCGTCGGCTCGTCCATGATCAGGACGCGGGCGTCCAGGCTCAGCGCCTTGGCGATCTCCACCATCTGCAGCCGGGCGATGCCCAGTTCCCGCACGCGGGCGCGCGGCGCCACGTCGACGCCGACCCGCTTCAGGAGTCCGGCCGCGTCCGCCTCCATCTTCTTCCGGTCCACCAGACCGAAGCGGCGCGGCTGGCGGCCCAGGAAGATGTTCTCGGCGACCGTCAGATCGGGCACCAGGTTGAACTCCTGGTAGATCGTGGCGATCCCGAGCGCCTCCGCGTCCTGCGCGCCGTGGATGCGCACGTCACGCCCGTCGGCGAGGATGCGGCCGCTGTCCGGCCGGTACGCGCCCGACAGCATCTTGATCAGCGTGCTCTTGCCGGCCCCGTTCTCGCCGAGCAGCACATGCACCTCACCGCGGCGCAGGTCGAAGTCGACGGAGTCGAGCGCTACGACGCCGGGAAAGGTCTTGCGTATCCCTTCGATACGCAGCAACTCGTCCGGATGACTCACGGGTTGCTCCTCGGTCGGGGACGGGACGGATGTGCCGCCGCGGTGGCCGGTGCGCCGCAGGAGCGGCGTACGACGAGCCGCGCGGGCAGCGTCACGGACCGCGCGGGGCGGCCCTCGATCAGGGCGGCGAGCGCACGCACGGCGGCGCGGCCGAGCTCGCCGGTGGGCTGCGCGATCGCCGTGACTGGCGGGTCGGTGTGCACGAACCACGGGATGTCGTCGAACGCGGCAAGCGCGATGTCATCGGGTAGGTGCAGCCCGCGGGCCCGGATCGCGTCGAGTGCGCCCAGGGCCATCAAGTTGTCGGCGGCGAAGACCACTTCGGGCGGTTCGGGCAGCGCGAGGAACGCCTCGGTGACGCGGCGTCCGCTCTCCGCCTGGAAGTCGCCCTGGCCCACGTACTCCTCGGGCAGTTCGAGCCCGTACTCGCCGAGCGCCGCGCGGAACGCGTCGACGCGCTCGCTGCCGGTCGTGGTGGCGGCCGGGCCCGCGATGATGGCGAGCCTGCGGTGGCCGAGACCGTGCAGGTGGGCGACCAGGTCACGGACGGCGGCGCGGCCGTCGGCCCGTACGACCGGCACGTCCACGCCCGGAATCCAGCGGTCCACGAACACGGTCGGCGTGCCGGCCCGCGCCGCGTCGAGCAGCTGGGGGGAGCCGCCGTCGGTGGGGGAGACGAGCAGGCCGTCGATGCGGCGGTCGAGCAGGGTGCGCACGTGGTCGTCCTGGAGCCGCGGGGATTCGTCGGCGTTGCCGATGATCACGCTGTACCCGAGGGCTCGTGCCTGCTCCTCGACGGAGCGGGCCAGCTCGGTGAAGTACGGGTTCATCACGTCGCTGATGATCAGGCCGAGGGTGCGGGTCTGGGCGGTGCGCAGGGAGCGGGCGACGGCGTTCGGGCGGTACCCGAGCCGGTCCACGGCGGCGAGCACCCGCGCGTGGGCGTCCGCGCTGACGGAGGGGTGCGCGTTGAGCACGCGCGAGACCGTGGCGACGGACACGCCCGCCGCGGCCGCGACATCCTTGATGCCCGCCATCCCGGGATCACCTCTTCGCGCTCGGGGCCACCTCTTCGTGGCTCCGTGGAATCGATTACACGGAGGATTGGAAACGATTACACGGGGGTGGGGCAAGGGGGTGCGGGGGAGCGAGATTCAATCGTGATGTGGGTGGTGCGGGGGCTTGGGTCGACCGTTCCGCACCGTCGTACGGGGCTCGGTTCCCGGGGCTGCGCCCCGGACCCCGGCTGGGGCTGCGCCCCGGACCCCGGCTGGGGCTGCGCCCCCGGACCCGGCCTGGGGCTGCGCCCCCGGACCCCCATCGGCCTGCGGCCTCGTCCTCAAGTGCCGGACGGGCTGATCTTTGGCCTGCGGCCTTGTCCTCAGGCGCCGGACCGGCTGGATGACCGGCCTGCGGCCTCGTCCCGGCGCCGGACCGGCTGGATTGGCATCCCCTCTGTCCTCAACTGCCCACCCGCGAGGCGTGATTGACCCCGACGTTACGTCAGGCCGCATAGTCCGTGGCATGGAGGAGTAGGAGCACCTGATCGTGGGGCGCCTGGCCGAATTGGCTCGGGTGACCGTTCGTACGCTGCATCACTGCGACGAGATCGGCCTCGTGCAGCCGTCCACGCGCACCCCCGCCGCATCCGGTCCGGCGGTGCCGGACACCGCGCATGCGCCACTCGCGGCGCGGATGCGCGGACCGTACCGTCGGGCCGGAGGTCCAGCGGCGGGCGGTGGACGGGCTTCGCGAGGACCCTTCCCCGGGCCGGTGGGCCGAGCGCGACGGCGACCTCCTCGCCCTCGACGCGGCGGAGTTCGGCCTCCGCCTCCTCGTTGGCTGAACCGCCGCCCCGCCGACTTCTCACCCTCCCTCAGGCCCCCAGCCGAACCCCGCTCTCCTCCATCCGTTCCGCGACCAGTTGGAACAGTCGCGCTTCGTTGCCGGCCATGCCCGCTGCCCGCAGGGCGCGGTCGGTCTCGGCCATGGGTTCGTGGAGGAGGGGTGGCGCGCCTGTGGGGTGCGACGTGTCGTCGAGCGTCGCGCGCACCCCCCTCACGAGCCTCACGTACGCCTGCACTGCCGCAAGTTCCAGGTCCGTCATCGTCCGTCTCCTCCTCTGAGCGTCGGACTCCCCAGTCTTGCGTGCACCACTGACAACGGGCGCGATCACTACTGTCGGTGTCGCCGCGAGTTGAGCAGTGTTGAACGTCCAAGCATGGGCTCTGGCCAGCGGGAACGTAGGGAGAGCCGAATTCGGTTGCCCTCGCGCGCGCCGTGACCGAAACATGAACGATATGAACGCTACGAACGCCATGAACCCCACGAACCCCACGCCGGATCACTCGACGACCGCCCCGACCGCCCCGACCGCCGCCGAGACCGCCGCCGACTTCGCCGTGCGCGTCGTCCGGGTCGAGGAGTGGGCCGCCGCCAAGGAAATCCGACTGGCCGCACTGCGCGATCCACTCGCCCCCATCGCGTTCATGGAGACCCGCGAGCAGGCCGAGGCACGGCCCGAGGCGTTCTGGAAGGACCGCGCCGCGCGGGGAGCCGTGGGCGGACCGAACCGCCAGTTCGTGGCCGTGAGCCCCAAGCACCCCGAGAGCCGTGAGACCCCCGAGCGCTCCCAGAGGCCCGGCAGCGGCTTCGCCGGCACCGTCACCGTGATCGTGGAGGAGCCCGGCACCGAGGACTTCATGGGGGAGCGCATCATCGAGCGGCAGGCGCACCTCGTCGCCGTGTTCGTGCGTCCCGAGCACCGGGGTGGACGGGTCGCGGCCGACCTGTTCCGGGCCGCCGTCGGCTGGGCCCGCGCGCAGGACGGCGTGCGGCGCGTGCGGCTGCTCGTGCACGTCGACAACGAGCGGGCGCTGGCGTTCTACCGCAAGGCCGGGTTCGTACGGGTGCGGGAGCTGGGGGAGGAGTGCGAGCTGGAGTACCGGCCGAGGCAGGACGAGAGGGGCTGACCCTTTCGGTCATCAACTCGGCAATCAGCTCGGCAAGCAGCTCGCAATCAGCCACCCTTGCAGCTGGTTCTGACGGGTTCTTGCAGCCGACTTGCAGAGCTGGATCCCGCGTCCGACGCCGTGGCCTCGTAGGGCAGGGGCGGGCAAATCGGTGTAACGGGCGCAGTCGACCACCGCTTCTTGCGGAAATTTCTCGCAAGGTCTTTCGGCCGCTTTTCATCGCTGTTACGTTCCTGGCAACCCGGCCCGCCGCGTCCAGTGCGGCTCTCAGGAGATGCCCGGAGGTGCCCGCCTCCGGGTGGTCTCTGCCTGTTCCGGGATCAGTTGAAGGAGTTCACATGCGGCGTGGCATAGCGGCGACCGGCCTGATCGCGGCCCTGGCCCTGACGGCGACGGCCTGCGGCGGCGAGGACACCACCCAGAGCGGCGGCAAGGGCGGCAAGCTCTCCGGCACCGTCACCTTCTGGGACACCTCGAACGACGCCGAGAAGGCGACGTACGAGAAACTCGCCAAGGGCTTCGAGAAGCTGCACCCCGGGGTGAAGGTGCGCTACGTCAACGTGCCGTTCGGCGAGGCCAACGCCAAGTTCAAGAACGCGGCCGGCGGCAACTCCGGCGCCCCCGACGTGATGCGCACCGAGGTCGCCTGGACCCAGGACTTCGCCTCGCTCGGCTACCTCGCGCCGCTCGACGACACCGTCGCGCTCGACAATGAGGGCGACTACCTGAAGCAGGCCGCGGCCAGCACCAAGTACCAGGGCAAGACCTACGCCGCGCCGCAGACCATCGACACGCTCGCCCTCTTCTACAACAAGAAGCTGCTGAAGAAGGCCGGCGTGGGCGTGCCGTCCTCCGTCGACGACATCAAGTCCGCCGCGAAGAAGATCAAGTCGAAGACCGGCGCGACCGCCCTCTACCTGCGCGGCGACGACCCGTACTACTACCTCCCGTACCTCTACGGCGAGGGCGGCGACCTGCTCGACGTCAAGAACAAGAAGATCACCGTCGACGACGCGGAGGGCGCCGACGCGTTCGCCGTGATGAAGGACCTCGTCGACTCCGGGGCGGCCGTCACCGACGCCAGCGACGGGTACAACAACCAGCTCAACGCCTTCAAGGACGGCGACGTCGCCATGGCCCTCGACGGCCCCTGGTCGATCGAAGGCGTCCTGCAGGGCAAGGAGTTCAAGGACGACAAGGGCAACCTCGGCGTCGCCCCCGTGCCCGCCGGCACCTCCGGCGGCCAGGGCTCCCCGCAGGGCGGCTGGAACCTCGCCGCGTACGCCGGGTCGAAGAACCTCGACGCGTCCTACGCGTTCATCAGGTACATGAGCTCCGCGAAGGTGCAGCAGCAGACCACCGAGAAGCTCAGCCTGCTGCCCACCCGCACCTCGGTCTACGAGCAGCCGTCCGTCAAGGACAACCAGATGGTGCAGTTCTTCAAGCCCGCCGTCGAGAAGTCCGTCGAGCGGCCGTGGATCCCCCAGAGCAACTCCCTGTTCGAGCCGATCCGCCTGCAGATGGAGAAGGTTCTCAGCGGCAGGGTCTCGCCCGCCGAGGGCGCCAAGGGCGTCGGCGACGCGTACCGCAAGCTCCTCAAGGACTACAAGTAGCCCTCCCCGTACCGCAGATCGTGAAGAACAGGAGGGCGGAGCGCCCCATGGCTGTCGACACCGGCCGGCCCGTGGTGCGGGCCGCGGACGCGAAGCGCGTCCGCGGCCGCGGCCACGGCGACGCGAAGAACGGCGACCCGAAGAACCCCGGCGGCAGGAACCAGGGACGGCTGCGCCGCTCCCTCGCCACCCACTGGTACGCCTGGTGCATGGTCGCCCCCGTGGTGGCCGTCATCGGCGTGATCGTCGGATACCCGCTGGTCCGCGGCATCTACCTGTCCACGACGAACGCCACCGAGGCCAACGTCGAACGGCACATCGGCGTCAACCACATCCCCGCCACCTACGAGTCCGTCGGCCTCGACAACTACACCGCGATCCTCACCGACGGGGTGTTCTGGGACCGGCTCGGCTGGACCGTGGTGTGGACGGTGTCCTGTGTCGCCCTGTCCTTCGCGCTGGGCCTGGCCCTCGCCACCATGCTCAACCGCAAGCTGGCCGGCCGCTCCTTCTACCGGATGGCGCTGATCCTGCCCTGGGCCGTCCCGGCGTTCGTGTCCGTCTTCACCTGGCGGCTGCTCTTCAACGAGAAGAACGGCATCCTCAACCAGCTCCTCGCCGGCGGCGGCATCGACGCGATCCCGTGGCTCAACGACCCCACCTGGGCGAAGCTCTCGGTCATCACGGTGAACGTGTGGCTGGGCGTGCCGTTCATGCTCGTCGCGATGCTCGGCGGACTCCAGTCCATCCCCGGTGAGCTGTACGAGGCCGCAGAGATGGACGGGGCGGGCCCCTGGCAGCGGTTCCGGCACATCACCCTGCCCGGCCTGCGCACCGTCGGCAGCACCGTGGTCCTCATCAGCGGCATCTGGACGTTCAACATGTTCCCGGTGATCTTCCTGCTGACCCGGGGCGGGCCCGGCGACGCCACCGAGATCCTGGTGACGTACGCCTATCGCCTGTCGTTCGTCGTCAGCCCAAGGGACTTCTCCGGATCGGCCGCCTGGGGCGTGCTCATCCTGCTGCTCCTGTCGTTCTTCGCGGTGATCTACCGCCGCGCCCTCCGCAAGCAGGGAGAGGTGTGGTGACCTCGATGACCACGCATGTCCAGACCGAACTCGACGATCCCGTACGGAAGTTCAGGCCGCGCGGCGAGCGCGGGCCGCTGGCCTCCGTCGTCCTGCACGTGTCGTTGCTGATCGCCTCGGCCGTCGCCGTACTGCCGCCGATGTGGCTGCTCGTGACGTCGTTCAAGCCGAAGAGCGAGGCGTTCTCCACCGCCCTGGTGAAGGACTTCACCCTCGGCAACTACGACCACGTACTGAACGACACCCACTTCCTCAGCTGGCTCGGCAACTCCCTGCTCGTCGTCGGACTGACCACCGTCATCGGCGTGTTCATCTCCGCGACCACCGGATATGCCGTCTCCCGCTTCAAGTTCCCCGGCATGCGCCCGCTGATGTGGCTGCTCCTGATCACGCAGATGTTCCCCGTGGCCGTACTGATCGTGCCGCTGTACAACCTGCTCGCCGGCCTCGGACTGCTCAACCAGCCCGTCGGCCTCGTCATCACGTATCTGACGATCGCCGTGCCGTTCTGCGCCTGGATGATGAAGGGGTACTTCGACTCCATCCCCGTGGAGATCGACGAGGCGGGGCGCGTCGACGGCCTCAACCCCTTCGGCACGTTCTGGCGGCTGATCGTGCCGCTCGCCAAGCCGGGCCTCGCCGTCACCGGGTTCTACAGCTTCATCACCGGCTGGGCGGAGGTCGCGTACGCCTCCGCGTTCATGACCGGCGAGGAGAACCTGACGCTCGCGGGCGGCCTGCAGACCTTCGTCAACCAGTACACCAGCGACTGGGGTTCGCTGACCGCGGCGGCCGTCATCGTGGCCGTGCCCGCGGCGGTGATCTTCGGATTCGCGCAGCGGCACCTCGTCTCCGGACTCACGGCGGGCGCGATGAAGTCCTGAGCACCACCATCAGGACGCCGCCGCACCGCCCACCCCACACGAACCCAGGGAAGACATGACCCAGCACCTCGCTGCCCCCACCGAGCCCGGGACCGCCGGTGCCCAGCACTCCGACTGGTGGCGCCACGCCGTCATCTACCAGGTGTACCCGCGCAGCTTCGCCGACGGCGACGGCGACGGCATGGGCGACCTCGCCGGAATCCGCGCCCGCCTGCCGCACCTGCGCGACCTCGGCGTCGACGCCGTCTGGCTCAGCCCGTTCTACGCGTCCCCGCAGGCCGACGGCGGCTACGACGTCGCCGACTACCGCACCATCGACCCGATGTTCGGCGACCTCCTCGACGCCGACGCGCTGCTCCGCGAGGCCCACGCCCTCGGCCTGCGCGTCCTCGTCGACCTGGTGCCCAACCACTCCTCCGACCGGCACGAGTGGTTCCGGCGCGCCCTCGCCGAAGGCCCAGGATCACCGCTGCGCGAGCGCTACCACTTCCGGCCCGGCAAGGGCGCCGACGGTCAACTCCCGCCCAACGACTGGGAGTCCATCTTCGGCGGCCCCGCCTGGACCCGGGTGCCGGACGGCGAGTGGTACCTGCACCTGTTCGCGCCCGAGCAGCCCGACTTCAACTGGGAACACCCCGCCGTACGCGACGAGTTCCGCTCCATCCTGCGGTTCTGGCTCGACATGGGCGTCGACGGATTCCGTGTCGACGTCGCCCACGGCCTGGTCAAGGCGGAGGGGCTGCCCGACATCGGCAGCGGCGACCAGCTGAAGCTGCTCGGCAACGACCGGATGCCGTTCTTCGACCAGGACGGCGTGCACGAGATCTACCGCAGCTGGCGCACCGTCCTCGCCGAGTACGCGGGGGACCGCGTCCTCGTAGCCGAAGCCTGGACGCCCACCGTGGAGCGCACCGCGAACTACGTCCGGCCCGACGAGATGCACCAGGCCTTCAACTTCCAGTATCTGGGAGCCGGTTGGGACGCGGCCGAGCTGCGCAACGTCATCGACGGCTCGCTCGCCGCGATGCGTCCCGTCGGCGCCCCCACCACCTGGGTGCTCTCCAACCACGACGTGACCCGGCACGCCACCCGCCTCGCCAACCCGCCCGGTGGCGGCACCCAGCTGCGCACCCCCGGCGACCGCGCGCTCGGCCTGCGCCGCGCCCGCGCCGCCACCCTCCTGATGCTGGCCCTGCCCGGCTCCGCCTACCTGTACCAGGGCGAGGAGCTCGGCCTGCCCGACGTCACCGACCTGCCCGACGAGGTGCGCCAGGACCCGTCGTTCCACCGCGCCGACGGCCAGGACGGCTTCCGCGACGGCTGCCGGGTGCCCATCCCGTGGACCGTCGAGGGCTCCTCGTACGGCTTCGGGGCCGGGGGCAGCTGGCTGCCGCAGCCGGACGGCTGGGGCGAGCTGAGCGTCGAGGCGCAGACCGGCGACCCGGGCTCCACCCTGGAGCTGTACCGCGGCGCGCTCGCCGTGCGCCGCGCGCGGCCGGGCCTCGGCGCCGGCGAGTCGGTCCAGTGGCTCGACACGCCCGAGGGTGTCCTGGCCTTCGCGCGGCCGGGCTTCGTGTGCACGGTCAACACCACGGGCGCGGCCGTACGGCTGCCCGCGCCCGGCCAAGTCCTGCTCGCCAGCGCCGAGTTGGGGCAGGTGTCCGACGAGGTGCTGCTGCCCGCCGACACCACCGTCTGGTGGGCGGTGTGACCCTGTCGAGGGAGGCGGTCGCCGCCCGGCCCGCCGCGCCGCGGCTCGCCGACATCGCCGTGCAGGCGGGCGTCAGCGAGGCCACGGCGAGCCGGGTGCTCAACGGCCGCGCGGGCGTCGCCGCCGCCACCCGGCACCGTGTCCTCGCCGCCCTCGACGTCCTCGGCTACGAGCGGCCCGTACGCCTGAAGCGCCGCAGCGCGGGCCTGGTGGGACTGGTGATCCCCGAGCTGACCAACCCCATCTTCCCGGCGTTCGCGCAGGTCATCGAGCAGGTCCTGGCCGGGCACGGCTACACGCCGATGCTCTGCACGCAGATGCCGGGCGGCGCCACCGAGGACGAGCTGGTCGGTCATCTTCAGGCGCGGGGCGTCAGCGGCATCGTGTTCATGTCGGGCCTGCACGCCGACACGTCCGCCGATCCGACGCGCTACCGCGAACTGGTGCAGCGCGGCACGCCGTTCGTCCTCATCAACGGCTTCAACGAGCAGATCCCGGTCTCCTGCGTCTCCTCCGACGACCACTCGGCGGTGCGCATGGCGGTACGGCACCTCGTCGACCTCGGCCACGAACGCATCGGCCTCGCGGTGGGCCCGACCCGGTACGTGCCGTCGCGGCGCAAGGCGGAGGGCTTCGCGGCCGCGCTGCACGACCTGCTCGACCTCGGCCCCGAACAGGCCGAACTCCTCGTGGAGCGCACCCTGTTCACCGTCGAGGGCGGCCAGGCCGCCGCGGCCGCGCTGCTCGACCGGGGCTGTACGGCGATGGTGTGCGGCAGCGACCTGATGGCGCTCGGCGCGGTCCGTACGGTGCGCGAGCGCGGGCTCTCCGTGCCGGGGGACGTGTCGGTGGTGGGCTTCGACGACTCGCCGCTGATCCCGTTCACCGACCCGCCGCTGACCACGGTGCGCCAGCCGGTGCAGGCGATGGCGACGGCGGCGGTCGGGGCGCTGCTTGAGGAGATCGACGGAAACCCGGTGCAGCGCACCGAGTTCGTGTTCCAGCCGGAGTTGGTCGTACGTGGTTCCACGGCGGCCCGCTCCCGGTCCTGACCCAACTCCTGAAGTCCCAGGCGCGCGGCCTCGGCTGAGCGAGGCGCGCGCCCCACAGACCGGCCGCCCGGCCCATCCATGTCCCCGCACGCCGGGCGGCCGCCCACCCCTGGAGGAGATTCCCGTGACCGGCTCACCCCGTCGCCGCACCGCCGTGGCCGTCGCCCTCGCCCTGCTCGCCACGGCCGCGCCCCTCACCCTGACCGCGAGCGCCACACCGCGCGTCGCTCCCGCCGCGGTGGCCGACGCCGCGGTGGCCGACGCCGCACCTCTCGACGTGACGAAGTCCAGGGCGCAGTGGATCGGCCGCGACACGCTCGCCTGGAAGCCGACGGGCCCGGCGGACGGTGCCGTCCACGCCATCCGGTACGCACCCGACGGCGGCCTCACCGTCAAGGACGGCGCGCTCGAAGGCGAGGCCGAGCGCCTGCGCCTCACTCCCGTCGACGGCGGTCTGACGGACGCCCAACGCGCCAAGTACCCGCACCTGAAGGGCTATGCGGCGTTCCGCGTCGACCCGCGCGACCGTGACCGCGTACGCGAGGCGCTCACCGGCCAGCTCGTCGCCACCCGGCACGCCGCCGACGGCACCCTCGTCGCCGCGACCGGCGTGCAGACCCAGGGCGTCCTCGACGACCTCTACAGCGCCCGCGCCACCAGGGCCACGCTCGGCCCGAGCTTCGCGGCCGGGCGCACCACCCTCGCCGTCTGGGCGCCCACCGCACAGCAGGTCTCCCTGGAGATCGGCGGGCGTACGGTCCCGATGCGCCGCGACGCCGACTCCGGCGTGTGGACGGCCAGGGGGCCCGCGAGCTGGACAGGCCAGGCCTACCGATACGTGGTCCAGGTGTGGGCACCCAGCGTCCAGAAGGTCGTCACCAACAAGGTCACCGACCCGTACTCCACGGCCCTCACCGCCGACTCCGAGCGCAGCCTCGCCGTCGACCTGAACGACCCGAAGCTCGCCCCGAAGGGCTGGAGCACCCTGCGCAAACCCGCCGCCGCACCGGCCCGCGAGGCGCAGATCCAGGAACTGCACATCCGCGACTTCTCCGTCGACGACCCCACCTCCGAACACCCCGGCCAGTACCTGGCGTTCACGGACCGCGACTCCGACGGCATGAAGCACCTGCGCGAACTCGCCCGCGCCGGCACCTCGTACGTCCACCTCCTGCCCGCTTTCGACATCGGCACGATCCCCGAGCGCAAGGACCAACAGGCCACGCCGGACTGCGATCTGGAGTCGTACGCGCCCGACTCCGAGGCCCAGCAGAAGTGCGTCACCGACACCGCCGGGCAGGACGCGTACAACTGGGGCTACGACCCGCTGCACTACACCGTCCCCGAGGGCTCGTACGCGACCGAGCCCGACGGCACCCGCCGCACCGTCGAGTTCCGGCAGATGGTGCAGGCCCTCAACGGCTCCGGTCTGCGCACCGTGATGGACGTCGTCTACAACCACACCGTCGCGAGCGGCCAGGCCGACAAGTCCGTCCTCGACAAGATCGTGCCCGGCTACTACCAGCGCCTCCTGGCCGACGGCACCGTCGCCACCTCCACCTGCTGCGCCAACACCGCACCCGAGAACGCCATGATGGGCAAGCTCGTCGTGGACTCGCTCGTGACCTGGGCGAAGCAGTACAAGGTCGACGGCTTCCGCTTCGACCTCATGGGCCACCACCCGAAGGCCAACATCCTGGCCGTCCGCAAGGCCCTCGACGCGCTCACCCTCGCGAAGGACGGCGTCGACGGCAAGAAGATCCTGCTCTACGGCGAGGGCTGGAACTTCGGCGAGATCGCCGACGACGCCCGCTTCGAGCAGGCCACCCAGAAGAACATGGCCGGCACCGGCATCGCCACGTTCTCCGACCGGGCCCGGGACGCGGTGCGCGGCGGCGGCCCCTTCGACGAGGACCCCGGCGTGCAGGGCTTCGCCAGCGGCCTGTTCACCGACCCCAACTCCTCGAAGGCGAACGGCACTCCGGCCGAGCAGAAGGCCCGCCTGCTGCACTACCAGGACCTCATCAAGGTAGGCCTGACCGGCAACCTCGCCGGCTACACCTTCACCGATTCCTCAGGCCGTACGGTCAAGGGCTCCGAGGTCGACTACAACGGCGCCCCCGCGGGCTACGCGGCCGCCCCTGGCGACGCGCTGGCCTACGCCGACGCGCACGACAACGAGACCCTGTACGACGCGCTCGCCTTCAAGCTCCCCGCGTCGACGAGCCCCGCCGACCGCGCCCGCATGCAGGTCCTCGCGATGGCCACGGCCGCACTCTCGCAGGGCCCGGCCCTCTCCCAGGCGGGCACGGACCTGCTCCGCTCCAAGTCCCTGGACCGCAACTCGTACGACAGCGGCGACTGGTTCAACGCCCTGCACTGGGACTGCCGCGACGGCAACGGCTTTGGGCGCGGACTGCCGCCCGCCGCGGACAACGAGGACAAGTGGCCGTACGCCCGGCCACTGCTCGGCGCGACCGCGGCTCCGGGGTGCGAGGAGATCAACGGCACGTCCGCCGCGTACCAGGATCTCCTGAAGATCCGCAGCACGGAACCGGAGTTCACGCTCGCGACGACGGCCGACGTGCAGAAGGCGCTGGCCTTCCCGCTGTCCGGCACGGCCGCCGAGACCCCGGGTGTCATCACGATGACCCTCGGCGACCTGGTGGTGGTCTTCAACGCCACCCCGCAGGAGCAGCAGCAGCGCGTGGAGGCCGCACGGGGAACCTCGTACGGACTCCACTCCGTGCAGGCGTCCGGCGCGGACCGGACCGTCAAGTCCTCGCGCTACGAGCCGAGTTCGGGCACGTTCACGGTGCCCGGGAGGACGGTGGCGGTGTTCCAATCCAGCCCGTCCGGCGCCTGAGGACGAGCCCGCAGGGCGACTGCGGTGCCCGTTCCGACGGCGCCGGACGGGGCCGGAACCTACTGCTCCGCGCAGGCCAGCCGGACGCACACCGCCAGCGCGACGATGGCCTCCTCCAGCTCGGCGAGGCCCGGGTAGCTGGGCGCGATCCGGATGGTGCTGTCCTGCGGGTCACGCCCGTACGGATGCGACGCCCCGGCCGGGGTCAGCGCGACCCCGGCCTCACCGGCGAGGCGTACGACCTCACGGGCGCGGCCCTCACGCACGTCGAGCGTGACGAAGTACCCGCCCTGCGGCCGCGACCACGTCGCCAGGTCCGTGCCGCCGAGCTCGCGCTCCAGGATCCGATCGACCAGGTCGAACTTGGGGCGAAGGAGTTCCCGGTGCCGGGCCATGTGCGCCCGTACGCCGTCGGTGTCCCCAAGGACGCGCACATGCCGCAGCTGGTTCAGCTTGTCCGGGCCGATGGTGCGCTTCGCGGCGTGCTTCAGGAACCACTCCACGTTCGCGGGCGACGAACCGAAGAACGCGACGCCCGCACCGGCGAACGTGATCTTCGACGTGGAGCCGAAGACGAACGCCCGGTCCGGGTGGCTCGCGTCGGCGCAGGCCGCGAGCAGGTCGGCGACCTCCACCTCCTCCTCGGTCAGGTGGTGCATCGCGTACGCGTTGTCCCAGAAGATCCGGAAGTCCGGCGCGGCCGTCTCCATCTCGGCGAGCCGGCGCACGGTCGCCTCGCTGAACGTGATGCCCGACGGGTTGCTGTACTTCGGCACGCACCAGATGCCCTTGATCCGCGGATCGCCCCCGGCCAGCTCGGCCACCACGTCCATGTCGGGGCCCTCGGGCGTCATCGGCACCGGGATCATCTCGATGCCGAACCGCTCGCACAGCGCGAAGTGCCGGTCGTACCCGGGCACCGGACACAGGAACGCGATGTCCGCCTCGTCGGCCCAGCGCCGCTCCGCTCCCGGCAGCACGCTCAGCAGCGCGTGCACGATCGTGTCGTGCATCAGGGCCAGGCTGGAGTTGTCCATCGCCACCAGCTGGCCGGCCGGCACCTGCAGCGGCCCGCTGAATATCTCCCGCAGCTCGGGCAGCCCGTGAAGGCCGCCGTAGTTCCGGCAGTCGGTGCCGTCGGCCGCCTTGTGGTCGGACAGGTCGCAGGAGAGCAGCGCTCCCGCCAGGTCCAACTGGAGCGGGTCGGGCTTGCCGCGGGTGAGGTTCAGCGAGAGTGAGCGGTCGAGCAGGGCCGCGTAGTCGGCGGCGGCCTGCTCGCGGTCGATGGCCGGGCTGCTGGACTGCGGGAGCGTGGACATGTGCTGCTTCCCTCCGGGGTCGGCTTGCGGCGCGAACGATACCGGCCACCCACCCGGTCATGACCAGGCCGTTTCTCACTTACTGAGATAGGTGTCCGGAGCCTGGACCGGGGCCGCCCGCGCTCAGCCGCCGCCCACCGGGCCTCCGCACACCTGGCCGAGAAGCGAGCCGGGCGGCCACGCGATCGGCGAGAATGCCCGCCGCACGCTCAACTCCACCGGAAGGCACGCCACATGACGGCACCCCGCCCGACGACGGCACCGATCCCGCCGAGCCCCGACTTCGCCACCCCCGTCGACGACCGGTACTACGAGGACTACGTCCCCGGCGCCACGTACACCTTCGGTCGCATCACGCTCAGTGAGGAGGAGATCGTCGGCTTCGCCCGCCGTTTCGACCCGCAGAGCTTCCACACCGAACCGGAGGCCGCAGGACACGGCCCGTTCAAGGGCCTGATCGCGAGCGGCTGGCACACCACGGCCGTGATGATGCGGCTGTACGCCGACCACTTCGTGAGCGGGGTCGCGAGCCTGGGGTCCCCGGGCGTCGACGAGCTGCGCTGGGTCCGCCCGGTGCGGCCCGGCGACGCCCTCGCCATCCGTACGACGATCCTCGACGCCCGCGTCTCCCGCTCCAAGCCGGACCGCGGCCTGGTGCACACCCGCATCGAAGTCCTCAACCAGCGCGACGAGCCCGTCCTCACCGTCACGGCCGTGAACCTGTTCCGGCGCCGCCCGGACGCGGCTGCCTGAACCCTCCGGGCGACCCGCACGCAGGTCGGCGCAGGACGAGTCCCGCCCAGGCGTCTACGCGGGCACGCCGGGCGGCACCCATGCCGCCCGGCGTGAACCCGGCTTCAACGGCGACGGCTACGAGGACTTCCCGTACGGTCAGCTCTCCGCGCCGGCCTTCCGACGCCGTACGACGAACACCGCACCCGCGCCCAGCGCGACCGCGCCCGCACCCGCGAGGGCGAGCGGCAGCGTGCCCGAGGAGGCGCCCGTCTCGGCCAGGCCGCCCCGGGGCCCGTCCCCGGCCCCCTCCCCGGCCTCGTCCTTCGCCTCGGCCGGTGCACCCGCGCCGCCCTGCGCGGACGTGCCGCCGTCCGCGTCCGTGCCGGGCTTGCCCGCGCCGGGACGCTCGTCGTCACCGCTGCCGGGCTTGCCGGGCTTCGCGTCGTCCACGTCGCCGGGCTCGCTGCCCGCGGGCAGCACCTCGAAGTCGTAGCGCTTCATCGGGCCGAGCACACACGGCTTGTACGCGTCGAAGGCATCGGCGGCGAACAGCGCGAACCCGTCGGCGTTCTTCGCCCCCTGACCCTGCCCCAGACCCTCCGGGGCGACGGTGAGCCGCATCTTCACGTCGCTGCGCGCACCCGGCTTCAACTCGCCGACACGGCCCAGGTGTTCGGCACCCTCGTCCGGGTCGAGGGCGTGCCATCCGGAGCCGTCCGACCACTCGACCTTCAGCGCCTCGTCGCGGCCGTTCTTCAGGTGCACGCCCACCAGCGGGTCGACGCTCAGCGTGCGCGTACCGCCGTTGGTGATGCGGAACGTGAAGTCGACGGTCTCGCCCGCCACCACCTTCGACGGCAGCCCCACGGCGACCGACGTCAGCGCGTCGTCGCGCACGCACGCGCGGGCGTCCGCCAACGCCTTGTCGGCGGCCTCCTTGGCCTCGCGCGCCTCGGCCAGCGCCTTCTTCACCAGGTGGTACGCGCGGAACGCCGCCACCCGCGCGTCGTCGAACTCCGTACGGGCGGCCTTCGCCTTCTCCTGCGCCGACTCCAGCGCCGCGACGGCCTCCGTCAGCGCGGTCTCCGCCGCGTCGAGGGCCTTCTGCGCCTCCGCCTTCTCGGCGTCGGTCCCGGCGGCCGCCAGCGCGGCCTTCGCGTCGGTCACGTCCCGGTCGGCCGCGCCCTTGGCGTCGGCGGCGTCATCCGCGGCCTGCTCGGCCTTCAGCACGGCTGACTTCAACGGGTGCGAGTCGGAGTCCAGCGCCTCCAGCGTCGCCTCCAGCTTCGTGCGGCCCTCGCTCTCGGCCGCGACGGCGTCGTCGTACGTCTTCTTCGCCTCGTCAGCCGCCTTCTGCAACTCCGCGTACGTCGGAACGCTCTGCTGGTCGGCGGTGCGGGTGGCGGCAACGTCCTGTGCAGTGGCCGGAGTTGCCGCCACGAGGAGTACCGGCGTGGTCACGGCGGCCACGACGGCGGTGGCGAGGGCACGGTTGAGCGTCACAGGAGACCTTCCTGGTCGAGGAGAGGGCCGGTGGGGCGGCGAAAGTGGGTTGAGTTTAGGGCGGTGCATGTCCACTCCGACCTGGGATTTCCGCCGCCGCTCGGGCCGTCGGCGGCTGGGGTGTACCGCGAATCGGGCATAGCCGGAAGGTTGTGCACGGTGCAGGCGGCTCTTCTGTGACTCATGCCATAGGGCGGGTGGCGCCTGCGGGTTGGTGTGCTGCTGTCCGGAGGGGGTTGCGGGGGTGTTCGCGTGGTACGCCGCAGGCGCCTCGCGTTGCACGCCTCAGGCGGCTCAACCCTCAACTCCCGCACCGCGCAAGGGTGAGGTAATGGCGGATCTGTGGACGATGGGCGTATCCGCGTGAGTAGCATCCGCACACGTCTCCAACAACCCGACGAAAGGATGCCGTTGTGTCTGACGACCATCTCACCTCCTCGGTCCAGGACCGGTACGCCCCGCAGTTCGCACAGGAGCTGGCCCGTAACGAGCAGGAGCAGAAGGAGCTTGAGGCGCGCCTTGGCCAACTCCGCGACGACCACACGGCGTTGAGCGGCATGCTCGCCGCGCTCGGCCACGGAACCACGGCCGAGTCCGAGCCCGCCGCCACCACTGTGACCGTCGCCGACGAGGCGAGGACCGCGGGCGACTCGCTGCCGAGGCAGCGCCGCCCTCGCAAGAAGCCGGCCTCGACGGGCACGGCCGCCGCAAAGCCGAAGCGTACGAAGAAGGCCGCGCCCAAGGCCGGAGATCAGGCCCAGGGTGCAACCAAGGCCGAAGAAGAGGCCAAGGCGGCGGCCAAGCCCTCAGCAAACGCCAAGCGCTCCGCCAAGCCCTCAGCAAACGCCAAGCGCTCCACCGAGCCCTCAGCAAACGCCAAGCGCTCCGCCAAGCCTTCAGCAAACCCCAAGGCCACTGTCCGCAGCGCCGCCAAGGCCAAGAAGAACGGCACAGTCCGCACCCCCGGTGGCCCCACCCTGCAGGACGTCATCGCCGGTCTGCTCGGTGGCCACGCCCCGGAGCGCCGCACGGTGCGGGAGATCTTCGACGAGCTGAAGCAGAAGCACCCCGAGCGCGCCTCCAGTACCCAGTCCGTGCGCAACGCCCTCAACGGCCTGCTGCGCAAGGGCGCCATCGAGCGCGAGGAGAAGCAGGGCGCCGTCTGGTTCGGCACTCCCACTGCCGACGCCACCGCAACTCCGGCCGACACGGCGACTCCCGCAGCCGCCGCCGGCCCGGCCGACACCGCGACTTCAGCGGCCGCCGCAACCCCCGCCGCCGAGCCGACCGAGGAGAAGTCCAAGGCCGCCGCGGAGGCCTGACACGTACGACGTCGGGCCGTGCTGGCGAGCAGCACGGTCACGGCTCACCGCCGCCCGCACCTACGGAGGCGCGGGCGCCTCCCCGCTCGCCCCAACTCGGCGCCCACTGCGACAAGTTGACGCACGATCAGCCGGTACGTCAGCAACCCGTCGCCCGCGCCCGCGTGTTCGCCGACGGCCGGTACGAGGGGGGGTGTGGGCCCGGCGGATCCAGCACGCCCCATAACCCCGACCCAGGGGGCGACCCGGAATCTGTGCACCCCCGATGTCCACCGGTACGTTCCTGAGCAACCCCCGAAGCACCACGCATCCACCGCCCCCACGCCCGAGGAATGCGAGGTACCCCTTATGACTCCGCCCCCGCCCACGCCCCCACCCCCCAACGGCCTCTCCCGCAAAGCCCTGCTCAGAGCCGCCCTGGTCGCCGGGACCGTGCCGCTGCTCACCTCCGGCGGCACCGCGCTCGCCCGGGACGGGGCCGCCCGCGGCGGGCCCCTCGACCCCACCCCGACCTGCGATGACGGCGACGGGCCGACGCACGAGCAGATGGAAGGCCCGTACTTCAAACCCAACTCGCCGCTGCGCACCGATCTCGCCCCGCCCGGCACACCCGGCATCCCGCTCACCGTCCGCGGCTACGTCTTCAGCCGTACCTGCACCCCGCTCCCTGATGTGCTCCTCGACTTCTGGCAGGCGGACGACAACGGCGCGTACGACCTCGCCGGATACGCCTTCCGTGGCCACCAGTTCACCGACTCCACCGGCGCTTTCGCGCTGACCACGATCGTGCCGGGCCTCTACCCGGGCCGCACCCGCCACCTGCACGTCAAGGCGCAGGCGCCCGGCCAGCGCGTCCTCACCACCCAGCTGTACTTCCCGAACGAGCCGCGCAACAACACCGACGCCCTCTTCGACCCCGCGCTCCTCATGACCGTCCAGGACAACGGCACCGACCGCCAGGGCACCTTCGACTTCGTCCTGAACGTGGTCCGCGCCGCCCAGCACCCCGGCCCTCAACAGCGTTGACCTTGTGGGGGTTGACCTCGTTCGGGCGGGCGCGCCGAACCGCACGCCTCAGGCGCGCCCGCCCGTCACGAGCCGCCCCTCCGGCACTCTCCGCCCGCACCGCCCCCTTGGCCGACCGCACCCTTCGCGGCCGCGTCGCCCTCGCCTGGCGCACGGACGGGCCGGACGGCCCGGCGGCCCGTGCCCTCCTCACGCGCCTCCGTGCTGTTCACACACAGTGACCATAGTCGAGCCGCCTACCGCCCGCAGAGCCTGTGGATAGCCTCGTCCGGCCCGCCGAGCCTGTGGAAAACTGGACGAGTGAGCAATCTTGAGGATCTCGTCCGGCTGCGCAAGGCGCGCGACGTCATGGACCGCGACTACGGACAGCCGCTGGACGTGCCCGCTCTCGCCCGCGTCGCCCTCATATCGCCGGGCCACTTCTCCCGCAGCTTCCGCGCCGCGTACGGAGAGACCCCGTACAGCTATCTGATGACCCGCCGCATCGAGCGCGCCAAGGCGCTCCTTCGGCGCGGCGACCTGTCCGTGACCGAGGTGTGCTTCGAGGTGGGCTGTACGTCACTCGGCTCGTTCAGCTCCCGCTTCACCGAGCTGGTCGGCGAGAGCCCCAGCGCCTACCGGGCCCGTGACCACGCCGACGGCGCCGCCGTCCCTCCCTGCATCGCGAAGGTCTACACCCGGCCGGTCAGGAACGGAGAAGCGAAGCCCGCGCCGGGTGCCTAGCGTGACACGCATGGACATCAACCTCTCCACCTGCTTCATCGCCGTCGACGACCACGACAAGGCGCTCGCCTTCTACCGGGACGTGCTCGGCCTCGAAGTACGCAACGACGTCGGCTTCGAGGGCATGCGCTGGGTGACAGTCGGCTCACCCGACCAGCCCGACGTGAACATCGTCCTCGAACCGCCGCTCGCCGACCCGAACGCGTCCCCCGAGGACCGCAAGGCCATGGCCGAACTCCTCGCCAAGGGCCTGCTGCGCGGCGTAATCTTCCAGACGGGCGACGTCGACGCCACCTTCGAACGCATCCGCGCCGCCGGCGGCGACGTGTTCCAGGAGCCCGTCGACCAGCCGTACGGCGTCCGTGACTGCGCGTTCCGCGACCCCGCGGGCAACATGCTCCGCTTCAATCAGGCCTCCAAGGGCTGAGCCCGGAAACGACACGGGCTCACGGACGAACGACAGGGGCTCACGGAAAGATCTGCTTGCTCGCGTCCCGGATCGCCGCCAACTCCCTTTCGTAGAAGGAGTGCAGCGGCGATCCGGGACGGTACGCGTGGCTCGGCACCGACTGCCGGTCCGGCTGCGAGTGGTACTGCGTGACCACCAGCGCGTCGTCCATCCGGTAGATCGTCGCTGCCCGGAAACCCGGGCACGCCCAGACCTCCACCGCCCCGGCCGGCGCCGCCGCCGCGAGCCGCACGCAGTCCGCGACCGCCTCCTGCACCTTCGCCCGCACGTCGTGCTCGGTGCAGACGGGGTGGAAGCGCGCGCTCAGCTCGGTCACACACGCCGGGTCGGTGTGATCGGCCAGGAAGAACCGCACCTTCGCGCCGGGCCGCCGCACCAGCCGCAGCAACTCCTCGCGGTGCGCGCCGCGCCACGTCGTCGACCAGGCGCCGGACACGTCGAGGGTGCGGGTGCGGGACAGGTGGTGGCCCCAGTCGACCAGGTCGAGGTAGTCGGCGCCCACCGCAAGCAGCCCGCTGTGCTCGACGTCGTGCCGCAGCCCGATCGCCTCGGCCAACTCCTGCCGGTCCCGGCGCTTGTTGACGAGGTTCACCAGGACGGCGATCCCCACCGACGTGATCAGCACCTCCCCGGCCAGGGACCGGAGTTCGGCGGCCGGCGGATCGGTGGACCACAGCAGCACCGCACCCGCGGCGAGCGCCGCCGTCGCCAGGAACCAGGTCGCCAGACTGTTGAGCTGCCGGTAGGGGAGTGCGGGCGCACGCATGGCTGGGATCCTTCTCCGTACGGGATGGGGGGAACGGCACGAGGCAGGGGTGCGGCCCCGGAGCGTGCCGTCGCACACTCCGGGGCCGCGGGCGGCGGGGACCGGGGCCCGTCAGGTGAGCAGACGCAGCAGCGCCGCGCAGGCCTCGGCCTCCGTGCCGTGATGGGTGATCACTTCGTACAGGCCGCGCTCGTATGCGCCGGTCTCCCAAGCGCCGTCCGGTGACCTGCGCAGGAACAGGAAGTCCGGGGGCGTGGGGGCCGGTTCGTGGACGCCCTCGATGCGGTAGTGGCCGTCGGGCACTCCCGCAGCGGCCAGCGCGGTCCGCAGGGCGGTGCGGTCCATGGCGGACCCGGCGCGGTCCCTGCGGGGCGGTCCGGTCGGCTGCACGCGCGGCTCCTCGTACGGGACGGGGGGCGGCCCGTCCGGAGCCGCCGCTCGACCTACGCACGGTAATCACCGTGCTGCCGTGCGCGGCACCGCAACGCCGAAGTGGCCTGATCCGTACGGCAGTCCACAAGGCGCCGCGCACGGGGAAAGCCGACGCCCCGCCTCGACGTACGGGAGTCGAGACGGGGCGGTCGGCGGCCGGAGGCCGGAGGTCGGAGGCCGAAGGGGGCCGGTGCGCTAGATGATGAGCGAGAGCAGCAGCACCAGGGCCCCGGCGACGACGGAGATGATCGTCTCCATGGCCGACCAGGTCTTGATCGTCTGGCCGACGTTCATGCCGAAGTACTCCTTGACCAGCCAGAACCCCGCGTCGTTCACATGGCTGAAGAACAGCGAGCCGGCGCCGATCGCGAGGACGAGCAGGGCGGTGTGCGTGGTCGACATGTCGGCGGCGAGCGGCGCGACCAGGCCCGCGGCGGAGACCGTCGCGACGGTCGCGGAGCCCGTTGCCAGGCGGATGACGACCGCGATCAGCCAGGCGAGCAGCAGTGCCGGGATGGCCCAGTCCTTGGAGATCTCCAGGACCATCGCGCCGACTCCTGAGTCGATCAGCGTCTGCTTGAAGCCGCCGCCCGCGCCGACGATCAGCAGGATGCCGGCGATCGGGCCGAGCGACTTCTCGACCGTGGCCGTGATCCTCCCCTTGGTGAACCCGGCGGCCCGGCCCAGCGTGAACATGCCGACCACGACCGCCGCGAGCAGCGCGATCAGGGGCGAGCCGATCACGTCGAAGACGCGCTGGACGGTGTGCTCCGGGTTGTCCACGACGATGTCGACGAGCGCCTTGGACAGCATCAGGGCGACGGGCAGCAGCACGGTGGCTATCGTCGCGCCGAAGCCGGGGAGCTTCGCGGCGCCGTCGGAGAGGCGCTTGTCGAGGGTGCCGGAGGAGCCCTGCACCATCTTCTCGGGCACCGGGATGTCGACCCAGCGGGCCGCGATCTTCGAGAACACCGGACCGGCGATGATCACCGTGGGGATGGCGACGAGCACGCCGAGCGCGAGGGTGACGCCGAGGTTGGCGTCGACCGCGTCGATGGCGACGAGCGGGCCGGGGTGCGGCGGGATCAGGCCGTGCATCACGGAGAGGCCGGCGAGGGCCGGGATGCCGATGCGCATCAGCGAGTAGTTGCCGCGCTGGGCGACCATCAGCACGACCGGGATCAGCAGCACGATGCCGACCTCGAAGAACAGCGGGAGCCCGATGACGCTGGCGATCAGCACGATCGCCCAGGGCATGGAACGGCCGCCGGCCCTGGCCAGGATGGTGTCGACGATCCGGTCGGCGCCGCCGGAGTCCGCGAGCAGCTTGCCGAGGATCGCACCGAGCGCGATCAGCACGCCGACACCCGCGACGGTCGAGCCGAGCCCGGCCGTGAAGCTCGTGATCGCCTTGTCGAGCGGGGCGCCCGCGAAGGCCCCGAGCGCCAGCGACCCGATGGTCAGCGCCAGGAACGCGTGCATCTTGAACTTGGTGATGAGCAGGACGATGACGGCGATGCCCGCGAGGACGGCGATCCCGAGCTGGGCATGGCCCGCCGAGGTGATCGGCTCGACGGCGTCCGCTGCCAACGTCTCCACGCTGAGACTGGTCACGGTGATCTCCTTGGAGGAGAGGGGTGGTTACGGGGGAGTGCCGGGCACGCCGGAGTGTGCGGGCGCGGCCGGGCTGCGCCGCGGGGGACGGCGGCGCGAGGTCACTTCAGGTCACTTCGGGGCGGGCGGGGTCACTTTGGGCAGGACCCGCCGCCGTCGCCCGCCCGGTCGAGGGCGCTCAGGGCGGCGACGGCGCGCGCGGTGATCTCCTCGGGGCTGCCCGACACGTCGACGTCGACGCCCGCCTCGTCCGCGCCGAGCGGCTGGAGCGTGGCGAACTGCGAGTCGAGCAGGGCCGTCGGCATGAAGTGGCCCTTGCGGTGCGACATCCGGTCCTCGATGAGCGCGCGCGAACCGGTCAGGTGGACGAAGACGACGCCCGGTGCGGCCGACCGCAGCCTTTCGCGGTAACTCCGCTTCAGCGCCGAGCTGCTGACCACCCCGCCGAGCCCGGCCCGGCCGTGCGCCCAGAAGCCGATGGCGTCCAGCCACGGCCACCGGTCGTCGTCGGTCAGCGGGGTGCCCGCCGACATCTTGGCGATGTTCGCCTCGGGGTGGAAGTCGTCGCCCTCGGCGTACGGGACGCCGAGCCGGGCCGCGAGCAGGGGGCCGATCGTGGTCTTGCCGGTCCCTGCCACGCCCATGACTACGACGACATGGGGGGTGTCCATTGCTGCCTCGCTGTCTGTCCTCTTCGACATCCGGTGCACACGGCCGGGGTCGTGTGTCACGACACTGAAACCCATAAGGTCTGAGGAATTCAAGAGCCTGTGACTTAAAAGTCAGACTTATCTTCGGGTATTCCCGCCTCGTAGGCTTACGGCATGACTGCACAGGTCCGAGGGCTGCACGCCCGCGTTCTGGACACCCTCGGGCCCGCCATCACCGGCGGCGACTACCCGCCCGGCAGCGTCCTGCGGATGGACGAGCTGTCGAAGGAGTTCGAGGTGTCGCGCTCCGTCATGCGCGAGGCGGTGCGCGTCCTGGAGTCCATGCACCTGGTGGAGTCGCGCCGCCGCGTCGGCGTGACGGTCCTCCCGGCGCCGGAGTGGAACGTGTACGACCCGCAGGTCATCCGCTGGCGCCTGGCCGGCGCCGACCGGCCGCGGCAGCTGCGCTCGCTGACCGTGCTGCGCTCCGCCGTCGAGCCGGCCGCGGCGGGCCTCGCGGCGACGCACGCGACGGCCGAGCAGTGCGCGACCCTCACCGAGTGCGCCATCGGCATGGTCGCGAACTCACGCGGCCGGCAGCTTGAGGGCTATCTGCTGCACGACATCGAGTTCCACCGCACGATCCTGCGCGCCTCCGGCAACGAGATGTTCGCCCGCCTCGGCGACGTCGTCGCGGAGGTCCTCACCGGCCGTACGCACCACCAGGTGATGTTCGAGGACCCCGACCCGGCGGCCGTCACCCTGCACGTCAAGGTCGCCGAGGCGGTCCGCGAGCGTGACGCGGCACGGGCCGAGCAGCTGACCCGCGAGATCACCCTCGGCGCCCTGGAGGAGCTGGACGTACTGGCGCCGTAGGAGACGTCCCAGACCCCGTGTCAGTGCCGCCGGAGAGAATCAGGGACGCAGCACCGTCGTCGTAGCGCCGTGGACAGGAGTGAGTGACCATGACCATCCGCCGGGCCATGCCCGACTTCCGTACGCAGGACATGGAGCAGAACCGGGATTTCTACGGCAAGTTGGGCTTCGAGGAGGTCATGCACCGGGGTTGGATCATGACGCTTGCCTCGCCGTCCAACCCCACCGCCCAGGTCAGCTTCATGACGCACGACGCGACGGCGCCCGTCGTCCCGGACCTCAGCGTGGAGGTCGAGGACGTGGACGCGGTCCATGCCGGGCTGCGGGCCGCAGGCGCGGAGATCGTGCATCCGCTGCAGGACGAGGAGTGGGGCGTACGACGCTTCTTCGTCCGCGATCCGGACGGCCGGGTGGTCAACGTCGTCAGCCACCGCTGACCACCCGCGAGGACCGTGCCGGGCGTGGGGGCGGTGGCCGTCCGTCAGGGGGTCGCCGTGTGCGCGCCGAGCGGGCCGGTGTCCCGCTCGGTGTGGACGCCCGCCCCGTCGAAGCCCGTCAGGGAGCGGAGGCCTGGCCGCGCATCATGCTTGTACCGCCAGCGTGTCCCGGGTGACCGGGGAGAGCGGGGGCAGGCCGCCCGTGAGGCGTTCCAGTTCGGTCAGGGCCATGCCGCTCATCCGGCGGGCCTCCGAGCCGAGGGAGCCCGCGATGTGCGGAGTCAGCATCACGTTCGGCAGGTCGTACAGCGGCGAGCCGGCGGGCAGCGGTTCGGGCTCGGTGACGTCGAGGACCGCGTGCAGGCCCGCCGCGCACGCCCGTTCCAGGGCCGGGGTGTCGACCAGACTGCCGCGCGCGGTGTTGATCAGTACCGCGTCCGGGGGCAGCGCCGCGAGTTCGGCGGCGCCGATCAGGTGCCGGGTCTCGGGCAGCGCGGGCGCGTGCAGGGTCAGCACGTCGGCCTGCGGCAGCGCTTCGCCGAGGCCCGCCGGTTCGGCGCCCGCCGCACGGACCGCCGCCGGGTCGGCCACCGGGTCGACGACCAGGACACGGGCCAGGTCGAGCTCGCGCAACAGCCGGACCAGGCGGCTGCCGATGCGGGAGAAGCCGACGACGACCACGGTCCGGCCGACGCCGCTCAGCTCGCCGCGCCCGTCCACGTAACTCAGGTCGTCGCGGTACGTACGGGCGTCCTGCGCGAGGAACGGGGCCTTCTTGAACGCCCACAGGACGGCGGCCAGGGTGAAGTGGGCGACGGGCTCGGCGTTGGCGTCCGCGGCCGTCGTGACGAGGACACCCCGGTCGAACACCGCGTCCGTGACATGCCCGCGCACCGAACCGGCCGCGTGCAGCACGGCCCGCAGACGCGGGGCGGCGGCGAGCACGCCCGCACCGAGGCGCGGACAGCCCCACGAGGTGATGAGCACCTCCGCGTCCGCCAGCCGGCGGCGGGCGTCCGGCGACGTCAACTCCCTTACGGAGAGCGGTTCTTCAACCTCCGCGAGCGCGTGCAACCGGGCGCGCTCGGCGGGGCCGAACTGCATGGCGAGCGCCCGGTCCGCCATGGCGAGCAGGACACGCGGCCGGGACGGCAGGTGCAATTCGGGGCGAGGTGCGGTCACTTGGTGCTCCCTTCATCGGGGCCGGTCTGCGGCTCTCTGCGGCCCTGTCCGGGCTCTTACTGGAAGTGTTTTCTAGAAAACTGTTCCACTCGGTCCCTGCTGAGGCCATACTTCTCCGAGGCCGCCGGACATCGGGGGACCGGCGGCCTGCCGGGGAAGGTACCCGTTCCGGGTAACGGGGTGCCGTGCGGAGGGCGTTGGTGCCTGACCTGCAGGCACTGCGCTTCGGCAGCTTCGGCAGCTTCGGCAGCTTCGGCAGCTTCGGCAGCTTCGGCAGCTTCGGCAGCTCCGACGGCCTCGCTGCCCGCCGCGGCGACACGCGCCAGCCGGGTGACGGTCGCGGACCGACGGTGGCCGAAGAGCTACACGTATGACTTATGACTGCACGCATCCCCCGCACCCGCGTGGCCCTCGCCGCCGCGCTCTGTGCGCTCGCACTCGGGGCCCAGCCCGTCGCCGCCGCCGCGTCGGAGCCCGCCCCAAAGGCGCCGCGGCCCGGCGCGAAGCTGGCCCTGATCAAGTACGACGGCACCCACAACACCGTGCCGTCGGAGGCCTCCTTCGCGCTTCTGACCTGCAGCCCGCCCGGCGGCACCCACCCCACACCGCAGGCCGCCTGCAAGCTGCTCCGCGACGTGGACGGCGACATCCACAAGCTCAACAAGAGCCCCGACCAGGTGTGCACCAAGCAGTACAAGCCGGTCACCGTGCACGCCTACGGCCAGTGGTACGGCCGCTACGTGAACCAGTGGAAGACCTTCGCGAACGCCTGCGAGGCCGAGGCGGCCACCGGCGAGGTCTTCACCTTCTGACCCCGTCCGACCCCCACCCCGCACCGCTCCGATCGCCACGCCGAGCCGTGCCGCACACCTCCGCGGCACGGCTCTCGCCGTGTCTCGTTCACACAGGGAAGCGACACAAGGAAGCACCCATGCGAGGAAGCAGCCGCCCGTGACCCTCTCCACCACGCTCCAGCCCCTGCGCCGCCACCGCGCCCGCGCCGACCCGCACCCCCCGACGGGACGCGACCCCTTCTTCGACAACGCCAAGTTCCTGCTCGTCGTCCTGGTCGTCATCGGCCACAACTGGGCCGCACTCGTACGGGACATGGACACCGCCAAGGCCGCGTACACCGTCGTCTACCTGTTCCACATGCCGGCCTTCGTGCTGCTCTGCGGTCTCTTCTCCCGCGGATTCACCGGCACCGGACCGCAGATCAGGGCCCTGCTCGCCCGCGTACTCGCGCCGTACCTGCTGTTCACCGTCGCCTACAAGGCGCTGCAGACCCTGCTCTACGACGCCCCGTTCTCCCTCACGCCGACCGAACCCGTCTACCTCCTGTGGTTCCTGGTCGCGCTCTTCCTGTGGCGCATCACCGCGCCCGTGTGGCGGGCCGTGCGGTACCCGGTCGCCGTGGCCGTGCTGATCTCGCTCGCCGCCGGCCTCACCGGCATCGGCTACGAACTCGCCCTGCCCCGCGTCCTGATGTTCCTGCCCTGGTTCGTCCTCGGACTGCGGCTCCGCCCCGAGCACTTCCACCGGCTCCGCACCCGGGCGGTCCGCTGCCTGGCCCCGCCGGTGCTGCTCACCGCGCTCGGCCTCGCGTACGCCGTCGCGCCGCACCTCAACGCCAACTGGCTCTACATGCGCGCCAACAACGCCGAGCTGCACACCGGTTCCCTGACGTACCTCGCGATCCGGCTCGGCCTGTTCGCCGTGTCGGCCACGCTGACCGTGGCGTTCCTCGCGCTGGTCCCGGCCCGGCGCACCGTGTTCACGGCACTCGGCGCGGCGACCATGTTCCCGTTCCTGGTGCACGGCCTCCTCGTCCAGGCCGGGCAGGTGTACGGGGCGTACGACCTGGTCGGCAGGCTCGGCGCGGCGGCGCTGCCGGCGCTCGCGGTGTTCGGCGTCGCCCTGACCTTGCTGCTGTCCAGCGCGCCGGTCCGCCGTGTCCTGCGCCCCGTCGTCGAACCCGGATTCCCGCGCTTTCTGACGCCTGGTCAGTCCTCCGCGGACCGACGGAGCGGTCCGGTCACGTCCCCGTCCCCGTCCCCGTCCCCGTCCCCGTCCCCGTCTCCGTCCCCGTTCCCGTCCCGTCAGGATTCGGCGCGCGAGGCGAGCAGCCAGTCGTAGGCCGCGCGGGCCGTGAACTGCAGCTGGCCGCCCGGGAACACGAGGCCCCCCGTGGCGAAGGCCGGGTCGTCGGCGGTGGCCGCCACGTACGGGATCGCGATGCACTGCATGCCCGCCTTGTGCGCGGCCACCGCGCCCGGCGCCGCGTCCTCAAGCACGACACAGGCGGCCGGCGGAACGCCGAGGCGGCGGGCGGCCTCCAGGAACACATCGGGCTCCGGCTTCCCCTGCGGCACCTCCTCGGCGGAGACGAGCGTCGTCAGCAGCGCGTCCAGGCCCGTACCCCGCAGGATCGCGGTGATCGCCGCGCGCGACGAACCCGACGCCACGGCCATCGGCACCCCCCGCGCGTGCAGCAGCTCCACGAAGGCACGCATCTCCGGGTAGGCGTACGTCCCGGCCGCCGCCAGCTCCAGGTACAGCCGGTTCTTCTCGGCAAGCAGCTCGTCGAGCGGCGCCTTCAGGGCGTACTTCTCCCGCCAGATCGCCAGCGTCTCGGCCGTGCTGATGCCGACGTACTGCTCGTGCTCCCGCCAGCCGAAGTCCGGGACGCCGTGGGCGGCGAGCAGCTGCCGGCCGGCCTCGAAGTAGTTGGGCTCGCTGTCCACGAGGGTGCCGTCCAGATCGAAGACGACGGCGGTGTGCGCCAGGGGGTGTCCCGGGTGTCCCGCCGGGCCGGGGCTGCTGCTCGTAGTGCTCATGCGTCCCAGCATGCCAAGGCCCGGTGGGTCGGCGCTTCTCGCGGTGGCCGGTGGCTCTGTGCTGCTCGCGGTGGCCGGTGGCTCTGTGCTGCTCGCGGTGGCCGGTGGCTCTGTGCTGCTCGCGGTGGCCGGTGGCTCTGTGCTGCTCGCGGTGGCCGGTGGCTCAGCGCCTCTCGCTGCGCTCCGCCGCCGCGCCCACCGACGCCACCAGCGGCAGCAGCCGGTGCGGGACGCGCTCGCGCAGCGCGACCTCGGTGCGGGTGCGGACCACGCCCGGCAGCTGGATGAGCTGCTGGATGAGGTCCTCCAGGTGGGCGTTGTCCCGGGCGGCGACGCGGGTCAGCAGATCGCCGCCCCCGGTGATCGAGAACGCCTCGATGATCTCCGGCACCGAGGCCAGCGCGTCCCCCACCTCGTCCAGGTGCCCCTGGGTGACCTCGATGTGCACGAACGCCAACACCGGGTGGCCGAGCGCGGCCGGTGACAGGGTCGGCCCCGCCCCGGTGATCACGCCCTCCCGCTCAAGCCGGTCGAGCCGCGCCTGCAGGGTGCCGCGCGCGATGCCGAGGATTCGCGCGTACTCCCGCACGCTCGTGCGCGGCTGCTCAAGCAGTAGCCGGAGAATACGGGTGTCGAGTGCGTCCACCGCCATGCCGACCGGCCTCCTGCCCCAGCCCGGACGGTGCGCTCCCGGTGTGCTCCCGGTGTGCTCCGTCCGCGGCGTTCCTTGCGTCCGTACGCAATTCGATCCGTACGGACGCGATGTTCCGCCGCGAATGTACCAATGGCGCACGGCCACAGCGTCGGCCTGGGCCAACGGACGCCGCTCCCGGGCGCGCTCTGAGGCTGTGTGCGAACGCTCCGGGTCCTCCGGACGGCGGCGGTCGGCGTGCACGGAGGGCGGGGGAGCCCTTGTGCTCGTTCGTATGGCTGACGAGGTGAGCGAAGACAGCAGCACCGCGCAGCGGCCGGCCCCGGCCACCCCGGGCGCCCGCCCCGCTGCCCCGAACGCGACCCGCCGGCGGGCGCTCGGCCTGGTGGCCGGGCTCTTCGGCGGCGGCGCCCTGACCGGCTTCCGCCTGCCGGTCCCCGAGAGCGCCCTGCTCGACCCGGCCGACGCCGCCCTGACCGGAGGGTGCAGCGCGTTCTACGACCAGGAGTACGAGGAACTGCTCGCCGCCGTCGACGAGTCCCGGTTCGGGCTGACCGGGACGGACCTGCGCGACCCCGGCCTCGTGGGCGCCTGCGCCGAACCCGCGGGGCAGGACCGGCAGGGCGGCTGGCCGGCGCCGGGCCGGGGCACGGACTGGGCCCGCGAGACCGCACCCACCGGACCCTGGTCCTGGACCGGCGGCGGCGCCGGGCGCTGGACCGAGGGGCGCGCGCTGTGCCCCGGCGAGTCCGCCGCAGGGCCCGAGGCCGCGGGCGCCCCCGCGATGGGCCGCCCCTATGCCCGCCCGCTGACCCGCAGCTACCGCATCACCACGGGCTACCGCGTCCGCGGCGACTGGCTCGCGGGCTACCACACCGGGGTCGACCTGGCCGTGCCGCAGGGCACCCCCGTGTACTCGGTCGCCGCGGGCGTCGTCGTCCTGGCCCGCCGGTCCGGTGCGTACGGCAAGGCGGTGACGATCAAGATGCGGGACGGGCGGTACTCGATCTACGCCCATCTGTCCCGGATCCGAGTGAAGGACGGCGGACGTGTCCACGCCGGGCAGCGCATCGCCGACAGCGGCAACACCGGCCGCTCCACCGGCCCCCACCTGCACCTGGAGATCCGCGCCCGCCGCGGCTACGGGTCCGATATCAACCCGATCACGTACCTGGCGAAGCGCGGGATCCGCATCTAGTCCGCCGGTCCGCCGGTCCGCCGGTCCGCCGGTCCGCCGGTCCGCCGGTCCGCCGGTCCGCCGGTCCATCGGTCCGCTGGCCCGCTGGCCCGCTGGCCCGCTGGCCCGTCGGTCGGGCAGCGGGAACATCGCACCGAGCCGACGCCGTCGGTGACCGCTTCGCCCGTCGCGCCGGCCACGCCGTCGGCTGCCACGGATCACGGGTCAATGGCCGTGAGTGGGTGCCCCGGGACGGAAGTCGTAGAAATACAGTCCTTGAGCGCCGCCGACTATCAAGCCTCGGCCCTCGGGAGTCCAGGCGCAGGCGGCCGGAGAGTCGTCCGTCCGTACCTGGACGACAGGGTGTTCCAGTGCCCAGTCCCAGATCCGCACCGTCCCGTCGCTGCCGGTCGTGGCCAGCCTGGTGCCGTCCGGGGCGATCGCCACGGCCTGCACTCTGCCGGTGTGTCCGGTCAGGGTGTGGGTGCAGATGCCGGAGGCCCGGTCCCAGATCTGCACTCTCTCCTCACGGGAAAGGTCATAGCCGTGGCCGATGGTGGCGAGCCAGGTGCCGTCCGGAGCAAGGGCCATGGCATCCACACTGCCGTTGTATCCAAGGGTGTCGGTGCGGGTGCCGGTGGCCCGGTCCCAGATCCACACCGCCGAATTGATGAGGGCGGCGAGCCAGGTGCCGTCCGGGGCAATCGCCACGGCCCGCATGCTGCCCCTGTGTCCGATCAGCGTGTTGGTGCAGGCGCCGGTGGCCCGGTCCCAGATCCGCACCTCCCCGGGAGTAACGATCTCGCCGCGTTCGGCGTCTCGGTCCGTGGTCCGCAGCACCCCGCCGGGTGGGAGGTCTCCCCTCCTGGTCCTGCTGAGGTTCACGGGCCGCACCGTCTCGCCGCTGGCGGTGGCGAGCCAGGTGCCGTCCGGAGCGATCGCGACGGCCTGCACTTCGCTGGTGTGTCCGGTCAGGGTGCGGGTGGAGGTGCCGGTGGACCGGTCCCAGATCCGCACCGTCTCGCCGCTGGCGGTGGCGAGCCAGGTGCCGTCCGGAGCGATCGCGACGGCCTGCACTCTGCCGGTGTGTCCGGTCAGCGTGTGGGTGCAGGTGCCGGTTGCCCCGTCCCAGATCCGTACCGTCCCGTCATCGCCTGCGGTGGCCAGCCAGGTGCCGTCCGGAGCAACCGCCACCACATCCACCCTGTGGGAGCGTCCCGCAGCGGCGGCACTGCTCGCGGGCCGGTCCCAGATCCGCACGGTTCTGTCGTCACCTCCAGTGGCGAGCCAGGTGCCGTCCGGGGCGATCGCGACGGCCTGCACTCTGCCGGTGTGTCCGGTCAGTGTGTGGGTGCAGGTGCCGGTGGACCGGTCCCAGATCCGCACCGTCTCGCCGCTGGCGGTGGCGAGCCAGGTGCCGTCCGGAGCGATCGCGACGGCCTGCACTCTGCCGGTGTTTCCGGTCAGTGTGTGGGTGCAGGTGCCGGTTGCCCCGTCCCAGATCCGTACCGTCCCGTCATCGCCTGCGGTGGCCAGCCAGGTGCCGTCCGGAGCAATCGCCACGTCCCGCACCCAGCGGGTGTGTCCGGTCAGCGTGTGGGTGCAGGTGGTGGTGGCCCGGTCCCAGATCCGTACCGTCGTACCGTCGGCCGTGGCGAGCCAGGTGCCGTCCGGGGATATCGCCAGCGCCTCCACCGGGCCGGCGCGCAAGCTGGCAGTACGGGTGCCGGTGGCCTGATCCCGGATCTGCACCTCCCCGCCCCCGGGAATGACGCCGCTGCCGGTGGCGAGCCAGGTGCCGTCCGGGGCGATCGCCACCGCCCTCACCTTGCTGATGTGTCCGGGCAAGCCGGCGGTGCAGGTGCCGGTGGCCCGGTCCCAGATCCGCACACCGCCCCGCCCGAAGAGGCTGACGTCGCCGACGGTGGCGAGCCAGGTGCCGTCCGGAGCAATGGCCACGGCATTCACTCCGCGGGTATGTCCGGTCAGGGTCTTGGTGCAGGCGCCGGTGGCCCGGTCCCAGATCCTCACTTCCCCCGCGCGGAAGAGGTCGCCGTCGTCGGCGACGGTGGCGAGCCAGGTGCCGTCCGGGGCGATCGCCACCGCTCTCACCGAGGCCGTGTGCCCGGTCAGGGTGCGCTGCAGGGCGGGGTCGGCCAGGTCTGGTGAGGGCCAGCGGTTGGTCAGGGTCGCCTGGCCGGACTGGTCCTGCCGGGCGGTCACCTGGTCGTGCCAGTCGGCCACTGGCTCCAGGCGGTTGTACAGGACGGCGGTCAACAGGTGGGCGGGTTCGGTCGGGGCGAGGAAATGGCCGATCCGGGCGAGGTCGCGGGCCCGGGAGGCCGCGGTGGGGGTGGGTATCTGATCCAGGTCGGACCAGGGGGCAGTGGGGCCGCGCTGGTGCAGCCGGGTCTCCACCCAGCGCAGATCGCCGGCGACGGCTTCGGCTTGGGCTGAGCGGCCTGCGGCGAGCAGGTGGGCGATGAGGTGATCGGACAGGTAGCCGTCGGGCAGCGTCCACCAGGCGGCGCCGGGCCGTGGCGCCGAGGGCGCGAGCGGGTCGGCCGGGGGCAGACCGGCTTCGACCGTGTCCACCAGGGCGGTGTGCAGGGCGGCCAGGCGGGTGGGGCCGAGTTCCCCGCGCAGATAGTCGCGGATGACGTCGTGCAGGCTGACCGTGCCGCCGACTGCCGGGGTGAGGGTGAGCAGGGACAGCTCGTCCAGGGTGCGGCACAGCTGCCGGGCTTCGGCCGCGGTGAGGGCGCCGGTGGCCTGCCACAGCCGGGCGACCAGCGAGACGGGGATGGCCTCGTCCTCGGCGAACACACCCAGCTCGGCGAAGCGCTGGTACCCGCCGGCGGGCAGGAGGGTGGTGGCGGCCTCGACGGTCGCCCGGACCGCCTTGGCCCGTTGCTGCGGGTCGTCCAGGTCCAGCGCCGTGCCCGGGTCGTCCGCTGCTGTCGGCCCGTGCTGCCCCAGCCGCCGCAGCACGTCCCGGCCGGCATCGGCCGCTGCGACCCCGGTGGCCACTTCCCGCGCGAGCAGCCGGTTGACCTGGCGCAGCAGCAGCGCCCACTGCCCAGTCACGCGCAACAGGCCCTGGACCACTTCCTCAGGCAGGCCCGGCAAGTTCCAGGTCAGCACCTGCCGGGCCTGGGCGGGTGACATCTCATCGATCCGGATACGCGCCGCCCCGGGCGGCAGCACGGAGGGAACGCGTGTGGTCACCAGCCGCACACACCGGCTGCCCCCGATCAGGAATGGGGCCAGTTGCTCGGGCGTCCAGACGTCGTCGAGGACCAGCAGGGTACGCCGCCGCTGGCCCAGAAGCCGCCCCAGATGGGCCCCGGCCGCCTGCGGGTCGGTGAAGGTGCGGGTGTCTCCGGTGATGAACTCCGTGGCCTCGGCGACCTTCGCGGCAATCGCGGCCCGCCCGCGCACCTCCCGGCCCAGGGTGATGAGATACACCCGGCCCCGAAAACGCCGCCGTACCCGGGGAGCGGCACACACCACGCCGGCCAGCGTGGTCTTGCCGAACCCGCCCGCACCCTCCAGCGCCGTGGTGATGCCCACTGCACCGCGCCTCGTTCCGCACACCGCAGCCACGGCCCGGGCGCTCTCCGCCCTGTCGACCACCCAGCCAGGCACCTGCGCGGGCGGCGGAGGAGGCGGATCGTCCGCCCCCGCAGCCGGACGGTCCTGCGCCCAGAACAACGCCACACCAGCCACCACGACCAGAAAGGTGAGCACCAGCAGCGACGGCCACGGGTGCCGACGCAGCACGTCCAAAACGCCTGGCCAGCGCTCCTGGGAACTTGCCGCATTGCCCGCCAGCGCCGCCAGAGCCGCCGCGACACCCGTAGCGACAGTGAGCACGACGACTGCGACGACCCGCCTGCCGGTCACTTACACCGCTCCTTGAAACAGCCCGCATCCCTGGTGCTGCCGACTGCCGAAGGCTACAGCCACCCCCAACTCCCGCGTTTCCGTTGGGGCGTTGGGGCGTTGGGGGAGCGTGCTCTGGGGGTCCCCGGCCGAAGGCTGGGGGAGTGCGCCCGGATCGCCCTCGTACTGGACGTACTTGGGGCCGCAATCCTCCTCACGTTCCGAGGGCACCCGCACCCGGCCGTCGCACCATGTAGACGTCGATCGGATCCTGAACCTCGACGGTGAACCGTGAGCTGGTCCGTTGGTTCTGCTGCGGCTGAGCGAGGCACGGCCGTAGTGTGCCATTGGCCTAGTAAAGATGGTCGCTGTTGAACCATCGGTCGCCTTCATGCTTCGATGATCGGGCGATGGCGCTGCGGATCCTGGAGGATCTCCGCGGCGCCTTTCTCATGTCGGAACTCATGTAATCGCGCACCTCGTGTGCGGAGCGGGCGGGGCAACTTGCTGAAGAGGGTGTTCGTGGCGCCGGATCCGGGTCGGATGCGGCTGCGGTTCGCGAGCCGGGCCGTGCTGGGCATCGGGCTCGCCGTGGCGTTGTGCGGGGCGGTTGGGTTTTCACTGGTGGCCGCCATCACCGGGGGACTGGCGGCGCTGCTCGCCCTGTTCACGGTCACGGATGTGACAGTCCGTGGGCAGGCGCTGACGACTGTGCTGATGCCTGTTGTCGGGTTGCCGGTGCTCGCGCTCGGGGCCGTCCTGCATGACGAGCCCCTCGCCCTGGACGCGGTGTTCCTGGCAGTCGTGGGAGCAGGGGTGTACGCGCGCCGCTGGGGGCCGCGCGGGCACTCGCTCGGCGTATTTGCCTTCATGACCCTTTTCGTGGCCCAGTTTCTGCATGCTGTGCCCAGTCAGCTGCCCGAGCTCTACGGGGCCATGCTCCTGTCTCTGGCGGCATCGTCCGCAGTGCGATTCGTGCTGTGGTGCTACGAGCGCCGGATGCCCGCACCAGCCGTGGTCGCCGCCCCGACAGGGGGCAACGGGCTCGCTCGGATGACGACCCGGCAGGCCGTACAGGCAGTCGTGGGAGCCGGCCTCGCACTCGCGGCTGGGCAGGTGCTCTCCGAACAGCGTTGGTATTGGGCCGTCGGCGCCGCCTGGTGGGTGTTCGTCAACACGACCTCGCGTGGCGAGACAGTGGTGCGCGGTTTCAGGCGGTTCCTGGGAACGGTGCTGGGAGTGGTGCTGGGCTTGGCTGTCGCCGTCCCGCTGCATCATGAGCCGGTGGTCGCGGCCGTGGTCATCGCGGTGTGTGTGTTCGGAATCTTCTATACCGCCGCCGTTTCGTATACGTGGATGATGCTCGCCGTGACGGTGATGGCGAGCATGCTGTACGGGCTGCTCGGTGTGCTCGACACCGGGCTGCTTGCCCTACGGGTGAGCGAGACGGCGGTCGGCGCGCTCGGAGCCGTGCTGGCAGTGCTGCTCGTGCTGCCGGTCACCACGCACTCCGTAACCGACGCGTGGGTGGAGCGCGCGCTGTGGTCGGTGCACGCCTGCACGGCCGATGCCGCCGCCCGGCTCGCGGGGAGCGCGGCTGCCGACCCGGGAGCGCGCGTGGCGGAGCTCGAACAGAACCTGGGGCGCGTACGGCTGTCCCTCGCGCCCCTCGTGCATCCGCTCACCCCGATGAAGGCCCGCAAGGGGCGCGCGCGGCGGGTGCTCGCGCTGCTCGACGACTGTGCGCGCGAGGTGCGCGGGCTCGCCGCGGTCGCCGCGGACCCGGAGGCCTCCCACGACGCGCGGCTGGCCGCCGCGTGCCGGCGGGTGGAGGCGGCCGTCGAAGCGCTGACGGACACGCCGGTCGCGGGGCGGCGGAGCCGGCCGGGCGAGACGCCCGCGGCCCAGCCGGCGGGCCCGGAACCGGTGCTGGCCCACCTGTCGGCGCTGGAGCGGTCCTTGCTGGAACTGGCGGTGCCGTTGCGCAGGTCCCACCGGGTGCCCGTGGGGGCGTGAGGGTACGGGGGTGCTTCCGGAGCGCGTTCCGCGGGTCCCACGCGGTCGGGCCGGGTGGCCGGGTGGCCGGGTGGCCGGGTCCAGGGGCTGGATACTGACCCCTCTGGTCTAGACCGCCTGCTACCGTCGTGCCCCGACAGGCACCACCACCGTCGCCGGTAAAGGGGTCACCCGTGGGCAGCGTCCGGGCGTACATCGGTTCCTTCACTTCCGCCGGAGGGCGCGGCGTCACCGTCGCCGCCGTCGACCCGGACAGCGGCGCGCTCACACCCCTGGCCGCCACCGACGCCGTCCCCGACCCCTCGTACCTCGCGCTGCCGCCCGGCGGGGACGTCCTGTACGCGGTGAGCGAGACCGAGGACGGCGCGGCCGCCGCCTTCTCCGTACGCGGCGACGTCCCGGAGCTCATCGCGCCGCCCGCGCCCGTCCAGGGCTCCGGCCCCACCCACCTCGCGCTCGCCGCGGGCCACCTCCTCACCGCCAACTACGGCTCGGGCAGCGTCTCCTGGCTGCCCCTGGACGCCGACGCGGCGCCCGCGCCCGGTCGCGTACGGGCGCACCACGGGACGGGCCCCGACCCGGACCGGCAGGAGGGCCCGCACGCCCACCAGGTGCTGCCGGCCCCCAGCGGCGGCTGGATCCTCACCGTCGACCTCGGCACCGACACCGTGGGCGTCAGCACCCTCGCCGAGGGCGTGCTGCGGCAGCACGGCGAGACGGTCCTGCGCCCCGGCAGCGGACCGCGCCACCTCGCCTTCCACCCCGACGGCCGGACCGTGTACGTACTGAACGAGCTGGCCCCGACGCTCACCGTCTGCGCCTGGGACCCGGCCGCCGGGCGGCTCGCACCCCGCGCCGAGATCCCCGTCCTGGACGCCGACCCGAGCGGGGGCGCCCATCCCTCGGCGGTCGTCGTCGCGCCCGACGGACGCTTCGTGTGGACCGCGACGCGCGGCGAGGACGTCATCTCCGTCCTCGCCGCCGACCCGCACACGGCCGACGGACCGGGCCTGCGCCTCACCACCACCGTCGACTGCGGCGGCCACTGGCCCCGCGACCTGGCCTTGCACCCCTCGGGCCGCTTCCTGTACGCGGCGAACGAGCGCTCCGGCGACGTCACCTGGTTCACCGTCGACCCGGACTCGGGCCTTCCGCGCCGCACCGGCTCCGTGCCCGCCCCGGCGGCCTCCTGCGTGGTCTTCGGCCGCGGCTGAGACGCGGAGGGTACGGCGGCGCAGATCGCGCGGCGGCGCGGTTCGTGCGGCGGCGCGGTTCGTGCGGCGGCGCCGCAGACCGTGCGGCAGTGCACGCGAAGGGCCCGCCACCCTGAAATCCGGGGGACGGGCCCTGAGGACCGGCGCCTGCGGGCGGTAAGGCGCCCGGTATGCCGCTCAACGCGACTGCGGGGTGCCCTGCGCCTGCGGCGGAGTGATGCCGAGCGCGGCCATGTACTGCGAGAGCGCCAGCTTGCCGATCGCCGGGTACGCGCCCAGCGCTTCGGCGTACGCGCAGCCCGCGTCCTTGGCGGCGGCGTCGAGGAGGCCCTCGGGCACCTCGGGGCCGATCAGGTGCGGGGCGAGCGCCAGGTGCGCGGAACCGGAGCCGCGCAGCTGGTCGGCGGTGGCCGCGATGGCACCGTCCTGGTCGAGCGCGGCGGCCATCACCGGCACGGCGAGGCGCGCGGCGAGCAGCATGCCGGTGATCCCGGCCGCCTGCACGGCCTCCTCGCCGCCGATGGTCGCGAGGATGATGCCGTCCGCGGCCGTGGCGACGGTGAACAGGCGCGCCCGGTCGGCGCGGGCGAGGCCGGCCTCCGAGAGGCGCACGTGCAGCGCCTCGGCGAGCAGCGGGTGCGGGCCGAGCACATCGGTCAGCTCGGCGGCCACCCGGCTGTCCATGACGGCCTGGCGGACCTGGCGCATCAGCGCGTTGTCGGGCCCCGCGAGCAGCGGCACGACGACGGCGACGGGGCCCTGCGGCGCGGGCACGTCCTGGCCGGCGGCGAGTGCCTGCTGGTAGCGGGCGGTGCGCTGCTCGGCGGAGTGCGCGAGGACGGCGGTCAGCGTGGGGTACTCGGCGTCGTCACCGTCGAGGTAGCCGATCCTGGCGTCGAGGCCGGGCAGCTCGGAACGGGCGATGCTGACGACCTCTTCGGCGAGGCCGCGCGTCGCCGCGGTGGGCGCGCCGGGCACGGCGAGAACCAGCGCGGGTGCTCCCTCGGGAGCCACCGCGGGTTCCGGACGGCGGTGCCGGCCGGGCTGTCGGGGTCGCGGCATTCGTACGGGCAGGCCGTTGTCGGGCCCAGTGGGGGAGCTCATGGCGCCGCATGCTACTGGTTTCCCGTCTGCCTCTGTTCGGGCAGGTGCCACCTGAGGGGTATCCGTCCGGATTTATCCGTTCAGCGGCGAATTTCGTGACTGTCGGGATCGGCGCCCGAGTTGCCGCGTATCGACACACCCGCAGGTCAGGGCGGCGTCTGCGTCCCCTCGGGGCTCGCCTGCGGCACGGCCTGAGTTGTCCCGGGGTTCTCCTGCGGCGCAGCCTGAGTTGTCCCGGGGCTCTTCTGCGGCGCAGCCTGCGTTCTCCCGGGGTTCTCCTGCGGCACGTGCAGCATCCGCCCGTCGTGCGGCAGCCGCAGCGTCCCGGCCGCGAGCGCCCGGGCGAGGGCCACGGCGCCGTCGAGCGGGTCGCCGTCCGCCACCACGGCGCGTGCGGTGGGCAGTTGGGCGGCCAGTTCTTCCCGGAGCGGTACGAGCAGCGGCGCGCCCGTCTTGAACAGGCCGCCGGTGAGGGCCACTTGGCCGTCCGCGCCGTTCGGGCACACGGCGACCGCCGCCTCCGCGATGTGTGCTGCCGCCTGGCGCAGGATGCCCGCCGCCACTTGGTCGTCGGCCGCCGCGCAGCGGGCCACGTCGGGCGCGAACGAGGCGAGCACCGCGGGCCGGTCGGTGCGCGGGTAGAGCTTGCCCGGCAGCTCGTGCACCGGCCCGTCGAACCTCGCCTCGGCGCAGGCGAGGAGCGCCCGCGATCCGCCGCGCCGACCGTCGTACGCCCGCATCGCCGCGTCCAGGCCGGCCCGCCCGATCCAGGCGCCGCCGCCGCAGTCGCCGAGCAGGTGCCCCCAGCCGTCGGCCCGCCGCCAGGCCCGCAGATCGGTGCCGAGCGCGATCAGGCCGGTGCCCGCCGCGACGACCGCGCCGGCGCGCTGGCCCAGCGCCCCCGCGTACGCCGTCACCGCGTCCGCCGCGAGCGCGAGCCGCCGCACCGCGAAAGCCTCCCCGAGCGCGCCGGGCAGACGCTCCCGCAGGTCGTCGCCGAGGGTCGCCATGCCCGCGGCGCCCACGGCCACGGCGGCGACCGCCCCGCCGCCCGCGCCATCGATCAACTCCCGGGCCATCGGCGCCAGTTGATCCATCAGATGCCCGGCGTCGATCCCCGCCGGGCCCGTGCGGACGGGCGCACGGGAGACCAGGCTCCGCGGCCTGTCGTCCCCGTCCCCGTCCCCGCCCCCGCCGCTCGCCGGTGCCAGCGCGACGCGCAGGCCGGAGCCGCCCGAGTCGACGCCGAGCACCCAGGGCGCGGCAGCGGTCATGGCAGCCGCCAGTCCACGGGCTGCGCACCCTGCCGGACGAGCAGGTCGTTGACGCGGCTGAACGGGCGCGAGCCGAAGAAGCCGCGGTCCGCGGACATCGGCGAGGGGTGCGAAGACTCCACCGCCGGTAGGTCGCCGAGCAGCGGCCGGAGATTGCGGGCGTCCCGGCCCCACAGGACCGACACCAGCGGGCGGCCCCGCGCGGCCAGGGCCCGGATGGCCTGCTCGGTGACCTCTTCCCAGCCCTTGCCGCGGTGCGCCGCCGGACGCCGGGGCGCCGTGGTGAGCGCCCTGTTGAGCAGCAGCACGCCCTGCCGGGTCCACGGCGTGAGGTCGCCGTTGCCCGGCTGCGGCAGCCCCAGGTCGGAGCCCAGCTCCTGGTAGATGTTGATCAGGCTGGGCGGCAGCGGCCGGACCTCGGGCGCGACGGAGAAGCTCAGCCCCACCGCATGGCCCGGCGTCGGGTACGGGTCCTGGCCCACGATCAGCACCTTCACCTCGTCGAAGGGCTGCTGGAAGGCTCTCAGGACGTGCGCCCCGGACGGGAGGTAGGTCCGGCCCGCGGCGATCTCCGCGCGCAGGAAGTCCCCCATACCGGCGATGCGTTCGGCCACCGGCTCCAGCGCCCGGGCCCACCCTGGTTCGACGATTTCTCTCAACGGTCGTGCTGCCACGGCGTCACCCTACTGGTGCAACGGACCCGGCGATCAACCCCGAGCCCGGCTCCGAGCCCGACTCCGGGGCCGACTCCGAGCCCGGCTCCGGGGCCGACTTCGAGCCCGACACCGAGCCCGGCCCCGGGGCCGACTCCGAGCCCGCTCGGCGGCTGCGGCGGCTGCGGCTGCGGCTGCGGCTCAGTCGATCACCGCCGCCCGTACGCACAGCACGTCCGGCAGATGTGAGGCGAGCTGGTGCCAGCTCTCGCCGTCGTCCGCGCTCGCGTACACCTCGCCGTTGCGGTTGCCGAAGTAGACGCCCGCCGGGTCCGCGTCGTCCGTGCAGAGCGCGTCCCGCAGCACCGTGCCGTAGTGGTCGGTCTCGGGCAGGCCCTCGGAGAGCGGCTGCCAGGTCTTGCCCGCGTCCTGGGTGCGGAAGACCCGGCAGCGGTGCTCGGCGGGGACCCGGTCGATGTCGGCGTTGATCGGGAAGACATACGCCGTGTCCGCGCGGTGCGGGTGGGCGGCCACCGCGAAGCCGAAGTCGGACGGCAGGCCCTCGCCGATGTCCGTCCAGCTCGCGCCGTCGTCGTCGCTGCGGTAGACCCCCCAGTGGTTCTGCAGATACAGCCGGTCCGGCGCGGCGGCGTCCCGGGCGACCTTGTGCACGCACTGCCCGAACTCCGGGTCCGGGTCGGGCAGGAACACCGCCGACACCCCGGAGTTGGAGGGTGCCCAGCTCGCGCCGCCGTCCTTGGTGCGGAACACCCCGGCCGTGGACACGGCGACCGTGATCGCCGCCGGGTCCCGGGCGTCGGTCAGGACCGTGTGCAGCCCCTCGCCGCCACCGCCCGGCACCCACTGCGAGCGCGTCGGGTGCTCCCACAGCGGCCGGACGAGCTCGAAGCTCTCGCCGCGGTCCTCCGAGCGGTACAGGGCGGCGGGTTCCGTGCCCGCATACACCACGTCCGGCTCGGCCGCCGAGGGGTGCAGCTGCCAGACGCGCTCCAGCGAAGCCCCGGTGTCCTTGGGGAACTTGACGGGCGGCTTGGCGGGTTCGGTCCAGGTGGCGCCCAGGTCGTCGGAGTGGAAGACCGAGGGACCCCAGTGGGCGCTGTCCCCGCCCGCGAGGAGCCGCGGTGTGTCCCCCCGGGTGTCGATCGCGACGGAGTACACCGCCTGCGCGTTGAAGTGCGGACCGTCGAACTCCCAGGCGACGCCTCGCCTGCGTCCGAGGAACAGTCCCTTGCGAGTGCCCACGGCGAGCAGAACTTCGGTCGGCATGCCGACCACCTCCGGTACATGTCGGTTGACGTCGTTGTCACGACATGGCTCAGTCTGCACCCGGCCACTGACAACGGCCCGGAAAACACCCCGGACCTGCGCAAATGAGCTCAGCGCCGGGCGCTCACCGTGCTCAGCGTTCTCCGCCGCCCGCCACGAGCGAGCCGATCGCCGCGATCTCCCCGGGGCCCACCCGGCAACAGCCGCCCACCAGCCGGGCGCCCGCGTCCACCCATCCCGGTACCCGCTCGGCCGAGAACGTGGCCGGACCCCGCAAGGCGCGGGCCGTGGCGTCCCAGCGCTCGCCGCTGTTGGGGTAGACCACGACGGGCTTGCCGGTCACCCGCGCGGCGAGCGGCACGGCCACGTCGGCGTCGCGGGGGCTGCAGCAGTTGACGCCGACCGCGAAGACCTCGTCGCTTTCGGCGGCGAGCGCGAAGGCGTCCGCCAGCGGCTGCCCGGCCCGGGTCCGCGTCCCCGCCACGCTGTACGACAGCCAGGCGGGCACGCCGAGACCGCGCACCGCGCGCAGCAGCGCCCGCGCCTCGTCCGTGTCCGGCACGGTCTCCAGGGCGAGGACGTCGGGCCGGACCGCGGCCAGCGTCTCCAGGCGGGGCCGGTGGAAGCGTTCGAGCGCGTCCACCGTGAGCCCGTACCGCCCGCGGTACTCCGAACCGTCCGCGAGCATCGCCCCGTACGGCCCGGCGGAGGCGGCCACCCACAGCGGGCGGCGCACTCCGCCGGCGAGGGCGCGCGCGGCGGCCTCGCGCGCCGACTGCACACTCAGGTGCAACAGTTCGCTCGTGCGTGCGGAGTCGAGGCCGTACCGCGCGAAGCCCTCGTACGTCGCCTGGTAGCTGGCCGTGATGGCGACGCTCGCGCCCGCCTCGTAGTACGCGAGATGGGCGTCCACGACGGCCTCCGGCCGGTCCGCGAGCAGCCGCGCCGACCAGAGCGCGTCACCGAGGTCGTGCCCGGCGGACTCCAGCTGGTTGGACATCCCGCCGTCCAGGACCACAGGACCGGCCGCGACCGCCTCGGGCAGTGAGAGCCGCACGCGCGGCGCCGAGGGCCTTGAAGCGGCAGAAGCCGAGCGCCCGGAAGCGGCAGAAGAAGCGTGTCCCATACCTCGAAGCTAACGCGGACGCCCGCCGCCGGACCCCGGCCGACCCCGCCGTACGCTGGGGCCATGGCAACGGTACTGATCCTCAACGGCCCCAATCTCAACCTGCTCGGCACCCGTGAGCCCGGCATCTACGGGGCGCAGACCCTGAAGGACGTCGAGGCGCTGTGCGAGGAGACCGCGGCGGGGCTCGGCCTGACCGCGGACTGCCGGCAGTCCAACCACGAGGGCGAGCTGATCGACTGGATCCACGAGGCGGGCCGGGCGCAGGCCGAGGGGCGGCTCGTCGGGGCGGTGATCAACGCCGGTGCGTACACGCACACCTCGGTGGCGATGCACGACGCGATCAAGGGCGTCGGGCTGCGCGCGATCGAGGTGCACATCTCCAACGTCCACGCGCGGGAGCCGTTCCGGAACCATTCGTACCTCTCGCCGGCCGCGGCGGGCATCGTCGTCGGTTTCGGCACGGAGGGGTACCGCCTGGCGATCGAGGGCCTCGACCGGCTGGCGAAGTCCGCGGCGGCCTGAGCGGCCGCAGTACGGAGGCAGGGGCGCGCTGTTGAGCGCGCCCCTGCCTGCTGGAGGGCTGTCGGCACCGCTGCCTGGTGGAGGGCGGTTCAGCACCGCGCGGTGAGCCGCACTCCGCACTTCGGGTCCAGGACCGGCTCGTCCGGTGCGGGCCCCACGCGGGAGAGCAGCAGCAGCCAGCCGTCGGGGACTTGGACCCAGGTACGGGTGCACAGCACGCGCGCGTTGAACGGGCGTCCGCGCCAGTGGCCCGTGGCGTTCAGCGTGCGGCGGGTGATACCGGCGCGGCCGTTGACGGTCGCGAGGGTCTCCTCCGGGACGAGCTCGGACACGACCAGGCGCCCCGTGGACAGTTCCTCTATTTCCTCGCTGCGGACCAGGCTGCGGCCGTCCGGGCGGACGGAGACGAATTGCGGGTGCAGCATCCGGTCGAGGGCGTCCGTGTCCCGGGCCAGGACGGCGGCGCCGAGCCGTCGTTCGGCGCCGATCAGGGCCTCAGCGGGAAAGATGTCGTCCATTGCGCCGATCGTACGGGTCCGTCAGGGTCCGTGGGAGGGCGTGCGCGAACGCGACCGGTGCGGCGCGGGCGGCGGGGGCCGCCCGCGGGGCGTGCGCGGCGGGCCCGTGGCGGGTCACCGGCGAGCGGCATCAACTCCCTTGTTCGGAGGGTGACATGCGGAACGCGGGGGCGAGCATCGCACTCCGGAGTGTCGCCCGCTCGTCCGCGCGCCCGCTCGTCCGCTCGCCCGCTCGTCCGCTCGCCCGCTCGTCCGCTCGCCCGCTCGTCCGCGCGCCCGCTCGTCCGCGCGCCCGCTCGTCCGCGCGCCCGCTCGTCCGCGCGTCCGCTGTCCCTCGTCAGATCGCCCAGGCGTACTGGTTCGGAACCCGGATGTCCGCGTCCAGTTCGCGCGCCGCGTGCAGCGCCCAGGAGGGGTTGCGCAGCAGCTCGCGGCCGAGGAGTACCGCGTCCGCCTCGCCGTTGCCGAGGATCTTCTCGGCCTGCCGGGCGTCGGTGATCAGGCCGACCGCGGCGACCGGCAGGCCGGTCTCGTTCTTGACGCGGGCGGCGAACGGCACCTGGTAGCCGGGGCCGACCGGGATCTTCACGCCGGACACGTTGGCGCCGGAGGAGACGTCGAGCAGGTCGACGCCGTGCGCCTTGAGGTCCCGCGCGAAGCGCACCGTGTCGTCGGCGGTCCAGCCGCCGTCGTCCAGCCAGTCGGTGGCCGAGATGCGGAAGAACAGCGGCTTGTCCTCGGGCCACACCGCCCGTACGGCGTCGACGACTTCGAGGGCGAAGCGGGTCCGGTTCTCGTACGAGCCGCCGTAGGCGTCGGTGCGCTTGTTGGAGTGCGGGGAGAGGAACTCGTGGATGAGGTAGCCGTGCGCGCCGTGCACCTCGACGACCTCGAAGCCCGCGGCGAGCGCGCGCCGCGCGGCGTCGGCGAACTGGCCCACGATCTCGTGGATCCGGTCGACGGTCAGCTCGGTCGGTACGGGGTGGTCGTCCCGGAACGCCACCGGGCTCGGGCCGACCGGCTGCCAGCCGTGCTCGTCGGCGCCGACCGGGCCGCCGCGGTTCTGCCAGGGGCGGTCCGTGGACGCCTTGCGGCCGGCGTGCGCGATCTGGATGCCGGGGACGGTCCCGCGCGCCTTGAGGTACGCGGTGATCCGGGCCAGCGCCTCGGCCTGGGCGTCGTTCCAGATGCCGAGGTCGGCGGGGCTGATCCGGCCCTCCGGGCTGACGGCGGTGGCTTCGACCAGGACGAGTCCGGTGCCGCCGGTGGCGCGGGCGCCGTAGTGGGCGAAGTGCCAGTCGCCGGCGACGCCGGCGTTCGGGCCGAAGACCTCCGCCGAGTACTGGCACATGGGGGCCATCCACACGCGGTTGGGGAACGTCACCGAACGGAGGGTGTACGGCTCGAACAGGGCACTCACAGGAGTCTCCAATCGGGGGACGGGCTCCGGCTCCGCGTGGGCGGGACCGGCTCGCTTAGTACGATACCTGCCGTAGTACGAGACCTGTCAAACTACGAGGGTTCTCGTACAATGGGTCTGGACGACCGCCCGACGAGTGGAGCTGCCGTGACCGCCGCGACGAAGAGCAGTGGCCGTGCCCTGCCGCACCCCGAGTTCGGCGAGATCCGCCTGGAGGCCGTCCTGCATGCGCTCTCCGACCCGATGCGGCTGCGCATCGTGCGTGAACTGGCCCTGTGCGAGCGGGAGCTGGCCTGCTCGTACTTCGAACTTCCGGTCACCAAATCGACCACCACGCACCACTTCCGGGTGCTGCGCGAGAGCGGTGTGATCCGGCAGTGCTACCGGGGCACGGCCAAGATGAGCGGTCTGCGCCGCGACGACCTGGACGCGCTCTTCCCCGGGCTCCTCGACGGCGTCCTGCGCGCGGCCGCACGCCAGGCGGAGCGCCTGGACGGGGCGTGAGCCCCCTCTGAGCGGGCCTGGGCTCGCGCGCCTGGACTGGGTCTGAGCCCCTTCTGGCCGGGCCTGAGCCCACGCGCCCGGACAGGGCCTGACTGAGCCCGCGCGCCCGGACAGGACCTGACTGAGCCCGCGCGCCCGGACAGGACCTGACTGAGCCCGCGCGCCCGGACAGGACCTGACTGAGCCCACGCGCCTGGGCGAGGTCTGAGCCCGCGCCGCGCGTGCGCGGCTACTCGTCTGTCCCCGTACCCCCGCGCGCCGCAGCGAACAGCCCCGCCCAGTCCGGGATCTTCACCGGGCCCCGGCCGAGGGAGGCGCCGAGGGCGGACTCCGCGCGTTCGATGGACTGCCAGCCGGTCCACTCGACCGGGCGGAGGCCGAGGGTGCGCAGGGCGGTGAGCGGGTCGGCGGAGCCGTGCGGGTGGGGGCGTGAACCGGCGTCGGCCAGCAGGGAGTTGACGGTCTCCTTCGCGCACGGACGGTTCGTGCCGATCACACCGGTCGGGCCGCGCTTGATCCAGCCCGCCACGTACTCGCCGGGCGAGACCCGCCCCGCACGCAGCACCCGGCCCGCCTCGTGCGGCACCGTGCCCGACGCGGGGTCGAACGGCATCCCCTCCAGCGCGACCCCGCGATAGCCGACCGAGCGCAGCACCAACTCCGCCTGGATCTCCTCGAACCTGCCCGTGCCGCGCACCCCGCCCGCTCCGGCCGACTCGTCCGGTTCGGTCCGCTCGAACCGCACCGCGGCCACCCGCCCCTCCGCCGCCAGGAGTTCGACGGGGCGCAGGAAGAAGCGCAGGTGGATCCGGCGAGTGGCGCGGCCCTGCGGCGGCCGGTCGGCCCAGGCCTTGAGGACCTCTACGTTGCGACGGTTCGGCGCGGGCAGCGAGGCGAGGTCGGCGCAGGCGGGGTCGAGCGCCAACTCGGCCGGGTCCACCAGGACTTCGGCGTCCGCGAGGGTGCCGAGTTCCCGCAGCTCCTTCGTCGTGAACCTGGCCTGCGAGGGGCCGCGCCTGCCCACCATGTGCACGTCCCGCACCGCGCTCCCGGCCAGCGCGTCGAGGACGCCCTGCGGCATGTCGGTGGGCCGGAGCTCGTCGGCGCCGCGGGCGAGGATGCGGGTCACGTCCACCGCGACGTTCCCCACGCCGATCACGACGGCCGAGCGCACCCCGCGTACGAAGGCGCGAGCGGAACCGTTCCCGGCCGCGTCCGGGTGGGCGCTGTACCAGGACACGAACTCGGTGGCCGACCAGCTCCCCGGCAGCTCCTCGCCGGGGATGCCCAGATGCCGGTCGGTGGCCGCGCCCACGCAGTACACCACCGCGTCGTACAGCTCCAGGAGCTGCGCGGGGGAGACGCCGCCGGGGCCGACCTCGACGCCGCCGAGGAAGCGTACGCGTGGATCGTCGAGGACCGTACGCAGGTTGTTCTGCAGTGATTTGATCTTCTCGTGGTCCGGCGCCACGCCGTATCTGACCAGGCCGTACGGGCACGGCAGCCGGTCGAGAACGTCGACGCGGACGTCAGCGCCGGAAGCCGCGGGAGCCCCGGGAGCCCCAGGAGCTGCGGAAGCCCCGGAAGCCGCGGAAGCCGCGGGAGCCCCGGGAGCCCCAGGAGCTGCGGCGCCCGGCTGTCCGGTCTCCGCGGAGTGCGCGTGCGCCAGCAGGGTCTGGGCGGTGTAGACCCCGCTCGGTCCCGATCCGACGACGGCGACATGCAGCACGGCGGGCTCCTTCCGAAGGGTGGTGCCCAGTTCCGAGGGGTGGTGCCCCGGGGTGCTTCCAGCATCGCACCGCCGCGCCCGCACGGGGAGGCGCACGCGGCCCGGCGTGGCCCGGCGTGGCCGGGGCGGCCCGGCGCGCCCTGGCGTCGCCCGGCTTGACGTGGTCCGGCGCGGCTGCGGTTGCTCAGGACATGCCACGCATCCGGTTGATCTCGGCGCTCTGCTGGGCCACCGTGTCGTTGGCCATCTCCTCGATCCGGATGTTGTTGCCCTCGGCCAGCAGATCGGTGGCCATCGTCACGGCGCCGCCGTGGTGCGTGATCATCAGCTTCAGGAACAGTTCGTCGAACGCCGCGCCCTCCGCCGCGCGCAGCGTCTTGAGCTGAGCCTCCGTCGCCATCCCGGGCATCGAGGCGCCGCCGTGGCCGTCACCGTGGCTGTCTCCGTGGCGGTCTCCGTGCGAGCCGCCGTGCGAGCCACCGCGGGAACCGTCCCCCTTGCGGCGGTGGGCGTCGTGCTTCTTCAGCCAGCCCTTCATCGCGTCGATCTCGGGCCCCTGTGCGGCGCTGATGCGGTCCGCGAGGCGCTTCACCTTCTCCGAGTCGGCGCGTTCGGGGACGAGTTCGGTCATGACAAGCGCTTGCGCGTGGTGCTCGATCATCATCTCGGCGTAGGCGAAGTCCGCCGAATTGGGGGTGTCGTCGTCGCTCTTCGCGGCCGCCTCCTCGGGCGAGAGCCGCTCGTTCTCCTCGCCGGGTCTGCCCGGGGCGATCACGGACGGGCCGTCCTTGCCGGAGCCCTCCGCGGCCGCCTTGTCGCTTGCCGACGAGGAGTCACAACCGGTCAGGGCGACCCCGGTCAGGGCGACCGCAGCTGCGGCGGTGAGCACGTGGGAGCGCATCGATCTGCGGCGGTTCGGCACAACTGCCTCCAGTGGCACACGTGTTGACGGACGTGACGAGAGCTGCGCGGGGCCCCGTACCGAAGGCCGTGGAGAAGCCCGTGAAGCAGGGCCGCGTCCTCGGGGCTTCGGGAGCTCGAACGAGACCGTCCTAGCACGCTTCCTTACGTAGGTGATCAGAAACTTCCATGACAAGTACGTTGCCATCTGTTGATATGAGCATGGCGAGCACGATACTGCGGGTGTCCGTGAACCGTTCAACTCTGAACGGCTACTAGGAGGGGACGCAGTGACCCTGTTCATCGAACCCCGAGCGCGACGTAGACGCCTGGGCGTCTTCGCCGCGGCCGCCGGACTCGCCGCAGCACTCCTGACCGCTGGACCTGCCGCGGCGACCCCCGACCCGGGCGACGCGCCCACCAAGCGCGAGGTCTCGAAGAGCGAGCAGGCCGAGGCCGAAAAGGCGATCGAGAGCGGCGAGATACCCGAGCCGAACGAGATCGTCCACTCCGACAACATCGAGCACCTCGCGAACATCCCCAAGGGCGCACTGTCGGGCACCAATTCGGACCTGGCGTTCCAGGGCAAGTACGCCTTCGCCGGCAACTACGACGGCTTCCGCATCTTCGACATCAGCAACCCGAAGAAGCCGAGGACCGTCGCCCAGGTGCTCTGCCCCGGCTCGCAGAACGACGTGTCGGTCTCCGGGAACCTGCTGTTCCTGTCCACCGACTCCTCGCGCAGCGACAGCAGTTGCAACAGCACCACGCAGCCGGCGACCGAGAAGTCCTCCTGGGAGGGCATGAAGGTCTTCGACATCAGCGACAAGCGCAACCCGAAGTACGTCGCCGCCGTCGAGACCGCCTGCGGCTCGCACACCCACACCCTGGTGCCTGAGCGCAGGAACGTCTACGTGTACGTCTCCTCGTACTCGCCGAGCGCCACGTTCCCCGACTGCCAGCCGCCGCACGACGGCATCTCCGTCATCAAGGTGCCGCGCAACGCGCCCGACAAGGCGAAGGTCGTCGGCTTCCCCGTGCTGTTCCCCGGTGAGGGCGAGGACGGCGGCGGCAACCCGGGCGGGCCCACCAACCCGGGCGTCTCGAAGACCACCGGCTGCCACGACATCACCGTGCTGCCCTCCAAGGACCTCGCGGCGGGCGCGTGCATGGGTGACGGGATCCTCTTCGACATCGAGGATCCGGAGCAGCCGAAGGTCATCGACCAGGTGCAGGACAACGTGAACTTCGCGTTCTGGCACTCGGCGACCTTCAACCAGGACGCCGACAAGGTGGTCTTCACCGACGAGCTCGGCGGCGGCGGCGCGGCCACCTGCAACGCGGAGGTCGGACCGGAGCGCGGCGCCGACGGCATCTACGAGATCAAGGGCAAGGGCGACGACCGCAAGCTGGTCTTCAAGAGCTACTTCAAGATCCCGCGCCACCAGGCGGACACCGAGAACTGTGTCGCCCACAACGGCTCGCTGATCCCGGTCAAGGGCAAGGACCTCATGGTCCAGGCCTGGTACCAGGGCGGCGTCTCCGTCTGGGACTTCACCGACTCGTCGAAGCCGAAGGAGATCGCGTACTTCGAGCGCGGACCGCTGTCCACGGACGGCAGCCGGACGGGCGGCTCGTGGTCGGCGTACTACTACAACGGCCACATCTACTCGAACGACATGGCCAAGGGCCTCGACGTGCTGAAGATCGACGACAGGCGTACGGATCCGGCGAAGCGGGTCCGGATGCACGAGCTCAACGTGCAGACGCAGCCCAACTACTTCGCCTGAGCCGCCTGAGCCGCCTGAGCCGACTGGGCCGACTGAGCCGACTGGGCCGACTGAGCCGCCTGACGGGCATCGGCGGGCCGCGGCACGGTCGACGGCTCGCCCCTCGCCCCGGTGTGCGGCTGCGCGCCGCCCACCGGGGCCAGCGTCGAACGGTGACCGCCGGGCGGTTTCTCGCCCGGCGGGAACCCGGACTCCCAGTCGAGCCCGTACCGCTGGAACAGCTCGGCGCGCAGCGTGCCCGCGGGCATCGGTGCGCCCGGGAGCAGCACGGCGACCACGGCGCCCATCAACAGGGCGCGCAGCAAGGGGTATTCGACGTCCACGTCCACGTCCTCGGCGCCGTACCGCCGCACCGTGTCCTTCAGCAGCTCCGCGAGCCGCTGCTGCTCCGGGCACTGCACGAAGCCCTCGGCCTGCAGGATGCCCGCCATGTGCGTCCGCATCAGCACCGGCCGCTCCTGCGCGAGGCCGAGGATCGAGTCGATCGCCCGGGCGAGCCGCTCCCGCCCGTCGTCGGTACGCGGCTCCCGCTCCAGGCCGGCTTCCAGGGTGAGGTGCATCAGGCGGTGCACGGCGGACTGCAGCAGCTGGCGCTTGCCGGGGAAGTAGTACGAGATCAGGCCGCGCGCCGAACCGGCCAGGTCCGCGATGTCACCGAGCGTCGTCGCCTCGTAGCCGCGCTCGCCCACGAGCGTCACGGCCGCGTCGAGCAGCCGCTCGCGGGACCGCCGCCGCAATTCCTCGTTGACCGCTGCGCTTCGGGGAGACATCCTGTAACTCCTGCGTTGACTGGCTCCCAGCCAACTATACTCAGCGCGGTGTCGGCCGGACCCCTGCGGGATCCGTCCCGGCCAGGCCGTTCGCATTTCGGGCGACGCGGGGGATCGCCCGAAATGCGGCGGCTTTTTTTGCTGGTTCAAACGCCGGACGGGCTGAAACTCGGCTCGTGCTCCGGGGCTGGCCTTCGAAACGGGGTTCAGGGGCGGGGCGGGGAAGAGCGCAGGGCCGTCAGCCCTCGTCCTGCGTCAGGTCGGGAATCGTGAGCGAGCCGTCGTCCGACAACGGGAACCCCGGGTTGTGGGCGATCTCCCAGGCGTGGCCGTCCGGGTCCAGGAACACGCCGGTGTAGAAGCCGAGTTCGGATAGCCTGCCCGGTTTCGTGATGCGTGCCGCCGCCCGCCGGGCCGTGGCGAGCAGCTCGTCCACCTCCGCCGCCGAGCGGACGTTGTGGGCGAGGGCGATACCGCCGAATCCGCCGAATCCGCCGGAGCCGCCGAAGCCGCCCAAGCCGGAGGTGTCGGGAGCCTCGGCGGACTCCACCCCGCAGTCGGCGGCCAGCTTTGCGCGGTCCCACAGGACCAGGCCCTGGCCGCCCGCCTGGAAGAAGACCGTCTCCTGGACCTCCTGGCCGCGCCAGCCGAGGGCCTCGTAGAAGGAACGGGAGCGGGCCAGGTCGCGGACGCCGAGCGTGATCAGGCTGATGCGCTGTTCCATCCGGCCACCGTAGCCGGGGAGTCCGGCCGCGGCGGGTCCCGAGTTCAGCCCACCGGCTGGCGTACGCACAGCGCGTCAAGGCCCAGCGTGTACGGCGCCGGGTCCGTCACCGAGAGGCCGAGGACCTGATCCCGGTCGAGGCCCACCGTCACGTGGACGCAGAACGCGACCACGTAGAGGAATCCCTCGGTCTCCTCGTCCTGGAGGGCGAACAGCAGGTGGTAGTCGTAGCGCGTGCCCTCGTCCGCCGGATGCAGGACCAGGTGCGGGGCGTCCAGCTGGTCGCCGAGGCCGATGAACGCGGACGTCAGAGTCTCCTCGACCCGCTCCCAGAAGGCCTCGTCGCCCAGCGGCAGCGACAGCGCCTGGCGGACCGCCTGCTTCAGGGTGAGCACCATGACGTGCGTCGGCGCCTGCTCCTGCAGCCCGAAGCCGGGGATGATCCGGACGATCGACGCGCCCGGCAGCTCCTTCGCCGCCGCCTGCACGGGACCGAAGCGGAATGCCCCGGCCGTCTCCGTGGCCTCGGCGAGCGCCGACTGGAGCCGGGCCTCGGCGGCCCCCGCCTGCTCGGCGCAGGCGGGGGTCACCGCGATCACGGGCTTGAAGGCGACAGGGGAGCGGGGAGTGTGAGGCGTGCGGGGAGTGCGGGGGGCGGTGGACTGTCCGGGCTGTGTGCTGCCGTGGTCCGTCGTCGTGTCCGTCATCGGCTTCTCCCCTGTGCCTCTGTGCTCTGGCTCTGTGCTCTGGCTCTGGCTCTGTGCCTCGCGTGATCAACTGGCGGGCGACAGTATGCCTTTGCCGGTGTGGTGTGGCCCACACCGTCTCGCGGGGCGGACGGTCAGCCGGCCTGCGGCTGCCCCTGCGGCTGCCGCTCCGGCAGGCCGTCCGGCGCCGCGGCGGCGGACGCCGCCAGGTGGTCCGGCACGCTGTCCGGGTCGGTGAGCCGGCCGAGCCGCCCCGGCACGTCGAAGCCGACCAGGACGACGACCAGGACCGTCCCCGCGAACGTCAGCACCGCGAGCGCCTGCCCCAGGTCCATGCCGGACGCCAACTGCGCACCGAGCACCGGCGCGACGGCGCCGCCGAGCGCCCCCACGTTGTACGTGAAACCGAGCGCGGCTCCCCGTACCTCCGTGGGGAAGTGCCCGCCGATGTACCGCGGAAGCAGTCCCGAGATGCCGAAGCTGAACGCCTGCAGCACGAACAGCAGCGCACCCAGGAGCAGCAGGTCGTCCTGGACCGCGAACACCGGGAACACGAACACGAGCGAGGCGAGCAGCGTGAACGCGTACGCCTTCTTCGTGCCGATCCAGTCGCCGACGAACCCGGCGAGCCAGCAGCCCGCCATCGTGCCGAAGCCCGCGAAGTACAGGACGTCGGTGACCTGGTCCGCGCTGTAGCCGAGCTCGGTCTTCAGATACGTGGGCAGCAGGGCCTGGATCGGCCAGGTGTAGAGGAACGCGAAGAACACCGTGACGATCATCGCCAGGTACAGCGGCCAGCCGCGCCGGCCGCCCAGCTGCACCGCGAACGCGGCCAGAGACAGTCCGGCGAGCACCGAAAGGACCGGCACCAGACCCGTGCCGAGCGGGGTGAACACGGCGAAGAGGGAGACCGTCGCGACCACCGCGAGCACCGTGTTGACCGTCGCACGGGTCCGGTCGGCGAACAGCGGGCGGAACGGGTTCGGCTTCGCCTCCCGCTCCCCGACGGCCTGGGTCCACTCGGTGGCCTCGGGCAGCGTCCGGCGCATCCACAGCGCCATCACGATCGGGACGAGACCCACGTAGAACATCCAGCGCCAGCCGAGCGTGGGCACGACCCAGTTGTAGACCTGCGCGGCGAGCACCGAACCGATCGAGAAGCCGGAGATCAGAAAGCCGCTGGCCCGGTTGCGGACGCGGGCGGGCCAGCTCTCCATGACATACGTGGCGCTGGCGCTGTACTCGCCGGCCATGCCCATGCCGATGGCGAGCCGCGCCACGAACAGGCTGGTGTAGTCCCAGGCGAAGCCGCAGGCGAACGTGCCGACGGAGAACAGGACGATGCTCAGGACCATGGACAGCTTGCGGCCGTAGCGGTCGCCGAGCGCGCCGAGCACCGCGCCGCCGAGCCAGCGCGTGATGAACGCGCCGGACACCAGGCTGGCGGCCTGGACCGTGCTCAGGCCGAACTCGTCGCTGATCTCGGTCAGGACGAGGGCGATCAGGACGAAGTCGAAGCCGTCCAGGACATAGCCGATCCAGGCGGCGGCGAAGGACTTCCACTGCGTACGGCCGACTTCGCGGTACCAGGGGAGCGGGCGGGGTGGGGTCATGTGGGACACGGTTACTCCAGAGTGCCGGATCGTCTCACCGTCGAGACGACCGGGTCGGCCGGGACAGGGGCAGGCGGAACTCGGGACGTGCGGGGCCGTACAGGGGCGTACGGGGGCGTGCGGGCCGTACAGGGGGTACGGGGTCAGGGGCGGGGCGCCGTGCCGGCGACGGCCGCGGCGAAGCGGCGCGTCAAGGCCGTGGGCGCGGTGATGGCGGTGCCGACGACGACGCTGTGCGCCCCGCGGGCCAGGGCCTCTGCGGCCTCCTCGGGCGTGTGCAGGCGGCCCTCCGCGACCACCGGTACGGGCACGGCCGCCGAGAGCGAGGCCACCAGGTCGAGGTCGGGTCCGTCCTGGCGCGGCGAGCCGGGGGTGTACCCGGAGAGGGTGGTGGAGATCAGGTCGGCGCCCTGCGCGGCGGCGGCGACGCCCTCGGCGTGGGTGGCCACGTCGGCCATCACCAGGGCTCCGGCCGCGTGCACGGCGGCGACGAGCCCGGCGAAGGCCGAGCCGTCGGGGCGCGGGCGGTCCGTCGCGTCGGCGGCCACGATGTCGGCGCCGGCCTCGGCCACGGCCAGGGCGTGGCGGACGGTCGGCGTGATGTAGACGCCGGTGTCGCCGTCCTTCCACAGGCCGACGAGCGGCAGGTCGACCTCGGCCCGGATCGCGGCCACCGCCGCCGGCTCGTTGGCCCGTATCCCGGCCGCCCCGCCCGCCTGCGCGCAGCGGGCGAGGAGCACCAGGGCGGCGGTGTCCCGCATCGGGTCGCCGGGCGGCGCCTGGCAGGAGACGATCAGGCGGCCGGCGAGTGCGTCGGGCAGGGGCTTGGGATCTCGGGGGTACGGCGGTGCCGTCATGGTCACTCCGGATGGGGAGGCGGGACAGGAAAGTGGGACAGGACAGGAAAGTGGGACAGGAAAGGGGGACAGGTGAGGGGCAAGGGGAGGGGCGGCTGCCCTGGTACGGGTGCCGGTCAGGCCGGGGTGTGCAGGGGCGCCGTGGACGTGAGCAGGGCCGCTCCTCGTACGGCCGCGTCCGCGCCGAAGCGTGGCGGCTCGGGGCGCAACTGCTCCAGTGGGGGCAGGAGTTCGGCCGTGAAGGCGTCGGCGAGCGGGCCGAGGTAGCGGGGGCCGAGGCCGGTCACTCCGCCGCCGACCACGACCCTGTCGGGCCCGAGGGCGTTGGCCAGGCCGCCGAGGGCGCGGCCCGCGGCGCGCGCGCCGACCGCGATGGCCTGCGCGGCGGCGGCGTCCCCGCGGTCGGCGTGGTCCGCGACCGTCTGCAGCCGCTCGGCGCGCCGAGCGGAGAGCCGTTCGTACAGGGCCGTGATGCCGGGCCCCGCCGCCACCGCCTCCAGGTGGCCGACGGCGCCGCAGCTGCACGGCACCCCCTCCGCCTCCGGGCTCGGCAGATGTCCGATGTGCCCGGCGACGCCGCTGTTGCCGTGCGCCATCCGGCCGTCGACGGCGACCGCGCCGCCGATTCCGGTTCCGACCGCCAGATACAGCAGCGAGGAGCCGGGCGGCAGCGCCGCGAGTTCCGGCCCGGCCGTGGCGCGTACGTCGTTGTCACAGGCCACCGGCGTGCCGAGGCGGGCGGCGAGGGCCGGGGCGAGCGGTGTGCCGCGCCAGCCGCTGATCGTGTCCGTGGCCCCGGTGACGGTTCCGCTCACCGGGTCGATCACCCCGGCGGCGGCCACGCCCACAGCGGTGAACTCGGCGGTGACCTCGGCGCCGGACGAGACGCCGGACGAGACGCCGGACGAGACGCCAGACAAGGCACGGGACGCGACGCCGGACGAGACGCGGGACGAGGCGCCGGACGCCACGGCGGTCGCGGCCGCGGCCAGCGCGTCCAGGACGGCCCGCGCACCCTCGGTGGCCGGGGTCGGCCGGGTGTGCCGGGCCAGGACCGTGCCGTCGGCGGCGACGAGCGCGGCGGCGATCTTCGTACCGCCGAGGTCCAGACCGACGACGGGCCCCACAGGCCCCTCTCGGCCGGAACTCATCGCACCGGCACGAGACCGGCGCCGCGCAGCCGCGCCGCCACCTCGGCCACCGACTCGTCGGAAAGGGGGATCTGCGGGCGCGCGGTGCCACGGTGCCCGATGACGGCGAGCAGCCACAGCGCCGCCTTGAACGAGCCGAGCGCGGACGAGCTGCGCCCCATGTCGGCCTCCGGCCCGCAGTCCACCATGCCGAACAGCCCGACGAGCCGCTCCTGCTCCTTGGCGGCCAGCTCCAGGTCCCCGGCGCGCGCGGCCTCGTAGAGGCGTACGTAACCGGCCGGGTCGACGTTGCCGAGGCCCGGGACCACACCGTCGCAGCCCGCAAGGAGGGCGGCGTCGACGGTCAGTTCGGAGCCGGTGAGCACCGCGAAGTGCGGGGCCGGACCGGTGGCGCGGCCCTCGCGGCCGCCGAGCTCGACCAGGAGCCGGCGCAGCGAGCCCTCGTCGCCGCTGCTGTCCTTGAGCCCGGCGAGCGTGCCGTCCCCGGCGAGCTCCCGGACCAGGTCGGGCGTGAGCTTGCTGTGCACGGCCACCGGGATGTCGTACGCGAACAGCGGCAGGTCGACCGCGGCGCGCAGGGCGCGGAAGTGGCCGGCGATCTCCGTGGCGTGGGTGCGGGTGTAGAAGGGCGCGGTCGCGACGAGCGCGTCGGCGCCGAGGCGTTCGGCCGTGCGGGCGTGCTCGACGACGCGGGCGGTGGTGGTGTCGATGACGCCCGCGAGGACGGGGACGCGTCCGGCCGCGGCGGTCACCACGGCCTCCAGGGCGGTGGCCCGCTGCACGTCCGTGAGGTACGCGACCTCGCTGGTCGAGCCGAGCGCGAACAGGCCGTGCACACCGCCCCCGACCAGATGCTCGACGAGCCGCGCCAGGGACGCGGTGTCGACCTCGCCGTCCGGGGTGAGCGGGGTGCAGACGGGCGGGACGACGCCCGTGAGGGGCGAGGCGAGGGGCATGGCGGTGACTCCAGAACGAATCGGAACGATGCGGTGGTACGACGGGACGTAGGACGTAGGATGTCCCATGTCGGGTCACCATAGACCGGCGTGTACGTGGCTGGTCAAGAGGCGAAGGCAAAGGAAACGGAAGATGGCGCGAGGGAATCTCAGCGAGACGGCGCAGGCGCGGATCAGGCAGCTGATCCTCGACCGGAAGCTCGGTCCCGGCGATCCGCTGCCCACCGAGTCCGAGCTGTGCGAGCTCCTTGACATGAGCCGCAACTCCGTACGCGAGGCACTGAAGGCGCTGCAGGCGGTGCGGGTCATCGAGATCCGGCACGGCTTCGGCACGTACGTCGGCTCGCTCTCGCTCGATCCGCTGGTGGACGGGATCGCCTTCCGTGCGGCGGTCCGGCACCGGCGCGGGGAGCCGAGCCTGTACGAACTCATGGAGCTGCGCGAGGCGTTGGAGTCCGGCGTGATCGCCACCGTCGCCGCGACGGTACCGGCCGACGACCTCGACGTGCTGGACGGGCTCGTACGGCGGATGGAGCGCGAGGCGGACGAGGGCGCGGTGGACGCGGCCACCGACCGGGCCTTCCACCTGGCCCTCTACCGTTCGCTCGGCAACCACCTGCTCAGCGAGGTGCTCGACGCGTTCTGGGCGGCGATGCGGCAGGTCCGCGACGACCTCGCGGACGACCACCAGGACCCGCACCGCACCTGCGCCCAGCACGCGGAGATCGTCGCGGCGCTGCGGGCGGGGGACGGGGCGCGGGCGGCGGAGGCGATGCGGCGGCACTTCGACGGGATCCGGAAGCGGTTGCCGGCGGCGTAAGTTCCCGCGGGGTGGGGTGCCGTTGCCCCGGGCGTCGTCCGATCGCCCTGCGGGCTCGTCCTCAAGCGCCGGACGGGCTCGTCCTCAAGCGCCGGACGGGCTGGGTTCAAGCGCCGGACGGGCTGGGTTCAAGCGCCGGACGGGCTGGATTCCCGCTCGTCCGGCGCTTGAGGAAGCGGCGTGGTCAGGCCTGACCGGGGTGGAACGCCACCGCCGACTTCGCGGGGAGTTCCAGCGTCACCTTGCCGCCGGAGACGGTCACTTCACCGGCCGTGTCGCCGCTCAGCACGTCGCGGTACGTGCCGTCCGGCACCTGCGTGCTGAACTCGGCGGTCACCGCTCCGCCGGTGTTGTTCACGGCGACGAAGCCCTTGTCGCCGCGGCCGAAGCCGATGACGTTGCCCTGCGGCGACTGGAAGTCGCTGACCTCGGCGTCGCCGACGGCCGTGCGCCAGCCGACCATGCCGGTGATCCGCGGGTCCCGGTCCAGGCAGTACCAGGCGCCGTTGCCGCAGTCCGTGCCGGTGACGAAGCCGTCGCCGTCCGCGGGCGGGGAGGCGTCCTTGTTCTCGTACGTGAAGCCCGCGTAGACCGTCGGGTCGGCGTGGGTCCAGCCCAGCTGGAAGACGTTGGCGAGCACCGCCGTGTCGCCGTCCTTGTACGACAGGTGGCGGCCCGAGCGCTCGGTGTCGTGGTTGGTCACGAACGACACGGACTTGTCGGCGGGCAGCTGCCCGTTGCCGAAGTCCTTCAGGGACGCGATGTCGCCCTGGAACGCGGACTTGAGCCGGTCGGCGGCGGAGAAGTCGAGGACCTTGCCGCTGCCGTAGTACTCGTCGGGCGCGGGCGTCGGACCGGGGAACACCTCGTGGAAGACGTAGGGGCGCGAACCGTCCGACGTCGAGTCCAGCTTGCCGACGATCGCCTCCAGGTCGGCCGCCGGCATGTGCTTCGACGCGTCGATGCGGAAGCCCGAAACGCCGAGGGCTATCTGCGAGTTGAGATACCCGGCGATCTTCGAGCGGACCGCGTCACTGCCGGTCTTCAGGTCGGGCAGGCCGAGCAACTCGCAGTTCTGCACCTCCCACTTGTCGCTCCAGTTGCTGATCGTGCGGTTGCAGACGTCGACGTTGTAGTCGCCGCGCTGGTACATGGCGGGCCGGTACTTGTCGCTCACCTGGGTGCCGCCGTAGCCGGTGCCGGTGAGCGCCGCGGTGTGGTTGACGACGGCGTCCGTGTAGACCTTCACCCCGGCGTCGTTGCAGGCCTTCGTCATCGCGGCGAAGGCCTCCTTGTCGCCGAAGCGGCTGTTCAGCTCGTAGTTGACGGGCTGGTAGACGTCCCACCAGTTTCCGTCGGGGTGGGCGATGGACTCGGCGGGCGGCGCGACCCACACGGCCGCGTACCCGGAGGGGCCGAGGACGTCGGTGCACTCGGCGCCCACCGACTTCCAGTTCCACGACCACAGGTTGGCGATCACGTCCTTCCCCGCGGCCTTCTCGGCCTTCGGCTTCTTCTTCGCGGCGGCCTCGGGGGCGGGAGCGGGGCTCGCGTTCGCGGGCTGCAGCGCGGCGGCGCCCAGGAGCGCGGCGGAGCCCGCCGCGGCTGCGGCGATCAGGGACCTGCTGAGCTTGCTCATGGAGATCCTTCTTCAAGTGGGGGTGAGCCGCCACCTTGATGCAAAATCTTGCAGCAAGATGACGAATGCGGCGCTGAAGCTAGTCCCGGCCTGAAGGAGAGGTCAACCCTCCGCGCAAGATGGGTCGTTGAAGGAGGTGGCAAAAGGGGCGAAGGCTTGCACTGGGTGCCAGTGCAAGCCTTCGCAAACTCTTACAAGCGCCTTCCGGGCGTCCCGTGCCCGCTCAGCCCGTCGCCGCGTCCTGCGGCTGCCGCATACGGGCGGCGAATTCCGATACGTGACGAGAACTCAGGAACCGGTAGAGGCGTACGAGATACGTGATTTCGCGCGGCATGGTGGACTCCGAGCCGTGCACCTCGGGCAGCAGGCCGGAACGCACCTCTTCGTGGCGGCGCGGCTCACCGGCCAGCGCGTCACGCCGGGCCGCCTCGATCCAGCATGCGGTGGCCAACAGCCGCTCGCGTTCTCTGAGTTCGCTCTCCTGGATGTGGCGCGCGGCCTCCCGCAGCAGATCCTCGGAGGCCCAGCCGTCCCGCAGGAAAATGATGCTGTCGCGAATGTCGATGACGCGCTGGTGCAGCAACTCCCAGGAATTGCGGAACGTCAGCAGATCGGAGAGCCGCGACTGCGGTGTGACGACGAGGAGTTCCGGGGTGGCCTGCCGCAGCAGTCGCCACAGCCGGAAGAGCCGCTGCCGCCGGTACCAGAACAGCGAGGCCTTGCGCAGCGGGTCGATCGCGGCGAGCGAGCAGCCGAGCGCGACCAGGACGAACCGCGCGAACGAGCACCAGAACCCGGCGAGCGCGAGCGCCGGCGAGGCTTCCGGGTCGAACCAGCGGATGGCCCGGATCACCAGGTACGGCAGCTCGGCGCTGGTGCCGACCGCGAGCAGCAGCATGCTCGCCCGCAGCGTCGGGCTGAGCATGCGCAGCCCGTACCGCCAGAACACGGCCGCAGCGCCGACCGCCGTGACCAGTCCGTACCCGATCCAGACCAGCGCGTACGCCACCCACCAGCCCTGCGCCTGCTCGCCGTACCGGTGCTGCTCGTCGGCCAGGGCGAAGAACGCGGTGGCGGCGACGGCCGTGATGAGCGCGCAGCCGAGGGGCGCGCGGCGCAGCCAGGCGGGCGTGGGCCGGTCCACGGCGCGCAGGGTGAGCGCGAACCACCACACCACCGCGAAGTCCGTGAGCGCGATCAGCGTGACGGCCAGCTCGCCGGCCTTCGGCACGCCCGTGACCTCGTCGACCCAGGCGCCCACCTGGGCCTGGATGAGCAGCGAACCGGCGGCGAGCACCAACAGGACCGCCCAGACCGGCCGTTGACCGGACCGGCGGAGTGCGGGAATCCGCAGGACGAGCACCGTCCACACGACCGCGAGGACCACCCCGCGCATCGTCTCGACCCAGGCGGGAACGTCATGCACGGGACACCCCCAGGAGCTCCGCCGCGCGCTGCTCGACCGGGCTGATGTCACGGGGACGCAGCCGCCCGGCCCGCTTCAGGGCGAGCGAGGCGAAGGTCTCGGCCAGCTCCTCCTCGGCCGGGCTGTGGGCCAGTACGGGCGCGGGGGCGGCGGGCCGGTCGGCCGCGCGCAGGGCCATGGGCGGACGGACGCCGTCGGTCGGCGGGAGGACCCGTCGTACCGCCGGGTGCCGTTCGCGGGCGACGAGGAGATGGCAGATCTCATGGAGCACGATGTGGTCCCGGTGGTATCCGGTGGCGGACGAGCGGTACAGGATGCGGTCGCCGCGCCCGTCGTCGATCCACATGCCGAAAGGAAATTCCGGCAGGTCGACGGAGTGCAGGGTGAGCGGTCGGCCGCCGAGGCGCGCCAGTTCCTGGCAGAGCGCGTCGACATTCCATGGGCGGGGGAACTCGGGCAGGCACGCGAGAAGGCCCTTCGCGGCGAGCCGCATATGCCGGTCAGTTATGTCCCAGAACCCTTCCCTGCGTGTACGGACGCCGGTGGCTCTCGGCCCTGGCGAGTTCTCCGTGCAAGGCGACGGAATACGCGATCCGGCGGGCCCCATGTAACCGGCTCGCCGAAGTCCGAACCAGCAGAAAACAAGACACGTATGCCGAGGTGAGTGGCAGAAGAGCGCCGGACGGGCAGGGCACGGGCACTCGGGCCTCGGGCAGTTCGGAGTCCGTTCGGGGCCCGCTGCCGGAGCGCGAGGACGGGCGGCCGCGTGCGGGTGGTGCACGCGGCCGCCCGTACGCGTACGGCTCAGGCCGCGTCGGGCACGCAGGCCCCGCACCACCGCCTGGGTGACCCCACCCGGCGTGGGCCCGTCGGACGGTTGAGGATCGTGGCATGTCACCGCCCGTCGGACGGCGCCCCCGCGGTGTGCGCGCCCTGGTGCCAGCCGCCGCGCGGGCCCGCCGTGCCACGGCCGAGCTGCCCTGGCGCGGGGCCCTCGTCGGCCTCGCCGCGCTGCTCGCCCTGTTCGGCACCGGCGTCGGCCTCTACCTCAACGAACGCGCCGTACGCCAGCGGCCCGTGCACGTCGGGGACCACCGTGCCGACGACCGGCTCGACGTCGAGGTGACCGTCCAGCGCACCAGCCCCGGCGACCGGCGCATGACGCTGCAGCTGAACGCCGTGCCGCGCGGCAAGTACGCCCGCCCCGTCGGAGACGCTGACCCGAACCTGACCGTCTACGTCAACGGTGCCGACCACGACGAGCTGACCTTCGACCGGCGCAGCCCCGTCTGGCGCAAGGAGTTCCAGGTGGCCCTCGCCGACGGCACCCCGTCCGACTACCCCTTCGACCGGTACGACACCCGGCTCGTACTGACCGCCACCACCACCGGCACGGACGCCGTCCCGGTCGCCGTCACCTACCGCGACCAGGACCCGAACTTCGCGATCGCCCCGGAGGAGACGCGGTACAAGGACGCGGTGGCGGAGATCGGCGGCACCGTCAAACGGTCCCGGTCCACGTTCATCATGGCCTGGTTCATGATCGCCGCGATGTGGGCGATCGCCCTCGCGGTGGCGGTCGCCTGCTGGCTGGTCGTCGGCCAGCGCCGCGGCCTCGTCTGGCCCGCCCTCGGCTGGATGGCGGCGAGCCTGTTCGCCCTGGTCGGCCTCCGCAACGCGGCCCCGGGCTCGCCGCCCAACGGCTGCCTCCTCGACTACGCCGCGTTCTACTGGGCCGAGGCCCTGATCGCGCTCAGCCTGACCCGCCTCGTCTTCCACGGCATCCACCTCGAACACCGCACGGGCGGCCCCGTGGACCCCCTGCTCGCCCCCGACGGCGACGCCCGCCCACCCCGACTCCACCGCCGCGGCACACCGGCGGGCAGCCGGGTCCGCGGCGGCGGGCGTCGTACGGGAGGTGAGTAGCCGTAGGGACGAGATACGAGCGGCCGTGAATACGGGGGAGACGAGCGGCCGTTGCGGGGCTACGAAGACGGCAATGGGGGGGGCGCCCCGCGGGGGATCAGCGCACCCGGTGCAGTGTCACCGGGTCGAAGCCGCCGCGCCGGGCCAGCACGGAGGGCAGCCGGGGGTCCTCGCTCGTCACGACCCACGACTCCTGCGCCGCCTCCTCCGACCACGGCACCCGGCGCCGCCAGGTCCGCGCGGACAGCACCCGCGACTCCTTGCCGACCGGGCCGTCCCCGGCGTCATCGCCGCCCGCCCCGGCCGACACCTCGACCGGCAGCCCCGACGGCACCTTCACGTCCGGCCTGCGGACCGCCGTACAGCCGCGCCACGGGCCGGACTTGAGTACGCGGGCCACGAGCAGCTGCCACTGGAGCTTGCGCGCCGGACGGATCAGCAGGAAGGCGGTGACCATCGAGAGGAAGGCCGCGAGACCGGTGACTACCTGACTGCCGTCCCGGTCGGGCCCGACCATCGCCGTGATCAGCAGACCGACCCATATGACGGCCCGGACAAGGAAGTTGACGAGCGTCACCCGGAACCCCTTGGTCCACGCCTCCCGCGTGCCCGGGTCGTCGAACGCGTACTTGGTCATGGGCAGGGGGGCCTGCGTCTTCACGCATGCTCCTTCTGTGGGTGGTGTGGATCAGGAGCCGTGCAGGGTCATGAAGCCGGAGCCGCCCGGCCGGGCCAGGACGCCGGGCAGGCGCGGGTCGTCGACCACCACCCAGGCCCCCTCGGTCAGCTCGTCGGACCAGCGGATGCGGCTCCGCCAGGTGCGGGCGCGGAGCAGCCTCGCGCCCTCGCCGACGGTTGCCGCGCCGCCCTTCCCCGGCGCGCCCGAGTCCTTCCCCAGCACGGTCGAGCCGCCCCCGACGGGCTCCGCGCGGCCGCTGTCCTCGTACGCGTCGTCGAACCGCACCTCCACGGCCTTGCCGTTCTGCCGCTTGACGTCGTTGCGGAGCACCGCCGAACAGGCCTGCCAGGGACCCGACTTGAGGACCCTGCCCACCATGAGCAGCCACCGCAGCTTGATCGACGGCAGGATCAGCAGGAACGCCGTGATCATGGAGAGGAGAGACGCCGGCCCGGCGATCGCGTCGTCCTCCGCCACCTTGGCCGTGACCAGGAGCGCCACCCAAACGGCGGCCCTGACCAGCAAGTTGGTGAGCGTCAGGCGGAACGCCCGCGTCCAGTGCGCCCGGGTCCCGGGGTCGTCGAACGCGGACCGTGTCAACGGCGGGGCGACCTGCGTGTGCATACATACTCCGTGTCGTTTTTTCTTCTTCCAGAACCGCAATACGTCGTACGGGGACGGCGGGCCGTCGTGCGTTCAGCCCCGCAGCCCCGCGCCGAGGGAAGCCAGCCCCGCCCGCTTCGCGCGGGCGATCCGGTCCGTGTCGCGGGTGATCGCCCGGTACTCCTCCAGGGGCGTACGGCTGCCGCGCTCAAGGGTCATCAGCTCCCGGCCGCCCGGCTCGGCGATCACCCCGCCGAACTCCGGGTCGCCCGCGAACCACGCCCCCTGCTCCATCGCGCCCGACCAGCGCTTGCGCTGCAGCGGGTTGATCGCGCGCATCGCCTTGGACCACGCACCGCCGGGCTCCGTCCGCAGCTGCACGGGCAGCGCCATCACGTCCTTGACGCCGGGGCAGGGGCGTACGGCGGCGCGGTACTCCCACGGGTACTCGCGGAGCACCCGGCGGATCCGGCGCAGCCGCAGCACCGGCCCGAGCGAGTACAGGGCGGCCGCGAACACGAACGGCGCCGCCACCAGGCACACGAACCCGGCGATGCGCATCCACATCGGGGGCGAGCCGTGCCGGTCGCCGAGCAGCCCCATCACGGTGAGGGTGGCGAGCAGCAGCAGGACGACCAGGGGGAGCATGGCGCCCGCCCGCAGCCGCGCCCGCTGCCAGTTGCGACGCGTCGCGGCGTGGTCGAAGGCGCACTTGTCCGGCGGGACCTGCACGGCGGATGGCATCTGAAGGGGCTCCTGCTTCGGGTGCTGCGAGTCTAGGACACGTGTCCGGGGCCACTCAGCTGCGCATAAGATGCGTGCTTTGTTCGTAGCCGCGTCGTTGTCGTCGCAAAGCAGCCAGGAGAGTCCCCGTGACCGTAGCGATCACGCCCCCCACCTCGGACGCCGACCTGATGGCGGGAGCGGAGTGGACCCCGGCCCCGGCGCCCGAGGGCGAGCACCCCGACGCGGAACCCGCGGACCCCGCCGCCGTGGACGAGCCCGCGCCGGGCGAGGCCGCCGCCGTGGACGAGCCCGTGCCGGGCGAGGCCGCCGCCGTGGACGAGCGCATCGTGCGCGACGCCGACGCGTTCGGCGTGTACGCCCGTACCGGCGGCTGGGCCTTCGCCCTCAAGGTGGCCCGGAGCGTACGGCCCGGCGGGCAGTCCTCCGGGGAGACGCCGAAGGTGTCCGCGAAGCGGTTCGGCGAGCTGGCCGGCTGCTCCCCGGAGCGCGTGCTGCGGTTCTACCGGGCCTGGGACGCGGCGGCCGACGACGGGCTCGTCCCGCAGTTCGAGGCCCTGGAACCCGGTGCCGAGATCGACCTCCCGGACGCGGACACCTGGCTCTCGTACTACGTCTCCCGCAACAGCGCCACGTCCGCGCGCGGCACCGCCATCACCGCCGCCGCCGAGGCCGAGGGCATCCGCCCCACCAAGGCCCTGGAGGTCGCCGAGAACCCGACCGCGCTGCGCGCCGCGATCCTCGCCGACCCCTCCACCGCCCAGGCCGCCCGCGCCGCGCTGCTCGACCGGGTCAGGGAGGACCCGGCGCTGCAGACCGAACTGGCCCGGGACATCGCCCGTACCGACGTGCTCAAGAAGGCCGTCGCGCAGGAGGCCAAGGCGGCCGACCGGATCGGCTTCGTCCGGCAGATCGCCGAGCAGGGGGCGTTGAAGACCCCGGCCGGCCAGAAGCTCGAAGCCCCCGCCGAGCTGCGCCAGGAGGCCGAGCGCCACCTGTCCCTGCTGGACGAGCTGGACGGCGACGAGGAGGCCGGCGAGTGGGCGACGGAGGCGTACGACACCGTCAGGGATCTCGCCGCGCAGGCCGTCGAGGAGGCCGTCGAGCGGGACCCCGAGCTGCGCGTGCAGGAGCGGCGGACGAACTTCTACAGCAGCCTGGACAAGGCGACGAAGGTATTCGAGGAGCTGACCCTCGACGACGCCGACGACATCTACGAGGACGACATGGTGCAGCGCCTCGAACAGCTCCAGCAGGCCATCGGCGCCTGCATCACCGCCCTGCGCAAGGCGGCGGCCGACGAGCAGTGACCGCCGGTGGTGCTTCCGGTGGTGCTTCCGGTGGTGCGGGGACTGTCAGTGGTACGGGGCACACTGGTCGTATGTCCTCGTCTCCGCGCCGGGCCTGCCCGGAGTGTGCCCGTGAAATCGCTGTCGTGGCGGGCCGGTTGTCCCGCCACGACCCGCCCGTCGGTACGGGCGGCGGGGCACTGGTGTCCTGCCCCGGCTCGAAGCGCCGCGTAGCCCTGGACGCGGCGCAGCGCACCCTCGACGGGTATGCCGCGCCGGATTTCCCGGGCCAGCTGCCGCTGTTCTGAGCCGTACGGAGGTGACGCGTACGATCGAGGGATGTCTGAACGCATGATCGCGGCCTGTGACGGCGCAGCGAAGATCAATCCCGGTCCGGCCGCCTGGGCGTGGGTGCTAGCCGACACCGCGGGCGCCCCGCAGCGCTGGGAGGCGGGCCCGCTCGGCGTCACCACCAACAACGTGGCCGAACTGACCGCGCTGGCCGAGCTGTTGGAGTCCACGGACCCGGCGGTGCCGCTGGAGGTCCGGATGGACTCGCAGTACGCGATGAACGCGGTCACCAAGTGGATCGCCGGGTGGAAGCGCAACGGCTGGCAGACCGCCTCGAAAAAGCCCGTCGCCAACAAGGAGCTCGTCGTCCGGATCGACGCGCTGCTCGACGGGCGCGACGTGAAGTTCGTGCACGTCCTGGCGCACCAGGTCGACGGCGACCCGCTGAACGCTATCGCCGACGCCGCCGCCAGCACCGCGGCCACCGAGCAGCGGGCCGCGGGCACCTCGCACGGCGCGGACGGCTTCCCCGAGCCGGGGCCGCAGACCGAGGACAGGCCGCGGGCGGCCCGCGCCCGCAAGAAGACGGCGGGCGGCCGCGCCCCGCGCACGGGCGGCGGCGCCGTGATCAAGGCGAAGTTCCCCGGCCGCTGCGGCCACTGCCAGTCGCGGTACGACGTCGGCGAGAAGATCACGAAGATCGCGCGGGGCTGGGGCCACGAGGGGTGCAGGGAGGCGGCACCGGCGACCTGACCGACGCCGTCGCCCCGAGCACGCCGTCTACCGCCCCACGGCCCGTCCCCGACCACCGGACGGGCCGGACGCCCGGCGGCAACGCCTGCGCGCGGCGTGGGCGTTGAGCGGGTCACGTCGGACACCTTGCGCGGGCCGGCGCACGTGGGTCACTTCGTGTCGGTCGGCTCGCGCCGGGGAACGGTGACCGGCGAGGCCAGGGCGGCGGTCGCGGCGGTGCCCTGCCGGGAACGGCGTCTGCTGGCGTCGGCGGGGCCGGTGTGGTCCAGGGCCGGGGGACTACGCGGCGGCGGAATCGGTCCCGGCGCCGGACTCGGCGCCCCCGCCGCGCTGCGCACCGGAATTGCGCCCCTCCTCGTACCACTCGCGCACCAGCGCGTCATAGATCGGCGTACTCGTCGCCGGAGCGCCGACGGAAGAGGCCGGGGTGGGAGAGACTGGGGCGGGAGAGGCTGGGGCGGGAGAGGCGGTCGGCTGCTGCGGGTCCTTGGTCATGGTCATCGGGGTACCGGGGATACGGCTCATTGCTTGTGTCACCGCGGCACCGTACGGCACGTGACCTGCTCAAAGCTGTGATCGATCTCTCCCGGCCCGCCCGGGCCCGAACCTGCCCCTGTATTCGGAAGGGCTGAGACCCGTCTGACTCCGCATCCTGGTACGGAGGTTGGCGGCCGTGCCGAGACCGCTGCGGCGTGCCACCACGTCGAGCCGGGCCTCGCCGCGCTCGATAAGGCGGCAGGCGTACGCGACCCGCTCACCGGTCAGCCACGCCAGCGGCGTCGTACCCAACTGGGCGCGGAACCGGCGGTGCAGCGTCGCCTGGCTGACCCCGGCACGGGCCGCGAGAGAGGCGACCGAGAGCGGACCGTCGAGCCGTTCCTTCGCCCAGGCGAGCAGCGGGCCGAGCGACTCGTCGCGCACCTCCGGCACCGGCCGCTCCACGAACTGCCGCTGCCCGCCGTCCCGATGGGCGGCGAAGACCAGGCGCCGGCTCACCGAAGCCGCCACCTCGACGCCGAAGTCGCGGCGCACCACGTGCAGGCCCAGGTCCAGGGCGGCCGCGCTGCCCGCCGACGTGAGGATGTCCCCGTCGTCCACGAACAGCACGTCCGGCTCAAGCCGGACCGCGGGGAAGCGGGACCGGAACTCATCGGCCCACTGCCAGTGCGCCGTGGCCCGCCGCCCGTCCAGGACTCCGGCCTCGGCGAGCGTGAACGCGCCGCTGCAGAAGCCGATGAGCCGCGCGCCGCGCTCGTGCGCCCGCCGCACCGCGTCCAGGACGGCCGCCCGGCGCGCCACCCATGTGTCCGGCCGGTTCGGCACGATCACCGTGTCCGCGGCGTCGGCGAGCGCGAGCCCCGCGACGCCGGTCAGCGTGAAGAAGCCGTCCCGCATCAGCGTACGGGGACGGGCCGCGCACAGGCCGAACTCGTAGGGCCGAAAGCCGAGTTCGGGGCGGCGCAGGCCGAACACCTCGGTCGCGCATCCAAGTTCGAAGGGGTTGGAGTTCTCGTCGACGATCACCGCGACCCGGTGCGGCGGGTCGGGGTGCCCACGGTCCGGTTGCGAGGATTCCGGTTGCGAGGATCCTTGCGGCATGTGCGATTTCTAGCACTCGCGGCGCCACGGGCCAAGATCGAGGATGGCCCCATGACCGACACCCACCCGCACCCGCACCCGCACCCGAACCCGAACCCGACCGCGAACCCGAGCCCGAACCCGAACCCGCAGCCCCTCTCCGTGGCCGAGGCCCTGGCCTCCTTCGACGCCCTGTGGAGCCCCCGCATCGCCACCCGCGTCAACGACTACGACGTACGGCTCGCCAAGGTGGAGGGCGAGCACGTGTGGCATGTGCACGAGGACACCGACGAGTTCTTCCTCGTCGTCGAGGGCGAGCTGCACATCGCGCTGCGCGAGACGACCGGCGAGCGCACCGTCGTGCTCCCCGCCGGCTCGCTCTTCACCGTCCCGCGCGGCACCTGGCACAAGCCGTCCGCCCCCGCCCGTACGGCGATCCTGCTGCTCGAACCCGGCGGCACCCCGACCGTCGGCGACCGCCACGACGAGGTCCCGGACCACGTGGACGCGACCACGGGCCACGCGCTGTAACCGCGGTGCTGTAACGCGCACCCTGCGCACACGCACACGCACACGCACACGCCGCCTGAGGGTAGGACTGGGTTGACTGCGTCGTCCTTCACGCAGTACCTCGGCCGGGTCCACAGCCTCCCCGCCCTGGCCGAGGCGGGCTGGGGCATCGCCCTCGTTCCGGAGGAGGGGAGGGGAGGGGAGGGGAGGGGAGGGGAGAAGAACCACCGCACCGGGTACGTACCCCCGCATGAATCGCTTTGAGGGAAACGGAGTCCTGATCACCGGCGCGGCCCGGGGCATCGGCGCCGCCACCGCCGCCCGTCTCGCCGAGGAAGGCGCCGCCGTGCTCGTCACCGACCTCGACGGTGACGCGGCCGAGAAGACCGCGGCCGGACTGCGCGAACAGGGCGCCGACGCCCGGGCGTTCGCCTGCGACGTGGCCTCGCGCACCGCGGTGGAGGCCGCCGTCGCCCACGCCGTGGCCCACCTCGGCCGCCTCGACGTCCTGGTCAACTGCGCCGCGTCCTGCGCCCCGGACGAGCCCCGCTTCGAGGACGAGCCCGACGCGGCCTGGCAGCGTGACCTCGACATCACGCTGAACGGCGCCTTCCGCTGCGCCCGCGCCGCGCTGCCCCACCTGGAGGCGTCGGGCCGCGGCGCGATCGTCAGCATCGGCTCGGTCAACGGCGAGGCCTCCTTCGGCAACCACGCCTACAGCGCGGCCAAGGCCGGGCTTGCCTCCCTGACCCGTACGCTCGCCGACCATGCGGGGCCGCGTGGCGTCCGCGTCAACCTCGTCGCCCCGGGCACGGTCCGCACCTCGGCCTGGGAGGGCCGCGAGCACCGGCTGGACGAGGTCCGCCGCCTCTACCCGCTGGGCCGCATCGGCGAACCCGAGGACATCGCTGCCGCCGTCGCCTTCCTCGCCTCCCGCGACGCCTCCTGGATCACGGGCACGACCCTGCGCGTGGACGGCGGACTCCTCGGCGTGAACACGGTGTTCCGGAGCCCCCGAGAGCCCTGACAGGGCCTATAGGGGCGACGTCCCCTGGGGTGTGCTCGCCTTCCCGTCCAGCCACGAACTGGCGCGGCGTCAGGCCGGTCTCGTCCTCGATGGTGTCGAGATACGCCTGGGCTTCTTCTTCGAACCCGCGATCCCGATCCCTAATCCGATCCCGACCCCTGGCCCGATTCCTAACCCGATCCCGACCCCTGGCCCGATCCCGACCCCTGGCCCGATCCCGACCCTTGACCCGATCCCGATCCCGCTCCGATCCCGAACCACCAGAAAGGCGCCGCGCCATGAGCGACCTCCTCGACGTGACCGTGGACCAGGGCACCGCCCTGCTCACCCTGAACGACCCCGGCCGCCGCAACGTCATCTCCGGCGCGCTGGTCGACCGCGTCTGCACCGCCTTCGACGAGCTGGAGGCCGACCCCGCCGTCACCGCCGTCGTCATCACCGGCGCGGGCAGCGCGTTCTGCGCCGGGGCCGACCTCGCCGACCTGCTCGCCGCGGCCGACGGCGACCCCGAGGGCGTACGGCGCGTCTACGACGGCTTCCTGCGCGTGGCCCGCTCCCCGCTGCCGACCGTGGCGGCGGTCAACGGTCCGGCGGTCGGCGCCGGATTCAACCTCGCCCTCGCCTGCGACGTGCGCCTCGCCGGCACCTCCGCCTGGTTCGACACCCGCTTCCTGAAGATCGGGCTGCACCCGGGCGGCGGCCACACCTGGATGCTGCACCGCCTGGTCGGCCCGCAGACGGCCGCCGCGCTGGTGCTGTTCGGGGAACGCCTCGACGGCGCCGCCGCGGCCGCCGCCGGCCTTGTCCTGCGCTGCCTGCCCGACGACGAACTCCTCACCGCCGCCCTGCAGTTGGCGGGCCGTACGCGCGGCGTCGACCCGGAGCTGGTCCGTCGTACGAAGCGGACCCTGCGTACCGCGGGCGACGGCCGTGGACACGACGACGTGCTCGCCGACGAGACCCGCGAGCAGCTCTGGTCCCTCGGCCTGCCGGACACCCGCGAGCGCCTGGACGCCTTCCGCAAGGAACTCGGCACCTGACGGAAGCGGACACGGAAGCGGACACGGAAAGGCGGCCGGGGTGTGCCTCCCCGGCCGCCTCTGTACGCATGGGTGGGCGGCGTCAGCCCTTGCCAACCCGCGCGCGGAACCCTGAACGGCCCCCGCCCGGCGTCGGTTTGTCGAGCGCCGCCGCGTCCCGCCGGAACGCCCACTCCATCTTCGGCTCCATCGCGAACCGGAACACGCGCTGTACGGGCGCCGTGCACAGCACGGTGACGATCGTCCCGGCGATGACCGTGAGCGCGATCGCGCCGAGCGGCGTGTGCATCCAGTCGGCCTCGTACCAGTCCCAGAAGCGGGAGCCCTTGGCGAGGAAGCCATGCAGCAGGTAGCCGTAGAGCGTGCCCGCGCCGAGGGCCGTGAACCAGAAGTGGCGCCGGGGCACCCAGGCGAAGAAGCAGGCCACCAGGACCAGCGAGCAGACGAACATGCCGAGCGTCATCGGCACGCCGACCCAGCCCGGCACGCCGAGCTCCTGGGCGCTGTCGCGGCGGTAGAACCAGGCGGCGTTCATGCGCGGCGCGGCCCAGTACGCGAAGACCAGCGCGCAGGCCACCACCGGCACCGCGAGGATGCGCACCTCGCGGCGGCGCACCAGCTGGAAGTGCTCCGGCTTCAGGCACAGGCCGAGCACGAAGAACGGCAGGAACTGCAGGACGCGCTGGAGGTCGAGGTCGTCGCCGATGTCTGGGGAGACGGAGGCGAGGACGGCGATCGCCAGGGAGAGGGGGAGCGGCCAGCGGACCAGCTTCCAGAGCGGGGTCGTCAGCCGCCACACGAACAGCGCGACCAGGAACCACACGAGGTACCACGGGTCGAGCAGGCTGATCGGGTAGGTGGGGTCGTCGTCGGCCCAGCGCTTGAAGAAGGTGTAGGCGACCTCGAACACCACATACGGCACCGCGATCCCGGTGACGAGTCGCTTCAGGCGGTTCGGGCTCGCGTCGAAGCTGCGCGAGAAGTAGCCGGAGATGATGATGAACGCCGGCATGTGGAACGTGTAAACGGCGATGTAGAGCGCGGCGGCCGCGCGGCTGTCGGCGCGCAGCGGCTCCCAGGCGTGGCCCATCGCGACCAGGACGATCGCGAGATATTTGGCGTTGTCGAAGAACGCGTCGCGCTGTTTGCCGGGTTTACCGGGTTTACCGGGTTTGGGTGTGGTGGTCGCGGCTGCCGCAGTGGCCGCAGTGGCCGCAGTGGCCGCAGTGGCCGCAGTGGCCGCGGTTGCCGTCGAGCCGGAGGCGTGATCCTGTCCACCCGCCCGTGCCTCGGCTCTCCCGGGTGCGCTCCCGGGCGCTCCCCCGGGCGCCCTCCCTCCCGACGGGGCGGCCGGCGTCCCGGCCTGTTCGGCCGTGGGTACGGCTCTCGCCGCGGGCAGCGGTGCCCGCTGGTACCCGTCGGTTCGCAGAATGTCGCTCACAGGCCCTCCCGGAGGGAACCCGGACCGACGATTCCGCCTCTTACAGGGCTTGGGGGTGGAACGTCAGCGCCAAACATCCCCAGCACCCTAGTCATCGGACTCGGCGTGCGTACAACCCTGTTGGGTGTGGGGTTGACCACGGAGGGTCGAATTCCGCCACGAGCCCGGCCGAAGGGTGCCGGTCGGGCCGTCCTGTTAGGTCCTACGCGACTGTGGAAGCGGGTTCCGCGTCGCGTCGGTGGCGATGTGTGCCCCGGTCGCGGCCACCGGCGGCGCCATCGGCCCCAGCGAGCGGCGCAAGGTCGCCCAACTCATCGCCGCCGACGACGTGTTGGCGAACTTCCCGGAGGACGGCCTGCGGCGCCGCTTCGAGGTCGACTGTGACACGGGGCGGCGCGCCAGCCGCAGGCAGGGCCGTCAGCTTTCCGGCTCGTCGGCAGCGCCGCCCGCGTCGCCCGTGCCGCCCGCTTCATCCGTTTCGCCTGCCCTGTCCATGGCATCCGTTTCATCTGCATCATCCGTATCATCCGCTCCATGCATTTCGTCCCCTCCGGCCAGGAGTGCGCGGATCAACTGCTCGTCGTCCGGGCCCAGTGTCGTGACGAAGCTCGTGAGGACGGCCTCGCGGTCCGCCTCGCCGTCGAGGACCTTCCGCATCCGCAGCGCGGCGAGGCCCGCCTCGTCCGCGGCGGGCTCCCACACGAACGACCGGCCCTCCCGGCGCCGGGTCACGGTGCCCTTGGCGAGCAGCCGGGTGAGGATCGTCATGACGGTGGTGTACGCGAGGCCTGCGCCGAGCCGCTCCTGCACCCATCCGGCGTTGACCGGCCTGTCCGCGGCGCGCAGGGCCGCGAGCACCTGGCCCTCCAACTCGCCCTGCCCACGCCTGCGCCGCGACCCGGACCCGCCGTGCGGCACCCGCACCATGGCCTCTCCTCTCTGCGGGAAGGCCTCATCGTACTGACGGGGCCCGGGGCGCAACCCCCTCCGGCGGCGTGGTGCCCGAGTCCGTCGCGAGGCCGGGCCGTCACGATCTCCGCGGGGGGGACCGGCAGGTCGGCGCCGAACCTGAAGACGGCTTCAGGCGGCTTCAGGAGGGCTTCAGCTTCGGTGCGCGACATTGGTGCCCGTCACGAAGCAACGACACGGGAGGAACCTCATGAAGCGCAACCTCGTCATCGCCACTGTGGCGGCCGCGGCCCTCATCGGCGGCGGTTCCGCGTTCGCCTTCGCCGGCAGCGACGACGCCGCCCCGGTCCGGTCCGACAGCCGCACGCAGCAGGCCGGTTCCCAGGTCACGCTCCAGGCCGACGACGCGCGTGAGGCGCAGGGCGACCGGGACGCCAACGGTGACGACGACCGGGACGACGTCCGCCCCGCCGGTGCGAAGCTCACCGCGGCCCAGGCCGTCGAGGCGGCGCTCAAGCACCAGTCCGGCACCGCGGTCTCCGCTGAGCTCGACGACGACTCCGATGACTCCGGCGACTCAGATGACTCCGACGACCAGGACGACCAGGACGACCAGGACGACAAGGACGACAAGGACGACAAGGCGGAGCGCCTCGCCTGGGAGGTCGACGTCCTCGGCCAGGGCGACGCCTGGCACACCGTCCACATCGACGCCGCCACCGGCAAGGTCCTCGGCACGGAGACCGAGGACGAGCGCGACGACGCCGGCGAGGCCCGTACCGCCCTGAAGGACGCGACCACGGACCTCGCCAAGGCCGCGCAGGCCGCCTCGGCGAAGGGCTTCGTCACGTCGATCGACCTGGACGACGACGACCGCTCCGGCCACGTCTCCGAAGGCTGGGAGATCGAGACCGCAGACTCAGCGGGCTCCGCCGCCCAGGACCGCGACTGGAACGTCGACGTCCGCACCGGCAAGCTCACCGCCGACCACGACGACCGCCACGACCACGACGACTGAGTCGCGCACGGACGTTGTGCGGGGAGTCGCGCAGGGAGTCGCGCAGGGAGTCGTGCGAGGAGTTGTGCGAGGAGTTGTGCGGAACAAAGAGGAAGAGTTCCGTGAGCATGACCGCACATCCGGCACATGGCTCACTCGACTGGGCCTATAGTCGGTCGCATGGCCCAGAAGGTAATTACGACATACGTGGACGACCTGACCGGCGAAGAGTCGGAGCAAATCGCCACGCACAGCATTCTCGTCGACGGTGCGGGTGTGGAAATCGACCTCACCGACGAGAACTACGAGAAGCTGCTCGAACTGCTCAACCCCTATCTGCACGCCGACGGCGCGCGCCGGATCCGCGGCGGCTCCAAGCCGAAGGGGAAGCGCAAGCCGGCCGCCGGAAAGTCCGACGACTCGTCGGCGATCAGGGCCTGGGCGAGGGAGAACGGATACGAGGTGAGTGAGCGCGGCCGCGTCCCCGCCGCGGTCCGCGAAGCCTTCGAATCCGCGCACTGAACCAGCGATTTCAAGGAGTGCCGCCATCCCCCGGCGGCACTCCTTTTGCATGCCAGGCCCCGCAGGAAACCCTGCCCCCGCGGGAAACCCGGCCTCCGCGGAGAATCCGCCGAGTCGGCCAACTCGGCCAACTCGGCCAACTCGGTCAAACGGCCAACTCCCGTGCGGCCGGGGCTATTCGATAATTCAGTCGAGTTCGATCCGTGTACGGCTCCGCGCCGCATCCCGGGCCTTCGCCTCGGCGGCGGCCCGTACGACGGATTCGTACTCCTCATGCGGAAGCATCATCGTCAGTCCGAACAGGACGGCCCAGACGACGTCGGATTCCGGCAGCGTGCCGGGAATGTCGGTGCGGTAGAGCTCGCGGCCGAGATGAGCGGTGGGCAGTTCGCGGGGCTCGGGCGACGCGGCGTGCTGGTCGAGGGCGCGGGTCGCGCAGTCGAGGAACGTTCCGTACCGGGTCTCGCCCAGGAGCTCTTCCAGGTGGCGCAGTTGTGCGTGCGCCGCGCGGATCCGCAGGGGCCAGATGCGGCCGGGGCCGAAGCGCTCTTCGAGCGCGGTCGTGAGCGTGATCTGCTGGAAGAGCGTGTCGAGAAGGTCGTTGCTCATGATCCGCATGTTCCGGCCCATGATCGTGAACGCGGCGAGGCGCACCGCGACGGGCGCCCGACGACACCCGATTGACATGACGCACCGCACATACGTACCGCACACACGTACCGCACACGCCCACGCCCACGCCCACGCCCACCGCACACGACCCACGACCCACGCCACACACCTGCCCCCGCTGCGGGGCGCGACGCGGCTCAGGCGGGCAGCGCGGCCTCGACGGCGGCCGTCAACTCCTGGGCGTCCGGCTCCGTCTGGGGCGAGAAGCGGGCCACGACCCGGCCCTGCGGGTCGACGAGGAACTTCTCGAAGTTCCAGCGGATGTCCCCGCTGTGTCCCTCCGCGTCGGCCGTGCCTACCAGTTCCGCGTAGAGCGCGTGCCGGCCGGGGCCGTTGACGTCCGTCTTCTGCGTCAGCGGGAACGTCACTCCGTACGTCGCCGAGCAGAACGTGGCGATCTCGTCGGCGGTGCCCGGCTCCTGCCCCATGAACTGGTTGCAGGGCACGCCGAGCACGGTGAAACCGCGCGGCCCGTACTGCTCCTGGAGCTTCTCCAGGCCCGCGTACTGCGGTGTGAGACCGCACTTGGAGGCGACGTTGACGACCAGGACGGCCTTGCCGCGGTACTGGGCGAGGTTCGCGGGGTCGCCCTGCAGGGCGTCGATCTCCACGTCGTGGATGGACATGCTGCTCCTTGTGTCCTTTGGCGGAACGGTGGTTGTGATGGTGGGCCGTCATCTGGGCCGTGGTGTGGGCCGTACGTGGTGTGGGTCGTCGTGTGGGGCGTGGGTGGGCCCGTGAGTGGGCTGTGAGCGTGGGTGTACCCGTCGATTGTGCCTCGGGCCCCGGCGGTCCGGACGGCCGCCGCCGGTCTGAGAGCTCCCCGGCGGCGGCCGCGGGGCGTCGGGCGCGCGGTGCTCCCCTCCGCGGCGCCCGGCGCGGGCCGTCCTCACCGGCGGTGGGGTGCGCGGGAGTTCACCCCGTGCGGAACGTGCCGGGAGGACGGGCCGGAGTCGTGGCCGATGTCGGCATGGTCACGGCTCCGGCGGCCGGGCCCTGTCTGCGCGGGCGGGCGGTACCCGCGTCTTCACGGGATCGTAGGGCCGTGGGCGCGGCCCTGCCCAGCACCCCGGCGTACTGCCTGGCCGGGCGGCGTGGGCCCGACGGGAGCGGCGCACGCGGCGAGTTGACCGAACTTGGTTCCGAGGGGTAGGCCGCTCGACGCGCTTGTTATACGGTCTGTCTAACAAGGGGGTGGCACGTTCCGGTCACCCGCGTACAAAGGGTGCGAAAGCGCGGAAGACAGCAGCACCAGGCAGGGGCGCACCGACGCACCGACCCGCTCGACGTGAGGAGCCGCAGCATGGCTGGCAGCATCATCGGGGCACCGACACAGACTGAGGCACCGGCGCAGACCGGGGCGCCGACACAGACTGAGGCACCGTCGCAGGAGTCACCATCACAGGGGCCCGCGTCGCCCGACACCGACGTCGCGCAGCGCCTCCTCGACTCCTCGGCGACGCTGTCGTACGACCCGGTCGCCGAGGTCGACTGGGAGACACCGCTCGACAAGGACTTCCACGGCGCGAGCCCGGAGTGGAGCAGCCTCTACGGCACCGCTTACTGGCGGGAGTTGACCGAGGAGCTGCGCAAGGAGCTGACCCGGCAGGAGGCCGCGTCGGTGGCCAGCGCCGGCATCTGGTTCGAGATGATCCTGCAGCAGATGATGCTGCGCGACATCTACGCCAAGGACCCGACGGACGCGCGCTTCCAGTGGGCCCTGACCGAGATCGCCGACGAGTGCCGGCACTCCATCATGTTCGCCCGCGGCGCCAAGAAGCTCGGCGCGCCCGCGTACCGGCCGAAGCGGATCGTCGTCGAACTGGGCCGCGTGTTCAAGACGCTCGCCTTCGGCGAGGCCGCGTACGCCGCGATCCTCGTCGCCGAGGAGGTCCTGGACGTGATGCAGCGCGACTGGATGCGCGACGAGCGCGTGGTGCCGTTCGTGCGCACCATCAACAACATCCATGTCGTCGAGGAATCCCGGCACATGAAGTTCGCCCGCGACGAGACGCGGCGGCGTCTCGCCAAGGCCGGGCCCGTACGCCGCCAGATCAACGCCCTCGTGATCTCCATCGCCGCGTATCTCATCGTCAGCAGCATGGTGAACGCCGAGGTGTACGAGCACGCCGGGCTCGACCGCAAGCGGGCGCTCAAGGAGGCCAGGGCGAACGAGCACCACAAGTCGATGATGCGCGCCAGCTGTTCGGGCCTGATGGAGTTCCTGGCCTCGTCCCGCCTGCTGACCAGGCCGGCCCTCGCGTTCTACAAGCGAGCCAACCTCGTCTGAGTACGCAGGACCGCAGGACCGCAGGACCGCAGGACCGCAGGACCGCAGGACTGAAGGACCGCAGAACGGCAGGACCGAAAGGCTGAAGGGCCGAACGACCGCAGGACCGATCCCGGACGACCCGTACCACCGAGCTGACCGATACGGATTCGAGCGACCAGATGACCTACGCCATCACCCAGACTTGCTGCAGCGACGCCACCTGCGTCGCCGTGTGCCCGGTCAACTGCATTCACCCCACCCCGGAAGAGCGGGCCTTCGGCAGCACCGAGATGCTGCACATCGACCCGAAGGCCTGCATCGACTGCGGCGCCTGCGCCGACGCCTGCCCGGTGGACGCGATCTTCCCGGTGGACGGCCTCGCCCCGTCGCAGCGGCAGTACGCGGAGATCAACGCCGCGTACTACGCCGCGCACCACGAGGACCGCGCGCCCGGCGAGCCCGAACCGGCCGTCGCGGGCCCCAACTTCCACGCCTGGGGCGAGCCGGTCTTCGAGCGCAGCCTGCCGTCCGACTTCGGGCCGATCCGCGTAGCCGTCGTCGGCACCGGCCCGGCCGGGATGTACGCGGCCGAGGACCTGCTCCTGCACACCAACGCCGAGGTCACGCTGGTCGACCGGCTGCCCGTCGCGGGCGGGCTCGTGCGCTACGGGGTGGCGCCGGACCACCCCCGCACCAAGAAGGTCGCCGAGACCTTCGCACGGTTCCACGACCACCCGCGGGTCCGCATGGCGCTCGGCATCGAGGTGGGCCGCGAGGTCACCGCCGAGGAGATCGCCGCCCACCACGACGCCGTGATCTACGCGGTGGGCGCCTCCGCCGACCGTCAACTCGGCATCCCCGGAGAGGAGTTGACGGGCAGCATCGCCGCGGCCACGTTCGTCTCCTGGTACAACGGCCACCCCGACCTGGCGCCGGACGCCGTCGACCTGTCGGCCGAGCGCGTGGTCGTCGTCGGCAACGGCAACGTCGCCCTGGACGTCGCCCGGATCCTTGTCGCCGACCCGGACGAGCTGGCCCGTACCGACATCGCCGACCACGCCCTGGCCGCCCTGCGCGCGAGCAAGGTCCGCGAGGTGGTGCTCCTCGGGCGGCGCGGCCCCGAGGACGCCGCGTACACCAGGTCCGAGCTGCTCGCCCTCAAGCATCTGCCCGGCGTGGAACTCGTCGTCGACGACGAGGATCCCCGTACCGGCGAGGCCGTCGCGGCGGCGGGACCGCAGGACAAGGCGGCCCTGCTCGCCGACGTCGCCCGCCGCACCACGGACTGGACCGTCGCGCCCGCCGCCGGCCGCCGCATCGTCCTGCGGTTCCACTCGGTGCCGGTCGCGGCGACGGGCGGGGGTGCCGTGTCCGGCGTACGCGTGACAGGATCCGCCCCCGAAGGCCAACAGGCCGACGGGGAGCGGGAGATCGCCGCCGGGCTGCTGCTGCGCGCCATCGGGTACCGCGGCGTCGCCGTTGCCGGGCTGCCCTTCGACGCGGCCACCGGCACCGTCCCGCACCAGCGCGGGCGGGTGCGGGACCGGCCGGGTACGTACGTCGTGGGGTGGATCAAGCGCGGCCCGTCCGGCGGTATCGGCGCCAACCGCACCTGCGCCGCCGAGACCGTCGGCACGCTGCTCGCCGACGCCGTGGCCGGTGCGCTGCCCGCGCCGACCGGCACCGCGCGGGCGTTCCAGCGCCTCGCCCGCAGCCGCAACCGCCGCCTCGTGGACGCCCGCGGGCAGGCGGCGATCGACCGCGCGGAGATCGCCCGCGGCCGCCGCGACGGCCGCCCCCGCGCCAAGCTGACCACGGTCGCGGAGCTGGTCTCGGCGGCCCGGAGCAGCCGCTGGACGCTGACGCGCTGAGGTGGTGGGCCGATGGGCCGATGGGCCGATGGGCCGATGGGCCGCTGGGCCGATGGGCCGTTGTCGGGGGCGTCGGGGGTGGGGGAGTGGGAATCCCGTTGCCCCCGGCCCGGGCGCGGGGCTAGAGTCGCGCACGTGACTGCCGGGTCGGCCATGTGCCACGTACGAGTTGGGTTCCCGGCCTCGGCTTGAGCGCGAGGCGGGCCAGAGCCCCGCCCCTGTTCTCCGCGTCTCCCGTTTCCTGTCCTACGTACGGAATCCAGACCCGGAGGAACCTCACCATGTCGACCCACCCCACGCGGCCCACCGCAGGGACCGAACTCCCCACCACCATCGCCCAGTTGAATCACACGGCCGTCTTCGCCACGGACCGGCGGCTCTCGGCCGACTTCCTCGCCGCGATCCTCGGCCTGGAGGTCGGCGCGCCGTTCGGGCCGTTCCTGCCCGTCGACCTGGGCAACGGCGTCACGCTCGACTACTACGAGAAGACCGACGAGCCCGTCCAGTCCCAGCACTACGCCTTCCTCGTGCCGGACACGCAGTTCGACGGCATGATCGCCCGCCTCGAAGCCGTCGGCGTCACGTACTACGCCGACCCGGGCCACACCGAACCGGGCCGGATCAACCGGCTGTTCGGCGGCCGCGGCGCGTACTTCGACGACCCCGACGGCCACAACATGGAGATCATGACGCGGCCTTACGTGCGGCCCTGAGCGAGTAGGGCGCGACGCTCGCAGATTCCGGGCACCGTCCGGCGCAACTCACCGCGGTCGGCCTCAGGCAGGAGAGCAATCAGGGACCGGGCAGCACCGCACACCCGTAACCGTCGTCGGACTGGGCTCGCACCGGCACGATCCCGGCCACGACCTTCCGCACCGCGGCCGCCTCCGGCGGCGTGCCGTGCCGGTCGGCGTGGAGCAGGTGCCCCGTCCCGACCAGCATCGGGGCGAGCATGTCCACATCGGCGTCGGCCGGCACCCGGCCGAGGTCGCGCTCGGCGGCAAGGTACGAGGCGAACATCGCCGTCGCCTCGGTGAGGAGCGGAACACCTGTGGGCGTGGTCCGGCGCAGCCGCGCCCGCAGCCCGTCGCGCGACGTGACGAGGCCGACCATCGCCACCGCCACCGAGCCGAACAGCTCCGTCAGCTCCTCGGCGACGTTGCCGGCTACCGTGCCCGTCCCGGCCGCCCCGAGCAGCGCCTCGGCCCGCCCCTCCAGGCGCCGGATACGGTCGCGGACGAGCTCCGCGAGGAACGCGTCGAAGTCCTCGAAGTGCCGGTGCAGCACCCCCTTCGCGCAGTCCGCCTCCGTGGTGACGGCCCTGCTGGTCAGCGCGTTCGGCCCGTCCCGCAGCAGCACCCGCTCGGCCGCGTCGAAAAGCTGCTCGCGTACGTCGCGGATCGCGATCCCCGTCGGCACCGTATGGACCTCTCTCCCTGCTCGGCCTTGGTGAGTGGGCATGCGCCCACTACAGTGGGCGCATGCCCACTCTATCTCCGGGGCCTCCTGGCCGCCCCGCGCCCGATGCCCGCCGGCTCCGGCAGACCGCCCGCTCCTTCGGTACGGACGCGGCCCGCTACGACCGCAGCCGCCCCCGCTACCCCCAGCCCCTTGTCGACCGCCTCGCCGCGCCGACTCCGACTCCGACTCCGACCTCGACTTCGACTCCGACGCCGACCTCGACTCCGACAGGGACCGCCTCCGGGTCGGGCGGCCCGCTGGTGCTCGACGTCGGGTGCGGCACGGGCATCGTCGCCCGTCAGTTCAGGGACGTCGGCTGCCGCGTGGTCGGCGTCGAGGTGGACCCGCGCATGGCCGGCCTGGCGCGCGGCGCGGGCGTGGACGTCGAGGTGGCCGACTTCGAGTCCTGGGACCCGGCGGGCCGCCGCTTCGACGCCGTCGTCTCCGGGCAGACCTGGCACTGGCTGGACGCCGCCGCTGCCGCGACCGTCGCGGCCCGCGCGCTGCTTCCGGGCGGCCGCCTCGCCGTGTTCTGGAACGTCCCGGAGCTGCCGCCCGAGGTGACCCGCGCCCTGGCCGCCGCCTGCCTGCGCGTGGCACCCGACTCCCCGTTCCGCCTCGGCGACCCCACGTCCCGCGCGGCCGACGGCTACCAGCTCCTCCTCGACGCCGCCGCCGACGGCATCCGCGCCACCGGCGACTTCGACGCCCCCGAGCGGTGGCGCCACGACTGGCAGCACACCTACACCCGCGACGCCTGGCTGGACCAGCTCCCCACCCACGGCGCCCTGACCCGCCTCGCACCCGAGCAGGTCCAACAGATCCTCACCGAGGTCGGCGCCGCGATCGACGCGCTGGGCGGGAGGTTCACGGCCGCCTACGCGACACTCACGGTGACAGCAACGCGCCGCGCCCGGCGGGGCATCGGGGGCTAGGCAGTCGCCTTCGGACCCGGCCTGATCCGAAGGAAACGGCCTAAAGCTGCCGCAGGTGATCCTGCAAGGTCCGCGCGACCTGCGCCATCAGCGCCTCCGTCCCCGGCTGCGCCTGCGCCTGCGCCGGGACGCGGGACTCGGTGAGCACGGCGACCGCGAAGGCCTGGCCGTCGGCGTGTTCGACGACGCCGATCGCGTGCCGCAGATTGAGCAGCGTGGCCGTCTTCGACGACCACGTCGTCCGGAGCCCGCACGCCCCGCCCCCGAGCCCGTACGCCCCACGCGCAACGTCTCCAAATACACGCGCCGCACCTGCTGGGCGTGGAGCAGGTCGATCCGCTCCGCCGGGGTCGAGGGTGACACCGTGCCCGCGCGCCGCGAACGTATTGGACCGCAGGACGGTACGCCCGCGAAGGTGACTGCGGCCCCGACCAGGAGGTACCCACCATGCGGCACATCCGTCCCTGTCGTATCCGTCCCTGTCGTATCCGTCCCCAGCGCATCCGTCCCCAGCGCATCCGCCCCCAGCGCATCGGCCCCCGGTACATCGCACGCTGCGCGGGCGTCGCACTCGCCACGCTCGCCCTCGTCCCGCTCGCGGCGTGCGGCTCACCTCAGAGGCAGCCGGCCGCCGCGCCGTCCCGGACATCGACCGAGGCCGTCCGGCAACAGGACGCCACCGCAAGGAAGTTCAAGCAGCTGGAGCGGAAGTTCGGGGCCCGCCTCGGCGTCTACGCGATCGACACCGGCAACGGCCGGGAGGTCACGTACCACGACCGCGAACGTTTCTCGTACGCCTCCACCTTCAAGGCCCTCGCTGCGGGCGCCGTGCTGCGCGAACACGACGACCGGGGCATGGAACGCCTGGTCCGCTACGACAAGAGCGACCTGGTCGACGCGTCCCCGGTCACCGAGAAGCACGTCGACACCGGCCTGACCCTGCGCGAACTCTGCGAAGCGGCCGTCCGGTACAGCGACAACACCGCGGCCAACCTGCTCCTCGAAGATCTCGGCGGCCCCAAGGCGCTCGACGGCCTCCTCGCGGAGCTCGGCGACGACGTGACCCGCATGGAGCGCGACGAACCGGGCCTCAGCGTCTGGGACCCCGACAGCGACCGCGACACCACCACCCCGCGCGCCTTCGCCGAGGACCTGCGCGCCTACGTACTCGGCGACACCCTCGGCAAGCGCGACCGCGCCCAGCTGACGAAGTGGCTGCGCACCAACGTGACCGGGGCGGAGCTCGTCCGGGCCGGGCTGCCGGAGGACTGGGTGGTCGGCGACAAGAGCGGGATGGGCAGCAACTACGGCATCCGCAACGACATCGCGGTGGTGTGGCGCCCGGACGCGGCCCCGCTCGTCCTCGCGGTCCTCACCAACCACGCCGAGGAGAACGCCGAGCACGACGACGCCCTGGTCGCGGAGGCGGCCGCGGTGGTGGCGGACGAGTTCCCCTAGCCGCGGCCCCGGCCCCTGCGCGCTCGGCCGTGCGGCCTCAGTCGCAGGGCAGTACCGCGCGCACCGTCTTTCCGCCGCCCTCGCTGTCCCGTACGACGGAGAGGCGGCGCGACAGGGCCTGCACCAGCGCGATGCCGCGGCCGCTCTCCGCGGTCGGGGAGTACGGCGCGAGGCGCGGGCGGCCGGGACCGCCGTCGTGGACCTCGACGACCAGCCGGTCCCGGCCGTCCAGGGAGAGCCGCAGGCGGCAGGAGCCCTGGCCGTACCGCGTCGCGTTCGTGACGAGCTCCGAGACGACGAGGAGCGCGCTGCCGTGATCGGCACGACAGGGCCCGGCGGGCCCGCGGCCGCTGAGGAACAGCCGGGTCAGCTGCCGTGCCCTGCGGGCGGAACAGGACTGTCTGGGCAGGTGGTACTCGGCGCGTGCGGTGCGGCGGCTGCGCGCTGGGGCACGCATGACGGTCACTCCCTCTCCGTGGGCGGCCGGAGCACGGAACGGACCACCGAGTGGCCCGCGCCGTGACGGCGGCGACGGCCGGACGGTCTCCGTCTCTCCTTCCCTCATCGCCCCGCCCCGAACCGGTGCCTCGCCGAACCCGCACATCCTCCCGGCAGGCCCTGCACCCCTCCCGATGCCCGATGCCCGATGCCCGATGCCAGACGACCGATGACCGCTGACCGATGCCCGGTGGCGCGGCGGGACGGTGTGGATGTGGAGGAGGCGTGGAAGGGATGCACGCATGGCTGGAGTACCACGGCGTTCCGTCCTCGCGGCGATCGGCGGCACCGCCGCCCTGGGCGCGGCCGCCGGTGCGGCGCTCGGCCCGGGCACCGCGCGGGCCGCGCAGGGCACCCTCGCGCCGAACCTCGCGCCGAATCCCGCGGCGGAACTCGCCGGGCGCCGCGCGGTGAGCGGGACCCGCCGCGTGGTGAGCGGGACCCGGCGCGCGGGGACGGCCCGGCGCGACGACGACCGGATCGCTGCACTCCTCGCGCGCATGACGACCGAGGAGAAGCTGGGTCAACTCCAGCAGCTGTCCTGGGCGTTCGCCACCGGGCCGGGCAACCCGGACAACAAGAAGGTGGCGGCGGCCGCGCGCGCGGGGCGGCTCGGCTCGGTCCTCAACATGTTCGGCGCCAAGGACAGCAACCGGCTGCAGCGCATCGCCGTCGAGGAGTCCCGGCTCGGCATCCCGCTCGTCTTCGGCCTTGACGTCATCCACGGCTGCTTGACCACCTTCCCGATCCCGCTCGCGCAGGCCGCGAGCTTCGACCCGGCGGTGTCCGGGCGGGACGCCGAGGTCTCGGCGCAGGAGGCCCGCTCCAACGGTGTGCACTGGACGTTCTCGCCGATGATGGACGTGACGCACGAGCCGCGCTGGGGCCGCATCGCCGAGAGCTGCGGCGAAGACCCGTACCTCACCGCACAGTTCGCCGCCGCCAAGGTCCGCGGCTACCAGGGCGAGGACGCGGGCGGCCTCGCCTCCGCGGACCGGCTCGCCGCCTGCGCCAAGCACTTCGCCGCGTACGGGGGCGCCGAGGGCGGCCGGGACTACAACACCGTCGACGTGTCCGAGTCCCGCCTGCGCAACCTCTATCTTCCGCCGTTCCAGGCCGCGTTGGACGCCGGTGCGGTCACGGTGATGGCCGCGTTCAACACCGTGAGCGGCGTCCCCGCGCACGGCAACGCCCACACCCTCACCGAGATCCTGAAGGAACAGTGGGAGTTCGACGGGGTGGTGGTCAGCGACTGGAACGGCGTGCACGAGCTGGTCGCGCACGGCTTCGCCGCGGACGCCGCCGACGCCGCGCAGCTCGCCCTGAACGCCGGCCTCGACATGGAGATGGTCAGCAGCACGCTCGCCGACCACGGCATTCAGCTCCTCAAGGAGGGCCGGATCCCGGAGGAACGCCTCGACGACGCGGTGACCCGCATCCTCCGCCTCAAGTCGGACCTCGGCCTGTTCGACCAGCCGTACGTGACGGAGTCCCAGGCCGTCGCCGCCCCCAGCAGGCGGAGCCGCGCGGCCGCACGGGCGGCGGCCGCGCGCTCGATGGTGCTGCTGAAGAACGACGAGAACACGCTGCCGCTGGACAAGGCCGCGGCGGGCATCGCCGTCGTCGGCCCCTTCGCCGACTCGGCCGACCTGCTCGGCACCTGGACCTTCCCCCGCGCCCAGGAGAAGTTCCGCTCCGGCAAGGTGCTCGACGCGGTCCGTGCGGCGGCGGGCGGCGCCGAGGTGACGTACGCGCGCGGGGTGGATCCGGACGGCGAGGACACCTCGGGCATCGATGAGGCCGTCGCGGCGGCGGAGGCGGCCGAGGTGACGATCGTCGTCGTCGGCGAGCCGCCCTCGATCAGCGGCGAGGCCGCCGTGCGCAGCGACATCGGGCTGCCCGGCGCCCAGGAGAGGCTGATCGCCGCCGTCGCGGACACCGGCAAGCCGTTCGTCGTCGTCCTCGTCAACGGGCGCCCACTGACGGTCGGCGGCTGGCTGGACCGGGCGCCCGCCGTCCTGGAGGCCTGGCACCCCGGCATCGAGGCGGGCCACGCGATCGCCGACGTGCTGTTCGGCGCGGTCAACCCCGGCGGCAAGCTGCCCGTGTCGTTCCCGCGCAGCGTGGGCCAGATCCCCGTCCACTACAACCACGAGAGCACCGGACGCCCGTACGCGGCGGACAACAAGTACACCTCCAAGTACCTCGATCTGCCGCCCGGCCCGCAGTTCCCCTTCGGGCACGGGCTGAGCTACACCGCCTTCGCGGTGGGCGAGCCGCGCCTGAGCACGACGGTGATCGCTGCGGACGCGCTGCGCGGGGGCGACACCGTCGAGGTCGCGGTGGACGTGCGCAACACCGGCAAGCGCGCCGGGGACGAGGTCGTGCAGCTGTACGTCCACGACCTCGCGGCGAGCATCGCCCAGCCCGTGCGCCGGCTGCGGGGGTTCCGCCGGGTCACCCTGGAACCGGGCAAGAGCCGGACCGTCCGCTTCCGGCTCGGCGCGCAGGACCTGGGCTTCTGGACCAACGCCCCCGACGGCGAACTCCGCCTCGAACCGGGCCCCGTGGACGTGTACGCGGGCAACAGCTCGACGACGAGGACGAAGTCGACACTGACGATCGGCTAGGGATCCTGTCCGAAGGGCCGGCCCGGACGCGCCTCGGCCCCAGGACACCGCGGCGGCCGCCCCCGTACGCATCAGACACATGCCGAACTCCCCCCGTGACGAACCGTATTGACCCCGTGGTGAACCGTATTGATCCCGTGACGCCCAGTATCACCGCCGCCACTGACAACGGCCGCTGGGAAAAATCTTCGGCCGGGCTGTCACATCCCCTGCCGCCGCCGGGTCAGGGAAGTGACAACGCACCGGGCGGCCCTCGGCCTCGCCGGTGTCCGGCTGATGAGGAGATCGAAAGATGTCTGTCGCACATGTGGTCGTCACCGTGATCGCCGCCCTGATGGCGGGCTTCTCCGGCTTCGCCCTGCTCACCCGCGCCGACTGGGTCGTGCAGGCCCTGACCGAGTACGGCGTGCCGCGCTCCTGGTGGAACCCGCTGGGCGCGGCGAAGGCGGCCGGGGCCGTGGGGCTCCTCGCCGGCCTGTTCGTGCCGGTCGTGGGCGTGCTCGCCGGGGTCTGCCTGGTCCTGTACTTCACCGGGGCCGTGGTGACCGTGCTCAGGGCCCGCGCGTACGCGCACGTGCCGTTCCCGCTGGTGTACGCGGCGCCGGTGGTCGCGGCCCTCGCGCTCGGCGCCGCCGCCTGAGCCGTACGGGCACGCCGGGGTGTGGCGCCAGTCCTGGGCGCGCTGACACACGACGCCGCACCGCGCGTGTGCAGAATGATCGCGAGGGGTCGATGAGTTCTGGCGGGACCCGCGGTCATACCTGTGGTTGATGCGACGAGGCCGCGGCAGCGGCAGGGAAGCGTCGGCCGAAGCGTTGAGAACCTGGACCGATGCACCGATACGCCGATACAGCGAGGAATCCGAAAATGCGCACTCTGATCAGCACGGCCTTCGTCTCGCTCGACGGTGTCATGGAGGCCCCGGGCGGCGAGCCCGGCTACCGCAACTCCGGGTGGACCTTCAAGGACATCGAGTTCCTGCCGGAGGCGTACGAGATCAAGGGCCGGGAGCAGAAGGAGGCCACCGCCCTGATGATGGGCCGCGCCAGCTACGAGGCGTTCAGCCCGGTGTGGCCCGACATGGAGGAGTTCGCCGATTACAAGGTGATGCCGAAGTACGTCGTCTCCAGCACCCTCACCGAGGACAAGCTGGTGTCCAACTGGGCCGAGACGACGATCCTGCGCTCACTCGACGACGTCGCCGCCCTCAAGGAGACCGAGGGCGGCCCGATCATCGTGCACGGCAGCGCCACCTTGAACCGCAACCTCTCCGACGCCGGCCTGATCGACCGCTACCACCTGCTCGTCTTCCCGTTCCTGCTCGGCGCCGGCAAGCGGCTGTTCAGCGACACCGACAAGGACGCCCAGAAGCTGCAGCTCGTCGAGCACGCGGCGTACGCCAACGGCATCCAGCTGAACGTCCTCGACGTACTCCGCTGACCAGCCGCTCCGCGGCGGTCAGGCCAAGGCCCGGACCGCCGCGAGCGCCCTGTCCGCGTGCGCGCTCATCCGGAACTCGCTGCGCACCACCTCGACGACCCGGCGCTGCGCGTCGATGACGAACGTCGCCCGCTTCGTCGGCAGCACGGCGAGCCCGCGCGCCACCCCGAAGCGGCCGCGTACGACGCCCTCCGGGTCCGAGAGCAGCGGGAAGCCGAGGGAGTGCTTCTCGGCGAACTCCTGCTGCCGTGCCACCTCGTCCGAGCTGATGCCGACCGGCCGCGCGCCCGCTGCCGTGAACTCGGCCGCCAGGTCCCGGAAGTGGCAGGCCTCGGCCGTGCAGCCGGGCGTGAGGGCGGCCGGGTAGAAGAACAGCACCACCGGGCCCTCGGCGAGGAGGCCGGAGAGCGAGGTGGGCCGCCCCTGCTCGTCCGGGAGCGTGAAGTCCTCGACCACCGAGCCGACTTCGACCCGCTGTCCGCGCCGTCCGCCCTGTGCGCGCGGTTCGCTCTGTTCGTCCTGTCCGTCCTGTCCGTCCTGTCCGTTCGCTCCGCTCATACGGCGCCCTCCTCGGACCGGGCCACGCTGTGCGCCCACAGGACCAGCGGCGCCTGCAGCGGCACGCGCGCGTACGCGATGTTCCGCAGCGGCGCCGGGCGCTTCCGCCAGTCCACCGCCATCTGCAGATTGGCGGGCAGCACCCCGACGAAGAACGCGGCGGCCGCCTTCGCGGTCACCCTGCGGGTACGCGGCGCGGCCACGCCCGCGGCGAGCGCCAGCTCCACGGCGCCGCTCGCGTACGTCCAGGCCCGCGGCGAACCGGGCAGCGCCCGCGGCACGAGGGCGTCGAACGCCTTCGGCGCGGCGAAGTGCACGGCGCCCGCACCGGCGAGCAGACCCGCCAGGAGCAGCGGGGAACGGGACGTTCCGGTTCTTCCGGGAGTTCGGGGCGTACGCACAGGGGCCTCCGAGGCAGGGGGAACGGCGGGGCGGGACGGGATGCGCAGAGTGCCGCCGCGCCGCGATGTTACTGGAGCGTATAGGTAGCCGTCGACGGCAGGCCCGCAGGACCGGTCACGGGCACGCCCGCACCGCTCAGCACCCCGGCCCCTGCGCACAGCCCCTGCAGCAGGTCGCCGCCCGAACTGTGGCCGACGGCGAGCAGGGCGGTGACCGGGGGAGCGAGGTCGGCGCCGGTGGCGGCGGCGTGGAGGACGCGCGCCGCCTGGTCGATGCAGTGCCCGGCGGCCGCATGGCGGAGGAGGGCCGCCGAGACGAGCGGCGTACGGGACCCGGCGTGCGCCGCCAGGGAGACCAACTCGGCCAGCCAGGAGGGTGGTTGGCGGGCCGTGTGGGCGGCGAGGAGCAGGCCGCAGAGGAAGTCGTCGCCGGACGGAGTGAGGCCGGGGCCGAGGCCGAGGAGGGCGGTCGCAGCCGAGCGTACGACCGGTGACGGAGCGTCCGGCAGGGCGCGCGTCAGGGCGGTGGCCGCGGGCCTGACCTCCGGCGGGAGCGGGCGCGGCGGCGTGAGACGGGCCAGGGTGGCCAGAGCCGGTCCGGGCGGGGGGGGGGGGGGGGGGGGGGGGGGGGCGGCGCGCCCCCCCCCCCCCCCCGGCGCGCCCCCCCCCCGCCGCCCCCCCCCCCCCCCCCCCCCCCCCCCCCCCCCCCCCCCCCCCCCGCCCTCTGGGCCCGCGGCGCGCCCGGCCCCCCCCCCGCCCCGCCGGGTGGGGGGGGGGGGCGGGCCCGCCCCCCCCCCCCCCCCCCCCCCCCCCCAGGCCCGGTTCGGCCCTGCCCGGCTCTGCCCTGCCCTGCCCGGCGGCACGCTCAGCCCTGCGTCGCCCACCACTCCTTGAGCGCCGACACGGCCGCGTCCCGCTCCATCGGCCCGTTCTCCAGGCGCAGTTCGAGCAGGAACTTGTACGCCTGGCCGATCACCGGGCCCGGTCCGACACCCAGGATCTCCATGATCTCGTTGCCGTCGAGGGCCGGGCGGATGGCGTCCAGCTCCTCCTGCTCCTGCAGCCGCGCGATCCGCTCCTCCAGCCCGTCGTACGCCCGCGAGAGCGCGCTCGCCTTGCGCTTGTTGCGCGTCGTGCAGTCGGAGCGGGTGAGCTTGTGCAGCCGGGTCAGCTGCGGGCCCGCGTCGCGTACGTAACGCCGTACCGCGGAATCCGTCCACTCGCCCGTGCCGTACCCGTGGAAGCGCAGGTGCAGCTCGACGAGACGCGAGACGTCCTTCACGAGCTCGTTCGAGTACTTGAGCGCCGTCATGCGCTTCTTCGTCATCTTGGCGCCGACCACCTCGTGGTGGTGGAAGGAGACCCGGCCGTCCTTCTCGAAGCGCCGCGTCCTCGGCTTGCCGATGTCGTGAAGGAGCGCCGCGATCCGCAGGGTGAGGTCCGGCTCCCCCTCCTCCAGGGCGATGGCCTGCTCCAGAACGATCAGAGAGTGCTCGTAGACGTCCTTGTGCCGGTGGTGCTCGTCGCTCTCCAGGCGCAGCGCGGGCAGCTCCGGCAGGACGTGGTCGGCGAGGCCGGTGTCGACGAGCAGGGTGAGGCCCTTGCGCGGGTACGCGGAGAGCACCAGCTTGTTGAGCTCGTCCCGGACGCGTTCGGCCGAGACGATCTCCAGACGGTCCGCCATGGCGTTCATCGCCGCGACCACCTCGGGTGCCACCTCGAAGTCCAGCTGCGCGGCGAACCTGGCGGCCCGCATCATCCGCAGCGGGTCGTCCGAGAAGGACTCCTGGGGCGTGCTCGGCGTGCGCAGCACGCGCGCGGCGAGGTCGTCGAGGCCGCCGTGCGGGTCGATGAACTCCTTCTCGGGCAGGGCCACGGCCATCGCGTTGACGGTGAAGTCCCGGCGCACCAGGTCCTGCTCGATGGAGTCGCCGTAGGACACCTCGGGCTTGCGCGAGGTGCGGTCGTACGCCTCGGAGCGGTACGTCGTGACCTCGATCTGGAACTCCTGGCCGTCCTCTCCGACGCGTGCCCGCTTCTGGCAGCCCACCGTGCCGAAGGCGATCCCGACCTCCCACACCGCGTCCGCCCAGGGCCGGACGATCTTCAGTACGTCCTCGGGGCGGGCATCGGTCGTGAAGTCCAGGTCGTTGCCGAGCCGGCCGAGCAGCGCGTCCCGCACCGAGCCGCCGACGAGGGCGAGCGAGAACCCGGCCGCGCGGAAGCGTTCGGCGAGCTCGTCGGCGACGGGGGACACGCGCAGCAGCTCGCTCACCGCGCGGCGCTGCACCTGGCTGAGGGCACTGGAGTTGTCTTCATTGGCGTTCGGCACAACAGAAGAGGGTACGGGGCCTGAGCTGCGGCAGCTTCCCCGTTTCCGTCGGCCCGCCCCGGCCTCCCAGCACGGCCGCCCCGTTCCGCACGCACCCCGGCACTCAGGCACAGCGCGCCTCGTTACCATGCGGGGACGCAAACGCGGGGACGCACATGCGGGGACCCGCAACGCGGGGACGCACATGCGGACGACCACTGACGACTACGACGAGGGACGGGCGAGCGCGTGGCCGAGGCGGCAGACTTCCAGGGGATGACTCCCTCACCTGCCCGCCGGTGGATCCGGCGTACGGCGGCCCTCCTCGCGGGGACGCCGCTGCTCGCCGGTCTGCTGCAGCTCCCGGCCGCCGCCCCGGCGGGCGCCGCGCCCGCGGCCCCCTCGGCCCCGGCGGCTCCTTCCTCCACCGGCTCCGTCGACGTCTCCGTGGACGGCATGTCGCCGAGCGCGCCCACGGACGACGACACCGTCACGGTCTCCGGCACGATCACCAACGAGGGCCGCCGGACCGTCACGGACGCCCATGTCGGCCTCCGCGTCGGCCCGACCCTGCACAACCGCTCCGCCATCGACAACGTGACCAAGCGGTCCGACTCGCTGCAAGGGCCGCTCGGCCGCGAGGTCGCCGGCAAGGACGGCAAGTACACCGCCGAGTTCGACAAGCTCGCCCCCGGCGTCTCCCAGGAGTTCCAGCTCTCCGTCCCGGTCGAGGAGCTCGACCTCTCCGCCGACGGCGTCTACCAGCTGGGCGTCGCCCTCACCGGCCGCAGTGCCGCCCAGCCGTATGCGCAGGTGCTCGGCGTCGAGCGGACCTTCCTGCCCTGGCAGTCGGAGGCTCCGGAGGAGAAGACGAAGGTCAGCTTCCTCTGGCCGCTGATCTCCACCTCGCACCTCACCGCCGAGACCGCCTCCGACGAGCAGCAGACCCCGGTCTTCGCCGACGACCAGCTCGCCGAGGAGGTCGCCCCCGGCGGCCGCCTGGAGCAGATGCTGTCGCTCGGCAAGAACCTGCCGGTGACCTGGGTCATCGACCCGGACCTGCTCGCCTCCCTCGACGCGATGGTCACCAAGGGCTACAGCATCGAGAACCCGGAGGGCGGCAACCCGATCCCGGGCTCGGCCAAGAACCGCGCCCTGGCCAAGCAGTGGCTCAACGAGCTGCAGCAGGCCGTCAAGGGCAAGAAGGTCGTCGCGCTGCCGTTCGCCGACCCGGACCTGGCCTCACTCGCGCACCAGGGCAAGACGGTCGGCGGTTCGCTGAGCCATCTGAAGCCCGCCACGGACGTCGCCGCCAAAACCGTGAAGTCCGTCCTGCACGTCGAACCGAGCACGGACTTCGCCTGGCCCGCCGAGGGCGCGGTCGACCCGTCCGTCGTGGACGTCGCCACCTCGGCCGGCGCACACTCGGTGATCGCCCGCAGCGACAGCCTCCGCGAGACGGGCAGCCTGCCGTACACCCCGACCGCGGCCCGCCCGATCGGCGGCGGCACGACGGCCGTGGTCGCGGACGCCGGACTGTCGACCGCGTTCCAGGGCGACATGACGCGCGCAGAGGACTCCACGCTCGCGGTGCAGGAGTTCCTGGCCCAGAGCCAGATGATCACGCTGCAGGCCCCGGACAAGCAGCGCAGCGTCGTCGTAGCCCCGCAGCGCATGCCCACCGCCAGCCAGGCCCAGACGATGGCCAGGGCCCTGGACGCCCTCGGCTCGGAGAGCTGGACCGAGCCGGACGACCTGATCGCCGCCGCCCAGGCCAAGCCCGACCCGAAGGCCACGACGAAGGTGCCGGGCGTCGGCTCGTACCCCGCGAGCCTGCGCAAGCAGGAGCTGCCGAAGGCGGCCTTCGAGTCGGTCCGCACCACGCAGGAGACCCTCAACCGCTTCAAGGTGATCCTCAGCGAACCGGACCGGGTGGTCACGCCGTTCGGCCGGGCCATGGACCGCGAGCTGTCCACGTCCTGGCGCGGCCGACCGCACGAAGCGGAGACGTACCGCAACAGCGTGCAGCGCTACCTCACGACGCTCACCGGCCAGGTCCAGCTGATCGAGAAGACCGAGGCGAAGCTCTCCGGCCGCGAGGCGACCATCCCGATCACCGTCCAGAACAACCTGGTCCAGGGCGCCGAGAACCTGACGCTCCGCCTCACCTCCACCAAGCCGACCCGACTCAAGATCGGCGAGGAGCCGGGCCCGTACGAGGAACAGCCGATCAAGGTCTCCGGCGGCCACAGCCAGACCGTGAAGTTCACCACCACGGCCAACGCCAACGGCCCGGTCCCGGTCGTCGCCCAGCTCTACACCGAGGACGGCACGCCGTACGGCAAGCAGATCCGCTTCGACGTCGACGTCACCGAGATCACCCTGACCGTGATGCTGGTCCTCGCGGGCGGCCTCCTGCTGCTCGTCCTCGCCGGCTTCCGCATGTACACCCAGCGCAAGGCCGCCGCCCGCCGCGCCGAGGCCGAGGAGGAGGCGGAGGCCGAGGAGGAGGCCGAGGCCGAGGCGGAGAACGGCGAGGGCCAGGGCGACGACGGCGAGAACGGCGGGACCAGCGGGACCGGCGGGACCGGCGGCGGTCAGGACGACGGCGGCGGTCAGGACGACGGCGGCGACAGCCCCGAGCCCGGCGCGTCCGACAGCCCCGAGCCCCGCCCGTCCGGCCCCGAGCAGCCGAGTGACCCGGCACCGGACACCGCACCGGAAAACACCGACCCGTCCGGCACGGGTGAGAGAGTGGACCGTTGAGCGATGACGTGGCCACTGGGGCCGCGGGACCGATGAGGTGGGGTAAGCATGAATGCGCCGTACGACGGTGACCGCGGCCAGGGCGCGGGCGGCGGCGAACCCGCGGGCGGGCACGTACCCCCGCAGCCGCCCACGCCGGACATGTACGTCGAGGACGCCTACGCCCAGGACCCGTACCGCGCGCAGGACCTCTCCGCCCAGGACCCGGTGACCGAGGCCCTCTACGACCGCGCCTCGCACCCGCCGCCGCCCCCGGGCACGTACGCGGACCCGCAGTCCCTGTACGACCGGCCCCACCCGCCGCAGAACGCCCCCGACCCGCAGGTCTGGGCGCAGACCCCGGCCCCGGAGCCGGACGGCCCGTCCCGTCATCTGCCGTACGGCGACGACATCCGCACCACGCAGTTCGTCGGCGTCGACGACCTGGTCAGCCGGGCCGCCGAGGAGCGCCACGAGCCGGACGCGTTCGCTCACCTGTTCCGGGACCAGCAGCCGGGTTACCGCGAGCAGCGGCCGGATCACCCCGATCACCAGGCGGGTTTCCGCGAGCAGCAGCCCGGCGGCTCCCACGCTCAGGGCGAGACCCCGCCCGCGGTGCCCGCCCCGGCGGCGCCGCCGGTTCCGGGCGCGCCGTCGAGCGCCCCTGAACCCGCGGCCCCTGTCCCTGCCCCCGCCCCCGCCCCCGCCGCAGCGCCGAAGAAGTCCGGCAAGGCCGCGGGCCTGCTGAAGTCGAGCGCGGTGATGGCGGCGGGCACGATGGTGTCGCGGCTCACCGGTTTCATCCGGTCCGCGCTGATCGTCTCGGCGCTCGGCGTCGGCCTGCTCGGCGACACCTTCCAGGTCGCCTACCAGCTGCCCACGATGATCTACATCCTCACGGTGGGCGGCGGTCTCAACTCGGTCTTCGTCCCGCAGCTGGTGCGGGCCATGAAGGAGGACGAGGACGGCGGTGAGGCCTACGCCAACCGTCTGCTGACCCTCGTCATGGTCGCCCTCGGGGCGCTCACCGTCCTCGCGATCGTCGCGGCCCCGCTGCTGATCCGGGCGCTGTCCACCTCGGTCGCCGACGATCCGGCCGCCAACGAGGTCGGCGTCACGTTCGTCCGCTACTTCCTGCCCTCGATCTTCTTCATGGGCATCCACGTCGTGATGGGCCAGATCCTCAACGCCCGCGGGAAGTTCGGCGCGATGATGTGGACCCCGGTCCTGAACAACATCGTCATCATCGTCACGCTCGGCCTGTTCATCTGGGTGTACGGCTCGGCCGCGACCTCCGGCATGGAGGTCGGCACGATCCCGCCGGAGGGCGAGCGGCTCCTCGGCATCGGTGTGCTCCTGGGCCTGGTCGTCCAGGCGCTGGCGATGATCCCGTACCTGCGGGAGACCGGCTTCCGGCTGCGGCCGCGGTTCGACTGGAAGGGCCACGGCCTCGGCAAGGCGGCGATGCTCGCCAAGTGGACGATGCTGTTCGTGCTCGCCAACCAGGCCGGCGCGCTCGTCGTGACCCAGCTGTCCACCGCGGCCGGCAAGGACTCCGCCGTCGACGGCACCGGCTTCGCCGCGTACGCCAACGCCCAGCTGATCTGGGGTCTGCCGCAGGCCATCATCACGGTCTCCCTGATGGCCGCGCTGCTGCCGCGGCTCTCCCGCTCCGCGCACGAGAACGACACCGGCGCGGTGCGCGACGACATCTCGCAGGGCCTGCGCACCACGTCCGTCGCGATCGTCCCGATCGCCTTCGGCTTCGTGGCCCTCGGCATCCCGATGTGCACGATGATCTTCGGCTCCTCGGGCACCGCCGAAGCCACGAACATGGGGTACATGCTGATGGCCTTCGGCCTCGGCCTGATCCCGTACTCCGTCCAGTACGTCGTTCTGCGCGCCTTCTACGCGTACGAAGACACCCGCACGCCCTTCTACAACACCGTCATCGTCGCGGTGGTCAACGCCGGGGCCTCCGCCCTCTGCTTCTTCGTGCTGCCGGCCCGCTGGGCGGTCGTGGGCATGGCCGCCTCGTACGGCATCGCGTACGCGATCGGCGTGGGCGTCGCCTGGCGGAGGCTGCGCGCCCGCCTCGGCGGCGACCTGGACGGCTCGCACGTGCTGCGCACCTACGCCCGCCTCGGCATCGCCTCGGTCCCGGCCACACTCGCCGCTGGTGGGGCCGCGTACGCGATCACTCAGGGCCTGGGCCAGGGTGTCGGCGGCTCGCTGGCCGCGCTCTTCGGCGGTGCCGTGGTGCTGTTCGGGGTCTTCTTCCTGGCCGCCCGCCGCATGCGCATCCAGGAGCTGAACGCGCTCGTCGGCATGGTCCGGGGTCGGCTCGGCCGCTGATCCGACGCTTTCCCTCAGGTTCCGCACAACCATCCCCGGCCATCGCGTGTCGTGGATAGCGGCAGACTGTGGGCACAATTGGCTTTGGCGTCGGACAGCGTGCATCGGATGGGGAGGCAGGAACGACGGTGGCGGAACGGAGCACTGCCGTCGACGTGGCAGCAGGGGGCGACGACGAGTCGCTGACCGCCAAGGCGGACCAGGCCACGGCCGACGAGGCGGCGGGGAGCCGAGAGACGACGGCGGCCGAGGGCGACCAGCCGTCCGGCGACGACGCGGCGGACATCGCGAAACCGCAGGCCAGCCAGCCGGAGACGCCGCAGGCCGACCGGCAGGAGAAGCCCCAAGCCACCCAACCGGAAGAGCCGCTGGCCAACCAGCCGCAGGCCAACCAGCCGCAGGCCGACCAGCCGGAAGCCGTCCAACCGGAGAAACCGCAGGCCGTCCAGGCCGCTCAACCGGAGAAGCCGCAGGCCGCGCCGCCCGAGTTGCACAGCGGCCATAAGCTCGCGCGCCGCTACCGCCTGGAGGAGTGCGTCACCCGTCTGGACGGTTTCAGCAGCTGGCGCGCGGTCGACGAGAAGCTGCGCCGCGCCGTCGGCGTACATCTGCTTCCGGCCGATCATCCGCGCGCCCGCAGCGTCCTCTCCGCCGCCCGTTCCTCCGCGCTGCTCGGCGACCCGCGCTTCGTGCAGGTCCTCGACGCGGTCGAGGAGAACGACCTCGTGTACGTGGTGCACGAGTGGCTGCCCGACGCCACCGAGCTGACCGCACTGCTCGCCGCCGGCCCACTGGAGGCGCACGACGCGTACCAGCTCGTCACCCAGGTCTCGCAGGCCATGACCGCCGCGCACCGCGAGGGCCTGGCCCATCTGCGGCTCACGCCCAGCGCGGTGCTGCGCAGCTCCTCCGGCCAGTACCGCATCCGCGGCCTCGCCGTGAACGCCGCGCTGCGCGGCATCAGCAGCGACACCCCGCAGCGCACGGACACGGAGTCGATCGGCGCCCTCCTGTACGCCTCGCTGACCCAGCGCTGGCCGTACGAGGAGGACGCGTACGGCCTGTCCGGGCTGCCCAAGGACATCGGCCTGATCGCACCGGACCAGGTGCGTGCGGGCGTTCACCGGGGCCTGTCCGAGCTCGCGATGCGCGCCCTGGTCAACGACGGCGCGACGGCGTCCCGGCAGGACCGGCCGTGTGCCACCCCGGAGGACCTGTCCAAGGCGGTCTCGGAGATGCCCCGCATCCGCCCGCCGGAGCCCTCGTTCACGGCGCCGCCCGAGTACCAGCGGACCACATACCAGCAGGGCACGTACGGCCGCTCCACCCCAGCGGCCCCGCGCCCGCAGCCGATGCCGGCCGCACCGCCCGCACCGCTGCAGAGCCGCACCGGCAAGGCCCTGAAGTGGGCCGTCTCCGCGCTGCTGATCGCGGCGCTCGGACTGGGCAGCTGGCAGCTCGCGGACGCCCTGATGGAGCGCGACCGGCCCACCGGCCCCGGCACCTCGCAGCCCGGCGGTGACAGTCAGGCCAAGCCCGCCGCAGGCAAGCCGCTCAAGATCAGCGATGCGTACGAGTTCGCCCCCAGCGGCACCGGCATCAAGGAGCAGGACGTCCCGCATGCCATCGACGGCTCCACCGGCACCGCCTGGATCACGCCCCAGTACAAGGGCTACGCGAACTTCGGCAACCTGCCGAACCGTCGGCAGGGCAGCGGGATAGTCGTCGACCTCGGCAGCGTCCAGAACGTCACCGGATTCGACATCGCCATGTACCGCGCGGGGCAGAAGGCGGAGGTGCTGGCCGCACCCGAGGACGCCTCACGGCCCGCGTCCCTCGCCGAGTTCTCCAAGGAACTCGGCAAGCTCGGCGAGGCCGGGGAACGCCTGCGGAAGACCCTCGACGAACCGGTGCGCACCCGGTACCTGCTGGTGCACATCACCTCCCTGCCGACCGACGGTTCGGCGCAACTCTTCCGGGGCGGGATCTCCGAGATCAAGGTCCTGGGGACGGCCCGCGAGAAAGCGGCGGCAGGCGAGGCCGACCGTTCGTAATCGACCGTACGTAATCGACCGCACGTAATCGGCCGTGTGCGATTGGCAGCACGTAGTCGGCGGTAGGTAATCCCGATACGCTGAGCCCTCGGCCGAGGTAGGGGGAGCAGGTGCAGGCGGAGGACATCTCAGGAGTCCCTGACGCGACGCTCCTGGCCCGCCATGTCGACGGGGACCCCGACGCCTTCGGCGAGCTCGTACGCCGACACCGCGACCGGCTCTGGGCGGTGGCGCTGCGCACCCTCGGGGACCGGGAGGAAGCCGCGGACGCGGTGCAGGACGCGCTGGTGTCCGCCTATCGCGCCGCCCACACCTTCCGCGGCCAGTCGGCGGTCACGACCTGGCTGCACCGGATCACCGTCAACGCCTGCCTCGACCGGGCACGCAAGGCCGCTTCCCGGAAGACCTCCCCCGTCGACGACACGGAACGCCTGGAGCAGCTCCTCGAACCGCACGAGTCGGCCTCCGCGCCGGCCGAGCGGCACGACCTCCACCGGCAGCTCATCGAGGCGCTCGGCACGCTTCCGCCGGACCAGCGGGCCGCGCTCGTCCTCGTCGACATGCAGGGCTACCCCGTGGCCGAGGCCGCGGCGGTGCTCGGCGTTCCCACCGGCACCGTGAAGAGCCGCTGCGCCCGCGGCAGAGCCCGCCTGCTCCCGCTGCTCAGCCACCTCCGCGCGGAGGGCTCGGGCGCACAGGGAAGAGCCCGGGCCGGTACGACGGAGAAGAACCACGGCGCCGGAAGGAACCGGACGCAGGAGACATCCGTCCCACCGGCAGCACCAGCGCACGACGCGAGGACACAAGGCACCGATCCAGGCGACTCAGCAGCCGTGAAAGGCGGAGGTGGGCGAGCGTGACAGCCACGACCGGCGCGGCCGAGCACCCGGACGTGTCGGAACTCTCCGATCTCACCGAGGGCCTGCTCCCGCCGTCCCGTACGAGCGAGGTACGCGGCCACGTGGACGGCTGCGAGCTCTGTGCCGACGTGCTCGACTCGCTCACGGAGATCCGCGGTCTGCTCGGCACACTGCCCGGCCCGCCGCAGATGCCGGACGACGTCGCAGGACGGATCGACGCGGCGCTGGCGGCCGAGGCACTGCTCGACGCAACTCGTCCTGAGGAGCGGGCAGTCGGGGTTCCTCACGCCATCGGGGTTCCTGACTCCGTCGAAGTTCCTGACTCCGTCGATGTTCCTGACTCCGTCGATGTTCCTGACTCCGTCGAAGTTCCGGCGGCGCTCGCTGAGCGGTCGGCCGGGCCGGATGTTTCACGGGAAACCGAGCCTCGTGTTTCCAGCGATGTTTCACGTGAAACGGCGAGCCCCGCTTCGTCGGGTGGCGCGGGCGGTGCGGGCAGTGCGGGCGGCTCAGGCGCCCCGGATCGGCCCGGCGGGCATCCCCGTGCCGCGACCGGGCCCGGCCGTCGGCCGGGGGGACCTCGCCGACGGCGCCGCACCATCGCCGGGGCCGTGCTCGGCGCCGTCGCCACGGTCGCCGCGATCGGCCTGGGCGCCCTGATGCTCCAGCCCGGCGACCACAGCGACTCCGGCCCTAGCAGCGCAGCGGACACCGCCGGGACCCAGACCTTCTCCGGGAGCGCACTCGACGACCAGGTCTCCTCGATGCTCGCCGAGGACAAGGCCGAGGAAGAGAGCGCCGCCCCGGAAGCCTCGAAGCCCTCGTTCAGTACGGAGTCCAACACCAGGTCGCCCGACGAGGACAACCGGCGCTCGCCCAAGACCAACGCACCGATGCGCGGCGGCGACGCCGACGTACCGCAGTGCATCGCGCTCGGCGTCGGCGAGGACGCCCCACCGCTCGCCGCCAAGCGGGGCACGTACGACGGCAAGGCCGCCTATCTGGTCGTGCTGCCCGACACCACGGACGGCTCGCGCGTCACCGCGTACGTCGTCGATGCGTCCTGCGTCGACACCGCCTCCGGCGGCAAGGGCGAGGTGCTGGTCTCCCACTCGTACCCGCGTCCCTGAGACGGCGACGCCCCTTTGTCCTCCGTACACCCTCGCCGTGCGCACGAACACACCATGTGCGCGGACACAGCGGGAATGCTCGCCCCGTAGGATCCGTTGGGTGGGGTGAGAGTCCGGAAACAGGGCTCACCCCGAGGCATTAGGCAGTCCGCAGAGACGAGGAATCAAGCCGTGAGCGACGTCCGTAACGTGATCATCATCGGCTCCGGGCCCGCCGGCTACACGGCCGCGCTGTACACCGCGCGCGCCTCGCTGAAGCCGCTGGTGTTCGAAGGTGCCGTCACCGCAGGCGGTGCGTTGATGAACACCACCGAGGTGGAGAACTTCCCCGGATTCCAGGACGGCGTGATGGGCCCCGAGCTCATGGACAACATGCGCGCCCAGGCCGAGCGCTTCGGCGCCGAGCTGATCCCGGACGACGTGGTGTCCGTCGACCTCAATGGTGAGATCAAGACCGTCACCGACACCGCCGGCACGGTCCACCAGGCCAAGACCGTCATCGTCACGACCGGCTCCCAGCACCGCAAGCTCGGTCTGCCGAACGAGGACGCGCTCTCCGGCCGCGGCGTCTCCTGGTGCGCCACCTGTGACGGATTCTTCTTCAAGGACCAGGACATCGCCGTGCTCGGTGGCGGCGACACCGCGATGGAGGAGGCGACCTTCCTCTCCCGCTTCGCCAAGTCCGTGACGATCGTGCACCGCCGCGACAGCCTGCGTGCCTCGAAGGCCATGCAGGACCGCGCCTTCGCCGACCCGAAGATCAAGTTCGCCTGGGACAGCGAGGTCGCCGAGATCCACGGCGAGCAGAAGCTCACCGGCCTCACCCTGCGCAGCACCAAGACGGGCGAGACCTCCGAGCTTCCGGTCACCGGCCTGTTCATCGCGATCGGCCACGACCCGCGCACCGAGCTCTTCAAGGGCCAGCTGAACCTGGACGACGAGGGCTACCTCCAGGTCGAGGCCCCCTCGACGCGCACCAACCTGACCGGTGTCTTCGCGGCGGGCGACGTCGTGGACCACACCTACCGCCAGGCCATCACGGCCGCCGGCACCGGCTGCTCCGCCGCGCTCGACGCCGAGCGCCACCTGGCCGCCCTGGCCGACAACGAGACCGCCGCCGCCGCGGTCTGAGCCCCACCGCTTCGCCTCACCTTCAGTTCAGTTAAGGAGAACAACACCATGGCCGGTGCCACCATCACCGTGACGGACGCGGACTTCGAGGAGAAGGTCCTCAAGAGCGACAAGCCCGTGCTCGTCGACTTCTGGGCCGCCTGGTGCGGCCCGTGCCGCCAGATCGCCCCCTCCCTGGAGGCGATCGCGGCCGAGCACGGCGAGATCGTCGTCGCCAAGCTCAACATCGACGAGAACCCGGCCACCGCCGCGAAGTACGGCGTCATGTCGATCCCGACGCTGAACGTCTACCAGGGCGGCGAGGTCGCCAAGACCATCGTCGGCGCCAAGCCGAAGGGCGCGATCGAGCGCGACCTTGAGGGCTTCATCAAGTAGTCCTCCCGCGCAGGCGCACGATCAGCGCCTCGCTGTTTCACGTGAAACGGGCCCAACCCCAGCGAGGGTTGGGCCCGTTCGCATGTCCCACCGGCGCATCTTCACAGCGGACGCAACGCCGGCTCCTTCTGCACCGCCCCCAGCAAGCGGTCGAGCGCGAGCTCGACATCTTCCTTCCAGGAGAGCGTCGTACGCAGCTCAAGCCGCAGCCGCGGATAGGTGGGATGCGGTCGTACGGTCTTGAAGCCCACCGCCAGCAGATGGTCGGCGGGCAGCACACACCCGGGCTCCTTCCACCGCGCATCCCCGAACGCCTCGATCGCCTTGAAGCCCCGGCGCAGCAGATCCTTGGCGACGGTCTGCACCATCACGCGCCCCAGTCCCTGGCCCTGATAGCCGGAGGTGATGAAGCCCGTCATCAGCTGCACGGCGTCCGGGGACACGGGGCTCGTGGGGAACGCCGTGGAGCGCGGCACATAGGCGGGCGGCGCGTAGAGCACAAAGCCCGCAGGCACGTCGTCCACGTAGACGACCCGGCCGCACGAGCCCCACTCCAGGAGCACGGCGGAGATCCAGGCCTCCTTCTCCAGCTCCGGAGTACCTGCCTTTACCGCATCCGATCCGCTGACCGGATCGAGCTCCCAGAAGACACAAGTACGGCAACGCTTCGGGAGATCCGGGAGATTGTCCAACGTGAGCGGTACGAGCCGACGCCCCATGAAGGCGGTTCCTCACTTTCTTGACGCGCCGCCCCAAGGGCGGCTGTCAGAACGCTCCGTTCCTTGAGCAGGCTGCCGACGAAACCGCCGACGGCTCCCAGCCCAAGTCCTGCGGTCACCAGGCCTGTGCGGCTCACCGATCGCATGCCCGCCCCTTCTTCTGAGGTGCTGCCAGGAAAGTCACTGGTGCTGCCAGGTGGATACGTCCTACTCGACCGCATCGTATCCATCCTGCGATTGCCTCGATACCGGTGGAAAGTAAAGAGCAGGCCGTGTTCCGGTACACACCGGACACGGCCTGCTCTGCAATGGCCTGTCGTGGGGCCGCTACGCGTCGGCGTCGGCGTCGTTCGCGGGGCCCTTGTCCAGGACCGGTCCCTCGCCGGGAGCCAGCGTGTCGAGGATGCGCTCCAGGTCGTCCATCGAGGCGAACTCGACGACGATCTTGCCCTTCTTGTGCCCCAGGTCGACCTTCACCCGCGTCTCGAAGCGGTCCGAGAGCCGGGAGGCCAGATCAGTGAGCGACGGCGAGACCCTGCCTCCGGCCCGCGGCCCCTTACCCCGAGGCGGGCTCTTGGGCCGCGACCCCATCAGCGTGACGATCTCCTCGACCGCCCGCACCGAGAGCCCCTCGGCCACGATCCGGTGGGCGAGGCGGTCCTGCTCCTCCGAGTCCTCGACGGACAGCAGCGCCCGTGCATGCCCGGCCGACAGCACCCCGGCACCAACTCGACGCTGCACGGCCGGCGAGAGCTTCAGCAGCCGCAAGGTGTTGGAGACCTGTGGACGCGACCGCCCGATCCGGTCGGCCAGCTGGTCATGCGTGCAGTTGAAGTCCCTCAGCAACTGGTCGTACGCCGCGGCCTCTTCGAGCGGGTTCAGCTGGGCGCGGTGCAGGTTCTCCAGGAGCGCGTCCAGGAGCAGCTTCTCGTCGTCCGTGGCCCGCACGATCGCGGGAATCCGCTCCAGACCCGCCTCCCGGCAGGCCCGCCACCGCCGCTCACCCATGATGAGCTCATAGCGCGAGGGCCCCAGCTGCCGTACGACGACGGGCTGGAGGAGACCGACCTCCTTGATGGAGGTGATGAGCTCGGCGAGCGCGTCCTCGTCGAAGACCTCACGCGGCTGCCGCGGGTTGGGCGTGATGCTGTCGAGCGGCAGCTCGGCGAAGTGCGCCCCCGCGGGCGGCTCCGGCGTGAGGTCCGGTGCGGCCGCGTCCACGCTCGACGGCTGCTCCGTTTCACGTGAAACATTGCCTTGCGGCAGCGAGGCCAACTTGGCTGCGGGCACACCGCGTTCAGCGGTCAGCACCGGGCTGGGGGAGGTCGAGTCCGGAGAGGTCGAGTCCGGCCCCTCAGCGGGCGGTGCGGGCTTCTTTCCGGTGGGAGCCGCGGGGATCAGCGCGCCCAGTCCTCGTCCCAGCCCCCTACGTCGATCGCTCACTGGATCCCCTCCGCCATGTTCTGCCGCCCGTTCTGCATCTGCGAGTGGGCCTGCTGCGCGTCGTACCGTACGCCCACACCGCGCAGCGCCATTTCACGGGCCGCTTCGAGGTAGGAGAGTGCGCCACTGGACCCCGGATCATAAGTCAGCACGGTCTGTCCGTAGCTCGGCGCCTCCGAGATACGCACAGAGCGCGGGATGCTCGTCCGCAGCACCTCGTCGCCGAAGTGGTTGCGCACCTCGTCCGCCACCTGGGAGGCAAGGCGGGTCCGGCCGTCGTACATGGTGAGCAGGATCGTCGACACATGCAGATCGGGGTTGAGGTGTCCGCGGACGAGGTCGACATTGCGGAGCAGCTGGCCGAGCCCCTCCAGCGCGTAGTACTCGCACTGGATCGGGATGAGCACCTCGGCTCCGGCGACCAGGGCATTGACCGTCAGCAGCCCCAGGGACGGCGGGCAGTCGATCAGGACGTAGTCCAGCGGCTGCTCGTAGGCCTGGATGGCGCGCTGCAGACGGCTCTCCCGCGCGACCAGCGACACCAGCTCGATCTCCGCACCGGCGAGATCGATGGTGGCGGGGGCGCAGAACAGACCTTCGACATCGGGCACGGGCTGGACCACTTCGGAGAGCGGCTTGCTCTCCACCAACACGTCGTAGATGGAAGGGACTTCGGCGTGATGGTCGATCCCCAGCGCCGTGGAGGCGTTGCCCTGCGGGTCAAGGTCGATCACCAGAACGCGCGCACCGTGCAGCGCGAGCGAAGCGGCAAGGTTGACCGTCGTGGTCGTCTTGCCGACGCCGCCCTTCTGGTTGGCGACCACCATGACGCGGGTCTGCTCGGGCCGTGGGAGGCCCTCGCCGGCGCGGCCAAGAGCCTCCACCGCCAGTTGGGCAGCACGACCAATGGGGGTGTCGTCCATCGGGGGCGGTGTTTCACGTGAAACATCCTCCCCCACCGACTCAGTACGGGGACCGGGGACCGGATCGGTCATCGGTCCCGCGATGTTGGCGTCGGACCGCAAGGATTCACTCTCCTCGACTTCAGGCTCGCAATGAACAGAGCCTCCCATGTCCTTGGGGTCGTGAACCAGCGAGGCCTGTTCTTCTGTGGATGAATCCCTCTTTGTGGAAAACTCCGCCCCCCTTACGGGGGGTTTCCGGTCGCGCGAAGTGGCGGCAGCGCGGCCTCGGCTGATGATCCCCTGCAGCAGTGAGCGACGTTTCACGTGAAACACGATGCCAGGACGGCGTCCGTTTCACCCGTGACACTCCGATTTGCCCGCTTTATCCATACTGGAGCCGCGGGTTCAGACTCCGACCGCAGAAACGCTCTCCGCGAAGCGGATCAGCGGCGCCGCCCCCGCCCGGCCCGCGAAGGACGAGCCGCCTTGGCCCGCTTCGCCGCGAACCGCACACCGCCGGGACTCTCCCCGACCTCGACCCGCACCACGGTGGACAGCGGATCGACCACGCCCTCACCGACATGCAGCACGGAGGTCTTCACGGCGCCCAGCTTGCTGAGGGCGGCCTTGGCCCCCTTGACCTCTTCCTCGGCGGTGTCGCCCTTGAGCAACAGCATCTCTCCGTACGGACGGAGCAGCGGTACGCCCCAGGTGGCCAGGCGGTCCAGCGGCGCCACGGCACGGGCGGTCACCACATGGACGGGCTGGAACTTGCCCAGCACCTCTTCGGCCCTGCCGCGCATGACCGTCACATGATCGAGGTCGAGCAGCTCGACGACCTCGGTGAGGAAGTTCGTACGACGCAGCAGCGGCTCAAGGAGAGTGATCTTGAGGTCGGGGCGGACCAGGGCCAGCGGGATGCCCGGAAGCCCGGCGCCCGAGCCGACATCGCACACCGTCACGCCCTCGGGCACGACCTCGGACAGCACCGCGCAGTTCAGCAGGTGCCGCTCCCACAGCCGGGGCACCTCGCGCGGGCCGATCAGTCCGCGCCGCACGCCCGCGTCGGCCAGCAGCTCCGCGTACCGGACCGCGTCCGCGAAGCGCTCACCGAATACCTCACGGGCCTGCTCCGGCGCCGGGGGGAGTTCTGCTGCCTCCGTCACGGGGACCGTCCTTCCGTACCGCACTGGGTGCTGAATATCAGGCTGACAAAGATCGGCCCCGCCTGCGAAACAGACGGGGCCGGGAACTGCTGGGGATCAGGCAGGGAGTACGACGACGAAGCGCTGCGGCTCCTCGCCCTCGGACTCGCTGCGCAGGCCGGCGCTCTTGACCGCGTCGTGCACGACCTTGCGCTCGAACGGCGTCATCGGGTCGAGCTTGACCGGCTCACCGCTGCTCTTGGCCTCGGCGGCGGCCTTGGCGCCCAGCTCGGAGAGCTCGGCGCGCTTCTTGGCGCGGAAACCGGCGATGTCCAGCATCAGGCGGCTGCGGTCACCGGTCTCGCGGTGCACGGCGAGCCGGGTGAGCTCCTGCAGCGCCTCAAGCACCTCGCCGTCACGGCCGACCAGCTTCTGCAGGTCGCGGCCGCTGGAGTCGCTGATGATCGAGACAGCGGCCCGGTCGGCCTCGACGTCCATGTCGATGTCGCCGTCCAGGTCGGCGATGTCCAGCAGACCCTCAAGGTAGTCCGCCGCGATCTCGCCCTCCTGCTCAAGGCGGGTCAGGGTGTCGCCGGCCTCAGCAGCAGCCGAGGGGGTGGTGCCTTCCGTCACGGGATGGGCTCCTCTTCTTACTTCTTGGACGGGTGCTTGGGCCGCTGCGGACCCTTGCGCTGTCCGGACTTGGCTTTGCTGCGGTTGCCGGAGCCAGAGCCGGTGCCGGGCTTGGCACCCGCGGGCTTGGCCTTGGACACGGAGTCCTGGGGTTCGTCCCCGGACTTCTGCAGTGAGGTCTTGGCGTCGGAGTCGCTCTTCGCGGATTGGACCTGAGCCGTGCCGGACTGCCGCTGCGACTTGCTCTGCCGCTTGGGCTGCTGGCGCTTCGACGCACCTCCGGCCCCGGTGTCGTCGCCTTCGGCCACGGCGACGGCGGTGTCGCTCTTCGCCACCACACCATCGGTCTGGGCGGCGAGGCCCGCCTTGCTCAGGCCGTTGATGAACTTGCGCTCGATGTCGTTGCGGTCGCGGCCCTTGGCGACGATCGCCTTGACGATGTTGCGCTCGCTCTTGCGCATCTTGCCGCCCTCGCTGCGGGCCAGCTTGGCCTGCAGCCGATCCAGGTAGGCGCCCTGCGCCTTGCTGCCCGGGGTCGGGTTCTGGCGGATGACGTACATCTGCTGGCCCATGGTCCACACGTTGGTGGTCAGCCAGTAGACGAGCACACCGACGGGGAAGTTGATGCCGAAGACGGCGAAGATGACCGGGAAGACGTACATCAGCATCTTCTGCTGCTGCATGAACGGCGTCTTGACCGTCATGTCGACGTTCTTCGTCATCAGCTGGCGCTGGGTGAAGAACTGCGACAGCGACATCATGATGATCATGATCGCGGTCACGATGCGGACGTTGGTCAGCGTGGCGTCAAGGGCAACGACCTTCTCAGGGCTGTCCATGAACTTCGCGGCCAGCGGGGCGCCGAAGATGTGGGCCTTCTGCGCGCTCGCGAGCAGCGGGCCGGTGATGATGTCACCGACTTCCTTGTTGGAAGCGATGCTGTTCAGCACGTGGTACAGCGCGAAGAAGAACGGCGACTGCGCCAGGATGGGAAGGCACGAGGAGAGCGGGTTGGTGCCCGTCTCCTTGTAGAGCTTCATCATCTCTTCGGACTGGCGCTGCTTGTCGTTCTTGTAGCGCTCCTGGATCTTCTTCATCTCGGGCTGCAGCGTCTGCATGCCACGAGTCGCCTTGATCTGCTTCACGAAGAGCGGGATCAGGCAGATCCGGATCAGGACCACCAGAGACACGATCGACAGGCCCCAGGCCCAGCCCGAGTCCGGGCCGAAGATCGCCCCGTACAGCTTGTGGAACTGGACGATGATCCACGCGACGGGTGTGGTGATAAAGCTGAAGAAACTGGCGATCGTGTCCACTAATCAGGCTCCTTGAGCATGGGACGGGGTCTCGGTGGCGGACTTCCCGCCCTTGTTGCGCCAGGCGTTGCGCAGCATTTCGTGCCACCGGGGCCGCTTGCGCGGCGGGACATGGTCCACGCCTCCGTGCGACCACGGATTGCACCGCAGGATGCGCCAGGCAGTGAGCGCCGTCCCCTTGATCGCACCGTGCCGGTCGATGGCCTGGAAGCCGTAGTGGGAGCACGACGGGTAGTACTTGCACACCGGGCCGAGCAGCGGACTGATGGTCCACTGGTAGATCTTGATCAAGGCCAGCAGTGGGTACTTCATCGCGCGCCCCCTCCCAGCAGCCGCTGCAGGGCGACGTCCAGGTCTCGGGCCAGCTGTGCATGGTCGGCGTCGCCCGCTCCGGGCAACGCGCGTACGACTACCAGGCTACCGGGGGGCAGCTGGGCGAGCCGTTCGCGCATCAGGTGCCGCAGTCTGCGCTTCACCTTGTTCCGTACGACCGCCACGCCCACGGCCTTGCTCACGACGAAACCCGCACGCGTCGGGGGAACGCTCTCCCCAGGCGCGTGCGGGTCCGTTGTACCGCTGCGTAGATGGACGACGAGAAGCGGGCGGCCGGCCCGGCGTCCTCGGCGTACCGCGGTCGCGAAGTCCTCGCGCCGCCTCAGCCGGTTCTCGGTAGGCAGCACGACGTCATGACCTGCTGCGGTCAGGCAGACAGGCGGGCGCGACCCTTGCTGCGGCGGGACGCCAGGACGGCGCGGCCGGCACGGGTGCGCATCCGCAGCCGGAAGCCGTGGGTCTTCGCGCGACGACGGTTGTTCGGCTGGAAGGTGCGCTTGCTCACTCGGGGGCTCCAGAAATGAATCGGGTGACGGCGGGTGTCGTGTGGCTGTCACCGTGCGCCCGCGAGGAGCTCGCATACGCCCGAGTGCACCGCTGCACGGTTCGGATCGGACCGTGATCCATGCCCATCGGAGGCAGGCGGCAGCAGCCATCGACAACTCGACCTGGTCACGGTACGCGCGGCTACGCCATCCGGTCAAACCGGCAGCGGGCGAGGGGACACTGTGCACAGCCTGTGGACAACAACTTGAACCGCAACGGTCGCCCTGACTACCGTGGCTGAACTCCGATTCGTTCCCTTCCCCCCGCACCACCCGATTTCCGTTTCGACCCGTCCCGAGAACCACACCTTCGTGGGACCCATGAGAGAGCGTGCCCTGTGGCTGACGTACCTGCCGATCTTGCCGCAGTGTGGCCACGCGTACTTGAACAACTCCTGGGTGAGGGCCGCGGTCAGGGAGTCGAGGCGAAGGACGAGCACTGGATCCGGCGCTGCCAGCCGCTGGCGCTGGTCGCCGACACCGCGCTGCTCGCCGTTCCCAACGAATTCGCGAAGGGCGTCCTTGAGGGCCGGCTCGCCCCGGTGGTCAGCGAGACCCTGAGCCGCGAGTGCGGCCGCCCGATCCGCATCGCGATCACCGTCGACGACTCGGCGAACGAACCGGCCCCGACCCCCGCCCCGGCGCCCCAGCGCTACGAGGAGCCGCAGCAGCAGCGGTACGAGGAGCAGGAACTCCCGGGCGCCGGCCAGGACCGCGACCAGCGTGAGCAGCGCGATCAGTACGAGGGCTACCGGCGCCGCGAGGACCTGCCCTCGGGCGGCCGCGCCGAACACCCCGGCGCGCACGGCGGCTCGCACGGCACCACGCACAACGACCAGCTTCCGACGGCCCGCCCCGCCTACCCGGACTATCAGCGTCCGGAACCTGGCGCCTGGCCGCGGCCGACGCAGGACGACTACGGCTGGCAGCAGCCCCGCCTCGGCTACCCCGAGCGCGACCCGTACGCCTCACCCTCCGGCCAGCACGACTACCGCCCCGGCCCGCAGGAGCGTCCGTCGTACGAGCAGGAGCGCCCGCAGTACGAGCAGGACCACCCGTCTTACGACCCGGACCGTTCGTCGTACGAGCAGGACCGCTCAAAGTACGACCAGGAGCGGTCGTCGTACGAGCAAGAGCGCCCGTCGTACGACCAGGACCGCCCGCAGTACGAGCAAGAGCGGTCGTCGTACGAGCAGCAGGGGCGGGGGGAGCGGAGGGAGCACCCGGACGCGGGCCACGGCGGGCCGCGCGGCGGTCACGCCTCGCACCCCGGCCCGAGCGGGCGGGGTGTGCACAGCGCTGGGCCCGGGTCCAGTTCGCTGCCCGCGCCCAGCGGTGCGCCGGGGCCGCTCGCCGCCCAGCCGGCGCCCGCGACGGGGCCCGGGGAGCCGACGGCGCGGCTGAACCCGAAGTACCTCTTCGACACCTTCGTCATCGGCGCCTCGAACCGCTTCGCGCACGCGGCCGCGGTCGCGGTCGCCGAGGCGCCGGCCAAGGCGTACAACCCCCTGTTCATCTATGGGGAGTCGGGCCTCGGCAAGACCCACCTGCTGCACGCGATCGGGCACTACGCGCGGAGCCTCTACCCGGGCACGCGCGTGCGGTACGTGAGCTCGGAGGAGTTCACCAACGAGTTCATCAACTCGATCCGCGACGGCAAGGGCGACAGCTTCCGCAAGCGGTACCGCGAGATGGACATCCTGCTCGTCGACGACATCCAGTTCCTCGCGGACAAGGAGTCGACGCAGGAGGAGTTCTTCCACACCTTCAACACCCTCCACAACGCGAACAAGCAGATCGTGCTCTCCAGCGACCGGCCGCCCAAGCAGCTGGTGACGCTGGAGGACCGTTTGCGCAACCGCTTCGAGTGGGGCCTGATCACGGACGTCCAGCCGCCCGAGCTGGAGACGCGGATCGCGATCCTGAGGAAGAAGGCCGTGCAGGAGCAGCTGAACGCTCCGCCGGAGGTCCTGGAGTTCATCGCGTCCCGTATCTCGCGCAACATCCGTGAGCTGGAAGGGGCGTTGATCCGGGTCACGGCCTTCGCCTCGCTCAACCGGCAGCCCGTCGATCTTGGGCTGACGGAGATCGTCCTGAAGGATCTGATCCCCGGCGGCGAGGACGCGGCCCCGGAGATCACGGCGACGGCCATCATGGCGGCGACCGCGGACTACTTCGGCCTGACGGTGGACGACCTGTGCGGATCGTCGCGCAGCCGCGTCCTGGTGACGGCCCGCCAGATCGCCATGTACCTCTGCCGTGAGCTGACGGACCTGTCGCTGCCGAAGATCGGGGCGCAGTTCGGCGGCCGCGACCATACGACGGTGATGCACGCCGACCGCAAGATCCGCGCGTTGATGGCGGAGCGCCGCTCCATCTACAACCAGGTCACCGAGCTCACCAACCGCATCAAGAACGGCTGACGGCCGAGGCCAGAACGGCCGGCAGCCGCAGGACAAGCCGTCCCAAGGGCGCCCGGAGCATCCCGCTCCGGGCGCCCTTCGCGCTGTCCGGAGCGCGGCCACGCGCTGTCCGGAGCGCGCCACGAGCCGCGTACGGAGCCCACCGCCAGCTGTCCGGAGCCCACCGGCCGCTGTCCGGAGCCCACCGGCCGCTGTCCGGGGCGCGCCACGCGCTGTCCAGGGCGCGCCACGAGCCACGTGCGGAGCCCGAGGCGTTCACCCTTGCGGGCACCCGGTGTTCGATTTCGGGTCTGCGGGAGGCTGTTCTCCACAGAAATACGGCGGCGAGGCCGTCCACACCCTGGGGACTGGGAAGTTATCCATACTGTGTCCACAGGCAGCCCTGATGACAGATCATCATTCCAGGTCAAGTGGTTGTGGATTCGTGGACAAACGATCTCCACAGGCTGTGGACAACGATCTCGCCCACAGAGCGCCCGAAGCGTTGTCCACCGGCAACCCACAGGCTGAGGCCAGTTGTCCCCAGCTTTCCCCGGCTTCTCCACATGGTTGTCCACTGTTCGGCAACACAACGCACCCTCTCACCGGCGCGAGTGAAAGCCGTCACACCAAGCTGCTGGGTTGGCCTGTGGGCAACCTGGGTAAAGCTGGGGACAGCGCTGGGGACAAGTCGCCCTGTCCTGTGTATGGGGTGTGCACAACTTTCCGGTGTCCACAGCCGAGCCCGGTTATCCACGGGCTCCACCCACAGGACCGGTGGAAAAAATCTGGGGCGTGACCTGCGAAAACGCAGTTATCCACGGTTTCCACAGCCCCTACTACTACTCCCACCTAGATAGCCCTGGGAACTTGTCTCGAAGACGGGGCTGTGGACAACTCGCGCTTCGTCGGTCGGCTGCCGCTCATCACGACTTGACCCCGAGCCGCACCGAGTGTCGGTGCCGTGCGTCAGACTGGTCCCCGGTGTTCTCCCCACCCTGGGGACGCACCAACCAAACCGACGAGAGCCCTCAGGGCTCAGCAGGCCAGCAGGGCGAGCAGCCAGGCAACAGCAGGAGGCGGCTTACGTGAAGATCCGGGTGGAGCGCGATGTACTGGCGGAGGCCGTGGCCTGGGCGGCACGCAGCCTCCCCGCCCGTCCGCCGGCGCCGGTCCTGGCGGGCCTGCTGCTGAAGGCCGAGGACGGCGCCCTGAGCCTTTCCGGCTTCGACTACGAGGTCTCGGCCCGGGTCTCCGTGGAGGCGGAGGTCGAGGAGGACGGCACGGTCCTCGTCTCCGGCCGGCTGCTCGCGGACATCTGCCGCGCCCTCCCCAACCGCCCGGTGGAGATCTCCACAGACGGTGTACGAGCGACCGTGGTCTGCGGCTCCTCGCGCTTCACCCTCCACACCCTCCCGGTGGAGGAGTACCCGGCGCTGCCGCAGATGCCGACCGCCACCGGCACCGTCCCCGGTGAGGTCTTCGCCGCGGCCGCCGCCCAGGTCGCCATCGCCGCCGGCCGTGACGACACCCTCCCGGTGCTCACCGGTGTGCGCATCGAGATCGAGGGCGACACGGTCACGCTCGCCTCCACCGACCGCTACCGCTTCGCGGTCCGCGAGTTCCTGTGGAAGCCCGAGGCGCCGGACGCCTCCGCGGTCGCCCTGGTCCCCGCCAAGACGCTCCAGGACACCGCCAAGTCGCTGACCAGCGGCGACAGCGTCACGATCGCCCTGTCCAGCTCCGGCGCGGGCGAGGGCCTGATCGGCTTCGAGGGCGCGGGCCGGCGTACGACCACGCGACTCCTTGAGGGCGACCTGCCGAAGTACCGCACGCTGTTCCCGACGGAGTTCAACTCCGTGGCCGTCATCGAGACGGCGCCGTTCGTCGAGGCCGTGAAGCGCGTGGCCCTCGTCGCCGAGCGGAACACCCCGGTGCGGCTCAGCTTCGAGCAGGGCGTGCTGATCCTGGAGGCAGGCTCCAGCGACGACGCACAGGCTGTGGAAAGGGTCGACGCCCAGCTGGAGGGCGACGACATCTCCATCGCCTTCAACCCGACGTTCCTGCTCGACGGCCTCAGCGCGATCGACTCCCCGGCCGCGCAGCTGAGCTTCACCACGTCCACCAAGCCCGCGCTGCTCAGCGGCAAGCCGGCGCTCGACGCCGAGGCGGACGAGGCGTACAAGTACCTGATCATGCCCGTCCGCCTGAGCGGCTGAGCGGCCGAGCGGCTGAGCGCCTGAGCGGCGGAGCACGGACGGACCGCGGGCCCGGCACGGTCCCCTGGGCCCCACAGCCGCGCAGCCGCACAGGTGAGCGGCCCAGGCCGGCAGGTGTGCCGACAGGCCCGGGCGTAGGCTCGGACGTGGGTACGAAACACCAGCACGCTAATTGAAGGATGACCTGATGGAGCTCGGTCTCGTCGGCCTCGGCAAGATGGGCGGCAACATGCGCGAGCGCATCCGCCGCGCAGGCCACACCGTCATCGGATACGACCGCAACCAGGACCTCGCGGACGTCCACAGCCTGCAGGAGCTTGTGGAGAAGCTGAAGGGCCCGCGGGTCGTCTGGGTGATGGTCCCGGCCGGTGCCGCCACGCAGTCCACCATCGACGAGCTGGCCGAGCTGCTCCAGCCCGGGGACGTCGTCGTGGACGGCGGCAACTCCCGCTGGACGGACGACGAGAAGCACGCCGAGGAGCTCGCCGCCAAGGGCATCGGCTTCGTCGACTGCGGCGTCTCCGGCGGCGTCTGGGGCCTGGAGAACGGCTACGCGCTGATGTACGGCGGCTCCGCCGAGGACGTCGCGAAGGTCCAGCCGGTCTTCGACGCCCTGAAGCCGGAGGGCGACTTCGGCTCCGTGCACGCAGGCAAGGTCGGCGCGGGCCACTTCGCGAAGATGGTCCACAACGGCATCGAGTACGCCATGATGCAGGCCTACGCCGAGGGCTGGGAGCTCCTGGAGGCCGTGGACTCGGTGACCGACGTCCGCGAGGTCTTCCGCTCCTGGCAGGAGGGCACGGTCATCCGCTCCTGGCTGCTCGACCTGGCGGTCAACGCCCTCGACGAGGACGAGCACCTGGACAAGCTGCGCGGTTTCGCGCAGGACTCCGGCGAGGGCCGCTGGACCGTCGAAGCGGCCATCGACAACGCCGTGCCGCTGCCGGCCATCACCGCCTCGCTCTTCGCGCGTTTCGCCTCCCGTCAGGAGGACTCGCCGCAGATGAAGATGATCGCCGCGCTGCGCAACCAGTTCGGCGGGCACGCGGTGGAGAAGAAGTAACACCGCAGCCTTCGGGCGCAGAGACGCAGAGACGCAGAGAACAGTCAACGGATCCACAGCCTGTGGGTCCGCAGCCCGCGGATCCACAGGACTGTCCACACTTGGGGGAGGTCGGTCCACGGCCATGCACGTCACGCATCTGTCGCTGGCCGACTTCCGCTCGTACGCCCGGGTCGAGGTCCCGCTCGAACCGGGCGTCACCGCGTTCGTGGGGCCCAACGGGCAGGGCAAGACCAACCTCGTCGAGGCCGTCGGCTACCTCGCCAACCTCGGCAGCCACCGCGTCTCGTCCGACGCCCCGCTGGTCCGCATGGGCGCCGACCGCGCCATCGTCCGCGCCGCAGTCCGGCAGGGCGAACGCCGGCAGCTGATCGAGCTCGAACTCAACCCGGGCAAGGCCAACCGCGCCCGTATCAACAGGTCCTCGCAGGTCAGACCGCGTGACGTACTCGGCATCCTGCGCACCGTCCTGTTCGCCCCGGAGGACCTGGCCCTGGTGAAGGGCGACCCCGGCGAGCGCCGCCGCTTCCTCGACGAGCTGGTCACCGCCCGCTCCCCGCGCATGGCCGGCATCCGTTCTGACTACGACCGGGTGCTCAAGCAGCGCAACACCCTGCTCAAGTCCGCCGCCATGGCCCGCAGACACGGCGGCCGCTCCATGGACATGTCCACGCTCGACGTCTGGGACCAGCACCTGGCCCGCGCCGGCGCCGAACTCCTCGCCCAGCGGCTCGACCTGATCGCCACCCTCCAGCCCCTGGCCGACAAGGCGTACGAACAACTCGCCCCCGGCGGCGGCCCGCTCACCCTGGAGTACCGGCCGTCCGCCGAAGGTACGGGCCACAGCCGCGAGGAGCTGTACGAGCAGCTGACCGAGGCCCTTGCCGGAGTCCGCAAGCAGGAGATCGAGCGCGGCGTCACCCTCGTCGGCCCGCACCGCGACGACCTCCTCCTCAAGCTCGGCCAGCTCCCCGCGAAGGGGTACGCGAGCCACGGCGAGTCCTGGTCGTACGCCCTCGCGCTCCGCCTCGCCTCGTACGACCTGCTGCGGACGGAGGGGAACGAGCCGGTGCTCGTACTCGACGACGTCTTCGCCGAGCTGGACGCCCGCCGCCGCGAACGCCTCGCCGAGCTGGTCGCCCCCGGCGAGCAGGTGCTGGTCACAGCCGCCGTGGACGACGACGTTCCGGAGGTCCTGACGGGCACGCGGTACACGGTCGCCGCGGGCGAGGTGACGAGGTGACGAGGGCATGACCGACAAGCCCGACGAAACCCCGAACCCCGGCCCCAAGCCCGCCGCCGAGCCCAGCGGTGTCGACCTCGCCCGGGTCGCGCTGCGCGCCGCCAAGGAGCAGGCCCGCGCGCGCGGCGCCGCCGCCGAGCAGAAGAAGCAGGCCAGACGCGGCGGCCTCCGCTCCGGCGCGCGCGCGGACGGGCGCGACCCGCAGCCGCTCGGCGCCGCCATCAACCGCCTGATCACCGAGCGCGGCTGGGAGACCCCGGCCGCGGTCGGCGGCGTCATGGGCCGCTGGCCGCAGATCGTCGGCGACGACCTGGCGAAGCACTGCGTACCGCAGAAGTACGACGAAGAGGCCCGGATCCTCACCGTCCAGTGCGACTCCACGACCTGGGCGACGCAGCTGCGGCTGCTCGCGCCGCAGCTGGTCGCGCGGCTCAACCAGGACCTCGGCCACGGCACCGTGAAGCTGATCAAGGTGCACGGCCCGCAGGGCCCGGCCCGCCGCTTCGGCCCGCTGCGCGCCCCGGGCAGCACGGGCCCGGGCGATACGTACGGCTAGCGGGCAAGGCGATACGTCGTGCGGCAAGGCGATACGTACGGCTAGCGGGCAAAAGGTATGGCCACGCCATAGCTACCGCACCGTAGCGGAGGGTTGACAGCCCGAAGCGCTGAGCGCCGCTGTGAGCCTCCTGGAGCCCCTTTCCGCATATGGGGAGTCGGCTGCGGCCGATTCAGGGCGGCACATGAGGACTCAGGTACCGGCAAACGCCCATCACTGTCGGCGCTACCGGTAGACTGGAGGCTAATCTCGCCCCATGCGTGGGGCGCGGTCAGGAAACACGCGATACCGCTGCACCAGGCTGGCCTGCCAGCCGACCACCAGTCGACACACACTGAACGACGCAGCCGCTCCCACCAGCGGGAGGTCGGCTTGTGCTGTGCCAGAAAGGGCGCTTCGTGGCCGATTCCGGCAACCCCAACGAGAACATCCCGTCCCCCGCCGGCGAGAACGGAGAGGCACCGACGTCGTACGACGCGAGTGCCATCACCGTCCTTGAGGGTCTGGACGCGGTCCGCAAGCGACCCGGCATGTACATCGGCTCGACCGGTGAGCGGGGTCTGCACCACATGGTGCAGGAGGTCGTGGACAACTCCGTCGACGAGGCGCTGGCCGGCCACGCGGACATGATCGACGTGACGATCCTGCCCGACGGCGGCGTCCGCGTCGTCGACAACGGCCGCGGCATCCCCGTCGGCATCATCCCCTCCGAAGGGAAGCCGGCCGTCGAGGTCGTGCTGACGGTCCTGCACGCGGGCGGCAAGTTCGGCGGCGGCGGGTACGCCGTCTCCGGCGGTCTGCACGGCGTCGGCGTCTCCGTGGTGAACGCGCTGTCCACCAAGGTCGCCGTCGAGATCAGGACCGACGGCCACCGCTGGACGCAGGACTACAAGGCCGGTGTCCCCACCGCGCCGCTCGCCCGGCACGAGGCCACCGAGGAGACCGGCACCTCGGTCACCTTCTGGGCCGACGGCGACATCTTCGAGACCACCGAGTACTCCTTCGAGACGCTGTCCCGGCGCTTCCAGGAGATGGCCTTCCTCAACAAGGGCCTGACCATCCGTCTCACGGACGAGCGCGAGTCGGCCAAGGCCACCACCGGCGCCGACTCCGCCGAGACCAGCGAGGAGCACGAGCCCCGCACGATCACGTACCACTACGAAGGCGGCATCGTCGACTTCGTGAAGTACCTCAACTCCCGCAAGGGCGACGTCATTCACCCCACGGTGATCGACGTGGAGGCCGAGGACAAGGAGCGGATGCTCTCGGTCGAGATCGCCATGCAGTGGAACACGCAGTTCACCGAGGGCGTCTACTCCTTCGCGAACACGATCCACACGCACGAGGGCGGTACGCACGAAGAGGGCTTCCGCGCCGCCCTGACCTCGCTGGTCAACCGGTACGCGCGCGACAAGAAGCTGATCCGCGAGAAGGACGACAACCTTTCCGGCGAGGACATTCGCGAGGGTCTGACCGCGATCATCTCGGTCAAGCTCGGCGAGCCCCAGTTCGAGGGCCAGACCAAGACCAAGCTGGGCAACACCGAGGCGAAGACCTTCGTACAGAAGGTGGTGCACGAGCACCTCACCGACTGGTTCGACCGCAACCCCAACGAGGCCGCGGACATCATCCGCAAGGCCATCCAGGCCCAGACGGCCCGCGTCGCCGCCCGCAAGGCCCGCGACCTCACCCGCCGCAAGGGCCTCCTGGAAAGCGCCTCGCTGCCCGGCAAGCTGAGCGACTGCCAGTCCAACGACCCCACCAAGTGCGAGATCTTCATCGTCGAGGGTGACTCCGCAGGCGGCTCCGCCAAGTCCGGCCGCAACCCGGAGTACCAGGCGATCCTGCCCATCCGCGGCAAGATCCTGAACGTCGAGAAGGCCCGGGTCGACAAGATCCTGCAGAACACCGAGGTCCAGGCCCTCATCTCGGCCTTCGGCACCGGCGTGCACGAGGACTTCGACATCGAGAAGCTCCGCTACCACAAGATCATCTTGATGGCGGACGCCGACGTCGACGGCCAGCACATCAACACCCTGCTGCTGACCTTCCTCTTCCGCTTCATGCGCCCCCTGGTCGAGGCCGGCCACGTCTACCTCTCCCGCCCGCCGCTGTTCAAGATCAAGTGGGGCAAGGACGACGTCGAGTACGCGTACTCGGACCGCGAGCGCGACGCCCTGGTCGAGCTCGGCAAGCAGGCCGGCAAGCGCTTCCGCGACGACACCATCCAGCGCTTCAAGGGTCTCGGCGAGATGAACGCCGAGGAGCTGCGCGTCACGACGATGGACCAGGACCACCGCGTCCTCGGCCAGGTCACGCTCGATGACGCCGCGCAGGCCGACGACCTGTTCTCGGTCCTGATGGGCGAGGACGTCGAAGCCCGGCGCTCGTTCATCCAGCGCAACGCCAAGGACGTCCGCTTCCTCGACATCTGAGTCGGCCGCACCAGCCGCAGCTCGAAAGGACTTTGACCAGCAATGGCCGACGACATCACCCCGAACCACCCCGTCACGCCCGATATGCCCACACCTGAGGACCCCGAGGTCCCCGGCGTCGGCATGCGCGTCGAGCCCGTCGGACTCGAAACCGAGATGCAGCGCTCGTATCTCGACTACGCGATGTCCGTCATCGTCTCCCGCGCCCTCCCGGACGTCCGCGACGGCCTGAAGCCCGTCCACCGCCGCGTCCTCTACGCGATGTACGACGGCGGGTACCGCCCCGAGAAGGGCTTCTACAAGTGCGCCCGCGTCGTCGGCGACGTCATGGGTACGTACCACCCGCACGGCGACTCCTCGATCTACGACGCCCTCGTCCGCCTCGCCCAGCCCTGGTCGATGCGGATGCCCCTGGTCGACTCCAACGGCAACTTCGGCTCCCCGGGCAACGACCCCGCGGCCGCCATGCGCTACACCGAGTGCAAGATGGCCCCGCTGTCCATGGAGATGGTCCGGGACATCGACGAGGAGACCGTCGACTTCCAGGACAACTACGACGGCCGCAACCAGGAGCCGACGGTCCTCCCGTCGCGCTTCCCGAACCTCCTGGTCAACGGCTCGGCGGGGATCGCGGTCGGCATGGCCACCAACATCCCGCCGCACAACCTCCGCGAGGTCGCCGAGGGCGCCCAGTGGTACCTGGAGAACCCCGAGGCCTCCCACGAGGAGCTCCTGGACGCCCTGGTCGAGCGCATCAAGGGCCCCGACTTCCCGACCGGCGCCCTCGTCGTCGGCCGCAAGGGCATCGAGGAGGCGTACCGCACCGGGCGCGGCTCCATCACCATGCGCGCGGTCATCGAGGTCGAGGAGATCCAGGGCCGCCAGTGCCTGGTCGTCACCGAGCTGCCCTACCAGGTCAACCCGGACAACCTCGCGCAGAAGATCGCCGATCTGGTGAAGGACGGCAGGATCGGCGGCATCGCCGACGTACGCGACGAGACCTCCTCGCGTACGGGCCAGCGCCTCGTCATCGTCCTCAAGCGGGACGCGGTCGCCAAGGTCGTCCTCAACAACCTCTACAAGCACACCGACCTGCAGACCAACTTCGGCGCCAACATGCTGGCCCTGGTCGACGGCGTGCCCCGCACCCTCTCCCTCGACGCCTTCATCCGGCACTGGGTCAACCACCAGGTCGAGGTCATCGTCCGGCGTACGAAGTTCCGCCTGCGCAAGGCGGAGGAGCGCGCCCACATCCTGCGCGGCCTGCTCAAGGCCCTGGACGCGATCGACGAGGTCATCGCGCTCATCCGCCGCAGCGCCACGGTCGACGTGGCCCGCACCGGCCTGATGGAGCTCCTGGAGATCGACGCGATCCAGGCCAACGCCATCCTGGAGATGCAGCTGCGCCGCCTGGCCGCCCTGGAGCGCCAGAAGATCACCCAGGAGCACGACGAACTCCAGGCGAAGATCAACGAGTACAACGCGATCCTGGTCTCGCCCGAGCGGCAGCGCCAGATCATCAGCGAGGAACTCGCCGCGATCGTCGACAAGTTCGGCGACGACCGCCGTTCCAAGCTGGTCCCCTTCGAGGGCGACATGTCCATCGAGGACCTGATCGCCGAAGAGGACATCGTCGTCACCATCACGCGCGGCGGCTACATCAAGCGCACCAAGACCGAGGACTACCGCTCGCAGAAGCGCGGCGGCAAGGGCGTACGCGGCACGAAGCTCAAGCAGGACGACATCGTCGACCACTTCTTCGTGTCCACCACCCACCACTGGCTGCTGTTCTTCACCAACAAGGGCCGCGTCTACCGCGCCAAGGCGTACGAACTCCCGGACGCCGGCCGTGACGCCCGCGGCCAGCACGTCGCGAACCTCCTCGCCTTCCAGCCGGACGAGCAGATCGCCGAGATCCTCGCCATCCGCGACTACGAGGCGGTGCCCTACCTGGTCCTCGCCACCAAGGCCGGCCTCGTCAAGAAGACGGCCCTGAAGGACTACGACTCGCCCCGTTCGGGCGGCGTCATCGCCATCAACCTCCGAGAGATGGAGGACGGCCGTGACGACGAGCTGATCGGCGCCGAGCTGGTCTCCTCCGCGGACGACCTGCTCCTCATCAGCAAGAAGGCCCAGTCGATCCGCTTCACCGCGACGGACGAGGCCCTGCGCCCGATGGGCCGCGCCACCTCCGGCGTCAAGGGCATGAGCTTCCGCGAGGGCGACGAGCTCCTGTCGATGAATGTGGTCCGGCCCGGTACGTTCGTGTTCACCGCCACCGACGGCGGGTACGCGAAGCGGACGAACGTCGACGAGTACCGCGTCCAGGGCCGCGGCGGCCTCGGCATCAAGGCTGCCAAGACCGTGGAGGACCGCGGTGAACTCGTGGGCGCGCTGGTGGTGGAGGAGACCGACGAGATCCTCGCCATCACGCTGTCGGGCGGCGTGATTCGTACGCGAGTCAACGAGGTCAGGGAGACGGGCCGTGACACCATGGGCGTCCAACTGATCAACCTGGGCAAGCGCGATGCCGTGGTCGGCATCGCACGTAACGCCGAGGCCGGACGCGAGGCCGAGGAAGTCGACGGCGACGTCGACGAGTCGGACGAGACGACCCCGGCCGCCGGCACGGACGAGGGCGCAGGCACCGAGTCCGAGTAGCGCGAGGAGTGCAGGACGTGAGTGGAGCCACGGGCGCCTCAGCAGGCACCAACGGATCGGACGGCGGCCGTGGCCCCGCCACTGACCCGCAAGGGGCTCAGGGGGGCACCGTGACGGACACCCGCGAACCCCAGCCGGAGGCGTACGCCGGCCGGAAGGCCCAGGAGGCCCAGGAGGCCCAGGAGGCTCAGGAGGCCCAGAGGGCCCAGAAGGCCGAGTACGCCCCCGGCGCGGGCGCCCTCCCGAGCGAGCGCAAGCCCGCCCAGGAGCAGCCCACGGCGTACCACCCGCCGCAGGCGTACCCCTCCGACGACGGCGCGACCCGACGCCCCCGCACGGGCGCGCGCACCACCCCGCGCACGCGCAAGGCACGGCTCCGCGTGGCGAAGGCCGACCCCTGGTCGGTGATGAAGGTCAGCTTCCTGCTCTCCATCGCGCTCGGCATCTGCACGATCGTCGCGGCCGCCGTGCTGTGGATGGTCATGGAAGCGATGGGCGTCTTCTCCACGGTCGGCGGCACGATCGCCGAGGCCACCGGCTCCAACGAGTCCAACGGCTTCGACCTCCAGTCCTTCCTGTCGCTGCCGCGCGTGCTCCTCTTCACGTCGGTCATCGCGGCCCTCGACGTGGTCCTGGCCACGGCCCTGGCGACCCTCGGCGCGTTCATCTACAACCTCTCCGCCGGTTTCGTGGGCGGCGTGGAGCTGACGCTCGCCGAGGACGAGTGAGCCGTCGCGGGCGCTCCTGAGTATCGATTTTGGGACTGGCCACGTCGTGCGCTAATCTTCAGAGGTCAGCGCGCGGGACACACACCCGCAGAGCGCGGCGGGGCTATAGCTCAGTTGGTTAGAGCGCATCCCTGATAAGGATGAGGCCACAGGTTCAAATCCTGTTAGCCCCACTTTCAAGGCCTAAGAAGAGAAGCCGTTTCCCCTGGTGGGAAGCGGCTTCTTTTCGTTTCGGGGTTCGTGGGCGGTGTGGGGGTGACGTTCCCGTTGGGGGATCAAGATGAGTGAGGGCATTGCGTGGATCGCCCGTGCTGACCTGTCGGAGTTCGGGTACTGCGTGACCCTGGCCCGAGGCATAGGCCCTGAGGAGCTGGTGGCCCGGCTCGCGCACGGTCATGAGGTTGAAGCACTGGGGCAACTCACGGCTGATGACCTGGAGGACCGCCTGGAGACCGATGACAGTGAGAGTTTCGCTGTGCGGTACGGGCAGACGGACGGGGGGCTGTCGTTCGCTGTGGCGCATGGAGCCTGGCCCGGGGAGATGGGCCCCGGATACACCGACGGGCTCTCAGACGGCGGCGCGGAGGTGTTCCAGCTCTACTACGAGGCGGAGAACCCGAAGCTGCCCCCGCCGTCCTTCACGTACATGCGCGACGGTGAGCACCTGTGCACCTTCTCCATGTACACGAGGGAGGTGCAGGGGGAGAGCCCCGAGCTTGAGGCGGCCGGGAAGGCCCTCACGATCGCTGGGGAGCGGTTCGGGCTCACGCTGCCGAAGGAAACCGTCCTGCAGGGGGAGCTGCCCACGGCGATCATCGGGAACGCCTGACGCTCGCGGCGGGGTGGTCCGGAGGGCCGGAGGTCCGGAGGTCCGGAGGTCCGGACATGGCTGAGCGCACCGTTCCCGTACGGGGGAGGCGGCGCGCATGCGGGCGGCCCGTTCACCGGAGGCTGTGGCCGGGACGGGCTTGGTCTGTGGGTGTGGCTGTGGCTGTGGTGTGCCTGGTTTCTGGGTGCGTCAGGCGGACCGGTGGCGCGGGGCTTCCCCTGTGGGGCTTCCGCTGCGGGGAGCGGGGCCGGTCACTGGTCGAGGTGGTGCGTACTGCGTACTGCGTGCTGCGGGAAGCTCGGGTGGTTCGGGAACTGGGCTTGTCCGTAAGGGCGTTGAGAGGTGCGTCACCTCTTGGCTTCGGCCGGCGGATCAGAGTGCCAGCTCCTCGGAGGTGGCGGGCCGTACGCGTTCCCGGGTGACCACATCCGCTTCCGTCGTCGCGTCTACCTGGTTCACATCGGACAGGGGCGTGGCGAGGGTCAGGCCGCGGCTGCTGGGGGACGTGCCGTGTGCCTCGGCGCGGATGCGCTGCTTCATCGTGGGCGGCCGGGAGAGTTCGTACGGCTTCGCCTGTGGCGCGGGTGCCACGTACGGCGCCCTGGCCGGGGTCTCGGTGCTGCTGTGGCCGGCGGCGCCCTGCTGCGGTACGGCCGGGGCGGCGGTGGCGGTGGTGATGAGGCCGAGCGAGGCGAAGAAGGCGAGCAGGGCGGCGACGACGACGGACCAGATGCGGGTGACCTTGTTGGCAGCCACGATCCCTCACTTTCGGGTCGGAGGATTTGCGTACTTTCCTCATGATGTGTACGAGCTCCGAGAAGTGCGGGAGGCCGATCCGTGATGCGCGGATCTTCCGATGAACACCACCCGTATGGGTGCAAAGCGGCCAAGAAGGCTGAAATCTCACGATGCGTGGGGGGTTCGGTGCGCACCGTGAGGGCGTCTACTGCTGTACGCGGGGCGGGAGTTGAGTCCGACGGCAGGTCACCGATCGATATCGGTCGGTGTGTATAGTCGGGCGCCAGAGGTCCCCTACGTCAAGGAAAGACGAGGTAGCGCGGTGAAGAAGCTTCTCCTGGTCGCACTGGCCGCCATCGGCGGGCTCCTCGTGTACCGCCAGATCCAGGCGGATCGCGCCGAGCAGGATCTGTGGACGGAGGCGACTGACTCCGTGCCCGCAGGTTCGTGAGTCCTGATTACGCTCTTCACAGGCCCCGGTCGCCCCAGGCGACCGGGGCTTTGTGTTGCGGTGGCGGGGTTCGGGGCGGTGGGGTAGGCCGTCCAGGGGATTTGCCTGCGTAAAGAAATTTCTTGCAATGGCAAACGGTCGGGTGAATCCCGGTCCGGCGCAGACAGTGCGGCGATCCGCCGGGCAGGATGGTGGTGTGCGGCCGGGCGACGACGGAGGGGCGGGATGACGGAGGGGGCGGGATGGAGCGGCGCGGCACCAGGCGCTGGGCGGCACGGGGCCTGACGGCGGCGGTGACCGGGGCGGCCGTGCTGCTGCCCATGCCGGTGCCCATGCCGGTGTTGGGGTCGGTGTCGCAGGCGTACGCCGCGGCCGATCCCCGTCCGTACGAGTTCGCCTCCGGCGCGGAGCGCGTCGCGGGCGCCGCCGACCGGGCCGGGGCACAGGCCCTCAACTCCGGTGCGACGTACCGCAGTTCCATCGGCCCGGGCCGGACCCTGTACTACGCCGTGGAGCTCGACGCGGCCTCCAGCACGTACGTGTCCGCCGTAGCCGTCCCCCCGTACGGCTCCGAAGTGGCGTACGGGGACCGGCTCGCAGTGACCCTGCAGGACCGGGAGGGGAACACCTGCGGCTCCGACAAGGCCTCGTTCGGGGCGGCGGACTACGCGGCTCCGCTCGCCGCCACCGCCGAGCGGCTGATCGACGGCGGCGGTACGCGCTGCCGCGAGGCCGGTACGTACTACGTCGTCGTCCAGCGCGGCAGCGGCGAGGGCTCGGCGCGGACCGACTGGGGCCTGGAGCTGAGCCTGGCCGCCGAGCCGCCGCTCGCGGGCACCCCGCCCACCGAGGCGCCGGCGGAGGCCCGGGATCCGGTCGCGCCGCCCGCGCCCACCGGGGCGCCCGAGGAGGCCGAGGGCGGCACCGGGTTCAACGACGCGCGGCTCCTCGGGCACGGCGTCTGGCGGGACCGCATCCGGCCCGGTCAGACGCGGTTCTACCGGGTGCCGGTGGACTGGGGCCAACAGCTGTCCGCGCAGGCCGAGTTGGAGGGCGCGCAGGCCGACGGCGGGGGCGGAGTGCTCGGCGGCGTCCCCAGGGCGCTGAACGTGAGCGTCCACAACCCGGCCAGGGCCACGGTGACCTCGGCCGGCGAGAGCTACCGCGGCGACCCCGTCACCACCGACCTGGAAGCCCTGGCGCCGGTCGCGTACGAGAACCGGTACGCGGCCCGCCCCGAGACCAAGCAGATGCGGTTCCCCGGCTCGTACTACGTGAAGGTGAGCCTCGACCCGAAGCTGCGCGAGAAGTACGGCGCGGACGGGCTCGCGCTGACCCTGCGCCTCGGCGTCACCGGCAAGCCGAGGACGGACGTCGCGTACGAGGGCGACGCGGGCCTCTTCCAGGTCTCCGACGGCGGCACGGACGCGCCGGTGGGCGGGTCGGGCGGCTCGTCCGGGGGCACTGCGACGGGCTCCGGCCTCGGCCTCGGTCTGGGGCGCGGGGCGCTGACGGTGGTGGCGACGGCGGGAATCGGAACGGGGACCGGGCTGGTACTCGTCCTGGTGCTGTGGACCCTGCTCGCGCGCAGGATCGCCGCGCGACGGGCGGCGAAGTAGCCACCGGCAGTTCAGGTCAGCCGGTTCAGGTCAGCCGGCTCAGGTCAGCCGGCTCAGGGCCCAGATGCCCACCGCGTAACTGACCAGCGCGAACAGCAGCACCGGCACGGCCACCTTCGCGGGCGGACCCGGGCGGCGGCGCCGGTGCTGGGGCGGGCTCTCGGGTGCGGTGGGCGGCATGGCGGCGGCTGCGACGGGCGCGGGCGTGGGCGTGGCCGCGGGCACGGTCGGGGGTGTGGGTGTGGGTGTGGGTGTCGGCCGTTGGGTGGCCGGGGTGGGCTGTGCCGGGTACGAGCGGGTGAGCGGGTACGTGTGCCCGTCGGCGTCGGACCGCCGGCCGGTGTCGTCCTGCGGCTCCGGCGGCCGGACCGGCAGCGGCGTGGGCGGCGTCGCCGGCTGGGGCGGGGCGAGCGGGGCCGGCGGTACGGGACCTGGGGCCGGGGCCGCCCCGCCCTGTGCCGGCGCAGTCGGCGTACCGTCCGGCGGCGCCAGACGGAAGTCCTCGGCCGGCGCCGGGGGTACGGCTGCCGAGCGCGGGGCGGGAGGGACCTGCGGCGGGGGCGGCGGGGCCGGGGCGGCGGGGTGATCGGTGGCGGCGGGACGATCGGTGGCGGTGGGGTGTCCGGTGACCGCCGGGTGTTCGTCGACCGCCGGGCGTTCGGCGACAGCGGGGCGTTCGGCGACAGCGGGGCGTTCGGCGACAGCGGGGCGTTCCGTGCCCCCCAGACGTTCCGGGACCGCCGGACGTTCCATGCCGCCCAGACCTTCGGGGACAGCCAGACGTTCGGGGACAGGCGGCCGTTCCGGCACAGGCGGGCGTTCCGGCACAGGCGGGCGTTCCGGCACAGGCGGCCGTTCGAGGACAGGTGGGCGTGCGATCGGGCCCGCGGGGCCGAACCCCGGGGGCAGCGGCCCGAGTTGGTCGAAGACCTCGACGATCTCGTCGTCGGGACCCGGCGCGGGCAGCAGCCCGGCCGCCGCGAGCAGCGCCTTGCGCGCACCCGCCGCCGTACGGAACCGGGCGTCCGGGTCCGGCTGCAGCAGCGTGGCGAGGACCTGCCACAGCGGTTCCGGTACGCCCTGCGGGGCGTCCGGGGTGCCGTGCGCGGCGAAGTGCTGGATCAGCGCCTTGGAGTCCGGCTTGGCGCCCTCAAGGAGGTAAAGCCCCACGAGGCCCACCGCGAAGAGATCGCCGGGGAAGTCGGGCTCCTCGCCCAGCATCTGCTCGGGCGCGAAGTAGCCGGGCGTCCCCACCACGTAGTCGGCCTCGGTGAGCCGGGGCTCGCCCTTGCGCATGGCGATGCCGAAGTCCGACAGGCGCAGGTGCGGGCGGCCGGTGCCGGTGGCCTCCAGGAGGATGTTGGCCGGCTTGATGTCGCGGTGCACGACCCCTTCCTCGTGCACCGCGGTGAGCCCGGCGAGCAGCTGGTCGAGGAGGACGCACACGAACGCGGGCGCCAACGGCCCGTAATCCCCGATCACATGGGCCAGGGAGCCGCCCTTGACCAGGTCCATGGTGAACAGGACCTTGTCATCGTCGGCCGCCCAGCTGGCCGGGGCCAGGACGTGCGGGTGGTCGATGCGCAGGGCCTGCTCGCGGACGAAGCGGAGCAGGGTGTGCGCATCGCTCTGCTGCAGGACCTTGGCGGCGACATAGCGGCGCCTGCGGTGGTCGAAGGCGCGCCACACGGCCCCCGCGCCACCGCGGCCGATCGGGTCGACCAGTTCGTACCGGCCGGCGAAGACCTCACCCATGGCCCTGCTGCACTCCCCCTTCGTCCTGAACCCCTTCGTCCTGAACCCCTTCGTCCTGGACCGGGCACCCTGGACCGACGGTGCTGAAACCGTTCAGCAGGAGCAGCGTCCCGGTCAGCTCTGATGGGCCTCGTAGTGGGCGACGGCTTCCGAGGTGCGGCCGGCGCCGTAGACCTTGAGGAACTCTGCCAGTTCTGGGTGGGTCGGGGCGAGGGCCTTCGAGGCCTCGATGATGTCGCCGGCGGCCGAGACGGAACGCAGCAGCGACTGGATCTCCCGGACCACCCGCTTGACCGTCGGCGCGCCCGAACTGATCGCCGTCTGACCGGCGTTGGTGAGGACCGAGCCGCCCTGCGACTTCTTGATCTCCTCCATCCGCTCGGCTGCCTCGGCGGCGCTGACACTGCCGCCGGCCACCTGTCCTGCCAACTCCTGCAGGTGCTGCACCCGTTGGACCACCGCCGGATTGCCGATCTTGGCTCGCTGACCGCTCATCAGCTGGGAGAGCATCGGAGCCGAGAGCCCGAGCACCGCGGCGAGCCGGGCCTGGTTGAGCCCCAGATCGTCGATGAGCCGCCGGAAGAGCGCCCCCAGCGGCTCTCCGTACCAGCTGCGCTGCAGCTCCCGGGCTCTTGCGGTGGCTTCCTGCTGTGCGGTGTCCATGCGTCTCCCCTTCGCTGCTGCGAACCTCGCCGAGCATCTTACGGAGCGTGGTCGTTCACCGGGACCCCCAATCTTTTTGTGAGACTCGGGGGAAGACCCGGTACTCTGGTCTGCGGCGACCGGCCGACCGGGGTTCTTCCGGTCGATCAGCCGTTCCCGGGGCCTTAGCTCAGTTGGTAGAGCGCTGTCTTTGCATGGCAGATGTCAGGGGTTCGACTCCCCTAGGCTCCACTCCAAAAAGCCCCTCTGACCTGTGGAAACGTGGTCTGGAGGGGCTTTTTTCGTGTTGACGTATCAACAGGTGGTGTTGACGGGCATCTCGTAGATCCCGATTTTTAGGGGGTTTGCGTGGGTCCTGCCTCCCCCAGTGTTGCCCTGAGGTCCCAAGGAGAACGCTGAGAGGCTGACCAGACAGCCCTCACGCCAGGGGGCGTCCCGTTGCCATGACGCGAACCGGTGTCTGCCGGCCGTTGGGTGCCTCGTGGCGCCGGTCCACCACGGCCGGCGCGAATTCGGCGACCTCGCTGTCGGGGACCCGCCGGTAGCCGTCCTCGGTGACAGGCGGCGGGTCAGATCGGGACCGCCGGTGGCCGAGTCGTCGTACAGCGCCTGCACGGCCGTTGTGACGACCTCACGCTCGTCCATGCCGTCCCGGTAGCGCTTCTACAGGGAGCCTCGGGCGTAGAACGATCCGGATCCGATGGCGGCGAAACCCTTCTCCTCGGTCCGGACGCCCGTGACGTCGTACGAGAAGATGCGCCCGACCCTCTTGTCCAGGTCGTAGCCCGCCAAGAGGGGCCAGCCGTACCGGCGATGCCGACGGCGGAGCACTCGTAGGCGGGAAGACCTTCTCGTACTCGCGGTGCGCGAGGGCGTTGCCCATCGTGACCCGGCGGTCACCGGCCAGCAGGACACCGCCCGCGAACGTCGCGGCGACGATGGTGGTCGTGTGGCGCGCCCTGCGTGCCGCATATTCCCCGCCACGGCCATGCACATCGCGAGTTTGTTCATGACGGGAAGGCCGAAAAGACCGATGCCCCGCAACCGGCCTCCTTGCGTTGTGTCATCGGCCGGCCTGCACGGCTTCCGGCGAGGCTTCTGTCTTGGCCGTCTTGGCCGTCTTCGCGTGGACGACGGTGAGCACGATGGCGACCAGGGCGAGGAAAGCCGCGGGAAGGCCGAGCGAGGTCACCGGCAGCCAGTCCTGCGCGATGCCGCCGAGCCCGCCGCCCAGTGCTACGCCCAGGAAGACCGCGGAGGAGTTGAGGCCGAACAGGACCGGAGCCGAGGCGGGAGCAAAGCTGACCAGCCGGTATTGCTGGATTACCGAGGGGGCTCCGTCGGTGATGCCCCAGATTCCGGCCCAGACGATGACGACGGCCAGGTTGTTGACCGCGAGGGGGCTGATGCCGAGCAGGAGCGTCGCGGCAGCGAGTGCCGTGACCGCTACGCGGACCGTGGGAAGGCTGTCCACGAGGTAACCGGCGAGCACATTGCCGATGACCGCGCCGATGCCCCACGCCAACAGGATTAGGGTCAGTGCCTGGGCGAACGACCCGGCAGTGGCATCTGCTGTGACCGCTCCGATGTAGGTGTAGACCGTGTAGTGCCCGCCCATCACCAGCAGGGTCGCCAGCAGAGTGACGATCATCTCGGGCTTGCGGAGCGGCGCCAGGCGTGCGCCGAGGCTCGTCGGCGGCAGCGTGATCCTGGGCAGCCCCACCGTGGTACCGATCGCCGCGACGACACCGAGAGCAGCCACGGCCCAGAGCGTCAGACGCCAGTCGACGCTGCCGATCATGTTGCCCAACGGCATGCCCAGCGCTGTCGAGACGGTGAGTCCGCCAATGACGAACGCCATTGCACGCCCGCGCCGTTCCTCCGGCGTGACCGCCACCGCGGCGCTGGAAGCCGTGGCGGTAATGGTGGCCGCTCCGACAGCCGTGAGGACACGGGAGAACAGCGCCACTGTGTAGTCGGAACTCAGCGCAGTGACCGCGTTGCCCACGGTGAACACGACCAGCGCCACCTGTAGCGCCGTGCGACGGTCCAGCGAGCTCAGCAGCCAGCCAAGAATCGGTGCGGCAATGGCGAACGTCAGGGCGAATGCCGTGACTAACTGGCCGGCGGCCGCGATGCTGACCTCGAAATCGGAGGCAATGGCGGGTAGCAGCCCGGCGATGACGAACGCGTCGGTGCCGACCGCGAAGGTCGCCAGGGCGAGAGGGAGAAGGGGCTTCATAAATGGGCCGGAGCCCTGCTGCCCGGGCTCACTAACCTCTGTGGGACTCAATCTTGGCCTCGTTCCTGTGTGGCGAACAGACTTAACTTCGTGCGCCGCGGTCCGGCGCGTCACGTTAGGCAGGCGTCAGGTCGACTCGAAGCCCCTGGAGCCCGTGCAGGGTCAAGGACGTTTTCCACGCCGGCTCCTCGGCGAGTTCGATTCGGGAGAACTTCCGCATCAGCCCCTGGAGGGCAAACCGGCCTTCGAGCCGAGCAAGTGCTGCTCCCAGACAGAAATGTATGCCTCCGCCGAAGGAGACCGGTTGTACGTCGGTCCGGCGCACGTCCAGCCGATCGGGATCGCGGTACCGGCTCGGATCACGGTTCGCCGCGCCGAGCAACGTCACGATCGATTCGCCGGCCGGGATCGTGACGTCACCGAGCCGGAGATCGTTGCGTGCGGTCCGGGGGCTGAGCTGCACGGAGGCGTCATACCTGAGGAGCTCCTCCACCGCCCCTGACGCGAGACCGGGTTCGCGACGAAGGGCGAGCATCTGATCGGGGTTGCGCAGCAGCGCCAGCAAGCCGTTACCGATCAGGTTCGTCGTGCTTTCGAAGCCGGCACCGAAAAGAAACTGAACCAGGCTCATGAGCTCACGGTGGGTCAGCTGTTCGCCGCCGTCCTCCGCCGCGAGAAGTGTCGAGACAAGGTCATCCGCCGGGTGTTTACGGCGCTTGGTGATCAGCTCTTCGAAGTAGTCGTTTATCTCTACAGCCGCGCCGTCCGCGGTGGCCAGTTGCGCCGGACTCGGACGCGGCTCCATCGAGAGCGTCACGTCCCGGAAGAGCTGCTGGAAACGAGGCCAGTCCTCACGAGGTACTCCGATGATCTCGCTTATCACCGAAGCCGGAAGCGGGAAGGCGAACTCACGGAGAAGGTCAACCTCTCCCACTTTCTCGCAGAGGGGCGTCAGAAGTTCGTCGACCAGTTGCTCGATCTTGGGTTCCAGCTTGGCAATGGAGTGAGCCGTGAAACCCTTGCTCACCAATTTTCGTTGCCTCGTGTGCTTGGGGGGATTCGCCCACATGAGGTGTTCCAGTACGCGCGTGTAGGAGGGGTGGTCCGCCCAATCCGCGACGCCCTGTGCGCGGATGAAACTCTGTACGTCTTTCCCGACCTCGGACGATCGAAGAACTTCGACGACCTGGGCGTGCCCGCTCAAGACCCAGTGGCCGGCCTGGCTGCGAGCCACCGGTGCGACGTCGCGCAGCCGGTGGTAGGTCGGGTACGGGTCGGCGGCGCACGCCGGGTTCGAGAACAACTCGCCGAGTATGCGGTCGACTTCGGCCGCCGACGCCTGCTGGGTGTAGGGACTCACCATTTCCCTCCTCGGTCATCTGAACGCCTCGGGGTGCGCACCGCGGGTGCAATTAAGTCAGCATGACTGATGGTTAGTGCAGCTGTCAATCAAGGTGGATGATGATATTTAGACGGAAGGTTAGCGTTCTGTGCCGCATCCTTGCGGCTGCGGCATGCAGACCCCAAGACTGAATCCGCCTCGATCGGCCCGGGTCGGTGAGGTCCAGGCGCACGTCGGGGCCCAGGCTCGCGGTGCCTCGTCGTTTGGCGTCTTCGGTCGACGTACAGGTGCCGGCGCAGCAGTTTCGCGATGGCGCGACGATGGCGGCAAGCTGGCTAATCGTGTCTATAACTGATCATCTGTGCCGTCCATTGACATGTTCGGAGACAGTCCTTAAGTATGACCGTCGCGTCAGATGCTTACGGGGGAGTGCAGAGATGTCGATCAAGTCAGCGTTCGTCTATCCCGGCCAGGGCAGTCAGTTCGTCGGGATGGGGGCCGATCTGATGCACGATCGGCCTCAACTGACAGAGGTGTTCGAACACGTCGAGGCCGTCACGGGGCGTCCGGTGATCGAGCCGATGGTGCACGGTCCGGAGGACCGGCTGCGCGAGACAAGGACGGCCCAGCTCGTCCTGTTCACGTTCGGCGCGGCGATGACACGGGCGCTCGCCGCGGAGGGCGTCGTACCCCAACTGGTCGCGGGCCACAGCCTCGGCGAGTTCACCGCCCTCGTCGCGGGCGGCTGGCTCGACCTGGACGAGGCCGCCGCGACCGTGGTCCAGCGTGCCGACGCCATGGCCCGCTGCTGCCACGAGCGGGCCGGTGGGATGGCGGCGGTGATGGGCACCGACCCGGAAGAGGTCGCCCAGGTCCTGGCGCGGCACCCCGGACGACGCGACGACGGGCGCCCGCGCACGGCCGTCATCGCCAACTACAACTCTCCTCGGCAGACCGTCATCTCCGGCGACGCCGCGACCGTCGAGGAGATAGGGGAGGCGATCCGTACGGAGTCGATCGGCGTCGCCCAGCCCCTGTCTGTCGCAGGCGCCTTCCACTCACCGCTCATGCGGCCCGCCCAGGACACACTCATGGCCACGATCGCCGGCCTGCCGTTGCGCCGTGGGCACACGCCGATGGTCAGCAGCGTCACCGGCGGGCTGGTCACCGACCTCGGGCACTACCGCGACGCCCTCGCCCACCAAATCACCGCACCCGTGCACTGGACGCGGACGGCCCGTCGGATCCTGGGCCACCGGCCGCACCGAATCGTCGAGGTCGGACCCGGAACCACACTGCGGAGCTTGATCCGCAAGGTCGATCGCGGACAGGAAATCCATCCCTGCGGCAACACGAACGAGCTGCGTGCCGTCACCGGCACGCGCGGCTGAGACACGACCGGAAGTTCCACGGAACAGAAGGAGACGTCCGACATGACCGCAACCTACGACGCCATCGTCATCGGTGGAGGCCCCTCCGGCGCCACCACCGCCGGCCTTCTGGCCAAGGCCGGACACAACGTGCTCGTCCTGGAGAAGGAACAGTTCCCCCGCTATCACATCGGTGAGTCGCTCATCCCGGGCCTCAACGCCGTCGTCGACGAACTCGGCGTCCGGGAGACCATCGACGCCGCCGGCTTCACCCGCAAGGCAGGCATCTCGCTGCTCTGGGGAGCCGAGCGCAAGCTCTGGAGCATCGCCTTCGGGGAGAGTGGCCCCTACGACTACACGTGGCAGGTCAAGCGCGCCGAGTTCGACCTCCTCCTGCTTGAGCACGCTCGCAAGCTCGGAGCCATGGTCATCGAGCACGCGTCGGTGCGCGAGGTGCTGACCACCGACGGCAGGGCCACCGGCGTGACGTACACGATCGGCCGCGGTACGGAGCCGATCCGGGCGGAGGCCCGCTGCATCGTCGACGCCTCCGGCCAGTCCAAGATTCTCGCCCGGGAGTTCGGGCTGGTCGAAATGCACGACGACCTCAAGAACCTGGCCGTGTGGACCTACTACCAGGGTGGCGATCGGCTTCCCGACGAGCTGTCGGGCAACATCCTCGTCGAGAATCACCCGGACGGCTGGCTCTGGGTCATCCCGCTGTCCGACGGCACCCAGAGCGTGGGATTCGTCGGCCCCAACGACCGGGTAGCGGAGGACACCCGGCCGAGTCTGGAGTTGCTCGAAAGCAAGATAGCCACGTCGCGCGAGGCCAAGAAGCTGCTCAGGAACGCCACCCAGGTTGCCGGGTGTCGCACGGCGAAGGATTGGTCCTACACCTGCTCCCGGTTCTTCGGGCCCGGCTACCTGATGGTCGGCGACGCCGCCGCGTTCATCGACCCGCTGTTCTCCACCGGGGTCACGCTCGCGATGAAGGGCGCCAGCTCGGCCGCGGCGACCGTCTCCGCGATACTCCAGGAGCCCGACCGAGAGGAAGAGTACGGGCAGGCCTACGACCAGGGCCTGCGTGAGTTCCTCGGCAACGTGCTGTCCTTCGTGCGCTTCTTCTACGACGCGAGCAAAGACGTCGAGGCGTACTGGGCCAAGGCGAAGGACCTGATCGACCCGATCGGCTGGATGACCGCCCGGGACGACTTCATCATCATGGTCTCCGGCCTCAACGCCGAGCTGGCCGTGATGCAGCCGCACCACGACGCCGCGCCGGAGGGCGTCGCCGAAGGCCGCCTTGCCAGCAGCCGCAACAAGGGCGTGGAGTGGGCGAACGTCGAGTCGGTGACCCGATGACGGTCGTCGACGCGCACGCGCACGGCCTGCCGCCGTGGGTCCAGGCGGCGTTCCTGGAGTGGCTCGCGGAGTCGGGCTCGACGGCCGAGGGGCCCCCGGGTCTCTGGCAGTCCCCGGCGTTCGACGGCCCGGAGCGGCAGCTGGCCGACGCCGACTTGCACGGGATCAAGACCACCGTACTGACGCACAGCTCGAACGCCGTGGCCGCGCTGCACTCGGCCGCGGTGCGCGGAGAGCGGCGGCGAGGTCCGGCCGAGACCATCGCCACGGTCAACAACGAGATGCGGGCGTGGTCCGTGCGGACCGGTGGGCGTCTGCAGGCCGCGCGCTGGGTGGACCCCCGGTTCGTCGAGTCGGCCGAGGCCGAGATCGAGCGGGCGGCCACCGACGGCGGCATTCCCGCAATCTCGATGAACACCGCGTACCTGGAGCCGTCGACCGGCCGGTTACGGTTCCTCGACGACCCGGAGTTCGCCCCGGTACTGGCCGCCGCCGAGGCGCGCGGCGTCGTCCTGTTCGTGCATCCCTCGGCGAAGTTCCAGCTCGGGTCCGAGCCGCCGTTGCCCGGCCGCGCGGAGCACCTGCTGACCGGCTCGCTGTCCATGCTGGTCGAGACGACCGTCTGTGTGATGCGCCTGGTGCTGCGCGGCAGGCTGGAGCAGCACTCCGGGCTGCGACTTGTGTTCGGCCAGCTCGGCGGTGTGCTGCCGCTCGCGCTCGGCCGGTTCGACCTGATCCACCGGCTCGTCGGCGGTGCGGACGCCGACGCGGCGCGGGCCTCCGGCGCGCTGCGCCACCTGCGTGACTACGCGGGCAACATCTACGCGGACACGCACTCCTCCGACGCCGCCGGGCTGCGGTGCACCCTCGAGGCGCTCGGCGAGGAACGGATCCTCTTCGGCAGCGACTTCCCGGTGACGCCCGGCGAGTTCGGGCGCGCCGACGCGCTGGAGGTGCTGCGGGGAGCATCGCTCCCGGCGGCGACGGTCCACGCCATCGAATCCGGTAACGCCCGGTCACTCCTCGGGCTGGGCGAGCCACTGACCGTCAGCGACGAGGGAGCAGCAGCATGATCGCGCATGTCGTTCTCTACCGGTACCCGGAAACGATGTCCGAGACGGATCGGGAGCGGTTCCGCAAGGAGCTTGCCGAGGCCACCCGGAGCACGGGTGTGGTCGAACGGTTCACGGCGGGCCGGCACGTTCCGCTGCCGGCCGACGACGCGGCGACCGAGTCGCTGTACTCCGTCGCCGCCCGCTGGGAGTTCACCGATCTTGAGCAGCTGCGCGCCTTCTCCGTGCACCCCGCCATGAGCGGCGTGGTGGACGCCTGGGTCCGTCGGCTGGGCATCGGCGTCGCCTTCGCCAACACTGCAGACGAAGAGCATGAGGTCTGGACATGACCGAGTTGACTGACAAGGTCTGCCTCATCACCGGCGCCGCATCGGGAATCGGCCGGGCCACCGCCCGCGTGCTGGCCGAAGCGGGTGCATCGGTGCTGGCCGTCGACGTGGATGAGGCGGGTCTGAAGTCCCTCGCCGAGGAGACCACCCTGCTCGGCGTCCGTCCTCTCGACGTGGCCGACCCCGACTCGGTGCGCGACGCGGTCTCCGACCTCGTCGCACTGGGCGGTGGGATCCACGCGTGCCTGACGTTCGCTGCCGTCGTAGCCAACTGGGGACCACCGGCCGAGATCGACGACGAGCTGTGGACGAGGGTGCTCGACATCAACCTGCGCGGGACCACCGGCGTGTGCCGCGCGGTACTCCCGTCGATGTCCCCGGGCGGATCGATCGTGACCTGCTCAAGCATCGCGGGCGGGCTCAAGCCGAGCCCCTCCAGGGCGCCGTACACCGCGGCCAAGGCCGGGGTCGTCGCGCACACCCGGGATCTCGCCGTCGCCTACGGGCCGACGGGCATCCGGGTCAACACGATCATCCCCGGATTCATCGACACCCCGATGTCCCGAAAGCTGGTCCGGGGACACGAGGAGCAGGCCGAGGCGGAGCGGGGACGCATTCCGCTGCGTCGGCTCGGCACCGCGCACGAGGTCGCCGACGTCGCCCGCTTCCTGGTGTCCGACGCATCTTCCTACATCACCGGCGCGACGCTCGTCGTCGACGGAGGGCTGAGCCTTGTCTGAGCAGCCAGGAACCACTCCGACACCGGCCCGGATCCTCGACTTCGCCTGGGGGCTTGGGCGTACGGCCACCCTGGTCACGGCACTCGACCTGGACGTCTTCACCGCCATAGCCGAGGGCCACGACACGGTGGAGGACCTGGGCCGCCGCACCGGTGCGAGCATGCGCGGTCTGCGCGCGCTGCTCACTGCGCTGCACGCCTCGGAGTTCGTGCATCGCGAGGGCCACCGCTACCGACTGGCCGACGACACCGCCCTGTACCTGGTCCGCGGCTCGCGTGCCTACCTCGGGGACATGCGGCACATCCACCGGGAGCTGAACTTTCGGATCTGGCCCCAGCTCACCGAAGCGGTGCGCACCGACACTCCGTGCAAGGAGATCTTCGCCGACCGGGCGGACGAAGTCTGGGTCAAGATCACGCCCTATCTGGACGCACTCGCGGTGGGCGCCGGCCACTGGATCGCCGACGTCGCCGGTGACCTGGTCAAGCCGCGGCCCCGAATCCTCGACGTGGGGTGCGGGTACGGCGGTTCCGGACGCGCGCTGGCCGAGAGCTGGGACGGTACGGTCGTCGGCATCGACCGGGAGGTCTCGGTGTCCGAGGCCCGCAGGCTCGCCCGCGAGGCGGGGTTGGGGGACCGGGCCGAGTACTGGGCCGGCGACCTCTTCGCCGTGCCCTGGGGCGGACCGTACGACGTGGTGTTGCTGGGCAATCTGCTGCACGGGTATCCGCCCGCACAGGTGGTCGAGATCCTTGAGTTGTGCTCGGCGGCTCTGGCGGACGACGGTGTGCTGCTGCTCGACGAAATCGTCCCGGACGACACGGAGACCGATCCGGTGGGCGCCTTCTTCTCCCTTCAGATGCTGATGACCAGCGCGGGTTCAGCCCATGGACTCGACGACTACGGCCGGTGGCTCGCCGACGCGGGCCTGCCGGTGTGCAGACAGCTGAGGTCGCCGACCGGGCCGGGCACGCTCGTGGTCGCGACGCGCGGGAGGCAGTCGTGAAACGGGTCGCGGTGACCGGGCTCGGAGTCCTGGCCCCCAACGGCATCGGGACGAAGGACTTCATGGCCGGACTCTGCGCGGGCCGCTCCGGGGTGATCACCGGCCGTGAGTTCGACACGTCCCTGCTGGCCTCCCGGATCTACGGGACGCTGCCGGAGTGCGACCTGCCCGGCCTCTCTGCCGAGCACAGCACCGGGGACGACCGGGTCGTCCGCATCGCGCTGCGGGCTGCCCGGGAGGCCATCACCTCGGCTGGTCTGCTCGACGAGGACATCGCCCCGGAACGGATGGGCGTCGTCATGGCGAACGCGATCGGCGGAACGAAGTTCATGACCGAACACTTCCCGCAGATCACCGGAGGCGGCACGGCCGCGGTCGACGTGGCCGCGGCTCACCCCCGCCTGCACGTCGCGGCCACGTTCAACCGGCCCGCGACAGCCATCGCCGATGCGCACGGGATACGCGGCCCGGTGATGACCCCGGCCACCGGCTGCACCGGGGGCAACGACGCGGTCGGTTTCGCGCTCGACGCGATTCGCCGCGGCGAGGCGGACGTGATGGTCACCGGCGCCGCAGAGGCTCCGCTGACCCCGTTCGTCGTCGCCTGCTTCGACGTGATCGGCGCTCTATCCACGCGCAACGACGGTCCGGAGGCCGCCTCCAGGCCGTTCGACGCCGACCGGGACGGCTTCGTACTCGGCGAGGGCGCCGGTGTGGCAGTGCTGGAGGAGTGGGAACACGCCCGCCGCCGGGGGGCACCGATCCTCGCCGAGGTCTTGGGCTTCGGGAGCACGTCGAACGCGTTCCACATGACCGACCTGGACAGCGAGGGGACGCATCTTGCCCGTTCCTTCCAGCTCGCACTGGACGACGCCCGGTGTTCCGCCACGAGCGTCGACTATGTCAACGCGCACGGCAGCTCGACACCGCAGAACGACGTGTGCGAGACCAACGCGATCAAGACGGTGCTCGGGGCGCACGCCTACCGGACCCCGGTCAGCTCGATCAAATCGATGGTCGGCCACGCGCTGGCCGCGGCGAACGCGCTGGAGCTCGTGGCGTGCGTACTGGCTCTGGAAGAGGGCGTGATCCCACCGACGATCAACCACCACACCCCCGGCGACTCCTGCGACCTCGACTACGTACCGAACGAGGCACGGGAAGGGCGGACGAAGGTCATCGCCAGCCTGTCCAGCGGCTTCGGCGGAATCCACTCCACCGTCGTACTCGGCAGCCCCCGCACGACCGGCTCCGGGGAGGGCGGACGATGACCGGCACCGTGATCACCGGAATCGGGCTCGCCCTGCCCGGTGCCTCGGACACCGACCAGCTCTGGCGCTCGGTGACCGGGGGCCGAAGCGCCGTGCGGCCCATCGAGCGGTTCGACACCGACTCCTACCCGTGTCCCAACGCCGGCTTTCTGGCCGAGGAGACCGAGCGGGAGACCATCGGCACGTTCACCCCACGGGTGCGCAAGCGGATGGACCGCTTCTGCCAACTGGCGCTCTCGGCCGCCCGGTCCGCCCAGCACGACGCCGGCCTCGCACCGAGCGCGGACGCAGATCGGACCGGGGTGTACGTGGGCAACATGTTCGGTGGCTGGGAGATCACCGAGCCGAGCCTGCGCGGCCTGTTGGACCGGGGCTACACCGGGGTCAGCCCACACATCGCGTCGGCGTGGTTCCCCACCGCGCCACAGGGGCAGATCACCATCGGAAACGGGCTGACCGGTTTGAGCAAGACCCTCGTGGCGGACAGTGCGAGTGCCGCGCTGGCCATCGGCTACGGGGCCCGGGCGGTGGCCGAGGGACGCGCCGATGTACTGCTCGCGGGCGGCGCGGAGGCACCCGTGACGCCATACACCTACACGTTCTGCACCACCTCGGGACGGCTTTCCCCCACTGGGACCTACCGGCCCGGGGACGACGCGGCGGACGGGTTCTGCGTCGGTGAGGGTGCCGTGATGCTCGTCCTGGAGCGCGAGGAGACGGCCCGGGCGCGTGCGGCGGTCCCGCTGGCCAGGCTGGCGGGCTTCGCCGTCCGGCACGTACCGGAGGACGAGGTGTTCGGGCCGTCCGACACCAAGGCGCTCGCCGCGGTTCTCACGGCAGCGCTCGACGAGGCGGGCACTGATCGCGTCGACTGTGTCGCCCTCGACGCACAGGGAACCGCCGGAGCCGACGAGTCCGAGCTGTCCGCCATCCACTCGGTGCTCGGTCCTGTCCCCCTCACCACGGCCAAGCCGGTGACCGGCAATCTCCTCGGCGCGGCGCCCGCGGTGGACGCGGCGGTCGCCCTGCTGAGCCTGCGGCACGGCACGATCCCGCCGGTGGCGGGCTGCGAGCGCCCGCGGAACGCGGACATCGTCGTCGGCGCGCCGCGCGAGACGCCCGTACGCAACGTCGCCCTGCTCGCCAGGGGCGCCGACGGCACGATCGCCGCGAGCGTGCTGCGGGCCATCTGATCCCCTCACTGTGAAAGAAGGTGTCATGACCAGCACCCAGAGCACATACGGGCAGGTGCACGACGTCCTCGTCGAGGTCGGCCTGGAGCCGTCGGAGATCACCAGCGGGGCCGCGCTCCGCGCCGACCTGGGCGTGGACTCGGCCGAACTCGTCGAGATCGTGACCGAGCTCGCACCGGGCAGCAAGGTGGACGGAAAAGTGCTGAAGTCCGTGGTGACCGTCGCCGACCTGGTCGTTTTCCTGGACAACCTGGCCTGAACCAGCCGAACTTCTCACGAGGAGCCACCATGGAGAACACGCAGCACACCGAGCACACGGTCACCGCGCAGGCGCCGCAGAGCGTCGTCTGGGAGGTTCTGACGGACATTGAGAACTACCCGAACCTCTTCGGCGCCACCAAGTCCGCCGTCATCACCGAGCGGGGGGACGGCTACGAGATAGCCCGGCTTGAGGTGGACGTCAGCGGGCAGTTGCAGGCCTGGACCACCCGCCGTGACCTGGATCCGGAACTGGGCGTCGTCGCCTATCGCCAGCTGGAGACGGCGCCGCTCGTGGAACACATGAGCGGGGAATGGCGGGCACTTCCGTACGGACCGGACCGCACCCAGGTCGTGCTGACCCACGACTTCGCCGCCCGCCGGGAGGGTGCGGACGGCAAGGTAGCCGGCCACTTCACCCATGCCGAGGCCCACGAGATGCTCGCGGGGGCCGTCGAGCGCAACAGCACGGCGCATCTGGCCGCGGTCCGCGACGAGGCCGAGCGCCGTGCCGCCAGGGCGAAGAGGGCCGCGTAATGGCCACGTTGATCGACCTCAGCGTGCCCACGGGGCCGAACGCCGGCGAAGCGACTCCAGTGCAGATCGACACCCTCACTCACGAGCAAGGACCGGCGGTGCTGGGGCTGAAGACGTCCGACTTCCCGGACGGCATGGCCATCTCGAGCGAGACGATCACGCTGACGACGCACACCGGTACCCACATGGACGCGCCGCTGCACTACGGCCCGCATAGTGGCGGCGAACCGGCCCGGAGCATCGACCAGGTTCCCCTGGAGTGGTGCATCGGGCCGGGAGTCCGGCTCGACGTGCGCCACATCAAACCCGGTGAGGCGATCGGCGAGGACGATGTGACCGAGGCACTGGGCGTAGCCGAACACACCCTCGGCGACGGGGACATCGTGCTCCTGTGGACCGGGGCGGACCGGCTGTGGGGAAGCTCCGACTACCTGACCACGTACCCCGGTCTGTCCGGTGGCGCCACCCGGTTCCTGGTGGAACGGGGGGTCCGCGTGATCGGCATCGACGCTTGGGGGCTCGACCGGCCGATGGCGAGCATGATCGAGGACTACCGGCGCACCGGGGACCGGGAAACGCTCTGGCCGGCGCACGTGTATGGGCGGGAACGCGAGTACCTCCAACTGGAAAAGCTGGCCAACCTCGGGCAGCTGCCCGGCCCGACCGGATTCACCGTCCTGTGCTTCCCGATACCGGTGGTGAACGCCGGGGCCGGATGGACCCGCGTCGTGGCGGTGACCGGCAGGTTCGTCGAGTCCGACGGGTGACGGCCCGGCCACGGCACGCGCGACGTGCCATGGCCGGGCGGGCACGCGTTCCCCGCCCGGGAGCCCCCAGACCGGGAGCCCCAGGGGGTACGACCGGCCTGCCCGATCCGTCGGACGCCACATAACGACGCCACATAAGGGCTGCGCACCACAAGAAGGAGTCGTACCCATGAGCAACGACGCAACTTCCGTGCCCGTCAGGCCCGGTGCGCCGCCGGACATCGTCGCGGCACTCGCGGAAGCGGTGAACGTGTTCGACGCGACACTGACGGGAGTTCAGGGCGGTGCCTGGGACACCGCGTCCCCGTGCTCCGAGTGGTCCACCCGGGACGTCGTGGGACACGTCATCGGCACCCTCGGCAAGGTCGCCCTGATTGCGCGGGGCGAGCCCACGCAATCCGCGCCTTCGCAGCCCGGCGCCGCCGCCACGGGCGACCCGGTGAAGGCATGGCGGGACGCGGCGGCGGCGGCGCGCACGGCCGTCGCCGAGGCCGACCCCAAGCTGCAGGTCGACACGCCGGCCGGGCGCCAGAACCTGGCCAGAGCGCTGGCGTTCCCGGTCTCGGACATCGTCGTGCACGCCTGGGACATCGCGGCGGCGACCGGCCGGCCGCTCAGGCTGCCCGATTCCCTGCTCGCCCACATCGTGCACACTTGCGCGCAGGTACCGGAGGCGGCGCTGCGCGGCCCGGGGCGGATCGGTGAGGCGCGGCCGTCGGCGCCCGGAGCCGACGACACCACGCGGATGATGGCCTGGCTCGGCCGGGACGTCGAACGGTGGGCGACTACGGACGACGCCCGGGCTCCCGCGATCCGGGACGCCGAGGCGTACTCCGCCGAACTGCTCGCCCTGGACCGGGCCCATGTGTGGCATCCCTTCCGGCCCATGCCGGGCGTGGACGAACAGCTGCTGGTCACCGAAGCCGAAGGTGTCCGGCTGACCCTCGCCGACGGCCGGGAACTCATCGACGGAATGTCGTCGTTCTGGGCCGCCGTCCACGGCTACCGCAACCCGGTACTGGACAAGGCACTGGCCGATCAGGCGAGTCGGTTCACGCACGTGATGTTCGGCGGTCTGACCCACGAGCCGGCGATCCGGCTCGCGCACACGCTGGTGGACCTGACGCCCGACGGCCTGGAGCACGTGTATTTCTGCGACTCCGGGGCGGTGTCGGTCGAGGTCGCGTTGAAGATGTGCCTCCAGTACTGGCGTTCGTCGGGTCAGAGCGAGAAACGCCGGATACTCACCTGGCGTCGTGGGTACCACGGCGCCAGTCTCCACGCGATGAGCGTGTGCGACCCGGACGACGGGGGACACGCGTCGTGGCAGGGACTCCTGCCCGAGCAGGTGTTCCTTCCGGCGCCGCCCGCGTCGTCGTCCACCAGCCTGCGCAACGCCACCACCCTGGCACGGACCGACGACGAGCAGCTCGATCCGGCGTACGTCGACACCATGGCGCGGACCATCGCGGAACACGCCGACGAGTTGGCGGCAATCATCGTGGAACCGGTGGTGCAGAGCGCCGGGGGGATGCGCTTCCACGACCCCGGATACCTGCGGGTGCTGCGCGACCTCGCCGACGAGCACGACGTACTTCTGATCTTCGACGAGATGGCCACCGGATTCGGCCACACCGGTGCCCTGTTCGCCGCCGATCACGTCGGCGTCACACCCGACGTGATGTGCCTCGGCAAGACCCTCACGGGCGGGTACATGTCCATGGCCGCGACTCTCTGCACGAAGCGCGTCGCCGACGGGATCCGGCAGGGCGAGCTGCCAGTGCTGGTGCACGGTCAGACCTTCATGGCCAACGCGTTGACGGCGGCCGTGGCCAACGCCTCGCTGGGTCTGCTCGTCGACGGCGACTGGAAGGGCGACGTGGCGCGGATCGAGAGGGCGCTGCGCCGGGGACTGCAGGAGGCGGTGCATGTCGACGGTGTCGTCGACGTCCGGGTTCTCGGCGCCATCGGGGTGATCGAACTCGACCACCCCGTCGACAAGCGGATGGCCGAGGCGGCGGTCGACAACGGCGTCTGGCTGCGTCCCTTCGGGAACCTGATCTACTGCCTGCCGCCCTACCTCTGCACGGACGACGACATCGCCCGGATCTGCGCCGCGATGGTCGCCGCCGCAAGCGTCGGGGCGGACCCGAATCCGCCCAGGCCCTAGGTATGTCCACAGAGGTGTCAACCCCGCGCGGGTGCTCGACCGGGACCCGGTCGGTCTGTCCGGACCGACCCACTCGAAAAGGAGCGATCGATGCCAGACCATGATGTGATCGTCGTCGGCGGAGGCCACAACGGGCTGACGGCCGGCGCCTACATGGCCAAGGCCGGGCTCGACGTCGTCGTGCTGGAGGCGAGCGACGAGGTGGGCGGAGGCGTGGTGACCCAGGAGGTCACCCTGCCCGGGTTCCGGCACGACCTGCACGCCATCGCCCATGTGTTCGTGCAGCTCAACCCACTGATCCGGAACGACGAGCTGGGCCTGCTCTCACGGTACGGACTGGAGTACGTCTTCCCGGACCCGGCCATCGCCGTGGCCTTCCCGGACGGGGACCACATCGAGTTCTACCAGGACCCCGACCGGACCGCGGAGACCATCGCCGCGATCTCGCCCGCCGACGCGCAGAACTACCTGCGCTTCCACAAGTTCGCCGACAGCATGCTGGACATGCTCGTCGACGCGATGTTCTCGCCGCCGCTGCCGATGGGCAAGTTCTTCGCCCTGCTGGGCCGAACCGAGGCCGGGCGGGAGATGACGCGCCTGCTGATGATGAGTTACCTCGACGTCATCGACGAGTGGTTCGAGCACCCGAAGATCAAGGCCGCGCTCGCGCGGTGGGTGTCCGAGCTCATCTGCGCACCGGAGGAGGGCGGCACGGGCGCTTTCCTGCTGGCGATGGTGCCCACGATGCACCGTTACGGCGTGGGGTTTCCGGTCGGCGGGTCTGGCGCCCTCTCAGCGGCTCTGGCCAGTGCCTTCGTCGATCTCGGCGGGACGATCAGGACCGGCGCCCCGGTGGACCGCTTCCTGTTCGAGGGCGAGCGGGTGACCGGCGTGCGGCTGGGCACGGGGGAGGAGGTCACCGCGGCACGGGCCGTCGTGGCGGACCTCAACATCCGCCAGATCCCCGAGATGGTCGACCACAGGTTCGGACCCGAGTGGGACGCGAAGGCGTTGCGTGGCAAACGGACCGCCTTCAGCTGCCTGGTCGGCCACCTCGCGCTGAGCGAGGCTCCGGTGTACGCCGCGGGCGACGAGGTGACCCGCGCCGGAATCCAGGAGTTCGCGCTGCCGCTGCCGGAGCTGCGCCAGGCTTTCGACGGGCTGAAGTACGGCACGACGGCGGTCGGCATGCCCAGCGCCGTCGTCGCGAGCGTCTGGGACCCGACACGCGCGCCCGAGGGCCAACACACCCTGTACCTGCTTGGGTACGCCCCGATGGAGTTGGAAGAGCAGAGCTGGGACGAGCACAAGGAAGAGATCTTCGAGGAGATCTTCGCGACGTTCTGCAAGCTGACCACGAACATGGACTCGACGAAGGTGCTGTCCCGCAGCATCAAGTCACCGCTCGACGCGGCCAGGTTCAACGCGTCCTGGCCCAGCGGCGACGCCAGCCACCTCGGTCAGCAGATCCACCAGTACCTGGGGAACCGGCCGATGCCGAACATGGGCTACCGGCTGCCGGCCGACGGGTTCTTCCTCGTCGGCCCGTCGACCCATCCGGGCGGTGGGGCGAACTGCGGGGCACGCGCCGGGGTCCAGGCGATCCTCACCGACCTCGGCATCGATCCGGGCCCGGTGCTCCGGCCGAGCTGATCGACGCTCCATCCGCATCCGACCCCGCCCGAGGCGACTCGCACCGACCACCGACCTCTGACAGGAGAATCCGTCATGCAGCACGAGACCGACTTCGACGCCGTCTACCAGGGCCGGGAGTCCGCACAGAACGTCCCCTGGGTGCCGTGGAACATCGGGGAGCCCCAGCCCAAGCTGGCCGAGCTCGAACCGCAGGGGGTGTTCCGCAGCGATGTCCTGGACGCCGGCTGCGGAGTCGGGGTCACGAGCCTGTTCCTGGCCCGGCTGGGATACACGGTCGTCGGGCTCGACTCGGCGCCGTCCGCCATCGCGGCCGCGGAACAGGCGACGGAAGGTCACGACCTCCCGGTCACGTTCGACGTGGCCGACCTGACCACGTTGCAGGGCTACGAGGGGCGCTTCCGCGCGGTCGTCGACTCGGGGACGATACCGGCCGTCCCGGACGACAAGCGCGCGGACTACCTGGTGTGCCTCGCCCGCTCCACCACCGACGACGCAACGCTCTCGATCCTCACGTTCGCCCGGGACGCGCGGTCGGTGATGCCGAAGGGGCCGACCTTGTTCAGCGCCGACGAGCTGGCGACGCTCGTGGAGAAGGACTGGGAGATCGATCGGCTGGAGCCGTCCTCCATCGCGGCGCGGCTGGCCCCGGAGCTCGGCGACAAGGCTCTCGGGACCGACGAGAAGGGCCGGGTGCTGGTCCCGGCGCTGCTGCTCGTCGCACACAAGCGGTAGTCGCCTTCCCGCACCGGCCCCGCACGGGTGGCGTGGGCCGGTGCCGCCTTCACACAGAGTCCTCGTGCCCCTGCCGGACTGCCGGACTGCCGGGTGACCGATGGCCAGGGTCCGGTGCCCGTTGCCGGAGCCGCTCGTTCTTCTTGCCCACGCGAAGGACTGCACCCGTGCAGAAGGAGTGCTCGTGACCACCCACCAAACAGTCATGATCACGGTCGGTCTGGCATTGATACTCGTGCTCGCGCACGTGCTCGGGCGCCTCGCGCGGCGGTGCGGCCAGCCCGCGGTCATCGGCGAGATCCTGGCCGGCATCCTGCTCGGTCCGACCCTGTTTCACGGTGCCCTGTCGGAAATGCTCGTACCTCTCGACACCCGGCCGATGCTCACCACGCTCGGCAACCTCGGGGTCGCGCTCTTCATGTTCCTGGTCGGTCTCGAACTCGACTACCGGCTCCTGCGCGGGAACGGGCGGGTCACGGCCGGGGTGGCCGTCGGGTCGATCGTCTGCGCGTTCGGACTCGGTGTCCTGCTCGCGCTGTACCTGTGGAACGACCACGCGGTCGAACACCGCCTCGGCTTCCTGCTGTTCATCGGCGCGGCCATGTCCATCACGGCGTTCCCGGTGCTGGCCCGCATCCTCACCGACCGGCGGATCCAGCACACCAGGGTCGGCGCATTGGCCCTGGCGAGTGCGGCCGTCGGGGACGTGGCGGCCTGGCTGCTGCTCGCGGCGCTGCTCACCTTCGCCGGGAGCCAGAACTCCTGGCAGGTCCTGCTGGTCGTGCCGTACGCACTGGCCATGGTGTGGGTGCTGCGGCCGTTGCTCGGCAGGCTCTTGGCCGCGCCGACCCGGGGCCGAGGAGCCCCGGAACACGGGGTCGTGGAGCAAGGCCTCAGTGCCACGCAGCTCGTCACCCTGACGGCGCTGCTGCTGGTCTCCGGCGCGCTGAGCGAGTGGCTCGGGCTGCACTTCATCTTCGGTGTGTTCCTCGTCGGCGCGATCGTGCCACGGCGTGGCACAGAGAGGCTGCGAGCGGCGGTCAGGGACCGGTTCGAGACGATCATCTGGATGCTGTTGCCGGCTTACTTCGCCGTGTTGGGATTGAAAGTGGACCTGACCACAGTGGGCGGTGACGGGCTCGGCAAACTGGGGCTGATCCTGCTCGTGGCGATCGGCGGCAAGTTCGGAGGCGCCTATCTGGGGGCACGGTTCGCCGGCCAGCCCCGGAGGTCGGCCACGACGCTGGGCATCCTCATGAACACCCGCGGCCTCACCGAACTGATCATCCTCGGCGTCGGCCTGCAACTGGGTCTGCTCGATGCGGAGTTGTACTCGCTGATGGTGGTCATGGCCCTCGTCACCACCGCCATGACCGCACCACTGCTGCGCTGCGCCTATCCGAGCCACATGATCGACGCGGACCTGCGGGAGCTGGCCGAGCAGCGGATCGGGGAGACGAAGTGCACCAAGCTCGCCCGGCCCGTGGGCGCGAAGCGGCCGGAAGGGGGGTGACGGCCCCCGCCCTCCTGACGGGGTCGCCGTCCCCGGCCGCCCGGAGTGTTTCCGTCAGCCGGCGTCCGACGACGCGACGTCGTCGGGTACAACCAACGAAATCAGGATCGAGATCAAGCGCTCGCGGCTCTGTTCGCTTACGGGCGCAAGGAACCGTTTCGTCACCTTCTCCTCGACCGAGTCGAGGCCACCGCGGAGCTGGCGCTCCCCGTACTCGGTCAGCGTCACGGCGTAGCGTCGGCGGTCGTGCTGGTCACGCAGCCTGACGACGTAGCCCATCCGCTCCAGTTCGTCGACCAGGGTCACCATCGTCGACCGGTCGATACGCAGGTGCTCACCGATGTACTGCTGCGAGCGGTTGCCGTTGACGTCGATGAACCGGAGGATTCCCCAGTTCCGCGCGCTGAGTCCGTACGGAGCAAGCTCGGTCTCGAACTGCGCGGTCAGGAGCTGCCCGGCCTTGTTCAGCAGAAACCCGATGGAGTTCGCGAAGTTCGGCGGCAGGGTTGGCGATCCGTTCGGGTTGGTATCCGTTTGGTTAATGTCATCCATCGTCTGACCTGTCTATGCTCAGTGGTTTGATTGTGGTCAGCCAAGACAGTCAGCCACCATGACGAGCTTAGCGCTACCAGGCTTGACGAGCCAGTGGCGTCCATTCACTTATTCGGACCTGTTCGTCAGTCGACTGTGAAGAGCCGTTCGAACAAGGTCGGGGCGACGTTGCACGCCCTTGTTCCATGCCACACCGGATCGACGTGCAAAGAGTATCGCCGCTGCCGCTAGAGGGGGCGGGAGCGATGCGGCCGCAGAACCTGGCACGCAGGTGTCGTTCATCGTCTTTGGCCCAGATTGACAAGCCGACTGATCAAATCCACTATGAATAGTGGGAGTTGGAGACCATCAGTACCCAGACCATCAGTACCCATGAGGATATTGTTCGGATGTCGAGCACGGAGCCTCCGAGGGAGGGTGTGATGGCGACCGCCCGTCCGGTCGCGCTGCCGCGCCGCGGGTGTGTGCCGTTCATCGACGCTCCGATCTACAGCAGTCCACATCCACACGTATGAGGAGAGCACCATGAGTGGAGACATCGTCTTCTTCGACCTGCCCGGTAAGGACGCCGGGGCAACGGCGAAGTTCTGGGAGTCGCTGTTCGGGTGGGAGTTCAAGAAGGGGAACTTCCCGGGTTACTCGATGATTCACGGCCCGAGCCCGATGGGTGGCTTCCCGCACGGGGACACATCGAAGTTCCCGCGCGTCTACTTCGGCGTCGACGACCTGAACGCGGCCACCGACCGGGTCCGTGAACTCGGCGGCACGGCGGGCGAGACGGTGACCATCCCCGCGGGAAGGTTCGCCAACTGTGTCGATGACCAGGGAGTGGAGTTCAGCCTCTTCCAGGCGGCCGGCGAGTAGGGCTGATCCCGGCCGGAATCACCGGAATCAGGGGTGGGGGACCGTCAGCGCGGTGGCGACCAGGCCGTCGCGGACGGTCCACCGCCCCTCGAATTGCCCGATCCTGTGTCTCCCCACCAGCGGTCCGGGGAGGAGGAGCTCGGCCCGGAAGCGTCCCTGCGGCGCTGCATCGGCTTCCTCAGGATCCTGGTGGAGCTCGATGGCCGCCTCCTCGAAGCCGAGCCACATCCCCGTCAGGGGGAACCAGGCCTTGTACACGGACTCCTTGGCGCTGAACAGCAGTCGGTCCCAGTGGATGTCGGGCCGCCCGTCGGCGAGGGCGGCCAGACGGTCCCGCTCGGCGGGAAGCGACACGGAACGCAGAACGCCGTCCCGGAGCGGACGGTGCGGCTCGGCGTCGATGCCGAGGGAGGCCAGGCTGGTGGCGCGGGTGAGGGCGGCGGCCCGGTATCCGTCGCAGTGGGTCATGCTGCCGAGCAGGCCCTCGGGCCAGCGCGGGGCGCCGTGCTCTCCCGGCAGGACGGGCTGCGGGGGGAGGCCGAGCTTCACCATGGCCCGGCGGGCGCAGGTGCGTACCGCGGTGAACTCGTGGCGCCGTTTGGCCACCACCCGTGCCACCACCGCCTCTTCATCGGGGGGGAGTGCGGCGCGGTCGTCGTCGGCCTCTCGGCTCTCCACGGCGACCACCGGGTCCGGGAGCAGTTCCTCGATCACCGGCTCGGCCCTTTCTTGGGCGTGATGCGGCGCCGTCTGCCGGGCGGCGCCGTTCGGATGCGTCACCACGGGACCACACCTCATGGCGTCGGGGAAGAGCCCCTGGGGCGGATCCGTTTGCCCCGGCCAACCCAGCCGGGAGGGGGAGCGGGCTCGCGCCGACTGTTGCTCAGAGCCGGCCCCGCCGCTTGAAGACAATGTACAAACCCAGGCACACCATGCCCATCAGGCCGATCGCGAACGGGTAGCCGAACGGCCAGTGCAGCTCGGGCACTTGTCGAAGTTCATACCGCTGTTTGGCCCCCAGCCGCCACCCTTCAGGTCGGTGGCACCACCCCGCGACCTCTGGAGGCTGCTGACCGGGACTCGCGAGGTTGGTAGGCGGTGCCCCTACGACGGGGTCGCTGGGGCATCTGCGTCAGTCGACCGTGACGACGACCGAGTGCCGGCCGGAGGCGCCGTCCGGGATGGTGGGCGTGCGGCGCCCGGTCTGGGTCCTGCCCGTGCGGTCGGTGGCGCGGACGGCCAGGGTGTGGGTGCCGGGGTCAGCCTTCCACTCGTACGACCACTGGCGCCAGGTGTCCCGGGTGTCCTCGGCGGCGAGGCGGGCCTCCTGCCACGGGCCGTCGTCGACCCGGACCTCGACCTTGTCGATGCCGCGGTGCTGGGCCCAGGCGACCCCGGCCACCATGACGGTCCCCGCGGCCGGGCGGGCGAACGGCTTGGGGGTGTCGATACGGGACTGGGTCTTGACCGGAGCGCGCGGCGCCCAGTCTCGTTTCACCCAGTATGTGTCGTACGCGTCGAACGTGGTCAGCTCGATCTCCTTGATCCACTTGCAGGCCGAGACATAGCCGTACAGGCCGGGCACCAGCATGCGGACCGGGAAGCCGTGCACGAACGGCAGCGGTTCGCCGTTCATGCCGACGGCGAGCATCGCGTCGCGCCCGTCGAGCACGTCCTCGACGGGCGTGCCGAGCGTCATGCCGTCCACGGAGCGCGCCACGAGCTGGTCGGCGGGCCCGCCCTCGGACGGCGGCCTGACGCCGCACTGCCGGAGCAGATCGGCCAGGGGTACGCCGATCCAGCGGGCGTTGCCGACGTACGGGCCGCCGACCTCATTGGAGACGCAGGTCAGGGTGATGGAGCGCTCGATGAGCGGCATCCTCAGCAAGTCGTCGAAGGTCAGGGTCCGTTCGCGGGCGACGCCCCTGCCGTGGATACGGAGCTTCCAGGTGGTGGCGTCGACCTTGGGGACGACCAGGGCGGTGTCGACGCGGTAGAAGTCGCGGTTGGGCGTCACGAACGGGCTGATCCCCTTGATGCGCAGCGCGGCTCCACGGGGGGTGGGCGCGGCGCTGGACGACGGTGCGGGGAGCAGCACGTCCTTGCGGGAGGCGACGGCGCCGCGCCCCTGCGAACCGGTCAGCGCCCGGCCCGCGAGCCCGGCGCCGGTCGACGCGGCGGCTGCGGCGGTCGCGGCGAGGATGAAGCCGCGGCGGTCGAAGCCGGACCGGTCTGCCTCCTCCCCTGTGGCGGCGGGCGGCTCGGCCGGTCCGAGGCGGCCGATCAGCAAGTACAGGAGCGCTGTGCCGACCAGCCCACCGGCCACGGAGGGCAGGGCGTCGGCCACGCCGACCGAGTCGGGCCGCCCGGTGGCGGCCAGCGCCCCGACCACGCCGAAGGCGAGGACGCCGAGCGAGCCGATACGGCGCCACCGGGTCGCGAGCACGCCGAGGAACAGGGCCAGGCCGCAGAGCACGGCGAGGATGCCGAGCTGCAGCACCAGCTTGTCGTGCGTACCGAACTGGCGGATCGCCCAGTCCTTCACGGCGGCGGGCGTACGGTCGATCGCCGCGCCGCCGACCGCGACGACCGGCCCCGACTCGGGCCGTACGGCGGCGGCGACCAGCTCGGCGACCGCGAGCGCCGCGTACCCGGCGAGCAGGCCGCTCAGCGCGCCGAGAGACAGCCGCCTCAGGCCCTGCACTGTCATTTCGTCGTCCACGTCGTCCACGTCGTCCTCGCCGTCCACGTCGTCCACGTCGTCCACGTCGTCCACGTCGTCCACGTCGTCCTCGCCGTCCACGTCCTCGTCGTCCACGTCGTCCACGTAAGTAATCCGTTCCCGTGCCGGTTCCGGCTTGGAGCGACCAATCCGTTCCCGAACTCGCCCCGGATCACCTGTGATGAGGGCAGAGCGCCCTCACGTATCCGATCGCTGAGGGATTGCCATGCAGAACCGAGTCCGTCGTGCCGCCGTCGCCGTCGCCGCTGCCGTTGTGCTGCCGCTGTCCCTGACCGCCTGCTCCGACAGCGGTTCCCAGGACAAGGCGTCCGACAGCGCCGCCTCGTCCGCATCGAAGGAAGGGTCGAAGGAGAAGGAGTCCGGGACGTCCGCCCCCGCGGACGGTGCGGGAACATCGAACGAGCCGTTCGGTCCGGCCTGTGCGTCCGTCCCCGAGGAGGGCGCGGGCTCGTTCGACGGGATGGCCAAGGACCCCGTCGCCACCGCCGCATCCAACAACCCGGCCCTGTCCACACTGGTCACCGCCGTCAAGAAGGCCGGCCTCGTCGACACCCTGAACAACGCGAAGGACATCACCGTCTTCGCGCCCACCAACGACGCCTTCGGCAAGATCCCGAAGGCGGACCTGGACAAGGTCCTCAACGACAAGGAGCAGCTGACCAAGATCCTGACCCACCACGTGGTTGCCCAGAAGCTCACTCCGAAGGACCTGGAGAACGGCTCCTTCGACACCCTGGCGAAGACGAAGGTCAGCACCTCCGGCTCCGGAGAGTCCTTCAAGGTCGCCGACTCGGCCACCGTGGTCTGCGGCAACGTCAAGACCGCCAACGCCAACGTCTACATCATCGACTCGGTGCTCATGCCCAAGAGCTGAACCGGGCACGAGAGCTGAATCCGGCGCCGCTTCTTCTCATGGTCTCCGCCCGATCCGTCGCCTCCCCGGCCTCGGATCGGCCCGTCCCCTCCCCGGCCCCGGATTACCCGTCGCCTCGTCGGGCGCGGGCGGTGACCCGGTCCGTCGCGTCCTGGTCACCGCCCTACGGCCGTGTGGGGCCCCCGGCTCCCCGCACCTCCACGCCCTGCGCATGGTCTACCTACTGCAGGGCGCCGTGGTCCGACCGGCCGGGCCGCGCACGTACGCCGCGCTCGCCCGCGCACGTACCCCACGGCTGCGCCGCGCACGTACGCCACGCTCGCCCGCGCACGTACCCCACGGCTGCGCCGCGCACGTACGCCACGCTCGCCCGCGCACGTACCCCACGGCTGCGCCGCGCACCTACCAACGGCCGGGCCGGCAACCGGCCCTGGGCTCAGGCCGGCAGCGGCATCAGTGCCACCGGCGGGGACGTCGGCTGCTCCGAGCCGCCGGCCGGCTCGACGGTGATCCCCATGCCGGACGCCCCGGCCACGGTGCCGCTCATCAGCACCGTCTGCGCGCTGCGCCCCGGTTCCATGAGCCCGGCGGAACGCATCGTCCCGCCCTCGTCGAACCACAGCTGGTACGTCTTGCCCTGAGGCGGCGGCGCCATCCCGGAGACAACGAACACGGCCTTGTCCTGGCTCCTGGAGACGACGACCGTGCCGGTCGCACCGTCGCCCAGCTTCGCCGAACCGCTGCGGGCGTCCGGCGCCGCGAGCACGGCGGCGACCCGGTCGGCGTCCTGTGCGGCCTGCCTGGCCTGGTCGAGGGCGTCCTCGGCGCGCTCGTGCTGCCACACCGCGACGCCGCCGAACGCCGCGGCCGCCGCCACGCACGCGGCGAGCGCCCAGCGCGACAGCAGCATCCGGCGCGCGGTGGCCCGCGGCGCCGAGGTGGCCGCACCGGCCTCACGGGGCGTCTCCTGACGGACCGTCGTGATCCGTCGCAGCACCTCGTCCCGCAGCTCGGCCCGCGGCGTGACGCTGACCGCGAGGCCGAGCCGTGCGGAGGTCGCCGTCAGCTCGGCCGTCTCCTGCGTGCAGGGCGCACACCCGGACAGATGCCGCTCGAACGCCGCCCGCTCGGTGTCGGACAGCGCGTCGACGGCGTACGCGCCGGTCAGCGTGTGCAGGTCAGCGGTGTTCACGCGGTCACCCCCAGGCAGTCACGCAGCCGGATCAGACCGTCGCGCATACGGGTTTTCACGGTGCCGAGGGGCAGCGTCAGGACTTCGGCGACCTCACGGTAGGTGAGCCCGCGGTAGTAGGCGAGGGTGACGGCCTGGCGCTGGATCTCGGTCAGCGTGCGCATGCAGCGCCGCACCTGCTCCCGTTCGAGCCGGGCCTCCACCTGCTCGGTCACCGTGTCGTACGCGGGCGTCCGGTCGAGGAGCGCCGCCTTGCGGTCGCGGGCCGCGGCTGCCTCGGCGGAGCGCACCCGGTCGACCGCCCGGCGGTGGGCCAGGGTCAGGATCCAGTTGATCGCCGTCCCCCGGTCCGCCCGGTACCGGGCGGCGGTCCGCCAGAGCTCGACCATGATCTCCTGCGCCACCTCCTCGGACTGGGCGTGGTCGCGCAGCACGGCGCGCACGGTGCCGAGCACGGGCCCCATCGTCCTGTCGTACACCGACGCGAACGCCTCCTGGTCGCCCAGGGCCACCCGGCGCATCAGCTCCTGCAGGTCTGGCTCGGCGGAGGGGGCTCCGCCGGTGGACACGGCTTCCTTCACGGGCTGCTCCGGGGTAGGCACGGGTGTCAGAGGTAATCCGGACCCGTCCGGGCCGCGGATGGGTCGAGCGGGCCATCCACCTGTCCCGCGGCCACGAACGAGGAGCATGAGTGCCCAGGCGCCCGACCCGCCAGCCCAGCCCGACCCGCCAGTCCAGCCAGTCCAGCCCGACCCGCCAGTCCAGCCAGTCCAGCCCGACCCGCCAGTCCAGCCCGACCGGCCAGTCCAGCCCGACCAGCCCGATCAGCCCACGGCTCGCAGGCGGACCCCTCGCAGGCGGACCCCTCGAAGGCGGCCGCCGTACGGGCCGTGGTCGCCCTCGCGCCCTGGTGCCCGTACGGCGAACCCGTCGCGCACCTGCGGGACAAGGACGTGGTCGTGCTGCACGGCGAGCGCGACCGCGTCACCGACCCGCGCGCCTCGGCGGTGTTCCTGCACCGGGCCCGTACGGCCGGCGCGCGGACGGACCTGCTGCCCGGCGCCGACCACGCGATGCTCCGCAACAGCACCCGCCGGCACCGCACGACGGCCACAGCGGTCGCCCGCCTGCTCAGCCGCCAAGTGCCGCCCTAGTACTGCAACCGCATAGGGGAACGCAGTGGGGCGGAAGACCTGTTGTCCTCCGCCCCACGGCATCCACGGGCCGCCTCGGTCAGCTGTCCTCCGGCCGCTGCGGGGTCCAGTCGCCCCCGTCGCGCCGTGCGGCCTCCTCCGCCTCGGCCTGCTTGGCCCGGACCTCGGGGTCGAGGGCGTCCTGGCGGCTGCCGTCGACCGCGGACAGGCGGGACGAGTCCGGTACTTCGGTGGGGGCCGGGGGTTCCACGAGCCAGTCCGGGTTGGCCTGCTTGTCCCACCACTTCCACGCGGCGAACGCGGCGACGCCGAGCAGGCCGACCACACCGATCCGCTTCAGGGCGCGGCCGGCGAAGGCGCGGCGCCGGTGCTTGCGGACCAGGTGCTCGATCTCCTTCGGCGAGACCTGCCCGCGCAGCGCGGAGACGGCGGCGCTGCCGCGCGCGGCCGCTTCCGTCGCCACGGGCTGCGCGGCGGCGACGGCCTGTTCGACGTGCGGCCGGGCCGCGTCCGCCGCCTGCCGGGCCGCCCGGCGGGTCTGGTGCGCGGCCCGGTCCAGGGTCGGCGGCACATGCGTGAGGGCCTGCGTGCGGGCCTGTTCGAGCCGCGGGGCGAGATGCGCGCCGTACTGGGCGCGTGCCTGCTCGGCCGCCTGATGGGCGGCGTCGGTCACCTTCGGCGCCAGCCGTACGCGGGCTTCGTGCGCGTAGAGCGCCGCCCGGTCCTTGGCCGTGTCGGCGTAGGGCGCCACCACTTCCGCGGCGTGACGCACGCTGTCCTTCGCCGAGCTTGCCGCGGCGCGCGCGTGGTCGATGCGGGTCACGGGTTCCTCCTCCTCGGTGGCGTACGGTATTTCACCTTTCCACCCTTTTTCGGATCATGCCCGTCGGGGGACGGGGCGGCACGCGTGGGCAGGCATCCGGGTACTCCGTGTTCGCGTCGGACACCCGAACGTCGTGCCCAGTCTCCTCGGTTCCGGCGCATCTGTCCCCTTCTCGTACGGGTTCCGATCGCCGTACGGGCTCCTACGGGTTCGCTCTCCGGGGCGCGGATCCGTGGGAGGATTCGGGGCGTCAGAGAAGGCATCGGAGAAGGCAACGGAAGGCAGATCGTGGCTGAGCAGCTTTACGCCACCCTGAAGACCAACCAAGGCGACATCGAGATCCGGCTGCTGCCGAACCACGCGCCCAAGACGGTTGCGAACTTCGTGGAACTCGCCCAGGGCGAGCGGGAGTGGACGCACCCGGCCACCGGCAAGAAGTCCACGGACAGGCTGTACGACGGCACGGTCTTCCACCGCGTGATCAGCGGCTTCATGATCCAGGGCGGCGACCCGCTGGGCAACGGCACCGGCGGCCCGGGCTACGAGTTCAAGGACGAGTTCCACCCGGAGCTCGGCTTCGACCGGCCCTACCTCCTGGCGATGGCCAACGCGGGCCCCGGCACCAACGGCTCGCAGTTCTTCATCACCGTCTCGCCGACCGCCTGGCTGACCCGTAAGCACACCATCTTCGGCGAGGTCACCGACACCGCGAGCCAGAAGGTCGTGGACGCCATTGCGGCCACGCAGACCAACCCGCGCACCGACCGCCCGGTCAACGACGTCGTCATCGAGTCGGTCGTCGTCGAGAAGCGCGAGGGCTGAGCTCCGCCGGCTCCCGCCGGGAACCTTTTCGCCCCGCTCGTCCGTATGGATGAGCGGGGCGGTGCGTTGCGTGCCCGTGCCGTCGTACGAGAGTGAGGTCACTCATGGACCAGGCGCCCGGCAGTCCGCAGGAGCCGCAGGACGCGTCCGGCCTGCCCTGCTGTTATCGCCACCCGGACCGCGAGACGGGGATCCGCTGCACCCGCTGCGAGCGGCCGATCTGCCCGGAGTGCATGGTCAGCGCCTCGGTCGGCTTCCAGTGCCCGACGTGCGTACGCGAGGGCTCGGGCACCGGGCACGCGCCCTCGGCGAACCGGCCGCGCACCATCGCGGGCGGCGCCGTCGCCGCGGGCGATCCGCGGCTGATCACCAAGATCCTCATCGGGCTCAATGTCGCGGTGTTCGTGCTGGTGTCGGTGCGGCCGGAGCTGGTCAGCGAGCTGTTCCTGGTGGGCGGCGCCTCCTACTTCCCGTGGGGCGTCGCCAGCGGTGAGTGGTACCGCCTGGTCACGTCCATGTTCCTGCACGAGCAGATCTGGCACATCGCGTTCAACATGCTGGGGATCTGGTGGCTCGGCGGCCCGCTTGAGTCGGCGCTCGGCCGGGCGCGGTACGTGGCGCTGTATCTGCTCTCCGGGCTCGCCGGCAGCGCGCTGTCGTACCTGTTCTCCTCGCCGCTGCAGCCCTCGCTCGGTGCCTCCGGTGCGGTGTTCGGCCTGATGGGTGCGACGGCGGTGCTGATGCGCCGGCTCGACTACGACATGCGGCCGGTCCTCGCGCTGCTCGCGCTGAACATGGTCTTCACGTTCACCGTGCCCAACATCGCCTGGCAGGCGCACGTCGGCGGACTCGTCGCGGGCGTCGCCGTCGCGTACGGGCTCGTGCACGCGCCGAAGGAGCGGCGGGCCCTGGTGCAGTGGGCGACGTGCGGGCTGGTGCTGCTGCTCGTGCTCGGCACGGTGATCGTGCGGACCGCGCAGCTCGGCTGAGCGGTGCGAACCGAGCCGTTCGGTACCGGAAGTGGACCGAGCCGTTCGGTACCGGAAGCGGACCGAGCCGTTCGGTACCGGAAGTGGACGGTTGTGCACACGCTGTGGCCGAAGTTGTCCACAGCGTGTGGCGGATCTTGTGCACGCTGTGGGGAACAGCAGTGCCCCTTGTCGCTGACCTGGGTTTTCCCAGGAAGGACAAGGGGCGTGCGGGATTCCACAGGGCGCAGGCCCGGTCGTACCGGCGTCAACGCCACAGGGGTTATCCACAGATCTTCTGAGTTTTCCGCAGCTGTGGAAACGGCTGTGGATAACTCAGCGGACAGCTCGGGGCAGGGCTTGCGCGTCGCTGCCCGAGCACGGTACTAGCGCGCTACTTCCACTGCGTGGAGACGCCGAAGCCGGCCGCGATGAACCCGAAGCCCACCACGATGTTCCAGTTGCCGAGCGCCTCGACCGGGAGCTTCGTCTCCGTCACGTAGAAGACGACGATCCAGGCGAGGCCGATCAGGAACAGCGCCAGCATGACGGGGGCCACCCAGCCGCGGCTGGTCAGCTTGATGTTGGCCGCCTGCTTCGACGAAGGCGGCGGCGTGTAGTCGGCCTTCTTGCGGATACGTGACTTCGGCACGAGGGTTTCTCCTGTCGATGCGCTGCGTGGCCGCGCAGAGAACGGTTCGGCTGGCGCCGGGCGGGGACGACGATGGGGGAACGATGCTCTCCCCCAAGCGTCCGTTAGCGTAGTGCTTCCGCCGCGCCGTAAGGAGTAAGGGTACGTTGAGCAATTCTGCCGACTCCTCCGACGAGGCCACCAAGGCGCCTGGTCGCAGCCCTGGTCTGCGCCCCGTGCGGCTCCTCACGGCCGCCGTGTTCGCGCTCGCCGGGCTGATCTTCTTCACGAGCTTCAACACTGCCAAGGGTACGAACATCCGTACCGACGCGTCCCTGCTCAAGCTCTCCGACCTCATCCAGGAACGCAGCCACAAGAACGGCCTGCTCGACGAGGCCAACGGCGCCCTGCGCGAAGAGGTCGACGCCCTCGCCGAGCGGGACAACGGCAGCTCCGAGGCCGAGGAGGCCAAGCTCGACGCCCTGGAGAAGGACGCCGGCACGAAGAAGCTCAAGGGCGAGGCCGTCTCCGTCACCCTCACCGACGCACCCCCGGGCGCCACCGCGAAGCTCCCCGGCTACCCCGAGCCGCTCCCCAACGACCTGGTCATCCACCAGCAGGACCTGCAGGCCGTCGTCAACGCCCTGTGGAAGGGCGGCGCCAAGGGCATCAGGGTCATGGACCAGCGGCTGATCTCCACCAGCGCCGTCCGCTGCGTCGGCAACACCCTGATCCTCCAGGGCCGCGTCTACTCGCCCCCGTACAAGGTCACCGCCGTCGGCGAGCCCGAGAAGCTGCGGCAGGCGCTCGCCGCCTCGCCGGAGATCCAGAACTACATGCTGTACGTCAACGCCTACGGGCTCGGCTGGAAAGTCGACGAGCACCGGGCGATGACTCTTCCCGGCTACTCGGGCACAGTGGACCTCCACTACGCGAAGCCCGTGGAGTAGCCGCTCGGCGAGAGCCCTCTGGGAAGCGGCAGTTCGGGGAGGGGCCGGACCGTGTCGGTGCGAGTGCTCGTCAGGACGTTCAGCGAACTGTGCCTCACCATCGGCACGTTGATCGTGCTGTTCGTCGTGTACGTCCTGTTCTGGACCGGCGTGAAGGCCGACGGGGCGATGGACAGCCAGATCGAGCAGTTGCAGAGTGAGTGGGCCCAGGGGTCCGTCCCGGCCGGTGACGGCGCGAAGCCGGGTGACGGCGTGAAGCCCGGTGACGGTGCGAAGCCGGGGGACGGCGCGAAGCCCGGCGACGACGCGAAGCCCGGCGGCAGCGGTGACACCGAGTCGAGTCCGCCCGCCCCGGCCGCCTACGAGGACGGCAAGCCCTTCGCCGTCATGTACATCCCGCGGTTCGGTTTCACGTGGAACAAGCCCGTCCTCGAAGGCACGAAGACCGACACCCTCAAGAAGGGCCTCGGCCACTACGCCTCGACCGCGCAGCTCGGACAGCGCGGCAACTTCTCCGTCGCCGGCCACCGGCGCACGTACGGCGACCCGTTCAAGGACTTCCCCGAGCTGCGCCCCGGCGACCCGGTGGTCCTGACCGACGGCACCACCTGGTTCACGTACCGCATCGTCAACAAGCCCTACAAGACGCTGCCCACGGACATCGGCGTCATCGACCCGGTCCCCCGCAAGTCCGGCCTCGACGGACCCGGCCGTTACCTCACGCTTACGACCTGTGAGCCAGAGTGGGGCCACAGCCACCGGCTGATCGTCTGGGCGTACCTGGACGCGACCCAGCCGGTCGAGGAGGGGAAGCCCGAGGCATTGCGCAGCTGACCCACGTGCACCGGGCCCCGCCCCTTAGTCTGGTGGCGTAGGCCGACGGGCCGACCTGGCCATCGGGGCCACGGGCGTGGGAAGGGACTGCGGACAGCATGTACGGCTGGATCTGGCGGCATCTGCCGGGCAACACGTGGCTCAAAGCGCTGCTTTCGCTCGCCCTCGTGGTCGGGTTCGTCTTCCTCCTCTTCCAGTACGTCTTCCCGTGGGCGGAGCCGCTGCTGCCGTTCAACGACGTGACGGTGAACGAGGGCATGGGCGCGGGCTCCGTGAGCGGTCCGACGGGGGTGGCCCGGTGAGCGCGCGCATCCTCGTCGTCGACAACTACGACAGCTTCGTCTTCAACCTCGTCCAGTACCTCTACCAACTCGGCGCCGAGTGCGAGGTCCTGCGCAACGACGAGGTCGCCACCTCTCACGCTCAGGACGGTTTCGACGGCGTCCTGCTCTCGCCGGGGCCCGGCGCGCCCGAACAGGCCGGTGTCTGCGTCGACATGGTCCGGCACTGCGCGTCGACCGGCGTGCCGGTCTTCGGCGTCTGCCTCGGCATGCAGTCGATGGCCGTGGCGTACGGCGGGGTCGTGGACCGGGCGCCCGAGCTGCTGCACGGCAAGACGTCCCCCGTGGTCCACGACGGTGCCGGTGTCTTCGCCGGGCTGCCCTCGCCGTTCACCGCCACCCGCTACCACTCGCTCGCCGCGGAACCGGCGCAGGTGCCGGACGAGCTGCGCGTCACCGCGCGCACGGACGACGGCATCATCATGGGCCTCAGGCACCGTGAACTCCCGGTCGAGGGCGTGCAGTTCCACCCCGAGTCGGTCCTCACCGAGCACGGCCACCGGATGCTCGCCAACTGGCTGGTCGAGTGCGGTGACGCGGGGGCGGTGGCGCGATCGGCGGGGCTGGCCCCCGTCGTGGGCCGGGCCTCGGCGTGACTGCCACCCGCCCCGACCGCGAGTCGGGCGCCCCGTACGAGGATCCCGCGTACGGGGGCGCCGGTGCGTTCGAGGCGGCGGTCGACCGCATGGACGACCCGCTCAACGACCCACTGCCCGGCAGCCACCCGTCCCCTTGGTTCCGGCCGACGGGGACGGAGGAGCCGTACGAGGAGCCGTACGAGGAGTCGTACGAGGAGCCCGCGTCCTACGAAGTTCCTGAGACGTACGAGGCGCCCGCGTCCTACGAGGCGCCCGCCGAGCCCGTGCACAGCGAGCCCGTGCACAGCGAGCCCGTGCACAGCGAGCCCGTGCACAGCGAGCCTGTGGACGACAACGAGACCGTGGGCCTCCGTACCGCCGACACCCGGCGGGCCGCAGGCGACGGCGAGGCCGGGAGCGAGAGCGGGACCACGGACGCGAGCGAGGGCGCGGCCGATACGCCCGTGCCCGTGCCCGTGGGCGAGGGGCGGGCGGCGCGGCGCAGGGCGGCGCAGCAGGCCGCGCGGCGCGGCGGCGGTGGACGGCGCAGGCGCCCGACGGGTGCGGCGGGTGCGGCGGCGGCCGCGACGCCCGCGGCCAAGCCGGACGGCAAGCCGCTGTCCCGCGTCGAGGCCCGGCGGGCGGAACGTGCGAAGAGACCCAGTCCCGCGGTCGTGGCGAGCCGGGCCGTGGGTGAGGCGTTCATCTCCGTGGGCGTCCTGATGCTGCTGTTCGTCGCGTACCAGCTGTGGTGGACGAACGTGCGCGCGAGCCAGCAGGCGGGCCACGAGGCGAGCAGCTTGCAGGAGAGCTGGGCGAGCGGCAAGCGCGCGCCGGGCACCTTCGAACCGGGCCAGGGCTTCGCGATCATGCATATCCCGCGGCTCGACGTGGTCGTCCCCGTCGCCGAGGGCATCGACAAGGAACGTGTCCTGGACCGCGGCCTGGTCGGGCACTACGGCAAGGGCGCGCTGAAGACCGCGATGCCCAGCGCCAAGCAGGGCAACTTCGCCGTCGCAGGCCACCGCAACACCCACGGCGAACCGTTCCGCTACGTCAACCAGCTGGAGAAGGGCGACCAGATCGTCGTCGAGACCCAGGACAAGTACTACGTGTACGCGATGCAGAGCATCCTGCCGCAGACCAGCCCGAGCAACACCGGGGTCCTCGATCCCATCCCCAAGGGCTCGGGATTCACCGAACCGGGGCGGTACATCACGCTGACCACGTGCACCCCGGAGTTCACCAGTACCTATCGGATGATCGTCTGGGGCAAGATGGTCGAGGAACGGCCGCGCAGCAGAGGCAAGCCGGATGCGCTCGTTCGCTGACGGGACAGAACGAGCATGAGTACGGGGACGGGGCGGGAAGCCGTGGGAGCCACCACAGACGAGGACGAGCGCACCGGGAATCCACAGCCCGCGCCGCGGCGCCGCGCCCGGCGCGCCCGCCGCGGCCTCCCCGCCCGGCTCGCCGCGGCCGTCAGCGTCGCCGGTGAACTCCTCATCACCGCCGGCCTGATCCTCGGCCTGTTCGTCGTCTACTCCCTGTGGTGGACCAACGTCCAGGCCGACAAGGAGGCCCGCAAGCAGAGCGACGCGGTCCGCGACCGGTGGGCGGGCGGCCCCGGCGCCCTCGACACCAAGGACGGCATCGGCTTCCTGCACGTACCGGACATGAAGTCCGGCCAGATCCTGGTCAAGAAGGGCACGGACCCCAAGACCCTCAACGACGGCGTCGCCGGCTACTACACCAAGCCGGTCAAGTCGGCCCTGCCCGAGGACGGCAAGGGCAACTTCTCGCTCGCCGCCCACCGCGACGGCCACGGCGCCCAGTTCCACAACATCGACAAGCTCAAGGACGGCGACCCGATCGTCTTCGAGTCCAAGGACAAGTGGTACATCTACAAGGTCTACGCGAAGCTCGCCGAGACCTCGAAGTACAACGTGGACGTCCTCGACGAGGTCCCGAAGGAGTCCGGCAGGAAGAAGCCCGGCAGCTACATCACGCTCACCACGTGCACGCCGGTCTACACGTCCACGTACCGCTACATCGTGTGGGGTGAGCTGGACCGTATCGAGAAGGTCGACAACCAGCGGACCCCGCCGAAGGAACTCCGCTGACGGCTCTCCCGCAGCACCCCCGTACACCTCCGGTACTACGGTGAAAGACCCCCGCTTCCGTGCAGGAAGCGGGGGTCTTTCACCTCACCCGCGGCTCAGTCGCCCTCGCGGGCCGACCGTCCGCGCAGCTCAGTCGCCCTTGCGGTTGCTGAGGCCGGACGGGCCGCCGAAGATGCCGCCGCCGTCGTCCCCGCCGTTGCCTCCGCCGTCGCCCTGGCCGGGCATCGTCGTGAAGTTGACGGGCGTGTTGGCCGGCACCTGCGTGCCCGCGGGCGGGTCGGTCGTCACCACGAGTGCGTTCGGCTCGTCCGGGCCGCCCGTCACATTGCCGGGCGTGAGCCCCGCGTCCTGCAGCGCCTTACGGGCGTCCTTCAGCTTCTGGCCCGTCAGCGCCGGCACCGCCACCTGGTCGGGAGCCTTCGCCACGGTCAGCGTGACCGTCGACCCCGGAACGGCGTCCGTGTTGCCCTTCGGTGTCTGCTCGACGACCTGACCTGCGGGCACGTTGTCCTTCGGGACTTCCTGCGTGTCCACCTTGAAGCCGTTGGCCTCCAGCTGCCGCGTGGCCGCGTCCACCTGCTGGCCGACCACGTCGGGAACGGTCTTCTGCTCCTGCTCCTTGGCCACGGTCAGGGTGACGGTGGCGCCCTTGCGCAGCTCGGTGCCGGAGGACGGGTCCTGGTTGAGGACCTCACCCTCGGGTTCCGTGGACTCCTTCGGCACTTCCTTGATCTCGAAGTCCTTCAACGTCTTCCGGGCCTCGTCGATGTCGTCGCCGATGACGTTCGGCACGGCCACCTTCGGAGCGCCCGTCGACACGACCACGTCGATCGCGGTGAACTTGTCGACCTCGCCGGACTCCGGGCTCTGGCTGCAGATGTTGCCCTTCTCCTGGTCCTCGCACGGCTTGCGGTCGACGGACAGCTTCAGGTCGGCGTTCTTGGCGCGCTGCTCCGCCTCGTCGAGGCTGATGCCCACCAGGTTCGGCACCGGCACCTGGTCGTCGCCGGTGTTCCCGCCGCCGCCGAAGACCTCCTTGCCGATGAGGATCGCGCCGACCAGGACGAGCAGGCCCGCCAGGATCAGCAGGATCGTCGACGTGGTGCCCTTGCGCTGGCCACCGCGGCGCGGCGGGCGGTCGTCGTACCCGTAACCGCCGTCGTCCGGGTTGACCGGCGGCAGCATCGACGTCTGGCCGCCGCCCCCGTTCTGCGGGCGCAGCATCGTCGTCTGCTGGTCGTCGGGGTGACCGCCGCCGTACCCGACGGCGCCGAGCGCCGCCGTCGCCGCGACCGGCTGCCCGTCCAGACAGGCCTCGATGTCGGCCCGCATCTCGTCCGCCGACTGGTACCGGTAGTCCGGGTCCTTCACCAGTGCCCGCAGCACGATCGCGTCCATCTCGGGCGTGATCTCGGGGTCGTACGTGCTGGGCGGCTGCGCCTCTTCCCGTACGTGCTGGTAGGCGACCGCGACCGGCGAGTCACCGACGAACGGCGGCCGCACGGTGAGGAGTTCGTACAGCAGGCAGCCCGTCGAGTACAGGTCGCTGCGCGCGTCGACCTGCTCGCCCTTGGCCTGCTCCGGCGACAGGTACTGCGCGGTGCCGATCACGGCTGCGGTCTGCGTCATCGTCATCCCGGAGTCGCCCATCGCGCGGGCGATGCCGAAGTCCATGACCTTGACCTGGCCGTTGCGCGTCAGCATGACGTTCGCGGGCTTGATGTCGCGGTGCACGATGCCGGCGCGGTGCGAGTACTCCAGCGCCTGCAGGATGCCGATGGTCATCTCCATGGCCCGCTCGGGCAGCAACTTCCGCCCGGAGTGCAGGAGTTCACGGAGCGTGGAGCCGTCGACGTACTCCATCACGATGTACGGGATGGAGACCCCGGCGCCGCCGCCGTTGTCGTAGACCATGTCCTCGCCGGTGTCGTAGACCGCGACGATGGCCGGATGATTGAGCGAGGCGGCGGACTGGGCCTCACGGCGGAACCGGGCCTGGAACGACGGATCGCGGGCGAGGTCCGCCCGCAGCGTCTTCACGGCGACGGTGCGGCCGAGGCGGGTGTCATGGGCGAGGTAGACCTCCGCCATGCCACCACGACCGAGCACCTGGCCCAGCTCGTACCGGCCGCCGAGGCGACGCGGCTCTTCCATAGCTACCTACCAGCCCTCTCCGTCAGTCCCGACCGCACCCATGTGTGGTCCGGCGGTGTGCTGTCCCGGGATACCGTACCGGCCCGTCCGAGCATGATTTCGCCGCAAGCGTCACCTGATACCGGACCGGTACCGCCGTGACCGACGTCACTTCCGCTGTCATTTCTTGCTGTCGATGACTGCCTTCATGACGTTCTTCGCGATCGGGGCGGCCAGGCCACCACCGGAGATATCGCCGCGGTCGGCGTCGCTGTCCTCGACGACCACGGCGACCGCCACCGGGGAGCCGCCGTCCGGATTCTTCGCGTAACTGATGAACCAGGCGTAAGGCTTCTCACTGTTGTCGACGCCATGCTGGGCCGTGCCCGTCTTGCCACCGACGGTGACATTCGGGATCTGCGCATTGGTTCCGGTGCCCTGCTCGACGACCGTCTCCATCATGTCCTGCAGCTTCTGCGCGTTCGCCTTCGACAGCGGCTCGCTCATCTTCTTCGGATCGTGCTTCTCGATCACGTCCAGATTCGGCGCCTGCAGATTGTCGATCATGTACGGCTCCATCAGCGTGCCGTCGTTCGCGACCGCCGACGCGACCATCGCCATCTGCAGCGGCGTCGCCGCCGTCTCGAACTGGCCGATCGAGCTCAGCGCGGTCTGCGGCCGGTCCATCTCCTTCGGGAACACCGACGCCGACGAACGCACCGGGACGAACTGCTCCTCGTTGAAGCCGAACTTCTCCGCCGTCTCCCGCATCTTGTCCTTGCCGAGATCCGAACCGATCTTGCCGAAGACCGTGTTGCAGGACACCCGCAGCGCCTCGCGGAGCGTGGCGTTCCTGCAGGGGATCGGGCCCTCGTTCACCAGCTCCGTGTTCGTGTTCGGCAACGTCCACGGCAGCGGCGAATCCGTCTTCTCGTCCGGGTCGTCGTACAGCCCGTGCTCCAGGGCCGCCGCGGCCGTCACCACCTTGAACGTCGAACCCGGCGGGTACGTCTCGCGCAGCGCCCGGTTCAGCATCGGCTTGTCCGGGTCCTGCTCAAGCCGCTGCCAGGCCTTCGAGTCGTCGGCGCTGTTGCCCGCGAACACCGACGGGTCGTAGGACGGGGTCGAGGCGAGCGCCAGGATCGCGCCCGTCGACGGGTCGATCGCCGCGACGGCGCCCTTCTTCTTGCCGAGGCCCTCGAACGCGGCCTTCTGCGCCCGGGCGTTCAGCGTGGTGACGACATTGCCGCCGCCCTGCTTCTTGCCGGTGATCATGTCGAGGGTGCGGCGGAAGAACAGCCGGTCGTCGTGGCCGGTGAGGATCTCGTCCTCCAGCGACTCGATCTGCGTCGCCCCGAACGCCTGCGACGCGAAACCGGTCACCGGCGACCACATCTCGCCGTTCTTGTACGTCCGCTTGTAAGCGAAGTCACTCCCGGTCGTCGGCGCGGAACCCGTGATCGGCTTCTCCCCGACGATGATGTCGCCACGCTTCTGCGCGTACCGCTCGATCAGCACACGACGGTTCTTCTCATGCGTACGCAGCTCGTCCGCCGACACGTACTGCAGCCAGTTGTCCCGCAGCAGCAGCGACAGCATGAGCAGCCCGCAGAAGATCGCGATCCGGCGCAGGGGCTTGTTCACGGCCGCACCACCTGGGTCATCTCGGCATCGGGATTCGGCGCCGGCGCGGGGGCGGGACGGCGGGCCGTGTCACTGACGCGGACCAGGAGACCGACCAGCGCCCAGTTCGCGATGACCGACGAACCACCCGCCGCGAGGAACGGCATCGTCATACCGGTCAGCGGGATCAGCCCCATGACGCCACCGGCGACGACGAAGATCTGCAGCGCGAACGCACCGGAAAGCCCCACCGCGAACAGCTTGCCGAACGGGTCCCGCGCGGCCAGCGCCGTCCGCACGCCCCGCTCGATCAGCAGCGCGTACAGCAGCAGGAACGCCATCACACCCGCGAGCCCCAACTCCTCGCCGACGGTGGCGAAGATGAAGTCCGCGTTGGCGGCGAAGCCGATCAGGTCCGAGTGGCCCTGCCCCAGGCCCGTACCGAGCACACCGCCCGACCCGAACGACATGATCGACTGGCCGATCTGCTGACAGGCGTTCGACGTGTCATAGCACGCGAAGGGGTCCAGCCAGGCGTTCACTCGCGCTTCCACATGGCTCGCGAACGAGGCCACACCCACGGCGCCCGCCGCGGACATGCCCAGGCCGATCACGATCCAGCTCGTCCGCTCCGTCGCCACGTACAGCATGATCACGAACATGCCGAAGAACAGCAGCGACGTACCCAAGTCGTTCTCGAAGATCAGGATGAGCAGGCTCATCGCCCAGATCACCAGGATCGGGCCGAGGTCACGGCCGCGCGGCAGGTAGAGCCCCAGGAAACGACGGCTCGCGAGCGCCAGCGCATCGCGCTTCACCATCAGATAGCCGGCGAAGAACACCGCGATCACGATCTTCGCGAACTCACCGGGCTGAATGGAGAACCCGCCGATCCGGATCCAGATCTTCGCACCGAACTGGTCCGTCCCGAGCCCCGGAACGAGCGGCAGCAGCAGCAGCACCAGCGCCACGACCATCGAGATGTACGTGAAACGCTGCAGGATCCGGTGATCCTTCATGATCAGCATCACCACCACGAACAGGGCGATGCCGAGCGCCGAATACATCAGCTGGTTCGGAGCGGCCGGGTTGAACGCGCCGAACGCGTTCTTCTGCAGCTGCTGCAGCCGGTCCGACTGGTCGAGCCGCCAGATCAGCACCAGGCCGAGCCCATTGAGCAACGTGGCCAACGGCAGCAGCAGCGGATCCGCGTACGGCGCGAACTTCCGCACCACCAAGTGCCCGACCGCCGCGAGCAGTCCGAGCCCGAGCCCGTACCCGAGCATGCCCGTCGGCATCTCGTCGTTCATGGCGAGGCCCACATTGGCGTACGCGAAAACCGGGATGACCACGGCGAAGACCAGCAGCGCCAGCTCGGTGTTACGGCGGCTCGGCGCCCCGATCGCTCCAATGGTGGACGTGTGTGTCGTACTGCTCATGGCTAGGAATGCCCCCTGCGCCTACTGCTGACCGGCGGTCGCGCTGCCGCGTGGGGTCGGTGACGTCGTGCTCTGGTCGGTGGCGGCGCCCTCGCCGTCCTTGCTCGTGCCGGAGGTCCCCGCGCCGGAGGTCCCCGCGCCGGGGGTCCCCGTGCCCGGGATCTTCGTGCCGGGGGTCTTCGTGCCGGAGGTGCCGCCCGCCTCGCCCTCACCGGTCGCGGTGTTCGACTCCTCCTCCGCCTTGCGCTGCTGCGCCTCCCGGCAGTCCGCCGTCAGCTCGGAGATCTTCCGGCGGGCGTCCTCAAGGGTCGTCGGGTCGAGGCCCTGCTCCTCCAGCCGGGTGCGCTGGAAACTCGGCAGGCAGGTCAGCTCGACCTCCGGGTGCTCCTCCTCAAGCTCCGACAGGTTCACCCAGCCCAAGTCCTGGTTGATGCCCCGGTACAGGGCCAGGTGTCCGTCCTTCGCCCCCACGTAGTACTGCGTCTGCGTCCAGTAGTACGCCCCGTACAGGCCGCCGCCGACGACCGCGAGCGCCAGCGCGATCAGCAGCGAACGCTTGATCCACTTCCCGCGGCGCCGCGGCTTGACGAAGTCCTCCTCCATGTACGCACCGAACGAACCGTCCGGGACGTACGCGTCGGGCTCCGCCGACCCGGGCGGGCCGAAGCCCCCCGTCGGCTGCGGCGGCACCGGCCGGCCGAGGCCGGCGGCACGGCCCGCGGGCGTCTGCATCGCGCCGTTGTCGTTCGGCTGCAGCTGGTTCTCGGCGACCGCGCCCACCACGACCGGCGTGTCCACGAGCTGGCCCGCCATGGTGTCACCGCTGTCGATGTCCAGGACGTCCGCGACGATCACCGTCACGTTGTCCGGACCGCCGCCGCGCAGCGCCAGCTGGATCAGCTCCTGCACGGTGTCCTGCGGACCCTGGTAGCTGGCGAGGGTCTCCTCCATCGTCTGGTGCGACACCACACCGGAGAGGCCGTCGGAACAGATCAAGTACCGGTCGCCCGCGCGGACTTCACGGATCGACAGATCCGGCTCGACATGGTCGCCGCTGCCCAGCGCCCGCATCAGGAGCGACCGCTGCGGGTGCGTGGTCGCCTCCTCCTCGGTGATCCGGCCCTCGTCGACGAGGCGCTGCACCCAGGTGTGGTCCTGCGTGATCTGCGTCAGCACACCGTCGCGGAGCAGATACGCCCGCGAGTCGCCGACGTGCACCAGACCGAGCCGCCGGCCCGTCCACAGCAGGGCGGTGAGCGTCGTGCCCATGCCCTCCAGCTGCTGGTCCTCCTCGACCATCACGCGCAGCTGGTCGTTCGCCCGCTGCACGGCGTCGCCCAGCGAGGTCAGAATGTCCGAACCCGGCACGTCGTCGTCGAGCTGCACGAGCGTGGAGATCACCTCGGAGCTCGCGACCTCACCGGCCGCCTGACCGCCCATGCCGTCGGCGATCGCGAGCAGCCGCGGACCGGCGTAACCCGAGTCCTCGTTCCCCTCCCGGATCATTCCCTTGTGCGATCCGGCGGCGAAGCGCAGAGACAGACTCATGCGCACCTCGCCCGTCGGCTCCGGGTACATCCGCACGGTGCCCACCCTCCGGTCGGGAGCGTGCTCGGGCCCGTCGTGGGGGCCGCGTCGGCTCGCTCGCTCCGCTCGCGCTTATTCATGACGTAGCACTACTTCCGCAGCTCGATGACGGTCTTGCCGATGCGGATCGGCGCACCGAGAGGCACGGGCGTCGGAGTGGTCAGCCGGGTCCGGTCGAGATACGTGCCGTTCGTGGACCCGAGATCCTCCACGATCCACTGACCGTCGCGGTCCGGGTAGATCCTGGCATGCCTGCTCGACGCGTAGTCGTCGTCCAGAACGATCGTCGAATCGTGCGCACGGCCCAGCGTGATCGTCTGCCCCTGCAGCGCCACCGTCGTACCCGTCAGCGTGCCCTCGGACACCACGAGCTTCGACGGCGCACCGCGGCGCTGCCGCCCCCCGCCGCTCTGCTGCCGGGGCGCCGCCGGCGCCGCCTGCTGGCGGCCCTGCGGACGCGCCTCACCGCCGCGGCGCGAACCGCGCTGCGTGACGCGCGTACCGAACAGGTCGCTGCGGATGACCTGGACGGCCACGATCACGAACAGCCACAGGACGGCCAGAAAACCCAGCCGCATGACCGTCAGGGTCAGCTCTGACATTGCCCCCGCTTCACCCTTCGGCTTGCCGGTAAATGATGGTGGTGCTGCCCACGACGATCCGCGAGCCGTCGCGGAGCGTAGCGCGGGTGGTGTGCTGCCCGTCCACCACGATGCCGTTGGTGGACCCGAGATCCTGGATCGTCGAGGGCGTTCCGGTCCGGATCTCACAGTGCCGGCGCGATACGCCGGGATCGTCAATCCGTACATCAGCGTCGGTGCTGCGGCCGAGGACCATCGTCGGCCGCGAGATCTGGTGCCGCGTGCCGTTGATCTCGATCCAACGCCGCGTCTGCGCGCCCGGCAGCGGACCCGAGGGCCCCTGCCCGCGCGCCTGCGGCCCACGGCCCGCACCGGGCGGCGGAGCCGACGGCATCGGCGGCGCACCCGCGGGCGCAGCCGCCGGAGCGTTCGCCGCGGGCGGGTAGCCGTAGCCACCGCCGCGCTGCTCACCGGCGGGAGCCCCAGCGGGACCGGCCGGCGACTGGGACGAACTCGACGCCAGCGTCCGGCTCCGGACCCGGTACAGACCGGTGTCCAGATCGTCGGCCTTCTCCAGATGGACCTTGATCGGTCCCATGAAGGTGTACCGCTGCTGCTTCGCGTAGTCCCGGACCATCCCGGAGAGCTCGTCCCCGAGCTGGCCCGAGTACGGACTCAGCCGCTCGTAGTCGGGAGCGCTCAGCTCCACGATGAAGTCGTTGGGCACGACGGTCCGCTCGCGATTCCAGATCGTGGCGTTGTTGTCGCACTCACGTTGCAGCGCACCAGCGATCTCGACCGGCTGGACCTCGGACTTGAACACCTTGGCGAAGGTGCCGTTGACCAGACCTTCGAGTCGCTGTTCGAACTTCTTCAGGACTCCCATGGGCACCTCCTCCGGTCGTCATCATCCTGGTACTGCTTACTGATCGTATCCACGCGCCGGGAAATCGGCTGGTTCCCCTTCTCTGGCCTGCGGATGGGTGTCGCCTCTCACATGTCCCCGTCCATGCGGTTCACACGTCCGGTCGACGTGCTCCACATGTCCAGGCACATATGCCCAGGTCCAAGCGCTCCGCATGTCCTCGGCCACGTGCTTCCACATGGCCATGTCCACGTGCCGCACGTGTCCAAGCGCACTCCAAGTCCACGTGCTCGGCCTGTGCTCGTCCGCGGGCATCCACTTGCTTCTGCCCGCGCACTCCCACACCGGATCGTAGAGGCGGCCCTGAGCCAGTGTCCCGCACCTGGGGGGCTGGGGGCTTTGCCTGTGGATAACCGGGGGAGAGGGGGGCGGGTGGGGGGCAGGGGTTTGGGTCTGCTTGGGCTCGTGGGGCTTGGGGGCTTGGCTTCGTGGGGGCTTGGGCTGGGTGCGGGTGCGGGTGCGGGTGCGGACGGGCGGGTGGTGTGGGACGGGCGGTTGGTGTGGGAGGTGGTGGTGGGGTGCTGAGGTGTGGGTGAGGGGTGCTGCTGGTTCGGTGGGGCGCCTGGCGGTGTGGTGACGAGGCGTCGGGCCTGGCCGGTGTGCCTGCGGAGTGGTCCGCCGCAGGTCCGGGGCCTGCGGGGGCTCATCGGGCGTCGGCTGGCGCTGCTTCGAATGGATGTGAATCCACCCTCCGCAGCGTGCTAGTCTTCTGGATGTCGGCAGGCGAACGCGGCAAGCGAAAGCCAGGCGACACACCCAATGCGCGGGTGGCGGAATAGGCAGACGCGCTGGATTCAGGTTCCAGTGCCCGCAAGGGCGTGGGGGTTCAACTCCCCCCTCGCGCACAAGTCAGAAGCCCCGCAGGTCATCGACCTGCGGGGCTTCTGCTATGCCTCCCGGCAGTTCGGCCTCTCGACGGCAGCTCGGGGGTCTTGTTCCGAGGCTCGGCGACCCGGTGGGAAGACGTGCTGAAGCTCACATCTGTCGCGGCCATGCTGTGAGGTGTGGAAGCCGGCATTCCGGAGTTATCCACAGGCCCTGACGGTCTCCGCACCCCGGCGGTACCGTCGTTCCCGTCGAGGCCACACGGCCCGACAACGGCGGCAAACACCGGGGGAGGCGGTCCACATGACCGAACTGGACACGGCAGTACGGGACGCGGGTGCAGGAGACCCGGAAGCACAGGGGACCGCAGCGCCCGAGCACCACACATCGCCCGAGCGCCAGACATCGCCCGAGCGCCAGACATCAACCGCGCACCACAAAGTGCCCGACCAGCCCGGCGCCGAACCCCGACGCCTCCCCCACGTACCCGGCTTCGCCCAGTGGGCCGGCGAAGAATCCCCGAAGCGCGCCGGCAAAGCACTGCGCACCCGCGTACCCCGCTCCACGCACGCCCAGCCGGCCCCCGACTCCGAAAGCCGCCCCGACGCCGTCACCGCAGTCCAGGAGTCCAACCACGGGCGGCTCCCCGAACTCACGCCCATCCGCGTCGGCAGGATGGCCGCCACCCCCTTCGCGTTCCTGCGCGGCTCCGCCGGCCTCATGGCGTACGACCTCGCCCACACCCCCGCCACCGGCATCGGCGCCCAGATATGCGGAGACGCCCACGCGGCCAACTTCGGCCTCTACGGCGACGCACGCGGCGAACTCGTCATCGACCTCAACGACTTCGACGAAACCGTCCACGGCCCCTGGGAATGGGACCTCAAACGCCTCGCCACCTCCCTCGTCCTCGCCGGACGCGAAGCAGGCGCAAGCGAAGATGTGTGCCGCACCGCCGCCCACGACGCCGTAGGCGCCTACCGGCGCACCATGCGACTCCTCGCCCGACTCCCCGCCCTCGACGCCTGGAACGCCATCGCCGACGAAGAACTCGTCTCCCACACCGACGCCCACGACCTGCTCGGCACCCTCGAACGCGTCGCGGAGAAAGCACGCAACAACACCAGCGGCCGCTTCGCCGCCAAGTCCACCGAATCCCTCACCGACGGCAGCCGACGCTTCGTCGACGCCCCACCCGTACTGCGTCGCATACCCGACGCCGAAGCAGCCGCAGTCGCCCAAGGCCTCGCCGCGTACCTGACCACACTGTCCGAAGACCGGCTCCCGCTCGTCGCCCGGTACGCGATCCAGGACGTCGCCTTCCGGGTCGTCGGCACCGGCAGCGTCGGCACCAGGTCGTACGTCGTGCTGCTCCAGGACCACCGCGGCGAACCACTCGTCCTGCAGGTCAAGGAAGCACGACCGTCGACGCTGCTGCCCCACCTGCCCGCCATCGGCTTCAAGGCGCCCGCCGTCCCGCACGAAGGACGCCGCGTAGTCCTCGGACAGAAACGCATGCAAGTCGTCAGCGACATACTCCTCGGCTGGACCACCGTCGACGGACGGCCGTTCCAAGTAAGGCAGTTCAGAAACAGAAAGGGCAGCGTCGACCCGGCCGCGCTCGCCGCCGACCAGGTCGACGACTACGGCCGCATGACCGGCGCACTCCTCGCCCGTGCCCACGCACACAGCGCCGACCCGCGCCTCATAGCCGGTTACTGCGGGAAGAACGAGGAACTGGACGAGGCGATCGCCGGCTTCGCCGTGTCCTACGCCGACCGCACGGAAGCCGACCACGCACGGCTCGTCGCGGGGATCCAGGAGGGGCGGATCGGGGCCGAGCTGGGGGTTTGAGGGCGGCTTGGGGGACGGGGGCGTTGGGGAGCCTGGCTTGGAGGGCGAGGTGCGTGGGGCTCGGAGGGTGAGGTGCGTGGGTTTGGTGCATGGATTGTGGTGCATGGATTGTGGTGCATGGATTGAGGCGCGTGGATTGAGGCGCGTGGGGTGATGCGGGGCGGGGTGGGGAGGGAGGGGAGGGGGAGGGGCCCCTCCCGGAAGTGGGGAGTGAGGGCCCGCCCCCCAGGGCCGTACGCTGGTCAGGTGACGAACCCGGAGGACGCGGCGAACCGGCCCGATGACGAGCGGCCCGAGGCCAGGCTTGAGCAGGCGGTGCGGGTTGCCGAGCAGGCATTGATCGAGTTCGAGATCGCGGTGGAGACGTTCCGGGTCGAGGTGGAGAACTTCTCTCGGCTGCATCACCAGAAGCTCGGTCCGATGTACGCGCGGCTCGAAGAGCTGGACGCGCAGATCGCCGAGGCGCGTGCGGCGCGTACCGGGGATGCCGAGGATGTGCGGCGGGCGCAGGAGCTGCGGGCCCGGGTGATGCCGATGCCCGATGTGGCGGAGCTGTTCCAGGAGTGGATGGATTCCGACGGGCTGTCGCCGGAGGCTTCGGCGATGTTGTCCGAGTTGCCGGTGCGGTCTCCGGAGCGGGTGCGGCCGAGTGACGAGGCGCGCAGGCTCTACCGCGAGCTGGTCCGCAAGGCGCACCCCGACCTGGCGCAGGATGACAAGGAGCGGGTGCGGCGCGAGGAGTTCATGGTTCGCGTCAATGCCGCGTATGGCCGGGGCGACGAGGTTCAGCTGACGGAGCTGTCCGGGGAGTGGGCCGCGGGTCCGGTGGCGGAGGCGGACCGGCCGAGCAAGAGCGAGGAGCTGTATGCGCGGCTTGAGTGGCTGGCGCAGCGCAAGGAGATGCTGACGCTGGTCGCCCGGGATCTTGAGGATGGTGCGATCGGCTCGATGCTGCGGATGGCGCCGGATGATCCGGACCGGTTGCTTGAGGAGATCGCCGACCGGTTGTTGGGGCAGGTTGCTGAGCGTGAGGCGGAGCTGGGGCGGCTCGTCGGGTGAGCTCGGGCGCTGGGGGCTTGTTGGTGCTGTTGAGGTCACCGTCGTGTGTGGGTGGAAGGTCCGGTAGCGTCGGGGTATGGCTTTTGGATCTGTGCCCACGGTTGATGTCACTGAGCTCGCGGACGGTGACTTTCTGCTCGATGTCCGTGAGGACGCGGAGTGGCAGGCCGGTCACGCGGAGGGTGCGCTGCACATTCCGATGAGTGAATTCGTGGCGCGTTACGGGGAGTTGGTCGAGGCGGCGCCGCAGGACGGTCGGATCAATGTGATCTGCCGGTCGGGTGGGCGGTCCGCGCAGGTGACGATGTATCTCGCTCAGCAGGGCATCGATGCCGTGAACGTGGCTGGTGGCATGGAGGCGTGGGCCGTGGCGGGCCGTCCCGTCGTGGATGACGAGGGGCAGCCCGGCGCCGTCGTGTGAGCGGGGTTGGGCCGGAGGTCGAGCCGAGGGTGCGAGGCAGCTTTTCGGCTTCACCAGGCGCTCTGTTGCACCAGGTGCTCTACTTCGCCGCGTGCTCGGTCTCTGCTGTGGCTGTTTTGCCGGGTGCTCGGCCTTAGCTGTGGCTGTTTTGCCGGGTGCTCGGTCTCAGCTGAGGCTGTGGGCGGCGAGCAGGGTGCCCAGGGTTTCCTCGTGGGCTGCTGCGGGGCCGAGGGACAGTTCCAGGTGTTTGGCCCAGGCGTGGTAGCGGTGCAGCGGGTAGTCGGTGTCGGCGCCGAAGCCGCCGTGCAGGTGTTGGGCGGTCTGTACGACGCGTCGTACGCCGTCGGAGGCCCAGATCTTGGCGACTGCCACATCGCCGGTGGCGGGGAGCGCGCCGTCGGTTGCGGTCGTGATGCGCCAGGCGGCCTGCCACAGGGTGACTTCCATGGCGCGCAGGTCGATGTAGCGGTCGGCTGCCTGCACGGCCACGGCCTGGAAGGTGGCCACGGGGTGGCCGAATTGTTCTCGTTTGCTGGTGTAGTCGCTGGACATGGCGAGGACTGCTTCGCCTAGGCCGAGGGCGAGTGCGCAGGTTCCGGTGGTGAGGAGGTTGCGCAGCTGGTTCCAGGCGTCTTCGCTGTCGATGACGTCCGTGGCGGGGATGCGGGCGGAGTCGAGATGGAGCTCGCCGAGGCGTTCGCCGTTGGTGGAGTACTGGTCGGCGAGGGTGAGACCGTCCTGGGTGCGGTGGACGGCGGCCAGCACGGTGCGGCCCTCGGGGGTGTGGGCTGGCACCATGATCAGGTCGGCATTGTGTGCCCAGGGCACTGCTGTTTGGGTGCCGTCGAGGGTCCAGCTGTGGTCGTTCGGGTCTTGGCGTGCGGTGACGGCGAGTTCGGCGGGGTCGTGTCCGGTGCGGCCGTTGGCGGCGACGGTGAGGATGAGTTCGCCGCGGGCCGAAGCGGGCAGGGTGCGTTGCTTCAATTCGGTGCTGCCGTGGGCTTGTATGGCGTGGGTGGCGGCGCTGTTCTCCAGGAGGGGGATGCGGGCGACGACCTTGGCGGACTCGCGCAGTACCAGGCACAGGGCGATGGCGTCGAGGCCTGCGCCGTTGTGTTCCGGGTCGATGAGCAGGCCCAGCAGGTCGGACTGGGCCAGGGTGTTCCACAGGGTGCGGTCGAAGTCGTCGGCGACGGCTCTGCTGGTGAGGGCAGGGCTGGGTACGGCGTCGGGTGGGGTGTCGGCGAAGACGGCTTTGGCTGCCTCGACGGCCGCTTGTTGTTCTTCGGTGAAGGTGAAGTCCACTGCCTGTCCTCCCCGGCTTCGGTGCTGTCCTGTGGGTCCGGGCTGGCTGCCCACCCTGATCTGACGGGTCGTCAAGATAGAACAGGTTCTAGGGGAAGGGAAGGGAGCCGAGGCTCCTGCGTCCGCTCTGCGTCCGCTCTGCGTCGGCTCTGCGTCGGCTCTGCGTCGGCTCTGGGTCCGCTCTGTGTCGGTCAGCGGTCGAAGTCCAACTCCACCTTCTCCGTGGCCGGATGGGACTGGCAGGCGAGGACATAGCCCGCCTCTGTCTCCTCCGGTTCGAGGGCGAAGTTGCGGTCCATGCGTACCTCTCCCGCGACCAGGAACGCCCGGCAGGTGCCACAGACGCCGCCCTTGCAGGCGTACGGCGCGTCCGCTCGGTTGCGCAGCACCGTGTCCAGCAGGGCTTCGCCGTCCTGCACGGGCCAGGTGCCGGAGCGGCCGTCGAGGGTCGCGGTCACCGTGCTGTGCGCGGGTGCGGGTGCGGGTGCGGTGGCTGTGGGCGCCGGGGCGCCGTTGTCGACGTGGAAGATCTCCTCGTGGATCCGGGCTCTGCCTACGCCGAGGGAGCGCAGAGCGCGTTCGGTGCCCTGGACCAGGCCGAAGGGGCCGCAGAGGAACCAGCCGGCGATGTCCTCGACGGGCAGCAGCGCGGGCAGCAGCTCGGTGAGGCGTTCCTCGTCGAGCCGGCCCGTCACCACGCCTGCCTGCTGGTCCTCTCTGGAGAAGACCGTGACGAGCTGGAACCGTGTCGGATAGCGGTCCTTGAGGTCGGCCACCTCCTCCAGGAACATCGTCGAGGCGGCGGTGCGGTCGCTGCGTATCAGGCAGAACCGGGCGCTCGGTTCGCGGGCGAGGAGCGTCGCGACGATGGAGAGCACCGGGGTGATGCCGCTGCCGCCGACGATCGCGGCGTAGTGCCCGGGCCGCGGTTCGAGGGTGAACCGCCCGGCCGGTGTCATCACCTCCAGTACGTCATCGACGGCGATCTCCTTGTGGGCGTACGGGGAGAACGCGCCGCCTTCGACCATGCGCACCCCGACCCGCAGCTGTTCTGGGCCGTCCGGTTCGAGGGCGGGGGAGCACACGGAGTAGGTGCGGCGGATCTCCGTGCCGTCCACCTCGCGGCGCAGGGCGAGGTGCTGGCCGGGTGCGAACCGGTATTCGGCGCGGAGCTCGGCGGGTACGTCGAAGGTCAGGGCCACGGCGTCGTCCGTGAGCCGGTCGACCGCTGCGACGCGGAGCGGGTGGAAGCGGGCCAGGGTGCCCGGCTTGCCTGCCATCACAACTCCTTGAAGTGGTCGAAGGGTTCGCGGCAAGCGACGCAGCGGCGCAGTGCCTTGCAGGCGGTGGAGGAGAAGCGGCTGAGCAGTTCGGTGTCGGTGGAGCCGCAGTGCGGGCAGCGCACGGCAAGGGTGAGAGGGACGGGCCCGTGCGTGGCGCCGGGGCGTGGCGGGGCGATGCCGGACGCGGCGAGTTTGCGGCGGCCTTCGTCGGTGATGTCGTCCGTGGACCAGGCAGGGGTGAGGACCCGGCGGACGCTGACCTCGGGCATGCCGTGCTCGTGCAGCACCGTCTCTATGTCCGCGGTCATGGTCTCCACGGCGGGGCAGCCGGTGTAGGTGGGGGTCAGCTCCACCTCGACGCTGCCGGGGCCGGTGATGTGGACGCCGCGCACCACACCCAGTTCCGCGAGGGTGATCATGGGCAGTTCGGGGTCGGGGACCGAGCCGGCCAGTTCCTTGAGGTGTTCTTCGAGGCGGGACTCGACTGGGGTGGTCACCATGTCGCCCCCGGGTGGCTGCGGTGCAGATGCTGCATCTCGGCGAGCATGCGGCCGAAGGGTTCGGTGTGCAGGCCCTGGCGGCCGCCGCCCGCGGTCCAGCCGTCGGACCGGGGCGTCTCGGGGACGGTGAGAGTGGCGCCACGCAGGGTCTCACCGATGGAGGTGTCCCAAAGCTCCTGCAGCGCAGTCCAGTTGATGCCGTGGGTGGCGGTGATGCCGTCGATGGGCTGGAACATCTCGCCGGTGTACCGCCACAGCGCGTCCACCGCGCGTTGCATGCGGGTGTGGCTCTCCACGGTGCCGTCGCCGAGGCGGAGGGTCCACTGCTCGGCGTGGTCGCGGTGGTAGTCGACCTCCTTGACGGCTTTGGCCGCCAGGGCGGTGAAGGGGCCTTCGGTGCGGGCCAGCTCCGCGTAGAGGAGGGCCTGGTAGGTGGAGAAGTACAGCTGGCGCGCGATGGTGTGGGCGAAGTCGCCGCCGGGCTGCTCGACGAGTTGGAGGTTGCGGAAGGCGCGTTCCTCACGGAGGTAGGCGAGCTCGTCCTCGTCGCCGACCTGGGAGAGCAGGATGCGGGCCTGGCCGAGGAGGTCGAGGGCGATGTTGGCCAGGGCGACTTCCTCTTCGAGGACGGGTGCGTGGCCGGCCCACTCCCCCAGCCGGTGCGAGAGCACCAGGGCGTCGTCGCCGAGGGCGAGGGCCGCCGCGGAGATCGCGGGGTCCGTGGCGGTGGTGCTGCTCGCGGCTTCGGGGGTGGGGGCGCCGGCGGAGGGGGGCGCGGATGCGTCCGTCCGGTGGGTGCCGGTGGGTGCGGTCACAGGTGCTTCACTCCTTCCGGGATCTCGTAGAACGTCGGGTGGCGGTACGGCTTGTCTCCCGCGGGTTCAAAGAACGAGTCCTTCTCGTCCGGGGACGAGGCGGTGATCGCGGTCGAGGGCACGACCCAGAGGGACACGCCTTCGTTGCGGCGGGTGTAGAGGTCGCGGGCGTTGCGCAGCGCCATCTGTGCGTCGGGGGCGTGCAGGCTGCCGGCGTGGGTGTGGGAGAGGCCGCGGCGGGAACGGACGAAGACCTCCCAGAGCGGCCAGTCGGTCGATTCGGTCATGCCGTCGCCTCCCCGTGGAGTGGTGCCGTGTCTGCCGCGGGGCCTGCGGTGGCCTGAGCGGTGTGCTGCTCTGTTGGTCGTGCCGTGTGGTGTGCCGGCCGTGCCGTGTCGTCTGCCGTGTTGTGCTTCGCTGCGTACGCGGCGGCGGCCTCGCGGACCCAGGCGCCCTCGTCGTGGGCGCGCCTGCGCTGGGTGATGCGCTGTTCGTTGCAGGGGCCGTTGCCCTTGAGGACCTCGCGGAACTCGGTCCAGTCGATGGGGCCGAAGTCGTAGTGTCCCCGGTCCTCGTTCCACTTCAACTCCGGGTCGGGGAGCGTCAGTCCGAGGGTTTCGGCCTGGGGGACGCAGATGTCCACGAAGCGCTGGCGGAGTTCGTCGTTGGAGTGGCGCTTGATCTTCCAGGCCATGGACTGCGCGGAGTGCGCCGACTCGTCGTCGGGCGGGCCGAACATCATCAGCGACGGCCACCACCAGCGGTTCACGGCGTCCTGCGCCATCGCGTGCTGGGCCGGGGTGCCGCGGCTGAGGGCGAGCAGCGATTCGTACCCCTGGCGCTGGTGGAAGGACTCCTCCTTGCAGATGCGGACCATCGCGCGGGCGTACGGGCCGTAGGAGCAGCGGCAGAGGGGGACCTGGTTGGTGATCGCGGCGCCGTCCACCAGCCAGCCGATCGCGCCGACGTCGGCCCAGGTCAGCGTGGGGTAGTTGAAGATCGACGAGTACTTCTGGCGGCCGGAGTGCAGTTTGTCGAGGAGCTCGTCCCGGCCGGTGCCGAGGGTCTCCGCCGCGCTGTAGAGGTACAGGCCGTGGCCGGCTTCGTCCTGGACCTTGGCGATCAGGATGGCCTTGCGGCGCAGGGAGGGGGCGCGGGTGATCCAGTTCGCCTCGGGCTGCATGCCGATGATCTCGGAGTGGGCGTGCTGGGCGATCTGTCGGACGAGTGTCGCCCGATAGGCGTCGGGCATCCAGTCCCGCGGTTCGATGCGCTCGTCCGCGGCGACCGCGGCGTCGAACGCCGTGGTCCGGTCCTGCGCGGTCACCGTCGCCATGCCAGGCCCCCTTTTCCTGCCGTCCCTGATGCGTGGCGGGTGGTCCGCCACCTTGATCAATCGCCCGACCGATCGTTCGGTCCGTCGATTTCAATGGTGGGACCGGCGGCCGTACCGTGTCAACCCTGTGGATAACCTCACGGCTGCTGGGCGTGGCCACTTCGCCTGAGTACCGTGCCGAGGGCGAAGCAGCGGGCGGGGACGGGAGCGGGCGCGATGGACGGGTACGAGCAGGGCCGTGACGCCGGTGAACCGCCGCCCGCACCTCGCACCGGCACCGCCGAGCCCCCTCGCACCGGCACCGCCGAGCCCCCTCGCACCGGCAGCGCAGCACCCCCGCCTCGCACCGGAATCGCCGCGCTCTCGCCGCCGTACCGGATCGCCGCGGCCCTCGCCCTGGCCGTCGTCGCGCTCGTGGCCTGCGTACACCTCGCAATGATCTTTCTGCACGTGGCCCCGGCCAACACGGTGTCGAAGCAGCACGGCGAGGCCGTCGACGACTGGGTCTACCCCGAGTTCGAGCAGAACTGGAAGCTGTTCGCCCCCAACCCGCTGCAGCAGAACATCGCCGTCGAGGCCAGAGCCCAGTTCCGCACCGAGGACGGCGGCGTCCGGCACACCGAGTGGCACAGCCTGTCCGCCCAGGACGGCGCGGCCATCGACGGCAACCTGCTGCCCAGCCACACCGACCAGAACCAGCTGCGCCGCGCCTGGGACTACTACACGTCCACGCACGACACCCAGAACCGGCCGAACGGCATGCGCGGCGAACTCTCCGAGGAGTACCTGCGCCGGATCGCGGTGCTGCGCATCGGCCGCGAGGAGCCCGCGCGGGCCGCGGACGGCCTGCTGCGCGTGCAGGTCAGATCGGTGACCACGAATGTCCAGCCGCCCTCGTGGAGCGGCGAGAAGCTCGACCCGAAGCCCGTGATCCGTCTGCTGCCGTGGTGGAACGTCACGTCCCAGGACATGGAGGTACGTGACCGGTGAACCGCCTCGACCGCCCGGCCGGCGCGCTCTCCCGCGGCATCGGCCGGATCACCTCCGCGGCGCTCGGCCCGTACCAGACGGCCGTGGTCCGGATCGGCTTCTCGGTGACCTGGCTGCTCTTCCTGCTGCGCGAGTTCCCCCACCGGCACGAGCTGTACGGGCCGCAGGGGCCCTGGAGCTGGGAGCTCGCGAACCGGCTGATCCTCGACAACCAGGCGTTCACGGCACTGATGTGGAACGACGGCCGCGTCTGGTTCGAGTGCGTCTACGGCCTGGCGGTCCTTTCGAGCGTGCTGCTGATGCTGGGCTGGCGCACGCGCACGATGTCCGTGCTGTTCATGGTGGGCGCGCTGTCGGTTCTCAACCGCAGCGTGTTCGTCGGCGACGGCGGGGACAACGTCATCCACCTCATGGCGATGTACCTGGTCCTGACGCGCTGCGGCCAGGTCTGGTCGCTCGACGCGCGGCGGGCGGCTCGTGCGGCACGCGCGCGTGGAGGCGGTTTTCACGAGCTGGGAGAGGAGGCCGCGGAGGCGGATCCGGACCGGGTAGGGCCGGTTCTGTGGTGGATCCTGGGGCTCTCCCTCGCCGTGGTGACGTTCCTGGGGCAGCTCGGCTGGGGATGGGCGCTGATCTTCTGGACGATGTGGCTGGCGCACGGCCTGTGGTGGCTGCTCGGGCGCCAGGCCCCCGGCTCACAGCTGCGCGCCCTCTGCGACGTCGTCACCAACCTCCTGCACAACACCGCCCTGTTCGTGATCATGGCCGAGGCCTGCCTGATCTACGCGACGGCCGGCTGGTACAAGATCCAGGGCAGCCGCTGGCAGGACGGCACCGCCGTCTACTACCCGCTGCACCTCGACTACTTCTCCCCCTGGCCCGCCCTCTCTCAGCTGCTTTCCACGCAGGGCACCGCGATCATGCTGATCACCTACGGGACGGTCGTCGTACAGGTCGCTTTCCCGTTCACGCTCTTCAACCGCCGCGTCAAGAACGTGCTGTTGGCGGCCATGATGATCGAGCACGCCGTGATCGCCGTGCTGCTCGGACTGCCCTTCTTCTCGCTCGCGATGATCGCGGCCGACGCGGTCTTCCTGCCCACCACGTTCCTGCGCCGCATCGGGAACCGGGCCGCACGCGCGCGTGGCGCCGTGTTCACGCGCACGCGCGGCGTCCCGGAACAGCGGTCCGAGGCGGGTGCGGATACGGGTGGTACGGGTGCGGATACGGGTGGTACGGGTCCGGTTCCGGAAGCACGTACGGGTGCGGGCGCGCCCGAGCCGTACGGGACAGGTGCGCCCGAGCTCCAGCCCGAGCTCCAGCCCGAGCCCAACCCCAATCCCGAGCCCAACAGCGGGCCCGAGCCCAACAGCGAGCCCGAGCCCATGCCCCAGCCCGAGCCCAACCCCGCGCCCTCGGCTCCCGAGCGGCCCCGTCCGTAGCCCACGTAGGCTGCTCGGCATGAGTGGTGCGGTGGACGTGGATGTGGACGGGGCTGTGCGCCGCTGGCGGGTGCTGAGCGAGACGGCCGTCCTGCTCGACGGATTCCACGCCCTCAAGCACGCCCTGCGATTCGGCGCCACCATCCCGGCCGTGCTGACCGTCGGCAAGGACGCGGCCCTGGCCCTCGCTGACGAGCTGGCCCCCGATGTCCGCGACCGCATCGCCGAGCTCGCTGTGGAGGTCCCGGCCGAAGCCCTGAGCGGGCTCGTGCCGCGGTCCCACCCCACCGGTATCGCCGCGCTCGCGCTGCGCCCGGACCGGGCCGCACAACTCGCTCTGCTCGCACGACGGCCGCGTTCGGCGCCCGCCGTGGTCCTCGACAACCCGCGCAACCTCGGCAACGCGGGCGCGGTGATCCGCCTGGCCGCGGGCTTCGGCGCCACCGGCGTCGTCACCACGGGCTCCCTCGACCCCTGGCACCCGACCGTCGTCCGGGGCGCGGCGGGACTGCACTACGCGACGGCCGTGGAACGCCTCAGGGCCGACGAGCTGCCCGCGGGGCCGCTGTACGCGCTCGACCCCGAGGGCCAGGACATCAGGTCGGTCACCCTGCCCGACGACGCGCTGCTCGCCTTCGGCTCGGAGCGCACCGGGCTCTCCTCCGAACTGCGGGAGCGGGCCGACGCGTTGATCGCCCTGCCGATGCGCCCCCAGGTGTCGAGCTACAACCTGGCCACCAGCGTGGGCATGACGCTCTTCCACTGGTCGGCGAGCTCGGGCAGGCCCGCCCCCATGTGACGGCCCGATGTCACCTGGGGGCGCCGCCACGCGCGCGTGCTCTGCTCAGGCCTCCCGGCGGACCTCCACCACGCGGAAGCGGTTGGCCACGAACGCCCCGTCGCACAGCGCCGAGTTGGCCGCCGGATTGCCGCCCGAGCCGTGGAAGTCGGAGAACGCCGCCGTCTGGTTGACGTACACCCCGCCGGTGAGGTTGAGGGAGAGCTGGGCGCACTCCTCCAGACAGACCTCCTCCACCAGGTGCTCGAACTCCTGCGACGTGGAGTACGCGCCGACCGTCATCGCGCCCTTGTCCCGCACCGTGCGCCGCAGCAGCTCCACCGCGTCGGCGGCGGATTCGACGGCCACCGCGAAGGAGACCGGGCCGAAGCACTCGTCGAGGAAGACGGCTTCCGCGTCCGGCTTGGTGCCGTCCAGCTTGACCATGAGCGGGCTGCGCACCACCGCGCCGGGGAACTCCGGGTTGCTGATCTCCCGGCTGGCCAGGGCCACTTCACCGTGCCCGGCGGCCGCCTCAAGGCGCGCCTTCACCTCCGGGTTGACCAGGGCGCCGAGCAGGGCGTTCGCGCGGGCGTCGTCCCCGAGGAGGGCGTCGACCGCGCCCGCGAGGTCGGTGACCACCTCGTCGTACGACTTGGGGCCCTGGTCGGTGGTGATGCCGTCGCGCGGGATGAGGAGGTTCTGCGGGGTCGTGCACATCTGGCCGCTGTACAGGGACAGGGAGAACGCGAGGTTCGACAGCATGCCCTTGTAGTCGCCGGTGGACTCGATGACGACCGTGTTGACGCCGGCCTTCTCCGTGTAGACCTGCGCCTGGCGGGCGTTGGTCTCCAGCCAGTCGCCGAAGGACGTCGAGCCGGTGTAGTCGATGATGCGGATCTCGGGGCGCACGGCCAGGGTCTTGGCGAGGCCCTCGCCGGGCTGCTCGGCGGCGAGCGCGACCAGGTTCGGGTCGAAGCCCGCCTCCGCGAGCACCTCGCGGGCGACCTGCACGGTGAGGGCGAGCGGCAGCACCGCGCGTGGGTGCGGCTTGACCAGGACCGGGTTTCCGGTGGCGAGGGAGGCGAACAGGCCCGGGTATCCGTTCCACGTCGGGAAGGTGTTGCAGCCGACCAGGAGGGCGATGCCGCGCGGGACCGGCGTGAACTGCTTGCGCAGGTTCAGCGGGTCGCGCTTGCCCTGTGGCTTGCTCCAGTCCGCGGCGTCCGGGGTGCGGGTCTGCTCCACGTACGCGTACGCCACCGCCTCCAGGCCGCGGTCCTGGGCGTGCGGGCCACCGGCCTGGAACGCCATCATGAAGGCCTGGCCGCTGGTGTGCATGACCGCGTGCGCGAACTCGTGCGTGCGGGCGCTGATGCGGGACAGGATCTCCAGGCACACCACCGCGCGGGTCTCCGCGCCCGCGTCCCGCCAGGCCGGCAGCGCGGCGCGCATCGCCGGCACCAGCACATCCGGGTCGGCGTGCGGATACTCCACGCCCAACTCGACGCCGTAGGGGGAGACTTCGCCGCTCACCCAGCCGTCGGTGCCCGGCTGGCCGAGGTCGAGGCGGGTGCTCACGGCCGCGTCGAAGGCCGCCTTGCCCGCGGCCGCGTCCAGCGAGCCGTTCTCGCCGTAGGCCTTGGGGTGCTCGGGGTGGGGAGACCAGTACGCACGCGTGCGGATGGTCTCCAGGGCCTGGTCGAGGGTGGGCCGGTGCTTCTCGATGAGCTGTTGCGCGGTTACTGCGGCGGCCATGAGGGACAACTCCTCGTCGAGCTGGGCTGGAACAGGAGGACAGAGTTAGAGTAACCGAACGATCGGTCGGGACAAGAGGGGTCGGCCGGTCCTGTGGATAACTCATGCGGGAGGATCGCGAGCATGACAGGACTCGACCGCACACGCCCGGTGGCCGTCGTGGGCACCGGCACCATGGGGCAGGGAATCGCCCAGGTGGCCCTGGTCGCCGGACACCCCGTGCGGCTGCACGACGCCGTGCCAGGGCGGGCGGAGCAGGCGGCCGCGGCGATCACCGCCCGACTCGGCCGGCTCGTCGAGAAGGGCAGGCTGTCCGAGGACGACCGCCGCGCCGCTCAGGCCCGCCTGAAGCCGGCCGGAACGCTCGCCGAGCTCGCCGACTGCGGCCTCGTCGTCGAAGCCGTGCTGGAACAGCTCGACGTGAAGCAGGCCCTGTTCCGGGAGCTGGAAGCGATCCTTCCGGTGGACTGCCTGCTCGCCACCAACACGTCCTCGCTGTCCGTCACGGCTATCGCGGGCGGTCTGGAGAGCCCCGGCCGGTTCGTCGGCCTGCACTTCTTCAACCCCGCGCCGCTGCTCCCGCTCGTCGAGGTCGTCAGTGGCTTCGCCACCGAGGAATCCGCCGCCACGCGCGCGTACGACACGGCGAAGGCCTGGGGGAAGAGCCCGGTGCGCTGCGCCGACACCCCGGGCTTCATCGTCAACCGCGTCGCCCGGCCCTTCTACGCGGAGGCGCTGCGGTTGTACGAGGAGCGGGTGGCCGACCCCGCCACCGTCGACGCGGTCCTGCGGGATTCCGGCGGCTTCAAGATGGGCCCCTTCGAGCTGACTGACCTGATCGGCCAGGACGTCAACGAGGCCGTGACGCGCTCTGTGTGGGAGTCCTTCTTCCAGGACCCGAGGTTCACGCCTTCCCTGGCGCAGCGCCGGCTGGTCGAGTCGGGCCGCCTGGGCCGCAAGTCCGGGCACGGCTGGTACGCCTACGCAGAGGGTGCCGTCCGGCCGGAACCGGCACTGGAAGAGCCGGTTTCCGCCCCCGCCGAGGTGACCGTCCACGGGGACCTCGGGCCCGCCGAACCGCTGGTCGGGCTCCTCAAGGAGGCCGGGGTCGGGGTGCGCAGGGAGGCGTCGGAGAGCGCCTTCTTCGGGCTCCCCTGCGGGGCGCGGCTGTTCTCGGCGACCGAAGGCCGCATGGCGGGCAGCCACGGCGACGCGGTCCAGTTCGACCTGGCCCGTGACTACGGGACCGCCTCGCTGATAGCCGTGGCCCCCTCGGCGACGGCCTCCGAGGCGGCGCTGCGGGAGGCCACCGGGCTCTTCCAGGTGCTCGGCAAGCAGGTCGTGGTGATCGCGGACGTGCCCGGCCTGATCGTGGCCCGTACGGTCGCCATGCTCTTCGACGTCGCGCTCGACGCCCTGGACCGGGGCGTCGCGGGCGGCGACGACATCGACGCGGCCATGCGGCTCGGCGTGAACTACCCCGAAGGGCCGCTGAGCTGGGGCGAGGGCGTCGGCCTTCAGCGGCTGCACGACCTGCTGTCCCGGATGCACGACCAGCAGCCGACGGGCCGTTACGCCCCCTCCCTGGGGCTGCGCCGGCGCGTCCACGCCCAGGAAGAGACGGTCCGCCGATGACCACCGCCAGACGCGACACGTACACGCCCGAGACGCTCCTCGCCGTCGCCGTCCGCATCTTCAACGAGCGGGGCTACGACGGCACGTCCATGGAGCACCTTTCCAAGGCGGCCGGGATCTCCAAGTCCTCGATCTACCACCATGTGGCGGGCAAGGAGGAGCTGCTGCGCCGCGCGGTGAGCCGTGCTCTCGACGGGCTGTTCGAGATCCTCGGCGAGGAGCACGCGCGCGTGGGGCGTGCCGTGGACCGCCTGGAGTACGTCACGCGCCGCATGGTCGGTGTGCTGACCGCCGAACTGCCGTACGTCACGCTGCTGTTGCGGGTGCGCGGGAACACGGCGACGGAGCAATGGGCGTTGGAGCGGCGCCGCGAGTTCGACCACGAGGTGGCCGAGCTGTTCAAGGCGGCTGTGGCGGACGGTGATCTGCGGGCGGATGTCGAGGTCAGGCTGGCCACGCGGCTGCTGTTCGGCATGATCAACTCGATCGTCGAGTGGTACCGGCCGGGCGGCCGAGGCATGGACGACGAGCAGATCGCCGAAGCGGTCGTGCATCTGGCCTTCGCGGGGCTTCGTACGGAGGAGTGAGGCGGGGCCGTCCGACCCGCACCGTCGGCTCGGGCACCGCCGGACGCCCTCCGGGCTCGTCCTCAAGCGCCGGACGGGCTGATGCTGGGCCCATCTGAAATGCCTGACGGGCTGATGTTGGGCCCCCTCTGAAATACCTGACGGGCTGGGCTGCATTTCCACCCCTCCCCGCTGAGTTCAGCCCTCGGGATCCAGGTCCGTCTCCTCGAAGACGAGCAGCGTGCGCGTGCTCAGTACCTCCGGGATCGACTGCAGCCGTGTCAGGACCAGTTCGCGCAGCGTGCGGTTGTCCGGGGTGTGGACGAGCAGCAGGACGTCGAAGTCGCCGCTGACCAGGGCCATGTGGGCCGCGCCGGGCAGTTCCTTGAGCTGTTCGCGGACCGTGCGCCAGGAGTTCTGCACGATCTTCAGTGTGATGTACGCGGAGGCGCCCTGGCCGGCGCGTTCGTGGTTGACGCGCGCCCCGAAACCGCGGATCACGCCGTCCTCGATCAGGCGGTTGATGCGGGCGTACGCGTTGGCACGGGACACATGGACCTGTTCGGCCACGGAGCGTATCGAGGCGCGACCGTCCGTCTGCAGCATCCGCAGGATGTCCCGGTCGATGGCGTCCAGCGGGCGCGGCGGCGGCAGTGGTGCCGACGGCTGCCCTGGCGGCTGCGCGGCGGGCGGCTCCGTCGGGTCGTCCGGGCCCTGGTCGGCCATTCGTTCAGGTGCCATGTCCCCCCGCCTCTCTACCATGGACGTACTGCATCTATCCCAGGCTGTGGAGAACCGTTTGTCCACAGGCTGGAGGTGCCTGTAGCCAAAATGCGCCGACGACCGAACAATCGGTAGGTGAGGCGCATCGCACAGCCGCGTCTCTCTCGTCATCTGCACGACCCCTGATCACCACCCAATATTCAGGACATTCGAGATATTCGAGGCGCTCGGCGCCACCCCTTGATCGAGGAGGTGCACGCGGTGAAGAACCAGAGCCCGGTCATGGAGCAGCGGGGGTCCTACCGACCCAGTCCGCCGCCCGCCTGGAAGCCCCGCACGGATCCCGCCCCACTGCTGCCCGATGCCCGGCCGTACCGCGTGCTCGGGACGCAGGCCGCGGCCAAGGCGGACCCGGCGCTGCTTCTTGAGCTGTACGAACAGCTGGTGCGCGGCCGCAGATACAACGCGCAGGCGACGGCCCTCACCCGGCAGGGACGGCTCGCGGTCTACCCGTCGAGCACCGGGCAGGAGGCCTGCGAGGTCGCCGCCGCGCTGGCCCTCGAAGAGCGCGACTGGCTCTTCCCCAGCTACCGCGACACGCTGGCCGCCGTGGCCCGCGGCCTCGACCCCGTGCAGGCGCTGACGCTGCTGCGCGGCGACTGGCACACCGGGTACGACCCGCACGAGCACCGCATCGCGCCCCTGTGCACCCCGCTTGCCACCCAACTCCCGCACGCCGTGGGTCTCGCGCACGCCGCGCGCCTCAAGGGCGACGACGTGGTGGCGCTGGCGATGGTGGGCGACGGCGGCACCAGCGAGGGCGACTTCCACGAGGCGCTGAACTTCGCGGCCGTGTGGAAGGCGCCGGTCGTCTTCCTCGTGCAGAACAACGGCTTTGCGATCTCCGTCCCGCTCGCCAAGCAGACCGCAGCCCCGTCCCTGGCCCACAAGGCCGTCGGGTACGGAATGCCGGGCCGCCTGGTCGACGGGAACGACGCGGCGGCGGTCCACGAGGTCCTCGGCGAGGCCGTGCGACGCGCGCGTGCGGGCGGCGGGCCCACGCTGGTGGAGGCCGTGACGTACCGCATCGAGGCGCACACGAACGCCGACGACGCGACCCGTTACCGGGGGGACACGGAAGTGGAGACCTGGCGCGCGCACGACCCGATCACGCTCCTGGAAGGGGAGTTGACCGGCCGCGGCCTCCTCGACGACGCCCGCAGGCAGGGCGCGCGCGACGCCGCCGAGGCGCTCGCCGCCGACCTGCGCGAGCGCATGAACCAGGACCCGGTCCTGGACCCGATGGACCTGTTCACACACGTGTACGCGGAGCAGACCACCCAACTGCGCGAGCAGGCGGCCCAGTTGCGCGCCGAGCTGGAAGCGGAGGCCGAGCGATGACCACCGTGGCGGACAAGCCGAGCACGACGGCGGTGAAACCCGCGTCCATGGCGCAGGCCCTGCAGCGCGCGCTGCGGGACTCCCTCGCCGCGGACCCGAGCGTGCACGTGATGGGTGAGGACGTCGGCACGCTCGGCGGCGTCTTCCGCATCACCGACGGCCTCGCGCAGGAGTTCGGCGAGGACCGCTGTACGGACACCCCGCTCGCGGAGGCGGGCATTCTGGGCGCGGCCGTCGGCATGGCGATGTATGGCCTGCGGCCGGTCGTGGAGATGCAGTTCGACGCGTTCGCGTACCCGGCGTTCGAGCAGCTGATCTCGCACGTGGCGCGGATGCGGAACCGCACGAAGGGCGCCATGCCGCTGCCGATCACCATCCGCGTGCCGTACGGCGGCGGCATCGGCGGGGTCGAGCACCACAGCGACTCCTCCGAGGCGTACTACATGGCGACGCCGGGCCTGCACGTCGTCACGCCGGCCACGGTCGCCGACGCGTACGGACTCCTTCGCGCCTCGATCGCGTCCGACGACCCGGTGGTGTTCCTGGAGCCCAAGCGCCTGTACTGGTCGAAGGATTCCTGGAACCCTCACGCTCCGGCGACCGTTGAACCGATAGGCCGGGCCGTGGTGCGGCGCACCGGCCGCAGCGCGACGCTCATCACGTACGGGCCCTCCGTGCCGGTCTGTCTGGAGGCCGCGGAGGCCGCGCGTGAGGAGGGATGGGAGCTCGAAGTCGTGGACCTGCGCTCGCTGGTGCCGTTCGACGACGCGACGGTCTGCGACTCGGTGCGCAGGACCGGCCGCGCGGTCGTGGTGCACGAATCGGGCGGGTTCGGCGGCCCGGGCTCGGAGATCGCCGCGCGGGTCACGGAGCGCTGCTTCCACCACCTGGAGGCGCCCGTGCTGAGGGTGGCGGGTTTCGACATCCCGTATCCGCCGCCGATGCTGGAACGGCACCATCTGCCCGGCGTCGACAGGATCCTGGACGCAGTGGCGAGGCTGCAGTGGGAGGGGGACAGCTGATGGCGCAGGTCTTCGAGTTCGCTCTGCCCGACCTGGGCGAGGGGCTCACGGAAGCCGAGATCGTCCGCTGGCTGGTGTCCGTGGGCGACGTGGTCGCGGTGGACCAGCCGGTGGTCGAGGTCGAGACGGCCAAGGCGATGGTCGAGGTGCCCTGCCCGTACGCGGGCGTGGTCACCGCCAGATTCGGCGAGGAGGGCACGGAACTCCCCGTAGGGGCACCGCTGGTGACGGTCGCGGTGGGCGCGGAGGCGGACTCCGGTGTGCACGGCGCCGCCGCAGAGGCGTCCGCCGCCGAGGACAAGGCGGATTCGTCGGGCAACGTCCTGGTCGGGTACGGCACGGGCGCTGCCCCGGCCCGGAGGCGCAGAGTACGGCCCCAGGGAGCCGCCGGCCCGACGGCAGTGGGCGGGCCGGGCGCACGCACCCCCGGAAACGCGCCCGCGCCGAAGGCGGCGCACCGGCCGACGCGCGCCGAGGACACCGCGCCCGATGAGGGCCCCGCGCTCGCGGAGGACCGCGCGTCCGTGGAGGACCGCGCGTCCGTGGAGGACCGCGCGTCCGCCCCGGAGCGGTCGCGGCAGGCGCCGCCCGCGCGGGACACGGACGGACCGGTCCCGGTGATCTCCCCGCTCGTACGACGCCTGGCAAAGGAACACAGCCTGGATCTGCGGGAGTTGACCGGCTCGGGGGCGGACGGGCTGATCCTGCGAGCGGACGTGGAGTACGCGGTGCGTGCCGCCGAGCGCGCCGCGCAACAGGAGACGGCACGCGAGGAGCCGGCACGCGAGGAGCCGGCACGGGAGGAGCCGGCACGGGAGGAGCCGGCACGCGCGGGGACCGTAGGCGCGGAGCCTGTACGGGAAGAGACCGGGCGCGTGGAGCCTGTACGGGAAAAGGCCGGGCGGGCGGCGGCCGCGGGTGGTCCGGGGCGGACGCGTACGCCGCTGCGCGGGGTGCGCGGGGTCATCGCGGACAAGCTGTCCCGCAGCCGCCGCGAGATCCCCGACGCGACCTGCTGGGTGGACGCCGACGCCACGGAGCTGATGAACGCCCGCAAGGCGATGAACGGCAACGCGGCCGCCGGGGACAAGATCTCCGTGATCGCGCTGCTCGCCCGCATCTGCACGGCGGCCCTGGCCCGCTACCCGGAGCTGAACGCCACGGTCGACCCGGAGGCCCGCGAGATCGTCCGCCTGGACGCGGTGCACCTCGGCTTCGCCGCGCAGACCGAGCGGGGCCTGGTCGTACCAGTGGTGCGGGACGCGCACGCGCGGGACGCGGAGTCGCTGAGCGCCGAGTTCGGGCGGCTCACGGAGGCGGCGCGGACCGGCTCGCTGACCCCGGCCGAGCTGACCGGGGGCACGTTCACGCTGAACAACTATGGCGTGTTCGGCGTGGACGGCTCGACGCCGATCATCAACCACCCGGAGGCCGCGATGCTCGGCGTGGGCCGCATCGCGCCCAAACCCTGGGTCCACCAGGGCGAGTTGGCGATACGCCAGGTGGTCCAGCTCTCCCTCACGTTCGACCACCGCGTCTGCGACGGCGGCACGGCGGGCGGTTTCCTGCGGTACGTCGCCGACTGCGTGGAACAGCCGGCGGTGCTGCTGCGCACGCTCTGAGGCAGGGGCCCACGGGTCCGGTGTGACGGATGCCCCTCCGTTGACGGGCCTGACAGGCGTTCACGGGGGTGGCATTGATCGCCGGTGCGGCGATACTCGGGGCATGACCTCGTATGACGCCGTCGTGCTCGCCGGTGGCGCCGCCAGGCGTCTGGGCGGCGCCGACAAGCCAAGGGTGCGCGTAGGCGGCCGGTCCCTCCTCGACCGTGTCCTCGCCGCCTGCGCCGACGCCGCCACGACCGTGGTCGTCGCCGAGCCCAGGCCCACCGCCCGCCCCGTCCTGTGGGCGCGCGAGGACCCGCCCGGCGGCGGGCCGTTGGCCGCGCTCGGCGCCGGGCTGAGCCGGACCACGGCGGACACGGTGCTCGTCCTCTCCGCCGACCTGCCCTTCCTGGGTGAGCGGACCCTACGACTGCTGCTCGACGCCTTGGCGACGGAGCGGACGGACGGCGTACGGGCGCACGGCGTACGGGCGCACGACGTAGGGACGGACGGCGTGCTGGCTGATCGCGTACGGGCGGACGGTGCGCTGTTGGTGGACGGGGACGGGCGCGACCAGCCGCTGGTGGCGGCGTACCGCGCGGCGGCGCTGCGCCGGGGCGTGCAGCGGCTGACCGAGGAGCACGGCGGGCTCGGCGGGCTGCCGTTGCGGCGGCTCACCGCCGGACTCACCCTCACCAGGGTCACCGAACCCGGCGACTCCCGTGCCGCGTTCGACTGCGACACCTGGGAGGACATCGCCGAAGCCCGCGCACGCATCAGGGAGCATGAGCACGTGCTGGATGAATGGATCACCACAGTCAAGGACGAGCTGGGCATCGACCTGGAGGTCGACACCGGCGAGCTGTTGGACCTCGCGCGCGATGCCGCCCACGGTGTCGCCCGGCCGGCGGCGCCGCTGACCACGTTCCTCGTGGGGTACGCGGCGGCACGCGCGGGAGGCGGGCCCGAAGCCGTGGCCGAAGCGGCACGCAAGGCCGCGGCGCTCGCCACCCGCTGGGCCGACGAGGACAAGGCGGAGGACAAGGCCGAGGACAAGGCGGTCCCGGCCGAGCCTGCCGCCGAGCCCCACGCCAAGCCCGACAACCAGCCGGGCGGCACCCTCGGCGCGGACACCGCACCGGACGCGGGATGACTGGGCCCCGCGACCGCACCCGGGACGCGAAACCCACCGACCGGACGCCCACCGGATCCACCGGTCCCACCGGACCCACCGGACCCACCGGACCCACCGAACCAACTGGCCACACCGGCCCCACGAGCCCCACGAGCCCCACCGGTCCCACCGGACCAACTGGCCACACCGAACCAACTGGCCACACCGAACCAACTGGCCACACCGGCCCCACCGGCCACACGGACCCCACCGAACGCGACCACGACCAGGACGTCGACGAAGCCCTGGCCCTGGTCAGAGACGCGTCGGTCGGGTACGACAACGGGCAGGGCGGACAGCCCGAAGAGCGTCACGGCCCCGGCGCCAATGAGCCACACGGCAGCGATCGCCGCCCCAACGAGCCACACGGCAGCAATCGCCGAGCCAACGCCCCACACGGCACCCCGCACCCCGGCCCCCCGCACCCCGGCACCCCACACCCCGGCCCCCCGCACCCCGGCCCCCCGCACCCCGGCACCCCACACGCCAGACATCAAGGCACCCCCTGGCCCCGAGCCCGAGCCGTCGCCGCCCGAGCTGCCGACTCCGCCCCGCACCGCACCCCCACCCCCGTCCCCCTCGACCAGGCGCTCGGCCTGGTCCTCGCCGCGCCGCTCACCGCGCTGACCGACCTGCCGTCGTTCGACACCTCGGCGATGGACGGCTGGGCGGTCGCGGGACCGGGGCCCTGGAAGGTGCGGGAAGAAGGGGTGCTGGCCGGGCAGCCGGGCGCCGGGGCGGACGTGCTCGCGGACGGCGAGGCGATGCCGATCGCGACCGGCGCCCGCATCCCCCGCGAGGTCACCGCGGTCATCCGCAGCGAACACGGCCGTACGGACAGCAAGGGCCGCCTGCACGCCGAGCGGGAGGTGACGCACGGTCAGGACATCCGCCCGCGCGGCCAGGAGTGCCGCAGCGGCGACCGGCTCCTGCCCGCACAGACCCCCGTGACCCCCGCCGTGCTCGGCCTCGCCGCCGCCGCGGGGTACGACTCGCTGCTCGTCGTCCCACGCCCGCGCGTCGAAGTCCTCGTACTGGGCGACGAGTTGCTGACCGAGGGCCTGCCGCGCGAGGGGCTGATCCGGGATGCGCTCGGCCCGATGCTGCCGTCCTGGCTACGGGCGCTCGGCGCCGAGGTCATCGCCGTACGCAGGCTCGGGGACGACGCGAAGAGGCTGCGTGAGGCGGTCGCGGATTCGCCGGCCGAGCTGGTCGTCACGACCGGAGGAACCGCGTCCGGCCCCGTCGACCATGTGCATCCGACGCTGCGGGCGCTCGGCGCCGAACTGCTCGTGGACGGTGTGGAGGTGCGGCCGGGACACCCGATGCTGCTCGCCCGGCTCGATGAGCGTCGCCATTTCGTGGGGCTGCCGGGCAATCCGCTCGCCGCGGTCTCGGGGCTGCTGACGCTGGCCGAACCGGTGTTGCGTACGCTTTCCGGGCGGATCGCGCCGGTGCCGTATCTCGCCCCCACCAGGGACGAGATCCACGGGCATCCGCACGACACACGGCTGGTACCCGTGGCGTTGCGTGCGGAGCCACAGTTGGTCGCCGAGCCGCTGCACTACAACGGCCCGGCCATGCTGCGCGGGATCGCTGCCTCCGACGGCCTTGCCGTGGTGCCGCCCGGCGGGGCGAAGCCCGGCCAGGAGCTGGAGATCCTCGACCTGCCGTGGACGCTGCCGTCCTCGCCCCTGAGTAACGACCCGGACCTTGAATCATGAGTAACGACCCGAACCTTGAATCATGAGTAACGACCCGGACCCTGAGCACGGACCATGAGTAGCGACACGAACAGCGCGGAAGGGTGTTTCACGTGAAACTGCCCGGCCATGACGCCATGGCCCGTCAGGCGGACGAGCATCTGGTGAGCGCCCAGGTGAAGTTGCCGAAGCGGGAGGTCGGGCGGCCGCTGCGGCAGGTTGCCAAGCGGCTGGCCATGGCCCTGACCGTGCTGGTCTCCACGGCCTTCATCGTCTTCGCCGACAGTGACGGCTACAACGACAACCACGACGGCGCAGTCAGCCTCCTGGACGCGTTCTACTACGCGACGGTCACGCTCTCCACCACCGGGTACGGCGACATCGTGCCCGCCAGCGACAGCGCCCGTGTCATCAACATCCTCATCATCACGCCGTTGCGCGTGCTGTTCCTGATCATCCTCGTCGGCACCACGCTAGAGGTCCTCACCGAGCGCACCCGTGAGGAATTCAGGCTGAACCGCTGGAGGTCCCAGTTGCGCGAGCACACCGTCGTCGTCGGCTTCGGCACCAAGGGCCGTTCCGCGATCCAGACACTCTGCGCCACGGGGCTGAAGAAGGAACAGATCGTCATCGTCGACCCCAGCGCCAAGGTCATCGAGGCGGCTACGGCCGACGGCTTCGTGGGCGTCGTCGGCGACGCCACGCGCAGCGACGTGCTGCTGCGCGCCGAGACGCAGAAGGCCCGGCAGGTCGTGATCGCCACCCAGCGGGACGACACCGCCGTCCTCGTCACGCTCACGGCGCGCCAGCTCAACCGGGGCGCGAAGATCGTCGCGGCGGTACGCGAGGAGGAGAACGCCCCGCTGCTCCGCCAGTCCGGCGCCGACGCCGTGATCACCAGCGCCAGCGCCGCCGGACGGCTGCTCGGCCTGTCGGTGCTCAGCCCGAGTGCGGGCACGGTCATGGAGGACCTGATCCAGCAGGGCAGCGGCCTCGATCTCGTCGAACGCCCGGTGATAAAGGCCGAGGTGGGGCGCACGCCGCGGGAGGTCGAGGACCTGGTGGTGAGCGTCGTACGCGGGCACCGGCTGCTCGGCTACGACGACCAGGCCATCGGCAAGCTGCAGTTGACGGACCGTCTGATCACGATCGTACGGGCCACCCCCGGCCCCACCGGAGTCCCGGACCTCCGCCCGCTGCCCAACGACTGATGCCTTCGGGCGGGGGCCTTCGGTCGGGAGGTGCCCCCGGGCGGCTGAAAACCAGCCCGCCCGGCGAGTAGCCTCGCGCCCATGTATGCGATCACGATCCCCGAACCCGGCGGTCCCGAGGCGCTTGTCTGGGCCGAGGTCCCCGATCCCGTACCCGGCGAGGGCGAGGTCCTGGTCGAGGTGGCGGCCAGTGCCGTCAACCGCGCCGACCTGCTCCAGCGCCAGGGCTTCTACAACCCGCCGCCCGGCGCCTCCCCGTACCCCGGTCTCGAATGCTCGGGCCGCGTCGCCGCGCTCGGCCCCGGAGTGAGCGGTTTCTCGGTCGGCGACGAGGTGTGCGCGCTGCTCGCGGGCGGCGGGTACGCGGAGAAGGTTGCCGTCCCCGTGGGGCAGTTGCTGCCCGTGCCGAAGGGCCTCGACCTGGTCACGGCGGCGGCGCTGCCCGAGGTGACCTGCACGGTCTGGTCGAACGTCTTCATGGTCGCCCACCTGCGTCCGGGGGAGACGCTGCTGGTGCACGGCGGGGCGAGCGGTATCGGGACGATGGCCATCCAGCTGGCGAAGGCCGTGGGCGCGCGGGTCGCGGTGACGGCCGGGGGCAAGGAAAAGCTGGAGCGCTGCGCGCGGCTCGGCGCGGACATTCTGATCGACTACCGCGAGCAGGACTTCGTCGAGGAGATCCGCAGCGCCACCGACGGCTCGGGCGCGGACGTCATCCTCGACATCATGGGCGCCAAATATCTGGAGCGGAACGTCAAGGCGCTGGCCGTCAACGGCCGCCTCGCGATCATCGGCCTGCAGGGCGGGGTCAAGGGCGAACTCAACCTGGGCGCGCTCCTCGGCAAGCGCGCGGCGATCACCGCGACCTCGCTGCGCGGCCGCCCGCTCGCCGAGAAGACCGCCATCGTCGCCGCCGTACGCGAGCACGTCTGGCCGTTGATCGAGGCGGGCCGCGTGGAGCCGGTCGTCGACCGGACCGTGCCGATGGCCGAGGCCCCGGCCGCGCACCGGGTCCTGGAGGAGAGCACGCACGTCGGCAAGGTGCTGCTCACCCACTGAGCCGCGCTCTGAGGCGTGCTCTGAGCCGCGCTCTGAGCCGTGCTCTGCGCCGTGCCTTGAGCCGTGCAGTGAGTCGGCCTCCCTGGGCCATACGCTGAGTCGTCTGTGACCCTCCCCCGGTACGCCCCGAGATGCCCGAGTTGTCGCTACGTGTGACGCTGACGGCGTCCCCTTTGGCGACTCGGCACCGGGAGGGGGTCACCGACGTGACTCCACGGCTCCGCCTGCGGCACACCGCCGCGCTGCTCGCCGTACTGCTCGCGACGCTGCTGCCCGCGGGCCCGGCCACGGCGGCGGCGCCCCCCGCGTCACGCGAGCCGGTCCGGTCAAGCCTCGAGCGACCGAGCCCCCAGCAACCGAGCCCCGAGCGACCGAGCCCCCAGCAACCGAGCCCCGACGCCTCCCGCGCGGGAAGCCGCGCCGGTGAGGGCCGCCCGCACCCCGGTCGTACGGGGCCGATCCCGGATCCGGAGCCGCCACCGCAGCAGGAGCAGCAGGCCGAACAGCAGGCCGAACAGCAGGCCGAACAGCAGGCCGAGCAGCAGCCACCGCCACCCTCACCCCGGCCGGACCCGACCCGGCCGCGCCCGACGCCGACCCCCACGTCCGAGGTGCCCGGCGGCGACACCGCACGGCAGGCGGCCGGTGACGACCGGAGCGGTCAGGTACTGCGGGTGCTGCCGTTCGGCGCGGGCCTGGTCCTCATCGGCCTCGGCCTCGCCTTCTTCGCCGTACGGATCAGACGGACCTGAGCCACACCCCCCGACGAGGGCCCCCGGCGAGGGCCGCCAACAGAACTCCCGGTGAGGCCGCCGTCGGACCCCCGGCGAGATTCCCGTGGACGGGGCCACGCCGCACCCGTCGGACGTACGACAGAATGGCCGCATGGAGATGCCGAGGAACGACAGGTCGCAGGAGAATCCGCAGGTCCTCGTCGTGGGTCAGGACGGGATGGCCCTCGGTGGCGGCGGCGGTGGTGACGACGAGTCGCGTGAGCTTCCGGTGACGGACATGGTCGAGCAGCCGGCCAAGGTCATGCGCATCGGCAGCATGATCAAGCAGCTGTTGGAGGAAGTGCGGGCGGCACCTCTGGACGAGGCGAGCCGGGTGCGGCTCAAGGAGATCCACGCGAGCTCGGTGAAGGAGCTGGAGGACGGCCTCGCGCCCGAGCTGGTCGAGGAGCTGGAGCGGCTGTCGTTGCCGTTCACCGACGAGGTGACGCCCAGCGACGCCGAACTGCGCATCGCGCAGGCCCAGTTGGTGGGCTGGCTTGAGGGGCTCTTCCACGGTATCCAGACCACGCTGTTCGCCCAGCAGATGGCGGCCCGCGCCCAGCTGGAGCAGATGCGCCGCGCGCTGCCGCCCGGGGCGGGCGGTCACGAGGACGACGAGGAGCACCCGCACGCGGGCCGTACCGGGGGCCCGTACCTGTAGCCCCGGCGGCACCGACCCGTACCGACCACGACGAAGCCCGGCCACCACGTTCGGTGAGCCGGGCTCCGTCATGCACTGCAAGGAAAGCAGCAGGGAAAGCGACAGGGAAAGCGACAGGGAAAGCGACAGGGAAAGCGACAGGGAAAGCTGCCGGGAAAGCTACTGAGGCGGATTCCCGCTGGAGACCTCCAGCTGGATGGTCGGCGGGTTGTCCGGGTCGAAGTCCGTGTCCGACGTCGGGTACTGCTTCATGACGGTGCCCTCGCCGTACGTGTTCTCGTCCACCGTCGTGATCTTGTACTTCCAGCCGCCCTTCTGGATGCACTCCTTGACCGAGTCGATGTTGCGGTACTCGAACTTCGGCAGGGTCTTCATGCTCGGGTCGGAGAAGCTCTCCCGCGGCTCCGTGCACTCGCTGATCTCGATGGTCTTGGTCTTGTCCGGGCCCTTGTGGCCCGCGGCCTCGGTGGTCTGCTCGGGCTTGGGCTCCTCGCCGCCGCTGTCGTTCAGGGAGAGCGCCGTGACCAGGCCGCCGATGGCGAGCACGGCCACCGCGATCGCGCCGACGATCACCGGGGTGTTGCTCTTGCCGCCGCCCCCGTGACCGCCGCCCGCGCGAGCGCCCTGGGCCGTTGCGGGCTGCGGGCCCAGGTTGTACGGCGGCGGGGTGCCGGGGCCGCCCTGCTGCGGGGCGAAGTTGGCGGGCGCCGGGGTCTGGTAGCCGCCCTGCTGCGGGTACCCGTACCCGGGCCCCGGACCGGGCGCGGGTGTGCCCGGACCGCCGGGACCACCGGGCCCGGGACCGTAAGGCGGCTGGTAGGGGGTCTGGACGCTGCCCGGCCCCGGCGCCGGGGTGCCCTGGTCGACCGGCGGGAACACCGAGGCGCCGACGCCCGCACCGCTGCCGGTGTGCACACCCGGCACGATGCTCGGCGCGGCCCCGCCCTGCAGCGACTGCACGACGCGCAGGCACTCCTCGCGCATCGCGTCGGCCGTGGGGAAGCGCTCGTTGGGGTTCTTCTTCAGGGCGCGGGCGATCAGCGCGTCCACGGCGGGCGGCAGCGAACGGTTGATGGAGGACGGCGCGACCGGCTCCTCCTGGACGTGCGCGTACGCGATGGCCAGCGGCGAGTCGGCCTCGAACGGCAGCCGCCCGGTGACCAGTTGGAACAGCATGATGCCGACCGAGTAGAGGTCGGAGCGGGCGTCCACAGCGCGGCCGAGTGCCTGCTCGGGCGAGAGGTACTGCGGGGTGCCGACGACCATGCCGGTCTGCGTCATCGACGTCACGCCGGACTGCATGGCGCGGGCGATGCCGAAGTCCATGACCTTGACGACGTTCCGCTTCGTCACCATGACGTTGCCGGGCTTGATGTCGCGGTGGACCAGGCCCATCTCGTGACTGATCTCCAGGGCCGCGAGGACATCGGCGGTGACCTTGAGGGCACGGTCGGCGGGCATCGCGCCGAACTGCGCGACGTCGGCGTCGAGGACGGAGCCGAGCGGCTTGCCCTCGACGTACTCCATCACGATGTACGGCATCGTCGCGCCGTCGAGGTCGTCCTCGCCGGTGTCGAAGACCGAGACGATGTTGGTGTGCGTGAGCTTGGCCACGGACTGGGCCTCGCGGCGGAAGCGCTCGCGGAAGGACTGCTCGCGGCCCAGCTCGGTGTGCAGGGTCTTGATGGCGACCTGCCGGTCGAGGACCGAGTCGTACGCCAGGTGGACGGAGGCCATGCCGCCTTCACCGAGGAGGTCCCGCAGCTGGTAGCGGCCGCCGGCCAGGGCACGCCCCGCGTACCGGCCGCTGTTCGCGCCGTCCTGGCTCATGTTTCTGCGTCCCCCATCGGCGCTGTTCTGCTGCGCTTGAAAGCCTGAAGATCCCTGTATTCCGGGCCAAGTCTGCCCGAGGGCACTGACACGTCAAGCCGGGTGCCCGTTCCGTGACCCTACGCGCAAGAACCGTCTCGCAAGCGTTACCGAGGGCGTCCGCGAAGTGATATGGCTCCCGTCACGGTCCCGTCACACCCGCGGGCACAGACCACTCGATTTGCCCGAAACCCCGGGTAACAGGTTTGATGGCCGGTCCATCTCGAACCGGCGCGCCACGCCGAGGCTGTAGCGTGGGCCGACGGAGGCCGTAAGAAGAGACGCGCGCACTCGCCCATCCGGGGCGCATGCAGGCGGGCATGTCGGGTTGGCGGACATGTCGGGTTACGGACCAGACGCGACCAGTTACGACAGGAAACGACGGCGAGGACTGATGGACCAGCAGCGCGCTCAGGGCCCGTCCGACCCCGAGGCGACTGGCGGCGGTATGTCAGATGCGCCTGAGTTGTGGGGTAATGGCGGGCTTGTCGGCGACGGGCGTTACCGGCTGACGCACAGACTCGGCCGCGGCGGCATGGCCGAGGTCTTCGCCGCCGAGGACGTACGCCTCGGGCGCACGGTCGCCGTGAAGCTGCTCCGCTCCGACCTCGCCGAGGACCCGGTCTCCAAGGCCCGCTTCACGCGCGAGGCCCAGTCGGTCGCCGGCCTCAACCACCATGCGGTGGTGGCGGTCTACGACTCCGGCGAGGACGTCATCGGCGCCAACACCATCCCGTACATCGTGATGGAGCTCGTCGAGGGCCGGACCATCCGTGACCTGCTGCTCAACGCCGAGGCCCCGGGCCCCGAGCAGGCGCTGATCATCGTCTCGGGTGTGCTCGAAGCGCTCGCGTACTCGCACCAGCACGGCATCGTGCACCGCGACATCAAGCCCGCCAACGTGATCATCACCAACGCCGGTGCGGTGAAGGTGATGGACTTCGGCATCGCGCGGGCCCTGCACGGCGCGTCCAACACGATGACGCAGACCGGCATGGTCATGGGCACCCCGCAGTACCTCTCCCCGGAGCAGGCCCTCGGCAAGGCCGTCGACACCCGCTCCGACCTGTACGCGACGGGCTGCCTGCTCTACGAACTCCTCGCGCTGCGGCCCCCGTTCACGGGTGAGACGCCGCTCTCGGTGGTCTACCAGCACGTGCAGGACATGCCGGTCCCGCCGTCCGAGCTGTCGGACGCGGTGCCGCCGGAGCTGGACGGCCTGGTGATGCGCTCCCTGGCGAAGGACCCGGACGACCGGTTCCAGACGGCCGAGGAGATGCGCGGCCTGGTCCAGTACGGCCTGCAGATGCTGCAGGACCAGGGCGGCCACACCGGTACGTGGAGCACGGGCGCCGTCGCCCTGCACGAGGGCGGCAGCACCCCGGCGATGGGCGTCACGGGCGCCGGGGCCCGGCAGCACCCCGGGGACACCGGCGGTACGGCGCAGATGCAGCAGCCGATGGTCCGCCCGATAGGGGACGACGACGGCGGCTTTGACGGCGGCAACGGCGGCGGCCGGGGCGGCCGGGGCGGACGCGGCAACGGCGGGGGCCGCGGCAAGATGTGGCTGTTCGCGGTCCTGGCGATCGTCGCGATCGCGGTGGGCGTCGCCGTGGCCCTGAACGCCGCGGAGAGCGGCAAGAAGGACCCGGGCCCGGACAAGAACCCGACGCCGTCGCAGTCCCAGTCGAAGGAGCCCACGGAGGAGCCGACGGAGGAAAAGACCACGGAGGAGGAGACGGAGCCCGGCGGCACCGGCGGCAACCCGGACTACACCGACACTCCGACCCAGCCCTCGTACACCCCCTCCGAGGACCCCACGACGCAGGAGCCCACCGAGGATCCGACGACGCAGGAGCCGACGGAGGACCCGACGACCCAGGAGCCGACGGGCGAGCCGAGCATCCCCACGGAGCCCACCGATCCGGTGACGCTCGAACCGACGGAGCAAGCCGGACCCTGAGGTTCCGCAAGTCCGGCAGGCAGCTGCGACGAGGCAGGACGAGGCACGACGAGGCCCGCTCACGGAATGCGTGAGCGGGCCTCGTCGTGCACGGGCCTCGTCATGCACGGGCCTCGTCATGCACGGGCAATTCTGCGCTTCTGAAAAGCGAGTTCTCGAAGCGAGTTCTCGAAGCGAGTTCTTGTACTGACCGGTCAGCGCTTTTCCGCCTGCATGCGCGCAACAAATGCGGCGGCCTGCGAGCGGCGTTCCATGCCGAGCTTGGACAGCAGGCTGGAGACGTAGTTCTTGATGGTCTTCTCGGCGAGGTGCAGGCGTTCGCCGATGGCGCGGTTGGTGAGGCCCTCGCCGATCAGGTCCAGGATCTTGCGCTCCTGTTCCGTGAGGTTCGCCAGCCGGTCGTCGCCCTTCTTCGTGTTGCCGTCGCGCAGCCGCTCCAGGACCCGGGCCGTGGCCACCGGGTCGAGCAGGGACTTGCCGGCCGCCACGTCCCGTACGGCGGTGAGCAGCTCGTTGCCGCGGATCGCCTTCAGTACATACCCGGAGGCGCCGGCCATGATCGCGTCGAAGAGCGCCTCGTCGTCCGCGAACGAGGTCAGCATCAGGCACTTGATGTCCTCGTTCCGGGACCGGATCTCGCGGCAGACCTCGACGCCGCTGCCGTCCGGCAGGCGGACGTCGAGCACCGCGACGTCCGGGCGGGTGGCCGGGATGCGGACCAGGGCGTCGGCCGCCGTGCCGGCCTCGCCCACCACCTCGATGTCGGACTCGACGGACAGCAGCTCATGGACGCCACGACGGACGACTTCATGGTCGTCGAGCAGAAATACGCTGATTTTTCCTTCTACGGGCACGCTGCCAGTGTCACACACCGACTCTTCCAATGCCCCGGGTGGCCGGGATAACGTGCCGTTGTTCCGGCCGCCCCCTGCAAGGCGCTGACCAGTAGTTGTTCCCGCTTTCCCGCATTTACTTGGAAATCCAAGCAAAGTCGCAGGTCAAGTGGGGTTTCGCAAGATTGCGGAGCACTGGGTAACGTGCATTGTGCAGGGCTCTCGCCGGGGCACCTGTCACGCCTGCCTTCCCTGGATTCGCCCTATACGCACCCACCCCGTGCGCGGGCCGGGAGGACAGGCGAGCCGCACTGGCTTACCCGGCGGATCCCGGAAAGCCGGACCGACGGAGGAGCACACGTGACCGTGGAGAGCACCGCCGCGCGCAAGTCCCGCAACAGCGGGGCGGGCACCAAGCGTGCAACCGCCAAGAAGGCGCCGGAGAAGACGCCGGCGAAGAAGGCGGCGGCCAAGAGCACAGCGCGCAAGGCAGCACAGCACGACGCACCACCGCACGACGCACCACAGCACGACCCCGAACTCGTCCAGCTGCTCACCCCCGAGGGGAAACGGGTCGAGCACCCCGAGTTCTCCATCGACCTCACCCCGGACGAACTCCGCGGCCTGTACCGCGACATGGTGATGGCCCGCCGCTTCGACGCCGAGGCCGTCACACTGCAGCGCCAGGGCGAACTGGGCCTGTGGCCCTCGCTGCTCGGCCAGGAGGCGGCGCAGATCGGCTCCGGCCGCGCGCTCCGCGACGACGACTACATCTTCCCGACCTACCGCGAGCACGGCGTCGCCTGGTGCCGCGGAGTCCCGCCGGAGAACCTGCTCGGCATGTTCCGCGGCGTCAACAACGGCGGCTGGGACCCGAACAGCAACAACTTCCACCTCTACACGATCGTCATCGGCTCGCAGGCCCTGCACGCCACCGGCTACGCGATGGGCGTCGCCAAGGACGGCGCGGACTCGGCCGTGATCGCGTACTTCGGTGACGGCGCGAGCAGCCAGGGCGACGTCGCGGAGTCCTTCACGTTCTCCGCGGTCTACAACGCCCCCGTCGTGTTCTTCTGCCAGAACAACCAGTGGGCGATCTCCGAGCCCACCGAGAAGCAGACCCGCGTCCCGCTCTACCAGCGCGCCCGCGGCTACGGCTTCCCCGGCGTCCGCGTCGACGGCAACGACGTCCTGGCCTGCCTGGCCGTGACCCGTGCCGCCCTGGAGCGGGCCCGCAGCGGCGAAGGACCCATGCTGGTCGAGGCGTTCACGTACCGGATGGGCGCGCACACCACCTCCGACGACCCCACGAAGTACCGCAGGGACGAGGAGCGGGCGGCCTGGGAGGCCAAGGACCCGATCCAGCGGCTGCGCACGTACATGGAGTCCGAGAAGATCGCGGACGCCGGCTTCTTCGCCGCGCTCGACGAGGAGAAGGAGGCGCTCGGCCGGCGGGTCCGCGAGGCGGTGCGGTCGATGACAGACCCGGACCCGATGTCGATCTTCGAGAACGTCTACGCGGACGGCAGCGCGCTCGTCGACGAGGAGCGCGCCCAGTTCGCCGCCTACCAGGCGTCCTTCGCCGACAGCCCGGCCGCCGGGGAGGTCAAGTAACCATGGCTGCACAGAAGTTGCCGATCGCCAAGGCGATCAACGAGTCCCTGCGCAAGGCGCTGGAGACCGACCCCAAGGTCCTCGTCATGGGCGAGGACGTCGGCAAGCTCGGCGGTGTCTTCCGCGTCACCGACGGACTGCAGAAGGACTTCGGCGAGGACCGGGTGATCGACACCCCGCTCGCCGAGTCCGGGATCGTCGGCACCGCCATCGGCCTCGCCCTGCGCGGCTACCGGCCGGTCGTGGAGATCCAGTTCGACGGCTTCGTCTTCCCCGCGTACGACCAGATCGTCACGCAGCTCGCCAAGATGCACGCCCGTGCGCTCGGCAAGGTCAAGATGCCGGTCGTCATCCGCATTCCGTACGGCGGCGGCATCGGCGCGGTCGAGCACCACTCGGAGTCGCCGGAGGCGCTGTTCGCGCACGTCGCGGGCCTGAAGGTGATCTCGCCGTCCACGTCGGCCGATGCGTACTGGATGATGCAGCAGGCCATCCAGAGCGACGACCCGGTGATCTTCTTCGAGCCGAAGCGGCGCTACTGGGACAAGGGCGAGGTCGACACCGACGCCATCCCCGGCCCGCTGCACGCGGCCCGCACAGTGCGCCCCGGCTCCGACCTGACGCTCGTCGCGTACGGGCCGATGGTCAAGGTCTGCCTGGAGGCCGCGGCGGCCGCGCAGGAGGAGGGCAAGTCGGTCGAGGTGATCGACCTGCGCTCGATGTCGCCGATCGACTTCGACACCGTGCAGTCCTCGGTGGAGCGCACCGGCCGGCTCGTCGTCGTGCACGAGGCCCCGGTGTTCTACGGCTCCGGCGCGGAGATCGCCGCGCGGATCACGGAGCGGTGCTTCTACCACCTCGAAGCGCCCGTGCTGAGGGTCGGCGGTTATCACTCGCCGTACCCGCCCGCGCGGGTCGAGGAGGAGTACCTGCCGGGCCTTGACCGGGTGCTCGACGCCGTCGACCGCTCGCTGGCGTACTGAGGGGAGCGGGAGCACATGGTGTACGAGTTCAAGCTGCCGGACGTCGGCGAGGGTCTGACCGAGGCGGAGATCCTGAAGTGGTACGTCGCGCCCGGTGATGTTGTGGCCGACGGGCAGGTCGTGTGCGAGGTCGAGACGGCGAAGGCGGCTGTGGAGCTGCCGATTCCGTTCGACGGGGTCGTACGCGAGCTGCGCTTTGCCGAGGGTGCGACGGTGGATGTCGGCCAGGTGATCATTACCGTGGGCGAGGGCGGGGAACCGGCGCCCGAGCCTTCGGCTGAGGTTGCCGAGCCTTCGGCGGAGGTTCCCGAGCCTTCGGCTGAGGTTGCTGTCGAGGCGGACGAGCCTCAGGGGCGACAGCCTGTGCTGGTTGGGTATGGCGTGGCTGAATCGTCGACCAAGCGGAGGGCGCGCAGAGGTGACCCGGCACCGGGGGTTGTGCCCAGCCTCCCCCAAGCTCTCGGCTCTGCTCGACCAGGGGGGACCCCCATCGCCCCAGCGGAACAACTGCCCACAACAGCAAACGGAATGACCGTCCCCCGCCCCCTCGCCAAGCCCCCCGTCCGCAAGCTCGCCAAGGATCTCGGCGTGGACCTCGCGACCGTCACCCCCTCCGGGCCCGACGGGATCATCACCCGCGAGGACGTGCACGCCGCCGTCGCGCCCGCGCCCGAGCCGGTCGTCGAGGCGCAGGTTCCCGTACAGGAACCCGCCCCCGTACCCGCCCCCGTAACCCCCGACACCCGCGAGACCCGTATCCCCGTCAAGGGCGTGCGGAAGGCGACCGCGCAGGCGATGGTCGGGTCGGCGTTCACTGCGCCGCACGTCACGGAGTTCGTGACCGTCGACGTGACGCGGACGATGAAGCTCGTCGAGGAGCTGAAGGGAGACCCCGACAAGTACGGGATGCAGGGGCTGCGGGTCAACCCGCTGCTGCTCGTCGCCAAGGCACTGCTCGTCGCGATCAAGCGGAACCCGGACGTCAACGCCGCCTGGGACGAGGCCAACCAGGAGATCGTGCAGAAGCACTACGTGAACCTGGGCATCGCCGCCGCCACCCCGCGCGGACTGATCGTGCCGAACATCAAGGACGCGCACGCCAAGACCCTGCCCCAACTGGCCGAGGCGCTCGGTGAGCTGGTGTCCACGGCCAGGGAGGGCAAGACCTCGCCGGCCGCGATGCAGGGCGGCACCGTGACCATCACCAATGTGGGGGTCTTCGGGGTCGACACCGGTACGCCGATCCTCAACCCCGGCGAGTCCGCGATCCTCGCGGTCGGCGCGATCAAGCCGCAGCCGTGGGTGCACAAGGGCAAGGTCAAGCCGCGGCAGGTCACCACCCTGGCGCTCTCCTTCGACCACCGGCTCGTCGACGGCGAGCTGGGCTCCAAGGTGCTCGCCGATGTCGCGGCGATCCTGGAGCAGCCCAAGCGCCTGATCACCTGGGCGTAGCGGGCCGGGCGTAGCCTGCACACATCGAGCCCGGGCGTGCCCCGCAAGGCGCGCCCGGGCTCACGTCTGCCCCCGTACCCCTACGAAAGCTCCTGCCGTGCACGTCCTCTGGTTGCTCCTCGCCGTCCTGTCCGGGGCGCTCATATCCCTGCAGGCCCGGATCAACGGCCGGCTCGCCGCCGAGCTCGGCGACGGCACCGCGGCCGCTGTGCTGTCCTTCGGGTCCGGGCTGCTCGTGCTCTCCGCGGGGCTGCTCGGCGTGCGGGTCGCCCGGCACGGGCTGCGGCGGGTGGTCCGGGACGTACGGGCCGCGCGGCTGAAGTGGTGGCAGTTGCTCGGCGGCTGCGGCGGCGCCACGTTCGTGCTGGCGCAGGGGCTGACCGTCGGGGCGCTCGGCGTCGCGCTGTTCACGGTGGCGGTCGTCGCCGGGCAGGTCGGCGGCGGGCTGCTCGTCGACGCGAAGGGGTTCGGGCCCGCCGGTCCGCAGCGGCCGACGGTGCGGCGGGCCGTGGGCGCCGGGCTCGTGCTCGTCGCGGTCGGGGTGTCGATGGCGGACCGGCTCGGCGCCGGGTTCCCGTATCTGATGCTCGTGCTGCCCGTGGTCGCCGGGGTGTGCGTCAGCTGGCAGCAGGCCGTGAACGGTCATGTGCGGCTGTCGTCCGGGTCCGCGTACACCGGGACGTTCTTCAACTTCCTCACCGGTACGGCGGTGCTGGGCCTGGTCTTCGTGGGGCATGCGGCCCTGGCCGGGGTGCCGGCGGGGCTGCCGGGGGACCCGTACCTCTATCTCGGCGGGATCATCGGCATCGCGTTCATCTCGATCGCCGTGACCACCGTGCAGAAGCTCGGCGTGCTGCTGCTCGGCCTGTGCACCATCACCGGGCAGCTGCTCGGCTCGCTCGCCCTCGACGTGTTCGCGCCGAACGGGGACGCGCAGGTCAGCGCGTTCACGGTGGGCGGGGCGGCGCTCGCGCTCGGGGCCGTGGCGTCGACGGCGGTGTCCGGCTCCCGCGGCGGTGGCGGGAGCCGGATCAGCGCCGCCGGCCGGGGCGCCGGTCCTGCCGCGCGCCGCTCGGCAGCGAACGCGGACGCATCGTGAGCCCCTCAGTCATCCAGCGGGCCCAGGGCCTGTCCGGCGGATCTTCGCGGAACAGGCCGCGGCGTCCCGGATCCCGGACGCCGCTTCCTGATGCACACCGGTTGTATCTATGCTGTGCACATGCCCGTCGCGCCCTCCCCCTCCGCCACCGCACCCCCCGCCAAGCAGCCCCCCGCCGCAGAGCGCGTCTACCAGCACGTCAAGCAGGCCGTACTGGAACGGCGCTACGAGGGCGGCACCCTCCTCACCGAGGGCGAGCTGGCCACCGACGTGGGCGTCTCCCGTACGCCCGTGCGCGAGGCCCTGCTCAAGCTGGAGGTCGAAGGGCTCCTGAAGCTCTACCCGAAGAAGGGCGCCCTGGTCCTGCCGGTCTCCGCGCAGGAGATCGCCGACGTGGTCGAGACCCGGCTGCTCGTCGAGGAGCACGCGGCGCGCAAGGCAGTGCCCGCGCCCCCCGCACTGATCGAGCGCCTGGAGGGCCTGCTCGCCCAGCAGCGCGCGCAGGCCGCGGCCGGAGACTTCGCGGCCGCCGCCGTCAGCGACCGCTGCTTCCACGCGGAGATCGTCCGCAGCGGCGGCAACGAAATCCTCTCCCGCCTCTACGACCAGCTCCGCGACCGGCAGCTGCGCATGGGCGTCGCCGTGATGCAGGCGCACCCCGACCGCATCACCAAGACCCTCGGCGAGCACGCCGAGATCCTCGACGCGCTGCGCGCCGGCGACGCGGAAGCGGCCGTCGCCGCCGTCCACCGCCACGTCGGCTGGGTCTCCAACCTGGCCCGGGGGGACGTGCGATGAGTTCCCCGTCGGGCCGGCTGCCGGGCGATCCACCGGGCGGCCGCAGGGCCGTCGCGGTCTGGTCGATCGGCGTCGCCGTCTACTTCGTCGCGGTCATCTTCCGCACCTCGCTCGGCGTCGCGGGCCTGGACGCCGCCGAGCGCTTCCACGTCAGCGCCTCGGCCCTGTCGACGTTCTCGATCCTCCAGCTCCTCGTGTACGCGGGCATGCAGATCCCCGTCGGCCTGATGGTGGACCGGCTCGGCACGAAGAAGGTCCTGACCCTCGGTGTCGTCCTGTTCACCGCCGGCCAGCTGTCCTTCGCGCTCGCGCCCTCGTACGGGATGGCGCTGGCCGCGCGTGCGCTGCTCGGCTGCGGGGACGCGATGACGTTCATCAGCGTCCTGCGCCTGGGCACCCGCTGGTTCCCGGCGCGGCGCGGCCCGCTCGTCGCGCAGCTCGCCGGGCTGATCGGGATGGGCGGCAACCTGGTGTCGACCCTCGTCCTCTCCCGGATGCTGCACGGCCTTGGCTGGACCGCCGCGTTCGTCGGCAGCTCCCTCGCGGGCGTCGTCGTACTCGTTCTGCTGCTGCTCTTCCTCAAGGACCACCCGGAGGGCCACGAGCCGCCCCCGGTCCGGCAGGCGCAGGGCCCGGCGTTCGTACGCCGCCAGATAGCGGAGGCCTGGCGGGAGCCCGGCACCCGGCTCGGCCTGTGGGTGCACTTCACCACGCAGTTCCCGATGATGGTGTTCACGCTGCTGTGGGGGCTGCCGTTCCTGGTGGAGGCGCAGGGCCTGTCCCGTGCCGCCGCGGGTGAACTCCTCACCCTGACCGTCCTGTCGAGCATGACCATCGGCCTCGTCTACGGCCAGATCGTCGCCCGCCACCACGCCGCCCGTACGCCCCTGGCCCTCGGCACCGTCACCGCGACCGCCCTCGCGTGGGCCCTCACCCTCGGCTGGCCGGGCGGCACGCCGCCCACGGCGCTGCTCGTCGTCCTCTGCGTGGTGCTCGGCACCTGCGGCCCGGCCTCGATGATCGGGTTCGACTTCGCCCGCCCCGCCAACCCGCCGGAGCGCCAGGGCACCGCCTCCGGCATCGTCAACATGGGCGGCTTCGTCGCCTCCATGACGACGCTGCTCGCGGTCGGCGTCCTGCTCGACGCGACCGGCCAGAACTACCGGATCGCGTTCTGCTCGATCTTCGTCCTGGAGGCCCTGGGCATCACGCAGATCCTGCGGTTGCGGCGGCGCGCGGTGAAGTTGGAGAGCGAGCGGCTGGTCGCGAGTCGCGTGGAGGCGGTCCACGTACCCGCGTAGGTCTTACGCCGGCGTCCCGGTGCGGGCGGTCCGGGGCTCGGCACCTGGGGCTGCGCCCCAGACCTCCATCGGCCTCCGGCCTCGTCCTCGAACTCCCCCAGCTACCGCTGGGAGGTGCCCCCGGACGGGCTCGACTTCACACCGTCATCGCCAGGTTCCGCAGAATCGCCTCCGCCAGCTCCTGGTCCCCGTCCGCCTTGACCCGGTCCCGCACGGCGCCCGCCTTCACGCGCCCGCAGCACAGCCGGTAGAACGTCTCCCAGTCCAGCGCAAGGGTCACCGCCGGGCCCAGCGACGGCGCGTTGTCGACCGTGCCCCGGCCCTCGGCGTCGATCCGGACCGTACGCAGGAAGTCGACGGGACCGCCGACGTCGAAGACGACCGCCGAGTTCGCGGGCGCCCCGGCCTGCTTGGCGACCGCCTTGGGCAGCCCCGAGATCAGCATGTCCCGCGCGACATAAGCGCCGGGGGAGTCCAGGTCGGCCGGGGTGTCGAGGGCGGTGCGCAGGTCCTGCTCGTGCACCCACACGTCGAACGCCCGCTTGCGGAGCGCCTCTTCGAGCGGTTCCTGATTGCCGAGCGGGCCGCGCACCTGGGTCTGCGGGTCACGCGTCTCGTTCCGCAGCTGCCGCGAACGGCGGATGATCGTGTACTCCAGCTCGGCGGTCATCTCCGGTGAGGTGTGGTGCCGCCGCACATCGACCTGCACCTCCATATAGCGCTGCAGCTCGGTCTGTACGTGGTACAGGTCCCGCGGCAGCGAGTGGATGGGACGCGGGTCGCCGAGCATCTCGCAGTCGAGCCCGATGACATGGGAGACGATGTCCCGCACCGACCAGCCGGGGCAGGGCGTCGCCAGGTTCCACGAGCCCTCCGCGAGCGGTGTCACCAGCTCGGATATGGCCTCCACGGCGTGGGTCCAGGCGTCGGCGTAGGTCTGGATGCTGGGATGGACGGTCACGTGACCCCTCGGGCGGTTCGTCTGTACGGGCTGGCAGGACTGGCAGGGCTGGCAGGACTGCGGAAGGCTCGGCCCCTTAAGTTACGCTGCCGCACGGGCCGCTTGCAGTGCTTTCGTGTGACGATCGTAGGCGGTCATGGGTACTCGAATGCCAGGACGGTGGTAGTGTGCGCGCCTCGCTGATCCAGATCGACGTAGACCTCGACGAATCGGTCGATTCCCGCCGCGCCAGGGTGGCTTCACTGGTACGGGATCAGGCCGGGTCCGACCTGGTGGTGCTGCCGGAGCTGTGGCCGGTCGGCGCCTTCGCGTACGACTCCTTCGGCCCGGAGGCGGAGGCGCTGCGCGGGCCCACCCACGACGCGATGGCCGCCGCCGCGCACGACGCGGGCGTCTGGCTGCACGCCGGCTCGGTCGTGGAGCGCGAGGACAGCGGCACGCTCTACAACACGACCCTCGTGTTCTCCCCCGACGGCGCCCTCGCCGCCACGTACCGCAAGATCCACCGCTTCGGCTTCGACAAGGGCGAGGCGGCGATGATGGGCGCGGGCACGGAGCTGGTGACGGTCCCGCACCCGTCGACCGTGCTCGGCCTCGCCACCTGCTACGACCTGCGCTTCCCGGAGCTGTTCCGGGGCCTGGTCGACGCGGGCGCCGAGACCCTCGTCGTCTCCGCCGGCTGGCCGGAGCGCCGCCGCGCCCACTGGACGCTGCTCGCGCAGGCCCGCGCGGTGGAGAACCAGTCGTACGTCCTGGCCTGCGCGACCGCCGGCACCCACGCGGGCGTCGAGCAGTCGGGCCACAGCATCGCGGTCGACCCGTGGGGCGAGGTACTCGGCGAGGCCGGGCCGGGCGAGGAGGTCCTGACGGTGGACTTCGACCCGAGCACGGTGGGGACGACCCGGGACCGCTTCCCGGCACTGAAGGACCGCGTTCTGGGCTGAGCTCTTCCCACGGTGCGCGGCGGCCGTCGCGAACACCCTCAGCCCCCGGAACGGTCCCGCTCGGCCAGCCGGATCACGCACACCGCCACCGCGATCACCAGCGCCGCATCGACATCCTCCCGCACCACATTCACCCCGTACGTGTCCCGGAGGGTCAGCCGGCGCCGCGAAATCTCCGCGAGCAGCTCCCCGTCGTACTCGACCGCGAACTCCCGGTCCAGGATCTTCCCGCTGACGTCCAGCTCCGTGCCCTCGACCAGCGTCACGCGGTAGTGGTTCCGCAGGAGCGAGAGCCGCTTCCGCCGCACCGTGGCCAACGGCTCCTCGCCGCGCTCGATGGTCATCGTGTCCCGCAGCGCCAGCATCCTCTTGCGGATGTCGATCAGCACATTGCCCTGCGGATCCTTGAGCTCGAACGTCTCCCGCAGCCGCATCGCCTTCCCGTCCACGAGAAACGCCTTGCGGCCCTGCTCGTCCTCGATCCAGTAGTCGTCCCCGATACCGAAGACCCGGTCGCGCACCACGTATCTCATGGCGGGAATGCGTACCCGCCCGCATGAGGTTGGATGGGGATATGGCAACACGTGCACGCGTTCGGGCCCCCGAGCTGATCGGCAAGGGCGGCTGGCTGAACACAGGAGATCAGCAGTACACCCTCGCCGACCTGCGAGGACGCATCGTGATCTTGGATTTTTGGACCTTTTGCTGCATTAACTGCCTGCACGTCCTCGACGAGCTCCGCGAGCTGGAGCAGAAGCACGCCGACACGGTCGTGATCATCGGCGTGCACTCGCCGAAGTTCGTGCACGAGGCCGAGCACCAGGCCGTCGTCGACGCCGTCGAGCGGTACGAGGTGCACCACCCGGTGCTCGACGACCCCGAGCTCGCCACCTGGAAGCAGTACGCGGTCCGCGCCTGGCCCACGCTCGTCGTCATCGACCCCGAGGGGTACGTGGTCGCGCAGCACGCCGGCGAGGGGCACGCGCACGCGATCGAGAAGCTGGTCGAGGAGCTGGAGGCCGAGCACGAGGCGAAGGGCACGCTGCGCCGTGGCGACGGCCCGTACGTCCCGCCGGAGCCCGTCGCCACCGACCTCCGCTTCCCCGGCAAGGCGCTGCTGCTTCCCTCCGGCACCTTCCTCGTCTCCGACTCGACGCGGCACCAGCTGGTCGAGCTGGAGCCGGACGGCGAGACGGTCGTACGGAGGATCGGCAGCGGCGAACGCGGCTTCGGGGACGGCGAGTTCAGCGAACCGCAGGGCCTCGCGCTGCTGCCCTCCGGCAAGGTGATCGTCGCGGACACGGTCAACCACGCGCTGCGCACGTACGACCCGGAGTCGGGCGCCGTCGAGACGGTCGCGGGCACCGGGCGCCAGTGGATGCAGGGCGAGCCGACCTCGGGTCCGGCCCGCGAGGTCAGCCTCTCCTCGCCGTGGGACGTGGCGGTCTTCGACGGTCTGGTGTGGATCGCGATGGCGGGCGTGCACCAGCTGTGGACGTACGACCCGGAGTCCGCAACCGTGCGGGTCGCGGCCGGTACGACCAACGAAGGGCTGGTCGACGGGCCCGCCGCCGAGGCGTGGTTCGCGCAGCCGTCCGGGCTCGCGGCGACCGAGGACCGGCTGTGGATCGCCGACTCCGAGACGAGCGCGGTCCGCTGGATCGACAAGGACCGCGTGGTCCACACGGCCGTCGGCACCGGCCTCTTCGACTTCGGTCACCGCGACGGCGTCGCCGGACAGGCCCTGCTCCAGCACCCGCTGGGCGTCACCGCGCTCCCCGACGGCTCGGTCGCGATCAGCGACACGTACAACCACGCGCTGCGCCGCTTCGACCCGGCGAGCGGTGAAGTGGCCACCCTGGCAACGGACTTGCGGGAGCCGAGCGCCGCGGTCGTGGCCGGCGAGGACGTGGTCGTCGTCGAGTCCGCCCGCCACCGCCTCACCCGCCTCCGCCTCCCCGAAGAGGCCGTACGCGTGGAGTCCGTCGCCCACCGCACCCAGCGCGCCGCCACCGAAGTCGCCCCCGGCGCACTGCAGTTGGACGTGGTCTTCCAGGCGCCGACGGGCCAGAAGCTCGACACCCGCTACGGCCCGTCCACCCGCCTGCTCGTCTCCTCCACCCCGCCCGAGCTGCTCCTCGAAGGCGACGGCGCGGGCACCGACCTGGCCCGCGCCCTCACCCTCAACCCCGAGGTCACGGAAGGCGTCCTGCACGTCTCGGCGATGGCCGCGAGCTGCGACGACGACCCGGACAACGAGTACCCGGCCTGCCACGTCCACCAACAGGACTGGGGCGTCCCGGTCCACCTCACGAAGGGCGGGGCGGACCGGCTGCCGCTGGTCCTTGCGGGGCTGGACGCGCAGGCCTGATCGGAAGGGGCGGGCCGGTCGGCCTCGGGGAGACGCCCAGCCAGGGGAGACGCCCAGCCAAGGGAGTTCACCCCTCCAGGAACGCCACCAGCGCATTGGCCAGCAGATAAGGATCGGCCGCCCCGCACAGCTCGCGCGCGCTGTGCATCGACAGGATCGCGACGCCGATGTCGACCGTCTTGATGCCGTGCCGGGCCGCGGTGATCGGACCGATGGTCGTGCCGCACGGCATCGAGTTGTTGGAGACGAAGGACTGGAACGGAACGCCCGCCCTCTCGCAGGCCGCGGCGAACACCGCGCGTCCCGAACCGTCCGTGGCGTAGCGGTTGTTGACGTTGACCTTGAGGATCGGGCCGCCGCCCGCACGCGGCAGGTGCGTCGGGTCGTGCCGCTCGGCGTAGTTGGGGTGCACGGCGTGGCCGGTGTCGGAGGAGAGGCAGACGGTTCCGGCGAAGGCGCGGGCGCGGTCCTCGTGCGTACCGCCGCGTGCGTAGACGGAACGTTCGAGCACCGAGCCGAGCAGCGGGCCGTCCGCGCCGGTGTCGGACTGGGAGCCGTTCTCCTCGTGGTCGAAGGCGGCCAGGACCGGGATGTACGGGAGGCTGTCCGACCCGGCCGCCGCGACGAGGGCCGCCGTACCCGCGTGCACCGACAGCAGGTTGTCCATCCGCGGCCCGGCGAGGAGTTCCCGGTCGCGGCCCAGGTAGGCGGGCGGCTCGATGGAGTGCGTCATCAGGTCCCACCCGGTGACCTCGCCCGCCGCGAGCCCCAGATCCTCCTCCAGGAAGCGGATGAGGTCGCCCTCGCGGGTGTCGCCGAGACCCCAGACGGGCTGCATGTGCTTCTGCTTGTCGAGCTGCAGGCCCTTCTCGTAGATGGACCGGTCCATGTGGATGGCGAGCTGGGGTACGCGGAGCAGCGGCCGGTCGACGTTCACCAGGCGGGTCGAGCCGTCGCGCAGCGAGAGGCGGCCGGCGAGGCCGAGGTCCCGGTCGAGCCAGGAGTTGAGCAGCGGCCCGCCGTAGATCTCCACGGCGACCTGGCGCCAGCCGTGCGCGCCGGTGTCCGGCAGCGGCTTGACCCGCAGGTTCGGGGAGTCGGTGTGGGCGCCCACGATCCGGAACGGGGTGTGTGCGGCGGCGCCGTCCGGCACGTACCAGGCGACGACGGCGCCGCCGCGCAGCACGTACTTGCCGCCGCTCGTCCCGTCCCACGCGTCGGTTTCCTCGACCTGCCGGAACCCGGCCTTCTCCAGCCGCTCCGCGACGCTCGCCACCGCGTGGTACGGCGAGGGGCTCGCGCTGAGGAAGGACATCAGGTCGTCGGTGTGTCCGCGGCCGAACCGGGAGGGCGAAGAGCTCATGTGTTCACCTTAACGACGTACGCGGGCCCCCTCCCGTGTTGGGAAGAGGGCCCGCGCAGTGGGAGGCGGGGGAAGGTCCGCGGGCGCCTTAGAAGGCGGCCTCGTCCAGCTCCATCAGGTTCAGGCCCGACTCGCTGGTGGACTCGGCGAGCTTGCGCGCGCCCGTCACGCCGGGCAGGACGTTGGCGGCGAAGAACTTCGCGGCCGCGATCTTGCCGGTGTAGAAGGCCACATCCTTGGAGGACACAGCCTTCGTGGACGCGTTCTCCAGCTTCTCGGCGGCCACGGCGGCGCCGCGAAGGAGCAGGTAGCCGACGACCACGTCGCCGGAGGCCATGAGCAGGCGGGTGCTGTTGAGGCCGACCTTGTAGATGTTCTTGACGTCCTGCTCGGTGGCGGCGAGGTCCGTGAGCATCAGGCCGACGATGGCCTCAAGCTCGACGGCGGCCTTGGCCAACTGCTCGCGGGCTGCGGCCAGTTCGTCGCCGCCGGTGGAGACGGCCAGGAACTTCTTGATGTCCTCGGCCAGGCCGTTCAGGGCGGCGCCCTGGTTGCGGACGATCTTCCGGAAGAAGAAGTCCTGGCCCTGGATGGCGGTGGTGCCCTCGTAGAGGGTGTCGATCTTGGCGTCCCGGATGTACTGCTCGATCGGGTACTCCTGCAGGAAGCCGGAGCCGCCGAAGGTCTGCAGCGACTGGGCGAGCTGCTCGTAGCCCTTCTCGGAGCCGTAGCCCTTGACGATGGGCAGGAGCAGGTCGTTGAGGGCTTCTAGTGCCTTGGTGTCCTCGCCCGCGGCTTCCTTCAGGGCGATCTCGTCCTGGACGGAGGCGGTGTGCAGGACGAGGGCGCGCATGCCCTCCGCGTACGCCTTCTGCGTCATCAGGGAGCGGCGCACGTCCGGGTGGTGCGTGATGGTGACCTTGGGCGCGGTCTTGTCCATGAACTGCGACAGGTCGGTGCCCTGGACGCGCTCCTTGGCGTACTCAAGGGCGTTGAGGTAGCCCGTCGAGAGCGTGGAGATGGCCTTCGTGCCGACCATCATGCGGGCGAACTCGATGATGCGGAACATCTGGCGGATGCCGTCGTGCCTGTCGCCGATCAGCCAGCCCTTGGCGGGGTGCTGGTCGCCGAAGGTCATCTCGCAGGTGTTGGACGCCTTGAGGCCCATCTTGTGCTCGACGTTGGTGGCGTAGGCGCCGTTGCGCTCGCCGAGCTCGCCGGTCTCGAAGTCGAAGAGGTACTTCGGTACGAGGAAGAGGGAGAGCCCCTTGGTGCCGGGACCGGCGCCCTCGGGACGGGCGAGGACGTAGTGGAGGATGTTCTCCTCCATGTCGTGCTCACCGGACGTGATGAAGCGCTTCACGCCCTCGATGTGCCAGGAGCCGTCCTCCTGCTGCACGGCCTTGGTGCGGCCGGCGCCGACGTCCGAGCCGGCGTCCGGCTCGGTGAGGACCATGGTGGAGCCCCAGGTCTTCTCGACCGCGATCCGGGCCCACTTCTTCTGCTCCTCGGTGCCCTCCTCGAAGAGGATGCGGGCGAACGCCGGGCCGGAGGAGTACATCCAGACCGCCGGGTTGGCGCCGAGGATCAGCTCCGCGTACGCCCAGATCAGGGACGGCGGGGCGGTGGTGCCGCCGATCTCCTCGGGCAGGCCGAGACGCCAGTACTCGGAGTCCATGAAGGCCTTGTAGGACTTCTTGAAGGACGCCGGGACGGGCGCGGTGTTGGTCTCCGGGTCGAAGACCGGGGGGTTGCGGTCGGCGTCCGTGAAGGACTCGGCCAGGTCGTTCTCGGCGAGGCGGGTGAGCTCCGACAGGACGCTCTTCGCGGTCTCGGTGTCCATCTCCGCGAACGGGCCGCTGCCGTACAGCTTGTCGCGACCGAGCACCTCGAAGAGGTTGAACTCGATGTCCCGGAGGTTCGACTTGTAGTGCCCCATGGCGACAGCTCCAAAAAGACTTCAATGCGGCGCGAAGCGCCTCGATGAGGGGTGGTGGTCGGGCGGCGGGTGGGCGGCTCGGGAGGCGGATCCTCATACACGTACCAGCAAGTAGCTACGATGATGCTACCCGTCGGTAATAAGAAGCAACCCTGAACCCGGAACTGTGACGAGGCTCTAATCCGCGGACGATTCGGAAGGAGCCGCTCCGGCGTAGTGCCTGCGCAGCTCGGAGAGGATTCCGAAGGCCGCGGCGGTCAGCGGCACGGCCAGCAGCATGCCGAGAATCCCCGCCACCGAGGCGCCCGCGGTGATCGCCAGCATCACCACCGCCGGGTGCATCTGCACGGTCCGGCTCTGGATCACGGGCTGCAGTACGTGCCCCTCCAGGACCTGCACCGCGAGGACGACGCCCAGCGCCCACAGCGCGATGACGACCCCGCGGTCGGCGAGCGCCACGAGGATCGCCACGGCCCCGGAGATGAACGCCCCGAGATACGGGATGTACGCCCCGACGAACACGAGCGCCCCGAGCCCCACTGCCCCCGGCACCTGCAGGATCAGCAGGCCGACGGTGATGAACAGGGCGTCGATCAGCGCGATCAGGGTCGTCCCGCGCATGAAGCCCTCGATCGCCTCGAACGCCTTGCGCCCCATCTGCTCCAGGGCGTCGCCGCGGCGGGGGGCGAGCGTGTGCAGGGCTGCGGCGGCGCGGTCGGAGTCGCGCAGGAAGAAGAAGACGAGCAGCAGCGCCAGTACGGCCATGGCGATGACCTCGCCGACGACGCTGACCCCGCTGATCACCCCGGAGGCCGCGGTCCCGCCGAACTCCGAGAGCAGGTCCTTGGAGTTCTTCGCGAGGTCGTCGAGGGAGGTGCCGGCGGCGCCCAGGTGCTCGGTGAGCGACTTCGCGGCGTCGCGCAGCGAGGCGATGATCTGGTCCCCGGTCTCGATCAGCGCGCTCACCACGATGTACGTGGCGCCGCCCGCGACGACCAGCACGGCGAGGCAGGTGAGCCCCGCGGCCAGGGACTTGTTGACGTGCAGGGCGAGCAGCCGCCGGTAGAGGGGACCGAGGAGGGCGGTGCCGAGGAGGGCGAGGAGGACGGGGGTCACGGCGGTCCTGAGGGTGATGCAGAGCCATACGCCGAGTCCTGAGAGGGCGGCGAGCAGCAGGGCCACGATGCACCAGGCCGCCAGGCGCCGGACGGGGGTGGGGAGCAGGGTCTGCACGGTGCCAGCCGAGCACGGGGCGGGGGGTGCGGCACGTCTGCGGGTGCCGCCCGGGTGACCTTCTGCGCGACCGGCCACCACGGCGCGGCAGTCGAACGACAGCGCCGCACGACAGCGCCGCACGACAGCGCCGCAGGCTTTCGGGCGTTCGCGGCCGAGGGTGCGCGGACGTTCGGCCAGGTGTGGCCGACAGGTGTGGCCGAGATCGATCGATTGGTTGCCAAACGGAACTATCTGTGCACACACAGTTGACAAACTTAGGTGTGCCTAACTTAATCTGTCGTCTCGTGTCTACGAACTCGTCGGGCGCTCCGGTCAGGGGCCTCCGCCTCGAACTCCTCAGGCGAATACCGTTCTTCGCCGTCGGGGTCGCCGCCCTCGCGCTGTGTGTCGCGCTGAGCCTCGCCATGGGGGCGCGACCGGTGCCGTTGTCGACCGTGATCGGCGCGCTGTTCGGCGACGCGACCGGCTCGGACGCCGTCGCGGTCACCGGGCTGCGCCTGCCGCGCACGGTGATCGGCCTTGCCATCGGCGCCGCGCTCGGTGTGGCCGGGGCGGTCGCGCAGGGCATCACCCGCAACCCGCTCGCCTCGCCGACCACGCTCGGCATCAACGCGGGCGCGGGTTTCGCCGTGGTCGTCGCGATCTTCGCGCTGCATCTCACGCAGCCCGTCGAGTACGTGTGGTTCGCCTTCGCCGGAGCGACCGGCGCCGCCCTGTTCGCGCAGGCCCTCGCCCGGCGCGGCGGCGACCTCGATCCGGTACGACTCGCACTGGGCGGGACCGTGCTGCAGATGGTGCTCCTTTCCTGGACGGCCGCGTTGATGCTGATCAGTCAGCGCACGCTGGACGAGGCGCGGTTCTGGCTCGCCGGTTCGATGGCCGGGCGGCCCCTGGACGTGCTGTGGCCGGTGCTGCCGATGCTGGTGATCGGACTCGTGCTCGCCTTCGCCGTGTCCCCCGCCCTCAACGCCCTGGCGATCGGGGACGATTCGGCGCAGGCGCTCGGCGTGCCGGTGTCGCGGATCCGTCTCGCCGGTGGGATCGCCGTGATTCTGCTGGCCGGTTCGGCGGTCGCGGTGGCCGGGCCCGTCGCGTTCATCGGGCTCGCCGCGCCGCACATCGTGCGGGCGCTGGTCGGCTCGGACCACCGGGTGCTGCTGCCCGGCTGCCTGGTCGTCGGGCCGCTGTTGCTGCTCGCCGCCGATGTGCTCGGACGCCTCGTCATCCGGCCCTCCGAGCTGGAGGTCGGCATCGTCACCGCGTTCCTCGGCGCCCCGCTCCTGGCGCTGCTCGCCCGGAAGGTGGCCCGGTGACCGACACGCTGCGGACCGCACCGTCCGCCCCTGCGCTGCGCAAGAACCCCGTCACGCCCGCCCGGCGCACCGCGCTGCTCTGCGCCGTCGCCGTGGTGGTCCTCTTCGTACTGGCCACGTTCTCGCTCACCCACAGCGACATCCCGATGTCCGTCTCCGTCGCGCTGCGGGCCCTCGTCGGCTCCGGTGACGGCGGGAGCGTGCTCGTCGTCCAGGAGTTCCTCGCGCCCCGTGTGGCGGCCGGGATCGTCGCCGGTGCCGGGCTCGGCGTCGCGGGCTCGCTGCTGCAGCGGCTGTTCCGCAACCCGCTCGCCTCACCGGATGTCATGGGCATCACAGGCGGTGCTTCCTTCGGCGCCGTGTCCCTGCTCGCGGTGGGCGCCTCCCAACTGCTCATCCCGCTCGGCGCGTTGGCCGGCGGCCTCCTCGCGGCCCTGCTGCTCGGCGTGTTCGCCTGGCGCTCCGGTCTGAGCGTCACCCGGCTCGTACTGGTCGGCCTCGCCGTCCAGGCGGGACTGGCCGCCGCCGTGAACTTCATGGTCGTACGGTTCCCCGCCGAGCTCGCCGGATCGGCGCTGCAGTGGACCACCGGGTCGCTGTACGGCCGGACGTGGACGGAGGTGTGGGCCGCCGCGGGCGCGACGCTGGTCTTCCTCGCGGTCGCCTTCTGTCTGCACCGCCGCCTCGCCGTGCTCGACCTCGGCGACGAGTCGGCGGGAGCGCTCGGCATGAACACCTCGGTCGTACGGCTCCAACTCCTGGTCACCGCCATCGTGCTGGCGTCACTCGCCGCGTCGGTCAGCGGACCGGTCGGCTTCGTCGCCCTCGCCGTACCGCATCTGGTCCGCTTCGTCGCCGGGCCGCCGACGCTCGGCACGCTCGCGCTCACCGGACTGACCGGCGCCGTGCTGCTGCTCGCCTCCGACCTGGTCGTCCAGCATCTGCTGCCGGTCGAGGGGCTGCCGGTCGGCGCCGTCACCGCCACCTTGGGCGCACCCTTCCTGCTGGCGCTCATGATCCGCCAGGGCCGGCCCGTCGACAGGAGTACCGCATGACCGCCGCCGAACAGACGGGCCAGACCCAGCACATGGACCGCATCAGGACCCATCAGCCCCTGCCGAACCAGCTCGCCGCCCACAACCTCGGCCTGCGCTACGGCGAACGGACCGTCGTCGACGGCCTCGACCTGGTGATCCCCGGCGGTGCCGTCACCGCGATCGTCGGCCCCAACGCCTGTGGAAAGTCCACCCTGCTGCGCGGACTGACCCGGCTCCTGGTGCCCTCCGGCGGCACCGTCACCCTCGACGGCGCCGACATCCACCGCATGTCCGCGCGCGCCCTCGCCCTGCGCCTCGGGCTGCTGCCGCAGCAGCCGGTCACGCCCGAGGCCGTCACGGTCGAGGCGCTCGTACGACTCGGCCGCTACCCGCACCAGCGGCTCCTCAGCCCCTGGTCCAAGGCGGATCAGGCCGCCGTCGACGCGGCGCTTGAACGCACCGGTACCGCGGCCCTGCGGGATCAGCCCGTGGACCGGCTCTCCGGCGGTCAGCGCCAGCGCGTGTGGATCGCCCTGGCCCTCGCCCAGGACACCGAACTCCTCCTGCTCGACGAGCCCACGACGTTCCTCGATCTGCGGCACCAGCTCGACGTGCTCGACCTGGTCGCCGAACTGCACTCCGAGGCCGGCCGCACCGTGGTGATGGTGCTGCACGACCTCGGCCAGGCCGCCCGTTACGCGGACCACCTCGTGGTCCTCAAGGACGGGCGGCTCGCCGCGGCCGGACCACCGGCCGAGGTTCTCGACGCCGAACTGGTCAAGGCCGTGTTCGACGTCGACTGCCGGGTGATCCCCGACCCGGAGACCGGCACCCCGCTGGTCATCCCCCGGGGCAGCGCGACGCGGCTCACCCAAGCCCCGACCGCCTGACCCGACCGCCTGACCCGACCCTCTCTTCACCCCACCCCTCCCCACTCCACTCCACCCCACCCCTCCCCATCCGCTCACCCAGAAAGCGAACCCTCATGCCTTCCTGCAGACGCCTCAGCGCCGCTCTCCTGGCCGCCGCCGTCGGCACCGCCGCCCTCACCGCCTGCGGCGGCGACAAGCCGGCCGACGAAGCGAAGAAGCCCGCCGCCGACAAGTCCGGCGCCTTCCCGCGCACCATCAAGCACGCCATGGGCAGCACCGAGATCCCGGCCAAGCCCAAGCGGGTCGTCGTACTCGACACCGGTGAGCTGGACGACGTCACCCTGCTCGGCATCAAGCCGGTCGGCGCGGTCTCCCCGCACTTCAAGACCGCCGGCGGCTTCCCCGAGTACCTCGGGAACAAGACCAAGGGCGTCAAGGACGTCGGCCCCGCCCTCGAACCGAACCTCGTCAAGATCGCCTCGCTGAAGCCGGACCTGATCCTCTCCTCGAAGGTCCGTCACGAGAAGGTCTACGACAAGCTCAACGCCATCGCCCCGACCGTCTTCACCGAGACCACCGGCGGCCCGTGGAAGGAGAACCTGGCCGTCCACGCCAAGGCCCTCGGCATGGAGAAGGAAGCCGCCGCGGAGCTGAAGAGCTACGAGAAGCAGGCGGCGGCGCTCGGCGAGGCCATCGAGAAGAAGTACAACGGCGAGATGCCCACCGCGTCGGTCGTCCGCTTCATCGCCGGGCCGACCCGCCTCTACCAGAAGTCCGCGTACAGCGGTGTCGTCCTGGAGGACATCGGCCTGGAGCGCCCGAAGTCCCAGTCGTCCGAGGACCCCGAGGTCTCCATGAAGGACGTCAGCCCCGAGCAGATCGACAAGGCCGACGCCGACCTCGTCTTCGTCACCCTCGCCGACGAGCCCGAGAAGACCAAGCAGAAGGACGTCACGTCCAACCCGGTCTGGAAGGGCCTGGAGGCCGTCAAGAACGACAAGGTCTTCACCGTCCCGGACGAGACCTGGATGTCCGGCATCGGCGTCCAGGCCGCACGGCACATGCTCGCCGACGTCGCGAAGGCGGCCGGCGTCGAGCTCCCGAAGCCGTAACTCGCTTGGGTGGGGCGGGCCACCGCTCCACGCTCCGGTGGGGCGGGCCACCGCTCGCGCCCGCCCCGCCGACCGGCTCCACCGCACGTCACCTCCCTTGCCCCGAAGGGTTTTCCGCCCATGCGGATGTATCTCCTCGCCCTCAACCCGACCGACTCGGTCTCCGAGGGCTTCCTCCCCGCCGCGCGACGCCTCGGCGTCGACGTCACCCTCCTCACCGACAAGCCCGAGCCGCACCGGCGCCGCCACCCGGATCTGGAGATCCTGGACTGCGACGTACGCGACTACCGGGCCGTCATCACCCGGATCGCGAACCACCACCGGGCGGACGCGGTCTTCACCAACAGCGACCACCTCCAGACCCAGACCGCCCTGGCCGCCGAATACTTCGGCCTGCCCGCGAAGGACTGGCACGCCGCGCTGCGCGCCAAGGACAAGGCCGAGATGCGCAGGCACCTCGCCGCCACCGGCCTGGACACCGTGTGGTCCGCCGAACTCGCCCCGCAGCAGGACCCCGCCGAACTGCTCGCGCGCCCGGTGCCGTACCCGTGCGTCGTCAAGCCCCGCGAGGGCGTGGCCAGCGAGGACGTGGTGCTCGTGGACACGGCCGACGAACTCGTGCGGCACTGCAAGGAGATTCGGGCCCGCCGTCCGGAGGCCGCCCTTGTCGTCGAGGAGTACCTCGCCGGCGAGCTGTACACCCTGGAGACCCTGGGCGACGGCACCGTGCGCCATGTCCTCGGCGGCTTCCACACCGAGCTGTCCCCGCCGCCGCACTTCATCGAGAAGCGGCACACCTACGTTCCCCGGCACCCCGAGCCGGTCGTCGCCCAGGTGCTCGCCCAGCTCGACGCGCTCGGCGTCGGATTCGGCGCCTGCCACACCGAGTTCGTGGTCCACGAGGGCCGCGCCCGGATCATCGAGGTCAACTACCGGGTCATCGGCGACCAGTGCGACCTGATGCTCCAGGAGATCCTCGGCATCCCCCTGTTCGAGCACATCCTCCGGACCCACCTGGGCGAACCGCTCCCCGCCGGTCTCGGCGCCCGCCGCGACGGCAGGGCCCGCATCGACCACCTGTGCGCGGACCGCGCCGGAACCCTCACCGCCGCCCCCGAGGCCACCGAACTGACCGTGGACGGCGTGCACATGACGTACCGTCCGCTGCGCGCGGTCGGCGAGCGGCACGAGCTGCACCACACCAACCGCGACTACATCGGCGTGCTCCGGGCCACCGGCACCGACCAGGACACCGTGGACCGCGTCGTGACGTCCCATCTCGCCGCGCAGCACTGGGAGTTCACGCCGTGACCACGACTGCCGCCCCGGCCGCGGCCGAAGTCGACGCCGACGAGTCGGCACTCCTGCTGCGGGTGCTCGGCGCCCTGCTGCGCGAGGACGTCGCCGGACTGCGCACCCGCAGTGTCCCCGTGCAGCGCCCCGACGGCCGGTGGCTGCGGCTGGCCGACGGGGGCGGGGACGCCGTACTGCTCCCGGTCGTCGACGACGGGTTCCAGTGCGCCGACGCCGCCCGGCAGCCGCTGCTGCTCCGGGAGTCCGACGGCGCCACCCTGACCAGCATCGAGGAAGTCGTGGGCGCCCTGCGGGAGTTCGCCGAGCCCGCCGACCGGGGCGGCTTCGATGACTTCCAGGAGGAGTGCCGCCAGACCCTCGCCACCATGCGGCTGCACACCCGCACGGACGACGAGACCGCCGCCGCCCTGTCCGAGCGCCACGGCCCCGCCGTCGCCGACTGGACCGGCCCGGCCGCCGGGCTCGCCCACGACACCCTCGCCGCCCGGCTCGACCACCCGGTCTACCCGACGGCGCGTGGCCGCTCGGGCCTCGACGAAGCCCAGCTGCGCGCCTACGCGCCCGAGTTCCACCCGGCCTTCGAGCTGCGCTGGCTCGCCGTACCGCAGCAGGACCTCACCCTGCCGGGCGGCCCCGCCGCGCTGCCCGCCTGCTGGCCCACTCCGGCCCGGCTCGGCCTGCCCGGGCTCGACCGCAGCCACATCGCGCTTCCGGTGCACCCGCTGTCCCTCGGCGCACCGCTGCGCGAAGCCCTGCGGGAGAGCGGCCTCGAAGACCGGGCGGTGCTCGCCGACCGGCCGTACCTCGACGTCGTCCCGACCCTGTCGATGCGTACGGTCGCCGTCTGCGACGACCCCGGACTGCACATCAAGGTGCCGCTCGCGACGGCCTCCCTCGGGCTGCGCAACCGCCGCACCATCAAGCCCCGCACCCTCGTGAACGGCGCCACCGGCCAGCGGCTGATCGAGACCGTCACCGCCCGCGAGGAACGCTTCCGGGGCCGGATCCTGCACGCCGACGAGAGCACCTACCTGCACGCCGGCCACGAGCTCCTGGCCGCCCTCTGCCGCCGCTACCCGGCCGGACTCGACGCGTCCGCCGTCGTCCCGATGGCCGCCCTGCTCAGCCGGGCGCCCGACGGCCGGCTCGTCGTCGACCACCTCGCCGACCGGTTCTACGGCGGCGACCCGCTCGCCCTGCTCGACGCCTGCCTCACCCTCCTCTTCGACTGGCAGACCACCCTCTTCGGCTACGGCATCGCCCTGGAGTCCCACCAGCAGAACATCTCGCTCGTCCTCGACCGGGGCACCGCGGGCGACACCAGGCTGCGGCTGCTCCTCAAGGACAACGACGGGCCGCGCATCCACCACGCCCGGCTGTCCGCGACGCTCGGCGCCGACGCCCCCGCGCCGTCGGACTTCACCGACCCGCGGATCCTGGCGGACGGCGACCGCGCGCTCACCGACCTGTTCACCACGATCACCGTGCACCTGTGCGCCGGCGCGTACGCCTTCGGCCTCGCCCGGCACGGCCACGCCCCGCTCGACACGCTGCTCGGGCTCGTACGGGACCGTCTCGCCGAGGCCGTGGCGCGGCTCGGCAGCGGTCCGGGTGAGCCGGGGGCCGTGCTGCGCGCCCAGGTCCTGGACGCGCCGTCGCTGCCGGTCAAGGCGATGGTCAGCGCGGGCACCCTGCTCAGCAAGGAACGCTCGGGCGCGGCCGACATCAACAAGCACTACACCCAAGGCCCCAACTACCTGCAACGGCGAGCGGGCGGTTCACGATGACCGCTACCGAGACGGCCGCACCGGACACCCCCGCGCTCGGCCGCCGCCAGGTGCACGCCGTCGCCGGCTGCTACTTCGTCGCGTCGTTCGCCGCCCTCGGCCTGCCGCCGTATCTCACCGAGATCCTTCCCGGTCTCGGTGACGCGTCCGGCCAGTGGGCAGGTCTGCTGTACGTCGTTCCCACCGTGTTCGGCGGTCTCGGCGCTCCCCTGTGGGGGCGGCTCGCCGACCGGTACGGCCGCAAACGCCTGCTGCTGCGCGCCCAGTTGGGCCTCGCGCTCGCCTTCGTGCTCGCCGGGTGGGCCGATTCGCTCGCCACGTTCACCGCCGCCCTGGTCCTCCAGGGCATCCTCGGCGGCACGTTCGCGGCGTCCAACGCCTACCTGGGCGCCGCGCTCGAAGGGCCCGCCCTGTCCAGAGCCCTCACCCTGATGCAGGGGAGCGCACGGGCCGCCCTCGTGCTCGCCCCCATCGTCGTCGGGGCGCTGACCCCCTGGATCTCACCCCACCGCCAGTACGCCCTGCTCGCCGTGCTGCCCCTCGGGGCGGCCCTGATGCTGGCCGTGCTGCCGGAACCCGCCACCCCTAAGACGACGACTCCCCGCAAGAGCCAGCGGGCGGACAGCGCCACCGGAACGTCCCCGACCACGTCCCTGCGCACCCGCTACGCCCTTGAGTTCGCCTTCGTGTTCTCCACCGTCATCTCCTTCCCCTACCTGATCCCGCTGGTGGAGGAGCGGATACCGGGCACCACTCCGCTGCTGTCCGGCGTGCTGTTCGCGCTGCCGCACCTGTGCTACCTGGTGTCCGCGCTCTGGGTGCACTCCGCCTTCCACAACCGCCCCCGGCTCGGGATCGGCCTCGCCTTCGGCTGCATCGCGCTCGGCCTCGCCGCCCACGGCGTCGCGGCCTCGCTGCCCGCGTTCGTGGGGGCCCGGCTGCTGCTCGGCGCCGGACTCACCCTCGGCCTCGTCTGCCTGTCCCTGCTCTCCGCAGCCTGTGCCAAGGGCCGTGCGCCCGGCGGCATGTTCGGCTCGCTGGAGTTCTTCTCCAAGGCCGGCGCGGTCGCCGCCGGCCTGGCCGCCGCCGCCGGCAACAGCTGGTCCGGCCCCGCCGCACCCCTGCTGACCGGAACCGCCGGTGCCCTGCTCGCCGCGTTCCTGGTCGCCCTCCCCGCTCTGATCCGCCGCACTCCCCGCCCCCGCTGGAGACGTTGATGAACCTGCCGACCGGCACCGCCCCCTTGCCTGCGTCCACGCCGACGACCTCCTCGCGTGCCCTGCCTGCGTCCACGCCGACGACCTCCCCGCGTGCCCTGCCCACCGCCGACGAGGCCGTGGCCCACACCCTCCTCAACTGCCTGCTCCGCGAGGTGTCGGGCCCCGAGCACCAGACCGCCGTCGTCGACGGCCACCTGCTGCTGCGGCTGCCCCGCCGGGGCGTGCTCCTGAGCGTCGCGCTGCGCCGCACCTCCCTGTTCGGCGCCCACCGGTTCACCGGCCCGGTGACGGAGCAGCGCGACGGCGCCTGGACCGAGGTCGGCCGGCGCCTGCTCGCCGAGTACGTGCACGCCGAACTCACCCTGCGCACCGGCGTCGGCAACGAGGAGTTCCTGGAGCAGATCGAATCCAGCCACCAGGGCGTCTCTGCCGCCCTCGCGGCCGGTGACCACCGGACGTCCGCCGCGCTCTCGTACCTCGCCTCCGAGCAGTCCCTCCTCCTCGGCCACCGCTTCCACCCCACCCCCAAGGCCCGTACGGGCGACGCCGCCTCCTGGTCCGCCTACGCCCCCGAGGCCGCGGCCGTCTTCCCGCTGCGCCATCTCGCCGTACGCGAAGAGCTGATCGCCGAGGAGAGCGCCGAGCCCGGCGCGGCCGCTCCGCTCGACCGGCTCCGCGCCGACATCCCCGACGGCTACCGCCTGCTGCCCGCACACCCCTGGCAGTACGAGCTGCTGCACGAGGATCCCGTGCTGCGCGAGGCGCTGGACTGCGGCGACATCATCGACCTGGGCGAGGGCGACGCCCCGTTCGCCGCCACCGCCTCCGTCCGCACCCTGTACGACGGCGACACGTTCCTGAAGTTCAGCCTGAACGTGCGGATCACCAACTGCCTGCGCAAGAACGCCAGTTACGAGCTGTCCGGCGCCGTCGCCCTGACCCGCCTGCTCAAGCCCGCCCTGGCCGATCTGGCCGAGCGCTTCCCCGGCAGCGCGATGCTGCGCGAGCCCGCCTACCGCAGCTTGGCCGTTCCCGGGCCCGACGGCCGCACCGACCTGGCCCTGCTCGAAGGCTTCGGCGTGATCGTCCGTGAAGGGCTCGCCGAGCGGCAGCTCCCCGGCACCACCGCGCTGCTCGCCGCCGCCGTGGCCGACGAGTACCCGACGGGCCCCGGCCACATCTCCCGCCTCCTCGACGGCGCCGGCCCCGAAGCCGCCCTCGACTGGTGGCGGGCGTACCTCGGGCTGCTCCTGCCGCCCGTCCTGGCCGCCTACTTCGATCACGGCCTGGTCCTCGAACCGCATCTGCAGAACGTCATGGTCTGCGTCGACGGCGACGGCATGCCCGCCCAGATCCTGTTCCGCGACCTGGAGGGCACCAAGCTCGTTCCCGAGCGCCACCCCGACACGCTCGCCGCCCTGCCCCCCGCCGTAGCGCGCCCCATGACGTACGACGCGGAGCGCGGCTGGGACCGGGTCGTCTACTGCCTGCTCGTCAACCACGTCGCCGAGCTGCTCGCCGCCCTGGCCGACCTGCACCCGCAGACCGAGCCCGCCCTGTGGGCCGCGGTCCGCGCCACGATCCAGGACCACGCCGACGACCACGGCTGCCCGCCCCGGCTCGCCGCCCTCCTCGCGGGGGTGCCGCTGCCCGCCAAGGCCAACCTGCTCACCCGCTGGGAGCGCAAGGCCGACCGCGAGGCCGGCTACGTCCGCCTCCCCTCCCCGCTCGCCCCGGACGTCCTGTCCGGCGCGCTCGACTCCGGCTCCCCCGCCCCCGGCCCGGCCCCCACCCCCTGGAACGCCCGATGACCCTCCCCACTGCCTCCGTACGCGACCGCATCCTCTCCCTGCCGTCCGCCGAACTGCCCGCCTACGTCTACGACTTGGCGGCCCTGCGCGACCACGCCGCCGAGGTCCGGGCCGCCCTGCCCGAACGCGTCGAGCTGTACTACGCGGCCAAGGCCAACCCGGACCGCGAGATCCTCACCGCCCTCGCCCCGTACGTGGACGGCTACGAGGTGTCCTCCGGGGGCGAGCTGGCCCACGTGCACGAGGCGGTTCCCGGCCGCCCGCTCGCCTTCGGCGGCCCCGGCAAGACGCCCGTGGAGATCGCCGCCGCACTGGAGCTCGGCGTGCGCCGCTTCCACGTGGAGAGCGCCTACGAGCTGCGCATGCTGGCCGAACTGGCCGCGCGGACCGCCCCGGACGCCCGCATCGACGTTCTGCTCCGCTTCAACCTGCCGCTGCCCGACGCCCTCCTGGAGAACAGCTCCCTGGCGATGGGCGGCCGCCCGACCCCGTTCGGCCTCGACCCCTCCGAGGCCGACGCCACCGTGGCGCTGCTCACCGACGGCACCTTCCCGCAGCTGGCGCTGCGCGGCGTCCACGCCCACCTCGCGAGCGGTTTGGAGGCGGACGAGCAGCTGGCGGTCGCCGAGTCCGTCGTGCGCTGGGCCACCGGCCTGGCCGGACGGCACGGCGTCCGCCTCTGCGAGGTGAACGTCGGCGGCGGGATGACCGTGGACTACGCCGATCCCGACCGCCGCTTCGACTGGGCCGCGTACGGCAAGGGCCTCGGCGAACTCGCCGACGCTCACCCCGAGGTGACGCTCCGTATCGAACCGGGCCGTGCCCTCACCGCGTACTGCGGCTGGTACGCCACCGAGGTCCTGGACGTGAAGCACAGCCACGGCGAGGAGTTCGCGGTCGTCCGCGGCGGCACCCACCACCTGCGCACGCCCGCGACCAAGGGCCACGACCAGCCCTGCTCCGTACTGCCGGTGGACGACTGGCCGCACCCCTGGCCGCGCTCGACGGCCCGCCAGGACCGTGTCACCCTCACCGGCCAGCTCTGCACGCCCAAGGACGTGCTCGCCCGGCGGGTCCCGGCCGCGGGGCTGCGCGCGGGCGACCGCGCGGCCTTCTCCGTCGCGGGCGCGTACGCCTGGAACATCTCGCACCACGACTTCCTGATGCACCCCAGGCCCGGCTTCCACTACCTCAACCACCTTGAACATCCGGGCAGTTCGGAGCCTTCGGAGCCTTCGGAGCCTTCGGGCGGGAGGCGGGGCTGACATGCTGCGCCCCAACGCCGTCAAGGCGAAGCTCGCCGCGGGCGAGGAGGTCGACGGGCTGTTCTGCTCCCTTCCCGAGCCGTCGGTCGTCGAGATGATCGGCTGCGCCGGGTACGACTTCGCGATCCTCGACACCGAGCACGCGCTCGTCGACCCGCAGACGCTGGAGAACCTGATCCGGGCCGCCGAGGCGGTCGGCCTCACCGCTTTCGTCCGGGTTCCCGAGGACGACCCGGGCGCGGTCCTGCGGGTGCTCGACGCGGGGGCGATGGGCGTCGTGGTCCCGCATGTGCGCAGGCGCTCCGACATCGACCGCGCGATCCGCGCCGCCCGCTACGCGCCCGAGGGCATGCGCTCCCTCGGGGGCGGGCGCGGCCCCGGCTTCGGCGCGATCCCGCCGGTCGAGTACACGAAGCGGGCCAACGCCGAGATCTCGGTGATCGCGCTGATCGAGGACCGGGAAGGCGTCGAAGCGATCGACGAGATCCTCGCCGGCGGCGGTGTCGACCTGGTGCTGCCGGGCCCGGCCGACCTGTCGCAGTCGTACGGAGTGCCCTGGCAGTTGACTCACCCGCTGGTCCGCGAAGCCGTACGCACCCTCCGCGCCTCCTGCGCCGAACACGGCGTGCCGTACTGCGCGATGGCCCGCAGTCCCGCGCGGCGGGCCGAGTGGCGGGCCGAGGGCGTACGTGCCTTCGTGACCGGTGAGGAACGCGACCTGGCCGCCCGCGCCCTCCGCGACCATCTGGCGGCGCATCGGTCGGCTTAGGCCCTGTCTTCAAGGGAGTTTGAAGACAGGGCCCAGCGCGCCCGCGCCCCTGGTCAGGGCATCGAGCTTCCGTGCGCGCCGGCCGGAACCGTTCCCAGCCGTCCCGCCTTGAAGTCGTCGAAAGCCTGGGCCAGTTCGACGTGGCTGTTCATCACGAACGGGCCGTAGTGGGCCATCGGCTCGCGGATCGGCAGGCCGCCGAGCAGGACCACCTCGAAGTTGGCGCTGCGCGAGTCCTGGGACTCGGCGGCGCGGATCGTCAGCGAGTCGCCGTCGCCGAAGACGACCGACTGGCCCATGCCGAACGGCCGCCGCTCCGCTCCGGCGAAGCCTTCGCCCGCGAGCCCGTACGCGAGGGCGTTGAAGTCCGAGCGCCAGGGGAGCGTGATCTCGGCGCCGGGGTGCACCGAGGCGTGGATCATCGTGATCGGGGTGTGTGTGCTGCCGGGTCCGTCGTGGCCGTCCAGCCCGCCCGCGATGACGCGGAGCAGTGCGCCGCCGTCCGCCGAGGTCAGGAGCTTGACGCTGCCGCCGCGGATGTCCTGGTAGCGGGGGTCGGTCATCTTGGCCTCGGCCGGCAGGTTCACCCACAGCTGGAGGCCGTGGAACAGGCCGCCGGACATGACCAGCGACTCGGGCGGGGTCTCGATGTGCAGGAGGCCGGAGCCTGCCGTCATCCACTGGGTGTCGCCGTTGGTGATGGTGCCGCCACCGCCGTGGGAGTCCTGGTGGATGAAGGTGCCGTCGACGATGTAGGTGACGGTCTCGAAGCCGCGGTGCGGATGCCAGGGGGTCCCCTTCGGCTCGCCGGCTTCGTAGTCCACCTCGCCCATCTGGTCCATCATGATGAACGGGTCGAGGTACTTGTAATTGATCCCGGCGAAGGCGCGCCGGACGGGGAACCCCTCGCCCTCGAAGCCGCTGGGGGCCGTGGCCACGTGCAGGACGCGGCGCGAGGGGGCGTCGGCGGGGGCGGTCACGCGGGGCAGGGTCAGCGGGTTCTCGACGGTCACTGCAGGCATGGTCGGTACCTCCTTGTGCTCCGAGTTTAGTTGAACGATGAACTTCCTGCCACCCCACAACAACAGAGGCGCCCGGGGGGATTCCCCGGGCGCCTCGATGTGTGGCGGGTGCGGAAGCTCAGCCGTACATCCGCCGCATCGCGAAGTCGACCATCTGCTCGACCGCCTTGGCGTCGAAGACCATGCGGTGCTCGCCCTCCATGTCGAGCACGAAGCCGTACCCCGTCGGCAGCAGGTCGATGACCTCGGCGCCGGTGATGACGAAGTACTTGGACTCCTTGCCGGCGTAGTGCCGCAGCTCCTTCAGGGACGTGAACATCGGGATCACCGGCTGCTGCGTGTTGTGCAGCGCCAGGAAGCCGGGGTTGTCGCCGCGCGGGCAGTACACCTTCGACGTCGAGAAGATCTGCTGGAAGTCCTCCGCCGCCATCGAGCCGGTGGTGAACGCGCGCACCGCGTCCGCGAGCGACGGCGGCGACGGCTCCGGGTACAGCGGCGCCTGCTGGCCATACGCCCCGGGGCCGCCGGGCTGCTGGGGCGGGGGCTGCGGCGGGGCGTATCCCGCCCCCGCGCCCGCGGACTGGTCGTAGCCGTACATGCCGTCGAGCGTACTGGGTGCGGGGCCCGCCGGGGTCACGGAGCCGGGGACTCACGGAGCTCGAACCAGATCGACTTGCCCTCGCCGCGCGGCGTCACGCCCCAGGAGTCGGCGAGCAGCTCCATCAGGACCAACCCCCTTCCGGACGACGCCAGTTCGCCGGGGTGACGCTTGTGCGGGAGCTCGTCGCTGGCGTCCGCGACCTCGACGCGCAGGCGCCGCTCGCCGACCTCGCCCTGGGCCTCGACGAGCAGCAGGGCGTCGCCGTCGGTGTGCACCAGGACATTGGTGATCATTTCGGAGACCATCAGGACCGCCGAGTCGACCTGCTCCGGCTCCGCCCAGTCGTGCAGCAGCTCGCGCAGCTGCTGCCGGGCGCCCGCGATCCGCTCCGGCTCGGCCTGCCGCACCGTGAGGAGGGACCGGCGCAGGCGGGGCGCGGTCGCACCGGTGCCGACCGCCGCGCCCGTGGCCACGGCGGCACGGCGGAGCAGGACCACCGCGATGTCGTCCTCGCGGCGGTCGGCGAGCGGGCCGGTGGTGTAGTGCGAGGTGGGGCCGTGCACCGCCTGCACCAGCTCGTCGGCAAGCTGCTCAAGCCCTTCGCGCCGCTCGGGGCCCTCGCCCGCGCGGGCCGGGAAGCCCTCGTGCTGTTCCAGGACCTTGCGGAGGCGGCTCCAGCCGGAGTCGAGGTCGTGGCCGCCGGTCTCGATCAGGCCGTCCGTGCAGAGCAGCATCGTCTCGCCGGGTTCGAGGACGACGCGGGTGGTCGGGTAGTCCGCGTCCGGGTCGATGCCGAGCGGCAGCCCGCCCTCCGTGGGGCGTACGACGACGGTGCCGTCCGCGGTCCGCACCACCGGGTCGGGGTGCCCGGCCCGGGCGATCTCCAGGACCCCGGTGGTCGGGTCGGCCTCGACGTACAGGCAGGTCGCGAAGCGCGGGTCGCCCGGGCCCGAGGCGCCACCGTCCCCGACCTCGCCACCGGCCTCGCCAAAAACGGCCCCGGCCGCCCCGACCCCGGCCTCGCCACCGCCACCGCCACCGTCCCCGACCCCGACCCCCACCCCGGCACCCTCACCCGAGCGGGACCCCGGGCCTCCGGTGGAGCCGTACGGGTGCGACTCGGTGATGCCGGTCAGGAAGCGGGAGGCGCGGGCGAGCACTGCGTCCGGGCGGTGGCCCTCCGCGGCGTAGGCCCGCAGCGCGATCCGCAACTGGCCCATCAGGCCCGCGGCGCGCACATCGTGCCCCTGGACGTCGCCGATGACCAGGGCGATCCGGCGGCCGCCGGGCAGCGGGATCATGTCGTACCAGTCGCCGCCGACCTGCAGACCGCCGCCCGTCGGCACGTACCGCGCGGCGAGCGCGAGGCCCGGTATGTCCGGGCCGAGGGTCGGCAGCATCGAGCGCTGCAGGCCCTCCGTCAGCTCCCGCTCCGACTCGGCGATCCCGGCCCGCGACAGGGCCTGGGCCAGCATCCGGGCCACCGTCGTGAGGACGGAGCGCTCGTCCGGCGTGAACTGCACCGGGTAGCGGAACGCCGCCATCCACGCCCCGATGGTCCGGCCCGCGACGGTCAGCGGCAGGAACGCCCAGGACTCCCGGCCGAAGCGCGCGGCGAGCGGCCAGGTGCTGGGGTAGCGGTTCTTGTACTCGGAGGGCGTGGAGAGGTAGACGGCGCGGCCGTGCCGGACCACGTCGGCGGCCGGATAGTCGGTGGTCAGCGCCATGTCCGTGAACGGGCCCTCGTCGCCGGGCCGCTGCCCGTGGTGCCCGGTGATCGTCAGCCGCTCCCCGCGTACGCCGAACACCGCGAGGCCGTCCGGCTCGAAGCCCGGCATCGACAGGCCCGCCGCCACCCGCAGCACCTCGGCCGTCGACCGCGCCTCGGCGAGCGCGCGGCCCGCGTCGAGCAGGAACGCCTCGCGCGAGCGCCGCCAGTCCCCGGTGACGGGCGTACGGGCGGCCCGCCCCGGCGACGGCTCGGTGACCTCCTGGATCGTGCCGACCAGCTCGTACTGGCCGCCCTGGGCCATCGGCTTGGTGCGGCTGCGGACGGTACGGATCACCTGGCCCTGCTCGTCCATGACGCGCATCCGGGCCTCGGCGAGGGTGCCCTCGACGACGGCGAGGTTGACGATGCCGTCGATCTCGTTCCAGTCCACCGGGTGGAAGCGGGAGCGCACGCCCGCCTCGGTCAGCGTCGCCGGTTCGGCGGGCAGACCGAGCAGGCGGGCGGCCTCCGCGTCGAGGGCGACCAGGCCGGTCGCGCTGTCCCAGCGCCAGAACCCGGTCGCGATCAGCGCCAGGATGTCGCCCGCCGGGGGCAGGGGCGCTCCGCCCGAGTCCTGGGAGCCAGTGCACATTGCCCCACTTTAAGAAGAGTGCGCGGTGGCCCGCCACCGAGGCGGGCCTGAGCCGGTCATGCCAATAGGGGCAGCGGGTCCGGGCGGTAACCTGGTTCGCGTTGATTCCCGCCTGTCTCGCGACGAACGACTGTCTCGCGACGAACGACGCGAAGAAGTGGAAGAGAAAAGATGCACCGGTACAGGTCACACAACTGCGGCGAACTCCGCGCCACCGACGTCGGCAGCGACGTCCGGCTGAGCGGCTGGCTGCACAATCGCCGGGACCTGGGCGGCATCCTCTTCATCGACCTGCGCGACCACCACGGCCTGGTCCAGCTGGTCGCCCGCCCCGACACCGCCGGCTTCGAGGCGCTGGACAAGCTGTCCAAGGAGACCGTCGTCCGCATCGACGGCAAGGTGATCTCGCGCGGCGCCGAGAACGTCAACCCCGAGCTCGCCACCGGTGAGATCGAGGTCGAGGTCGGCGAGGTCGAGGTCCTGGGCGGCGCCCAGCAGCTGCCGTTCCAGATCAACCAGGACGACGGCGTGGGCGAGGAGCGCCGCCTGGAGTACCGCTTCCTGGACCTGCGCCGCGAGCGCATGCACAAGAACATCATGCTGCGCACGGCGGTCATCTCCGCGATCCGTCACAAGATGACGGCCCTCGGCTTCAACGAGATGGCGACGCCGATCCTCACCGCGACCTCCCCGGAGGGCGCCCGCGACTTCGTCGTCCCGTCCCGCCTGAACCCCGGCAAGTTCTACGCGCTGCCGCAGGCCCCGCAGCAGTTCAAGCAGCTGCTCATGATCTCCGGCTTCGACCGGTACTTCCAGATCGCGCCCTGCTTCCGCGACGAGGACGCCCGCGCCGACCGCTCGCCCGGCGAGTTCTACCAGCTCGACGTCGAGATGAGCTTCGTCGAGCAGGAGGACGTCTTCCAGCCGATCGAGCAGCTGATGACCGAGCTGTTCGAGGAGTTCGGCAACGGCCGCCACGTCACCTCGCCGTTCCCGCGCATCCCGTTCCGCGAGTCGATGGTCAAGTACGGCAACGACAAGCCGGACCTGCGCGCCCGGCTCGAACTGGTCGACATCACCGACATCTTCGCCGACTCCGGCTTCAAGGCCTTCGCGGGCAAGCACGTCCGCGCGCTGCCGGTGCCGGACACCGCGGGCCAGTCCCGGAAGTTCTTCGACGGCCTCGGTGAGTACGCGGTCGAGCACGGCGCCAAGGGCCTGGCCTGGGTCCGCGTCGGCGAGGACGGCTCGCTGACCGGCCCGATCGCGAAGTTCCTCACGGAGACGGACGTCGAGGAGCTGACCAAGCGCCTCTCGCTCGCCCCCGGCCACGCGGTGTTCTTCGGCGCCGGCGAGTTCGACGAGGTCTCGAAGATCATGGGCGCGGTCCGCGTCGAGGCCGCCAAGCGCGCCGGTCACTTCGAGGAGGACGTCTTCCGGTTCTGCTGGATCGTGGACTTCCCGATGTACGAGAAGGACGAGGACACCGGGAAGATCGACTTCTCCCACAATCCCTTCACGATGCCCCAGGGCGGCATGAAGGACCTGGAGGAGAAGGACCCGCTCGCCATCCTGGGCTGGCAGTACGACATCGTCTGCAACGGCATCGAGCTGTCCTCCGGCGCGATCCGGAACCACGAGCCCGAGATCATGCTGAAGGCCTTCGAGATCGCGGGCTACGACCGGGAGACCGTCGAGGCCGAGTTCGCGGGCATGCTCCGCGCGTTCCGCTTCGGCGCCCCGCCGCACGGCGGCATCGCCCCCGGCGTGGACCGCATCGTCATGCTCCTCGCGGACGAGCCGAACATCCGCGAGACGATCGCGTTCCCGCTGAACCAGAACGCCCAGGACCTGATGATGGGCGCCCCGACGACGCTGGACGAGGCTCGCCTCAAGGAGCTCAACATCTCGCTGCGGAAGCCGGCTGCGGAGAAGTAGTTCTTCTGCGTGACGTTTTCTGCGTGACGTTCTTCTGCGTGACGTGTGAAGGGCCCGGAACCGGACGGTTCCGGGCCCTTCTTCGTACCCTTCGTACCCTTCGTGTCCGATTCCGTTGCTCACTAGATGCATATTGGGGCATCATGTGGGCATGACGCAGATTGCCATCAGCGCAGCGCGCTCGCAGCTCGGCGACCTGGTGCGCCGGGCCGCTCACCGTCGCGAGACCATCGCCCTCACCGACCACGGCCACGTGGCGGCGCTCCTCATCTCGCCCCATGTCATTGAGGATCTGGAAGACGCTTTGGCCCTTGCGGAGTACCAGCGCAAGAAGGCGGAGGGGACGCTGGAGCCGGGTATCCCGCACGAGGAAGTCGGGCGGATGCTGGGGCTGCGTAAGTGACCTACCAGATCATCTGGGAACCCGGTGCGACCAACGCAGCGCTCCGGTTCCTCAAGGAAGACCCTGCCGGGCTGGCGGCCGTCTACGAAGCGGTCGACGCATTGGCGGAGAACCCGAAGCCCGAGGCGTCGGTCGCCTACGGTTCGGTGAACCTGCGGCGCCTGTACGTCGGAGACTTCCGCCTTTTCTACGCGATCGAGGAAGAAGTGATCCGCATCCTCGTCACGCACCTGGGACGCAGACCCGAATAGCGAGGCACAAAGGGGCCCGGAACCGAACGGTTCCGGGCCCCTTCGCGTCGGCGGGGTGGACTACTCCTCCGAGCCGCCGAACCGCTCCTTGTACGTCTCCAGGTCCTCGTCCGTCAGCTTCGCGAACAGGACCGGCGGGACCGTGAACGGGGTGCCGGAAGGCAGGGAGTCCAGGGCGCGGGCCTCGTCCGCCGTGACCCAGGTCTTCGTGTCGTCGGCGAGAGCGAACGCGCCGCGCATCGCCGCCGCCGAGGACGGGATGAACGGCTCGGAGACCACCGCGTAGAGGTGGATCAGGTTCATCGCCGTACGGAGGGTCAGCGCGGCGGCCTCCGGGTCGGTCTTGATCTCCAGCCAGGGCGCCTTCTCCTCCAGGTAGGAGTTGCCCGCCGACCACAGGGCGCGCAGCGCCGCCGCCGCCTTGCGGAACTGGATGGCCTCCATCTGCTCCTCGTACTCGGCGAGGAGGCGGGAGATCTCGGCGCCCAGCTTCTGCTCGGCCTCCCCGGCCGCCGCCCCCGCCGGGACCTCCTCGCCGAAGCGCTTCTTGGAGAACGACAGGACCCGGTTGACGAAGTTGCCGAGGGTGTCGGCGAGGTCCTTGTTGACCGTGGCCGTGAAGTGCTCCCAGGTGAACGACGCGTCGTCCGACTCGGGGGCGTTGGCGATGAGGAAGTAGCGCCAGTAGTCCGCCGGGAGGATGGCGAGCGCCTGGTCCGTGAAGACGCCGCGCTTCTGCGAGGTGGAGAACTTGCCGCCGTAGTACGTCAGCCAGTTGAAGGACTTCAGGTGGTCGACCTTCTTCCACGGCTCACGGATGCCCATCTCCGTCGCCGGGAACATCACCGAGTGGAACGGGACGTTGTCCTTCGCCATGAACTGCGTGTACCGGACGTCGGCCGCGCCTTCCGGCTCGTACCACCAGGACTTCCAGTCCCGCTCGGCCGGGTTCTCGTCCGCCCACTCCTTCGTCGAGCCGATGTACTCGATCGGGGCGTCGAACCATACGTAGAAGACCTTGCCCTCGGCCGCCAGCTCCGGCCAGGTGTCCGCGGGGACCGGGACGCCCCAGTCCAGGTCGCGGGTGATCGAGCGGTCGTTGAGGCCCTCCGTCAGCCACTTGCGGGCGATGGAGGACGCCAGGTGCGGCCACTCCTCGGCGACCTCGTCGATCCACGCCTCGACCTCGCCCTGCAGCTTCGACTGGAGCAGGAAGAGGTGCTTGGTCTCGCGGATCTCCAGGTCCGTGGAGCCGGAGATGGCGCTGCGCGGGTCGATCAGGTCCGTCGGGTCCAGGACCCGCGTGCAGTTCTCGCACTGGTCGCCGCGGGCCTTGTCGTAGCCGCAGTGCGGGCAGGTGCCCTCGACGTAGCGGTCCGGCAGGAAGCGGCCGTCCGCGGGCGAGTACACCTGGCGGATCGAGCGCTCCTCGATGAAGCCGTTCTCGTTCAGCTTGCGGGCGAAGTGCTGGGTGATCTCCGCGTTCTGCTGCGAGGACGAGCGGCCGAAGTGGTCGAAGGCCAGGTTGAAGCCGTCGTACACCGCCTTCTGCGCGTCGTGCGCCTGCGCGCAGAACTCGGCGACCGGCAGGCCCTGCTCCTTCGCGGCCAGCTCGGCGGGGGTGCCGTGCTCGTCGGTGGCGCAGATGTAGAGGACGTCGTGACCGCGCTGGCGGAGGTACCGGGAGTACACGTCCGCCGGGAGCATGGACCCCACCATGTTGCCCAGGTGCTTGATCCCGTTGATGTACGGAAGGGCGCTGGTGATGAGGTGTCGAGCCATCGCGGGCTGCTCCCAAGTCGCTACGAAAAGTGACGGTTGATGTGGCCGGAACCGTCTACGGAACCTTGAAATCGTAGCCGACATGCGGCAGCCGCCCGCCCCGTGTTTACAGGGCGGACGGCTGTCCGGATGGCCGGCTGTCCGGCTGTCCGGTGGTACGTGGCCCTACGGGCGCTCGTCCGGCTCCCAGCTCGCGAGCAGGCCCTGGAACAGCTCGGCGTCCGTCAGCTCCTTCGGGACCGGGCCCGCGTGGAAGAACGCGGCGTTCCGCACGGCCTCGTCCGCGTCCAGCTTGCGGAGGTAGTCAAAGGCCTTCGCGTCGTGCTCGCCGAACGCGACGAACTGGAAGAAAAGGTTTGCCGGGGCGTCGGCGAGGGCCTTCGTCGCGGCGGTCTTCACCTCCGGTGCGCCGTCCGTCTGGAAGATCACGAGGGCTTCGGCTGCGGGGGCGGCGGACGCCTTGTGCAGCTCCACGACTTTTTCTACGGCCGTGTGGTAGTTCGTACGGCCCATGCGGCCGGCCGCGGCGTGCAGCTCGTCGACCCTTGCGTCGTACTCGGTGAGGGTGAGGCTGCCGGTGCCGTCGATCTCCGTCGAGAAGAAGACGACGTGGACCTCTGCCTGCTCGTCGAGGTGTGCGGCGAGGGCGAGGGTCTGTTCGCCGAGGTTCTGGGCGGAGCCGTCCTTGTAGTACGGGCGCATGGACCCTGAGCGGTCGAGGACGAGGTAGACGGTGGCTCGGGCCCCCGTCAGCCCCCGCTTCTTCAGGGCTGCGCCCGCCGCCTTGTACGGGGCCGCGAGGGCCGGGGCCTTTGCCTTCAGGCGGGCGGGGGTGGTGGCGGCCCTTGGCTGGGGTTTCGTTTCGGGCTCGGGCTCGGGCTCGGCCTCGGGCTCGGCTTCCGGCTGGGGGGCAGCCTTCGGCTGGGGTTCGTTTTCGGCCTCGGGCTCGGGCTCGTCTGGGTGCACCCGGTCTTCGACCGGGTTGTCGCTCCCACCCTCAGCCACCCGTGCGGGTTCGACGTCGGGTGTCGGGTCTTCCTGTGGGGCTGCTTCGCGGTCGGCGGCTGCGGCTGCGGCTGCGGGTTCGGGTTCGGGTTCAGGGGCGGGTTCGGGGGCGGGTTCGGGTTCGGGGGCGGGCGTCGGCTCCGCCTCGGCCTTGGCCTCCGGTTCCGGTTCCGGTTCCGGCTTCGCCTCGGCCTCCGGTTCCGGCTTCGCCTCGGCCTCGGCCTCCGGTTCCGGCTTCGGCTCCGCCTCCGGTTCCGGCTTCGCCTCCGGTTCCGGCTCCGCCTCGGCCTTCTGCGGTGCCCCCAGTGAGGGGTTGTCGAAAGCCGCCGACACGAGGTCGACCTCAGCCGCAGGAGCCGGGACCTTCGCCTCGGCGACAGGCTCCGGCGTCGGCTCGGGCTCAGCCGCAGGAGCCGGGACCTTCGCCTCGGCGACAGGCTCCGGCGTCGGCTCGGGCTCCGCCGCAGGAGCCGGGACCTTCGCCTCGGCGACAGGCTCGGGCGCCGGTTCGGGCGTCGGCTCCGGCTCCGGCTCCGAGGCCGGCGCCGGCACCGTCACCTCGCCCTCCGCCGGAGGCACTACCTCCCGGGACCGCCGTCCGAACGCATTCCGCAAACGATCCAGAATGCCCATGTGCGCAACCCTTCGCGTGAGTTGATTCCGTAACCCCTGGCCAGGGCGGACACGTAAGGTTAGCCGCCGCGTGGCGCGATCTTCGGCAGGGTGCGGGCTGCGCTGCAATTCCCCTCCATGCGCTCCGGGTTCACCTCTTGTTCACTCCTCATCCGCCGCCCTGCTGGTCTACGCGCCTAACGTCGCGGCCGAAAACGTCCCGACACGGTGTCGGCGCGTGTGCGCCGAAGACGGAGGAAACGTGCGCAAACTGCTGCCGCTCATCACCAGCTCGAAGGCAGGCAAGGCAGGCAAGGCAGGCTCGCACCCCGGCGGCCGCTCCGCCCTCACCTGCCGCTTCCGCTGCGGTGACGCCTGCTTCCACGAGGTGCCGAACACCAGCGACAACGAGTACGTCGGCGACGTCATCTCCGGTGCCGTGAGCCGCCGTTCGATAGTCCGCGCCGCCGCCGTCGTCACCGCGGCCACCGCCGCCGGCACCGGCGCCGTACTCGCGCAGGGCGAGAACGCCGTCGCCGCCCCGCCCGTCGGACGCGGCAAGGAGCACGGCATGCGCTCCGCGCGCGGCCTGCGCTTCGGCCCCGTCGCGCCCAACACCGCCGACCGCGTCACCGTCCCCGAGGGCTACGGCCAGAACGTCGTGATCCGCTGGGGCGACCCGATCCTGCGCGGCGCCCCGGAGTTCGACCCGGACCACCAGACCGCGAAGGCGCAGGCCGGACAGTTCGGCTACAACAACGACTTCCTGTCGCTGCTGCCGCTGGAGCGTGAGCACGGCCGCCAGCTGCTCGTGTCGAACCACGAGTACACGGACGAGGTCCTGATGTTCAAGGACTACGACGCCGACAACCCCACCCGCGAGCAGGTCGAGATCGCCTGGGCCGCGCACGGCCTCGGTGTGGTCGTGGTCGAGGGCGAGCGCCGCACCGGCGAGCTCACCGCCGTACCGCGCCACCGCCTGAACCGCCGGATCACCGCCACCACCGAGTTCCGCGTCCAGGGCCCCGCGGCCGGCTCGGACTTCCTGAAGACCTCAGCCGACCCGACCGGCACCAAGGTCCTCGGCACCCTCAACAACTGCTCGGGCGGTACGACGCCGTGGGGCACGACCCTGCACGGCGAGGAGAACGTCGACCAGTACTTCGCCAACGGCACCCGCGCCACCGACAAGCGGTACGGCCTCAAGCCCGGCGCCACCGAGCGCAAGTGGGAGCGGTTCGACAAGCGCTTCGACGTCGCGCAGGAGCCGAACGAGCCGCACCGCTTCGGCTACGTCGTCGAACTCGACCCGTACGACCCGGAGTCGACGCCCGTCAAGCACACCGCGATCGGCCGCTTCAAGCACGAGGGCGCCTCGATCGCGCTGACCCCGGACGGCCGTCCGGTGGCGTACAGCGGTGACGACTCGCGCTTTGAGTACTTCTACAAGTTCGTCAGCAGCAAGCGGATGCGCCGCGGCACCTCCCGCGCGGACCGCGAGCACAACATGACGCTGCTCGACGAGGGCACGCTGTACGTCGCCAAGCTGACCGGCGACTCCCCGGCCGCGGAGTTCGACGGCTCCGGGAAGCTGCCCGCCGACGGCGAGTTCGACGGCAGCGGTACGTGGATCCCGCTGGCCACGGCCACCGCGGACGGCGCCGAGTCGCACATCGAGGGCATGTCGGCGGAGGAGGTCTTCGTCTTCACGCGCCTCGCCGCCGACAAGGCCGGCGCCACGAAGATGGACCGCCCCGAGGACATCGAGCCCTCGCCGCGCACCGGCAAGGTGTACCTGGCCCTCACCAACAACGTCGAGCGCGGCCTCGACGGCAAGGCCCCGGCCGACGAGGCCAACCCGCGCAAGGTCAACAAGCACGGCTCGGTCCTGGAGCTGACGGAGCAGGGCGGCAATGCGGCGGCCACGAAGTTCGGCTGGCTGCTCTTCCTGGTCGCGGGCGACCCGGAGGACCCGGCGACGTACTTCGGCGGCTTCCCCAAGGACCAGGTGTCGCCGATCTCCTGCCCGGACAACGTGGCGTTCGACTCGTACGGCAACCTCTGGATCTCCACCGACGGCAACGAACTCGGCTCGCACGACGGGCTGTTCGGCGTGGCCACGGTCGGCCGGTACCGGGGCCAGCTGAAGCAGTTCCTCACCATGCCGATCGGTGCGGAGACCTGCGGTCCGCTGGTGCAGGACCGCCGGGTGCTCGTCTCCGTGCAGCATCCGGGTGAGGTGGACGGCGCCTCCGTCGAGAAGCCCGCCTCGACCTGGCCCGACGGACCGGGCACGCTGGTCCGCCCGTCGGTGGTGTCGGTGTGGCGTGAGGACGGCGCGGACGTCGGCGCCTGAGCGGGCAGGCACGTACGGAGTCACGTGCGCAGTGGGGCACCCGGCCGGTCGCCGGGTGCCCCACTCCGCGTACGGCGGTTCAGGCGGAGGCGGTGGCTTCCGCCGCAGAACGTCAAGCTGCCCTTCCGCGGCCCCCGCGGAACGTCAAGCTGCCCTTCCGCGGCCGCCGCGGAACGTCAAGCGGCCCTTCCGCGGCCGCCGCCCGGCCGCCGCCGCAGCCACGCTCGGTACTCCGCCGCCTCCCAGGCCGCCTCCCAGTACGCCGCCTCCAGATCGTCGTACGCCCGGTCGAGCTCCTGCTCCGTACGCCCCACGAGCAGCAGCCGTACGCCGAGCGGGTCCCCTTCGAGCGGGCGGATCGCCATGCCGGGGCGGCCGAGGGAGGTGGGCTGGCAGACCGTGACGACATCGCCGGTCGTGACGAGCGTGGCGGTGGTGAGGTAGTCGCCGTGCAGGACGCGGGGGTCGATGCCCGCCTCCCGCAGCATCCGCAGCAGGCCCGCGCGCTCCCCGTCCACCGTCGGGTCGATCATCCACTGCTCGCCCGCGAGGTCGCCGAGCCGTACCGTCTCCTGGGCCGTCGCCGGATGGTCCGCGGCGAGTGAGACGAACTGCGGCTCCCGCTCCACCAGGACCCGGTGCGCGAGCCCCCGCGGCAGCCGCAGCGGCGAACCCTCCACCTCGTGTACGAACGCCACGTCCAGCTGCCCCTCGGCGACCAGCCGCACCAGCGCGTCCGCCGACACGTCCGTCTGGATGGACGGCCTGGCCTGCGCGTGCCGGGCGCGCAGTCGGCGCAGCCAGCCGGGTATCGCGCGGCTGGCGGTGGAGCCGATGCGCAGATCGGGCCCGTCGCCCGCGCGCGCGGCCACGGCCTTGGCCTCGGTGACCAGCTCCTGCATCTCCGCGACCAGCGGTCTGGCCCGGCTGAGCAAGACCCGGCCGAGCGGCGTCGGGCGGCAGCCGGTGCGTTCGCGGGCGAAGAGCCGGCCGCCGATGGAATCCTCGATCCGGCGGAGCTGAGTGGTCAACGAGGGCTGACTCATCCCGAGTTGGCGGGCAGCCTTGTGCAGACTGCCGGTGTCGGCGATGGCGCACACCGCGCGGAGGTGTCTCACCTCAAGCTCCATGCCGTGAGCGTATGGCCGCCACAGTGATCACACCAGACTCTCAAACCGCCACAGATGGACTGGAGTTGGCCACGCCTTGTCGGGGTGATAGCTCGGTGTTATCGCCGACTGCCATCATCCCGCGGGCCCCGAACTCCTTACACACTCACGGGTGACCGCTCGCCCCCCACGAGTAGGAGCCCCCCATGCGACTGTCCAAGTCGGTGTTCTCGACCGCCGTCGGCCTCGGTCTGGCCGCCGCGGCGCTCGGCGCGGCCCCCGCGACCGCTGTGACCGACGTACCCGCTGCTCCCTCGTCCGTACCCTCGTACGTCGCGTACGAGAGGTCCGGCGAGAACGCCGCCAACACCAAGGCCTTCTTCGACGCCGTCTGGAAGGAGGTCGCGAAGAAGCGCGCGGCCAACCCGGGCGCGCAGGCGGTGACCGTCACGTACAGCGCGGCCAAGGCGCCGACCTTCAAGGCGCAGATCGACCGCAGCACCCAGATCTGGAACAGCTCCGTGGCCAACGTGAAGCTCCAGGAGGGCGCCAACGGCGACTTCGAGTACCGCGAGGGCAACGACCCGCGCGGCTCGTACGCCTCCACGGACGGCCACGGGCGCGGCTACATCTTCCTGGACTACGCCCAGAACCAGCAGTACGACTCCACGCGGGTCACCGCCCACGAGACCGGCCATGTGCTCGGTCTGCCGGACCACTACCAGGGCCCGTGCAGCGAGCTGATGTCCGGCGGCGGCCCCGGCCCGTCCTGCACCAACGCCCAGCCGGACGCCAACGAGCGGGCGCGCGTCGACCAGCTCTGGCAGAACGGCCTGGCGAAGGGGCTCGCCAAGGTGCGCTGACCCGCGCTGACCCGCGCTGACCCGCGCTGATCCGCGCTGACCCGCGCTGATCCGCGCTGACCCGCGCTGATCCGCGCTGACCCGCGCTGATCCGCGCTGACCCGCGCTGATCCGCGCTGACCCGCGCTGACCCGCGCTGACCCGCGCTGATCCGCGCTGACCCCTAGTTGTGCCCGTCGGAACGCCTCACCCCGGCGGGACACCGACCGGCCGCCTCACACCCCTGCGGCCGGATCACATCAGGACCGGTCGGGCCACTGCGACTGGACGGACCGCTTCCCCCATTGCCCGCCCAGGCCACCCCCCACAGGCCCGGCCGGTCCTGTGCTCCACGCAGCCGTCGTACGAGCACCACTGATCCACCGTACGAGCACCACCGATCCACAACTTCACACCGCTCGACCGTGCCGGCCGACACCGATGACCAGAGCAGCGTCCGGCACGGCCTCCGATCCCGAACGGACTGCTCCCCCAGTTCGTGCGGCTCAGCCGGAGGGCGGGCGCGGCAGTGTGCCGACGCCGCCCTCCGGCCCATGGGTGGCCCCCACGTCCACCCACCTCGAACACCTGGGCCTGGCCAAGTGCGATGGCCAGGCCCAGGGCCATCCCCGTCGGAGGTTTACGTACCGCCCGGCGCCGCCACCGCACGGGCCGCCGCGATCTCGCGGCGCAGCGGGGCGAGCGTGCTGTCCTCGTCGTCGGCCGCCGGCTCGGGCGGTGGCGGCGCCGGGCGGGGCGGGGTCGGGGAGTCCTCGCGCAGGTCCTCCGCCAACTCCTCCAGCTGGAGCGAGAGTTCCTTGGACTCGGCGGGCGCGGGGCGGGCCGCGCCGTGGCGGATGCGGACGCGGGCCGAGGTCGTCGCGTCCACGACCCGCTCCAGGGCGACGACCAGCGGCCAGAACGCGGCGGCCCGCGTGCCGAACGGCGGGGGTTCGGTGAGGGCGCGCTGGAACTCCGTACGGACAACGGACAGGTCGCGGTAGATGCGGCGGCGCATCCGGGCGCGGGCCGCCGGGTCGGGGACGCCGGGCGTCGCCGGGTCGAGGAAGGCGCACTCCACGTACCGGGCGGTGTCCGCGACCGCGTCCGCGAGCCGGTCGCCGATCCGGGTCCCCCAGCTCTCCGGCCACAGCAGATAGCCCGCGATCAGCGCGATCGCACAGCCCATCAGGGAGTCGTACATCCGCGGCGCGAGGAGCGCCGCGCCCTGGCGGTTGAGGACGTCGGAGAGCACCAGGATCACCGGGGTGATCGCCGCCGTCTGGTAGCCGTACCCGCGCGGCGTGAGGGCCGGGATCAGCGGTGCGAGCAGCACCATCACCGGTACGTCCCACCAGCCGCGCGGCACCTGCGAGAGCACCGCCGCCGCGAGCACCAGGCCGGCGGCCGTGCCGACGGCGCGCAGCACGGCCCGCGAGAACACCGAGCCGAAGTCCGGCTTCATCACGAACGTGATGGTCAGCGCCACCCAGTACGAACGCGGCACCTCGATCAGCGACACCAGGGACTGCGCGAGCCCGATGCAGAGCGCGAGCCGCAGGCCGTAGCGCCAGGACGCGGCGGACAGCAGGACGTTGCGGGCGGCGCGGCGGGCCCTCTCGCGCAGCGCGGCGGGGCGGCCGAGGCGGTCGTCGACGTTGCCGGGGTCGGCGTCCGCGAGCGCGTCCGCCGCGTACCTGACGGCCGCGTCCACGGCGTGCGCGGCCGGACCCTGCGGGCCCTCCGGCAGCCGCAGCGCGACGCGGCCGGCGAAGCCCCGCTCCACCGCGTCCGCCAACGACCGGACCGCGGCGGGCACTTCGGGCGGCAGCGGCCGCCCCCGCTCATGCGCGGCCGGCGCCGCCTCCACCACCGGGATGAGCGCGTTGAGCTGTGCGAGCAGCCGTACGAGGTCCTGGTTGCGGCCGTGGTAGAGCGCGCGCCGGGCGAGGACCACGTCGTACGACTGGTTGAGGGCGTGCGTGACGTCCTGCCGGGCCGCCGCGTACGCCTGCGGGTCGGTGCCCGCCCGCTCCAGGAGGTCGGCCACCTTGCGGTACGTCCCGGCGACCGTCGTCCGCTCCGGCACCCCGGACCGCAGCGGCCAGGCGAGCAGCGCGAGCGCCAGGACGAGCAGCCCGCCGCCGGTCATGAGGAGTGGCGCGAGCCACCAGGCGCCCGGCAGCGGCAGGCCCGCCCCGACCACGGAGTTGAGCAGGAGCAGCAGCCCGGACACGGATGCCACCGCGCCGATCGTGGAGATCATCCCGGAGACGAGCGCGATCACGGTGACACATGCGACGGCGACCCAGCCGTGCCCGTACACCAGCGTGCCGAGCGTGACGCCGACCGCGCCGAAGAGCTGCGGCACCGCGATGTTGAAGACCCGCATCCGGTACGCGGTGGCGGTGTCGCCGATGACGCCGGACAGCGCGCCCATCGACGCGAGCGCCCCGTACGCCGGGTACCCGGCCGCCAGCCCGACCGCCAGCGGCAGCGCCATCGCGACGGCCGCGCGGGCTACGGCGGGCCACGGGACCGGCGCGGGCTGAGGCTTCAGCGTCCCGAGGCTCCGGACCAGCCACTCGGGCGGCGCGAGACGGGCGGCCGTGAACTCTCGGGGCATACGCCCATTATGTGGCCCGGGGTGGGGCCGAAGTCTGTCCGAGGCGAGGCCGATGGCGGTCCGGGGTGGGGCCGATGGAGGTCCGAGGTGGGGCGAACCTGTCCGGCGTCATGCGGGCTCGTGCAGCGTGAGGTCGACGACCAACGAGCGGTGGTCCGTGTGCGGCAGGTCGAGGAAGCGCGCGTTCTCGGCCGTGAAGTCCCGGCTCACCAGCACATGGTCGATCTGCGTGCCGAGGGCCACCGCCCCGGATGCCGTCGACGCCGGCCAGGTCGGAGTGCGCGTTCCCCCGGCGAGCCGGGTGCTGTCGCGCAGGCCGGTGTCGAGGATGCGGCGGAACGCGGCGTGGTCCTGGCTCGCATTGAAGTCCCCGGCGAGGACAGTCGGCTGGTCCGGGCCGCCGCGCGCCCACTGCTCAAGGCCGGCGAGCTCGGCCCGCCACAGCCCGACCCCGCCGGGCACGGGCGGCATCGGATGCGCGAGCTGCAGCCGTACTGAGTGCCCCTCGACCTCGGCCACCGCCCCGGGCATGCCGAGCATGCCGTCCACACCGGCCCCCGGCTTCAGCGGGTACCGGCTGAGGATCGCCGACCCCTCCGCCCCGGTCGCCTCCACAAGACTGCGGTACGGGAAACGCTCGCCGAGCCGCGCCTTCAGCACCGCCGAGCAGCCCAGGTCGCACTCCTGGACGAAGACCAGATCGGGCTTCTCGCTCCGCACGGCCGCCAGCAACTCCTCGGTGGCACCACCGAACTCGATGTTCGACGTCAGCACCCGCACCTGCGCCACGGCCCGCCCCTCCGGCTCCGCCGCCTCGCCGTACGGCCGGCAGAACCATCCGGTCACGGCCAGGACGACCGCACCCCAGACCAGCCCGGTGCGCCACCGCGCGAGCGCGGCGAGCGCCGCCGCGAGGGCGCCGGGCACGAGCAGCCAGGGCAGGAACGCGAGCAACTGCGGCAGGGGCGTCACCCCGTCGACATCCAGGGCCCGGCAGAGCAGGACGACGCTTACTCCTGCGAGCACAAGGGCGGCGGCCCAGCGGGCGACCGGACGCCAGACCTTGCGCCATGTGCTCACGCCTGTGTCTGCGTCTGCGTCTGCGTCTGCGTTTGCGCTCGCGCCCACGCCCACGCCCACGCCCGCGCCTGGGCTTGCGGCGTCGGGGGCCCGGTCCCGGTCATCGGGTGTCCGGCAGCCGGAAGCCCGCTCGTCGTCGGTCCGGTCGTCGGTGCTCCGGTCGTCGGTGCTCCGGGGCTCGCTCCGGCTGTCCGTCTCCACGTGCTTGCGGCCTCTCTGATGCTGGACTTGACCCTGGCCTGGTCCCTGGTCCGTGGTCCTGGGCCGTGGTCCTGGTCCTGATCCCGTTCCCGGTCCTGGTCCTGGTCCTGATCCCGGTCCCGGTCCCAGTCCCGGACCCGGCCCCGTTCCCTTCCCGTTCCCGTTCCCGGTCCCGGTCCCGGACCCGGCCCCGTTCCCTTCCCGGTCCCGGTCCCGGTCCCGGTCCCGTTCCCGGTTCTTCAGACGGGAGCGGAGCGTGGAGGGTTGCACGGCCCCGCCCTTCCCGCTGCCCCGTTTCACGTGAAACACGGCGCCGGTCCCGACGGAGGTCTGAGGCCAGGCCCCGTCTCCGCGATCGCCACCAGCCTCCGCAATGCCGTCTCCAGCACGTCGTACGGCGGCGACGCGAGCCCGATACGTACCGCGTCCGGCGCCGTCGTCGCCCCGGCCGCGAAGGTCGAACCGGGGGTGACGGCGATGCCCTGGGCGGCGGCCGCAGCCGTGAAAGTCTCGCCCCGCCAGGGCGCGGGCAGCCGCCACCAGGCGAAGTAGGCATACGGGTCGGTGTGGACGTCGTGGCCGGTCAGGCAGGCCGTGACCAGCGCGTGCCGAGCCGCCGCGTCGGCGCGTTTCCCGCGCGCGAGGCGGTCCGCCGTGCCGTCGGTCAGCCAGCGCGTGGCGGCCTCCAGAGCGAAGCGGCCCGCCGTCCACCCGCCGGAACGCAGCGCGGCCGCCACCTGCTCGTCCTCGGGCCCCGGCGTGACCAGGAGCCCCACCGAAAGCCCGGGCGCAATCCGCTTCGACAGCCCGTCCACGACATACGTCCACTCCGGAGCGAACGCGGCAAACGGATCTGGCACGGTCCTCGCCGCGTCTGCCGTGCCCGGGTACAGAAACGACCAGATCCGGTCCTCGACGACCGGCAGCCCCAACTCCCGCACAGTCGCCGCGAGGTCACGACGCCGTGCCTCCGGCATCGTCACGCAGGTCGGATTGTGCAGCGTCGGCTGGACGTACAGCGCGCTCAGCGGCGCCCCGCGATGCGCCGCCGCCACCGCCTCCGGCCGCACCCCGTGCGCGTCGCTGGTCAGCGGGACGAGCGTGAGCTGCAGCCGCGCCGCGATCTCCCGCACCACGGGGTAGGTCAGCGCCTCCACGCCGACCCGGCCGCCCGGCGGCACCAGCGCGGCCAGCGCCCCGGCGATCGCCTGCCGCGCCGTGCCGGTGAACAGCACCCGCTCGGCCGCGGGACGCCAACTCCCGCACGCAAGCAGCGCACTGGCTGCCGCCCGCGCCGCCGGCGTACCGGCCGCGGCGGCGGTCTGTGTGGCCTCCGCGAACACATCGGGCCGCAGCAGCGGCGCGAGGCTCGCGCTCAGCAGCTCCGACTGGCCCGGCGCAGAGGGGTAGTTGAGCTCCAGATTGACCCCGGTGGGCAGTACGGGCGACTCGGTCAGCGCCCGCCCCGTCGGCTCCGGCACGGCCCGTACGAACGTCCCGCGCCCCACCTCGCCGACGACGAGCCCACGCCGCACCAGCTCGCCGTAGACCCGGCTGGCCGTGGACGGCGCGATCCGGCGGCGCCGGGCGAACAGCCGCTGCGGCGGCAGCCGGTCGCCGGGCCGCAGCCTGCCGCGCGCGATGTCCGCGGCCACGGCGTCCGCGATCCGCCGAAAGTCCCGGAACTCCTCGGCCCCACTCACCCGGCCTCCCCCTGCCTCCAGGATTGCTCCGACTACAAAGCGACCCATTGCTCCGACCGTAAGCCCCCTCCTACGCTCCCGGCCATGGCAGACGCACTCCTCCCCGACGGTGTCCGGATCGCCTACGACGCGGTCGGCCCGTCCGACGCGACGCCCGTCGTCCTGATCCACGGACACCCCTTCGACCGCACCCTGTGGGCGCCCCAACTCGCCGCCCTCGCCCCGGACTTCCATGTCATCGCCCCCGATCTGCGCGGCTACGGCGCTTCCACCGTCGTCCCCGGCACCACCCCGCTCGACGTCTTCGCCCGCGACATCGCATCCCTCCTCGACCGGCTCGGCGTCCGGCGTTTCGTTCTCGTCGGCATCTCCATGGGCGGCCAGATCGCCATGGAGTGCGTACGCCTCTTCGGCGACCGCATCACCGCCCTCGTCCTCGCCGACACCTCCCCGGCGCCCGAGACGGACGAGGGCAGGTCCTGGCGCCGCGCCCTCGCCGAGCGGCTGCTCCGGGAGGGCATGAAGCCGTACGCGGACGAGGTGCTGCACCAGATGGTCGCCCCGCACTCCGCCCCGGAGGTCCAGGACCACGTCCACCGCATGATGTGCGGCACCGACCCCGAGGGTGCGGCGGCTGCCCTCCGCGGCCGCGCCGAACGACCCGACTACCGCCCCCTCCTCACCCGTCTCCCGGTCCCGGCCCTGCTGGTCGTCGGCGCGGAGGACGCCTACACCCCGGTCGCGGAGGCCGAGGCCCTGCACGCCGCCCTGCCGCAGTCCACCCTCCAGGTGATCGAGGGCGCGGCCCATCTGCCGAACCTGGAACGCCCTCAGGAGTTCAACGCAGCCCTCCGAAGGTTCCTGACGGAGGCGTGAAGCACACCAGCAGCCACGCCCCGTCCGTCAGCCGAGCCCTGCCCGTCAGCCGCGCCCCGTCTGTCAGTCGCGCCCCGTCCGTCTGCCGCGCCCCCAGCCGAGGCGGCCCGAGACCCATCCCGCGACGGCCACCAGCACGGCCAGGGCGAGGATGATCCACGACGCGGTGCGCAGGGACTCCGTCAGGGCGTCGTAGACCGCGGCGACGGCGGGGCGGGACAGGTCGGGCGGCAGGTCGTCCAGGGTGAGGCTGCGGCCCACGGCCACGGCGACGGCGAGCAGGCCCGCGCTCAGGGCGAGACCGAGCGCCGTGGCGACGACGGCCCGGCGGCGGCGTACCGCCAGGGCGATGCCCGCGGCCGCGCACAGTACCGCGGCGATCGGCAGCCAGATCCCGGCGACCTGCAGCATGTGAAACCCCTTCCCCAATGTGCCGAGGTTCTCCAGGATGGTGATCTCGGTGTGCTCGACCGGGATGTTTCGTGCGAACGGCACTCCTTCCTCGACGAGTTGGTTTCTGGCCTGCTCGATGATCGGCGCGAGGTCGAGGGTGACGGCCCGGTCCCCGCCTTCGTTCAGCGCGTCCTGCACCGCGTCGTGGGCGGCCCGGTTGGCGGCGTTCCAGGCGGTCCTGAATGTCCCGGTCTCGGCGAAGGACAGCACCGCGTCCTGGAGGAACGGCTCTACGGCGCTCTGCAGCGGTCCCACGTCGATGTGTCGCATGATCTCCGTGCTGATGGCGTCCGCCACGTTCTGCTGGACGTCCGGATCGGAGGCCAGCGGTGCCATCGTGGCCACGTAGTTGTCGCTGTCGCCGATCTCGTACTTCGCCCACGTCGACATCGCTCCGAGCGGCGTGAGCAGGCAGGCGAGCACCAGCAGCACCACCGACAGGCCCGCCCGCACCCTGCCGGCCGCCGACCCGCTCCGCTCACGAACCTCCCGGGAACTCCGCACTCCTCCAGGCAAGAGCTGCCACCGCCCGCCCGCGACCGGTGTTGCTGCGGGCGAGTGGCCAGGGTGAGCAGATCGACTCCGATGGAGCAGGACGGGACGGGTGACGTGGTGATCGTTGTCTGCTTGCCACCTGCCTGTGTTGCCTGCCTGTGCCGTCAGCCTGTGTCGCCTGCCTGTGCCGTCAGCCTGTGTCGTGCGGCGGCTTGTCGACTCCCCGCGTCATGCGCCTGCCTCGTGCCCGCCTGTCCTCGTGCCCGCCTGTCCTCGTGCTTGGCTCTCCTCAAGCCCGGCTCTTCTCATGCCCGGTTGTCCTCGCGATGCTCTCCTTGGGGGCTGGGCGTCCCCGTGCGTGCCCGGCCCCCAACCCCCGTATTCGGGTGACTGGTTGGAGGTCCCCGTCTACTTGCGGTTGTAGAGCCGCATCGTGATCGGGCCGAACACCGCGACCAGGAAGCCCGCCCAGCCCAGCGTCCATATCAGCTCCGAGCCGGGCCACTCGCCCTGCATGAAGGAGCGGACGGACGAGGAGACGTGTGTGACCGGGTTGTTGTTGACGAAGGCCTGCAGCCATCCCGGCATTGTCGAGGTCTCCACGAAGATGTCGCTGAGGAACGTCAGCGGAAAGATCACCATCATCGAGACGCCCATCACCGACTTCTCGGTGCGCAGCATCAGGCCGAACATCGTCCACACCCACGAGAACGCGAACGAGAACACGATGAGCAGCGCGATGCCCGCCACCACTCCGGCCGCGCCGCCTTCCGGGCGGAAGCCGAGTATCAGGCCGACGGTGAGGATGACGAGGGAGCCGAGGATGTACCGCAGCACGTCGCCGAGGAGGTAGCCCACCATCACCGAGGGGCGCCAGATCGGCAGGGTTCTGAAGCGGTCGAAGACGCCCTTGTCGATGTCGGTGTTGACGGAGACGCCGGTGTACATCGTGATCATCACGATCGACATCACGAGGATGCCGGGCAGCAGCCGCTGCAGGTACTCCTGCGGCGAGCCTGCGAGCGCCCCGCCGAAGAGGTACGTGTACATCAGCACCATCATGATCGGGAAGGCGGTGACGTCGAAGAGTTGCTCGGGGACGTGCTTGATCTTCAGCATGGCCCGCCAGCCGAAGGTGACCGAGGCGGAGAGTGCGCTGGGGCGCGGCGGGCGGTCCTTGGCGATGAGGAGTTCGGCCAGGGACTCGGTGGAGACCGCGGCGAGTTCCTCCGGGGCTCCGCCGGCGCCGGGGGCGTTCGTCTGGGTCGCGGTGCTCATGCCAGTGCCTCTTCCTGGGTGTCGTCGCGGGGGTCGGTGGGAGTGCCGCCGGGGGTGGCCGGGCGGTCGGTGAGGGCCAGGAACACTTCGTCCAGGCTGGGTTGGCCGAGGGAGAAGTTGTCGACGGTGATGCCGGCACGGGCCAGTTCGGCGAGTGCCCGGGAGGCCTTCTCGGCGGCTTCAGTGCCGTTTCCGCCGCCGTTGCAGATGCGCGCGGTGAGCGCCAATGGGTCTGCTTCCAAGAGGACTTGGGCGTCGAGCGCGCCCTTCAGAAGCCGCTCCGCGTCGGGCCGCTGTTCGGCGTCGCGCAGTCGCAGGTGCACGGCGCCCGCGCCGACGGAGGCCTTCAGTTCGCCCTTGGTGCCTTCGGCGATCACCTTGCCCTGGTCGATCACGGCGATGCGGGCGGCCAACTGGTCCGCCTCGTCGAGGTATTGGGTGGTCAGGAGGACCGTGGTGCCTTGAGTGACGACGGCACGCACGATGTCCCAGACCTGGTTGCGGCTGCGCGGGTCGAGGCCGGTGGTGGGCTCGTCGAGGAAGAGCAGGTCCGGGGTGTTGAGGATGGACGCGGCGATGTCGATGCGGCGCCGCATGCCCCCGGAGTAGTTCTTCACCTGCCGGGACGCGGCCTCGGTCAGGCCGAAGGCCTCCAGGAGCTGTTCGGCGCGCCGGTCGGAGGCCCGCTTGGAATGGCCGGTGAGCCGGCCGAGCAGCACCAGGTTCTCGGTGCCGGTCAGGTCTTCGTCGACCGAGGCGTACTGCCCGGTCAGGCTGACCCGGCTGCGGACCGCGTCCGCCTCGCGCACCACGTCGTGCCCGAAGACGTGCGCCTCGCCTCCGTCCGGTCGCAGCAACGTGGCGAGGACCTTCACGGTGGTCGTCTTGCCCGCGCCGTTCGGCCCGAGGACGCCGTACACGGTGCCGGCCGGGACGCTCAGGTCGACACCGTCGACCGCGCGGTTCTCCCCGAAGGTCTTCACCAGGCCTGCGGTCTCGATGGCCAGGCCGGTCGATCGGCCAGTCTGGTTGCTCATGGTCCTCCGGTCCTTTCCTGTTCTCTGTCGTGTGCGGGGTTGCGGTGTCGCAGCGGCGGGCGTCGGCTCGTGTACGTACGGCGTCGGGTCGGGTACGTACGGCGTCAGGAGGGGTACGGGTGGGCCGCGCGGGCTTCGCGCAGGGCGTTTCCCCACCAGACGAGCTGGTCGAGCATCGCGGTCACCGCCCGGCTCGGCCGGTTCTCCGGGCCCGGCGGCAGCTCCTCGACGAGATTGAGACCGACGCCGTCGCGCAGACTCATCGCATGCAGCTCGGTGAACACGCACCGGAGTTGCTCGACCGCGTACAGTCCCAGGCTCTCGTAGCCGTAGCTGACGAAGCCGACGGGCTTGCCGTGCCATTCGTCGTACGCGAAGTCGATGGCCTGCTTGAGTGCTGAGGGGAAGCTGCGGTTGTACTCGGGTGTGACGACCACGAAGGCGTCGGCCCGGTCGACGTGGCGGGCGAAGCGGAGGGTCGCCTCAGTGGGGGCGGAGGGGTAACGCGCGGGCAGGTCCGTGTAGTCGACGAGGTCCACGACGTCCAGCTTCAGGTCGTCGCGTTGTGCGGCGCGCTCCAGGAACCACTCGGCGACGCTGTCGCCGACGCGGCCCTCACGGGTCGATCCGACGATCACCGCGACCGCCAGCTGCTGCTCCCGCATCGTCATCACCTCCTGCCCGCCTCTCCGCTCTCGTCCGTCCTGCGGTCCGTCCCGCTCGTCGGCTCTGCGACCTGCTGTCCATTGGGCGCGAGATCGGGTCTCGCGGCCGCCAGATCGGATCTCGCGGCTGCCAGATCGGTTCTGGCGCCGATGTGGCAGCGGCCTCGCGACTGTTCAGGGGGCCGGGATCGCCGAGCGGGATCGTCGCGCCAGGTGTTTCCTGGAGTGTGGGGAAGGGGGTTCGAGGAGGTCGCTCCATGCGTACGACCAAGTCCTTGCGCACGTTCGCCGCCACCGCCGTCGCGAGCGGCACCCTCATCGCGGCGAGCTTCGCCTCAGCGGCGCCGGCGATGGCCGACAACGACGGTTCCGTCTGGGGCGTCGTCGTCTCGCACGGCGACATCAACCTGCGTGCGGACCCCAACCCCGGCTCCGCGAAGGTCGGTTCACTGCCGCCGGGAGCACGTGAGCGCATCCAGTGCGCCACGCTCGGCAGCCAGGTGAACGGCAACCCGTACTGGTACTGGCTGAGCGGAGCCGGCGGCTGGGCGAGCGGCGCGTACATGAAACCGGAACGACAAGCCCCGATGTGCGACGACAAGGGTCGGAACCACCACCAGGGCCAGGACCCGTGGAGTCGGCACGACCAGAACCGTGATCGTGACCAGGGGAACCACGACCGGGACCGGGACCGGGACCAGTGGAACGAGCACCGGAACGAGCACCGGAACGACCCGTACCAGTGATGGCCCGACGGCCAGTGCCAGGACGCCTGCCGTCACCACAGAGCGGTCAGGGCGCCCGACTTGCCGGGCGCCCTGACCGGGTGTGCCCTTGAAGTGCAGGGGAGTGACTGCGAGGACGAGAGGACGACCTCATGGCACACGCCGCACCAGCACCAGTACGCGCCCGCCCCACCGGATCGACGGCCTGGCTGACCCCGCTGCTCGCCGTCGTCTACGGCCTGTGGACCGCGGCGAACCACCGTGACGGCGGCCCCATCACAGCGGGCAACGTCCTGTACGGCATCGTCGCCGGAGTCGTCTTCGGGGCCGTCTACTTCGGCCTGCGGCAGATGTCCGCGCGCCTGCCGCGCGAGCTGCGCGCCCTGGCCTGGGGCGCGTTCGCCGGCATCGCCTTCGGATTCCTCTACAGCCTGACCGACGCCAGCATCCTGAGGTCCGTCGGGAACGCGGCCATCGTGGGCGCGGCGGTCGCGGGCGGGATGTTCTACCGCTACTACACGACCGAGGACGCCGAGGGACGCCACGTCTGAACACCTCTCCACCGAAGCGGAGTTGACCACTCCGAGGGGGCTTCCGGCGTCGTGCGCCCGCACGGCGCCGAAGTTATCCACAGGCCCCGACGGCTGTCGGTGGCGGCGCCTATGGTTCGAGGCATGAACCCAGCCGCTCTCATCGGACGCGACCACCCGGCGAGCGTACTGCGCGCCGAGGTGGAGCGCGCTGTGCACAGCCACGGTGGGCTCGTGCTGGTCACGGGCGAGCCCGGAATCGGCAAGACGACCCTCGTCACTCAGGCCGCACACGAGGCGCGGGACAGCGGCGCCCTGGTGCTGACGGGCGCCTGCTGGGCCTCGGACAGCGCGCCCGGGTACTGGCCGTGGGTGCAGGTAGTCCGCGCGCTGCGGCGCGCCGTGGGTGAGGAACGGTTCGCCGCGGCGCAGGAGAGGGTCGGCCCGGAGACCTCGTGGCGGCTCGGTGCCCTGCTCGGCGAGTCACCGGTGCCGGGCGCCGACGACCCGACGGCGGCCTTCCACCTCTACGACGCGGTGACGACGGCCCTGGTCACCGTCTCCCAGGATCAGCCGGTGGTGGTGGTCCTCGACGATCTCCACTGGGCGGACACGGCCTCCTTGAAGCTGCTCGAATTCGCCGCAGGGCACGCCTGGTTCGAGCGCCTGCTGCTCGTGGGGACGTACCGGGACGCGGAGGTGGACGCCGAGGACCACCCGCTGCGCAGCCAGATCCTCCCCCTGGTCGCGAAGGCCACGACGCTGAGCCTCGCGGGCCTGACGCGCGCGGAGACCGGCGCTCTGGTGGCGCGCACGGCGGGCCGTGAGCCGGACGAACCGACCCTGACCGAGCTGCACCGCTTCACGGGCGGCAACCCGTTCTTCGTGGAGCAGTCGGCCCGCCTGTGGGCGGTGGGCGGCACGCTCGGCGCGGTCGCACCCGGCGTGCGCGAGGCGGTGCGGCACCGCCTCGACCTGCTGCCCGCTTCGGTCAAGGAGCTGTTGACGACGGGCGCCGTGCTGGGCCGGGAGTTTCACCGCCAGGTCCTCGCGGCGGTCGCCGGCGCGCCGGTGGCGCACGTCGACCGCCTTCTCGATCAGGCGGTCACGGCCCGCCTGATGACGGTCCTCGGCAACGGCCGCTTCGCCTTCGCCCACGATCTCGTACGGGAGACGCTCCAGGAGGACCTGGCCCCGGAGGAGGCCCGCGCGCGGCACGCCGCCGTCGTCGACGCCCTGGAGCAGGCGCCCGACCTGGCGGCGAAGGTGTTCCCGGCGGACCGCGCCCGGCATGCGTACGCCGCGGGGGACGCCGTGTCGCCCGAGACGGCGGTGCGGCTGCTGCAGGAGGCCGCGCACGACGCCGGGGCGCGGCTCGCCCTTGAGGAGCAGCTGGTGCATCAGCGGCGGGCCGCGGAGCGTGCCGTCGGCCTCGCGGACCAGGGCCGGCGGGTTCTGGTGACGCTGGCGCTCGGCGAGTTCCTGCACCACGCGGATGACGAGGACGAGTGCCGGCGCGCCTTCGACGAGGCCCTGGACCTGGCCCGCTCTCTAGACGATCCGACGCTCCTCGCGCGCGTGGCGCTCACGTTCTACAGCAGGCGGCTGCCCGGCCTGTTCGGCTCCCAGGACCCGAGCGAGGCGGACGAGCTGCTGCGCGAGGCGCATCACGCACTGGTCGGCGGGGGCGAGCGCGTCTCCGAGCAGATCAAGGGCCGAACGGCGAGTGAGCTGGCCCAGGAGCTCAGCGTCCGCAGCGCCGTCCTGGCTCGCCGGCACGCGGACGACGAGGCGCTCGGCTTCAGCCTGTGGGCCCGTCACCACGCGATCTGGGGTCCGGGGACGGCGGCGGAACGGGTCGCGCTGGTAGAGGAGTTGACCGTCATCGCGCAGCGCTCGGGCGACCCGGAGGGCGAGCACTTCGCCCGCGCGCTGCACTGGGTGGCCCGCATCGAGCTGGGCGACCCGCGCTACCTGGACGAGTACCACGCGTACGTGGCGCACGCCGAACAGTACGGACTGCCCCGCATGGGCGTGGGCAAGGCCATCGACCAGTCCATTGTGTGCGCCCTCGGCGGGCGCTTCGCGCAGGCCGAGAGCTTCCTCACGGAGGCCTTCGGGTACGCGAGCAGGACCGAACCCCATGCGCACTTCTTCCCGCTCCTCGAACACCACCGCTGGACGCTGGCGCTGCTGCAGGGGCGGTACGAGGGGGTCGATGTGGTGTTGCGCAGCCTGGAGCGCGGCCACCCCTGCGCGCGCCTGCTCGCGGGAATCACGGCGGTGGAGCGAGCCGACGAAGAAGGCGTGTCGCCGGGCGAGTTGGAGTCGGCGGAGGCGTACGCGCGGCAGCTGCTCGCTCGGACGGGGCCCGGGCAGGGGCCGGGGACGGGACCGGACGCGGGACCGGGCGGGGAGCCGGGTGGGGAGCTTCACCCGCGGACGGCCGACATCGACCGGGGTTTCCTGCCGTTGCGTCTACGGTTCCAGGCGCAGGCCGCGGCGGCCTCCGGTGACCGGGCGCTGTGCGCGGCGGCCCGCGCGGCGCTCGTGCCGTACGCGGGGCAGTGGGCGGTGTCGATGTTCGGCTGGGACATCAGTGGTCCCGTCGTGCACTGGATCGCCCTGTGCGACGCCGCGTCGGGCCGTCTGGAGGAGGCGGAGGACGGCTTCGCCAGGGCGTACCGTTCGGCGGAACTCCTCGCGGCCAGGCCTTGGTCGGTGCTGGCCCGCGCCCACCTCGCGGAGGTCCGCGCGGCCCGCGGCGAGGACGCGTCACGGCTCCTCGCCGAGGTCGTACGGGACGCGGAGGAGCTCGGCATGCGGCAGGTGCTGCGCCGCACGACCCGGTTGCGGGAGGAAGTCGGGACAGCGGGACGAGGGCGGGCGTCGGGGCAGGAGTCGCGGCAGGTGTTCGGACAGGCGTCGGGTCAGGCGTCGGGGCAGGCGCCGGGCCAGGCGTCGGTATCGGAACCCGTGCCTCGGTGGGCCCTCGCGCCGCCGACCACCCCCCGCGAAACCGCAGACGCGGCGTACCCGACCGGCGGGCTGACCGGCGAGCCGGCAAGTGGGCCGGCAAGTGGGCCGGCAAGCGGGCAGACCGGCGGGCCGGCAAGCGGCCCGGACAAGCCCGAACACCCCACCCCTGTACACGAGTTCCGCTTCGACGGCACCGTCTGGACGCTCACGTACGCCGGTCGTACGACCCCCATGCCCGACGCCAAGGGGCTGCGGGACCTGCGTCAGCTGCTGTCCCGCCCGGGCGACGAGATCCCGGCCGTGCACCTGCTCGCGCCCGAGGGCGGCGCCGAGGTGGTCGCCGCCCGGAGTCTCGGCGGGGACGCGGTCCTGGACGAGGAGGCGAAGCGGCAGTACCGAATGCGCCTGGACCGCCTTGACGAGGAGATAGACCGCGCGGCGGCGAGGGGCGCCATGGACCGCGCGGCGGAGTACGACCGGGAGCGCAAGGCCCTCCTCGACGAGCTCCGCGCCGCAGCGGGGCTCGGCGGCCGCACCCGCCGGCTCGGCGACGAGGCGGAGCGCGCCCGTAAGACGGTGACCGCCCGCATCAGGGACACCTTGCGCCGCCTGGACACCCGCCACCCCGAACTGGCGGCTCACCTGAGGGAGTCGGTCTCGACGGGCACCACGTGCGCCTACAGACCGAGGGACCGGGTGCCGGACTGGCGGCTGTGAGGCCGAGGAGAACGCGCGGGCGCGGACGGCCGGGGTGCCTGTTCGACCCGGCTTACCCGGCTTACCCGGCTTACCCGTCCGACCCGTCAGCCCCGTCCGATCCGCCCGACCCGTCAGCCCCGTCCGTTCCCTCAGCCCGGTCCGCTTCCTCAGGTTCGTCCGCCTCGTGCTCCGGAGCGCCGAACCGCCTTGCGGATCTGTCCACATGGGCGAGGCGGCGGAGCGCGTTGAACATGGCCTCGCCCAGCACCGTCCCGATGACCGCAGTCTCCACCAGGTCTTCGACCGCGACCCGGCGGTCCACGTAGTCGAGGTCGGCGCGGGCGACCTGTTCGGCGGCGTCGGCGTAGTCGTCGAGGAGTTCGGCGAAGGCTCCGTGGCCGAGGCGGTCGAGGGCGGCGAGTGCGTGGGCGAGGTCGGCGGCGGCCGGGTAGTCCGTGTCGACGCGCCAGCCGCGCCGCGCGATCAACTCGCTCACGGTGTCCCGTGCTTCGGACTGCGCCTCGTCCTCGGTTTCGCCGTGCCGCGGCCCGAGCCGGTCGGCCGCGGTGCCGAGGATCTTGTGCAGGGGGCGGTCGGGCTCTTCGACGGCCTGCAGCACCTCCGCGATGGCTGCGACCTTCAGGCCGCCGACGTCCAGGAGTGCGCGGATCAGCCGGAGCCGACGCTCGTGGGTCTCGTCGTAGCGGGCCTGGTTGGGGCTGCTGAGTTCGCCGGGCGGCAGGAGTCCCTCGCGTACGTAGTACTTGATCGTCGGCACCGGGACTCCGGTCCTGCGGCTCAACTCGCCGATGCGCACGGGCAGTTCACTCCAAGGTCCACTCGTCGGCTCTCGGCTCGGGCTGCACCTCGGCTCGCGTCTCGGGCGGCCCTTGCCAAGCGTTCCTCCATCATAGATAGTGGCGCTATCAGATAGCGGATAGCGCCACTATCCATCCACCGCTATCCATCATTCACTGCTTCAGGGGGATTGGTCATGGTCCTAACGGCAAGGTTCGACTCGGGCGCGAGGCGGGCGGTGAGGGGGCAGCCGGGGGTGCAGTCCGGGGTGCAGTCGGGGGTGCAGCCCGGGGTGCAGCCGGGGGTCCCACCAGCGCTCGGCCGGGCGGCGTGGAATCGGCCGTTGCTCGCGTTTGTGGGGCTGATGGCCGTGACGGCCGTCGTCTGCGCCGCGGGCATCGTCCTGGACGACCGGGTGCTCGTCGGCTCGCCGATCTGGTTCAAGCCGTTCAAATTCGCGGTCTCGTTCGTGGCGTACTGCCTGTCCCTCGCCTGGCTGCTCGCGCAGTTGCCGCCCGGCGGCAGGGCGGCGCGCGTGGGCCGGTGGGCGGGGGCGGCCGTGGCCGTGTCGGGGCTGGCCGAGATGGTGATCATCGTGGGTCAGGTGGTCCGCGGCAGACGCAGCCACTTCAACGTGGCGACGCCGTTCGACGCGGCGCTGTTCGCGCTGATGGGGGCGACCATCGTCGTGCTGTGGGCGGCGACGCTGGTGATCGCCGTACTGCTGCTGCGCGCCCGCATCGCGGACCGGGCGGCGGCGCTGGCGATGCGGGCAGGGATCGCGCTCGCGCTCGCCGGGGCGGCCGTCGGATACGTGATGACGCAGCCGACGCCGGGGCAGCGGAGCGGGGAGCCGGACGTGGTCGGGGCGCACAGTGTGGGCGTGCCGGACGGCGGGCCGTCGATGCCGCTCACCGGCTGGTCCACGACCGGCGGTGACCTGCGCATTCCGCACTTCTTCGGGATGCACGCGCTACAGCTGCTGCCGCTGCTCGTGGTCGTCCTGCTGCTCCTCGCCCGGCGCGTGCCCCGGTTGCGGAGCGAGCGGGTCCGGTCACGGCTGGTCGGCCTGGCGTCGCTCACGTACGCGGCAGTCTTCGCGCTCCTCGTCCAGCAGGCCCTGCGCGGCCAGCCGCTGCTGAGCCCGGACGCGACGACGCTGACGGAGACGGGCCTGATCCTGGCGGCGACGGCGGTGGGGGTGTGGCTGATCCTGCGGTCCCAGTCGCGGGCCGACCAGCGGGCAGTGCTGCAGGACAAGGCAGGACCAGAGCCACGGGAGCCACGGACCACCCCGCAGACAGACTCGCGTACGACGGAGGCGTCATGACCGGCTTTCTCTTCGAGCTCACCTTCTGGCTCGCCGCCCCTGTATGGCTGTTGCTGATCCTTGCGCCCGGCGCCCGGCTCACCGACCGGGTGGCCGCGTCCCCGCTGACGGTCGTCCCCGTACTGACCGTCTACCTGGCGCTCGCGCTGCCGGTGGCGCCCGAGCTGTGGGCGGCGGTCAGCAGTCCGGACGTGGACGGCTTCCGTGAGCTGACCGCGCTCGCCGACGGCGCGGGTGCGATCTGGGCGCAGGTCATCGCGTGGGACCTGCTGCTCGGCCAGTGGATGTACCGCGAGGCTCGCCGACTCGGCATCTCGGCCTGGGCGATGGGCCCCCTCCTCGTACTGACGATCCTGCTCTCCCCAATCGGCCTGCTGCTGTTCCTGCCGCTGCGGGCGATACGTACGGCCGGAGCGCGGGGCACGGGCGCCGGTACGAGTCCAGGTACCGGTCCAGGTACGGGGCCGGGTACAGGTACAGGTACAGGTACAGGTACAGGTACAGGTACAGGTGCGCAGCCCGCAGCGGCCGCCCCGGGGACCGGAATTTAGCCTGGTCCCATGGGAGGACCCGGACCTCGCCCCGCCACCCCCGCCCTGCTGCGGGGGCAGGGCCCGACGCTGGCCGCCGTCGCGGCGGGCGGGGTGCTCGGGGCTGCGGCGCGCTACGGTGCCTCGCTGCTCTGGCCGACGCGGACCGGAGCATTCCCGTGGACGACGCTAGGCGTGAACGTCGTCGGGTGCGCCGCGATGGGTGTGCTCATGGTGGTGATCACGGAGGGTCGGCAGCGGCACCGCCTGGTCAGGCCGTTCCTCGGCACGGGCGTGCTCGGCGGCTTCACGACCTTCTCGACGTACGCCGTGGACATCGAGCGCCTGAACGGCCTGCGGGAGGCCCGCTCGGCGCTGGGTTACCTCGCCCTGACCCTGGTCGGGGCCCTCGCCGCGGTATGGCTGGCGGCGGGAACCACGCGCCGCGCCCTGAACGCGGCGACGACGACCCGACGGGTCCGACGGACGCGACGGACCCGACAGACCCGATGACCCGACGGACCCGAAGGACCCGATGACCCGACGGACCCGAAGGACCCGAAGGACCCGATGACCGGAAGGGACCGACCGGCCGACCCGTGCCCGGCCCCGAGAGCGGAGGCGATGACGACGATGACGACGATGACGAGGCTCACCGGTACCGCGCTATGCGTGACGATCTTCATCGGGGAGAGCGACACCTGGCAGCGCAAGCCGCTCTACAGCGAGATCGTGCACCGTGCCCACCGGGCCGGCCTCGCGGGCGCCAGCGTGTTCAAGGGGATCGAGGTGATCCTCGACGACTGCGAGGTCATCCGCTACGTCGGCCGGGACCAGGCATGACGCCTGGGATGCGCGCGGCCCGGCCGCCCCGGAGGAACCGGCGATGACCAGCGATGAACCGGCGATGAACCAGCGATGAACTGGCTGTACGTGCTGTGCGGCGCCGCCGTCGGCGCACCGCTGCGCTACCTCACGGACCGTGCGGTCCAGTCGCGCCACGACTCGGTGTTCCCGTGGGGCACGTTCACCGTCAACGTCACCGGCTGCCTCGTCCTCGGCCTGCTCACCGGCGCGACGGTCGCGGGGGCCGCGTCCTCCCCGCTGTATCTGCTGCTCGGCACGGGGCTGTGCGGGGCGTTGAGCACGTACTCGACGTTCTCGTACGAGACCCTGCGCCTCGCGGAGTCCGGGGCTCGCCTGTTCGCCGGGCTGAACGCGCTCGCGAGCGTGGTGGTGGGCCTCGGCGCGGCGTACGTGGGGGTGGCGCTGGCGGAGGCGTGGTGGACGTGACGCTCGTACGAACTCCCAGTACGAGTTGCCCGTGCGAGTTCCCAGTACGAGTTCCCCGTACGAGCCCTCACAGCGGATCCGGCAGCTCCACCCGAAGCCCGCGGAGCCGATCCGGGTCGGCGATCACGTCGATCCGGGCGATGCGCTGTTCGGCCTGGTCGACGAGTTCGACCTGCCCGGCCTGGCCGCCCTGCTCTCCCGTCCCCAGCCCGAAGACCAACGCGACAGCCAGCCGCCCGCGGTGCAGCATCACGAGCCCGGCGGCTCCGTCGATCAGCGCAGGGCCCGTGAACCGCGCCCGCCCCATCGCGGCCATCGCACCCTCGGCCACCCGGCGGGCGCCGCGTACGACGACGGGTTCGGGCGTCGGTACGACGGCGGGGTCGGCGTGCAGGACGACGTCCGGGTGGAGCAGCGCGACGAGCGAGTCGAGGTCGCCGTGGCGCGTGGCGGCGAGGAACGCCTCCACGACCTCCCGCAGCCGAACCTCCTTGCGACCCGCACCACTGGCCCCACTGACCCCACTGGCCCCACTGACCCCACTGACCCCACTGGCCCCACTGACCCCACCGGCCCCACCGGCGGCACCGGCCCCACCGGCGGCACCGGCCCCACCGGCGGCACCGGCATCGCGAGAGCCCCGCACCCGCCGCCGAGCCCGGCTGGCCAACTGCCGTGTCGCGTCCGGCGATCGCTCGACCAGAGCGCTGATCTCGTCGAACGGCACGGCGAACAGATCGTGCAGCACGAACACCACCCGCTCGACCGGGCGCAGCGTGTCGAGCACGACGAGCAGCGCGTGCCCCACCGAGTCGGCGAGCAGCGCCTCCTCCTCCGGACCCGTGCCCCGCTCGTCTGCGAGCACCGGCGCCACGGCGGGCAGTTGGGCGTCGAGCGAGTCCTCACGCCGCGACTTCCGGGCCCGCAGCATGTTGAGGCACACCCGGGACACGACGGTGGTCAGCCAACCGCCGAAGTTGCGTACCGCGTCCACATCGGCCCGGTCGACCCGCAGCCAGGTCTCCTGCAGGGCGTCGTCGGCCTCGCTGAGCGAACCGAGCATCCGGTACGCGACGGCCCTGAGCCGCGGCCGCTCCTCCTCGAAGCGCCGCACCAGCACGTCCTCCCGCACACCCACCAGGCCTCCCACCGCCCCTCCACCGAGCCGGACCGCCCCTCCACCGAGCCGGACCGCCCCTCCACCGAGCCGGACCGCCCCCTCCGCAGCTCCCGACCGCGTCCTCCGCCGCTCCGGACCTTTCCGGCCACCGGGCCCCCGCGAACCTCCTGGACCCGGACGGCGATTCTGCCCGAGCCGTACGCTGAGGGCGAGCGCCCAGGGGGGGGAGGAATCGGCATGGTGGAGTGGCGGTCCCTCTCCCGCGGGGCCAGGGCGGTCCCCCAGCCGTGGGCCACCCCCTTCATCTGGACCGCGGCCTACGCGGGCGCGTTCGGCCTCGTCCACGTACTCGACCTGCTCGGCGCCCTGGACAGCACGGGCCTCGCACTCGCCGCCCTCTCCCTGCTCGCGGCGCTCCTCGGCGTACGCGGCAGCTTCGCGGCGGCGCCGGGCACGGCCGTCCTGTGCTGGGGTTTCCTGAACTTCTTCGGCGCGTACCCCACCGGCGAGATCTCCTGGGCCGGCGGCCGCGACCCGGAATGGATCGCCTGCCTCCTCGCCGCGGCCCTCATCGGCACGACCACGGCCAGGGTCCTCCAGGCCCGCGCCGCGTACCGCCGCGTCACGCCGTACGAGAGCTGATGAAGCCCATCCGCCTCGACGAGAAGGTCATCGGCAGCGGGTGTCCAGGGCCTGTCGCCCACCGAACGGCCCAGCCGGGTCAGTTGACCGGCTTGCCGGGCTGGTCGTGGGTGGAGCAGTGGATTCCGCCGCCGCCGGAGGCGATCGTGTCGATCTGGATCTGCACGATGTCGCGGTCGGGGAAGTGCTCCTGAAGGATGCTCCGGGCGCGCTTGTCGGCCTTCCGGTCACCGAACTTGGGCATGAACACCGAGTCGTTGGCGACGTAGAAGTTCGCGTACGTGGATACAAAGTCGTCGCCCTCGCCGGTGATCTCGTACAGGTCGGGCTGCGGCAGGTCGATCACCTCGAAGGGCCGCCCCTTGGCGTCCGTCGCCTTGCTCAGCACGGCGTTCGCCTGGTCGGCCGCGCGGGACCAGGAGTCGGCGGGGGTGTCGGGGTGCGCCCGGTCCAGGAGCACCACACCGGGTTCGGTGAACCGGACGAGGCTGTCCACGTGGGCGTCGGTGATGTCCTGCCCGCGCACGCCCTTCAGCCAGATGACCTTCTGGATGCCCAGGGTCTGCTTGAGCTCGTCCTCGATCTGGTCCCGGCTCTTCCCGGGGTTGCGGTTGTCGTTGACGATCGAGCTCTCGGTGATGAGGAGGGTGCCCTCGCCGTCGGTCTCGAAGGAACCGCCCTCGGCGACCAGGGGCGCCTCACGGCGGGGGATGTCGTACTCGGCCAGGAGGGTGCGGCCCACCCGGGCGTCGTTGGTGTGCTCCTGCTTGTTGCCCCAGCCGTTGAAGTTGAAGTCGACGCCGACGACGTCGCCGCCGTCCTCCACGAACACCGGCACGGTGTCGCGGGCCCACAGGTCGTCGACGGCCAGCGGGATGACCTCGACGCCGCGCCCGCACGCCTTCTGCGCGGCCTTCTGCTGGTCGGGCCTGGCCATCATCACCACGTACTCGTACTCCGCGATGGCGCGGGCGATCCGCGCGATGTCCCGGCGGACGTACGGGAGGTCCTCCGCCCACACCGACTCCAGGGCGGGCCACGACATGAACGTGCGCGCGTGGCTCTCCCACTCGGCCCCCATGCGCAGCCCCTCGGCCGCCGTGTCCGCGTCGTCGGCGGTGCTCGCCGCGCCCGTGAGGTCGCCCGGGCCGCATGCCGAGGCGCCCAGGACCACTGCGCCGATCCCGGCGAGGGTCCGGAGTGCCGAGCGGCGGGAAGGGCGGGAAGGGCGGTGGGGGAGGGAGGGGAAGGACGGGAGGGAGGGGAAGGACGGGAGGGAGGGGAGAGACACGAGTGAACTCCGATCATCGTGATGGGGATCAAGCTATCCGTCGGCACGGAGAGACGCCCCAGGAGCAGGAGCCCGGTGAGCAGGCGCTCGCTGTGCCGGTGCGGACGGGCGTGAACACGCGAAGGGCGCGGCGCGGACAGAGCCGCAGGCCGCTCTGACTCCGCCTCGACTCTGACACAAACTGAAAATTCAGTCAAAGAGTGGGGTGGTGGCTCGGCCTGTAGGTGCGGCGAGGGTGTCTCCGCGTGCGCCAGCCCAAGTCGCCTGGGCTTCGGCTCGCACGCCGGCCGTTCCCCGTATCGCTCACATTGACTGAAGTTTCAGTTAGTATGCGCTCGCCGCTGTCCACGCAGGACAGCGACAGGTGACGGGTCCCGAGCTGATGACGGCCCGGTAAGGTTCGGATCCATGGCGTCTCGCACAACTCAGATCCTGGAAGCGGCCGCACGGCTCGTCGCCCGCCGCGGCGTCCGTGGTCTGCGCGTCGAAGAACTCGCCACCGAGGCAGGCGTCTCGACCGGCTTGATCTACTACCACTTCAAGGACCGCACCGGGATCCTGCGCCACACCCTTGAGTTCATCAACGACCGTGCCGAGCGCTACACCACGAGCCACATGGCGGACGCCGCACCACTCGCCCCGCGGGCGGAACTGGAGGAGGTCCTCCTCCTCGAACTGCAGGACGCCCCGGAGGTCAGGGAGAACAGCGCCGCCTGGGGTGAACTCCGGGCCAGCGCCGTGTTCGACGAGGTGCTGCGGGAGGACCTCGCGAGGGCGACGTTGGTGTGGGCGCAGGAGGTGGCGGCCCTGCTCGGACGCGTCACGCCGATGGCCCCCGCGCCCGCGCTCGCCGCGGCCGGCGAGCGGCTGACCGCCCTCCTCGAAGGCCTCAGCATGCGCTGGCTGAGCGGCGGCCTTGAACTCGGCCACGCGCGCGACCTGCTGCTCGGCGCGATCGACGCCGAACTGGCCCGGCTGCAGGGCAAGTAGCGCCCGGTCTCGCCCGGTCTCGCCCGGTCTTCCGCTGTCCGCGGGCCTCTCGCGCCGTCGGCGGACCGGGTGCCTCGGTCTTGCGGCTGCTTGCGCCCCGAGTCGTCCATGCTCACGGCGCGCAGGGCGATGTCGCGCAGGGGGAGGGGCGGTGCTGCGGCAGAGTACAGGATGTTCTGAATCCAGGATTCTCTGTACTGTAAGGGCGTGCTGACTCTCGCGACCGACATCGAGGCTCTGGCGCGCTTCGGCCGCGCCCTCGCCGACCCGATCCGCTGCCGCATCCTGCTCGAACTGCAGCAGGGGCCGGGCTATCCGTCCGACTTCGCCGACGCGCTCGGGATCTCCAGGACCAGGCTCTCCAACCACCTTGCATGCCTGAGGGATTGCGGCCTGGTCGTCGCGATCCCCGACGGCCGCCGCACCCGCTACGAGCTCGCCGACGCCCGACTCGGGCACGCCCTCGGGGACCTGCGTTCGGCGGTCCTCGCGGTGGAGGCCGACCGGACGTGCGTGGACGCGGAGACGGAGGGCTGCTGCCCGTGACCGTCATGTCGCTCGGCCCGTCGCCCGCCCGACGGGATGCGCTCGCCCGACGGGATGCGCTCGCGCGGCGGATACGGTTCCTCGTCGCCGCGACCATCGCCTACAACGTGGTCGAGGCGATGGTCGCGATCACCGCCGGTACCGTCGCGTCCTCGACCGCGCTGATCGGCTTCGGCCTGGACTCGGTGATCGAGGTGTCCTCCGCCGCGGCGGTCGCCTGGCAGTTCTCCGCTCGCGACCACGCCGTACGCGAGGCGCGGGAGAAGACGACGCTGCGGATCATCGCCGTCTCCTTCTTCGCGCTCGCCGCCTACGTCTCAGCCGATGCCGTACGCGCCCTCATCGGAACCGGCGAGGCGGAGCGGTCGGTTCCCGGCATCCTCATCGCCGCACTGTCGCTGGCGGTCATGCCGTTCCTGTCCGCGGCCCAGCGCCGCGCCGGCCGCGAACTCGGCTCGGCCTCCGCGGTCGCCGACTCCAGGCAGACGCTGCTGTGCACGTACCTGTCCGCGGTGCTGCTGGTCGGCCTGGTCCTCAACGCGACCCTCGGCTGGTCCTGGGCCGACCCGATGGCCGCCCTGGTGATCGCGGCCGTCGCCGTGAAGGAGGGCATCGACGCCTGGCAGGGCAAGGGCTGCGCCTGCGGGCCCGCGCCGACCTTCACCGCGCCGGGGGCCGGCGAGAAGAGCAGTGCTTGCGGCAGCTCCGGCGACACCTGCTGCACCGGTACGAAGGACACGGCGACGTGACCGGGTGGGCGTGGGCGGCCCTGGCCCTGTTCACCGGCTGGGCCGTGACCGCCTTCGGGATCCGGTCCGTGATTCAGGCCCGCCTGATCCGTGATCCGTGATCCGTGATCCGTGATCCGTGATCCGTGATCCGTGATCCGTGATCCGCGACCTGCGCGCCGAGAGGCCGGGGCGGGCGGTCGGGCGGCGCCTGGATAGCATCGGCGGCATGCTCGTCCGCCCCGCCCGGCGCCCCCGGCCCGCGCTCGCCGCCCTCGTGGCCGGTGCGCTGCTGGCCTGCGCCTACTTGATGTGGGGCCCCGCGCACACCACCATGGCCATGACCATGGCCGAGCCCATGCCCGGCATGACGGCCGAAGCCATGACGGCCGAAGCCATGACGGCCGAAGCCATGACCGCCGAGGTGGCCCACGCGGAGAGGGAACAGGGCCTGCATGCGATGGCTCCCGCGCCCGACGAGTGTCCGGCCATGAGCATGGACTGCCCGCTCACGACTGCGCACACGCCACTGTTTGTCGCACCCGCCGCCGCCCCCGGCACGGACACCCTCGCGGTACCTCCGGTTTCCGCCGAACCGCTGAGCGCTGCAGCGGTCGACGACGGGTGCGCCTGGCCCCGGGCACCCGATCCCGTCGCGCTCCTCTGCGTCAGCCGGACCTGACAACACCCGCGCCCGCCTGCCCGTTGGGCCTCCGGGTGCCTCGTCATGTCCTGATCCGGCCATCTCAGCAGAGAGAGTCCTTACCTCATGGCCTCCACCACCACCTTGTTCGTCACCGGCTTGACCACCGGTCTCTTCGCCGGCGGCGCCTCCTGCGCCGCCGTCCAGGGCGGCCTGCTCGCCGGCGCCGTCGGCCGCCGCGCCACTTCCTGGAGCTCCGAAGCATGGGAGCGCAGCGGCCTGTTCGCCCCGGTCGGAGCGTTCCTCGGCGCCAAGCTCGTCTCCCACACGCTCCTCGGCGCGGCCCTCGGCCTGGTCGGCGCCGCCATCCAGCCAGGCCCCCGAGCCCGCGCCGTACTGCTGATCGCGAGCGCGGTGCTGATGCTGCTGTTCGCCCTCGACATGCTCGGCGTCCGTGCCGTGCGCCGCTTCGTCCCGAGGTCGCCCGCCTCCTGGGGGCGGCGGGTACGAAGGTCGGCGAAGTCGACCGCCGTCACCACCCCGGCCGTACTCGGCTTCCTCACCGTCCTCATCCCCTGCGGTGTCACCCTCAGCGTGGAGCTGATCGCCGTCACCGCCGGGTCCCCGCTCGCCGGTGCCGCCGTCATGGCGGGGTTCGTCCTCGGCACCGGACCGCTCTTCGCCGTACTCGGCTTCCTGCTCCGCTCCGCAGCCCGCCGCTGGCAGGGCCGCCTCAGCATCGTCACCGCGGTGATCGTCCTCGCCGTCGCGCTGTGGACCGCCGGCTCCGGCCTGCGCCTCGGCGGCTGGTGGCCCGCCTCCGCCCCGGCGGCCGCCGCGCCGCAGACCCTGCAGTCGCCGCAGAAGACCGTGACCACGACCGGCGGAGTCCAGACCATCATCGTCCAGGCCCGCACCAACTCCTACGCACCCACCGCCATCACCGCGACCGCAGGCGTCCCGACCAAGCTCGTCGTCGCCACCGACAACACCAACGGCTGCGTACGTTCCTTCGTCGTCCCCGACGAGGGCGTCCAGGAAATCCTCCCCGTCACCGGCCGGACCCCCATCGACCTCGGCACCCCCAAACCCGGCACCCTCAACTTCACCTGCGGCATGGGCATGTACGGCGGCGAGATCACCTTCCAGCAGCCCACCGGCCCCAGCACCACCGGCCCCAGCACCACCGACCCCAGCACCACCGGCCCCCGCACCACCACCCCGAAGGAGACCGCACGATGACCCTCCGCCTCGAATTCGCCGTCACCGGCATGCACTGCAACAGCTGCGGCCTCCTCATCGACGACGAGGTCGAAGAACTCCCCGGCGTCACCACCAGCACCACCCACCTGCGCACCGAGCGCACCGTCGTCGAACTCGAACGCCCAGTCCCGGCCCAGGAGATCGTCGCGGCCATCGCCACCGCCGGCTACACGGCTACAGCGATCGCCTGACTGCCGACTGCCGCCCGATCTCGTGGCCCCGTACTGCCGCAGCGGGTGACGGGAATCGAAACCGCGCTCTGAGCTTGGGAATCAATCGGCTTTCGGGCTGCAATTCGGCCTCTGATCAGGGGAAACGCCGCCTCCCGAGCGCCGCTTCAGGTGCGCTGTACCGAGTGGCCATGCGCGGTCCTCTCCGGAGGCCAGTACGGCATCTCGGGCTCACCGCAGCACCGTTCGTCGTCCCTTCATCTGCAGCGGCGAAGCTCGGAATCTACCTGCAGCTCATGGTTGATCAAAAAGCGCCCTGTATGCGGGAGTTGGTCTCCGCTCGGAGGCACTCGGGGCCAGGAGCCGGCCTCATCGCTCAGTTCATGTTCGCTCGGGATCGTCGGATCATGTTCGCTCGGGATCGTCGGACGGACTCGTCGCGGCCTGTCCAGTGTCCTGTACATTTCAGGAGAGTCGTCGTGCCTCATGAGGGACGAGTTCGCGGTAGCTGGGGGAGAAGTATGGGCGAGCCAGTCGATCCGAGGGCCGCATACGCGCTGACCGCAGAGCCATCGCCGGGCCCTACTCCGGGCCCCACTCCAAGTCCTTCGCCGTCCGGACCAGGGTCTGGCGGTGATCGTCCCACCCCGGAGCCTTCGCCCTCTCCGAATCCCAGCCCGACCCCGCCGGCGCCGTGGGGCAAGGAGCCGGACGTCGGTGTCACCTCGTCGTTCCTGCGTAAGAGGGCTGAACACTGCGAAACAGCGTCAGAAGTGATCCGCAAGACACGGGGCCTGGCGGAGGACGCGAGTGACGGCTTGGCCCGCGCGGCCGACGGCTGGGACTTTATCGGCAGTCTCGACGAGCTTGAGGGGCGCTGGGAGAAGCTGAATCAGTTTGTCGTGCAGCGGCTCGATCAGGCAGCGGACAACTTCCGCCTCAGCGCGGATGCCTACGACGCGAACGAGACACGTACTGCCTCTCAGTTCTCCTGACCTTCACGGACCGCACCGGCATACAGGATGGGACATGCCCGGCTTCACTGCACTGCTGCAACTTGACGTCGCAGGACTGGAGACCTTTGCCGACGAGTGGGTGAAGGTCCACACGAAGCTGGTGGAGGCCCGTACGGGCTTTCACGATGACGTGGTTACGCCTCTCCACAAGGATCACTGGCGAGGCGAGGGTGGTTCCGCCGCGCAGAAATACTGTGACCGCATCCAGATGGACATCGACGCGCTGGACAAAGAGGTCAGAGCGCTGCGGAAATTCCTGGACACAGAGGCCGACGGCGACACCGGACGCGGTGGAGTGGAGGGCCTGGCGGGTCTGAAGCTGCGTGCCGAGAGCCTTCAGGAGGAGGCCCTGCGGGAAGGGATGACGATCTCCGACTCCGGCAGGGTCGACTGGGAGGTGATGTACGACCCGAACTACCCGGAGTCCGACAGGATGCTCGACGAACGCAGGGCGACTGCGGACTCGCTGGAGACCCGTGTGCGGAAGTTGCTCGATGACGCCGTAGAGGACGACGAATGGCTGGCGAAGAGCCTCAAGGTGATCTTCGGTACGGTCGGCAACTTCGAGTCCGAGAACCGTAAGTTCGGGATCGTGGAGCCCACCGCCAAGGACCGCCAGGTCCATAACCAGCTCAACAACGTGGCCGCCTACTTCGCCACGATCAAGGGCTGGCCGACGGCCGCCGGCCTGGTCAAGCACTACCTGGACGGCACTGGAAAACCCGTCGAGGTCGAACCGCAGCAGATGATGGACGAGATCCCTGCCTTCCGGGAGGACGTCGACGACACGCTGACGAACGACGTCCGCAAGCGCAGGGACGGACCGTTCACCACCGACTGGTCCTCCACCGCCCCCAGGCCGGAGGACGGCGACAGCAGTATGGAGTGGTACTACGCGCTCAACCACTTTCAGTACCGTCTCGTCGGAGAGAAGGAGGACGGCGAGATCACGTACCACGTCGAGGTCAAGAAGCGATACGACTGGGGCATCCCCAGCGAGCACCGTGCCACGGTGTCCGGCGGCGGACCGGGCCCGCTGGGCATGGAGCTGGAGCAGGCCGACATCGCCCATCTCCACACTTCCGGTATGGCACGGGACTTCAACGTGTCCGGCTCGTCGGACGAGATGACGGCTCGGTCGTGAAGGGCCGGCACACCGGGGCACGGCAGCGCCCGGAGTCGGCGGGTGCTGCCGCCCAGCCGACGCGCCGAGGCGACGTCGATGACGAGGACAGCGGCAACGGCTCTCACGAGAACGGCGAGGGATCCGGCCGCCTTCTGAAGAAGGTGGCCTTGTGGGTCGGCAGCTCGCTCTGCATCGCCTTCATCGCCTGGGTGGCCTGGGGATTCATACAGTTCGACCACGACATCGAGCATCCCCGCGAAGGCGGCTTTTCCGGTTGGCAGTGTGATGCCGGCCGTGACTGCGGTTCCTGAGTAAAGAGCACTGAGCGCAGACGGGAAGGGGCAGGCGTGGGGGAGCGACGCGCGCGGCATGCTGGCCGGCGAGCTTCCCGGGATCGTGCTGGTGGGCGGTGCGGATGGCTTCGGTCCACACTCTGTGGATCCGGTGTGCATGCGGTCGGGTCGCGTCGCCTCACCTACCCACCTACCTGCCGGACGGATGGCTTGGAAGATTCGGCGGCTGTGCGCCGTCGGCCGTGCCGCACGTCGCCCCAGACCGAGCGTCTGAGCGTTGGTCTTCGTCAACCAGCGTGCCCGCACGGCGGTGCACATCGCGAAGTGTGGCGACCATGTCTTCCGCCTTCTCGAAGAAGGCCCTCGACGCCCGCCACCTGGCCCGCCCGGTGCCGGAACTCGCCCCCGGCGACACCATCGCCAAGGCCGTCGACGAACTGCGCCGCCGCCGCGCCACGCTCGCCGTGGCCGGCGACGACTCCGGCCGCCTGCTCGGACTGGTCAGCCTCGACGCCCTGTTGGCCCGGCTGATGGAGCCGAGCCTCGCCTGAGGAAAATCCGTGTTCCGTGGAAACGCCCCGGCCATCCCGGTCTGGGAGCGGGGCGTTTCACGTCATTTCTACACAGGTGTCGAACTGGCGCTTGCGGAGGCGACTCTCCAGGTGTCCACGATCAAGGGCAAGGTTCAGACGAGCAGTTCCACCGCGATCTGCGTCAGGCAGGCGCCGTACTGGGTCAGCATGAACGACTTGTACGGCAGGCGACTGCGCTCGCGCGGCTCCGCGGACGACGTGACCCGCACCAGGCGCGCCGTCACCACCGCGCCGGCGAGCAGCACCAGGGCCGCGGGCAGCAGCGTGCGGTCGGTGGCCGCGGCGGCGGTGACGTAGAGCAGGCCGACGGCGAGTGGGGTGACGGCGCACACCACGCCGCTGCGCCGCTCGCCCCACCGGATCAGGGCGGTGCGGCGCCCGGCGGCCGCGTCGCCGCGCAGGTGCCTTCCAGCGGTGATCTGTGCTTTGACCAGGGGAAATCATGTCTGACGGAGGTGGCCGTTGACCGTGCTCCGCGACCCCTGTTGACCCCTGTGACACAGCGCCTATGGCACGCGAATGGCACGGCGGTGAGGAAGCCGCTCACCAGGAGCCGATCGGCCCTCACTGGCCTGTGTCAGAGAACTCTGGTGGTGTGAGCGGAAAGGTGTCGTTGCTGCAGCAAGCGCTGGGTCGCCCGCGGGGCGGTGGTCACGGGGGTAGGACCCGGTCTGCTTCAAGGCAGCGACATCATGCTTTGGCGCCGGCCATGCCGCTGGTGACGACGATCGCGGCCACGTCGCCGCTCTCGGTTCGCCCCAGCCAGACGACGCCGCCTGACTGTGCCGTGAACGTCACCAGATCGGCTTGCTGTGACTCGTCGCTGATCCGCTCGCACCCGTCCGAAAGCTGTCCGCTGTCACGCGGCTGCCAACAACCATCCACGCATGTGCGAAATGGTGCGGACAACGTCGTCCACGCGCCGGCGTCGGCGAAGCAGCCGACATTATGGTCCGCGCCGAACCGGGGATGCTCGCCCGGCGGTAGCTGCTCGATGTCCTCGCCGACACCCAGGCCCATCTCCCACCCGACCACCGGGGCATCACTGATGCGCAACCGGGTCGCCGCGCACTCGACGCCATCGAAGCGTTCACCGAAGAACTCGTACGGGCCTGCCGTCCACGCGAGCTCCACTCGGTAGACGCCGGGGAAATGCGCGCCGCCAGCTCCCGCGGTGGCGTCGTCGGCAATCCACGCTCATAGCGCCAGGTGTCGTCGTCGTCCCACGGCGCATCGACCACAAGGCGGCCGCTGGGTACACGGATGGTCGTCACCTCCTCGATGCTCGTCACGACGACGGGTGTTGTCGGATCGTCGTACACCGTCCCCAGGTGAGCACCGGGCGTGAACGCCGTCTCCAAGTACCACGTGGCCTCAGGCCCGGCTGCCAGCCGCGCGTCCCCGACCCACTTCATGTCCCACCCCTCCTCGCCGCCCGGCCGGACGGTCAACCGAAAGCTACGTGGGCCCACTGACATCGGCTCTTCGTGCATCGCCGCGATCCGACCTGTCGCCAGGTGCCGACGTCTGAACTCGACCTGGCCAACCGACGGTTCCGTGATGAACGCCCGTGACTTCTGGGGCATGAGTGTCGGCGGGAGCGGTTATTGTTGCGCGCCGACCAGTCATGATCGGCAGCCGGCCGGACGGCCGTCTGCAGTGACGTTCGGTCTCCCCCCCCCCCCACGTTTGACGTTCGTTCTCCCCCCACGCCAGGTTCACGGACCCCCGACCGGGGGTCGTCACGTTTCACATCGGGAGATTTCGCGTGACATTTGAAGAGGGAAGACAGCCCTTGTCTGGACGTAACCACCGCATGGCAACTGCCATCGCTCTCGCTGCCTTGACGGGCGGCCTGCTGGTCCCCGCTCTCGCGGGCAGCGCCTTCGCGGCGACCGGCGATCGTGCCTCGGTGTCCGGCCGCGACGGGGACTTCAACGGCGACGGCTACGTCGACCTCGCCGCCTCCGCCCCCGACGCCACGGTCGACGGTCTGGCGGGTGCCGGGGCCGTCACGGTCGCGTACGGCTCCGCGGCGGGCGCGGGCGCCGGCCAGGCCGAGCGGGTCACATTCACCCAGAATTCCAAAGGCGTCGGTGGGCAGGCGGCGGCCGGTGACCACTTCGGATTCTCCGTGGCCATCGCCGACTTCAACAACGACGGCTTCGCCGATCTCGCCACCGGTGCCCCGGGCGAGGACGTCGGTGACGATCAGGACGCCGGCATCGTCCAGATCCTGTGGGGCTCCCCGGACGGCCTGCGGGGCAGCGCCAGACTCGCCGATCCCACGAGCACCGATCAGGACGCCCACGGGCGGACCCTCGCCGCGGGTGACTTCAACGGAGACGGCAAGGACGACCTGGCCGCCGGCAACACCTCGGCCCAAGCCTGGCTGTACGCGGGCGGCATCGCCAACGACGGTGCCGACAGCGGTACGTACCCGCTGGGCAACCTGAATGCCTGGGGAGGCGAGGTCGTCGCCCTCACGTCAGGTGACGTCACCGGCGACGGCGCGGACGACCTGCTGTTCAACCACTCCCAGCTCTATCGAAGCGGGGGTGACGCAAGCACGCTGGGCCTCAACCCGTCGCCCCTGCAGGTCGGCTACCGCGGTGGCTACTCCTCGGTCTTCGGGGACTTCGACAACGACGGCTACGGGGACATCGTCCTCGGCCGTGAGGGCGAGCACGGCGGCGAGATCACCTACGTCCCGGGCCGCCCCGTCTCCCAGACCGACCCCACCTGGACGGTGGACGACGTCGAGAGGTACACCCTCACCCAGGACGACTTCGACACACCGGGCGACGGCGACCTGTACGACCAGTACGGCGCCGGACTCGCCGCGGGTGACATCAACGGCGACGGCCACGACGACCTCGCCGTCGGCGACCCCAACGAGGACACCGACGCCGACACCGTCGCCGACGCCGGGCACGTGACCGTCATGTACGGCGGCTCCATCGGGCTCACGACGACCAACCGCCAGGTATTCGACCAGGGCACCGAGGGCGTCCCCGGCGAGAACGAGGCCGGCGACGGTTTCGGCTCCCGGCTGCTGCTCAGCGACCTCAACGGTGACGGCCGGAAGGACCTGACCGTCGCGGCGCTGGGCGAGGACGCCGAGAGCGGCGCGCTCACCACGCTCCTCGGATCGGACATCACCCTCACGGTCACCGGAGCACGCAGCCTGACCCCGACGTCCTATCTGCTGTCGACCGCCGGACAGCCGCACCTCGGCAGCAGCCTCCAGGGGCACCCGCCGATAACGCCTCAGCCGCTCCCTGACGTCGGCTGAGAGCGCGGTCCCGGAAACGGGACGGCCCAGGCCGGGGAGCGGCATCCCGGGCCTGGGCCGTCCGCGGACGACGCCGCCCCGTCAGACGGAGCCGATCACCGCTCGTCATCGGCGGCTCACGCTGACCGCGCCCTGGCCCGCGCCAAGGTCGGCCTGCCCGATGGCTTCCGCTTCTACGACCTCCGGCAGACCGGCAACACCCTCGCCCCCGACACGGGAGCCAAGTTGAAGGACCTCATGGCCCGCGCCGGCCAGTCCAGCGAGCGCGCCCAGTTGATCTACCAGCACTCGACGAAGCGGCACCAGAAGGAGAATGGGGCCCTTCAAGGTCGGACCACACGGCGTCGAGACCTTCGGCGGTGCCCAGAAGGTGCGCGAGTTGCGGGTACCGGCCAGGGGACAGACAGGCAAGGGCACGGAACACGTCGGCGATGTCGTGGCCGCGGGAATGAGGCCCGGCCACGATGCCGCGGCGGCAGTCGAAGAAAGTGCCTCCCTTCTTGAACTGCTCACTGCAGCGGGCGAGATGGGGGCACCGGGACAGGTTGTCATGTGGCTGGCCGCGCTGGCGTACAGGTGTGATTCATAGTGAAAGCGGCGTGCCTCCTCGCGCGCGGCACCGGTCAGAAGGTCGACGCGAGGGAGGGCCTGGTCGAACCGGCCGGGTTCCATCTCGCGCTGACTGTGACTGATCGTCACAAGGCGTTGGAAACCGTCGATGCACTCCAAGCCGTGAACCTGCAGGGTGATGCGGTCACTCGTTCTGTGCGCCGCGATGTGATCCGCCCCGAGGGCGATGGGCGGGCCGCCTGAGCCGAATCTCCGGGGATGCTCTCGAAGAGCCGGCCCAGCCGATGGTTCTCAGGAGTGGCCGGCAGATAGCCGCGGCGGCTCCTGAGCGTGATGGCCGCGTCTGGCTGCGAAGCGAGAGGGGCCAGCGTGGATGCAGTAAACCGACCGTGCCAGTTCTCGCGATGCCGGGAGAGATCTTCCGCGCGAGCTGTCAGATGCATGGTTCCCGCCGGAGGCGCCCACGTCCGGTGAGGGCCCGGAAGGATCATCGGCTGAGAGGAGATCGCGAAAGCGTTCGTGATCGGAACAACGGACCACGCAGCCCCAGGTGTCGGCCCTGGGGGTTGTTTGGGCACGAGGGTTGACTGGCTTGTCGCCGGGAGCCTGCTCGGAGGCCGAGTGGGAATCAGCCCTGGGGTCCGGTTTGCGGAAGCGTCGGTTTGCCCCCACAAGCGCTATGTGACTCAGTCACCGAAAGTCCGTCTCGCGATTTGGAATGGTGCCGGATCAGATTGCCGAGAAGGGGCTCATGACCCCTCAACTGCCTGCGCCAACCGCCCACTTATGGCACGCGAATGGCACGAGCCCCGAAATTGGACTAGACAACAAACAACCCCCGGGTCGATGACCTGGGGGTTTGTCGTGGAGCGGGTGACGGGAATCGAACCCGCGCTCTGAGCTTGGGAAGCTCATGTTCTACCATTAAACTACACCCGCACAGATGCGAGGCCATGACCTGTCGCATCGTGTGGACACCCTACCCCATCCGTGCCCTCCGGTGTGCGCGCCGGTCTGTGAGTCTGCCTCCGTGGGGGCTGGAACCGGCTGCGGGGTACGGGAGTTGGGGCGTACCGTGGCGGTGCGGAGTGCCGCCTGGAGGGGCGTCCCTTTCATCCCGTAATGTGAGGTTTCGTTGCAGTCAGCGACCCAGGACTCACATGGGGAAGGGACTCGAAGACTTGATGGAGCGCACCGTCGTCCGTTGTGCCGAAGGGCATGTTTTCAGCACCGCTTCGTTTCCGATGCAGCAGCTCGGCTCCGAGCGGATCGGGCCTGGGCGCCTGATCCGGTGTCCGCGCTGTGCTCGGTTGCGGCACGCGGTGCCGGTGGACGCGTCGGCACAGCGGTAGCCAGGCCGTGGCGAACCGGCAGTGAAACGGTTCGGCCGAGCGCGCGGGAGGCGTCCGATTGGGGCGCGCCCGCGCGCTCTGCGTATCCTCGGGGCGTGCTTCTCTCAGACAAGGACATCCGGGCCGAGATCGATGCCGGGCGGGTGCGGATCGACCCGTACGACGAAACCATGGTGCAGCCGTCGAGCATCGACGTACGGCTCGACCGTTACTTCCGGGTGTTCGAGAACCACCGTTACCCGCACATCGACCCTGCCGTCGAGCAGACCGATCTGACGCGGACGGTGGAGCCGGAGGGGGATGAGCCGTTCATCCTGCACCCCGGCGAATTCGTGCTCGCGTCGACGTATGAGGTCATCACGCTTCCCGATGACCTCGCCAGCCGGCTTGAAGGAAAGAGTTCCCTCGGGCGGCTCGGGCTCGTCACGCATTCCACCGCGGGGTTCATCGACCCCGGTTTCTCCGGACACGTGACGCTGGAGCTCAGCAATCTCGCGACCCTGCCCATCAAGCTGTGGCCGGGAATGAAGATCGGGCAGTTGTGCATGTTCAAGCTCAGCTCTCCCGCTGAATTCCCTTACGGCAGCGAGCGATACGGTTCGCGTTACCAGGGGCAGCGGGGTCCGACGGCTTCGCGTTCCTATCTCAACTTTCACAGGACGCAGGTGTGAGCAGCGGTATGAGTGACGTCGGTGGCGTGCGCGAGAATCTGACGTACGAGAAGTTCGGGGTGGCCGTGCGTGAGCTCGCGCAGACCATCGCCGATGACGGATATCAGCCGGACATAGTGCTCAGCATCGCGCGTGGCGGGGTGTTCGTGGCGGGCGGTCTCGCGTACGCGATCGACTGCAAGAACATCCACCTGGTGAATGTGGAGTTCTACACCGGGGTCGGTACCACCTTGGAAATGCCGGTCATGCTGGCGCCCGTGCCGAACGCGATCGACTTCAGCAACAAGAAGGTGCTGATCGCCGATGACGTCGCCGACACCGGCAAGACCCTGAAGCTGGTGCACGACTTCTGCCTCGACACCGTCGCCGAGGTCCGCTCCGCGGTGATCTACGAGAAGTCGCATTCGCTGGTGAAGTGCGAGTACGTGTGGAAGCGCACGGATGAATGGATCAACTTTCCGTGGAGTGTTGAGCCGCCCGTCGTGCGGCGTGCGGGGCAGGTTCTCGACGCCTGACAGCTCGTACGGAAAGGGAAGGGCCGGTGGGATTTCTCCCGCCGGCCCTTCCGCGTGCCTGCGTACCTGCGTGGTTGCGTGCCTGCGTGCCTGCGTACCTACGTAAGTACGTTCAGAACGTGCCCAGCTTGATGATCGACAGCAGGGCGAGCAGTTGGATCGCGGAGGCCGCGAGGGCCTTCGGCCAGGCCAGGTCGTGGGACTTGGCCACCATCGTGGTGAACAGCGCGCCTGCCGCGACCCACGTCGCCCAGCCGAGGACCTGGACCAGCGGGGCGTCGCCGCCGAGGAACATGGCGAAGACCAGGCGCGGGGCGTCCGTGAGGGACATGATCAGCATGGAGAGGCCGACCGTCGGCTGCCAGGCGCCGTCGCCGCCGAGCTGGCGGGCCAGGGTGTGGGTGACCACGCCGAGCACCAGGGCGCTGACGACGATGGTGACGCCGGTGGTGAGGACGATCGGGACGCTCGTCGCGAGTGTGGCGTTGATCGCGTCCTCGCGGGCCGTGTCGAAGCCGAAGACGGCGAGCAGCCCGTAGAGGAACGTGACGATCAGCGCCGGGCCCCACATCGCGTGGTCCCGCATCTGCAGGAAGGTCGGGCCGGGGCGCATGACGATGCCGCGCAGCAGGTCCTTCCAGTGCAGCCGCGGCCCGGCCGGGGCGGTCGTGGTGCCCGCGCGGTAGGTGTCGCCCTGGCTGTACGGGTCCTCGCCGATGGAGAAGGCCTGCGTGTGCCCGGGGTTGTTGTTCGGCGCGAACGGGTCGTGCGGGGCGCCGTGCTGCGGGTGCGGCGCGTGCTGGTGCGGGTCGCCGAAGTACTCGGGCTCGCCGTGCGCACCGCTGCCGGGCCCGCCGCCCTGTCTGCCGCCGGGCCCGCCGTGCGGTGCGCCGCCCGCCGGGGGCCACTGCTGCTGCGGGTACGGGGGCGCGGGCGGGCCGCCGTACGGCGGGTTCTGTCCGTACGGCTGCTGCTGCGGGTGTTGTTGCGGGCGAGGGCCCTGGGAGCGGTTGTCCCGGCCGCGTCCGATCCTGAATCCAGCCACGTAATCGAACGTACCTGGTCTGAAGGGGTGCTGTGTGACGGTGGTCGCAGCGGGGGCGCTTTGCGGCCGAGCTGTGACAACCCCTAGGGGATGAATGCGGGGACGATTTCGGGGGCGAATCGGGGCCCCCCGACCGAGAAGTAGCTCACGATACGACCGAGGGGGCCGCCCCGCCGGGCAGCCCCCTCAACTCGCTCGTACGACCGGCTACTTCACCGGCTCGGGCTCCGGCGCGTCCTCCGAGTCGGCCTCGCCCGCCGGGTCGACCGGGGTCTTCACGGATTCGAGCAGGAGCTGGGAGACGTCGACGACCTGCAGCGACTCCTTGGCCTTGCCGTCGTTCTTCTTGCCGTTGACGGAGTCGGTGAGCATGACGAGGCAGAACGGGCAGGCGGTGGAGACGATGTCCGGGTTGAGGGACAGCGCCTCGTCGACGCGTTCGGTGTTGATGCGCTTGCCGATGCGCTCTTCCATCCACATCCGGGCACCACCGGCGCCGCAGCAGAAGCCGCGCTCCTTGTGGCGGTGCATTTCCTCGTTCCTGAGGCCCGGGACCTTGCCGATGATCTCGCGCGGGGGCGTGTAGATCTTGTTGTGGCGGCCCAGGTAGCAGGGGTCGTGGTAGGTGATCAGGCCCTCGACGGGGGTGACGGGGATGAGCTTGCCCTCGTCGATGAGGTGCTGGAGCAGCTGGGTGTGGTGGATGACCTCGTAGTCGCCGCCGAGCTGCGGGTACTCGTTGCCGAGGGTGTTGAGGCAGTGCGGGCAGGTCGCGACGATCTTCTTCGCGGCCTTGGGCTTACGCGTCGCCTCGTCCTCGTCGTCCTCACCGAAGGCGGCGTTCAAAGTAGCCACGTTCTCCATGCCGAGCTCCTGGAAGAGGGGCTCGTTGCCGAGACGCCGGGCGGAGTCGCCGGTGCACTTCTCGTCGCCGCCCATGATCGCGAACTTGACGCCCGCGATGTGCAGCAGCTCGGCGAAGGCCTTGGTGGTCTTCTTGGCGCGGTCCTCCAGGGCGCCGGCGCAGCCGACCCAGTACAGGTACTCGACCTCGGTGAGGTCGTCGATCGTCTTGCCGACGACCGGCACCTCGAAGTCGACCTCCTTGGTCCACTCCAGGCGCTGCTTCTTCGCCAGGCCCCAGGGGTTGCCCTTCTTCTCCAGGTTCTTGAGCATCGTGCCCGCCTCGGACGGGAACGCGGACTCGATCATCACCTGGTAGCGGCGCATGTCGACGATGTGGTCGACGTGCTCGATGTCGACCGGGCACTGCTCGACACAGGCACCACAGGTCGTGCAGGACCACAGCACGTCCGGGTCGATGACGCCGCCCACGGCGGAGCCGTTGATGGACACAGCCTCGACGGTGCCGATCAGCGGACGCTCGGCCTCCGCGAGAGCCGCCGCAGGAACGCCCTCAAGAGCCTCGGCCGAAGCCTTCTCCTCGCCCTCCATCGACTTGCCGCCACCGGCGAGCAGGTACGGGGCCTTGGCGTGCGCGTGGTCGCGCAGCGACATGATCAGCAGCTTCGGCGAGAGCGGCTTGCCCGTGTTCCAGGCCGGGCACTGCGACTGGCAGCGACCGCACTCCGTACACGTGGAGAAGTCGAGGAGGCCCTTCCAGGAGAACTGCTCGACCTGGCTGACGCCGAATGTGTCGTCCTCGCCCGGGTCCTCGAAGTCGATCTCCTTGCCGCCCGAGGTCATAGGCAGCAGCGCGCCGAGCGAGGTCTCGCCGGTCGCGTTCCGCTTGAACCAGATGTTCGGGAAGGCCAGGAACCGGTGCCAGGCCACACCCATGTCGGTCTTCAGGGCGACCGTGATCATCCAGATGAAGGAGGTCGCGATCTTCAGCCCGGCGAAGAAGTACGTGAGGTTCTGCAGCGTGCCCAGGTCCAGGCCCTGCAGCGCGGAGACCACCGGGTACGAGATGAAGAACGACGCCTCGTAGCTGTCCACGTGGTGCTGGGCGCCTTCGAGCGCGTGCAGCATGAAGATGCAGACGCCGACGATGAGGATGACGGCCTCGACGAAGTACGCCTGACCGGCGTTGGAGCCCGCGAAGCGGGACTTGCGGCCCGGCTTGTTCGGCTTGCTGAGCTGGCGGATCACGATCAGCGTCAGGATGCCGAGCACGGTCATGGTGCCGAGGAACTCGACGAAGACGTTGTACGGGGCCCACTCGCCGATGATCGGCAGCAGCCAGTCGGCCTTGAACAGCTGGCCGAAGGCGTTGACGATCGTCAGCAGCAGCGAGAAGAAGCCGATCGCCACGAACCAGTGCGCGACACCGACGATGCCCCACCGGTTCATCCGGGTATGGCCGAAGAATTCCCTGGCCACAGTGACGGTGCGCTGCACCGGCTCGTCGGTGCGGGTGCCCGCGGGCACGTTCTGGCCGAGCCGCATGAAGGTGTAGATCTGCAGGAGGGCGCGGACGAACAGGGCCACGCCGACCACGATCAGTACCAGCGACACGATGATCGCGGCGAGTTGCATTTGGGGGCTCCTCGGGCCTGCGAGGGGTGGTCTCGTCGTTGCCGCCGGCTGACCGGCGACCAGTGATTACTAAGCGGTAACTTATGCAGTCCGTTTGAGACTACCCACTTATTGAGCCGCACTGTAGCCACGGGTGCGGTGATCTGTGTCGCTCAGGCAACCCTGAGTGGGTGTCCTCGCGTCCGCGCTGTGGGCCACTCGGGGGTGGTCGGGCGGCTGTCGGCTTTCCGGGACCAGTGAATCGTGTTATTCGCGATAAATCGGTCTATAGCGAACTAGCTTATTGCTCGCTCGCCCTGCCCCGTCACGCCGTCGTGGCGTCACGGCGTCACGGCGTCACGGCGTCGTGGCGTCACGGCGTCGCGGGGTCGCGGGGTCCGACGGGAGGAAGACGCCCATGCTCTACGGAATCGTGGCCACCGTCGTGGCCCTGCTCCTGACCGCCGCGCTCACCACTTGCGCACGCCTGCTCGGCCTGCGCGCCGGACTCGTCGACCGGCCCGGCGCCCGCAAGACGCACACCCGACCCACCCCGCACACCCCACCTACCCCACCTACCCCTCCTACTCCACCTACCCCGCACACCCGCCCCACCCAGCACACCGGTGGCCGCCCCACCCCGCACACCGGCGGCCTCGCCGTCGTGGCGGGCACCGTCATCGTCGTCTGCACGGGCTACGCGCCGCTCGGCGCCGGAGTCGCCGTACTCCTCGGTGCCGCCGGGGCGGTCGCGCTGCTCGGCTTCGTCGACGACCTCAGGCCGCTCGGTGTACGGCCGCGGCTGGTCGTCGAGACCGGGGCCGCGGTCGCCGTGGTGTGGGTGAGCGAGCTCACGCCGGCCGCCGGGTTCCTCGCCGTCGGCTGGATCGTGCTGGTCACCAACGCCCTCAACCTGATCGACCACGCGGACGGCGCGCTGGGCCTCGTCGGCGTCGTCACCGCGCTCGGGCTCGCGCTCTGCGCCGCCGCCGAGGGGCTGAGCGGACTCACGCTGCTCCTGTGCGTGCTCGCGGCCGCGCTCACCGGGTTCCTCGCGCAGAACTGGCATCCGGCGCGGATCTTCCTCGGCGGCTGCGGCTCCCTCTTCACCGGCTTCGTGCTCGCCTGCGCCGCCGTCCTCGTGCACACCGGCCACGCGCCGCTGCCCGGCGCGGTCGGCCTGGTCGCGCTGACCGTGGTGGGGCTCGCGGACACCGTTCTGGTGGCGCTCGCCCGTCGCCGCGCCGGCCGGCCCCTGCTGACCGGCGGCACCGACCATGTCGCGCACCGGCTGCGCCGGGTCGGCTTCACGGCGCCCGGGGCGGCGGTGGTGCTCGGGGCCACCGCCTTCGCCGGGGCGCTCACCGGGGTCCTGGTGCACCGCGGCACCTGGGGCCCGCTCGCCGCGCTGCCGCTGTTCCTTGCGGTGGCCGCCGGGGTCTGGGGGCTGCTCGGGGTCCGCGGGTACGACCGGGCCGCCGCCGACGCCGCCGACACCTCCCCCCGCGCCCCGCAGGCCGTGCGTGCCGGGGCGCGCGTCGCCCACCCGCGCAGCCCGCGGACCGCGTCCAGGCGCACCCGTACCGCCGCGGTCCTGGCGCGCGGGCGGGCGACGGTGGCGGCGGGCGGACCACGCCCCGCGGCCCGCCCGCCCCAGCCCCCTCGGTCCGGGGCCCAGCCCCGGCCCCAGCCCCGCACCCGTACCGCCGTCCCCGGAGCGCGCTCGTGACCAACCCGCGTACGACCAACCCGCGTACGACCAACCCGCGTACGACGACCTCACGTACGACCGCCCCGCGCATGGCCACGCTTCTCGGCCGGATGCGGGGTGCCGCGCAGCGCTTCGGTGTCGATGTCACGCGCTACCCCGACCCCGCCGCGTACGCGTCCCAACTGGTGCGGCTCCTCGCGGAGTTCGAGGTCGACCTGGTGCTGGACGCGGGTGCGCATGCCGGGCGGTACGCGGGCGGGCTCCGGCGGGCCGGGTACGGCGGGCGGATGGTGTCGTTCGAGCCGCTGGACGGACCGCGCCGCAGGCTGGAGCGGGCCGCCGCGCAGGACGACGCGTGGAGCGTGCTGCCGTACGCGCTCGGCGACGAGAGCGGCCCGGCCGTCCTGAACGTCGCGGGCGACGACGGCGCCGCCAGTTCGGTCCTGCCGATGCTGCCCCGCCACCGCGAGGCCCATCCGCGCTCGGCGTACGTGGACCGGCAGCCGGTCGAGATGCGGCGCCTGGACGAGCTGTGGGAGCAGGTCGTGGCGCCCGGCGAGCGGGTCTTCCTCCGCCTTGACGTGCGCGGTTACGAGTCACGGGTGCTGCGCGGTGCGGGCGAGTACACCGGGGACGTGACAGGTCTGCAGCTGCAGACCTCGTTCGTACCGGATTACGCGGACGGGCCGCTGTTCGCCGAGGCCCTGGACCTCGCGCAGTCGTCCCTCGGGCTCTCGCTGAAGTCCCTCGTGCCGGGTGCCGCCGACCCGCGCTCGGGCGAACTGCTGCAGTGCGGGCTGGTGTTGCTCCGTCCGTAGCGCTGCCGCGCATCACTGTTGCCCGTAAGCGCGGGATAAAAGTTGAGTCGATGAGACTCAGGTCTGTTGACGCTTTTCGATCCGTCATGCATCCTTGAGCCTGTTCCACTCAAGTCATGGAGGAATTGAAATGGCACGTGCGGTCGGCATCGACCTGGGCACGACTAACTCCGTCGTCAGCGTTCTCGAAGGCGGCGAGCCCACCGTCATCACGAACGCGGAGGGCGCCAGGACCACGCCGTCCGTCGTCGCCTTCGCCAAGAACGGCGAGGTGCTCGTCGGGGAGGTCGCGAAGCGTCAGGCGGTCACCAACGTCGACAGGACCATCCGGTCGGTCAAGCGCCACATGGGCACTGACTGGAAGGTCACCATCGATGACAAGGACTTCAACCCGCAGCAGATGAGCGCCTTCATCCTGCAGAAGCTGAAGCGCGACGCGGAGTCGTACCTCGGCGAGAAGGTCCAGGACGCGGTCATCACCGTACCGGCGTACTTCAACGACTCCGAGCGGCAGGCCACCAAGGAGGCCGGCGAGATCGCGGGCCTGAACGTCCTGCGCATCGTCAACGAGCCCACCTCCGCCGCCCTGGCCTACGGCCTGGACAAGGACGACCAGACGATCCTCGTCTTCGACCTCGGTGGCGGCACCTTCGACGTCTCGCTCCTGGAGATCGGCGACGGCGTCGTCGAGGTGAAGGCCACCAACGGCGACAACCACCTCGGTGGTGACGACTGGGACCAGCGCGTCGTCGACTACCTGGTCAAGCAGTTCAACAGCGGCCACGGCGTGGACCTCTCCAAGGACAAGATGGCGCTCCAGCGCCTGCGCGAGGCCGCCGAGAAGGCGAAGATCGAGCTGTCCTCCTCCACGGAGACCACGATCAACCTGCCGTACATCACGGCCTCCGCCGAGGGCCCGCTGCACCTGGACGAGAAGCTCACGCGCGCCCAGTTCCAGCAGCTCACCCAGGACCTGATCGAGCGCTGCAAGACCCCGTTCCACAACGTCATCAAGGACGCCGGCATCCAGCTGTCCGAGATCGACCACGTGGTCCTGGTCGGCGGTTCCACCCGCATGCCCGCCGTCGCCGAGCTCGTCAAGGAGTTGACCGGCGGCAAGGAGGCCAACAAGGGCGTCAACCCGGACGAGGTCGTCGCCATCGGCGCCGCCCTGCAGGCCGGTGTGCTCAAGGGTGAGGTCAAGGACGTCCTGCTCCTCGACGTGACCCCGCTGTCCCTCGGTATCGAGACCAAGGGCGGCATCATGACCAAGCTGATCGAGCGCAACACCACGATCCCGACGAAGCGCTCCGAGATCTTCACGACGGCCGAGGACAACCAGCCGTCCGTGCAGATCCAGGTCTACCAGGGCGAGCGCGAGATCGCGGCGTACAACAAGAAGCTCGGGATGTTCGAGCTGACCGGTCTGCCGCCCGCCCCGCGCGGCGTCCCGCAGATCGAGGTCTCCTTCGACATCGACGCCAACGGCATCATGCACGTCACGGCCAAGGACCTCGGTACGGGCAAGGAGCAGAAGATGACCGTCACCGGCGGCTCCTCGCTGCCGAAGGACGAGGTCGACCGCATGCGCCAGGAGGCCGAGCAGTACGCGGACGAGGACACCAAGCGCCGCGAGGCCGCCGAGTCCCGCAACCAGGGCGAGCAGCTCGTCTACCAGACGGAGAAGTTCCTCAAGGACAACGAGGAGAAGGTCCCCGGCGAGGTGAAGACCGAGGTCGAGGAGTCGCTCACCGAGCTGAAGGAGAAGCTCAAGGGCGACGACACAGCCGAGATCCGCACCGCCACCGAGAAGGTCCAGGCCGTCGCGCAGAAGCTGGGCCAGGCGATGTACGCCGACGCCCAGGCCTCGCAGGCCGCGGGCGGCGAGGCCCCGGGCGCCGACGCTCCGGGTGCCGAGCAGGCCAAGCCGGAGGACGACGTCGTGGACGCCGAGATCGTCGACGACGAGAAGCCCGGTAACGCGAAGGGCGGCGCCGCATGACGGAGGAGACCCCGGGCTTCGACGAGCAGGACGAGCCCACTGACGTCTCCTCCGGCGACACCCCCGAGGCCGCCGAGTCGAAGGCCGCTCCCTCCGCTGAGGAGGGGGCGGCCCCGGCCGGGGACGACGCAGCAGCGGACGTCGGTGTGACGGCGCAGCTGGACCAGGCGCGGGCCGCGCTCAACGAGCGCACCGGCGACCTCCAGCGGCTCCAGGCCGAGTTCCAGAACTACCGCCGCCGGGTCGAGCGGGACCGGGTCGCGGTCAAGGAGATCGCCGTGGCGAACCTCCTGACCGAACTCCTGCCCACGCTCGACGACATCGGCCGCGCCCGTGAGCACGGCGAACTGGTCGGCGGCTTCAAGTCGGTGGCCGAATCCCTGGAGACGGTCGCCGGGAAGATGGGCCTGACGCAGTTCGGCAAGGAGGGCGAGCCCTTCGACCCGACCGTGCACGAGGCCCTGATGCACAGCTACGCGCCGGACGTCACCGAGACGACCTGCGTCGCGATCCTGCAGCCCGGGTACCGCATCGGTGAGCGCACCATCCGCCCCGCGCGGGTGGCCGTCGCCGAGCCGCAGCCCGGCGCGCAGCCCGCCAAGGGCGAGGCCGACGCGGACGCCGACCCCAAGGGCAAGTCCAAGGGCAAGAAGGACAAGACCGCCGAAGCGGCGGACGACAAGGAGAGCGGTGGCCCGGACGAGGGCTGAAGCTGCTGAGGTGAACGCGGTTGATCGGGTGACCGGCCAGCGGAAGGACCGGGTGACCGGCCAGCGGAAGGACCGGGTGACCGGCCAGCGGAAGGACCGGGTGACCGGCCAGCGGAAGGAGGGACGCCGGGGATGAGCACCAAGGACTTCATCGAGAAGGACTACTACAAGGTCCTCGGCGTCCCGAAGGACGCCACCGACGCCGAGATCAAGAAGGCGTACCGCAAGCTCGCGCGCGAGAACCACCCCGACGCCAACAAGAACAACCCCAAGGCGGAGGAGCGGTTCAAGGAGATCTCCGAGGCGAACGACATCCTCGGCGACCCCAAGAAGCGCAAGGAGTACGACGAGGCGCGCACCCTCTTCGGCAACGGCGGGTTCCGACCCGGTCCCGGCGCCGGCGGGGGCGGCAACTTCAACTTCGACCTGGGCGACCTCTTCGGGGGCGGCCAGGGCGCGGGCGGCCCCGGCGGCCCCGGCGGCTTCGGCGGCGGCGGGATCGGCGACGTCTTCGGCGGGCTCTTCAACCGGGGCAGCGCCGCGGGCACGCGCACCCAGCCCCGGCGCGGCCAGGACATCGAGTCCGAGGTGACGCTGAGCTTCACCGAGGCGGTGGACGGGGCCACGGTCCCGCTCCGGATGTCCAGCCAGCAGCCCTGCAAGGCCTGTTCCGGCACCGGCGACAAGAACGGCACGCCGCGCGTGTGCCCGACCTGCGTCGGTACGGGGCAGGTCTCGCGCGGCGGCGGCGGAGGGTTCTCCCTCACGGATCCCTGTGTGGACTGCAAGGGGCGCGGCCTCATCGCCGAGACCCCCTGCGAGGTCTGCAAGGGCTCGGGCCGCGCCAAGTCGTCCCGCACGATGCAGGTCCGCATCCCCGCGGGCGTCTCGGACGGCCAGCGCATCCGCCTCCGCGGCAAGGGCGCGCCGGGCGAACGCGGCGGTCCCGCGGGCGACTTGTACGTAGTCGTGCACGTGGACGCCCACCCGGTCTTCGGCCGCAAGGGCGACAACCTCACCGTCACGGTGCCGGTCTCCTTCACGGAGGCGGCGCTCGGCGGCGAGGTCAAGGTACCGACGCTCGGCGGTCCCACGGTCACCCTGAAACTGCCCGCGGGCACGCCGGGCGGCCGGACGATGCGCGCCCGGGGCAAGGGCGCGGTCCGCAAGGACGGCACGCGCGGCGATCTGCTGGTGACGGTCGAGGTGGCGGTCCCCAAGGACCTGACCCCCGAGGCCCGCGAAGCCCTGGAGACGTACCGCAAGGCGACTGCGGACGACGATCCCCGGGCAGAACTGTTCCAGGCCGCGAAGGGAGCTTGAGCAGATGGACGGCCGTCGACGTAACCCGTATCAACTGACCGAAGAGACGCCGGTGTACGTCATCTCGGTGGCGGCCCAGCTCTCCGGACTCCACCCGCAGACCCTGCGGCAGTACGACCGCCTCGGCCTGGTCTCCCCGGACCGCACGGCCGGCCGGGGCCGGCGCTACTCCGCCCGCGACATCGAACTGCTGCGCACCGTCCAGCAGTTGTCGCAGGAGGAGGGCATCAACCTCGCCGGGATCAAGCGCATCATCGAGCTGGAGAACCAGGTCGCGGCGCTGCAGTCCCGGGTCGCCGAACTCTCGGCGGCGGTCGAGGGCGCGGCGGCGGCGATGCAGCAGCGCGAGGCCCAGGTCCACGCCTCGTACCGCCGGGACCTGGTCCCGTACCAGGAGGCCCACCCGACCAGCGCGCTGGTGGTGTGGCGCCCGGGGCGACAGCCGGGGCAGTAGGCGGGGGCACGCGTTCGAAAGGGCTGGACGGCCGGTTGGCGTCCAGCCCTTTGGCGTCGTTATCCGCCGCGCGCGTCTCGGGTCGTGCGGCGGGGCGGCAGGAGGTCGAGTACGTCGGGAGCGGGCGGGTAGTGCGCGGCGCACGCCCGGCAGGCGTAGACGTTGAAGCCCGCCCCGCTCGCCCGGCTTGCACCCGTCGCGGGGGTCCTGTCGTATCCAGAGCTTACACACCTGTCAGGTGTTGTCAGGTGTTGTTAGGTGTCTACGCATGACGATATGCATCGTCTCCGGTCAAATAGGGTCGAGATATGACTGTCGACCTAGAAGGGCCTGAGCCGCTCTACGAGCAGATCGCCGCCGTTCTCGGCGCGCGCATCGCGGACGGCACGTATGAACCGCGCCGCCGGGTTCCGTCCGAGGCGGCCATCTGCGACGAGTTCAACGTCTCGCGCCCGACCGCACGGGCGGCGCTCCAGCTGCTCGGTCAGCGCGGGCTCATCGTCACCGTGCGCGGGAAGGGCTCATTCGTTATTGAGCAACCGTCCGCCGAGGATTCCTAGCAACCGGCGCAACGCAGCAGGCCCGCACCCTCGTTGAGGATGCGGGCCTGCTGCTTGGGGGGTGTGGGGTGAAGGTCGGGTCAATCGGGGTGGGGTGTGGGGTGCGCCCCGACCGGAAGGGGGCCGGGCCGGGCGCTGTGGTTCGTTCTTTGACTATGCGGTACGCGGGTGGGGGCGGGAAGCCTCAGGTTGTTGCGGGGGCAAGGAGATGAGGGGGGCAAAAGGGGCGTACGGGGTGCTCCATCGGTGCGCTGATCGCCCGCGCGGGCCTGGACGTACCGCCGGACAGGTCCTGGCGCGGCGGGGCCGTCAATCGCGAGGGTCGGTCCGTAGCTCCTCCAGCAACCCCGAGCGCGCAATGAGATACCCCAGCTGGGCCCTGCTGCCGCTGCCCAACACCTGGGCCAGCTTGGCGATATGGGCCCGGCAGGTGCGTACGTTCATGCCGAGCCGGCGTGCGATCGCCTCGTCCACGTGGCCCTCGACGAGCAGCTTCGCGATGGAGCGGCGGACGCCCGTGATGCCCTCTGTCTTGTTCTCGTACGGGATCTCCTCGTTCAACGGCACAGCCACCCGCCAGAACTGCTCGAAGACGCCGACGAGATACTCCACGAGGCCGGGGTGGCGCAGTTCCAGGGCTACTTGGCGGTCGCTGCGGGCCGGGATGAAGGCGACCTTCCGGTCCACGATGATCAGCCGGTCGATGATCTCCTCAAGGGTGCGCACCTCGACCTCGGGGCCCACGTGGTCCAGGTAGTTGAGGGTGAGTTCGGTGTGCCGGGCGGTGTGCTGGTAGAGCGTGCGCATCCGGATGCCGCGGTTGAGCAGCGGCTGCACCCGGTTCAGGGCTTCGCTGAGCGTCTTGGCGGGCCGCCCGCCACCCGGCTGTACGGTCAACAGCTCGGTGGAGCACTCGGCGACGACCCGGTCCAGGGTCGCGTTGATCAGGCCGATTCCCTCAAGAACCGTGATGGCGTGGGTGGTTGGCGGGTCGATCGCGCTGATGGCCATGAATGGCTCAAAAGCATCGGCCAGGGCTACGGTGTGGCGTCGGCGGTCCTGGATCTCCCGTTCGATCGGGAGGAGCAGTTGTGCCAGGGCGGCGGACGGTGGGACCGGGCGGAGCCACTGGGTGTCGTCCGGGTCGGGATGGAGCAGGGCCAGGTCGATGAGACAGGGTGCGGCTTGCGCCTCTGACCGGGCTATTCGACCTGTACGCAGGGCGCTCGTGTAGAGCTTCGTTCCTGCCTCGCACAACTCCGTATGCGAATGAGGGTGGTCCGTTTCATTCGCTTCTATCCCCATATGTACACCCCCAGGCTCCTGCATATCAGGAACATGATGCCTGGCCGCGGTGGTGCCGAGGGCAGAGTGTGAGCCATCGTCGTTGCTGCGGGGGCTAGGACGCGACATCATCAAGTGAGGTTGCTCGGTAATGGCCAAGAGACTCATACGTACAGTGATTGCTGTCGCATTCGTCGCAGCCGCCGCAGTGGGGGTCGTGGAGTCGGCCGTGGACGCCGGTGCGTCGGCATCCGCTCCGGTGGTTGCGGCAGGCGGCGACCCCGGCTGGATCGTGGCCGCGGCCCAGGATCCCGGCTGGAGCGGCGTGGCCGCGACCCAGGATCCCGGCTGGAGCGTGGCCGCGGCCCAGGATCCCGGCTGGAGCCTGGCTGCTGCCCCCGACTCGGGCTGGAACTGAAGACATGGCGATCCCTGAAGACACCCGATTCCGGCGGGAGATGGCATCCGCCTACCGATCCGGGTGGCACTTCATCGACCTCGTCACGGCCCTGCCGGGTCCCGGCGATTCGTTGATGGTCACCCTCTTCGGCGAGCCGATCCTGGTCGTCCGGGACGACGAGGACGACGACGTGCGCGCCTTCCGGTGCCTGCGGAAGCCCCGTGGGGCGCCGCAGCCGGTGCGGTGCGCGATCCGGTACGGAATGATCTTCGTCAACCTCGATCAGCGCGACCACGAGCTGGTCGAACCGGAAACCATCCCGGCCACCCCCCGCAGTGCCTGACGCGATTCCCCCGTCGTCAAGATCGCCCAGGCGCTTCCCCCCGCAGCGGCGTCACCGTGAACCTGGAAATCACGGTGGCGCCGCTGTGCGTGTGCGGTAGGGCCGGTACGGCGGGCAGGGCCGGTAGGGCCGGTAGGGCCGGTAGGGCCGGTAGGGCGGGTACGGCGGGTTCCGCTGTGGTGCGGTCCGCACCGTCGGCTCGGGTGCCGTCGATCGCGCTGCGCGCTCTGTTTCCCCTCGGGCCGTCGTTCAGCCCGCCAGGGCCCTGCTCCCCAGCCCCTTCGTCAAGGTGATCTCGATGACGACCCGGTTCGGGTTGGGTGAGGGGGTGCGTCCGTACCGCTCCGCGTACCTGCGTTCCGCCTCGGCTATCTCCTCCGGTTCCGTGCGGATGCGGGCCCGGCCCTCCAGCGTCGCCCACAGCCTGCCGGCGAACTGGCAGACGGCGACCGGTGCGCCGTCCGCGCCCCCCGCCAGGATGTTGCCGACCTTCTTGCTGGACTTGCTGCTGACCACACGGGCCAGCCCCGCCTCCGGGTCGTACGTGACGCCCACCGGTACGACATGCGGGGTGCCGTCGGGGCGCAGGGTCGTCAAGGTGCACACGTGCCGCTCCCGCCAGAAGCTGAGGTAGGCGGAGCCGGGGGCTCGGGGGTCGATGGCCATGGACCGGAATCTATCCTCGCCGGTACCTTGAGGGGACGTCGATACCTGAGTGGAATAGGCTCAACTTTATGTACGCTGGCTGAAGCAATGCACTGAGCAATGCACTGAGCAATGCACTGAGCAGTGTGCTGAGCAGTGTGCTGGAGTGGCGCAGCAGTCGAAGACCGAGGAGGTAGCGCGCACGTGGATGCCGAGCTGACGAACCGGAGCCGGGATGCGCTCCAGGCGGCGACGAGCCGGGCCGTGTCCGGGGGCCACCCGGATCTGACGCCGGCCCATCTGCTGCTCGCCCTGCTCGAAGGGCGCGAGAACGAGAACATCACCGACCTCCTCGCCGCGGTCGACGCCGACCAGGCCGCCGTACGATCCGCAGCGGAGCGCGTCCTCGCAGGCCTGCCCAGCGTGACCGGGTCCACCGTCGCGCCGCCGCAGCCCGACCGGGAACTCCTTGCCGTGATCGCGGACGCCGCACAGCGCGCCAAGGAGCTGGGCGACGACTACCTCTCGACGGAGCATCTGCTCATCGGCCTCGCCGCGAAGGGCGGCCGGACCGCGGACGTACTGAAGGAACAGGGTGCGAGTGACAAGAAGCTGTCGGCGGCGTTCGGCGAGGCACGGGGAGGCCGGCGCGTGACCACCCCCGACCCCGAGGGCGCGTACAAGGCCCTGGAGAAGTTCGGCACCGACTTCACCGCCGCCGCCCGCGAGGGCAAGCTCGACCCGGTCATCGGCCGGGACCAGGAGATCCGCCGCGTCGTGCAGGTCCTGTCGCGGCGTACGAAGAACAACCCGGTGCTCATCGGCGAGCCCGGCGTCGGCAAGACCGCCGTCGTCGAGGGGCTGGCGCAGCGCATCGTGAAGGGCGACGTGCCGGAGAGCCTCCGCGGCAAGCGCCTGGTGAGCCTCGACCTCGGCGCGATGGTGGCCGGCGCCAAGTACCGCGGCGAGTTCGAGGAGCGCCTGAAGACCGTCCTCTCCGAGATCAAGGAGAGCGAGGGCCGGATCATCACATTCATCGACGAGCTGCACACCGTGGTCGGCGCCGGCGCGGGCGGCGACTCCGCGATGGACGCCGGCAACATGCTCAAGCCGATGCTGGCCCGCGGCGAGCTGCGCATGGTGGGCGCCACCACGCTCGACGAGTACCGCGAGCGGATCGAGAAGGACCCGGCCCTGGAGCGCCGCTTCCAGCAGGTGCTGGTCGCCGAGCCGTCCGTCGAGGACACCGTCGCGATCCTGCGCGGACTCAAGGGCCGGTACGAGGCTCACCACAAGGTCGTCATCGCGGACTCCGCCCTGGTGGCCGCCGCCACCCTCTCCGACCGTTACATCACCTCGCGCTTCCTGCCGGACAAGGCCATCGACCTGGTCGACGAGGCCGCCTCCCGGCTGCGCATGGAGATCGACTCCTCGCCCGTCGAGATCGACGAACTCCAGCGCTCCGTCGACCGGTTGAGGATGGAGGAGCTGGCGCTCAGCAGGGAGACCGACCAGGCGTCGAAGGAGCGCCTGGAGAAGCTGCGCCGCGACCTCGCCGACAGGGAGGAGGAGCTGCGCGGCCTCACCGCGCGCTGGGAGAAGGAGAAGACCTCCCTCAACCGCGTCGGCGAACTCAAGGAGAAGCTCGACGAACTGCGCGGCCAGGCCGAACGCGCCCAGCGCGACGGTGACTTCGACACCGCGTCCAAGCTGCTCTACGGCGAGATCCCCGGCCTGGAACGCGAACTCCAGGAGGCCAGCGAGGCCGAGGCCGAGCAGGAGGCCGCCAAGACGGGTGACAGCAAGCACCTGATGGTCAAGGAGGAGGTAGGCCCCGACGACATCGCGGACGTCGTCGGCTCCTGGACCGGCATCCCCGCGGGGCGCCTCCTGGAGGGCGAGACCCAGAAGCTCCTCCGCATGGAGGACGAGCTCGGCAAGCGCCTCATCGGCCAGCAGGAGGCCGTACGCGCGGTGTCGGACGCGGTACGCCGCACGCGCGCGGGGATCGCCGACCCGGACCGCCCCACCGGCTCGTTCCTCTTCCTCGGCCCGACCGGCGTCGGCAAGACCGAGCTGGCCAAGGCCCTCGCCGACTTCCTCTTCGACGACGAGCGGGCCATGGTCCGCATCGACATGTCGGAGTACGGCGAGAAGCACTCCGTCGCCCGCCTGGTCGGCGCCCCGCCCGGCTATGTCGGGTACGAGGAGGGCGGCCAGCTCACCGAGGCGGTGCGCAGGCGGCCGTACAGCGTGGTGCTGCTCGACGAGGTGGAGAAGGCGCACCCGGAGGTCTTCGACGTCCTGCTCCAGGTCCTCGACGACGGCCGCCTCACCGACGGCCAGGGCCGGACGGTGGACTTCCGCAACACCATCCTGATCCTGACGTCGAACCTCGGCAGTCAGTACCTGGTCGAGCCGCTGACGACCGGGGAGGAGAAGAAGCAGCAGGTCCTGGAGGCCGTACGGGCCAGCTTCAAGCCCGAGTTCCTGAACCGCCTGGACGACCTGGTGGTGTTCTCCGCCCTGTCGAAGGACGAGCTCGCGCACATCGCGCGGCTCCAGACCGACCGCCTCGCCGCCCGCCTCGCCGAGCGCCGCCTCAGCCTCGACGTCACACCCGAGGCCCTGGCCTGGCTGGCGGACGAGGGCAACGACCCGGCGTACGGGGCGCGCCCGCTGCGCCGCCTCGTCCAGACCGCGATCGGCGACCGGCTCGCCCGGGAGATCCTCGCCGGCGAGGTCAGGGACGGCGACACGGTGCGCGTGGAGCGGGTCGGGGACGAGCTGATCGTGGGGCCCGCGCAGTAGCCGGACGGGGATCGGCGCGGATCGCCGGGGCGGGATCGGCGCGGATCGCCGGGGCGGGGGGTTGCGGCCCCCCGCCGTCGATGGTGGAGGATGGGCAGAATCCGTACGAAGGGAAATACACGGTGAGCATCGACCCGTCCTCGATTCCGAACTTCGGGGGCCAGCCGGAACCGCAGGCCGCAGGACCGGCGGGCCCCGTCGTCCCCGACCAGGACCTGGTGAAGCAGCTCCTGGACCAGATGGAGCTCAAGCACGTCGTCGACGACGAGGGCGACCTCGCGGCGCCGTGGGAGAACTTCCGCACGTACTTCATGTTCCGCGGCGAGGGCGACCAGCAGGTCTTCTCGGTGCGGACGTTCTACGACCGGCCGCACGCGATCGAGTCCAAGGCGCAGATCCTCGACGCCGTGGACGACTGGAACCGCCGCACCCTGTGGCCCAAGGTGTACACCCACACCCACGAGGAGGAGGGCGGCCCGACCACCGTCCGCATCGTGGGCGAGGCGCAGATGCTGATCGGCACCGGCGTCAGCCTGGAGCACTTCGTGTCCTCCACGGTCAGCTGGGTGCGCGCCGCGATCGAGTTCGAGCGCTGGCTCGTCGAGCACCTCGGCCTGGTCGAGGAGGTCGACTCGGCGGAGAAGCCCGAGAAGCCGGACGAGGAGTAGTCCTCCTCCGCGACGGTCATCCCGTCCACCAGGGAGCCCGGCCGGGGCCGCCACCATCCGCGTGGCGTGCTCGGGCCGGGCTCTCGCCGTCCGCGGCGGAGACGCCCGCCTGGGAGACGCCCGCCCGGAGGCGCCGCCGGGACACGCCCGCCCAGGAGGCTGCGCCCCGGGAGACGCCGTCCGGGAGACGGCGCCTGGGAGACGCCGCCGGGAGGCGGCCCCGGACAGGCCCTCAGCCCACCGGCTCCGTGACCTCCCGGTAGTGGCCCAGGAACCGCATCGCCCCCCGCTCCACCACGTACAGGAACAGCCCCGCCGACCAGACGAACTGCCCGGCGTCCGGGTCGAAGTCGATCGGCTTGGCGAGGCCGTCGTACCGGGCGGCGCGCAGGCGGGTCGCCGTCGAGCCGCGTTCCGGGCCGCCGTCGGCCGGGCGGCGCAGCGAGCGGGCGAGGAGCAGCAGCGCGTCGTAGGCCTCCAGGGCGCAGGGCGCGGCGGGGCCGGGGTCGGGCGCGTCGGGGAAGCGCTCGGCGTAGGCCTCGGTGAAGCCGCGCGCCGCGGGCAGCCTGCCCGGGTCGGTGTACGTGGCCGCGCACAGCCAGCCCTCCGCGGCGTCCCCCGCCTCCGCCAGGAACGGGAAGCGGCCCCGCTCCGGCCGCAGGACGGGCTCCGGGACCATCCGCGGACCGTCGAAGCCGCCGCGCCGCAGCGCCCGCGCGCACCGGGCCGCCCGCGTCGGCGAGGAGCCGGCGTAGACCACCGCCCGCGCGCCGGACTTCCGTACCGCCGCGGCCACGGTGTCGAACACCCCCTCGTCCGCGGCGACTTGGTGCACGGTGACGCGGCCCCTTGAGGGCGGGGCCTGCTGGATGCGCTCGACCAGGCCCCCGTCCTCGTCGCCGGTGGCGGCGCGGTCGTCGACGACGGCGGTGTGCGTGATGTGCTCGACCGCGCCGAGGTAGCGCACGATGGCCGAGCCCAACTCGGCGGTGGCGGGCCGGAGCTGGAACAGGGCCTGGCGGGAGTCGAGGGTCATCAGGGAGGTGGGCGCGGAGACGGTCACCATGGGCAGCAGCGCCTCCTCGTACCGCCCGGCTGCCGCTGCGAAGCCCGCGTCCCCGGTGGGGCCGAGCACGGCGGCGACCTGAGGGTCCGCCGCGAACCGGTCCGCGACCTGCGCGGCCGTACGGGCTTCGCCGCGGTCGTCGCGGACCGTCAGCCCGAGGTCGAACGGGCGGTCGTCGGCGGCGTTGAAGCGCGCCACCGCGAGCCGCGCGCCGCGCTCCTGCGCCTGGCCCGACTCCCGCTGCGCGCCGGACAGATCGGCGTGCAGACCGATGGTGTAGCGCGGCAAGGCCGCCTTGCCGCCGCCGTCCCCGTCCCCATCGCTGTCCCCGTCCCCGGTCCAGGTCTGCTGTACGGCGAACAGCCCGGCCCCGGCGGCCGCCGCCGCCCCGAGCCCGGCGCCGAGGCGGAGCACCCGGCGCCGGGTCGGACGGGCGTCTCCGGGAACGGTCTCCTTGGCCGGGCCGGTCGCCGGGCCGGTGGCCGAGCCGGTAGCCGGGCCGATGGCGAGGGTCGGCGGTTCCGGAGGCGGCGGTTCCGGGGGTGGCGGTTCCGGGGGTGGCGGCTCCGGGGGTGGCGGCTCCGGGGTGGGCAGTGCGAGGACCGCCGAGGTGCGCTCCGCGATCAGCCCGGGCAACGGCGCGGGCAGCCAGCCCAGGTCCGCGCCGGGCGGCAGGCCCGCGGCCAGCTGCTCCCGTACGGCGGCCGTGCCGGGCCGGTCGGCCGGGGACTTCGCGAGGCAGGCGCGCAGCAGCGGGAGGAGCGCCGCGGGGGCACCGGCCAGGTCGGGCTCCTCGTGGACCGTGCGGAACAGCGAGCCCGCCACGGTGGCCGCGGCGAACGGGCGCCGCCCGGTCGCCGCGTAGGCGAGGACGCAGCCGAGGGCGAACACGTCGCTCGGCGGCCCGGCCGTCGCGGACCGGGCCTGGGCCTGTTCCGGCGAGAGGAACCCGGGGGAGCCGAGGACCAGGCCGGTGGCGGTCAGCGCGGTGCCGCCGTCGGCGCGGGCGATGCCGAAGTCGATGAGGCGGGGCCCGTCCAGGGCGAGCAGCACGTTGCCGGGCTTGACGTCGCGGTGCACGAGGCCCGCCGCGTGCACGCCGGCCAGCGCCTCCGCGAGCCCCGCGCCAAGGGTGCGCACGCCGGGCTCGGGCAGCGGGCCGTACCCGTCGACCGCTGCGGCGAGGCTCGGGCCCGGCACGAACGGGGTGGCGAGCCAGGGCCGTACGGCCTCCGGGTCGGCGTCGACGACCGGCACCAGCCAGCGGCCCGACAGCCGGGCGGAGGCCTCGGTCTCGCGCCGGAACCGCGTCCGGAACGCCGGGTCGGCGGCGTACTCCGCGCGCACCAGCTTCACCGCGGTGTGCGTGCCGTCCGGCGAACGGGCCAGATACACCACGCCCATCCCGCCCGCGCCGAGCCGCCCGAGCAGCACCCGGCCCCCGATCCGGAACGGATCCCCGGACCGCAGCGACGCAACACCAGCGCCACCGCCTGGCCCGCTGCCCGGCCCACCGCCTGGCCCGCTGCCCGGCCCACCGCCTGGCCCGCTGCCCGGCCCACTGCCTGGCCCAGCGCCTGGCCCGTTGCCCGGCCCGCTGCCCGGCGTACCGACCACCCCACCACTCCCGCCCGCACCGCTCACGCGTCGCTCCCCGACGGGTCCCCGCCCGGTACCTCGCCGAGGAAGCGGAGCTTGCCGTTCTCGACCCGGTGGCGGTAGCACAGCTCGCCCTCGTAGCGGCCGTTGTCGCGGTCGAACGACAGCGGCTTGGTGATGCCGCGGTACTCGGCGGCGCGCAGCAGCGTCGCCAGGCGTGCGCGCTCCGGCGGGCGCCCGTCCCGCACCCCGCGCACCAGCTGGTCGATCGCCAGGTTCGCCGCGTCGTATGCCTCCACCGCGTACCGCCCCGGCGCCGCGTCGAAGCGGCGGCGGAAGGCGCGGACGAACGACGCGGCCGCGGGCAGCCGCTCCGGGTCGACGAAGGACGTGCCGAGCAGCCAGCCCTCCGCGGCCTCGGCGCCGACGAAGGCGGGCTCGGCAAGCTCCTCGGGGCCGAGCCGGGGCCCGTCGAACCCGGCGTCCGCGAGGCTCCGGGCGACGCCGACCGCCCCCTCCGCGCTCCCGGCGTAGACGAACGAGTCGACCTTCGCCCGCAGGATGTCCGCGACCTGCGGACCGAGGTCGTCCAGACCGGCCGGCACCACCCGCGGGTAGAACCGCGCCTTCTCCTTGCGCATCGCGTCGGCGATCCCCTGCGTGATCTCCCATGCGACCGGGTCCGTCGTACGGTCCTGCAGCAGTCCCGCGTACGAGACCTTCTCCTGCCGGGTCAGCTGGATCGCGAGCCCGAAGCCCAGCGCGTACACCATCGGGCGGCAGTGCAGCGAGGCCCGGTACCGGCGGCCGACCAGCCGGAACGCGCCGGGCTTGACCAGGAGCATCGGCAGCAGCGCCTCGTCGTAGGTGCCGACCGCGCCGTCGACGCAGGCGTCGGAGGTCGGACCGACCACGGCGAGCACGGAGCGGTCCCGCACCAGGCGCTGCGCGGCGGACTCGGCCCGGGCCTCGGCGCCGCCGTCGTCGGCGGTGCGCAGTCCGAGCGCGAAGGGCTTGTCGCCGCGCGCGTTGTACTGCTCCACGGCGAGCCGCACGCCCTGTTCGTGCGCCCGCCCGTCGGCCTTGCCGGGGCCGCTGAGGTCGGCGTGCACCCCGAGGGCCCAGCGGTCGGCGGCGGGCTGCGGGGCGTCGTCGCGGGTCAGCGCCCACCTCGCGGTGCCTGAGCCCGCCGCCGCGAGCAGCGCGCCGCCGGTGCCGAACGCGAGGAGCCGGCGCCGGCTCGTGCCGCGGGACGCTGTGCCGCCGGACGCAGGGTTGCCGGGCGCCGCCTCGCCGGACGCTGTGCCGCCGGACGGCGGGTTGCCGGACGGCGGGTTGCCGGATACCGGGTCGAGGGCGGTCGGCCGGTCGGTGACGGTCGGGTCGATGCCGGGCAGGGTCAGCATGCGGGCCGAGCGGTCGGCGATGTCCCGTACGACGTGCTCGGGCAGCCAGCCGCCGCCGGGCCGCTCGTCGCCCGCGAGCCGGGACTCGATCCGGCCGGGGGAGGGACGGGCCGCCGGGTCCTTGGCCAGGCAGGCCCGCAGCAGCGCGCCCAGGTCGTCGTCGGCGACACCCGCCAGGTCCGGCTCGTCATGCACGGTCCGGTAGAGCATCGCCTCCGCGGTGCCCTCGCCGAACGGGGCCCGGCCGGTCGCGGCGTACGCGAGGAGGCAGCCGAGGGAGAACACGTCGCAGGCCGGGCCCAGTTGGCCGGTCCTCGCCTCGGCCTGCTCCGGGGAGAGGAAGCCGGGGGTGCCCGCGACCAGGCCGGTCGCGGTGAGCGAGGTGAGCGCGGTGTGTGTGCCGAGGCCGGTGGAGCGGGCGATGCCGAAGTCGATGAGGCGGGGGCCGTCGACGGCGAGGAGGACGTTCGCGGGCTTGACGTCGCGGTGGACGAGCCCGGCCGCGTGCACGGCGCCGAGCGCGGCGGCGAGCATCCGGCCGAGGGCACGCACGCTGTACGCGGGCAGCGGGCCGGAGCGGCGGATCTCCTCGGCGAGCGAAGGCCCCGGTACGAACTCGGTGGCCAGCCACGGCGTCGGCTCGTCCGGCCCCGCACCGGTCACCGGCACCGCCCAGGGGCTGACGACCCGCCGGGCCGCCTCGACCTCGCGCCGGAACCGGGCCCGGAAGTCCGGCTCGTCGGCCAGCTCGGGCTGGACCACCTTCACGGCGGCCAGGGCTCCGCTGCCGGACCGCCCGAGGTAGACGACGCCCATGCCTCCCGCACCGAGCCGAGCGAGCAGCCGATGCCCACCGACGACCGAGGGATCCCCGGGCAACAACGCCTCACTCACTGCTGCACCCCACTTCTGTCCGAGAGCCCGGTCGCCTCCGCACGCCCGCTCACCCGCGTACGCCCGCCCACCCGCGCACGTCCGCCCACTCCTGTACGCCCCCCGCTCACTCCCGTACGCCCGCTCACCCGCGCACTCCCGCTCACTCCCGCACTCCCGCTCACCCCCGCACGCCCGCTCACTTCCGTACCCCCAGCTCCAGCAGGATCCTGGCGCCCATGTGGCCGACCGCCTTCGAGCCGACGGCGCGGACCTCCGCCGCCGTGTGGCCCTCGCTGCCCTTCACCGCGACGGCGATCGTCAGGGTGTCCATGCGGAACACGTCCCAGACGTACGGGTGCGGGCCGCCCGGCAATTCGCTGTGGATCCGGCCGGTCTCCTGGAGGTAGTCGGTGTCGCCGCTGGTGTCGGGGTCCAGGTCGCCGCCGGAGCGCAGGCCCGTGACCCGCTCCTGGCCGTTCAGCCGCTGGTCGGGGCAGCGCAGCGGCTCCTCCAGGGTGCGGGCCATCTCCCAGCGGGCGCTCCGCGCCGTCCGGTGGACCGTCACCACCGCGGTGACCCGCAGCGGCCCGGCGTCGCCCCGCGCGGGCAGCTCACCGCGCCGGCCGATGCTGACGAAGTCCGAGCGGGGCAGCCGGCGTTGGGCCCAGACGCAGTCCTCGCCCAGCTCGGAGCTGCGCTGCGGTGTGCCCCTGGAGTCGGGGTCCTTCTCGTACCCCGCGCCCCAGTCCTCCGGCCGCGCGATCACCGCGCGGGCGACCTTCAGGGCCTCGGCGCGCGTCGTGGGCCGCCGCTCCGGGTCGGGTACGAAGCCCAGGAACCGGTCGGCGGGCGCGGCGCTCCCGGACGGCGCGGCGCTCTTGGACGGCCCGGCGCTCTTCGACGGCCCGGCACTCGCGGACGGCCCGGCACTCGCGGAGGGCCGCGCCCCGTCCGACGGCTCGCCCCCGCCGCCCCAGCACCCGCTCACCAGCACCCCGACGGCCAGCACGCCCCCGCACAGCCGCACCCGCACCCGCGCCCGCCCCGGCGTGCTTCCCCTCCCGGCCATACGTCCCCCCAGCACCGCGTCCACCACGGCGGATGCCGTCGTACGGACCATCGTGCCCGCCGGTCACGCGCCCGCCGACGGACGGAGCCCGACCTGTGACGGAACCGATGCCGCCCCACAGCCCCCGCGTTACGCGGTCCCGTCCGCCGTGTCCTGGCCACGCACGGGAAGATGCAGATCGACTCTCTCGCCGCACTAGAAATCAGAACACAATCTGAGTAAACTCTGATTATGCCTACTGTGCGTCTGGAAGAAGAAACGGAATCCGTCTCCTTTACCGACCTCTCCCGCAACCCCAAGGGTGTCGCGGCCAGAGCGGCTTCTTTGGGGCGTCTCCGCGTCACCCATCGGGACGCGCCGGACATGGTGCTGACTACGGCTGTGCGGGCGGAGAACGCCGAGGAGAACCTGACCACCGCCTCACGGCTCTTCCTCGCACTGATGAAGCAGGACGACGGCGCAAAGTCGATCCTTCTCGCGCTCCCCGAGGTGTTCCCCTGGGTGCGACACCTGGACGCGGGAGAGGTTCGGGCCTTCACCGTCGAGCTCCTTGAAGCGCTCTCGGACGCCGCCGAACTCGGGGCGGGAGAGGCCGTGCATCGCGCGATCATCTCCTGGCGCGCCACGGCTCGCATCAATGCCGATCCCGATCAGCTCAGGGAGTCGGCGCGCCCGCTCGATGGGGATGACCTCGGCCCGGTCGAGGTGCGTGGGTGAGTCCGAAGAAAGGGGATCGGGTCAGCGTTCCGCCCCTCAACGGGTGGAACGTCGTTTTCGGGACCACGGAGGCGGTGACCGGCTGGGAGGAACTGTGCCGCGTTGCGTTGCCGAGCGCGCATCGCTGCCTGGACGCCCTCCGAATCGACCCCCTGTCCCGGTCCAACTGGAATCGCCAGCATCAGCTACGGGGCAGGCACGCAACCAAAGTGTGGAAGGGGTCCGACCTCGAACAGTGGGAGTACGAGGTCACCAGTGGTGGTCGAGTCCGCTATCTGGTCAGCGCGGAGACTTCCACCGTGATTCTCGTGTACGCCTCCCCGCGGCATCCGAAAGACACCGAGTGAGCCTGGGTCATTTCCGGGTCGTGCCGCGAGCAGGCCCCGACCTCGCCACCCGGCGGGACTCCTTCCGCACGCTCCGTCAGACCGCCAACCGCTTGAGGCGGGTCACCGCCTCTTCCAGCACACTCTTCTGCTTGCAGAACGCAAACCGCACGAACGGCGCGCCCTCGTCCCGGTGGTCGTAGAACACGGCGTTGGGGATCGCGACGACCCCGACGCGCTCCGGCAGGGCGCGGCAGAACGCGAAGCCGTCGCTCTCGCCGATGGAGCGGATGTCGGTGGTGATGAAGTACGTACCGGCCGGCCGGTGCACGGTCAGGCCCACCTCGCCGAGCCCCTTCGCGAGCAGGTCCCGCTTGGCCCGCAGGTCCTCGCGCAGGCCCGTGAAGTACGACCCGGGCAGCGCGAGGGCCTCGGCGACCGCGTACTGGAACGGCCCGGCGGAGACGTACGTCAGGAACTGCTTCGCCGAGCGGACCGCGGTGACCAGCTCCGGCGTGCCCGTCACCCAGCCGACCTTCCAGCCGGTGAACGAGAACGTCTTGCCCGCCGACGAGATCGTGACCGTCCGCTCGCGCATGCCCGGGAAGGAGGCGAGGGGCAGGTGCTCGCCGTCGAAGACCAGGTGCTCGTACACCTCGTCCGTGACGACCAACAGGTCACGCTCCACGGCCAGTTCGGCGATCCCGGCCAGCTCCTCGCGGGTCAGGACCGTCCCGGTCGGGTTGTGCGGGGTGTTGAGGAGCAGCAGCCGGGTGCGGTCGGTGACGGCGCGGCGCAGCTCGTCCAGGTCCAGGTGGAAGCCGCTCCTGGAGCCCTCGGCGCCAGGCCGCAGCGTCACGGGCACCCGCGTTCCGCCCGCGAGCGCGATGCTCGCCGCGTACGAGTCGTAGTACGGCTCCAGGGCGATCACCTCGTCGCCCGGCTCGACCAGGCCGAGCAGCGACGCCGCGATCGCCTCGGTCGCGCCCGCGGTGACGAGGACCTCGGTGTCCGGGTCGTACGAGAGCCCGTACGTGCGCTCCTGGTGCGCGGAGATCGCGGTGCGCAGCTCGGGGACGCCCGGGCCCGGCGGGTACTGGTTGCCGCGCCCGTCGCGCAGCGCCCGTACCGCCGCCTCCCTGACCTCCTCGGGGCCGTCCGTGTCGGGGAAGCCCTGGCCGAGGTTGATCGCGCCCGTGCGCAGGGCGAGCGCGGACATCTCGGCGAAAATCGTGGTGCCGAACTCGGCCAGGCGGCGGTTGAGCAGCGGGCGGGGCGCGGGCGCAGGGGTCATGGGCGTCATCCTGCGCCGAACCTCTGGAGTTCCTCAACTCTGCTTTGGGAACCCGCCCGGCCGGGGATCCGTCCCTGCACACAAGGACACACACAAGGACACACGCAAGGACACACGCAAGGACACACGCAAGGACACACGCAAGGACACACGCAAGGACACACACAAGGCACAAGGAGCGTCCGGCTGCGGGCTGGTGCGTGCGGCTGCGTCCGACTGCGTCGGGCGAACGCTTCGGGGGAACGAAGGGACGGAGACGACCATGGTGGCCTTTCTTTTCGTGGCGCTGTTCGCAGTGGTGATCATCGGCGGCATCGCGGCCGTCAACGCGGAGGCCAAGGGCCGCGGCTCTTCGCGGGGCGGTGGTGGCGGCTGGTGGGCCGGAGGCTCGGGCGGCTCGGGCGGCGGCTCCTCGTGCGGCGGCTCGTCCTCCTGCGGCGGAGGCGGCGGAGGCGGAGGCGGTGGCTGCGGCGGAGGCGGTGGCGGCGGCGGTGGCTGCTGAACGGTAGCCCCTCACCAACCCCTCGCCCGCGTGCGGCGCCCGGCGGCGGGCAGCATCAACTGCCGCCGGGCGCCGCTGTGTTGACGTTCCACTCGCAGGACTGGTCGAAGAGGCCTTGCACGTCAGAACAGTTGAACAGTCAGACCACCCGAGGGGATGGAAACCCTACGAAGTTGGGTAAAAACGCTGTGGCGGTGCTGCCGTTCATGATTCCCTCTTACTCATCACGCAGCCCTCGTCCACGCAGCCCTCGGCCGACTCGTGGGCAGTAAGCCGGCGAACCCCTTCCCGTGCGCCTTTCCGGCGCATCGCGCTGGGTCGACGCACGGCCCAGACCTCCACGCATGCCCCGGAGTCCTCCCCATGCTCACGACCCTGCACACCTCCTACACCGACACGCGCGCCGACGACCTCGCCTGGGCTCTGGGCCGCGAACCGCTGCCCGCCCTCGCCGCGCTCGACCTCGCACTCCAGGACGTAAAAGTGCAGTTGAGGCTCCTGGGGGCGTCACACCAAGTCATCCTCGAACAGGGCGACTCCAGCTGCTCGGAGACCGTCGCCTGCATCGCGGGCAGCAGCACCCCGCTCCCGCTCGGCGTCGCCAAGCGCGTCGGCGACTGGGAGTACGAGTTCGCCGCCCGCGTCGAGACCATGTCAAGCGGCTCCTTCGCGGGCCGCGCCCAGGAACTGCTCGCCCTGGTCTCCGACCATCCCAACGGGCTCGCGGGTATCTTTCCCGGCAGCCCGCACGCGTTCACCGCACTCCTCGTGCAGCGCCAGGAGGGCCAGGTGCACTGGCGTACGTGGCACGCCTACCCGCAGGAAGGCCAACTCGTCGCCACCCGCACGCGCGTGGGGGCACGCCTCCCGGCACCACAACCGGCCTGACCCGCACGCCGGGACCGACCGGCACACCGCGACTGGCCCGACCGCCACACGGACAACGGGCCCCACCCGCACACCACAAACCGGCCCGGCCACCGCACGCCCGCCGTTCGCCGCGGCAACCACACGTGTGGGTGACAGGTTGCACACAGGCAGTGACGTAGCGTTCCCATCGTGATCGATTCGCCGCCGTCCGCGCCGTCCGCGCCGTCCGCGCCGTCCGCGCCGTCCGGGCCGTCCGGGCCGTCCGGGCCGTCCGCGCCGTCCGGGCCGTCCGCGCCGTCCGGGCCGTCCGTAGCCCCGCCGTCCGCGGGATCTCCGGACACGGCCGTGCTGCCCGTAGCGCCGCGCGCCGGGCGCCTGCTCGTGCTCGCCGCCGTCTTCATCAGCGCTGCCTGCGGCCTCGTGTACGAACTCGAACTCGTCGCCCTCGCCTCGTACTTGACGGGTGACTCCGTCACTCAGGCCTCCGTCGTGCTCTCCGTGATGGTCTTCGCGATGGGCATCGGCTCCCTGCTCGCCAAACACCTGCGCTGCCGCGCCGCCGCCGCGTTCGGCGCCGTCGAGGCCGCGCTCGCCCTGGTCGGCGGCTGCAGCGCCATGGCGCTCTACGCCGGCTTCGTCTGGGGCGCCGGAACCACCGGCACGCGCGTGCTGCTCGTCGCGTTCTGCCTCGCCATCGGCGTGCTCATCGGCGCCGAAGTGCCACTCCTGATGACCCTCATCCAGCGCATCCGCCGCCAGGACGCGGGCGGCGCCGTCGCCGACCTCTTCGCCGCCGACTACGTGGGCGCGCTGGCCGGCGGACTCGCCTTCCCGTTCCTGCTCCTGCCCCTGCTCGGCCAACTGACCGGCGCGCTCCTCACCGGCGCGGTCAACGCGGTCGCGGGCGGCACCCTCGTCCTGTGGCTGTTCCGGCACGACCTGAGCGCCCGCGCACGCCGCCGGCTGCTCGCCGCCAACCTCGCCGTGCTCGTCCTGCTCGCGACCCTCGCCGCGGGCGTCGGCGACTTCGAACGCGCCGCCCGGCACACGATGTACGGCGCCGACGTCCGCGTGGCCCGGCAGACCGACGTCCAGGAGGTCGTCGTGACCGGCCGCGCCCACCCCTCCGACGGCGGCCACGGCGGCAGCGACCTCGACCTCTACCTCGACGGACACCTCCGGCCCGGCGGCCGCGACGGACACCGGTACCACGAGGCGCTGGTGCACCCCGCCATGCGCGGCCCGCACGCGCGCGTGCTGATCCTCGGCGGCGCGGACGGCCTCGCCGCCCGCGAAGTTCTGCGCCACTCCGGCGTGGACCGCGTCGACGTCGTCGCCGCCGACCGCGAGCTGACCGACCTCGCCCGCACCGACCCCGCCCTCAGCGCCCTCAACGCCCACGCCTACGACGACCCCCGGCTGCACCTCGCGCACGACGACGCCTTCCAGTGGCTGCGCGAGCCCCGTACGGGCGCTGCCTCACGCCCGTACGACGTGGTGATCGCCGACCTGCCCGAGCCGCGCCTGACGGAGGCGGCGAGGTTCTACTCCCAGGAGTTCTTCGGCCTCGTCGCCCGCACCCTCGCCCCCGAGGGCCGCCTCGCCGTGCACGCCGGCCCGGCCACCAGAACGCGGGCGTTCTGGACCGTGGAGGCGGGCGTACGCGCGGCGGGCCTGCGCAGCGTGCCGTACCGCGTCCGCGCCAAGGGCCGCCGCGAGGAGACCGGCGCCGGGCGCGAGCGCACCCCGCGCGACTGGGCGTTCCTGCTCGCCGCCCGCACCCCGCCCCGCCTCGGCCTGGACGCGAGACCCGCCCGCCGCTCCCTCACCCCGGCGATGCTCCGCGACGGCGCCCGCGCGATGGCGGCAACCCGCGTCCCCGGCCTGCCGCCCTCCACCCTGGTGCACCCGAGATACGCGGGGGCGGCGGCCGACGGCGGCTGAGTACCGAACACGTGGATACGGCGGCCACGGCGGCCACGGCGGCCACGGCGGATACGGCTGACGTGCCGAACGCGTGGCCACGGCGGATACGGCTGACGTGCCGAATGTGTGGATACGGGGGTGCGGCCCGTACGCGCGTGGGTAGGCTCGGCTGACATGGAGCATGAGGTGTTCGTTCCCGTGGAGACAGAGCCCCTGCGACGGTCGCTCGGTGACGCCGCTCGCGTCGCCCGCGGCATCCAGGGACTCCAGCGTGACGCGGGCGGAGGGGCGGAACCCGTGTCCGGCCGCCTCAAGGTGCGCATCGCCGGCCACACGATCACCTACCGGGGCACCCTCCGGATCACCGAGGACACCTCGGCCACCACCCCGTCCTTCACGGTCACCGGCGAAGCGAACGAGGTACGCGGCTCCGGTTCGGTCGAACTGTCCGTCTCCGTAAGCCTGTTGACCGCAGACGAGGGCACGCGCCTGGTGTACTCCGGCACGGGCAAGGGCACCGGACGAGTCGCGGAGCTTGAGCCGTCGGCGGTGGAGTCGGCCGTACGGCGCCTGCTGAACCGTTTCTCGGAGAACCTGGCGGGAGCGGCGGCGGAGCCGACCCGTACCAGCGCAGCCGAGACAGCCGACGAGGACGAAGCAGCCGAAACCGCGGGCCGGAACGCAGCAGCCGAGACCGCCGACCAGAACGCAGCAGCCGAGACCGCCGACCAGAACGAGCACGGCGGCGACCACAACGAGCACAGCGGCGACCAGAACGACGACGACGGCGACCAGAACGAGCACGGAGGCGACCAGAACGACGACGACGGCGGCGACCAGAACAAGGGCCTCGCGCTCGACCCCTTCCACCAGGACGCCGGCGACGAGTCGTTCATCGCGCCGCCCGCCGAGGCCGCACACGCGCGGCGCACGATGATCGGCCGCAGCGCCGAGGAGGTCGACCACGCGCCCCCGCGCGGACGGTACGCGCCCGTGCCCGCACCCCAGGCCACCACCGCGGGCGACACCCTGCGCTGGGCCGCGCCCGCCGCGGCCCTTGTCGTCGCGTCGGCGATCGTCGTGAGCCGGGCGCTGCGACGCCGCAGGTAGCCAAGCCCTACTAGGGTCGGGTCCGTGAAGACTCAGGACACGGCGACCCTCGTCGCGGGCGATGCGGAACTGACGGTGCAGAGCGGCAACGGCTGCCGCATCGGGAGCCTCCGCATCGGCGGCACCGAAGTGCTCAGGCAGGGCGACCACTTCGGTTCGTTCCCCATGGCCCCGTGGTGCGGCCGCACCGAGAACGGCGAGTTCCGCAACGGCGGCCGCGTGCACCGGCTGCCGGTCAACAACCCGCCGCACGCCATCCACGGCACCGTCCGCGACAAGCCCTGGCGCCGGGCGCGCGGCGGCGGCGACACGGGGGCGGTGTTCACGTACGACCTGACCGAGCCGTGGCCGTACGCCGGGCGGATCACGCAGGTCTTCGAGCTGGAGCCGAACGCCCTGACCCTCCGGATGGGCCTGGAGACGTACGGCGACTCCTTCCCGGCGCAGCTCGGCTGGCACCCGTGGTTCCTGCGCAACCTCGGCGGCGAGGACGTGACGCTCGCCTTCGACGCGGCCTGGCAGGAGGAGCGCGGCGCGGACCACCTGCCCACGGGCAAGCGCATCGACCCGCAGCCGGGGCCGTGGGACGACTGCTTCGGCATGCCGGACGGGGTCGCGGTCACGCTGACCTGGGCGGACCAGCTGGAGCTGAAGGTCACGAGCCCGTCGGAGTGGGTCGTGCTCTACGACGAGCAGCCGGAGGCGGTCTGCGTCGAGCCCCAGACGGGCCCGCCCAACGGCCTCAACACGCATCCGCGGCTGGTCACGCCGATCGAGCCGTTGGAGGCGACGATGCGCTGGGAGTGGCGAGCGCCCCGATAGCGGCGCGGGGAACTGCGCGACAAGCCACGACGGCGCGGGCAGCCGAACGACAGCCCCGGGGTCCGGGGCGGAGCCCCGTGGCGGTACGGGCACCCCCGCGCCCCGCATAAGCTGGCAACCATGAGTGACGTCTACGAAGTAATGCCGTCAGGCACACGTGGCGAGCTGCTGCAGCAGATCAAGGACAAGGCCGTGGTCCACGGCAAGGTGACCCTCTCCTCGGGCATCGAGGCCGACTACTACGTGGACCTGCGCCGCATCACCCTCGACGGCGAGGCCGCCCCCCTGGTCGGCCAGGTGCTCCTGGACCTCACCGCCGAGCTGGACTTCGACGCCGTCGGCGGCCTGACCATGGGCGCCGACCCGGTCGCCGCGTCGATGCTGCACGCCGCCGCCGCGCGCGGAAAGCGCCTGGACGCGTTCGTCGTCCGCAAGTCCGCCAAGGCGCACGGCCTGCAGCGCCGCGTCGAGGGCCCGGACATCAAGGGCCGCCGCGTCCTCGTGGTCGAGGACACCTCGACCACCGGCGGCTCCCCGCTGGCCGCCGTGGAGGCCGTGCGCGAGGCCGGCGCCGAGGTCGTGGGCGTCGCGACGATCGTGGACCGCGCCACCGGCGCCGCCGAGAAGATCACCGAGGGCGCAGGCGTCCCGTACCTCTTCGCGTACGCGAAGGACGAGCTCGGCCTCGACTGAGGCCGGTGACCGACGGGGGTACCGGGCGGTCGGGTGGAGCTGTCCGGCGAGTCTGGTTTGATGGGGGCGACGATGACGTCGCCCCCTCAATGAACATCTGTGAGGGGCCCTCCGGTCAGGGCCACACTTACATCCGCACATCACAAGGAGCGGCCAGATGCCCATCGCAACCCCCGAGGTCTACGCCGAGATGCTGGACCGGGCGAAGGCAGGCAAGTTCGCCTACCCGGCCATCAACGTCACCTCCTCCCAGACCCTGCACGCCGCACTGCGCGGTTTCGCGGAGGCCGAGAGCGACGGCATCATCCAGATCTCCACCGGCGGTGCGGAGTTCCTGGGCGGGCAGTACAACAAGGACATGGTGACCGGCGCCGTCGCGCTCGCCGAGTACGCGCACATCGTCGCCAAGAAGTACGACGTCACCGTCGCGCTGCACACCGACCACTGCCCGAAGGACAAGCTCGACGGGTACGTCCGCCCGCTGCTCGACGTCTCCGCGGAGCGCGTCGCCAAGGGGGAGAACCCCCTGTTCCAGTCGCACATGTGGGACGGCTCCGCCGAGACCCTCGCCGACAACCTGGCCATCGGCCAGGAGCTCCTGGAGAAGGCCCGCGCCGCCAAGATCATCCTTGAAGTGGAGATCACCCCGACCGGCGGCGAGGAGGACGGCGTCAGCCACGAGATCAACGACGAGCTGTACACGACCGTCGACGACGCACTGCGCACCGCCGAGGCCCTTGGCCTGGGCGAGAAGGGCCGGTACCTGCTCGCCGCGTCCTTCGGAAACGTCCACGGCGTCTACAAGCCGGGCAACGTCGTACTCCGCCCCGAGCTGCTGAAGGACCTGCAGCAGGGCGTCGGCGACAAGTACGGCAAGCCGGCCGGATCGCAGCCGTTCGACTTCGTCTTCCACGGCGGCTCCGGCTCCACCGCCGAGGAGATCGCCACCGCCCTTGAGAACGGCGTCGTGAAGATGAACCTCGACACCGACACCCAGTACGCCTTCACGCGTCCCGTCGCGGACCACATGTTCAAGAACTACGACGGCGTCCTGAAGATCGACGGCGAGGTCGGCAACAAGAAGACGTACGACCCGCGCGCCTGGGGCAAGCTCGCCGAGGCCGGTATGGCGAAGCGCGTGGGCGAGGCCTGCGTCGCGCTGCGCTCGGCGGGCACGAAGCTGAAGTGACCGGCTGACACACGCGGTAAGGGCCCGGTTCTCCCGTGGGGGGACCGGGCCCTTCGCCGTACCGGAACGAGCCCGGAACCAGTCCGGGACCAGTCCGGAACCAGTCCGGAACGAACCCGGGACCAGTCCGGAACGAGCACGGAACGCGTCCGGAACCAGAGTTATCCACAGGCTCAGGCCGCCGCCGCGCGGACAAGGCAGACTTGAGGCATGTCCATTCACGAGAACCTGCTCGGGGGCCCGCCCCCGACCCACCTGCCCGACGACCCCGAGCCCCGCGAACTCCTCGCGGGCGGCACGGCAGCCGCGGACGTGGCCGCCAAGTACCCGTCGTCGTCCCTGGCCTGGGCCCGTCTCGCCGACGAGGCCTTCGAGCGCGGCAGCACCGTCGAGTCGTACGCCTACGCGCGTACGGGATACCACCGCGGCCTCGACGCACTGCGCCGCGCCGGCTGGAAGGGGCACGGCCCGGTGCCCTGGGAGCACGATCCGAACCGCGGCTTCCTGAGAGCCCTGCACGCCCTCGCGCGCGCCGCGCAGGTGATCGGCGAGCAGGAGGAGTACGAGCGCTGCTCGACCTTCCTGCGGGAGTCGTCCGAGACGGCCGCTAAGACGCTGGGCTGACATCCGGCGGGTCGGTGTCAAGGCCTGCCCGGTCGCTGTGACCAGGCAGGTCTTGCCGTAACGGGGGAGGATTGCGGAGGATGCCGGTGGGGACCGGGGCCCCCGTGCCGGCATCGGCAGGGGCGGACCGCTACCCGGAGCAGGCACCAAGGAGACAGCGATGTCCCACGAGGCGGAAACGACGGCCGGGGAGATCCCCGAGGCCCCGCATCTCGACTTCGCAGGCACCACGCCCTACGAGGACTACGTACAGGCGGACGTCCTCACGCATCTGCAGCACCCCCTCTCCGACGACCCCGGGGAGATGGTCTTCCTCGTCACCACGCAGGTGATGGAGCTGTGGTTCACCGTGATCGTGCACGAGTGGGAGTCCGCGGCGGCGGCCCTGCGCCAGGACGACCTCGGCACGGCGGTGGCCGCGCTCAAGCGCAGCGTCCGCGAGCTGGAGGCGCTCAACGCCTCCTGGAAGCCGCTCGGGCAGCTCACGCCCGCGCAGTTCAACTCGTACCGCAGCGCGCTCGGCGACGGCTCCGGCTTCCAGTCGGCGATGTACCGGCGGATGGAGTTCCTGCTCGCCGAGAAGTCCGCGTCGATGCTCGTCCCGCACCGCGGCGCCCCGCGCGTGCACGCCGAGCTGGAGAAGGCACTGCACGAGCCGAGCCTGTACGACGAGGTGGTACGGCTCCTCGCGCGCCGCGGCTTCAAGATCCCGCGCGCCGTCCTGGACCGGGACGTGGCACAGCGGTACGAGCCGTCGCCCGAGGTGGAGGCGGTGTGGACGGCCGTGTACGCCGGGGACCAGGAAAGTGAACTGGTGCGCCTGGGCGAGGCGTTGACGGACGTGGGCGAGCTGGTGTGGCGCTGGCGCAACGACCACCTGGTGGCGACCCGCCGGGCCATGGGCTCCAAGGCCGGCACGGGCGGCTCCGCCGGGGTGGCCTGGCTGGAGAAGCGGGCCCAGAAGAACGTGTTCCCCGAGCTGTGGACGGCGCGTAGCCATGTCTGAGACCGAGGCCCTGCTTGACAGGGCGGCCGAGCTGGACAAGGCCGACGAACTGGGCAAACTGCGCGAGCAGTTCGTCCTCGACGAGGTCGTGTACCTCGACGGCAACTCCCTCGGCGCGCTGCCGCGTGCCGTGCCCGGGCGGGTCGCGGACGTCGTGCAGCGGGAGTGGGGGCGGCTTCGGATCCGCTCCTGGACCGAGTCGGGCTGGTGGACCGCGCCCGAGCGGATCGGCGACCGGATCGCACCGCTGGTCGGCGCCGCGGCCGGGCAGATCGTGGTCGGCGACTCCACCAGTGTCAACGTCTTCAAGGCGGTTGTGGGCGTGGTACGGCTGGCAGGCGGAGGCCGGGACGAGATCCTGGTGGACGAGGCGACGTTCCCCACCGACGGGTACATCGCCGAGTCCGCGGCCCGTATGACCGGCTGCACGCTGCGCCCGCTCGCCCCCGCGGACATGCCGGGCGCGGTCGGCCCGCGCACCGCCGCCGCGCTCGTCAACCACGTCGACTACCGCACCGGCCGCCTGCACGACCTGCCCGGCATCACGGCCGCCGTGCACGAGGCGGGCGCCCTGGCCGTCTGGGACCTGTGCCACAGCGCGGGCGCGCTGCCGGTCGGGCTCGACGAGCACGGCGTCGACCTGGCCGTCGGCTGTACGTACAAGTTCCTGAACGGCGGCCCGGGTTCGCCCGCGTACCTGTACGTGGCCGAGCGCCATCAGGCCGCGTTCGACTCGCCGCTGCCCGGCTGGAACTCGCACGCCGAGCCCTTCGGGATGCGCCCTGGCTACACGCCCGCGGACGGCGCCCTGCGCGGCCGGGTCGGTACGCCGGACATCCTGTCGATGCTGGCCCTTGAGGAGTCCCTGACGGTGTGGGACGGGGTGTCGGTGGCGGCGGTGCGGGAGAAGTCCCTGGCGCTCACGGACTTCTTCCTGGAGTGCGTCGCGGCGTACGTTCCGGCCGGTTCGGTCTCCTCGATCACCCCTGAGGTGCACGCCGAGCGAGGGAGCCAGGTCGCACTTCGGTGTGACGGTGCGGCCATCGTGATGGACGAGCTGATCGCCCGTGGCGTGGTCGGTGACTTCCGCGCCCCGGACGTGCTCCGCTTCGGCTTCACCCCGCTGTACGTGGGCTTCGCGGAGGTCGAGCGGGCGGCCCGGGTACTCGGTGAGGTCCTGCGGGCCGAGCGGTAGCGGTCCCGCCGCGCCCGGTTCCGGGGAGGGGCGGGTCTGGGGAAGGATCAGCCCCGGACCCGCCCCTCATCCGTCCCTCACCCGCCCCTTACCCGCCGGACCCGCCGGACCCGCCGGACCCGCCCTGCGCCCCGGCCCCGACCGCCCTCACCGAAAGGCTGCACCACCATGCCGGACGACGCCGAAGAAGAGTCGGCCTTCTCGCACCCCGCCGTCGACCCCGACGCCACCGCGTCCTACGGCGAACACCCGGACCAGGTCGTCGACTTCTACGCGCCCCGCGTCGGCGACGGCCGCCCCGCGCCGCTCGTCGTCGTCCTGCACGGCGGCGCCTGGCGTGCCCCGTACGACCGGCGGCACGTCACGCCGTTCGCGGACTTCCTGGCCAGGCGTGGCTTCGCCGTCGCCAACGTCGAGTACCGCAGGGGCAGTTCGCTGCCCCACCAGGGCGCGAACGCCCCCGTCGCGGGCCGCTGGCCGGAGACCTTCGACGACGTGGCGGCCGCGCTCGACGCACTCCCCGAACTCGTACCGGAACACCTCCCCCGGGCCGACCACCGGCGCACCGTCCTGACGGGGCACTCGGCGGGCGGGCACCTCGCCCTGTGGGCGGCGGCACGGCACGTACTGCCCCCGGGCACGCCCTGGCGCCTGCCGCGCCCCACACCGCTGCGCGGAGTCGTCGCGCTCGCGCCGATCGCGGGCTTCGCGCGGGCCGTGGAGCTGGACGTGTGCGGCGGCGCGGTACGCCAACTCCTCGGCGGAAACGCCAAGTTCGAGGAGCGCGCGACTCTCGCCGACCCGGCCGCGCTGCTGCCCACGGGCATCGCGACGACCCTCGTGCAGGGCCGCACGGACACGACGGTCCCGTACGAACTGGCCGAGGAGTACGCGGACGCCGCCGCGAAGGCAGGCGAGATCGTGGGCTGCACGCTCCTGGAGGACGTCGGGCACTTCGCGCTGATCGACCCGGCGGCGGACGCGTGCGCGGTGGTGGCGGAGGAGATCGCCCAACTGGCGTTCTGAGCAGGGCGGTTGTCTCGGCGGCCGGATGGGTCGCCTTGCGGTGGCCTTTGCGATGTCCTTGCGGTGGCCCGTTGTTGCCCGTGCCCGTGCCCGTGCCCGTGCCCGTGCCCGTGCCCGTGCCCGTGCCCGTGCCCGTGCCCGTGCCGTGCCCGTGCCGTGCCCGTGCCGTTCCCTGCCGTGCCGTAGCCCGCGTCATACCTGAGAGCTACCCGGCAGGTCACCACGGTGGAGGGACGCCGGTCACCCGGCCCGCTGCCTAACTTTTCCCGTGTCAGGCAGCGCGAAGGCGCGGCCGGGGGACCGGGGTAGGCGAGCGGGGGGACGCGGGCGATGAGGTTCGTACGAGGGGGAGGCCTCCTGAGGCGGGGGCGGCGGGCGGTACTCGCCTCGCTGATCACCGCGTGCGTGGTGGTTCCACTGTCCGGCGCCGTGCGCCCCGGTGTCCCGGCGCCCGCGCCCGCCCGCGTCGCCGCCGAAGCCCCACTCGCCGAGCGGTACGCGGCGCATCGCGCGAACGCGGAGGAGGCCGCCCGCCTCGCACACGCCGCAGGCGCGGAGCGGCGAGCGAGGGCCGTGCGTGAACTGGCCGCGCCGGACCGGCACTTCCTTGAGTTCGACGCCCGCGGCCCCGGCAGGACCGCCGAGGTGCTCGGCGACCTGCACACCGCCGACCGCGTCGCGATCTTGGTGCCGGGCTCCGACACGGGCATCGACACCTACCCCCGCTTCCTGCGCGGTGCGCTCGCCCTGCACGAGCGTCTCGGCCCGCGCGTGGCGGTGATCGCCTGGCTCGGTTACGCGACGCCCGGCACGGTCAGTCCGGCGGCGCTCACCCCGGGACGCGCCGATACCGCTGCCGCCGAACTCCGCTCTTTCCTGCACCGGCTGACCACGTACGGCGTGCCGGCACGCACCCCTGTGGCGCTGCTCTGCCACTCCTACGGCTCGGTGGTGTGCGCCCGCGCCGCACACGGACTCGGGACGCCCACCGCCGGCACCCGGGTCACCGACATCGTCCTGTACGGCAGCCCCGGCACCGGCTTCGACCACGCCGCCGAGCTGCGCACCCGGGCCCGCGTCTGGGCGGGCCGTGGTGCGCACGACTGGATCGCCGAGGTCCCGCATGTACGGGTGGAACTCTTCGGCACCACCCTCGGGTTCGGCCCCGACCCGGTGACCGCGGCCTTCGGAGCCCGCCGCTTCGACGCAGGCGACGGCGGCCACCCCGACCAGCTCGCGGCACTCCGCTCCGGCGACATACCGCTGTCCACAGCTGTGGAGGAACTCCTGCGGTACGACTCACCGCTGCACCTCTTCGAGCGGTGGGTGCTTGAGGACATCGAGGTCGGCGGGGTGCGGATCCCGCGCGGCTCGGAGGTGGCCCTCCTCTTCGGCTCGGCAAACCGCGACCCGGAGGCCTTCGCGGACCCGGACCGCCTGGACCTGTCCCGAACGGACAACCCCCACGTCAGCCTGGGCGGAGGCATCCACTACTGCCTGGGCGCCCCGCTGGCCCGCCTCGAACTGGCCGCGTCGTACGGACAGTTGGTGAGGCGTGCTCCTGGACTGCGGCTGTCGACCGAGCCGCGCTGGAAGGACGGGTTGGTGATCAGGGGGCTGCGGGAGCTGGTCGTCGAGGTGTGAGGCGGGGGGCGCACGTTCGCGGAGTGCGCTCATTCGTTCGAGTGAGTGATCGCGGAACCGTCGCGTCCGGCGTCGAGGGCTCGGCAGGCTGGTCCATGCCTGGGAAGGAGGGCACCATGACTGTTATGGCAGAGCGCACGTCTCATACGTCCCCGGTGTCAGTGGAGGAGTTCGAGCGGCTGGCGGACTTCGCCGCCAAGGACTCGGACAACACCGTCAAGTTGGAGTTCATCGACGGACGGATCGGGGCCAAGAGCGTGCCGGACGGAGACCACGGAACCATCGTGACCTGGCTGATGCGTCAATGCATGCAGCATCGACCGGAGCTGGATCTGTACGCGGAGCAAGGACTCAGAGTCGAGGCCTACCGCAAGGGACGGGCTCGCCCCGACGCCACCCTCGCCCCCGAGGCCCATTTCGCGGGGCAGGGAGAGTGGGGAGACCCGAGCGGTGTCCTCATGACAGTGGAAGTCACCTCGTACGACTCGGACACCGACCGTCGGGACCGAAAGGAGAAACCGCCTGCTTATGCCGAGGCGGGCATCCCCGTGTATCTGCTGATCGACCGGGAGGACGGCTCTCTGGTCGTCCACAGCACGCCGGACACCGAGGCAGGCCGGTACCGGGACGTTCACACCGCGAAGTTCGGGGACACCGTCCACCTCCCCGACCCCGTGGGCTTCGTCCTCGAAACGGAGAAGCTCAGAAACTACGTACGCTGACTCGCTCTCCTCAGGCCTCAGGGACGGACTCGTAGTCCTTGAGGAGGACGCCGACAGATCCGCACCTTAGGTGACGACGGGAACCCGTGGCGCGCCTACCTTGGCTGCGTGACCCAGACGACCACACCCCTGCGCACCGAAGCCAGCCTCATACGGACCGCGCTGCAGACGATCCGTACCGACCTGATGACCGGCGTGTTCGCGTTCCGGCCGGTGGAGCCGTTGGCCGAGGAGGGCGACCGTGCCTCCCGGCTGCTGCGCCGGATGCCGGAGAAGAGCCGGGCCCGCGCCCGCTGGCTGCCGCATGCCACGGTGGTCGCGATGGCGGTGTTCGTCTGCCTCGTCGGCGCCACCCTGCCCCACAAGTTCCTGGAGGGCTCCGTCAGCGGCGTGCTCCGCCCTGCCGGTGCTGCTCACGCTGTTCCGGCCGGTCGCCTCCTTCTGGCTGTCGCTCGCGGTGACCGTGCTCATGGTGCCGCTCTCCCTCGAACCGGTCTTCCCGTGGACGGTGCCCGGCTTCGTGGCGCATCTCTTCGTGCTCGTCCTGGTGACCTGCCGGTCCCGGCCGCGTGTGGCCCTGGAGATGTGGCTGCTCACCGTCGCGTTCGCCGCGATTCTCGGGCTGCTCATCGGCGAATCGGGGCCGACCCTGGTGATGACCGTGCTCTCCGGCCTGACCCTCGCCGTCGCCGCCTCCGTACGCGGCTGGTCCTCCGCCCGCCGCGAGGTCGTCGCGAAGGAGCGTGAGGTCGTCGCCAAGGAGGAGGTGACGCTCGTCGAGCGGTCCAGGCGGACGCTGCTCGAAGAGCGCACCACCATCGCCCGCGAGCTGCACGATGTGGTGGCCCACCACATGTCCGTAGTCGCCATCCAGGCGGAGGCCGCCCCGTACCGGGTGGAGAACCCGCCGCCGGAGCTGGCCCAGGCCTTCGCCACGATCCGGGAGAACGCGGTCGCCGCGCTCACCGAACTCCGCCGCGTCCTCGGCGTCGTCCGCGCGGAGGACTACGAGGCCCCCGACGCACCCCAGCCCACCCTCGCCGACCTCGGCGCGCTCCTCGACAACGTCCGCGAGGCCGGACTGACCGTCGACCAGACCGTCACCGGCGCGGCCCGCGCGCTGCCGCAGGGCGTGGAGCTGTCCGCGTACCGCATCGTGCAGGAGGCCCTCAGCAACGCGCTGCGGCACGCACCCGGCGCCACCGCCAAGGTGGAGGTCTCGTACGTCCTCGGCGGCCTCGGCCTGCGCATCGTCAACGGCCCGCCGACCGGTTTGGTGAAGCCCACCCGTCACCCGGCCACCACCCCTCAACGAGGGCTGCGCCCGCCCCAGTCGATGGGCGCCGGGCACGGGCTGACCGGCATGCGAGAGCGGGTCGCGATGCTCGACGGCGAGATGACGACGGGGGCGACGGAGGACGGCGGCTACGAGGTGGCGGTCTTCCTGCCGGTACGGGCCGAGGCCGAGGAGCGCTCCGTATGACCGGCACCGAAGAGGGCACGGGCACCGATCCCATCCGCGTGCTGATCGCCGACGACCAGATGATGGTCCGCGAGGGCTTCTCCGTACTGCTCGGCGCGATGCCGGGGATCGAGGTCGTCGGAGAGGCGGTGAACGGCCGCGAGGCGGTCGCGAAGGTCGCCGGACTGCGGCCCGACGTCGTCCTCATGGACATCCGGATGCCCGAGCTGAACGGCATCGAGGCCACCCGCGAGATCGTCGCCGCCGACACCGACACCCGCGTCCTTGTCCTGACCACCTTCGACCTCGACGAGTACGTCTACGAGGCCCTCCGTGCCGGCGCCTCCGGCTTCCTCCTCAAGGACGCCTCGGCCCGCCAACTCGCCGACGGCGTAAGGGTCGTGGCCTCCGGCGAGGCCCTGCTCGCGCCGACGGTCACCAAGCGGCTGATCTCCGAGTTCGCGAAGCTCGGCGCGGCCGAGTCGAAGGCCCCGGCGGTCACCCAGCTCGGCGACCTCACGGAACGCGAGACGGAGGTCCTGGTCCTGATCGCCCAGGGCCGCTCCAACGCGGAGATCGCCGCACACCTCGTCGTCGCCGAGTCGACGATCAAGACCCATGTCAGCCGGATCCTGGTCAAGCTGGGCCTGCGAGACCGCACACAGGCCGCGGTGTTCGCCTACGAGGCCCGCCTGGTGACGCCTTCGTAGGTCCTTCGTAGGCCCTTCGCGGGTTCGATCACTCGTTCGGGTGGCGCTCCCGCGGAACTGTCGCCTCCGCCACCGGGGCCTCGACAGACTGGTGCATGCCTGCGAAGGGGGGGACCATGGCGGTCATGACAGGGCACACGTCCCAGGTGACGGTCGAGGAATTCGAGCGCATCGCCAAGATTGCGGCCAAGGAATCCGATGCCGTCAGGCTGGAGTTCATCGGCGGACGGATCGAGGACAAGGGCGTGCCTGACGGCGACCACAACGAGATCTACATGTGGCTGCAGAGCGTCTGCATGCAGCATCGGCCTGAGCTGGGGCTCTATCCCAGCGACCAAGGCCTGGCCATCGAGCGGTACAGATCGGGGCGCGCCCGGCCCGACGCCTCACTCGCACCGCGAGGCACCTTCGCCGGGCAAGGAGAGTGGGCTGACCCTGCGGGGGTGCTGATGGTCGTCGAGGTCACCTCGTACGACGCGGACACCGATCGCAGGGACCGAGTGGAGAAGCCCACCGGCTATGCGAGCGCGGGAATCCCGGTGTACCTCCTGATCGACCGCGACGACGGCACGGTGGTGGTGCACAGCGATCCGGACCCGGAGAGCGGTCGGTACCGGGACGCGCGCACGACGAAATTCGGTGAGCCGGTGCACCTGCCCACACCGGTGGGATTCAGGGTCGACACGGAGATCCTGAAGAACTACGTGCGCTGAGTACGGCACCCCGGACTCCGCTACAGACCCGGGGTGCCGCGCGTCCGAAGGGCGCTACTTCGTTTCCAGGTCCCTGCGCCGGAACCCCGCCAGACCCAGCAGGGTCAGGGCCACGGCCAGGGCCGTGAGGATCAGCAGCGGTGGCCAGGACATGTCCGCGGCCGGGAGCTGTGGGACATGGCCGAAGGGAGACAAGTTGGCCATCCAGGACGGGAATTGGAGCAGCTCGCCCAGGTAGCCGACCACGAAGGCGTACACCGGCACGATCCACGCCACCGTGCTCGCCCGAGGGAACCAGCCGAAGAGCGCCACCGCGACACCGACGGTCACCCACAGCGCGGGGGCGTACGCGATGGCCCCTCCGGTGAGCTTCAGGACGAGCCCGCCGTCGCCGGTCGAGGCCGCGCCCGCGATGCCGATGCCGAGGCCGGCCAGGACGAGGAGCAGCGTGCCGCCGAGCATGGCCACGGCCAGGTGGCTGCCGACCCAGCGGTTCCGGGACAGGCCCGTGGCGAGGAGAGGTTCGGCACGGCCCGCGGTCTCCTCGGCGCGGGGGCGCAGGGCCGCCATGACGACGTACACCGACGCGACGACCGAGAGGACGATCATGACCATCGACGCGAACGACTCGGCGATGGAGGCGCCGCCCACGCGCTGGAGGGCTTCCTGGATCTGGTCGATGTTCTTCAGCATGTCCTCGGCGTCCCCGAGGATCGAGCCGTACATCGCGCCCATCAGGAACAGACCCGCGCCGAAGCCGAAGAGCATCCCGCGGTGCAGCCGGAGCGCGAAGCCGAACGGCCGGGTGAGCGCATCGGACGCGTGCGGGCGGCCCAGCCGCTCGGTGCGCAGACCCGCCCCCACGTCCCGCCGGGTGGACAGGGCGAACGCGGCCCCGCCGCAGACCACCGCGAGCGCCAGACAGAGCAGCAGCGGCCACCAGCGGTCGTCGACGTAGACATAGGTTCGCTGCACCCAGCCGATCGGGGAGAGCCAGGACACGGTGCCGTCACCGCCTGCGTCGCCGGAGGCGCGCAGGACGTAGGCGAGACCGATGACGGCGAGTGCCATGCCGGAGGCGCTGCGGGCGTGCGCGGTGAACTGCACGGTGACCGCGGCAACGGCGGCGAAGACGATGCCGATCGCGGCGTGCGAGAAGCCGTAGAGCAGCGAGCCGCCGGTGTCGACGCCCTCGATGCCCGCGCCGCCGAGTCCGAACGCGAGCAGCAGCGCCAGGACGAGGTTCGCGAGGACCGCCACGGTCAGCGCGGCCGCAAGATGCGCGTGCCGGCCGACGACCGTGGAGCGGACCAGCTCGGCGCGGCCGGTCTCCTCCTCGGCGCGGGTGTGCCGGGCGATGATCAGGACGCTCATCAGGCCGACCATGACGGCCATGAAGCCGAGCATCTGGTGGCCCATCATCGAGCCGAAGTTGTAGTCGGTGAGGTAGTGGCGAGGGCCGGTCATGGCGAGCCCGGCTGGGCTGTCCATGGTCCTGACGACGGACGCCCGCTGTTCCGTACTCGCGTACAGCGTCTGGAAGTTGCCCGCCGTGGCGATCGTCCCGATGGTCAGGGCGAGCAGCCACACGGGCAGCCGGACCCGGTCGCGGCGGAGCGCGAACCGGATCAGGGTGCGGGTCCCGGCCAGCGCGTTGCCGCCCGTGACCGTACGGGCGGGTGCGGGGCTCTTGGCGGCGGTGGTGACGGTGCTCATCGCACTTCTTCCTTGCTGCCAGCAGTGCCAGGAGTGCCAGGAGTGCCAGGAGTGCCAGCAGTGCCAGGAGTGCCAGGAGTGCCAGGAGTGCCAGGAGTGGCAGGAGTGTCAGGAGTGCCAGGTGCGCCCGATGCCTGCGGCTTCGCCGAGCCGTTGTGGGCGAGCTCGTCCCCGTAGTGGCGCAGCATCAGCTCTTCGAGGGTCGGGGGGTGGCTGACCAGGGAGCGGACCCCGAACTCGGTCAACTGCCGGAGAGCGGAGTTGAGTTGAGGGCCGTCCACGGCGAAGCGGACCCGGTTGCCGTCGGTGCTCAGGCCGTGCACGCCGGTCAGGGTGTCGAGCCCGGTGGCCGGGTACTTGGTCTCGGCCTCGACGGTGGTGCGGGTCAGGTGCCGCATCTCGCTCAGCGTTCCCGACTGCACGATCTTGCCGAGCCGGATGATGCTCACCCGGTCACAGAGCTTCTCGACCTGGGCCAGGATGTGGCTGGAGAGCAGCACGGTCTTGCCCGCGGCCTTGGCCTCGGCGATGACGTCCTGGAAGACGACCTCCATCAGCGGGTCGAGTCCGGCCGTCGGCTCGTCGAGGAGCAGCAGCTCCGCGTCGGAGGCGAGCGCGGCGACGATGGCGACCTTCTGGCGGTTGCCCTTCGAGTACGCCCGGCCCTTCTTCGTGGGGTCGAGGTCGAAGCGCTCGATCAGCTCGTCCCGCCGCCGGCTGTTGATGCCCCCGCGCAGCCGCGAAAGCAGGTCGATGGCCTCACCGCCGGTCAGGCCGGGCCACAGCTCCACGTCGCCGGGGACGTAGGCGAGGTGCCGATGGAGTGCGACCGCGTCGCTCCACGGATCCCGGCCGAGGAGCTGGGCGGCGCCCGAATCGGCGCGGAGCAGGCCGAGCAGTACGCGGATGGTGGTGGACTTCCCGGCGCCGTTGGGCCCGAGGAAGCCGTGGACCTCACCGGTCTCGACGTCCAGGTCGAGGCCGTCGAGCGCGTGTGTCCGCCCGAAGGACTTGTGCAGTCCGGAGACGGTAATTGCCTTCGTCATGCTTTTGAACGTACGGTAGTTTCACAAATTTGTGAAGTTAAGGAACCGTATAAACTCGCCAGGACGCGATGAGCAGGGGAGATGATCGGAGCATGGGCCAGTCGGCCGGTGAGGGACGGACGGAACGGGACGAAGACGCGGTCGCACGCTTCGTGGAGAACTTCGCGGCCGTGTTCGTCGACGCGGGCATCCAGCGCATGCCGGCCCGGGTCTTCGCCGCCCTGCTCTCCTCCGACGCCGGCGCCATGTCGTCGGCGGAGCTGGGCGAACAGCTTCAGGTCAGCCCGGCCGCCGTGTCCGGAGCGGTGCGCTACCTCTCGCAGCAGCACATGGTCTCCCGCGAACGCGAGCCCGGCACCCGCCGTGAGCGCTACCGCGTCCACAACAACCAGTGGTACGAGGCGCTCGCCAACCGCGACCAGATCATGAAGCGCTGGGAGGAGGCGCTGCGCGAGGGGGTCAGCAGCCTCGGTTCCGAAACACCGGCCGGGCGGCGGATGGCGGAGACGCAGGCGTTCTTCGAGTTCGTGGGCCAGGAACTGCCCCTCCTCCTGGAGCGCTGGCGCGAACGGCGCGAGGAGCTGTACGGGGACCGCTGAGGGACCGCAGCGCCCTCAGGGCAACGTCAGTGCCCACGCCTCCGGTCGTACCGTCCATGTCCTGGCCCGGACCGGGCCCGAGGTCACCGCGTCCGCGCGGTAGCGGAAGTCGGGGCCCGAGACCGTGACCGTCCGCGCGTGCGCCCGTACCGGCGACTCCGTGCCCACGGCCCACACCTCGACCCGCGCGATCCCGTCCCGCAGCGGCCGCACCGAGACCCCGACGACCGGCTGGTCCAGATCGACAAGCGTCACCCCGTCCGCCTCCACCCGCAGCCGCGCCGGACCGGGAGCGGGCCGTACCGCGGGCATCGGTCGGACCAGGGTCCGCACCAGCGACTGGCACGTACGCAACAACCTCCCGGAACCGGAACCGGAACCGGAACCGGAACCGGAACCGGAACCGGAACCAGGACCGGAACCGGAACCAGAACCGGAAACGGAACCGGAACCGGAACCAGAACCGCAGCCGGAACCAGAACCAGAACCGGAGCCGGAGCCGGACCCGAGATCAGAACCGGAACCGGAACCAGAGCCGGAGCCGGGTCCGGAGCCAGAGCCCAGGCCAGTCACCGAGTCGGGCCCCGCAGGCGCCACCGCCGCCGGGATCGCGAGCCGCCCGAGCACCACCCCGTCGCTGTCGTCGACGAGCAGGTCGAGGCGGCGGGGCGAGCCGTCGAGGACCGCGCGGGCCGCGGCCACCGCGCCCGACGGCACCCCGAGCGCGTGCGCGAGCCCCGTCGCCATACCCACCGGGACCACGGAGAGGGCCGCCTCCGACAGCTCCCGCTCGCGATGCAGCGCACCGACCGCACGGAGCAGCGCCCCGTCGTCGCCCACCACCACCGGACGGCGGGAGCCGCGCCTGGTCAGGGCGCGCGTGAACTCCTCCGGGCCGTCCGGCAGGCAGACCTTGGCCGGGCCCCCGGAAGCGCCCGCGCAGAGCACGTCCTTCGCGATCCGGACCGACTCCCCGTCGACCGCGCGGGCCGTCGGATCGATCACCACCAGGAGCGGATTGGGCGGCTGAAGCGGCTGCGCGCTCTGTCCGGCGGGCTCTGGAGCCGACACCTCGGTCCTTCCTCGGGTAGCATCTTTGTGCAAGAGCCCCTTGCGCTATTGCGCCAGGGGCTTCGTCTATTCCGGGGCACCGGTCCGACGGGTGCGGCCAACGAGGGTCGCGGTGTGCGCGTACGACAAGCGTTCGCGTACGCCCCTGACCTTGGACATGCCCCGCCCGGAAGGGGTGTACGCCTGTGCCCGCACTTGTGCTGCTCGGTGCTCAGTGGGGTGACGAGGGCAAGGGAAAGGCCACCGACCTGCTCGGTGGCTCCGTTGACTATGTGGTGCGCTACCAGGGCGGCAACAACGCCGGCCACACGGTTGTCGTAGGCGACCAGAAGTACGCGCTCCACCTCCTCCCCTCCGGAATCCTCTCGCCGGGGTGTACGCCCGTCATCGGCAATGGAGTCGTCGTCGACCCGGCGGTGCTGCTCTCCGAGCTGAGCGGCCTGAACGAGCGCGGTGTCGACACCTCCAAGCTCCTGATCAGCGGCAACGCCCACCTGATCACGCCGTACAACGTCACCGTCGACAAGGTGACGGAGCGCTTCCTCGGCAAGCGGAAGATCGGCACCACCGGGCGTGGCATCGGCCCGACCTACGCGGACAAGATCAACCGTGTCGGCATCCGCGTCCAGGACCTCTACGACGAGTCGATCCTGACGCAGAAGGTCGAGGCGGCCCTCGACACGAAGAACCAGCTGCTCACGAAGGTCTTCAACCGTCGCGCGATCGAGACGGACAAGATCGTCGAGGAGATGCTGACGTTCGCGGACCAGCTGAAGCCGTACGTCGCGGACACCACGCTGATCCTGAACAACGCCATCGACGACGGCAAGGTCGTCCTCTTCGAGGGCGGCCAGGGCACGCTGCTCGACGTGGACCACGGCACGTACCCCTTCGTCACGTCCTCCAACCCGACCTCGGGTGGCGCGTGCACGGGTGCGGGCGTCGGCCCCACGAAGATCAACCGGGTCATCGGCATCCTGAAGGCGTACACCACGCGTGTGGGCGCCGGACCGTTCCCGACCGAGCTGTTCGACCAGGACGGCGAGGACCTGCGCCGCATCGGCGGCGAGCGCGGTGTCACCACCGGCCGTGACCGCCGCTGCGGCTGGTTCGACGCGGTCATCGCCCGCTACGCGACCCGCGTGAACGGCCTGACGGACTTCTTCCTCACGAAGCTCGACGTCCTCACCGGCTGGGAGCAGATCCCGGTCTGCGTGGCGTACGAGATCGACGGCAAGCGCGTCGAGGAACTCCCGTACAGCCAGACCGACTTCCACCATGCGAAGCCGGTGTACGAGTGCCTGCCGGGCTGGTCCGAGGACATCACCAAGGCCAAGTCCTTCGCCGACCTGCCGAAGAACGCGCAGGCGTACGTGAAGGCGCTGGAGGAGATGTCCGGGGCGCCGATCTCCGCGATCGGCGTGGGCCCGGGCCGGGACGAGACGATCGAGATCAACTCGTTCCTCTGAGCCCCGGTTGACCTGCGGTTGTCCGTAGTTCTTCGCACATTCACTCGAAGGGGTGGACTGCTTCCGAAGCGGTCCGCCCCTTTGTCGTGTTCGGCGACACTGGCGTCCATAAGGAAGGGAGTGCAGCATGACGGTTATGGCAGAGCGCACGTCTCAGATGCCGGTGGAGGACTTCGAGGAACTGGCCGCCGCCGCCCCCGAGACCGTCACGTTGGAGTTCATCAACGGTCGGCTTGAGGTGAAGCCTGTGACGGACAATAAGCATGCGGCGCTCGTTGCGTGGCTGGTCAGGCAATGTATGCAGGCTCGCCCGGAGCTCGATCTGGTCACAACCCAGCAGCTGAAGGTCGAGCGTTACCGCAAGGGCCGTGCTGTCCCGGACGGGACACTCGTGCCGATCGACCATCTCGTTGACCAGGAAAGCGACTGGGCCGACCCCGAAGGCGTACTGATGGCCGTAGAGGTCACCTCGTACGACTCCGACACCGAAAGTCGCGACCGCCGGGAGAAGCCCGCCGCATACGCGGCCGCAGGCATTCCGGTCCACCTGCTCGTCGACCGGGACCGGCAGGCGCTCGCCGTCCATACCGGTCCGGACGTCGACCACGGCCAGTACCTGCACGTGGACATCGTTCCGTTCGGCGAGAAGACGACCCTGCCCGATCCCGTCGGCATCCCCCTCGACACCGAACCCCTGAAGAAGTACGTCCGCTGACTCACCACCCGGGTCAGCCGCACCGCGATCGACTCCGGGCAACCGCAGCCTGGACACCGCACGCAGGGCGCCGCGTCACGGGTCGAGTTCCGGGCCGTCGTCGCAGGCCCGCAGCCCCTCCGGCGAGGCGCACGGGACGTGGCCGTGGGTGCGGATGACGTCCTGGCCGCTGCCGCGCATCGTGTAGTTGAGGAAGCTGGAGACGAGGGAGTCCGCGGGCGGCCGGCCGTACGTGTAGGCGTGCTCGATCTCGCGGAACGGGTACGCGGAGTCCGCGACGTCCTCGATCGTCGGCGCCGCCCCGTCCAGGCTGAGCCGGTGCAGGCCCTTCGGCGCGGAGGTGGAGCGCAGCTCCGCGTACCCGATGGCGCCCGGGATGTCCGCGACGGAGTCGAGGAGCTGTTCGGTGCTGTCGGACTCGCAGCGGATGAGCGGCGCCTTCGGGTCGTCCTTGCGGCGGCAGTCCGCGGACGACGGGGCGTCCTCGAAGCCGCGCAGGATGCGGCGCTGGAACACCGCGCGGGTACCGGAGTTGGAGTTGCGGCTGACCAGGACGACGGGGATGTCCGGCAGGGAGCGGTCGAGCTCGCGCCAGGTGCGGAACTCGCCGCGGTAGAGGCGGCGCAGGTCGGCGAGGGACAGGTTCTTCAGCGGGACGCGGTCGTTGAGGACCATCGCGAACGACGACACGGCGACGCGGTTCTCGCGCAGCCGCGGATGCCCGCTCGGCTTGGGCCCGTCGGAGAACGCGACGAGCGCGGGCGACGAGGAGGACGCGGCGCCCGCCTCGTCGAGCTCGTTGATGCCGGGCGCGCTGCCGTGCGCGTCGACGGTGATCTCCGAACCGGGGCAGTCCTTCTCGTACTTGTCGGCCAGCTCCTCGGCGACCGGCTTGAACGCGGTGGAGCCGACAACGGTCAGCTTGCCCTGCGCGCAGCCCATCGGCGGCCGGTCGCCGCCGGCCACGATCAGCGTGGACAGCGCGATCACGCACAGCGTGAGCAGCCCGGCGAGCAGCTTCGCGGGCCGGCTGAGCAGCGGCGGGGTGTCGTCGGGCGTCGTACTGCGGTTGGGGCGGACCTCCCCGTCGCGGATGCCGCCGACGATGCGGATGCCGTCGCCGACGTGGCCGCCGGTGAGCAGCACGAGCAGCTTGAAGTGCTCGCCGCGGTTGAGTGGTACGCGCGGGATGCGCAGCGTCGACCCGCTGTGCCCCATGCCGAGCGCGGGCGCGAAGTGCTCCATGAGGTGCCCGGACTCGCCGGGCTGGGTGACCGCTATGCCGCGGATCCTGCGGCCGCTGAACTCGGCGGTGAGGCCGTGCAGTTCGCGCCCCGTGTAGTCGTCGCCTGCGATGCTCTCGGCGCCGTCGTTCTCGACGCGGAGCAGGACGAGCGTCGCGTCCGACATCGAGGGGTCTTCGAGGAACAGGCCGAGGCGTACGTTGGTGCGGCCCGCGCCCCCGTCGCTGCCGATGGGCGTGTCCATCTGCACGCGGTAGCCGATGCGCTTGCGGCGCGGCACCCGGCGCTCGTACCAGAGGGCGGCCATCGACGCGAGGACGCCGAGCAGGGCGGTGCCCACGGCGATCACGTTCTCGGCGCTGAACCAGTCATCCACGGGTGCACGCTACGAGCGCGAGCCCCGCCCCGGACGCTCAACTCCCTTGGTTTCGCCTGCTGTTCACCGCCCGGTCGTACGGGTGTACGTCTTGCTGGGCCCGTTGCCGTCGAGGCGGCGGACGACGAGGGTGTGCTCGTCGGGCAGGGTCAGTTCACGCGCCGCGCCCGGGCGGCAGCTCTGCCCCTTGTCGTACGTGAGCGTGGCCGGGCCGAGGGTCACCGTGGTCGGGTCGGCCGAGCGGAGGCGTGCGGTCGAGGCGCAGTCGTGGTGCGGGCCTTGCTCGCGCAGGCGCATGACCCGCTCGCCGCGCGTTCCCTGGGTGAGGGTCAGGGTGCGGGTGCCGGGGCCGCCGGGGCCCCGGGTCCTGTGCTGCCAGGTCCCGAGGAACGACTCGGGGACCGCCGCGGGTGTGGCGGGCGCGGTGGGCGGGGCCTTCCGGCGCTGTTCCGTACGGCCGGTGCCCTCGCCGTTCATCACCGCGTACACCGAACCGCCCGCACCGATCGCCACGGTCACGGCGGCGGCCACGAGGAAGGCGGTGGTCCGGCCGTTGCGCTGCGCCCGCGGCTCGGTTTCCGGCTCGGTTTCCGGATCGGTCTCCGGATGGGGCTCCAGATCGGTCTCCGGATTGGTCTCGGGCTCGGGCTCGGGCTCGGTCTCGGGATCGGTTTCCGGATGCGTCTCCGGCCCGCCCCCGGGAGTGGCGGGTACGTCCCCGGTGCCGGGCAGCGCGGCGGAGGCGCCGCCGGTCGCCGGGTGCCCGAAGCCGACGGGGTGGGGAGGGGTGGGCAGGGCCTGGGTGTGCGGTTCGGCGGGTCCGGGTCCGGCTTCGGCTTCGGGTTCGGGTTCGGCTCCGGGTGCGGGTTCGGCTCCGGCGACGCCGAGGTCGCCCTCGGCGTCGGCGTCGGCGTCGGCGTCCGCCTCCGGACGGGGACCAGGACCAGGACCAGGACCGGTACCGGTACCGGGACCGGGACCGGATATCGAGGGGTGGCCGGAACAGGGTCCGCCCCGGCCCATCCCCATCCCCGTCCCCAACCCCGTCCCCAACCCCAACCCCAACCCCAACCCCACCCCCGCCTCCTCGTCGTCCACCGGCGACCGGGGCTCCGGCACGCGCACCGCAGGCCCCGCCCCCGGGTCCTCCACGTCCAGCAACCGCGCCGCGTGCCGCCCGAGCTGGGCGATGAGCGTGCCGGGGAGCCAGGGTTCGCGGGCGCGGCCGTCGGCCACCGTGTCGTGGGCCCCGCTGTGCCGCAGGACCGCGTCCAGGGAGGGGCGGTGCTCGGGTGCCTTCGCGAGGCAGGCGTGGACCAGCTCGCGCAGCGGCTTCGGCAGCGCCCGCAGGTCGGGCTCCTCCTGGGCGATGCGGAACATCAGCGCGTGCGCCCCGCTGCCCTCCGCGCCGAACGGGAGCCTGCCGGTGGCTGCGTACGCGAGGACCGAGCCGAGGCAGAACACGTCGCAGGCCGGGGTGACCGGGTCGCCGCGCAGCTGCTCGGGCGCCATGAAGGCGGGCGAGCCGACGAGCGCGCCCGCCCGGGTGAGGCCGCCGTCGGTGACCGTCTCCAGGGCGCGGGCGATGCCGAAGTCGATGACGCGCGGGCCGTCGATGGTGAGCAGGACGTTGGACGGCTTGAGGTCGCGGTGGACGACCCCGGCGGCGTGGATGTCGCGCAGCGCGTGCGCGAGTCCGGCGGCGAGGATGCGCACGGAGCGCTCCGGCAGCGGCCCGTGCTCGCGGGCCACGACGGTGTGCAGGGAGGGCCCGGCGACGTACCCGCTGGCCAGCCAGGGCCGGTCGGCCTCGGGGTCGGCGTCCAGGACGGGCGCGGTCCACGCCCCGCCGACCTGCCGTGCCGTGTCGATCTCCTGCCGGAACCTGCGGCGGAACTCCTCCTGCCCGGCCAGCTCCTCGCGCACCAGCTTCACGGCGACGGTGCGCCCGGAGGCCGACCGGGCGAGGAACACCTGGCCCATGCCGCCCGAGCCGAGGCGCCCGAGCAGCCGGTACGCGCCGATCGTCCGCGGATCCGAAGCGCCAAGCTCGTCCATGGCCCGTGCCCTCCCCGTACCGGATTCACCGGCTCGCAGCAGCCCGACGGTCCGAGGATAAGTTCCGGTCCGGTGCCGCGGCCGGGAGTTGGGGAACCGTTTCCAGTCCGTCCATCACCTCGGCCAGCCGCTCCAACGCCCGTACGGTCTCGGTGAGTTCGGCCTCCCCGAGGCGTTCGGCGAGCTGTGCGGCGAGGCGGGCGTGGCCGGGCCGGACCCGGTCGACGGCGGCGCGGCCCCGCTCGGTGGGCGTGACGAGCTTGGCCCTGCGGTGGGCGGGGTTGGGCTCGTACCGCGCGAGGCCGTCGGCGACGAGCCGGTCGGCGACCCGCTGCACGCTCTGCCGGGTGATGCCCATACGGCGGGCGATCGCGGCGACCGGCAGCGGCTCCGCCAGCACGGCGCCGAGCACCTGCCACCAGGCGGCGGTGAGCCCGGCGGGCCGCGCCAACTGCTCGGACACGGCGAGGAACTGGCCGTTCAGCCGGAACACGCCCATCGCCGTCCGGCTGAGCGCCTCGGTCTCCCTCACTGCTCCTCCCCGGCGGTCAGCACCTCGTACGCGGCCGGGTCGGAGTGCCGGAACAGCCGGTACCAGGCGTCGAGTTGCGCGCCCTCGTACACGCCGAGGCGGCCGAGGATCTCGCGCGCGAAGCCTTCAGGGTCGGTGCTGCTCGCGGTGATCAGGTCGCGGTCGGTGACGGCGGTGGTGGCGGGGCCGTCGACGTAGTGCTCGGCGCCCCGGTAGCCGGTGGCCTGGAGGTAGAACGAGACGTTGCTGGTGTGCGCGCGGTCGTCGAGCAGGCCCTCGCGGGCCAGGCCGGCGGTGGCGCCGCAGATCGCGGCGACCGGCACTCCGGCGTCGAGGAACGCGCGGGCGGCGCGGGCGAACGGTGCGAGCCGGTCGCCCTCGTCCCACAGGTCGCCGCCGGTGAGGATGAGGAGCGCGCTGTCCTCGGGGCGTACATCGGAGAGCGCGAGGTCGGGCGTGATGCGCAGGCCGCCGATGGTGGTGACCGGGTCGAGGCTCGCCCCGACGTACCGGATCTTGAAGCCGCCGCGGGCCAGCCAGGCCGTGGCGTGGCCGGACTCCCAGTCGGCGTATCCGTCGTAGACGGCGACGTGCACGGGCTTGCGGGCGGTGCTTGTCGTGGCGGTCATGGCTGCTCCCGGATGCTCGGATCCTGTGAACCTGACAGCAGTCTGTCAAATCGACAGGATGCTGTCAATAGTCATGTGAGAGGAGGAGCTCAAGGAGGAGGGGCTTAACCGCTCCGGGAGGCGGGCTTAAACCGCCCATCCCTACCGTCCGGGCCATGGAGAACCTGCAGAGCCTGCCGAGCCTCGGCGCCCACCTCGGCCTCGACCTCGCCGCCGTGACCGCCCTGACCTTCGGCGTCTTCTATCCCCGGCACCGCCGGCGGGAGCTGGTGCCCGCGTATCTCGCCCTGAACGTCGCCCTGTTCGCCGTCGTCGCGGCCCTCGCGCGCGGCGGCACGGGTGGCGGGCTGGCGCTCGGCTTCGGGCTCTTCGGGGTGCTCTCGATCATCCGGCTGCGCTCCGACACGGTCCAGCACCAGGAGGTCGCGTACTACTTCACGACCCTCGTCCTCGGCCTCCTCTGCGGCCTCCCCGGCCTCGGCCTCGGCACGGCCGCCGCGCTCGCCGCGGTGCTGCTGCTCGTGATGTACGCGGCGGACCACCCGCGCCTCTACCGCCGCGACCGCCGCGCGCTCGTCACCCTCGACGCCGTGCACCGCGAACCGGCCGCACTCCGCGCGGATCTGGCCGACCGCCTCGGTGAACCCCTCGGCTGGACGGTCCGTGAGGTGGACTACGTACGCGACCTGATGGTCGTGGAAGTCCGCTTCCGGGAGCCGGAAGTCCGGGAACCTTCGGGCCCCGCCACACGTCCACCCCGTGCGACCGCATCCCCTGCCCGCGCCCGCACGATCGCCGCTCGTCCCTCACGCAAGGAGACCGTGTGAACCCCGCCCTGCGCGCCGTCGGGCGTGCCGCGCTCGCCGCTCATCCGATCCCGCTCGCCGATGTGCTCGCCCGGGCGGAGCTGCTGGCCCGGTTCGACCGGAGCTATCTGGTGCCGGTCGAGGTGTTCGAGGAGTTCGCCGCCCTGCTGACCGATCCGCGGCGGCCCAGCGGGCCGTTCCGGGCCCTGTCGATCGGCGGCAAGCGCTGGTTCTCGTACCACTCGGTGTACTACGACACCCCCGCCCTGCGGACGTTCCACGACCACCGGCAAGGGCGGAGGCTGCGGTTCCGGGTGCGGGAGCGGCTGTACCGGGACAGCGGGGAGCGGCAGTTCGAGGTCAAGCTGAAGGGGCCGCGCGGCGAGACCGTCAAGCACCGCGAACGGCTGACCGGCACCGACCGCGCCCTCGACGCCGACCGCCACGCCTTCCTCGGCGGAGTGCTGCGGTCCGCGTACGGGATCGAGGCGCCGGACGGCCTGCGGCCCGCGCTGACCACCGACTACCGGCGGGCCACGTTCGTCGCCGACGGGCAGCGGGTGACGTGCGACGCGGGGCTGGTCGTACGGGAGGCGGGGGAGCGGGGGCGCGGCGCGCGGGCCGACGGGGGCCTGGTCCTGGTCGAGACGAAGACGAGCGGCCACCTGACCGAGGCCGACCGGCTCCTGCACCGCTTCGGCCTGCGCGCGTCGGAGTTCACGAAGTACGCGTGCGGGTTCGCCGCGCTGCGGCCGGAGTTGGGGGTGAATCGGTGGGTGCGGCCGGTGCGGGAGGTTTTCTCTTCCTCACCCCGCCCCTTCCCGAATGTCCTTGCCGGACGGGCCTTTTCCAGCTCCCCCAGCTAGCGCTGGGAGGTGCCCCCAGAGGGGGTCAATTCTGAGCCGTACGGGGAAACATCTGAGCCGTACGGGGAAAGAACAGCGTCACCCGGGCACCACCCGCACCGTCCACCGCGCACCGGCCCCCCGCCTCCTTTGCCGTACGCCGAACGATGTCCAGGCCGAGACCCGTCGAGCCCGCTCCACTCGCTCCGCGTTCCGGTGCCGCGCCCCCGAACCCCGGTCCTTCATCGGCAACTTCGAGCCGGACGGAGCCCTGAGGCCCGGGCCCGGCCATGACCCGAAATGCCGTCCCCTGCGGAGTGTGATCCAGCACATTCCCGATCAGCGCGTCCAACGCCGCCCCGAGGTCGTCCTCCGCCACCGCCACCCACAGCCCCACGCCCCCCGTCGAGACGGTCAGCTCCCTCCCCTGGTCCTCCGCCAGCGGCAGCCAGAACGCGGCCCGTTCGCGGGCGACCCGGGCCAGGTCGGACCGCTCGGGACGGGTGCGCAGGGGCTTGCGGGCGCGCCGGATCACCTCGTCGACCTGCTGCTCAAGCGCTGCCGCGCTCGCCGTGATCCGCTCGCCCTCCGCCGGGTCGCGCAGCCCCTCCGCGTCCAGGCGCAGCGCGGCCATCGGGGTGCGCAGGCGGTGCGCGAGGTCGGCTGCGTTCTCGCGTTCGGCGGTGAGCAGGTCGTCGATACGGGCCGCCAGATGATTCAACTCGGCCGCCACGAGCTGGAGTTCGGGCGGGCCCGAGGGCGCGGCGCGGGCCGTCAGGTCACCGTCGGACAGCCGCTCCGCGACCCCGGCGAGGCGGCGCGCGGAGCCGACCAGGCGGGCGCCGAGCCGGTCGGCGATCAGCAGCCCGACGAGCACGAGTCCGAGCCCGATCCCGGCGAGGATCAGCCAGGACGCCAGCATGCCCTCGTACAACTGGCCCTTGGTCAGGGCGACCTGGACGACCGCCGTGCCCTCCCGCGGCCCCTGCACCGGGACCAGGACGAGGCGGCCGCCGTCCGGTGCCGCGTAGGTGAAGGCGCGGCCGCGCCGGGCCAGGCGTACCGCGTCGCTCACCCGGGCGGGCGCGCCGAGCACCCGGCCGTCGGCGAGGATCACCGAGGTCGCCGGGCCCGAGGCCGAGTTGGCGCCGTCGACGAACGACTCGGCCGCGCCGGTGCCGAGCACGGCGCCCGCGCCGGAGGCCACGTACTGCGCCCGCGCGGTCGCCTCGGCGGTGGCGCGCTCGGCGGCGTGCGTACGGGTGAGGAGCGCGAGCGGCACGAGCAGCGCGGCCAGGACGAGGGCGGTGGTCGCGGCGGTGAGGACGAGCAGCCAGCGCCGCATCAGCCGTCGGAGCCTTCCGTGCTCTCCGGCGGCGCGAGTTTGACCCCCACCGTGCGGACCGTGTGCAGATAGCGCGGCCGCTGCGCCGTCTCGCCCAGCTTCCGCCGCAGCCACGACAGATGGACGTCGACCGTCTTGTCGGCCCCGCCCAGCGGCTGCTGCCACACCTCGGCGAGAAGTTCGCGCCGCGACACCACCTGTCCGGCCCGGCGCGCGAGATGGGCGAGCAGGTCGAACTCACGGGGCGTGAGGTCCAGGGTCCGCCCGTCCAGGGCCACCTTGCGCCCGGCGAGGTCCACCCGCAGGCCGCCGACGCGCAGCGGCTCCGCCTCCTGGGGCCCGCCGAGGCGCCGCAGCACCGCCTTGATCCGGGCGTCCAGCTGGGCGGCCCCGAACGGCTTCACGATGTAGTCGTCGGCGCCCGCGTCGAGCAGCGCCACCATGTCGGGCTCCTCGTCGCGCGCGGTGGCCACGATCACGGGTATCTCGCTGACCGCCCGCAGCATCCGCAGCACCTGCGCCCCGTCGACGTCCGGCAGGCCCAGGTCGAGCACGACGAGGTCGGGCCGGTCCGTGACGGCCGCGTCCAGCCCGCTCATCCCGGTGGGCGCGGTCGCCACGGCGTGCCCCTTGTCGCGCAGGGCGCGCACCAGCGCGCCGCGCAGCTGCGGATCGTCCTCGATGACCAGGAGGTGAGGCATCCGGCCACGGTAGGACGCCAGTTCGGGCCGCTGACAAGGGGGTACGCGGGGCCGCGCCCCGGCCGCGGGGGTTCTTTGGGCGGGCTTTAACCGGGCGTTAGGCAAGGGTGGGGGAGGCTGGTCCCGTATGGCTTCGCAGGGACTCGTGCGGCTCCGTAGGGACTCGTACGGCTCCGTATGCGCTCGTACGGCTTCGCATGGACACTCGTACGGCTCCGTATGCGCTCGTACGGCTTCGCATGGACACTCGTACGGCTCCGTATGCGCTCGTACGGCTTCGCATGGACACTCGTACGGCTTCGTAGGGACGCGTACGGCTTCGCATGGACAGGGGGACGACGGTGAAGGGGCGGAGTGCGGCGGTGACCGTGGCCTGGGCGGCGGTCGCGGCCGTGGCGGGCGGGCTCGGTGCCTGGACCCTCGCGGGCTTCGACGGGGCGGCGGGCGAGCGCGGCCGGCCCCTGGACGACGCGGCGGTCCGCCGCGCCCTCGCGTCACCGCCCCCGGCCTCCGCCCCGCCTCCGCCTCCGTCCCCGTCCGCAAGCCGGGAGCCGCAGCCCGCCGAGGACACCACGACCGCGCCCGCCCCGCCCCGCCGCTCCACCCTCCGCTTCACCGGCGGCACCGCCACCGCCGAGTGCCGCGCCGACGGCACGGTCTATCTGACCTCGTGGAGCCCGGCCGACGGGTACCACGTCGAGGAGTACGCCCGCGGCCCGGCGAGGACCGCCCGCCTGGAGCTGGAGCCGAGCGCGGAAGACGCCGGGGGCAGCGGCGACAACGGCGACAACGGCGACACCGACGACACCGACAACGCCGACGACACCGCGTACGTGATCTCCTGCGGGCCCACCGGAAAGGCGCAGGCGGCCCCGGCCCCGGAGGACGACGGCTGAGGGTGCCGATCCGGAGGTCGACAGAGTGTCGGGCCCACCCCGTACGCACCTAACACGACGCCGATGGTCCGTCCGCATCCCGGACATTTACTCTCGGCCCATGACCCCTCATGCCCCTCATGGCACCTCCCCTGTCATCCCTCAGGCCGACCCCGCGAAGGGCGCAGCCGTCAAGGCCGCCGACCGTGCGCACGTGTTCCACTCCTGGTCGGCGCAGGAGCTGATCGACCCGCTCGCCGTCGCCGGCGCGGAGGGCTCGTACTTCTGGGACTACGACGGCAACCGCTACCTCGACTTCACCAGCGGCCTCGTCTACACCAACATCGGCTACCAGCACCCCAAGGTCGTCGCCGCGGTGCAGGAGCAGGCCGGGCGGATGACGACGTTCGCGCCCGCCTTCGCCGTCGACGTGCGCTCCGAGGCCGCACGCCTCATCGCGCAGCGCACGCCCGGCGACCTCGACAAGATCTTCTTCACCAACGGTGGTGCCGAGGCCGTCGAGAACGCGGTCCGCATGGCCCGGCTGCACACCGGCCGCCCGAAGATCATGAGCGCCTACCGCTCGTACCACGGCGCCACCGCAGCCGCGATCAACCTGACCGGCGACCCGCGCCGCTGGGCCTCCGACACCGGCACGGCGGGCGTGGTGCACTTCTGGGCGCCGTTCCTGTACCGCTCGCCGTTCTACGCCGAGACCGAGGCGGAGGAGTGCGCGCGGGCGCTGCAGCACCTTGAGGACACCATCGCGTTCGAGAACCCGAACTCGATCGCCGCGATCGTCCTGGAGACGGTCCCGGGCACGGCCGGCATCATGACCCCGCCGCCCGGCTACCTCGCGGGCGTCCGCGAGATCTGCGACCGGTACGGCATCGTCTTCGTCCTCGACGAGGTCATGGCGGGCTTCGGCCGTACGGGCGCGTGGTTCGCGGCGGACCAGTACGACGTGGTGCCGGACCTGCTGACCTTCGCCAAGGGCGTCAACTCCGGCTACGTCCCGCTGGGCGGCGTCGCGATCTCGTCGGCCATCGCGGAGACCTTCGCCAAGAAGCCGTACCCGGGTGGTCTCACGTACTCCGGTCACCCGCTGGCCTGCGCGGCGGCGGTCGCGACGATCGAGGTCATGGAGGAGGAGCGGATCGTCGAGCACGCGGCCCGGATCGGCGAGGACGTCCTCGGCCCCGGCCTGCGCGAGCTCGCCGAGCGGCACCCGTCGGTGGGCGAGGTGCGCGGCCTCGGCGTCTTCTGGGCCCTGGACCTCGTACGCAACCGGGAGACCCGCGAGCCCCTGGTCCCGTACAACGCGACGGGCGAGGCGAACGCCCCGATGGCGGCGTTCGCGGCGGCCTGCAAGAAGTCGGGCCTGTGGCCGTTCGTGAACATGAACCGCACGCATGCGGTGCCGGCGTGCAACGTCACGGAGTCCGAGGCCAAGGAGGGCCTGGCGATCCTGGACGAGGCGCTTTCCGTCGCCGACGAGCACGTGGAGGGCTGAGCGGTCCGGGGGCCGGAGCCCCCGGACCCGGTGCTCTGTCGTTCGGCTGCGGAGCCCCCCGGGGCCCAGGGGGTGCCGCACCTGCCCCAGCCGTCAGCTGAACACGATCATCGACCCCTGCCCCAGACTCCGCGTCGCCGCCGCGTGCAACCCCAGCCACACATGCCGCTCCCGGGCGAACGGATCAGCCCCGTAAGCAACCGGAGCCGCAGGCTCCGCCAGCGCTGTGGGGGCCGGGGGCGGCGCCGGAGCCGGGGGCGGGTTCGCCGGGTCGATGCCGATCGACGGAGCCACGAACTCCAGCTCACGCAGCAACGCCTGCACCGACCCCAGCGGCCCACCCCCCGCAAGCAGCTCCTCATCGGCCAGCGGCGCCGCGAAGTCCACCGGCACATACGCCCCGGCGTGGTCGTAGTGCCACACCAGGTGCGACTCCTTGGCCGTGGCCTCGAACATCTCCAGGAGCTGTTCGTAGTCCCCGCCCAGCTCGTCGACCGGCGTGACCTCAAGCCCGCACAGCTTCAGCAGATACGCGCGGCGCAGGAAGTGCAGCGCGTCGTAGTCGAACCCGGCCACCGGCGCCACGTCCCCGGAGAGCCCCGGCATGTACGCGAAGACCGGCACCGGCGGCAGCCCGGCGTCGCCGAGGGCGCGGTCGTAGCGGGCGAGTTCTTCCGCGAACGGGTTGTCGGGGCTGTGGCACAGCACATCGACGAGGGGGACGAGCCACAGGTCACAGGCCAAGAGAGAACTCCTCGGGTCGGCGTACGTGCCGGCAGGGTAGTGCGCGCCCTGCACGGCGCTCACCCCCCGTACGGCGCTCACTCCCGTACGGCGGGGTTCTCTGCGTTCTGCCCATCCAGGTCCCACACCCACACCCCGCCGACCAACTGTCCCTCCTGCCCGAGAAGTTGGCGCACCGTCGACCGCAGCGCCTCCGCCCCTGGCTGCGGGGCGAGGACCAGGGCGCCCGCGTTCCAGTACGCGAGGTCCTCAGCCGCCTGCCGTCGCCATGCCTCGCTCAGCCGTGGGGCGCGGCCCGAGTAGCGGACGTCGCGCAGCAGGTTCGAGGTGTGGCGGGGCGCGGCGCCGTAGATGCCGATGCGCTCCTCGCCCCAGGGCCCGTTGAAGTACCCGCCGGGCAGCTTGAAGCCGAGGCCGGCCGCGGTCTGCCAGTGCAGGCCCTCCGCGTTGCCGGGGTCGGGCAGCGGCACCGGCACCAGCGTCTCGCCGCGCGCGGTGTCGACGTAACGCCGCCAGGTGCCGTCGGTGATGAACGGCGGGACGGCGATCCGCTCGACCGTGGTCAGCGGCATCGGCACGATCGGCACCAGCGCGGCGGCCACGGCCGCGAGCCCGAGCGCACGCCGCGAGGGCCGCGCCCCGCGCAACCGGTCCACGGCGAGCGCGACGAGCATCCCGAGCGCGGGCGCGCACACCATCGCGACCCTTGACTCGATGACGGACTCGAAGAGCGGCGCGTGCGCGAGCGGCCGCCACGGACCCGGCAGGACGACATCCGTCAGCGGAATGCGGAACTCCGGCCCGAGCGACAGGAACGCCGCCGCGAGCGCGGTGAACGCGAGGGCCCGCACGGCCGCCCGCTCCCACAGCCCCGCCGTGATCGCCGCAGCCAGGGCGACCAGCGGCCAGCCGTAGAAGGCGTTCTGCTCGGTGATGTTGAGGGCGAGCGGCTCGGCGGCCTCGCGGCTCCCGGCGAGCGAGCGCTCGGCGAAGGACAGCAGCGCGAGCGGACTGTTGCCCGTGCCCTCGCCGTGCAGCACCGAGCGGTAGCTCTGCGGCCCGAAGAACTGCCAGTACAGCGGGTACGCGACCAGTACGAGCGCCACCCCCGCGCCGACCGCGAGCCCCTTGCCGAGCGGCCGCCACGCCGCCCGCGCCACATCCCGCCGTACGACCGCGTAGGCCACGGCGAACAGCAGCATCCCGAGGACCGCGAGCAGCAGCGACTCCTCGCCGAGGAAGATCTGGTACGCGCAGAGAAGGCCGAGCACGACCCCGTCCCGTACCGCCCGCGCATCCGGCGCGCACAGCCTGAGGGCGCGGTCGACGATCAGCGGGATCATGAACAGGACGACGAAGTTGGGGTGCGCGTTGGCGTGGCTCACCATCGGCGGCGCGAACGCGGCGAGCAGCCCGCCGACGACCGCCGCGCACCGCCCGACGCCCAGCCGCTTGCGGATCAGCCAGTACCAGGCGAGCCCGGTCGCGGCGAGGCCGAGCGTCATCACGAGGGCGAGCGAGACGGCGGGCCCGAAGGCGGCGGTGACCGGCGCGAGCGGCACGGACAGGCCGAGCATCGCGGTGTTGGCCATCAGGTTCACGCCGTCGGGAAAGCCCTGGAGGTCGGTGAAGAGCGGGTTCCGCAGGTGGAGGACGTTCTCGGCGGTGACGGCGAAGAACCACTCCCACTGGTTCTGGTCCTGCAGCGAGTCCGGCAGGTAGCGGCTCGACGGGTCGGGCCAGCGCCCCTGGTGCAGCAGGAGCGACGCAAGCAGGAACACGCCGAACACGCCGAACACGCGGAGGACGGCGAGCTGCGCGGGCCTGATGGTGCGCGCCTTCATCACCGCAAGCTCGCCGAGGACCCGCAGGTAGTCGAGGGGGCGGACCTTCGAGCCCTCCTGGTGGGCCCAGCGCACCGGCACCTCCGCGATCCGCAGACCGCGCCCGCGCAGGTACCGCAGCACCTCGACGTCGATGGCCCAGCCGTCGGTGCGGGCGGCGGCGAACGCGGCGCGGGCGGATTCACCGTCGAACAGCTTGAAGCCGCACTGGGTGTCGCGGATACCGGGCACCGCGACCGCGCGTATCAGGAAGTTGCCGCCGCGGCCGAGGAGTTCGCGGGTGCGGCTCTGATGCGTCTCGATGGTCGAGCCGGGCCGGGCACGGGAGCCGACGGCGGCCGCGCAGCCCTCGCCGAGCTCCTTCTCCAGATGCTCCAGCTCCTCGACGGGCGTGGCCAGATCGGCGTCCGTGACCAGGACCCGCCGCCCGCGCGTGTGCGCGACGCCCTGGCGCAGCGCGTATCCCTTGCCGCGGTTGCGGTCGTACGCGACGACCTGGATGCGGGCCTCGACGGCGGCCGCGTCCTCGGCGACGGCGCGGGTGCGGTCCGTCGACCCGTCGTCGACGACGACGATCTCCCAGCTCTCCCACGGCCCCTCGGCCAGATGCCGCCGCACCGCGTCGAGGGTCGGCCCGAGCCGCCGCTCCTCGTTGTAGGCGGGCACGACGACGGACAGCTCGGTCGCCGGTGGCGTCGGGCGGGACACGGTCACCGTGCGAGGTTCTCGACCAGCGCGAGGGAGTGCGCGTTGTACGCGGCCACCAGGGCGTACGCCCCGGCCGCGTCGCGTCGCGCCACCGCCTCGACCAGCTCGACGTGGCCCCGCCACAGCGTGCCGCGCAGGTCGGGCGCCCGGCGCAGCAGCGGGACGACGAACACCCAGGACTGCACGCGGAGGCGGTGCAGGAAGTCGCTGAGGTACGGGTTGCCGAAGAGCCCGCTGAGCTCGCGCCAGAACCGCAGGTCGTAGCCGATCAGCACGTTCAGGTCGCCGGCGCCGGCGGCCCGTTGCGCCTCCTCGGCCCGGCGGCGCACGGAGACGAGGTCGACGCGGATCCCCTCGGTGCCGCGCTCGGCGATGCCCCGGAAGATCGCCTCGGCGACGATGCTGCGGGCCTCGACCATGCCGCGGTAGTCGGCGACGCTGAACTCGTGCACCTTGAAGCCGCGGTGCTGCACGGAGTCGAGCAGCCCCTGCGCGGACAGGTCGACCAGGGCCTCGCGGACGGGGGTGGCGGAGACCCCGTACTGGTCGGCGATCTCCTTGACGCTGAACTCCTGGCCGGGCGCGAGCCGTCCGGCCAGGACCTCGTCGCGCAGGGCGTCGGCGATCTGCTGGCGCAGGGTGCTGCGGGTGACCGCGGTGCTGCGCATGGTCGTGGCTGTCCCTCTCGAAGGCCCGTCGGAGCTGGTCACCTTAGTCGCCGCGCCCCGTCCGCCACGGCCCCGGCGACCAGGAACGCGTCGTCGAGGAGCGCCCTCACGTGGTCTCCGGCGGCGCGGTAGTAGACGCGGGTGCCGTCGCGACGGGTCGTGACGAGTCCGGCGGTACGCAGCCGGGCCAGGTGCTGGGAGACGGCGGCGACCTGCGCCCCGGTCAGCTCGGCCAGCTCCCCCACGGCCCGCTCGCCCCGGCTCAGCTCCCACAGCACGGTGAACCGCGTCGGATCGGCCACGGCCTTGAGCACGGCCACGGCATCGTCCCGCCGGGCGGTCAGTTGTTGCGCGTCCACGCAAGAAGCTTAGCTTTCGCCTGCGCTGTTCGGCCTGTCCGGCGTTCGGGGACGAGTGCGTTCTTCGGTCCGTCCGGCGTTCGGGGGACGAGCGTGCTCTTCGGCGAGCGCGTTCTTCGGTCCGTCCGGGGTCCGGGGACGAGCGTGCTCTTCGGCGAGCGCGTTCTTCGGTCCGTCCGGCGTCCGGGGACGAGCGCGAAACGCGGTCAGAACTCCGGCGGCCGCTGGCGCGGCATGTTCGGCCGGGCCGCCCCCGGCGGCAGCGGAAACCGCCCCGGAGGCGACGGCTCGGGCCGCGTACCGCCCGGCACCGCCGCCTGCAGCCCCAGCGGCGCGGGCCCGGAGCGGAACTCCACCATCCAGTCCGCGGTCTCCGACCGCACCAGCTCCGTGATGTCCTCGGAGAACCTCCGCAGCACCCCGAGACACCGCTCCGCCGCCTCGCTCGCCGTTCCCTCCGCGGGACCAAGCACCTCGCGCACGCTCTCCGAGGCCCAGTCGAACTGCAGCACCTGCAGCCGCCGCTGCACCGCCTGCGCCGTGGCCATGTCCCTTATCCAGCCGGAGGTCAGCCCGAAGTACCGGTCGCAGGCCACGCACGCCACCGCGAGCAGCAGCGCCAGATACCCCCAGGGCGCCGCCCCGCCGACCGCGCCCGTCACGTCGAGCAGCGGCAGCGCCGCCCCGGCAAGGGCACCGAGCGCCGTCCCGAGCCTCAGCAGCCGCGCGCCCCGCCGCTTCCAGGTGCGGTCGGCCAGGTACCAGGCGGCGGTGTGCAGCGCGCCCGCCTCCACCCAGCGGTACAGCTCGTCCAGGCGCTCCGCGGGCTCACCCCAGTCGCCGGACGGGAACGGCCGTCCCGTGAGATCCCGCCCGCCGCCGCGCGCCCCGGCCGCCCGCTCCGTACGAGCGTCGGCGCGGGGGTCCGCACTGTCGCGCCGCCCGTGCGCACCGCCGCCCGGTGGCACCTCGGGCTGCATCTCCGGCTGGCTCACCCGGCACTCCCTCGACTCCTGCGGACTGCGGTACGAACCGCCCCTGCCGGGACGGGTGTGGCTGACGTGCAAGCACCTTTACTACCTCCCAATGGGTGGCCGTGAGCCCTTTTTCGAGGGATTTACGCCTGGACGTGGGCCTTGATCAGGTATAGGGCCCTGGTCCGCGGCCCCGCGCCTCACTCGAAAGAGTGCTGGGGCGATCCGTCCCTTGAACACGTAGGCTCGTGCCAGGCGGAAAACCCCGCCGCGTACGCCCGTACGGACGTGCCGTCCGGACCAGTCGAAAGCCAGGAGCTGATCGTGATTCCCGGTGGTGGCCAGCCCAATATGCAGCAGCTGCTGCAGCAGGCCCAGAAGATGCAGCAGGACCTCGCCAAGGCGCAGGAGGAGCTGGCGCAGACCGAGGTCGACGGGCAGGCGGGCGGCGGCCTGGTGAAGGCCACCGTCAACGGTTCCGGCGAGCTGCGCGGCCTGGTCATCGACCCGAAGGCGGTGGACCCTCAGGACACCGAGACGCTGTCCGACCTGATCCTCGCCGCGGTGCAGGCGGCCAACGAGAACGCGCAGGCGCTGCAGCAGCAGAAGCTCGGCCCGCTCGCCCAGGGCCTCGGCGGTGGCGGCGGCATCCCCGGCCTGCCGTTCTAGCGGCGGCCCCGGCCCCCGGTCCGTCACGGAAGGGTGACGCCGGGATCTCCTCTATCTGAGGTCCCGGTCCACCAACTACCGTACGTACCAAGCCAGAACAGAAGCCAGAACAGAAGCCAGAACAGAAGACAGAAAGCACCAGGAAGGCAGTCCGTTGTACGAAGGCGTGGTCCAGGACCTCATCGACGAGTTGGGCAGGCTGCCCGGCGTCGGTCCCAAGAGCGCGCAGCGGATCGCCTTCCACATCCTGCAGGCCGAGCCGACCGATGTGCGCCGCCTCGCGCACGCCCTCCTGGAAGTGAAGGAGAAGGTCCGCTTCTGCAGCGTCTGCGGGAACGTGGCGCAGGAGGAGCAGTGCGCCGTCTGCCGCGACCAGCGGCGCGACCCGGCGGTCATCTGCGTCGTCGAGGAGCCCAAGGACGTCGTGGCGATCGAGCGCACCCGCGAGTTCCGCGGCCGCTACCACGTCCTGGGCGGCGCGATCAGCCCCATCGAGGGCGTCGGCCCGGACGACCTGCGGATCAGGGAACTCCTCGCCCGGCTCGCGGACGGCACGGTCAACGAGCTGATCCTCGCCACGGACCCCAACCTGGAGGGCGAGGCCACGGCCACGTACCTCGCCCGGATGATCAAGCCGATGGGGCTGAAGGTCACCCGGCTGGCCAGCGGCCTTCCCGTCGGGGGAGACCTTGAGTACGCGGACGAGGTCACCCTGGGCCGCGCCTTCGAAGGGAGACGACTGCTCGATGTCTGACGCCACGCAGGTCAAGAACGGTGCCCCGGAGAGCACGTCCGCCGCGCCGACGCCGCCCGATCCGTCCGACTTCGCGGTGCAGATCGCCGACCAGGTCGAGAGCTTCATCCTCACGGTGACCGAGGTCGCCAAGGGCGACGAGCCGGACTCCGCCGTCCCGTACCTCCTCCTGGAGGTCTCCCAACTCCTGCTCGCCGGCGGCCGGTTGGGCGCCCACGAGGACATCGTCCCGGACGAGCGGTACGAACCCGACCTGGGCCCCGAGCAGGGCGTCGAAGAGGCGGACGAGCTCCGCGAGCGCCTCGCCTCCCTCCTCGACCCGGTCGACGTCTACTCCGAGGTCTTCGACCCGTACGAACCCCGCAAGGCCCCGGTGGCCTGCCGTATCTCGGACGACCTCGCGGACGTCGTCACCGACCTGCGCCACGGCCTCGCCCACTACCGCGCGGGCCGTACGGTCGAGGCGCTGTGGTGGTGGCAGTTCTCGTACTTCTCCAACTGGGGCTCCACGGCCTCCGCCTCCCTGCGCGCCCTGCAGTCCCTGGTCGCCCACGTCCGTCTGGACCAGCCGCTGCAGGAGCTGGACGGCCTGGACACCGACCAGGAGCTGGGCGAGGAGGACGAGCTGGCCGAGGAGACAGGCAAGATCATGGCCGAGGAGATCGCGGGTCCGCTGGGGTTGCGTCAGGGGAGGTGACCGGTGACCGGTGACCGATGGACGGTGACAGGCGGACGGTGCCCGGTGGGCGGGCGGATGGCCGGAACGCGTCCCCAGGACACCCGCCCCGCTGTGACCCGCCCCACTTTCCGGACTGTCTCGGAGCTCAGCGGGCATGTGCCGTTCTGGAGCGGCCGGGCGTGACAGGGGCCCCGATGATCACTTCGTGAGCGGGACATCTCACGATGCGATATATGAGGGGCGACAACCGGCCGCTCGTTAAACTGAGCCGACCGCACCATGAATTGAGCGAGGAGCGCACGTGAGCCTTGTCGTGCAGAAGTACGGAGGCTCCTCCGTAGCCGATGCCGAAGGCATCAAGCGGGTCGCCAAGCGAATCGTCGAGGCCAAGAAGAACGGCAACCAGGTGGTAGCCGTGGTCTCCGCGATGGGCGACACGACGGACGAGCTGATCGATCTCGCCGAGCAGGTATCCCCGATCCCTGCCGGACGTGAGCTCGACATGCTGTTGACCGCAGGAGAGCGGATCTCCATGGCCCTGCTGGCCATGGCGATCAAAAACCTGGGCCACGAGGCCCAGTCGTTCACCGGCAGCCAGGCAGGTGTCATCACCGACTCGGTTCACAACAAAGCGCGCATCATCGATGTCACGCCGGGCCGGATCCGCACCTCCGTCGACGAGGGCAACATCGCCATCGTCGCCGGCTTCCAGGGCGTCAGCCAGGACAGCAAGGACATCACCACGCTCGGCCGCGGTGGCAGTGACACCACGGCGGTGGCCCTCGCGGCCGCCCTCGACGCCGACGTGTGCGAGATCTACACCGACGTGGACGGCGTCTTCACCGCCGACCCGCGGGTCGTGAAGAAGGCCCGCAAGATCGACTGGATCTCCTTCGAGGACATGCTGGAGCTGGCCGCCTCCGGCTCGAAGGTGCTGCTCCACCGCTGTGTGGAGTACGCCCGTCGCTACAACATCCCGATCCACGTACGGTCGTCCTTCTCGGGGCTTCCGGGCACCTGGGTCAGCAACGAACGACCGCAATCTGCACAATCTGCACAGGGAGCCGAGCAGGTGGAGCACGCCCTCATTTCCGGAGTCGCCCACGACGTCTCCGAGGCCAAGGTCACCGTCGTCGGCGTCCCGGACAAGCCGGGCGAGGCCGCATCGATCTTCCGTGCCGTCGCGGACGCGGAGATCAACATCGACATGGTCGTGCAGAACGTCTCGGCGGCCTCCACCGGCCTGACGGACATCTCCTTCACGCTGCCGAAGGCCGAGGGCAAGAAGGCCACCGCCGCCCTGGAGAAGATCAAGCCGGCCGTGGGGTACGACTCCCTGCGCTACGACGACCAGATCGCCAAGATCTCCCTGGTCGGCGCCGGCATGAAGACCAACCCGGGCGTCACCGCCCAGTTCTTCGAGGCGCTCTCCGACGCGGGCGTGAACATCGAGCTCATCTCGACCTCCGAGATCCGCATCTCGGTCGTTACCCGCGCGGACGATGTCAAGGAGGCGGTGCAGGCCGTGCACACCTCCTTCGGCCTCGACAGCGACTCCGAAGAGGCCGTGGTCTACGGAGGCACCGGCCGCTGATGACCCCTGCGCCGACGGCCCCGGACGCCCCCACCCGACCCACACTCGCGGTCGTCGGGGCGACCGGGGCCGTCGGCACGGTCATGCTCTCGATCCTGTCCCAGCACGCCGACATCTGGGGCGAGATCCGCCTGATCGCCTCCCCACGCTCGGCCGGTCGCAAGCTGGCCGTGCGCGGCGAGGAGGTCGAGGTCGTCGCGCTCACCGAAGAGGCCTTCGAGGGCGTCGACATCGCGATGTTCGACGTACCCGACGACGTCTCCGCGCAGTGGGCGCCGATCGCCGCCGCCAAGGGCGCGGTGGTCGTGGACAATTCGGCGGCTTTCCGGATGGACCCGGACGTCCCTCTGGTCGTCCCCGAGGTCAATCCGCACGCCGCCCGGGTCCGCCCGCGCGGGATCGTCGCCAACCCGAACTGCACGACGCTCTCCATGATCGTCGCGATGGGCGCGCTGCACGCCGAGTTCGGTCTGCGCGAGCTGGTGGTCTCCTCGTACCAGGCGGTGAGCGGGGCCGGGCTGGCCGGAGTGGAGTCGTTGCGCGGGCAGTTGAACCTGGTCGCCGGTACCGACCTCGGCACCAAGCCGGGCGACGTCCGCCGTGCCGTCGGCGACGACACCGGTCCCTTCCGTGAGCCGATCGCGCTCAACGTCATCCCCTGGGCCGGTTCGCTGCAGGACGACGGCTGGTCGTCCGAGGAGCTGAAGGTCCGTAACGAGTCCCGGAAGATCCTGGGCGTGCCCGATCTGCGGGTGAGCGTCACCTGTGTCCGCGTACCGGTCGTCACGACCCATTCGCTGACCGTCCACGCCCGCTTCGAGAACGAGGTGACCGTGGACCACGCCCACGAGATCCTCTCCACGGCGCCCGGCGTCGTCCTCTTCGACAACCCCGCGGCCGGCGAATTCCCCACCCCCGCGGACGTGGTGGGCACGGACCCCACCTGGGTCGGCCGCGTACGCCGCGCCCTCGACGACCCGACCGCGCTCGAACTCTTCGTCTGCGGGGACAATCTGCGCAAGGGTGGCGCGTTGAACACTGCACAGATCGCGGAGCTGATTGCGGCGGAGTTGTCGTAATTCGCCCTGTTTGCTGGGGTGTTCGGTTTGTTCGGTTTGTTCGGTTGTTCGGTTCGCATCCCGGCCGGAGTCCTTGTGCGATCTGTGTAAGTTATGTGTCCGACTTGATGGTCCAGGCCACTTGAGCCGGGCCAGGGTCCCGTACGAAGATTTCCTCCTTGTCGTCCGCGTGTTCCGCGGGTTTTCTGCAACCGCGCACGGTCGGGGGGCGTCTTTGCGGTCGGCCTTCCAAAGGCGCCGCACTGAAACGGGGCACATCGGGGCATTGGGGTATCGGGGTATCGGGGTATCGGGGCATAGGGGAAGAGCTGGTACGCATGACGGCATGGGGTGCATCGCCACACGCGCGGTACGCGGCGCCGCTGGCGCCCGCGGCGAATACCCGGCGCGGTGCGTACAACCCTGACGGGGGGAAGCGTGTCCAACAAGCGTGGCAGAGGTACTCGAATTCCCCATGGCCCGCGGCGCCCGCAGCGCAGCCGTGCGGCCGCAGCGCGGCGGCATGCCGGTGATCGCCCCCATGCCCGCGCCACGGCCCACGCGTATGCCCGGCCAGCGCGAGGGCGCTGACGAAGCCATGGCCTCCGGCACCACCGTCGACCACCTCACCGAGACCTACCGCGCCCACTACCGCTCGCTGCTCGGCCTCGCGGCGCTGCTCCTCGACGACACCGCGTCCTGCGAGGACGTCGTCCAGGAGGCCTTCATCCGCGTGCACTCGGCGCGCAAGCGGGTCCGCGACCCGGAGAAGACGCTGGCGTATCTCCGCCAGACCGTCGTCAACCTCTCCCGCTCCGCCCTGCGCCGCCGCATCCTCGGCCTCAAGCTGCTGTCGAAGCCGATGCCGGACATGGCGAGCGCGGAGGAGGGCGCGTACGACCAGCTGGAGCGCGACGCCCTGATCAAGGCGATGCGCGGCCTCCAGCGCCGCCAGCGCGAGGTGCTGGTCCTTCGGTACTTCGCGGACATGACGGAGGCCCAGGTCGCCGAGACCCTCGGCATCTCGCTCGGCTCGGTCAAGGCCTACGGCTCGCGCGGCATAGCCGCCCTGCGCGTCGCCATGGAGGCGCCGGCATGAGCGAGTTCGACCGGCAGGGTGAGGTCGGGGATCAGGGGCAGAGGCAGGGCCAGGGGCAGGGTCAGGATCAGGGCCAGGGTCAGGGTCAGGGTCAGGGTCGGTACGAGGGCCAGTACGACGTCCGGTACGAGGGCCAGCGCGAGGGCCAGTACGACGTCCGGTACGAGGGCCAGTACGGCGGCAGCGAAGCTCAGCACAAACAGCACGGCGGGAACGAACCGGTGAACAGCGGCCCCAGCACGCACGACGACGAGGGCCATGGGGGTCCCGGACGCCCTGGGGGGCCCGAAGCCTCCGGGGGGCCCGTAGCCTCCGGGGGTCCGGTAGCCCGGGGGAATTCCGAGGCCGCAGGGGGTTCTGGGAGCCCCGACCGGCCCGGGAGCCCCGACCGGCCCGGGAGCCCCGACCGGCCGGGGAGCCACGAGAGGCCGGGGAGCCACGAGAGGCCCGGGAGTCCTGACCGCCCCGACGGCTTTGACGGCGCGGCCGGGCTGGACGCCGACGAGCTGCTGGTCCGCGACCTCCTGCAGGGCGCCGTCCAGGAACTCGAACCCTCCGACCACGCCCTGGACCACCTGCGCCGGGCCGTGCCCGCCCGCCGGGCCCGCAAGCGTCAGGCCGTCGTGGGCGTGGCCGCCGCCGCGCTGTTCTTCGGCACCGCGGTCCCCGCCCTCGTCCACGTCACCGGTTCGCCGAGCGCCGACGACGACCACCCTTCCGCCGTCGGCCACAGCTCCGAGGTACCCGGCGGCAACGACTCCGCCCGGGTCACCGGCGGCGGTGAGCAGGGCCGCGACAGGCCCTCTGGCGGGGGCGACACGGGCGGCAACGACAAGGACGACGCGGGCGAGAAGGGCAACGGCCAGGGCGACGCCGAGCCCGGCGAGGGCGCCACGGCGGGCGCCGACCCGACGGCCACCGAGGCCATCACCGCCGTCACCTGCGACGCCGTCCAGCTGGGCAGCGCCACCGCGACCGTCGAGCCGCCGGACGCCGAGGGCACGGTCTACGGCGCCTTCCGCGTCGCCAACACCTCCGACTCCGAGTGCACGGTCGGTGGCGCGGGCAGCGTCGTCTTCGCCGCCCAGGGCGCGGCCGACCCGGCGAAGATCAACGTGGTGGACCACGCCGCCGGCGACGCCGCCACCCGCCTCCCGGACCCGGCCACCAACCCGACCTCGGTCGTCCTCAAGCCGGGCACGGCCTACGAGGTCCGCTTCGCCTGGGTGCCGTCCGAGAACTGTCCCGGCCCCGGCGCCTCCCCGGACCCGACGCCCACGGGCGACGGCGCCAGCGGGGGCACGGAGCAGGGCGGCACGTCGACCCAACTCGGCGCCGAGGAAGGCCCGTCCGACGGAACCGTCTCGGTCACCCACACCGCGGAACCGGGCGGCCCCAGCGCGGCCACCACCCTCGCGGGCTGCGCCGGCACGATCTACCGCACGGGCGTCCTGACGGCTCCGTAAGGCCGTTGCGCCACCGCCCCTGAACGACGACGGGCGGCACACGGGTGCCGGGGGCTGCCTGGGGCTGTGCCCGGGACCTCCGGGGACAGCCTGGAGCTGTCGGGGACTGCCCGGGGCTGCCTGGGGCTGCCTGGGGCTGCCTGGGGCTGCCTGGGGCTGCCTGGGGCTATCCGGTTGCTAGGCCTTGGCCTTGGCCACGGTCTCGGTTTCGTTCTCGGTTTCGTTCTCGGTTTCGGTTTCGGCTTCGGTTTCGGCTTCGGTCCTGGTTTCGGTTTTTGTCTCGGTCTCGCTGTCGGCCCTCGGCACGAGCCCCAGCTCGGCGTCCTTCGCGAACTCCAGCTCGCGCCGGAGCAACCGGAACCACATGAACAGCACGAACCCCGCGAAGATGAACCATTCCCCGGTATAGCCGAGGTTCTGGAACGCCTTCAGATCGAGCCCGCTGCCCTCCGGCGCGCTCGGCGGTACAGCGGTCATCCCGTCCACGTCTCCGTCGACGGTGACCCAGGCGTCGTACACCTCGTACGGCACCAGGTTCACCAGCGACGCGGCGCTGATCATGCCCAACTGGCCCTTGGGCAGGCCGCCCTCCTTGTGCACCCCGTCGGTGCCGGAGTTCTCCGAGGCCTGGAGCGCCCCGGTCACCGTGACCTCGCCGGACGGCAGCTCGGGCGCCTTGGCCTTGCTCGCCGAACCGGGCATCCACCCGCGCACCACGGGCAGTGCCTTGCCCCCGTCCGTACGCAGCAGCCCCAGAACGTAGTACCCCTGCCTGCCGTCCAACTGCCGCTCCGGAACGATCAGTTGACGGTCCCAGTGGCCGGTGGCCGTGGCCCGCTTGCCGGAGGTCACCTTGTCGACGGGCAACAGCTCGGCCAGCGGTCGCGCCGGACCCTTGCCCACCTGGTCTTGGCGCTTCTCGGCCGCCTGATGGCTCTCCACCCGGTCCTCGAACCGCCCGAGCTGCCAGGACCCCATGAACACGCAGAAGGGGATGGCCAGCACCAGGAAGAGGTTGATCCCCCACCATCGCGGAGTCAGCAGAAACCGATACACGCCTACCACCGTACGGTGCGCCCCTTCGCCCCCGGCCTCAGGGTGCCGCGTAACCGCCCCCGACCGAACACCCCACATCCTCCCTCCCACCTACACCCTCCCGCCTACACACTCCGACTCGGCCTGTCAGCGGACTCGGCCCTGGCCCCTGCCCCCGCCGCAGCCTCGGCCCGGGGCTGGCCTGGCCCCGGATCACCCCGACCTAGCCCATCCCCGGCCCAGCCTCGGCCGCGCAGGATCACCGGGCCCGACCCCGGGGCCTCACGCTCTGTACGGGCTCGCCTCCAAGTGCCGTGCCGCGAAGTCCAGCTCAAGTCGGACCTGTTTGATCCGCTCCTCCACGACCAGCGAACCGTGCCCCGCGTCGTACCGGTACACCTCATGCACCGCGTCCCTCGCCGCCAGCCGGTCCACATAGTTCTCGACCTGGCGGATCGGGCACCGTGGATCGTTCACGCCCGCCGAGATGTAGAGGGGTGCCCGCACCCGGTCCACGTACGTCAGCGGCGAGGAGGCCTCGTAGCGCTCCGGGACCTCCTCCGGTGTGCCGCCGAGCAGCGTGCGGTCCATCGACTTCAGGGCCTCCATCTCGTCGTTGTACGCCGTGACGTAGTCCGCGACGGGCACCGCCGAGAGGCCGAGCGACCAGGACTCGGGCTGGGTGCCGAGCCCGAGGAGCGTGAGGTAGCCGCCCCACGACCCTCCGGAGAGCACCAGCTTCGCCGGGTCGGCGAGGCCGGAGGAGACGGCCCACTCCCGGACGACCCCGATGTCCTCCAACTCGATGAGCCCGACGCGGTGCTTGAGCGCGTCCGTCCACTCTCTGCCGTATCCCGTGGAGCCGCGGTAGTTGACCCGCACCACCGCGTACCCGTGGTCCACCCAGGCCGCCGGGCCCGCCGCGAAGGCGTCGCTGTCGTGCCAGGTCGGACCGCCGTGGATCTCGAAGACCGTCGGGAACGGGCCCGCACCGGAGGGCCGCTGCACCAGCGCGTGCACCCGGCCGCCGGGCCCCTCCACCCACACGTCCTCCACCGGCACCGAACCCGGGGCCTTCATGCCGGGCGGATCGAGGACGACCGCGCCCGTCGTCGACCGCACCTGCGGCTGCTCCGCAGCGGAGGACCACAGGTACTCCACCGTGCCGTCGGGCCGCGCTGTCGCCCCCGACACCGTGCCCTTCGGCGTGGGCACCTCGATCAGCTCGCGTGCCGCCAGGTCGAACCGGAACAGTTCGCTGCGGGCCTCGAAGCTGTGCACGACGAGCAGCGCCGAGCCGTCCGGATACCACTCCGCGCCGACGTCTCCCGGCAGCTCCAGGGCCAGGTCGAGCTCCGCGCCCGTGGCGACGTCCCAGACCATCGGCTCCCACCGCCCGCGCCGCTGATGCCCGACGAGCAGCCGGGTGTCCCCCTCGACCGGGGCGAAGCCGAGCACCTCCAGGCCCAGCTCCTCCGCGCCGCCCTTGGAGTCGTCCAGCTCGGCGACCGTGCTGCCGTCGAGCCGGATCACACGCAGCGCGGCGTGCATCGCGTCGCCGTGCTCGGTGTGCTCCACGGCGATCAGCGTGCCGTCGTACGACAGGTCGCCCACGCCCGCCGACTCACGGTGGCGGTAGATCTCCACGGGCTCCTCGCCCGCGCGCACGAAATGGATCGTCGAGCCGTCCTCGTCCGTGGAACGCCCCACGACCGCGGTTCTGCCGTCCCGGCCGATGGCGAGCCCCGCCGGATACGAGGGGTCGAGGCCCGGTGTGGCCGGCTCGTCCGCTCCGTCGGCATCAGCCACGCCGGCATCCGTGGCCCCGCCTTCCGCCCGCCGGTCCGCGCCGACCGCGAAGGGCTGCCGCATCCACACCCCGAACTCGTCCCCGTCCGTGTCCGAGAACCACCAGATCCACTGGCCGTCCGGGCTCAGGGCGCCGTCCGTCGTGCCGTTCGGCCGGTCCGTCACCTGGCGTTGCTCGCCGGTTGCGCGGTCCCGGGCGTACAGCTCGAAGGTCCCCGTCGCGTTCGACACGAACAGCGAGCGGTCCGGTGCGTCCTCCGCCCACTCGGGCAGCGACACACGTGGCGCCCTGAAGCGCTTCTCCCAGTCCGGCCAGTTCGGCATCTCCGCAGTCATGGCCCCATACTGCCTGGCCCGACCGACATTCCGTCGTCGAGGCCCTCAGCCTGTGGATAACTTCGGACTGCCGCCTGTGGATAACTTCCGGGGTTGTCGGCGCGAGGGTGCAGACTCACGGCATGACTTCACACACGACCTCATACGCGACTTCCCACGCGACCTCACACACGACTTGCCACGCGACCTCACACACGACTTGCCACGCGACCTCACACACGACTTGCCACGCGACTTCATGCACGAGTGCCCTCCGGACGTCATGCACGAGTGCCCTCCCCGAGTTCACGCACCACCTCACGCCCGACAGCCCCGGCGCGCCGGCGACGGCGAACGGCCAGGGGCCCGACCCGGCGTGCGGGTCAGGCCCCTGACGTGATCATTCGCGACGACTGTGGTTCGGTCCGGCGGCAGCCCCGCTCTCTCAGCGGTTGCCCTGGCGCCGGGCCTGCGACTTCTGCTGCATCCCCCGCGTCTTCGCCGAGACCGACTGGATCTCGGGCCGCGTGCCCTTCTCCCGTGCCTGCTGCGCGGAGAGCTTCGAGTGCTGGGGGTCCTTCGGATGATCCTGACCGTGGACGTTCTTGCGCATGGTCCACTCTCCTCCTCACCTCGGAGCGCCATACGTAATCCACTGTCCCCCCGACCGCCCCTGTCGGCATCTCGACCTTGCCCGAAGCCGCGTAAGGCCACTCTGACCTGCACGTATGCTTCCTGTACGTCGTCGTCTGTGCGGCCGGAGTCGCCGCCGTCCCCTGGGAGCGCGTGCTCGACGCCCTGCCGCAGCGGGGCGGCATCGAAGGACCTGGCGCGGGCCTCGCTTGAGTACGCCTTCCTGTCCGGCCGGAGCCTGTGGCGCGGTAACCCGACGCGCAGACGCGCGAGGGCCACCGCTTCACCACGGCCTGCGTCGGCTCCGTCCCTGGCCTGCTTCCGCCCGCTCCCACCAGCCGGAACCTGCTCGCGGCCAGCGCGAAGGCCGAGGTCCAGTGGCGCGACAACGGCCGGATCTCGTGCGGCAGTCCCTGCACTGAGTCCGCTGCTCTGAAGTCCCCTGCTCTGAGTCCCCGCACCGACGCCCCGTACCGACGCCCCGTACCGACTCCCTACTTCTACATTCGTGTCGTAGCCCACATGGCCGTGGGATGTACGGGAGTTGGCGCCGCTGGCTATGGTGCCGGGGATGTCTCGCGCCGAATCCATCCCCCAATTCCAGCAAGACGCAGAATCACTGCTCTTGGTTGCCTCCGGGAGGCCCCATGAGTGAGACGCTGCGCACACCCCACCGGACCGCGGCCCCGCTGCCGTCGGCCCGGACGGCCCAGGAGAGCGAGACTTCCCGAAGAACCACCGCTACTGCTGCCCCGAAGCGGGGCCAACAACGGGACGCGTTCTTCGACAATGCGAAGTACATGGCGATCGTCCTGGTCGCGATGGGCCACGCCTGGGAGCCCTTGCGCGAGGACAGCCGAGCCGCGGCCGCGCTCTACATCGCCGTTTACACGTTCCACATGCCGGCGTTCATCATCATCTCCGGCTACTTCTCGCGCAGTTTTGACGCGAGCCCGAACCGCCTGAAACGTCTGGTCACGGGCGTCGCCGTGCCGTACGTGATCTTCGAGTTCGCGTACTCGCTGTTCAAGCGCTGGGCGAACGACGACCCGACCCACCCGATCAGCCTGCTCGACCCCTGGTACCTGGTGTGGTTCCTCGCGGCGCTCTTCATCTGGCGCCTGACCACACCCCTGTGGAAGCTGATCCGCCGGCCGATCCCAGTGGCGTTGGCGATCGCGGTCCTGGCGTCGGTCTCGCCGGACATCGGCAACGACCTGGACCTCCAACGGGTCCTGCAGTTCCTGCCGTTCTTCGTCCTCGGCCTCTGCCTGAAGCCCGAGCACTTCCGCCTGGTCCGCCGCCGCGAGGCCCGCATCCTGGCCGTTCCGGTCTTCGCCTGCGCCCTGCTCTTCGCCTACTGGGCGGTCCCGCGCATGAACGCCGCCTGGTTCTACCGTCGCGACAGCGCGCAGGAACTGGGCGTGCCCGGCTGGGTCGGCCTGCCGATGACCCTCGGCATGTTCGCCTGCTCGCTGATCCTGGTGGCGTGCTTCTTCGCGTGGGTCCCTGGCCGCCACTTGTGGGTCACGGCCCTCGGCGCGGGCACCCTCTACGGCTACCTCCTCCACGGCTTTCTCGCCAAGGGCTCCCGCTTCTGGGACTGGTACGAGGTGGACTGGGTCCACACACCCCTCGGCGCAATCGCCCTCACCCTCTTCGCCGGCGCCCTCATCACAGCCCTGTGCACGCCACCGGTCCAACGCATGTTCCGCTGGGCCATGGAACCGAAGATGGACTGGGCATTCCGCAGAGACTCGGCAGCCCTGGACAGCAGGACCAGCAGGTAAGTGGCCTATGGGTACGGGCCAATCGACGCCCCACACCCGTCCGGAGCGGTGCGCTTCCGCTTCACCGCTCCGGACGTGACCTGCTCTCCCTGATCCCAAGGCGGACGAGTCACTGGCGCCTCTGCTGGAGTGGGCCACCTCCCACCTGGACACTCCTCTGACCCTCGACCGGCTCGCCGAACGCACCGGGCTGTCCAGCCGGACCCTCGCCCGACGTTTCACCGAACAGCTCGGCACCAGCCCGGGGCAGTGGCTGCTCGGCCGGCGCCTCGATGCGGCCCGGATCCTGCTGGAGCAGACCGACTTGCCGGTCGAGGCCGTCGCCACGCGGGTCGGCCTCACTTCGGCACTCAACCTGCGCCGCCGATTCCGGGACCATCTCGGCACCACACCCGGCGCCTACCGACAGACCTTCAGCGAAACCCGGGCGGCTGACCTTCGGCCGGGCCGGGTGGACTCCCAGCGGTGATCCGACCGAGGACTACGGGCTGCGACAGCGGCGTACCGTGGGCGCTGATGCGCAAGGAGGGGGCATGCAGATCGGCGAGCTGTCCGAGATCACAGGTGCGAGTCGCCGCTCAATCCGCTACTACGAGCAGCAGGGGCTCTTGGACGCGGCACGGACCAGCAAGGGGTGGCGGGAGTACGACGAGCGGGCGGTGCACCGGGTTCTGAATGTCCGGGAGTTGCTCGGCGCGGGCCTCACAGCGGAAGACATCCGGGTGGTGGCGCCCTGTCTGGACATGAAGACCGAGGAGTTCCTGGCGTGTGACAGCGGCCCGGACGAGGTGCTCGCCATGTACGAGCAGCGGCTTTCCGTTGTCGAGGCCAAGGCGGCGGAGTTGCAGCGGCACCGGGCCGAACTCGTGGAACGCATTGCCCGCCTGCGCGCTGACGCGGCCGATACGGAGGGCTTCGCGGAGCTGCTGCGCTCCGGCCCTTGACCCTGACACCGGTGTCACTACCTAGCGTGCGACGGACGCATCGCGTTCCACGGAGGTAGTAGACCGATGAGAAAAGCTGCCCTGCCGGGCTGGCTGTACATCCTGTTCCTGACGCTGCTGGCCACGGCCACCGACGAGTTCGTCATCGCGGGTGTGCTGCCCGCTCTCGCGGACGACCTGGAGGTGAGCGTATCCGCCGCCGGGCAGTTGGTGACGGTGTTCGCCGTTGTCTATGCGGTCGGCGCACCCACACTGTCCGTGATCTGCGAACGCTTCGCGAAGCGGACGGTGCTGCTCGTCGGGCTCCTGCTGTTCGTCATGGCGAACGTGGCAGCCGCCCTCGCGCCCGGATATTGGTTCCTGATGGGCGTCCGCGCGGCGGCTGCGCTGTGTGCGGCGGTGGTGGCCTCCGCGGCCTTCGCCACGGCGGCGGCCGGGGCACCCGAGGGCGCGCAGGGCCGGTACCTGGGTGTGGTGACGGCCGGGATGACCGCAGCGTTGTTCAGCGGAGTGCCGCTGGGCTCGTGGCTGAGCGGGGCCTTCGGCTGGCGTGTGACGTTCTGGCTGATTGCGGCGGTCGCGGCGGTCGCGGCACTGGGTCTGCTGGCCACGGCTCCGGCCGTGCCCGGCGGCGCCCCGGCACCCCTGCGGGAGCGCCTTGCGCCGCTTCGGGAGCGTGCCGTGCTGCGTCTGGTGACGGTGACGTTCCTCGCCGCGAGTGGTGGGCTGATGTTCTACACCTACCTCGGTCCGTATACGGCCGAGGTCGCGGGAGGTTCGTACGGCCTGCTGTCGTTCGTGCTGTTCCTGGTAGGCGCTGCCGGGCTCGTGGGGGCACTGCTGTCGGGACGGGCGGTGGATTCCTGGGGCCCGCAGCGAAGCCTGCGCCGTGTCCTCGCCGGGCATGCGATCGCACTCGCCCTGGCTGCGGGCCTCGTTTCCAGCGGCATCGGCAACCGGTACCTGCTGACCGCCGTCATCGCCTGCTGGGCCGCCTTCGCCTGGGCCCTCACCCCACCGGTACAGGGCAGCGTCCTGGCCGCCGTCGGCCCGGTCTCCGGAATGACCGCTCTGTCCCTGAACATATCCGGCCTCTACCTGGGTACGGGCGTCGCCGCCGCCGTCGGCGGCGCGGCAGTCGGCACGCTCGGCGTTGCATACGTTCCGGTGGCCGCCGCCGTATTGATGACGCTCGCCTTCCTCTTGTCGCCCGCCGCTCCCCGCGCACAGCGTGCGGCGACGCAGACTCCCGACTCGACCTCGGTGACTGCGTGAGGACGTCCTTTCAGGCAGTGGCAGCGCCAGGATCCGTGATGTCTGGTGAGCACGCTGACGACCGCCGATATACAGCGGTTTGTGCTTGCGGCGCAGGCCATTGCGCCAACGGCTGTCGGCAGGACCCACTGCGCGAGGCGAAGCCGCTGCTCTTGGGCCGTCACCCGCTCCATCGCTCTCGCCCTCTACGGAGTCGTCGCCACCTTCCAGAGCGACGCGAACTTCGGACGGATCCTCGCCGCCTACGGCGGGACCTTCGTAGCAGGTTCTATCGCCTGGGGCATGGTCGCCGACGGCTACCGCCCGGACCGCTTCGACGTCATCGGACCTGATCTGCCTGGCGGGCATGGCTGTGATCATGTACGTGCCGCGCAGCCCGTAGCCGAACAACGGGGAGCCTTCGGGTCCTTGGGACCGGGCCGGCAGGGAGCCGGATCCCGAAGTCGGCTTCCTAATGGCTCCCAAATCGGCCCCCCAACGCAAATCAGGCCCGGTACTGATCTCTCAGTACCGGGCCTGACCTGGTGTTTCTCTGTCGGGGTGGCGGGATTTGAACCCACGACCTCTTCGTCCCGAATGAGGGACGAGCATGATCGTTAACAGGCTGGATCGGAATCTTGCCTGGTCAGAGGCTTGGAGTGGGGTGGGCTGGCGTGGCCTCGATGGGCCTATGGGAGAAGATCATCTCCCAGATTTCTCCCAGGCAGGTGAACCGGCTCTCCTGGAACCGCCGCGTACGGGGGTTGCCTCCGCATATTTGCTGTGTGTGCGGCCCGACCCGAATGAGTGATTGTCTGTTCGAGGCAGGGCGTGTGAGCTGGGGCCATGCATCGCTGGTCCCCCTTGAACGATCGGCATGATTGGTCCGCTTCTCCACCTGCTGGGGAGAGCCAACTCCGTAAAGCCGGATGAGCTGAAGCCGTACCTTACGGGGTGGAGCCCCCACGGCTCCGAACCGCAGCCGCGCTGGGGGAACTTCTGCTGTGACCGCGGCCCCGCTCCGATGCTCTTCAGGCTGGGGTCAGCTTGAAGTCGAGGATGTGAGAGAAGACGAAGCCGAGGATGGAAGCGCTGTGAGTGTCGCTAGTTCAAGTTGTTAATGACGGTCGTCACGGCCATCTGTACGCGACTGACGAACCCAGCGACGAGGTGAGTGCAGATACCGCTCCCTGAGCGGCCTACGGGACGCTGGCAGTGGTTGTCGGCTGACGGTGCCGGGGTGAAGCAGCAGGTGAAGGGCCTCCTTGTCCGTGACAGCAGAACCGAGCTCAAGACAGTGTTCGGACGGTATGTTCAGCACGACGCAAGGCGTTCCGGTCCGTGCGGACGGGTACTTCAGCCCGGAGATTGGCCTTCCGGCGTCCCAGGCATGGAGCAGGTACTCGGTGATGACCTGAGTGGGCACGTAGTCGATTTCCTCGTACGTGGGGCGCACGTCTTGTGCGAGTTCGTACACGAACGCGTGCAGGAACTGGATCGGCCGTCTCAGGCTGCCCAGCTCGGGGTGGAAGATTGTCGGCACTGCTGGCAGATCAGTGAAGTCGACGACGTCGATCTCACGAGAGCAGGTGAAGGCGCCGACTGATGCGACTGCAGTGTGTCCTGGTCGGACCAAGGCTTCTTTTAGGGCTGTCTCCGCGGACAGAGCACCGTAGAACATGGGGATGCCCGCAGGGCTCATGCGGTTGGATTGCTTGCAGAGGCTCAAGGGGATGGTGCCAAGGCTGGCGGCGGAACCGACCCGCTCGGCTCGGTCGTGGATACGGGCGCGCCACAAGAACTCCGAAGTGCCGACGCGGCGTACCAAGCCGAGCTTGCTGATCAGTTCGCCGACCTCCTGGAGGATCTGCTCCGGCGGGATCTCGCCGGCTCCACGTAGGTCGTCGTCTCGTGAGCGTGGGCGTTGCCAAAAGACGTAGCGTGTCTTGTGCCGGATTGCGTAGCGAAAGTCTTGCCAACTGGCCATCAGGGCTTCGTCGCGGCGTGGTTCGATGAAGTTCCGTCTGGCCCAGAGACGGTCTTCCACGTGGCGCTGCACGGCCTCGACGAGTCCGTCCCCTGTCAGGACATCACCGAACTCATCGCTGATCAGGTCCCAAGTGTCCGTGATCTCGGACCATTGGTAGCCACCCTCGCGAGACTCGTAGGAGACGCCCTCGTCGTCGACGTCGTTGAATTCGTGGTGGAGCCCGCGAAGGAACGCCTCCAGGAAGGTGTCGAAGTCGGCGGCTTGGTCGCCTGCGCAGAAGGAGCAGACGCGGCCTGCCTCGGCGGCCTCGTCGAGCAGCGCCTCCAAGGCGTCGTCGCTCACGCATCGGCGGCACACGCTGTCCGCAAAATCATCAGGTGGTGTGGGGCCATTGCCAGCATCGGTCACGTTTTCATTCTGTGTGATGCTGCGGGTGTGGTGGCATCAGAGGGGCGGGCACAGAAGTCATGAGTACAGGTAGTTACGTGGCTCTGGGGGTCGCTGTGGTCGGTGTTCTCGGCACCTTGCTGTCGGCGCTGCTGACCCAGCGGGCCTCGGATCGCTCCAGGCGTTATGAACTGGAGCAGGCTGAACGGCAACGTCTGGAGGATTTGGCTGCCCAACGGCACGAGACGGTGAAGGAGCAGCGGCGCGCGGCATACGTGATGCTCAACAAGGCAGCGCGGCAGTACCAGACGGCGCTCACTGATCACCTCCACGTCCTTTTGCGGGGCGAAGACCGACAAGATGCCCGTGCACAACTCGACGAGGCGCGATCGGTGCATCGGGATTGTTACGCCGAGGCGCAGCTGATCGTGCCGGACCCCGTGCTCGACCTGGCAGGCAGGGTCAACAAATCGCTCAACGCCACGTACGGCATGATCAAGCGGCTCGACAACGGAACTCCGCGTCCTGGCGACTCCCTCGACGCAGTCCAGGCGAGCGCTGATGCGTCGTGGGATCTGTTGCGGCAGGTACGGCACCGGATGAGGAGTGATCTGGGAGTCGTCGATGCCGAATGACCGAGGCCGTATTGTCTGGTCTCACCTTTCTTGGGCCGTCGTCAGCGGGTGCAATCTCGTCAGTAGCTCCCGCGTTCAAGCCCCGTTGTGCCGCCGCTCCAGTTCAGCTCGTCCTGCCGCGGTGAGTCGATAGGACCAGGGGTGTGCCTCCTCGATGAATCGGTCGCCGCGCGGGCCGAGCCGACGCACTGCGGAGCGTCCGAGTTCGTACTTGGGCAGCCCGTGACTCCCTGCTCGGTCGACCTCGAGCAGGGCGTCATAGAGCCAATCGGGCAGGGTTCGTTGAGGCTCGGGTGTTGGGGTAGGTGCGACGCTGCGGGCGCTTGCCCGCCCCAGTGGGGTGAGCCTCAGTTGGATCTGGACCGCGGCTCCGGACGGAGTCTCGATGGGTTGCTGACGGGTCTCGACGAGTCCGCGCCGAGCGAGCGCTCCGAGAGTCGCCCCCGTGCCGGAGTCCCTCAGCCCCGTCGCGTCCAGTCTTTCCTGGGCAGGAGTTGGCGCGGCGCGGGGGTGTCGGGTGTCGTATGGGATCCAGCGCCAGATTTCTGCGGGATCCCGTTTGAGACCTAGTCGCCAGCGCCGACGTTGCTCTCGCTGGGCTTCTTGGTCAAGGTCGTAGAAGACGCTCAGGTAGTGGCGTTGACGCTCGTTGAGCTCTTGCCACCGCTGAAGTCCCGGGCCGGAGGCTCCCTTTCCCGTAGGGGCCTCCGGCAGTCCATCGGCGCCAGCCACGACTAGCCGTCGGTCTGGTCGATCGGAGCGAGCAGGTACGGCGGGAGGATCTGTTCGCCCACACCTTGGGCGAGGTGAAGCACGGCGGGCAGGGCCAGAGGATCAGCGAAGTGCGCTGCTGCGTAACGCTGTTGGTGTGGGATCGCGGCCCATGAGCGTGGGTCGTCGCTTTCGTCGTGGCAGTTGACGAGGATCTCCAGTAGTTGGGGGTTCCAGACGTCCTGGAGGACGTCGTGCCTCATGCCGTACTTCTTTCGTCCCTGCTCGTCCTTGCCCATGCTGCCCCAGTGCTTCTCGATGCGAGAGCCTTGAGGCGATCCGCTGCCGGCGGTGGCGGGCTTCCTGGCCGTACTGAAGAAGTGGCACGGGCGCAGCGGGTCCTGCCAGAGGCTGGAGCCGACGCCGACATCGCCGGCATCGGTCCCTTCCTTGAAGGCGAAGTGCTGGCTGGTTTCATCACGCAGATTGGTCCGGAGGCGGACGTGCCGCAGCCCCTTGCGAGCGTCTGGCTGGATGGGGGTCTCGGGATCGAAGGCAAGGACATCGGGCGTGAGGTGTGCGTTGCTGAGCCCTGGGCAGCAGGAGCGGATGTTCTGGGCCAATGTCAGCAGTACTACGTCGCTGCCGTCGCACACCTCCTCGACGACCTCCCCGAAGAACTGCTGGGCGTGCGAGTGATCGAAGCGGCGCTCCGTCTCGTAGTCGGTGAGCGTGAGCAGCCCTTCGCGGTAGGGCAGCCAGGTGTTCGTGTGCGGCATCCGCAGCCGGACGAAGGGTTCGTCGGGCAGCTGCGCGACGGCGAGCGGCAGCGTTGCTCTCTGGTCGCCGTTGCGGCGCACGACCCACAGGCCCACGGTTGTCACTTCGTTCAGCGGGTTGTCCTTCGTCCCGAGGTGGTCGGGACGAGACAGCATTCCGCTCTGTCGAGTCAAAAGGTCCATGGCGGACTTACGAGCGCGCTCGCGACGCGTCGTTGTACTTTCCTCCCCAGAGCCCTCCCCGGTCTCCTTCGGCGGGGTGATGTTCTGGACGAGAACACCGACGGAGCCAGCGGCTCCTTTCACTGTCTGCTTCGGGTCGTGCTCGGCACTGGCGAACGCGCCGGCGTTGGCCATTTCGACAAGCGCGAAGCGCGGCACGTCCCAGAGCTCCGGCGCCCGCAGCTTCTGGATCACCTTGGTGCGCCGCGACTCAGACGCGTCAGCGAGACGGTCCTTGCGGTTGTTGATCGAGCTGTTGACGGGTAGGGGGGCGGCCAGATCACCCACTGGGTAACTGCGCAGCACGATCTCAATGTCCTCCCCTCGGAGAACGGTCTCCCTCAATCGGGGAGGGGAGTCGTCCTCGATGGCGGTGGGCAGGCAAAGACCGAGCATTTCGTGGAGGGCGCCGACGAGTTCATCGCGGATGACCGTGGTGTCCCAGGCCACGTCCACTGCGATACGCCGTGCCGTTGCTCGGGCGAGGGCGGCCTGGTCGACCTTCAGCAGGTCCGAGGCAGAGGGACGGGGGCGTACCGGAACGTAGAGGCGTTCGAGCGGTTGCTCCGGTTCGGCGAAGTCCTTCACAGCTTCCTGGAGTTGGTGAAAGATCTGCCAGCGGTCGCGCGCTGAGATGCCCTTGCCGACGGAGTGGTTGGCGTACTCACCCAGGCCGTCCCGGAAGGGAACGCCTGCCTGTGGCGTGCCCTTATCGGGCTCCAGGAAGGCACGGGGGTCGGCTGCGAGGGCGGGAGCGGACGGTAGCGCATCGTGGGAGGTGACCCGGGCAAGGGTTTCGGCGAGCACGTCGTCCCAGACCATCTTCCCTCCCTTCTTTCCCTTCGGCCCCGGGCGCCACTTCATCCGGGCCTTTCCGAACGGGCAGGTGTCGTCACACCAGGGCGATGCAGCAAAGAGGTAGGCGGTGATGCCGCGCTTTCCGTCCCAGACGTTCCCCCGGGCCCAGCGACGTGTGCCGAGCGTGACGTGGATCAGAGGAGCGCTGTCGTGCCCGTGGTTCTGCGCGGTGAGACGCATGGTGTACGACCACGGATAGACCGTTCCGTTGCTGCTCACGTACTGGTGCGGCGGCCAGGAGAGGAGTTCGGCTCCTTCGTCACTGGCGCAACGACGCCAGCGGGAGATGCCGTAGACGGTGATGTCCTTGCCTGGCACTTCTTCCTTCTCCTGTGCCTTTTCGTTCCACACCCACTTTTTGCCGGCGTGCTGTAGCTCCCAGCCTGTGGAGACCAGGTGGTTGGCGATGACGTGGGGAAGGAGTCGGTATCCCTCCGGGCAGAGCGGCTCGCCTGCCGTGATGTGCAACTGGCGGATTTCGCTGCGCAGGTGGTCCGTCCTGAAGCACTTGAGGATGGAGGCGAGCCGCTGCATGTCAACGGGATCAGGGCGATTACGTCGACGCGCCTTGTCGTTCCTGGACTGGGCCGCGACGATCAAACCGGAGCGAACAAGTTCGAGGAGGACTTCCTCGTCGGGTTCAGGCGTCCCCTCCTGTGTGTTCCAGGCCAGCCACACGGTATCGGCGCGGCCCGAGCTGTTGGTGACGAGCAACTGCGGCAGGAGCGCCGCGATGGCGGTGCTCACCGCCCAGAGCGGCAGGCCGTAGGGCTCATCCGTGTCTTCGCCGTCTTGATTCTTGCGGCGGAAGACTTGCTTGAGCGCTTGGGCCCACGTTCGCGGGAATTCGTACGCCCTGTAGGTACATAGAGGTGTTGTGCCGGTGGCCCTCATGGCGAGGGACAGGCGCTGAAGGCGGTCATACGTCGCCACGGAACTTCTCCAAGAGGGTGTGCAGGCCGTACTTGAGGGGTTCGTAGAGGGGGATCGCGATGTCGGATTGCCGGCCGGACATGGCTTCATCCATCGCCCGGTACATACCGAGGAGCGTGCTGTCGTCATTGGTGGGAGCGAAGGCGCCGTCGCAGAAGTAGATGCGTGCGGTTGCTGCTCCGCGCAGCAGCCGGCCGACGATCTGGTTCAGCGGAGCGATGTTCGTCCAGTCCATGGCCCGGCGTTCGGCTGAGTCGGTTTCGGTGTACGCGTACCGCAGCGGATCTTCGAGCAGGTCCGTCCAGCGGCGGTGGGCGATTCGGGAGAACATTCCGGCTCGTTCACCGAGAGACGCGTCGGGCAGTCCCGCCGTCGGGAGGCCGGCGAGGATCTGCTCGACGGCCCAGCGGTTCATGTTTTCGATGTGGTAGCTGAGGTCTTCGGGGTGTAGGTGCGGTCGCACGAGGTACAGGGCGGCACCGAGCGCGGCCACGTGGTCGTCGTTGAGGATGTTGTGCCCGCGTTCGATGGCCAGCATCGGGGTGATCAGGATCCAGACGTCCTCGTGTTGAGCCAAGGTCGAGACGCGGCTGCGGGCTAGCGAACCCGATGCCCAGTGATGAGTGCCGCGTTCGTCGTCGGGCACCATATGAAGGATCTGATCGGCCCACTCGGGACGCAGCTCGACGAGCTTGCGATGTGCCAGCTTCGCCTCCTGGTAGTTGCCCACCAGCAGCAACAGACGTCTACGGCCCGGTTCGAGGTCGCCCCGAATGCGCTCCAAGGTGCTGGGCCGTGCCCCGCGCAGGCCCGGCTGGGCAGTGCAGAGGTCAGCGAGCACGTCAGACAACGCTTCGGACCTTCGGTCGCCGTACAGGCCGGAGACGATGCGGTCGTGAGTCTTGCCATCGGGTCCCACGACCCTGGACGGCAGGTACTCGCAGACGATGCGCTGGTCGATCGGAACCTTGTCGGCAGCTCGTGACGAGAGGATTCCTGTCACGGGAACCTGCACGTCATAGCGTGGCGAGTTTCCCGCCCAGCTCGTGGCCGACAGCAACAGGACACCGGGGCCAGGCTGTTGCTTCGGCTCCGAACCTGCGTACAGGTGCGGGAGATTGAGGAGAAGCCACCTTCCGATCCCAGAGCACCGGAAGAAGCTCAGGGCACCAAGGCGGTCGGCCGGCCCGTTGTCGTCCTCGCGGTACTGAAAGCCCAGGAGATTGCCCATGGGGCTCTCGGGTACGAGCGGCAGGTATTCGGTCGGGGGTCGGTGAACGAGGCTGGAGGACATGGACTCCGCGCCGATCTCGCTTTCGACTTCCCAGCAATACCTGGTCAGACGCGCAAGGTTCTGCGCCAGCAGGGCGACGGTGATGGTGACTTGAAGCCGAACGGCCATGCGTCGACGGACTTCGGTGTCTTGGGCGATGACGTCCGGCTCGTCGTCCAGCCAGTGCATGAGATCTCGGTTGATCCTGGTGGGATCGTCGTATCCGCGAGCTGCGACGTCTCGCAGGAAGGCCACCTGCGTCTTGTCGCCCTTGTATCGGCCAGCGGGGTCTTGCAGCCACTCTCGGAACACTTCGCGCCAGCGGCTATAGACGTCCTCGTCCCGCCTCCAACGAGATGCTTCGTCCTGCGACGCAGCCTCGCCGTTGTTGCTGTGTGGACGCCTCGCGATCTCGCCGGCCAGGCGGATGGCGAGCTGCCACTCGTTGAAGTAGCCCTCGCGTAGCCATTCCCGTACGTGGCGGTATTCGGCCAGGAGGTTGCGTAGCCGAGCCACCAGCATCCCAGCGGAGTTGATGTCGATCGACCACCCACGAACCGTGGCACTCGTCGTCAGGTGCTTGCCGTGCGTGGACCGGTTGTGTTGTTCGAACAGCGGTCGGACCTCGTCCAGCCATGCGTCCTTGCTCGGTCCGGCAAGGGTCTGCGAAGGGCTGAAGATCTGGTCGAGTTGGATCTGTACCCGGTCCGCTTCGTCGAAGGCGAAAGCATCGCTGCGTCCCCAGGCCAGTTCGAGGTAGCGCTGTGACTTGTCCGTCAACTGGGGAGGCACGCGACAGTGAAGAAGGCTCTGCGCGGTCGCGACCCAGATGGGAGCCTTGACCAGAGCCCGTGCCGCCTCGTGCCGACCACAGGAGAAGAACAGCGGGCAGCCGCTCTTGGCCGGCTCCTTGGGCTGACCCGAGTCGGGCTTCTCCTTCGGCTGTGCCACGAGCTCCAGTTGCCCGTGGCACGGCGCCGCCCCCAGCGGCAGCGGGGAGGAGAGGTCGGCGAGCAGCCCTTGTGCCGGGCAAGCCGTCGATACCCAGCGCAACCGGTCGTCTTGCAGCAGCTGAAGCCCACGTGTTCGAACGTCCGGCGGCCGGTGCAACTGGCGAAGGTGCTGGCCCCGGGTGGACGCTCCCAGGATTGGCGCTGCCGAGTCCGCGACGTAGCGGTTCAGGTCCTCGACCATGTTCAGTACCGCGATGACGTCGCCGAGTACCAGCGTCAACGTGTGGCGCCGCCTTGCGGCCCACACCGCGAACACGGTCAACAGAGTCGTCTTGCCGACCGCAGGCATGCCGACCAGATGGACCATGTCTTCGATCGTCAGCCGCCGCGCTGGCCGTAGTCTTCCCGACTTGCGCAGGCGCAGTTGAAGGTCGCAGACGCGGCCGTGCCAGTTGTTGCTCCGCCCCTGGGACGCGTCCGAGCTGTCCATGGAGGCCGCGGTCTTCATCAGCGCAGACCAGGTGAGCGTGATCCCGCGGCGTTTGCGGCCCTCGCCGTGCCCACGTTGGACTTCAGGGATCAGCCATCGGGGAATCTGCAGTCGGTGTTCCTCCCCGTTGACGGTGAACCGGTAGACGACATCCGGTTCTGCGAGGTCGATCGACTGGAGCTGGTGCTTCGGTGGCCCGGAGAGGGCCTTGGCGTAAGCATCGACTCGGTCTCGCGCGTGGGTGAGTTCACGGCGCACTGCAGGCCGCGCTGAATCCTTGATCGTGTACAGGCGCAAGTGCTCGGGGAACGCCTCGTACTGTTCCAGGGCCTCATGCCAGTCCTGGTCCTTCTTGAGCTCGCCGATGAGCCAGCGGACCGAACTGTTGGTCCGGAATCCCAGAGCACTGTGAGGACGGAAGTCGTACCCCTTGAGCAGCGCCCAACCATCCCGTGCGGCGGTCTCGGGAGCCCACATCGACAAGGCGTAAAGCCCGAACTCCACCGCGATGGCTCGGCGCAGCGACTCCAAGCTGATCCCGGCCTGACGTGCCGGCTTCTTCAGCTGCTTGATCAGTGAGCGCCGCCAATCGACGCGACTACGGGCCACAGGTCACCTCACCTGGGGGTGCAACGTTTGGACACTGGCTGATCAGTTGCGCATCTGTGATGGCGTGGACATGCGGTTGTGCCCTGAGCGCCGTGCTCCTTTTGCGAAGGGTCTTCAGGTACTCCGGGTGACCGCGCGTGCGATCGTTGGGGATGGCTACGAAGCCGTCGCTGTACGCATATGGGTGCCCCTTGGGCCACCTCGGGAACTGCTTGATCTTCTTGGCGAGGAGCGAGGAGAAGCGCCAGTCCTTGAGGTCCACGCCGATCGCGTAGCCGTCAGGCCATGTGGCCAACAGATCCAATGCATCGAGCCCCGGATAGAGCACGACGCGGGCGCCCCTGCGGGCCAATGCCCTCGCCAGCCCGAGCTCGGGCTGTCCCGGTAGGGCCACGAAGCGCACCAGGTCCGAACGCAGCCTGAACATCCCGTCCGAAGGCTTGAAGACCGGGTCGCGCAAGTCCTGGCGTACGTCGCACCGCCAGCTCGGGCAACTCCACCGCCGCGTGGTGACATTCGGCGTCATCGATTGGTGACAGCCGCGGCAGATGGCGTTCTGCCCGTCCACTGTTGCCTCTACGGGGATCGGCTCGTACGAGTCGTCCAGCCACAGGGGCCAGGGGGCTACGTCCAGGTGGGCGTTCTTCCACTGAAGGAGTTCCGTCGCTGATAGCACTGAGTGCTCCGTGAGGATCAGCCGCCACTGCGCGTACAACTCCGGTCTCCCCAGGGCCCGAGCGACGTCCTTCACGTGCTCGACAAGTGCGCTCTCATGGATCTCGGCCATCACATCGGATGCAGCGCAGACCCACTCACGGCAGAACTCGCTGGGCTCGCCCCCCACCAGGAGCCGTTCGTCACCGACCTCGGCGTCCTCGTCCAAGCGCAACGGCCACTGCCGTACTGACCTTTCGGCGCTCCAGTCCCACACCAGGTCGGCAACGCCGGTCGGCGGCTTCAGCCCTTCTCGGGAACACGCCACGGCCAGACGATCCAGTCCCAACTGGAGTCGCCCGTCGTACGGACGGCGCCGATCGACGTCACCACGCCAATGGACCATCCCGACGAGGCCGGAAGCCACGAGGCTGAGAATCAGCTCGGAATCGCGCTCAGGACTGCCTCGCTTGACGAACTCGGGGAGCGTGTCCGTGATCATGCGGACAAGCTAGGGCCGCTTGCCCAGCCGAGAGTTGCAGTACCGATTCGTCAAGGATTCCTTCACCTAATCGAAGGAAGGTGAGGTAACTCCACGGAGGGCTCATTTACCCGGGATTTGTTGAATGTGGAAATTATGAACGGGCGTTTTGGTCCGCCGCCATTCTTGCAATTGGTTCTGCAGCCGGGCGTTCGAAGCCACGGGCGACGATCGCCCGCTGCGCAGGGTCGCGCCTACAGATCTACTGGCCCAGTGCTTCTTCTCAAGAGGTGAGGCGGGTGGGGGCGACGACGTGTCCTGGTGGCAGTGGCAGTGGCAGTGGCTGTCCGGATCCGGAACCCTTGAGCCCTGCCTCTTCCACCGGGACAGCGTCAAGGGCCCGCGTGAACTTCTCTCCTGTTTCGGCCTTGCGCTGACGCATGAGCTTCTTCAGCTTGTGTCTTTTGGGCATGCGCCACTCCTTCTGAACGGTCGGACTCGCGAAGCTAGGCAGGCGTGTTGGCTGGTCATGGCAGATCCTGGCCCCCAGCGCTGCGTGCAGCGTTGCCTCCGGTCCTGGCAGGAACCGGTGCTCGTGTACCGCAAGGCGCAGCCGAGGCCCGCACCTAGTACGCACTCTGAGGTCGGGCGCGGGCCCCGGGAAGACACGGAGACCTCGACCCCTGCCAGGGGTGTGGTCCTCCGATGGACCAGGGCCCGAACAGCGCGACGAGGCCCGGCAACCGCTACAGGATGCCGGGCCTCTGCGTATTCGTCAGTCGACGAGGTAGCTCGCTTCGATGCAGGCGACGGTGGAGTCGCACGGCTAACCCACCGGAATCAGCGTGTACCGACGGAGGACTTATGCGATGCGATGGGGACGCCGCGGTTGCCAGGTCCCGCTCCGTGTGCGAGGCCCAGACGATGCATCGTCGCGGCTCTGCGGTCGCTGGTGCGTGCTCGGATGGTAGTGCCGCGGGCGCCGGTTCCTGTGGTGAGAGGCACCGGCTGGCCTCCGCCTCCCGGACTTTGGGCCGTCGAGCGCAGGGACCTCCACGACCACCCACGCGAGAAAAAGAGCTACTCGTTTTGCGCTAGGGTTGCGGTACTCGCCCTTGATGCCGGGCATTGCGGTACAGAAAGGACATCTCTATCTTGAGCGCCAAGAGCAGCGCCCCAGAGGAGGTCGTGCGCCAACGGGTGCAGGCCGACCTCAAGAAGTTGGGTTGGAAGGACACCCAGCTGAAGAAGGAGTGGCGCGTGCCGGCCACCCCGCATGAGCTGACGAAGCGCGAACGCGGGCAGTCGTTTGAAGCCTGCGGTCGAGCCGACCTGGCTGCCTTCGCAGACGACTCCGGCGAATCGCACGCACTTCAGGTGCTGTTCGAGTTCAAGGCACCCTCGATCTCCGAGGGCAAGGAACAGCTCATGCGCTATCTGGCATCGGAGCCAGTTGTCCGCATGGGGTACTGGACCAACGGCAATGAGAGCCTGGCGGTCTATAAGTCGCACACCAATGACTGGCTTGAGGTCAAGAACGCGCATCTCCCGCACCCGGGCGATGACCTGACCGCTCCGCCGGCCACGCCGCCCACGTGGAAGGACTTGGTGGTCCCCACCGAGGCCCAGCTGTCGGCTGCCTTGCGCCGCCTCGTGGCCACTGTGGTTGTAGGTGACTCGCGCTCGACCCGCCGTGAGGATCAGCTGCGGGAGCTGCTGCACGTTGTCCTGGTTAAGGTTGAGTCCGACGCCTGGTCGTCGAGCTCGGCGAATCAGCACCAGCCGGTGCCTTTCAGGATCTATGGCGACAAGGCGTCGATGATCCATGTGACAGCGGATCAGATTCGGCAGCAGTTCAAGAGCTATTTCGCACGGCAGAAGAACCGAGTCTTCAACCCGGACGATCGCGATGAGATCCTCCTCAGGGAGGAAACCATCTTTGCCGTGGTTGACATACTGTCTCCGTGGCGAATCCTGGGTGATCAGGTCGACCTGCTGTCAAAGGCTTTCCAAATCTTCCGGACTAACGCGCTAAAGTCAGGAGAGGGCCAGTTCCTCACGCCGCAGCGTGTAATTCGCCCATGTGTCTCCATCATGGAGATTACCTCTCGCGATAAGGTGATCGATCCGGCATGCGGCACCGGCGGATTTATCGTCGAAGCTCTGCGGCAGGTTCAAGAGCGAGAGTTCCCCGGCGACGACGAAACGTGGCGATTGGTCAAGTTCGCCAACGATAACCTGTATGGCGTGGATCTGGACCAGCTCAGCGTCAAGTTGGCACGGGCCATGATGATCGCCATGCGCGACGGCTCCACGCACGTTCTCTTGGGCGACGCAGTTCGCCAGCACACGTGGCCGGCCAAGTTCCCTCGCTTGAAAGAAGAGCTGGGGGGAAATGGCGATGATCTCGTAGCGGAGTCATTCACTGTTGTCCTAACCAATCCGCCCTTTGGTGAGGACCTGAAGGTAAGGGCATCAGATGCCCGAGCTGCCGGATACACGATTTCCCGGGCGGCGGCGAGCGGCCGCAAGGAGTATGTCGACCTGGAAATCGGTCTGATGTATTTGGAGCTGGCTCATCGCCTCCTGCAGGTGGGTGGCCGAGTTGGAATCGTCCTGCCGGAGACCTATTTCTTCTCCTACAAGTACCGATGGCTGCCCTCCTGGATGGAGGGAAGGTTCGAGCTCCGCGGCATGTTCAACATCGCGATGGAAGCCTTCGAAGAGTTCTGTCGGGCCAAGACCAACTTCTATGTGTTCGAGAAGATTGGCAATGGCCCGGAAGGAATGGTGCAGGAGGAACTGACAGAGGGAGTGGAAGTCTGATGCCCGCGATCAACGCGCCGTCCTGGTTCTCCGAGGAAACGGTCACAGTCTCAACAGCACCGACATGCGGGCTCACTAAGGGCGGGCGGCTCTTGCCGCTCCTCAACCCCAGGACTGGGGCGCGCGTCATGACGACCGACCCTGATACAGGTCAGTCGGTGACCGCCATCAACGACATCCTCCTCAGTGACGCACTCGCTCTCCAGCGCGGAGAGCGAACCAGTACCATGCGTGACATTCCGGCTTCAAAAGTACTGCCGCGAACTCGCGTTCCAGTTTATTATGACCGTCGTTATCACGAGCATTTCATCTCTGAGATGCAAACGGAACGCTTCCAGGGGTTCCGTAGTGCGACTCTTGCCGAACTGGCAGAGAGTGGAGTCATCAGCATTCGTGGCGGCCATGGGTCCCCCTCGTCTGGCCAGCGAATCGGAAATGTGCCCTATATCAAAGTTTCCGATCTGCGGGCTGGATTCGTGAACATCAACCCCACGAACCGAGTGCCACGGTCGATCGCCGAAGCGTTCTGGAAGGGACCCAGCTCCCAGCTCCAAGCTTTCGACATTCTTTGTCCGGAGCGCACCAGCAAGAACATCGGTGACTTCTGTGTCTTGATGCCTGGTCAGGAGCAGTTGCTCCTGACCAAGGAGATCATCGTGATTCGCCCAGGTGCACGAGCAGATTTTGACTCCTTCTATCTGCTCTGGGCAATGACGTTGAAGATTGTGCGCGAGCAGTGGAAGCGCGTCATCTTCATGCAGACTAACCGTGAGGACGTCGGGGATCGCTTCCGAGAGATCGAAATCCCGGTGCCCAACGATCCAGAGACGGCGGCTTCGGTGTCGCAGCAGTTCCGTAGCTACTATCAGACAGTGGCGAAGGCCCGGACAAACCTAGGGCAGTATCTAGCTGATTCCGGTGATCACCACTTCTTCGTGTCGGACTCTGAGGGTGATATCGAAACGCAAGAGGAAGAAGAATCAGCCTAGAAGAAAATTGAGTCGCCCGACAAAATTGTCGGGCGACTCAATTTTAGTAGCGGGGACAGGATTTGAACCTGCGACCTCTGGGTTATGAGCCCAGCGAGCTACCGAGCTGCTCCACCCCGCGCCGTTGAGCGCAACACTACAGCACCTCATCCGTGCACTGAGCCGACCACGGCAGCGAACGTTCGCACATGCTGCGCGTCAGTGAACCGGAGCGAGCGTTACCTTCTTGCCGATGCGAGGGTTGCTTGGCTCGGGCAGTCGTATGCCGTCCACCTCCCGACCAGAGCGGCGTACATGCGTGGCAACCACGGGTGGTACCGATGGAGGCGAGGAGTTCCGCAGCCTGCGCAGGGAAGTTGAGGCCGATGTCAACCGGGTCGGTCACGTGTAAGACCCTGTTGCCAAAGGAGTTCGCGGTCGCGCCAAGCGGCGACCTACGCGCGAAGTTCCTAGTGGACTGCCTCTTCGGGCACAGTGGTGAAGCCGATCTCGGGCTGCTGGTAGGCCATCTTGATGACCCGCTTGCGTTTGCTCGTTGGCAGCCCGATGAAGAGGGCCAGACCGCGGGGAGCGGCGACCTCATCGGCGAAGATGTGGCTGGCGTGCGGCCGGATACCCGGCGGATAACCTCGCCGACCAGTCAGCTCCAGGTGCGGCTGTGGCAACCGCGTGCCGTACCTGCGGTCCAAAAGGCCACTGATCGGCAAGCGCGTCTGCCGTCAGCTGCCGGGCCGCACCTGGAATCAGCGGCGATTGGTCCAGCGTGTCCAGGCTCGCCTGGACAGCCGCGTCTAGGCCAGCCTCGACGGAGGCAGCTGGCCGAAGTCTGTCCGTGGACGTGCACGGCTGTCCGCCCCGCGCAAGTGAGACCACACACGTGGAAGGGCCCCACCACGAACGGTGGGGCCCTTCGACATCGTGCCCGGTAAGGCACTGGCGGAGGATACGAGATTCGAACTCATGAGGGGTTGCCCCCCAACACGCCCTCCAAGTCTTCGTCCGAGGGTTCTGGGGTGCGCGGGAGCGTTCTGACCTGCAGTGCAGATGGTCCGGGCGGAGCTTC